>NZ_JAGIBG010000026.1 GCF_017744435.1 Pseudomonas sp.
CTTCAAGAATCGAGTTGCCGCGATAATCTGGGGCTGCTTTGCAGCCCTTTCGCCGGCAAGCGCGGCTCCCACAGGTCAGCACTGTCATCAAAGCCTGTGCAGTACCTGTGGGAGCCGCGCTTGCCGGCGAAAGGGCTGCAAAGCAGCCCCAGATTATCGCGGCAACTCGATTCTTGAAGTTTCCCCAGGCACTGTCGGCCAATCCCCGGCAGCCCACTTGGCCCTGGCCCGCTCGATCAGCTCCCCATCACTGGCCACAAAATTCCAGTTCATCCGCCGTGGCCCATCCAACGGCTCCCCACCAATCAGCACCAGCTGGCATTCCTCCTCGGCATACAACGTCACCTCTTCGCCCTCCGGCAGCACGATCAGGCTACAGGCCGCGACCGGTTCACTGTCCATGAACAGCTCGCCGTCGAGCAGATACAGCGCACGCTGCACATGTTCGCCAGGCACCACCAGCGTGGTAGCTGGCTGCATCAGCACATGCGCATAAAGGGTGGGGGAGAGGACCGGCACCGGTGATTCCAGGCAGAACCCGCTGCCGGCAATCATGCAGATGCGTACGCCCAGGTTGTCACTGACCGGCAGGCTCGCCGCCGGATGGTGGCTGTAGCTCGGCTCGCCCTGTTCAAGCGCCTTTGGCGAGGCCAGCCACACTTGCAGCCCGTGCAGGCGTGAACCATGGGCCAGGGCGTCTGCAGGCGTGCGCTCGACATGCGCGACACCTTTGCCAGCGGTCATCCAGCTCACATCACCCGGCAGCACGCGCTGCTCCGAGCCGAGGCTGTCCTTGTGCAGGATCGCGCCTTCGAACAGGTAGGTGAGGGTAGAGAGGCCAATATGCGGGTGCTGGCGAATGTCCATGCCTTTGCCCGGTTCATAATCGGTCTCGAGCATATGGTCGAAGAACACGAACGGGCCGACGCTACGGCACTGGGCCGAGGGCAGCGGGCGCAGGATCGGTTGGCCCTCGACCGATTCGGCGCGTGGGCGGATGATCAGGGGGCTGCTCATGGCGGGCTCCAGGCGAGGTGGAAATGCCCCAAGCATAGCGGCTTGCCGAGCAATGCTGAAACACTGCGCTGGCTGCCCAGGCAACGCAAATGAAAACGCCCCGAACCAGTCGGGGCGTTTCAGTTGCTGCAGCAGCGTATTACTTGCCAGTCCAGCGCTTGAGCACCAGGGTGGCGTTGGTGCCGCCGAAACCGAAGCTGTTGCTCATGACCGTGTCGATCTTGGCGTTTTCTTCGGTTTTGCGCAGTACCGGCAGGTCGGCAACCTCGGGGTCCAGCTCGTCGATATTGGCGGAGCCGGCGATGAAGTTGTTTTCCATCATCAGCAGGCAGTAGATCGCCTCGTGCACACCAGCGGCACCCAGCGAGTGGCCCGACAGGCTCTTGGTCGAGCTGATTTTCGGTGCCTTGTCGCCGAACACTTCACGTACGCCCTTCATCTCGGCGACGTCGCCGACCGGGGTGGAAGTGCCGTGGGTGTTCAGGTAGTCGATCGGGGTGTCGACGGTGGACAGCGCCTGCTGCATGCAGCGGATGGCGCCTTCGCCGCTCGGTGCGACCATGTCGTAGCCGTCGGAGGTTGCACCGTAGCCGACGATTTCGGCGTAGATCTTGGCGCCACGGGCGAGGGCGTGTTCCAGCTCCTCGACCACCACCATGCCGCCGCCGCCAGCGATGACGAAGCCATCACGGTCGGCGTCGTAGGCGCGCGAAGCCAGTTCCGGGGTTTCGTTGCGCTTGGTCGACAGGGCGCCCATGGCATCGAACAGGAACGACTGGCTCCAGTGCTCTTCTTCACCGCCACCGGCGAAGACGATGTCCTGCTTGCCCCACTGGATCTGCTCCAGGGCGGTGCCGATGCAGTGTGCGGAAGTGGCGCAGGCCGACGAGATCGAGTAGTTGATGCCCTTGATCTTGAACGGGGTGGCCAGGCACGCCGAAACGGTGCTGCCCATGGTGCGGGTGACGCGGTACGGGCCGACGCGCTTGACGCCTTTTTCGCGCAGGGTATCCAGCGCTTCCATCTGGTTCAGGGTCGAGGCGCCGCCCGAACCGGCAACCAGGCCGGTACGCGGGTTGGAAACCTGCTCTTCGGTCAGGCCCGAGTCCTTGATCGCGTCCTGCATCGCCAGGTAGGCGTAGGCAGCGGCGTGGCCGACGAAGCGGTAGACCTTGCGGTCGATCAGTTCTTCGAGGTTGAGGTCGATGGACCCGGAAACCTGGCTACGCAGCCCCATTTCCTTGTATTCCGGGTTGTAACGGATACCCGGACGGCTGTTGCGCAGGTTTTCGGTGACGGTAGCTTTGTCATTGCCCAGGCACGATACGATGCCCAGACCAGTGATAACGACGCGGCGCATGCGAATAACCCTTAGAAATTGTCAGTGGAGGTGAACACGCCGACCCGCAGGGCTTCGGCGGTGTAGATCTCGCGACCGTCGACGCTGACCGAGCCATCGGCGATGGCCATGTTCAGCTTACCCTTCAGGACGCGCTTGATGTGAATGTTGTAGGTGACTTTCTTGGCGGTCGGCAGTACCTGGCCGAAGAACTTCACTTCGCCCGAACCCAGCGCACGGCCACGGCCCGGCAGGCCTTGCCAGCCGAGGAAGAAGCCGACCAGCTGCCACATGGCGTCGAGGCCCAGGCAGCCCGGCATCACCGGGTCGCCTTCGAAGTGGCAGGCGAAGAACCACAGGTCCGGGGTGATATCCAGCTCGGCGACCAATTCACCTTTGCCGTACTTGCCGCCTTCTTCGCTGATATGGGTGATGCGATCGACCATCAGCATGTTCGGCGCGGGCAGTTGCGCATTACCTGGGCCGAACAGCTCACCGCGACTGCAGCGCAGCAGGTCTTCCCGAGTAAAGGCGTGTTGTTTGGTCATGCGAGCTCCTCAATAACCCCCTGTGGCAGGGGATGAATCTTCCCGGCCGACCCTTCTTGCTTCTGGGACGGCAGCCTACAGGTAGACTATTGCGTTGTGGTGAAAGTCACAGCGCACCTGGCGAAAGAAGTACAGGTGTGCACTGAAACGTCTATTTTCAGGTCCGGATAAGGTCCTGTCCAGTACTTAAGACTGCCGCACTTTAGCATTTATCGCCAGTCGCCGCTGTCCGTCCAGGCAACCAGCGCTGCAATACCCGCTGCAACTCGGTGCGGCGGAACGGTTTGCTCAGGTAATCATTCATGCCGGCTGCCATGCAACGCTCGCGGTCACCCTGCAGGGCATTGGCGGTCAAGGCGATGATCGGCAGCTGGCCGCAGGCCGGCAACAGGCGGATGCGCCGGGTCGCTTCATAGCCATCCATCTGCGGCAGGCGGCAATCCATCAGCACTGCGGCGAACGGCTGCTGGCTGACCTGTTCCACGGCCTGAAGCCCGTCGTGGGCCACGCTGACCTCCATCCCCAGGCTGCGCAACATGGCTTCGATGACGCTCTGATTGACCGGATTGTCCTCCACCAGCAGGATCCGTTTGCCGACCTCAAGTGGCGCATTGGCCCCCGAGCTGCCCGGCAGCGTTGCCGGTGTGGTACTGGCCAGGGGCAGTGGCATTTCCAGGGTAAAGGTCGAGCCCAGCCCTTCGCGGCTTTCACCGCGCAGTTTGCCGCCCATGCGTTCGGCCAGGGTGCGGGCGATCGACAGGCCCAGGCCCGTGCCGCCATAGCGTCGCGAAATCGAGCTGTCGGCCTGCTGGAAGGCGACGAACATCATTTCCAGGCGTTCGCTGTCGATGCCGATACCCGTGTCACGTACGCTGCAGGTGAACCACAGCAATTGTCGGTCGAGCAGCTGCCAGTGCGCCTCGACCTGGACCTGGCCGCGCTCGGTGAACTTCAGGGCGTTGCCGATCAGGTTGAGGAGGATCTGGCGGATGCGCGTCGGGTCGCCGACCACCTGCGGCTGTGCGCCCTCTGCCGGCAATTGCAGGTGCAATTCCAGGCCGCGCTGCTGGGCGCCGTGCTGGAACGACTGCACGCAGGTGGCGATCAGCTCGCCCAGGTTGAAGTCGATGTGCTCGAGCTCCAGCGTCGTGCGTTCGATCCGCGAGAAGTCGAGGATGTCATTGATGACTTTCAACAGGTGCCCGGTGGACTCGCTGGCCACCGCCGTGTAATCCGCCTGTTCACTTGTCAGCTGGGTGGTTTCCAGCAGTTGCAGCATGCCCAGCACGCCGTTCATGGGGGTGCGCAATTCGTGGCTCATCATGGCCAGGAACTCCGACTTGGCGCCGTTGGCCTGTTCGGCTTCCTCGCGCGCCTGGATCAGCTGGGCGATGGCCTGCTTCTGTTCGGCACTGGCCTGGTCCAGGGCGTTGGCGAGGTTGTTGATATGCCGCGCCAGGTGGCCGAGTTCGCTGTCGTCGACCACCGGCAGCGGTGCATTGAATTCACCCTGCTGGATGGCCTTGACCGCATGGCCCATGTCGCTGATGGGTTTGGCCAGGCTCATGGCCAGGCGGCGTGCAAGGAGGAAGGTGAACAGCAGGGCGAACAGCGCCAGGATGCCGGCCTTGATCACAATTTCCTGCTGGCGCTGGCTGAAGGCATCGTCCGACATGCCGACGATCACCCGGCCCAGGTAGTCGTCGCCGATGGCCGGTGTCGGCGCCTTGCCCTGTTGCAGGAAGTCGCTGTCCAGGCGGATCTGCTGCAGGCGGATCGGCGCCTGGAACACTTCCACCTGCTGCGCCCGGTTGTTGCTCTCGTCCTGCTGTTCGACGTACACCAGGATGTGGTTGCGGCTGTCCTGTACTTCGAGGAAGCGCACGTGCGGGATGCTCAGGGTGGCGCGCATCAGGCCTTCGAGGACTTCATTGTTACCGGAGATGACACCGTACTCGGATGCCGGTGCCAGCTGGTTGGCAATCAGCTGCCCGGTGTGGTTCAGCTCCTGGCGCAGATCCTGGATCCGCACGAACGTGAAAAAGCTGATCAACAGCAAGGTCAGCAGCAATGCCGGGCCCAGGCTGATGATCTGGGTGCGGGTGTGGATGTCCCAGCTCAGGCGTTTGCTCATGGGGTGGGTTCTCCTTCGGCCAAGGCCTTGGCAGTGGCGTTCGGATCAATCGGCTCAAGGCCCAGTGCGCGGGCTACCTGCTGGTTGCCGCTGACGCCATAGCGCGCCGGGTACAGGCTGCGTGGCCAGTGCGTCGGAGGCTGGTCGAGCAACTGGTCGAGCACGGCCAGCCAGTCGTCCTGGTCGCTGTAGGTGCTGGCCAGTGCGCCAGCGCGCACGAAGCCGGCGTTCGGCCCGATCAGGGCCATCTGTCGGCCGTAGCTGCTGAGCAGCAGGTTCTTCGCTGTCTTGGAGTTGTACAGGTCGGGGTCATCGAGGCCCAACAGCACGTCGCTGTTGGCCAGCAGGTGTTGCAGGGGACGGCTGTCGCGTTGGTCCGGCCAGTCCTGGGCGACGATCTCCAGGCCCAGCGGGCGTGCCGCCTGGCGCAGTTCGTCGAGCAGGAACTGACTGCGCTTACCGTACAGCACGCCAATGCGCTGGGCCTGTGGCAACAGGTAGCGGGCCAGGCGCAGTTGCCGCGCCAGCGGCGGGTCGCTCCACAGCAGGGTCAGGTAAGCGGGACGCGACTTTCCCAGGCGTTGTTCAGCCTGTACCCGGCTGACGCGCATGGCCAGCGCAGGTGGCCCGCCGTTGTCGCTCAGGCGCCACTCGAGCGCGCTGTTGTCGAGCAGCACCAGGCGCACGTCAGCCTTGAGCTGAGCGGGGCGGGGCAGCGCGGCGATGCTCTGGAAACGAACCTGGTCATGGCTGCGGCGGCCTTGCAGGGCTTCGACGAAGCTGCGAAAGCCAGGCTGTTCGTCGCCGCCGACCAGCAGGATTTCGCTGGCGGACAGCGTACCCAGTGGCCACAGGCAGAACAGCAGCAGGCGCAGCAGTCGGGCCATCAGAACTCCAGCTCCGCGCTGACGCTCAGGCGGTGGCGGCTGTCATAACGATTCTGCTCCACCGTGGTGGGCTGGTCGTCCAGGCGTTGCTGCCACAGCCCGGCCAGTTCCAGGGTGCTGCCCTGGATACGGAAGCGCTTGGCCACGCGCAGGTCAACGCGTTCGTAGCGGTACTGGTTGAGGGCGTCGTCGCCGTAATAGAACAGCGCGCTCGACCAACCCTCGCCCCAATCGCGCATCCAGCCAGCCGAGCCACTGTTGCGCGCGCTGAGGCGTCGGTCGGCGGGGTTGCTGGCCCAGGCATCGACATAGGCATAGGTCAGGCGCAGGCGGTCGCGTGGCGCCAGGTGCCAGTCGAATTGCGCCTCGCTGCCGCTGAAGCGGGCCTTGTTGGCGTTGCTGGCGATGTACTGGTTGTTCCTCAGGGGTTCGCTGATCATTCCGGTGATCTCGTCGTAGAACAGCTTCACATCCATGTTCAGGTCGAAGTCGCTGAAGTAGCCGTTATAGCCCAGCTCGCGCGAGCGCATGCGTTCCTGTTCGAGGTCGCCAGGGCCGCGGGTCTTGACGAAGTATTCGGCATTGCGCTGGCCGAACGCGGTGGGGCTCAGGTTCTTGACCGTGTAGCTCCAGTTGACGTTGTTCTCGAACATGTCCGGCGAGCGCACCGCCTCGGAGTACACCGCACGCAGGCCGTGGCGCGGTGTGATGAGGTAGTTGATAGCCATGCGCGGGGTCAGGGAGCTGCCGGACAGGCGCGAATCTTCGAACATCGCGCCACCCTGGAGAATCCAGTGCTCGTCGGCGCGCCATTCCAGCTGGCCGAACAGGCGCCAGGTCTGGTCGTCGATGCTGCCGTCGAAGTAGGTCTGCGAATCGGCGCGATCATAGCGGTAGTTCATGCCGCTGAGCAGGCGCAGGCTGTCGGTCAGGCTCAGGGTGTCCTGTACCTCCAGGTCATAGCGGGTCTCGCGGGTACTCTGGTCGACATCGCCGCAGACCACATTCTTGCCGCCCTGGTTGTTCCACTGGTCCTTGATCGCATCGACCAGCGCTTGTTCTTCCGGGTTGCTGCTGTTCGGCGGGTTGTTCGCCCCGCGGGCGACCTTTTCGGCGAAGTCGGGGTTCATCTGCCACAAGCGGGTCAACTCGGGGCTGAACGACAGTGCCGCATCACAGGCGCGCCAGACCTGCTGGCGGTCGAACATCTGGGCCGAACCCTGCACATACAGGCTGTGCTCGGGGTTGAAGTCGATGTTCCAGCGTACCGAACCGGCATAGTCCTTGGCATTGACGTCGGCGTTGTCACCGCTCTGGGTGACGTAGGGGAACACCGGCTGATAGGTATACGGCCGCTGGTTGCTGCCTTCCTTGGCCGCCAGTTGCCATTCCAGGGTCTGGTCCGGCGCCAGAACGTGGCTGACACTGAGGTTGAAGCGGTTCAGGCGGCGGCTGTCGCGGTAGTCCTGGCCGAACTGGTTCTCGTCGAAGCCATCGTCCTGCTGGCCGGACACCGACAGGCGCATGTCGCCGCCGTCCCAGCCGAAGCCATGGCTGAGGTAGTAGTCGTTGATGCCATCCTGGCCGCGGGTCAGTTTCATCCGCGAGCCGTGGCTGTCGGCCGGGTTGCGGGTGAGAATGTTGACCACCGCCATCAATGCGTTGGCGCCGTAGCTGACGGTGTTGGGGCCGCGGAACACTTCGATGCGCTCGATGTCCTCGATGGCGACCGGGATGTCGCTCCAGTCCACCGTGGCCAGGCCTGCGCGGTACACCGAGCGGCCGTCGATCAGCACTTGCATGCGGCGTGCATCGTTGACGTTGCTGCCGTGGTAGTTGACGGTCGGCTGGTTGCCGGCGCCGTAGCCGATCATCATGCCCGGTACCAGGCGCAGCAGCTCGGGGATATCACGGGCACCGCTGGCACGGATCAGTTCGTTGTCGAGCACGGTCATGCTGCCCGGCACCGCTGCCGGGGATTGTTTCAGCCGCGTGGCGGTCAGAACCTGTGGCAGGTCCGAGTTGTCGATGAACAGGTCATCGGCCACAGCCGAGCCGCCGAGCAGGGCAGTCAGCAGCAGCAGGCGAGGGTAAGGGGGCGGGCCAGGGAACACAGGACAGCCTTGTCTCAGGATTGAAACAGGCATGTTAACTGACCGAGAAGGTTTTGCCAGTGATCTGCGGTGTGATCTGCGGTGGATATAACGGCCTCTTCGCGGGTAAACCCGCTCCCACAAGTATTGCGCAGCTTTTCGCAGTGGCGCGGTACCTGTGGGAGCGGGTTGGCCCGCGAATGGGGCAGTACTGGTTCTGTAGCAGGTGAGCCGTATAATGAGCGGGTCGCCACTTAACTTAATGGCTTTAACGGATTGAATATGACTGAACAGCAACCTGTTGCAGTTCTGGGGGGCGGCAGCTTCGGCACCGCCGTGGCGAACCTGCTGGCCGAGAATGGCGTGCCGGTACGCCAATGGATGCGCGACCCCGAGCAGGCCGAGGCGATGCGGGTCAATCGCGAGAACCCGCGCTATCTCAAGGGCATCCGCCTGAAGGACGGTGTCGAGCCGGTCAACGACCTGCTGGCCACCTTGCAAGCCAGCGACCTGATTTTCGTCGCGCTGCCTTCGAGTGCCCTGCGCAGTGTGCTGGCGCCCCATGCCGAGCTGCTGCGTGGCAAATACCTGGTCAGCCTGACCAAGGGCATCGAGGCGCAGAGCTTCAAGCTGATGAGCCAGATCCTCGAGGAAATCGCGCCCGAAGCCCGCATCGGTGTGCTCTCCGGCCCCAACCTGGCCCGCGAGATTGCCGAACATGCACTGACCGCCACCGTGGTCGCCAGCGAAGACGAAGCACTGTGCCAGCGGGTGCAAGCCGTACTGCACGGGCGTACGTTCCGGGTCTACGCCAGCAGCGACCGCTTCGGCGTTGAGCTGGGCGGCGCACTGAAGAACGTCTATGCGATCATTGCCGGCATGGCTGTCGCCCTGGGCATGGGCGAAAACACCAAGAGCATGCTGATCACCCGTGCGCTGGCCGAGATGACCCGCTTTGCCGTCAGCCAGGGGGCCAACCCCATGACGTTCCTCGGCCTGGCGGGTGTCGGTGACCTGATCGTCACCTGCTCGTCGCCCAAGAGCCGCAACTACCAGGTCGGCCACGCCCTGGGCCAGGGCCTGAGCCTGGAGCAGGCGGTCAGCCGCCTGGGCGAAGTGGCTGAAGGGGTCAATACGCTCAAGGTGCTCAAGGCCAAGGCCCAGGAAGTGCAGGTCTACATGCCGCTGGTGGCCGGCCTGCACGCCATCCTGTTCGAAGGCCGCACGCTGAACCAGGTGATCGAGCACCTGATGCGCGCCGAGCCCAAGACCGATGTCGATTTCATTTCCATCAGTGGTTTCAACTAAGCGAAGGAGCAGCACATGAACGATACACCCGAGCGCGCCCAGCGCGAGTCGATCATCCTGCGGGTGCTGTGGATGCTGGTGTTCCTGGTGGTCTGGCAACTGGCCGAGCTGCTGCTCGGCGGCCTGGTGCTGGTGCAGCTGATCTACCGCCTGGTCTATGGCGCACCGAGCGCCAGCCTGATGAACTTCGGCGACAGCCTGAGCCAGTACCTGGCGCAGATCGGCCGTTTCGGTACCTTCCACACTGACCAGAAGCCATGGCCGTTCGCTGACTGGCCGGCAGCCCGTGCCCCGGAAGGCGAGGCGCCCCACGCCGTGGCCCCGGCAGCGCACCCGGTGCGCGACGAGGAGCCCAAGCTGTGAAGCTGTGGGTGCTGCGCCACGGCGAGGCGGAACCGCGCGCCAACACCGACGCTGAGCGGCGCCTGACCGGCCATGGCCGCGAGCAGGTGCTGCACAGTGCGGCCCGGCTGCTTGGCCAGCCGTTGCAGGCGATCATCGCCAGCCCGTACGTGCGTGCGCAACAGACAGCCGCCCTGGTGCATGACACCCTGGGCTTCGCCGAGCCCGTGCGCACTGTGCCGTGGCTTACACCTGACAGCGACGTGCGGCAGGTGATCGGCGAGGTCGAGCGCCTGGGCCTGGAGCATGTGCTGCTGGTCAGCCACCAGCCTCTGGTGGGTTCACTGGTTGGCATGCTCGAGCATGGCCATGCGCAGCAGCCGGCGCCAATGAGCACTGCCAGCCTGGCGGAGTTGGAAGGCGATTGGCCGCTGGCTGGGCTGATGACATTGCGCGCGCTTATTTCGCCGGACTGAGCTGAAGCAACTGGCATTTTTGCCAGTTGCTTAAAAATTGGATCCAATGGATGCTTGGCGCCGGGATCAGCAGCAAATGAAAAGGCAGGGAGCGTTGAATGAGCGGGTTGATGCACGAGCTGCTGCGCTCTCTGGATCTGCAGCCCACGATTGAAACTGTGCAGCGCAACAACCGTCTCGATTTTGCCCAGTACACCCTGTTGCGCGAAGCCGCCGACGCCAAGCTCCATCACTTGAAGGGCAGAATCCGCAACAAGGTCGAGCAGCAGCCCCTGGACAACCTGTTGATCGAGCAGGACCTGGACGAACTGCAGAGATCCTGCATGCGCATGTCTCACCTGCTGCAAACCAGCTGCCTGGCCTTGCGCCGCCTGCAACTCGACCTTCAGGACCAGAGCCTGGCCCGTGAGGCGCTGGAGAGCCAGATTGCCTACATGCAAGCCTGCCTGCGCCGTTCGCTGGCCAGTTTCGACGAATCGGCATGACCTGATTGCCCTTGGCGATGACATTTACAGACGTTGCCGAGTGCCGGCCCGATGCAGACAATAAGCCATCTTTCCCGTCCGGACCCGGCGCCATGTCGCAGCAGATCTTCTTCGCCCATGCCAACGGTTTTCCCTCGGCCACCTACGGCAAGTTGTTCGCCGCCCTGGCGCCGGATTATCAGGTCAGTCATCTGGCCCAGCACGCCCATGACCCGCGTTTTCCGGTGGGCGATAACTGGCAGAGTCTGGTCGATGAGCTGCTGCACCACCTGGCGCAGCAGGCGGCGCCGGTGTGGGGCGTCGGCCATTCGCTGGGCGGCGTGCTGCACCTGCACGCCGCCTTGCGCCGGCCCGAACTGTACCGCGGCGTGGTGATGCTCGACTCGCCGGTATTGACCCGCGCAGACCAATGGCTGCTGCGCACCGCCAAGCGCTTTGGCTTCATCGACCGCATCACCCCGGCTGGTCGTACCCTAGGGCGGCGTGAAGCCTTTGCCGACCGTGCCAGCGCACGTGACTACTTCGCCAGCAAGTCGCTGTTCCGCCACTTCGACCCGGATTGCCTGGAAGCCTACCTCGAGCATGGCCTGCAGGCGGACGAACAGGGCTTGCGCCTGCGTTTCGACCCGGCCACCGAGATCAGCATCTACCGCAATATCCCGCACGCCAGCCCGGCGCCGGCGCGCCAGTTGCAGGTGCCTCTGGCGATGGTGCGTGGCGAGCGCAGCAACGTCATCCGCCGTCACCATGCGCTGGCGGTGCGCGGCATGCCGCAGGGCGAGTACCACAGCGTGCCGGGCGGGCACATGTTCCCGCTGGAACGGCCGGCCGACACGGCCAGCCTGATCAAGGGCCTGTTCGACCGCTGGAGCCAGGCATGAGCGCACAGGTCGAGGAGGTCCGCCTGAGCCTGGGCCATATCGAGCTGGCCGCGCACCTGTTCGGCCCGGAGGATGGCCTGCCGGTGATCGCCCTGCACGGCTGGCTGGACAACGCCAACAGCTTCTCCCGCCTGGCCCCGCAGTTGAAGGGCCTGCGCATCGTCGCCCTCGATCTGGCCGGGCACGGTTATTCCGAGCACCGCCCATTGGGTGCGGGTTATGCCTTGGCCGATTACGCCCATGATGTGCTGCGGGTTGCCGAGCAACTGGGCTGGCAGCGTTTTGCCCTGCTCGGGCATTCGTTGGGCGCGATCATTTCGGTGCAGCTGGCCGGCGCCTTGCCAGACCGGGTCAGCCATCTTGCCCTGATCGACGGTGTCATTCCCCCGACCGGCGCCGAGCAGGATGCCGGTGAGCGCCTGGGCATGGCCCTGCAGGCCCAGCTGCGCCTCGATGGCAAGCGCAAGTCCGTTTACCCGACCCTGGAGGAAGGCGTGCAGGCGCGCATGAAGGGCATGGTCGCGGTCAGCCGCGAAGCCGCCGAGCGGCTGGCACAGCGCGGCCTGATGCCGGTGCCCGGTGGTTACAGCTGGCGCAGCGACAGCCGTCTGACCCTGCCATCGCCGGTGCGCCTGAGCCAGGCACAGGCCATGGCCTATGTGCGGCGAGTGAGCTGCCCAGCCAGCCTGGTGGTGGCGGCCGACGGTATGCTGGTGCGCCACACCGAACTGCTGGAGCAGCTACCCTTTGAGCAGGCGGTGCTGCCCGGCGGGCATCACCTGCACCTGAACGACGAACCGGGCGCGGCCCTTGTCGCAGACTGTTTCAATCGCTTCTTTGGCTTTGCTTGACTTGCACCGGACAAGTGTCGAGGCTTGGCGGGTTGAACAGGGAGACAACCATGCAACTGCCAGACATCCTGGAGCTTCAACCCGGCGCACAGCGTCGCATGGGTCGCCGATGAGCGCGCCCGTTCCCATTCGTACTGCCATCGCCACCTGCCTTGTGCTGGCCAGCCCCTTGCTGTGGGCCGGCAGCCTGCCCGTGCCGGTGGACGCGAAGGTCGTCGACCAGCGCCCGGCCGTGGAGCAGGAACGTGTCTACCCCATGGGCCCGCTACGCAAGATTAGCGGCCGCCTGCGTGTCGAAGACAAGATCGAAAGCCGTGGCCAGGTCAGCTCGGTCACCTATGAACTGCCGGTCGAGCGTAGTGCCCGCGAAGCCTTCACCAGCGCACGCGAAGAGCTGCAGCATGACGGCGGCTATCCGCTGTTCTGGTGCCAGGGCCGCGATTGCGGCGAAGGCAGCCTGTGGGCCAACGACGTGTTTGCCAATGCCCGCTTGAACGGCGGTGACGAGCAGCAGGCGTTCATCCTGCTGCGCCGCTCGGCCGAGGAGGCCGACACCCTGGTTGCGCTGTACAGCGTCACCCGTGGCAACCGCCGCGCCTATCTGCATGTGGAAGAATTCGTCGCCAGCAGCCCGCTGGGCGAGATACTGCCGACCGCCGCCACGGTGCTGCGCGAAATGCGCGACACCGGCAAGCTCGACTACCCTGACCTGGCTGCACCGCAGGACAGCTGGGTGACCTTGCTGGCACGCAGCCTGAACCTCGACAGCACCTTGCGCGCGAGCCTGAGTGGCGCCCAGGCCGAGGCCTGGCGCGAGCAACTGGTCAAGGCGGGTGTGCGTGATGGCCGGCTCGAAGTCGGCAACGCACCCACCGATGGCCTGCACCTGGAACTGATTCGTTGAGTGAGCGTCACCATGGCCAATAATGATCGCCTGCTGATCCAGATTCTGCTGCTGGCGCTGCTGGGTGCCGCCCTGTGGGTCATGGCACCGTTCATCTCCGCGCTGCTGTGGGGGGCTATCCTGGCGTTCGCCAGCTGGCCGCTGATGCGCCTGCTGACGCGTGTGCTGGGGGGCCGCGAAACCCTGGCCGCCAGCCTGCTGACTACGGCCTGGATCCTGATCGTCGCCTTGCCGCTGGTGTGGCTGGGCTTCAACCTGGCCGACCACATCCGCGACGCCACGGCCTTTGTGCGTGACGTGCAGGTCGATGGCCTGCCCGATGCACCTGACTGGCTGGGCGGCATTCCCTTCGTGGGCGAGCGCCTGGTCAGTTGGTGGCAATCCCTCGATCAGCAAGGCGCGGCCCTGTTGCAGTCGATGAAGCCGTACCTGGGGCAGGTCGGCAACTGGTTGCTGGCGCGCAGTGCGCAGATTGGCAGCGGTGTGCTGGAGCTGACCCTGAGCCTGGTGTTCGTGTTCTTCTTCTACCGTGACGGGCCGCGGCTGTCGGCTTTCGTGTTGCGGCTGCTGAACCGGTTGGTGGGCGAGCGCGCCGATTACTATCTGGAGTTGGTGGCCGGGACCGTCCAGCGGGTGGTGAACGGTGTGATCGGCACGGCGGCGGCCCAGGCGCTGCTGGCACTGATCGGCTTCCTGATTGCCGGAGTGCCTGGGGCGATCGTGCTGGGCCTGGTGACTTTCATGCTCAGCCTGATCCCGATGGGGCCGCCACTGGCCTGGATACCGGCGACGGGCTGGCTGGTGTGGAAGGGCGAATACGGCATGGCGGTATTCCTCGGTATCTGGGGCACATTCGTCATCAGCGGCGTGGACAACGTGCTCAAACCCTACCTGATCAGCCGCGGCGGCAACCTGCCGCTGGTGATCGTGTTGCTGGGTGTGTTCGGCGGCTTGTTGGCATTCGGCTTTATCGGCCTGTTCATCGGGCCAACCCTGCTGGCGGTCGGCTACAGCCTGCTGCTGGACTGGAGCCGTAACTCGGCGCAAACCCCACCGTAAGGCTGTTTTTACGCATTCTTTATAGCCAGTCTCTCCCTCCGGTCTCGTCCCTTTACGCCCCTCTCCCAGACAATTCCCCCAAAGCGGCCCAGGCCGTACCACGGGGGAATTGCACTCATGTACATGCTCGACGGGTTGTCACTGCTACTGGCAGTGGCATTGGCGGTTTACCTGCTGGTAGCGCTGCTGCGCGCCGATCGCAGCTAGGGAGCGGCCATGCACAGTTACGATTACCTCTTGCTGTTGGCCTTCTTCGCCATAGTGCTGCTGCCGGCACCCTGGCTCGGGCGTTTCTACTACAAGGTCATGGAAGGGCAGCGCACCTGGCTGACTCCCGTGCTCGGGCCGGTGGAGCGCGGCTGTTACCGCCTGGCCGGCGTGCGCGCCGACCAGGAGCAGAATTGGAAGCAGTACACGCTGGCCCTGCTGGCCTTCAACCTGGCCGGCTTCCTGCTGCTGTTCAGCGTGCTCCTGCTGCAAGGCTACCTGCCACTCAACCCGCAGCACCTGCCCGGCCAGGAATGGTCGCTGGCCTTCAACACGGCGGTGAGCTTCGTCACCAACACCAACTGGCAGGCTTACAGCGGTGAGGCGTCGGTCAGCTACCTGAGCCAGATGCTCGGCCTGACCGTGCAGAACTTCGTCAGCGCTGCCACTGGCCTGGCCGTGCTGGTTGCGCTGTGCCGCGGCATCGCCCGTCGCTCCACCACCAGCCTGGGCAACTTCTGGGTCGACATGACCCGCGCCACCCTCTACGGCCTGCTGCCGCTGTGCCTGCTGCTGGCGCTGCTACTGGTGTGGCAGGGTGTGCCGCAGACCTTCGCCGACTACGCCCACGCCGTGACCCTGCAAGGCGCCGACCAGACCATCCCGCTGGGCCCGGCCGCCAGCCAGATCGCCATCAAGCAGCTGGGCACCAATGGTGGTGGCTTCTTCGGCGTCAACTCGGCGCACCCGTTCGAAAACCCAACGGCCTGGAGCAACCTGTTCGAGGTAGCCTCGATCATCCTGATCCCGGTGGCCCTGGTGTTCACCTTTGGGCACTACGTCAAGGACCTGCGCCAGAGCCGCGCCATCATCGCCTGCATGCTGGGCCTGTTCCTGCTGGGCGGCGCCACGGCAATGTGGTCGGAATACCAGCCGAACCCGGCGCTGGACAGCGCCCAGGTGCAGCAGAGCGCGCCCATGGAGGGCAAGGAGAGCCGCTTCGGCACCACCGGCTCGGTGCTGTGGACGGTGACCACCACGGCGGCCTCGAACGGCTCGGTCAATGCCATGCACGACAGCCTCAACCCGCTGACCGGCATGGTCGCGATGGTCAACATGATGGTGGGCGAAGTGATCTTCGGCGGCGTCGGCGCCGGGCTCTACGGCATGCTGCTGTTCGTGCTGATCGCGGTGTTCCTGGCCGGGTTGATGATCGGCCGAACACCCGAATACCTGGGCAAGAAGCTGCAGGCGCGGGAAGTGCAGTTACTGGTGGCAACCCTGCTGGTGATGCCGGTCGGCGTGCTGGTGCTCGCGGCCATCGCCGCCAGCCTGCCAGGGCCTGCCAGTGCAGTGAGCAACCCGGGCGCCCACGGCTTCAGCCAGCTGCTGTACGCCTATACCTCGGCCACGGCCAACAACGGCTCGGCGTTCGCCGGATTTGGCGCCAACACGGTGTACCACAACGTGATGATCGGCCTGGCCATGCTGATCGGCCGCTTCGGCTACATCCTGCCGATCCTGGCCCTGGCCGGCAGCCTGGCGGCGAAGAAGAGCGCGCCCCAGGGCAGCAACAGCTTCCCCACCCACGGCCCGCTGTTCGCCTGCCTGTTGCTGGTGACCATCCTGCTGGTCGGTGGCCTGACCTTCCTGCCGACCCTGGCCCTCGGGCCGATCGCCGAACAACTGAGCCTGGGTTTCTGAGGAATCATCCATGAACATGCCCATTCCTGAAGTGAAAGCCTCACACTGCGCCAAGGACCAGACCCGCTTTGCGGCCCTGTGGCGGCCGGCGCTGGTGCAGGCCTTCGTCAAGCTCGACCCGCGCCAGCTCAAACGGGCGCCGGTGATGCTGGTGGTCGCCCTGACGGCGATCCTCACCACCGCGCTGTGTTTCGCCCCCGGCAATGGCGTCAGCACCGGTGTTGCCGCGCAGATTGCCCTGTGGCTGTGGTTCACCGTGCTGTTCGCCAACTTTGCCGAAGCCCTCGCGGAGGGCCGTGGCAAAGCCCGCGCCGACAGCCTCAAGGCCGGTAGCCAGGGGCTGACGGCACAGCGCCGCAAACGCGATGGCAGTTTCGAAAGCGTCGCGGCCACGGCGCTGCGCAAGGACGATGTGGTGCGGGTGGTGGCCGGCGAGATGATCCCCGGTGACGGCGAGGTGCTCGAAGGCATCGCAGCGGTCAACGAAGCGGCCATCACCGGCGAGTCCGCGCCGGTCATCCGCGAATCCGGCGGCGACCGCTCGGCCGTCACCGGCAACACCCGGCTGGTTTCCGACTGGCTGCTGATCCGCATCACCAGCAACCCCGGCGAGTCGACCCTGGACCGCATGATCGCCCTGGTCGAAGGCGCCAAGCGGCAGAAGACCCCCAACGAAATCGCCCTCGACATCCTGCTGATCGGCCTGACCCTGATCTTCCTGATCGTGGTGGTGACCTTGCAACCGTTCGCCCATTTTGCCGGCGGCAGCCTGCCGCTGATCTTCCTCGCCGCGCTGCTGGTGACGCTGATCCCGACCACCATCGGCGGCCTGCTCTCGGCCATCGGCATCGCCGGCATGGACCGCCTGGTGCGGCTGAACGTGATCGCCCGCTCCGGCCGTGCGGTAGAGGCAGCCGGCGACGTGCATACGTTGATGCTCGACAAGACCGGTACCATCACTTTCGGCAACCGTCGCTGCAGTGCCCTGCATGCGGCCCAGGGCGTGACAGCCAAGGAGCTGGGGGAGGGTGCCTTGCTCGCTTCGCTGGCCGACGACACCGCCGAGGGCAAGTCGATCGTCGAATACCTGCGCCAGTTGCACGACTTCGTCGAGCCGTCGCCCGGCCAGTACCAGGCCATCGCCTTCAGCGCCGAGACGCGCCTGTCGGGCATCGACTTCCAGCAACACCGTTACCGCAAGGGCGCCGTTGACGCCGTGCTGGCCTTCGTCGGCATGCAGCGCCTGGACCTGCCCACCGCCTTGGCCCGTGAAGTGGAGCGCATTGCCCAGAGCGGTGGCACCCCGTTGCTGGTATGCCTGGACAAGCGCCTGCTCGGCGTGATCCACCTCAAGGACGTGGTCAAGCCGGGCATCCGCGAGCGTTTCGCCGAGCTGCGCAAGCTGGGCATCCGCACCGTGATGGTGACCGGTGACAACCCGTTGACCGCTGCGGCCATCGCCGCCGAAGCCGGCGTGGACGATGTGCTCGCCGAAGCCACGCCGGAGAAGAAACTGGCACGCATCCGCCAGGAGCAGAACGACGGTCGTCTGGTGGCCATGTGCGGTGACGGCGCCAACGACGCCCCGGCGCTGGCCCAGGCGGACGTCGGCATGGCCATGAACGATGGCACCCAGGCGGCACGCGAGGCGGCCAACATGGTCGACCTGGACAGCGACCCGACCAAGCTGCTGGACGTGGTGCAGGTGGGTAAGGAACTGCTGGTGACCCGCGGGGCGCTGACCACCTTCTCCATCGCCAACGACGTGGCCAAGTACTTCGCCATCCTGCCGGCGCTGTTTGCCGCCATCTACCCGCAGCTCGGCGTGCTCAACCTGATGCACCTGGCCAGCCCGCAGAGCGCGATCCTCTCGGCCATCGTGTTCAACGCGCTGATCATCATCGTGCTGATCCCGCTGGCACTGCGCGGTGTGCGTGTGCAGGCGGCGAGCGCGGCGCACCTGCTGCGGCGCAACCTGCTGATCTACGGGCTGGGCGGCATCATCGTGCCGTTTGCCGGGATCAAGCTGATCGACCTGCTGCTCAATGCCCTGCACCTGGTCTGAGGAGGCCATCATGAACAGTTACGTACGCCCGGCGATGAGCCTGATCCTGCTGATGACGGTCGTCACTGGCGCGCTGTACCCGCTGGCGGTGACCGGGGTTGCCCAGCTGGCGTTCCCCGAGCAGGCCAATGGCAGCCTGGTGCGCGATGAGCGCGGGCAGGTGCGGGGTTCGGCCTTGATCGCCCAGGATTTCCAGGGCGATGGCTGGTTCCACTCGCGGCCCTCGGCCGGGGCATTCGCCACCGTGGCCAGCAGCGCCAGCAACCTGGCACCGAGCAACCCGGCACTGGCCGAGCGGGTCAAGGGCGATGCTGCGACGCTGTACCAGGCGCAGTTGGGGCCGGTGCCGCAGGCCTTGCTGACCACCTCGGGCAGCGGCCTTGACCCGCACTTGCCACCGCAAGCCGTGGCCTACCAGATTCCTCGGGTAGCGGCGGCGCGCCAGGTACCGGTGGAGCGCTTGCAAGCCTTGCTGGAAGAGGCCACCCTCCACCCATTGATCGGGCCGCCGGTGGTCAATGTGCTGGCCTTGAACCAGGCACTGGAACATCTTTGACCGGGGCCGCTCTGCGGCCCTTCGCGGGCTTGCCCGCTCCCACAGGGATCGCCACAGCTTTCATGCCAGTGGTATCCCTGTGGGAGCGGGCAAGCCCGCGAAGGCCTGCAGAGCAGGCCCAGGGAATACGCAAAAGAGCAAATTCTGAAGGATGAAACATGAGTGACTCCACCCGCGCAGACGCGCTGTTGGCCACCCTCCCACGCAGCGGCCGCGGCCGGCTCAAGGTCTTCCTCGGCGCCGCCCCAGGCGTGGGCAAGACCTTCGCCATGCTCCAGGCCGCCCACGCCCAGCAACGCCAGGGCGTGCAAGTGTTGGCCGGGGTGGTCGAAACCCATGGCCGCAGCGAAACCGAAGCGCTGCTCGGCGGCCTGCTCCAGCAGCCCTTGCTGCGCAGCGAATACCGCGGTGTCACCCTCGAGGAAATGGACCTCGACGGCCTGCTCAAGGCTGCCCCGACCCTGGCCCTGGTCGACGAACTGGCCCACACCAACGCCCCCGGCAGCCGTCACGCCAAGCGCTGGCAGGACGTGCAGGAGCTGCTCGCCGCCGGCATCGACGTGTACACCACGGTCAACGTCCAGCACCTGGAAAGCCTCAACGACAAGGTCCGCGGCATTACCGGCGTGCAGGTGCGCGAAACCCTGCCGGACTGGGTGCTGCAGGAAGCCTTCGAGCTGGTGCTGATCGACCTGCCGCCGCGCGAGCTGCTCGAACGCCTGCGCGAAGGCAAGGTGTACGTGCCGGAGCAGGCACGGGCCGCCATTGATGCGTACTTCTCGCAAACCAACCTTACTGCCCTGCGCGAACTGGCCATGCAGACCGCTGCCGCCCAGGTCGACGCCGACCTGGCCCACGGTTATCGCCTGCGCGGCGAAGCGGCGCCGGCCTTGCGTGGGCGCCTGCTGGTGGGCGTGGATGGTGACGAGCAGGCCGAGCGCCTGGTGCGTCACGCCAGCCGTGTTGCCCAGCGCCGCCACCTGCCCTGGAGCCTGGTGCACGTCGACAACGGCCGGCTGCGTGACGAAGCCGCCCGTCAGCGCCTGCAGGCGGCTCAGCAACTGGCCGAGCGCCTCGGGGGCGAGGTGGTGTTGCTGCGTGCCGGCGAAGTGGCGCGGACCTTGATCCAGCACGCCACCGAACGTCGCGCCAGCCTGGTGCTGGTCGGGCAATCCCGTGACCGGCTGCGCCGTCGTCTGTTCGGCGCCGGCGTCGCCACCCGGCTGCTGCGCGAAAGCCATGGCCTGGAGATCAACGTGCTCGACCGCGACAGCCAGGCACGGCCGGCGCGGGCGGCGGTCAGCCGGGTGTGGGTCTGGCGCCACTACCTGCTGGCGCTGGTGGCCACGGCGCTGGCCGCCGGCCTGGCCTGGGGCGTGTCGAGCGTGCTGGCGCTGCCCAACATCTCGCTGGTGTTCCTCGCCGCCGTGCTGCTGGTGGCCGTGCGCAGCAGTCTGGGCCCGGCGCTGGCCTGCGCGGCGCTGTCGTTCCTGACCTACGACTTCCTGTTCATTCCACCGAACTTCTCGTTCAGCATCCAGCGTGAGGAGGATGTGCTGACGCTGGTGTTCTTCCTGCTCATGGCGGCCCTCACCGGCAACCTCGCTGCCCGCCAGCGCAGCCAGCTGCAGGCCCTGCGCGAAACCCAGGCGCAGACCAACCAGCTGCTCGACCTGTCGCGTCGCCTGACGGTGGCCACCGATCGCCAGGCGGTGTTCAACGCCGCCGGTCGACACCTTAATGGCTGGAAAGACGTGCAGGTGTGCCTGCTGGAGCGCAACAGCGAAGGCCTGCTGCACCTGGCGAGCGGCGAAGCCCAGGCCTTGAACGACAACGAGCGTGCTGCCGCCGAGTGGGCCTGGCAGCATGGCCAGGCCGCTGGCCACGGCAGTGATACCTTGCCCAACGGGCGCTGGTGGTGGTGGCCGCTGGCGGTTGACGATCAGCCCCTGGCCCTGCTCGGTGTGCGCCCGCGTTCCGGCGAGCCATTGAGTGCCCAGCGTCGGCGCCTGCTGATGGCCCTCGGCCAACCCTTGGCGCAGGCGCTGGCCCGTGCCCGCCTGGCCGAACAGCTCGAAGCCGCTCGCCTGCACGGCGAAACCGAGCAGCTGCGCAGTGCCTTGCTAGCCTCGGTGTCCCATGACCTGCGCACCCCGCTGACGGCCATGCGCGGCAGCATCGACAGCCTGCTGGCGCTGGGCGAGGCGATCCCGGTCGAAGATCGCCGCGAGCTGCTCGAAGGCACGCGCAACGAAGCCGAACGCCTGGACCGCTACATCCAGAACCTGCTCGACATGACCCGCCTCGGCCACGGCGGGCTCAAGCTTGCCCGCGACTGGGTGGCCCCGGCCGACATTGTCGGCAGTGCCCTCAACCGGCTGCGCGCGGTATTGGCGCCGTTGCGCGTGCACACCGAGGTGCCCGGTGAGTTGCCGTTGCTGTTCGTGCATGCCGCGTTGATCGAGCAGGCACTGATCAATGTGCTGGAAAACGCCGCTCGCTTCTCGCCCGCCCAAGGCCGCCTGGAGCTGCAGGTTTCGGTGCACGACGAGCAACTGCACTTCGCCGTCAGCGATCAGGGGCCCGGCATCCCGGTGGCCGAGCGCGAAAAGATTTTCGACATGTTCTACACCGCCGCCCGTGGTGATCGCGGCGGGCAGGGCACCGGCCTGGGCCTGGCGATCTGCCAGGGCATGATCGGTGCCCACGGCGGGCAGATCCTGGTCGGTGAAGGCATCGATGGCCACGGCACCTGCATCACTCTATGCTTGCCGCTGCCCCAGCAACCCGAAGCCGAAAGCGAAGCCCCATGAGCCAGTCCGCCACCCTGTTGGTCATCGACGACGAACCACAGATCCGCAAGTTCCTGCGCATCAGCCTCAGCTCCCAGGGCTACAAGGTGATCGAAGCCGCCACCGGCAGCGAGGGCCTGGCCCAGGCGGCGCTGGCCAAGCCTGACCTGGTGGTGCTCGACCTCGGCCTGCCCGACATGGACGGCCAGCAGGTGCTGCGCGAGTTGCGCGAGTGGAGCGCGGTGCCGGTGCTGGTGTTGTCGGTGCGGGCCAGCGAGGTGCAGAAGGTCGATGCGCTGGATGGCGGCGCCAATGACTATGTGACCAAGCCCTTCGGTATCCAGGAGTTTCTGGCCCGGGTACGCGCGCTGCTGCGCCAGGTGCCGCAGGCGGGCGGCAGCGAAGTGACGGCGAGCTTCGGGCCGCTGGTGGTGGACTTCGCCTTTCGCAAAGTGACGCTGGATGGCCTGGAGATCGCACTGACGCGCAAGGAGTACGCGCTGCTTGCACAACTGGCGGGGCACCCGGGTCGGGTGATTACCCAGCAGCAATTGCTCAAGGACATCTGGGGGCCGACCCATGTCGACGACACCCACTACCTGCGGATCGTGGTGGGGCATTTGCGGCAGAAGCTCGGTGATGACCCGACGGCGCCACGGTTCATCATTACCGAGGCTGGGGTGGGGTATCGGCTTGTAGCCCCCGCTTCGATCTGACTGTTTGACGCGGCCTTTGTAGGAGCGGCCTTGTGTCGCGAAAGGGCCGCAAAGCGGCCCCTCGATTTCAGCTGTTAATCACAAATTGCCGGGGCTGCTGTGCAGCCCTTTCGCGACACAAGGCCGCTCCTACAGGGACTGCGCCGTGTCAGGCCCTGGGTGGTTCTTTCTCGAACAGCTGTCGCATGACCTCCAGATAGCGCCTGGCACCCAGGCCCAACGGCCGCGGCTTCAGCCAGATGATGTCCACCCACAACCGCAAGCGGCTGGCCATGTTGTCAAACCGAACCTCGGCCAGTGCCCCCGAGGCAATCAATGGCTCCACCAGCGGCTGCGGCAAGTAGGCCCAGCCCAGGCCGGACTGCACCAGATTGAGCGTCGCCAGATAGCTGTCGGTCAACCATATTCGCCGCGACAGCACCATGCGCGGATCCGACCCGGTGGCCTTGCCCGAGGCCACGATGATCTGCCGCTGTTCGGCAAACGCTTCTTCAGGCAGCGGCGTGCCACTGTTGCTGCCAGCGGGATGACGCGGTGAAGCGACGGCCACCAGCAGCTGGCTACCTGCTTCGAGAAAGGACTCGCGTTCATCGATCCCCGGGCGCTCGAACACCAGCGCCAGTTGTACGCTGCCCTCATGCAGCAAGCGCACCGCTTCGGTCTGGGTCGCCGAGCGCACTTCGATCTCCAGACTGGGAAATTCCTTCGCCAGGGTTTCCAGCGGCTGGCTCCAGCGGCCGGTCTGCAGCTCTGGGGCCATGGCGATGGTCAGGCGCTTTTCCAGCCCCTGGTGCAGTTGCAGGGCCTGGGCGTCGAGCAGGTTGAGCTGGCAGATCACCTGCCGCGCCTGGGGCTCCAGGGCCAGGGCGGCGCTGGTGGGCAGGGCCTTGCGTGTGGCGCGGTCGAACAGGGCCAGGTCCAGCTCGGCTTCCAGTTGCGCGATGGCCATGCTCACGGCCGACGGCACCCGCCCCAGTTTGCGCGCGGCGGCAGAGAACGAGCCCGCCTCCAGCACCGCGAGGAAAATTGCCAGGGAGTCGCTGCTGAAGGCCATGTGCGCAAACCTGAGGAAGAGGCCGGAAAGTATGAACACTCGCCGACCCGGTTGACAGCCCCCTTACAGGCCTTCGCCAAGCACCCGGTCGATGCTGTCGACGAAGTAGTCGACGCTCGCCCGGGTAGTGCACATCGGCGGCTTGATCTTGAGGATGTTCAGGTAGTCGCCGGTCGGCTGCATGAAGATCCCCAGTTCGCGCAGGCGGTCGCACAGCAGCATGGTTTCCTCGGTGGCCGGCTCCAGGGTTTCACGGTTGCGCACCAGCTCCAGCCCCAGGTAGAAGCCCGAACCATGCGCCGCGCCGGCCAGCGGGTGCTTGTCGACCAGTGCCTGCAGGCGCGCCTTGAAATAGCGCCCGGTGTCGCGGGCGTTGTCCCACAGGCCTTCCTCCTGCATCACGTCCAGTACCGCCATGCCGATGCGGCAGCTGACCGGGCTGCCGCCGGCCGAGGAGAAGAAGTAACCCTCGGCCTCCAGTGCCTCGGCGATCTCGCGGCGGGTGATCACCACACCCAGCGGCTGGCCGTTGCCCATGCCCTTGGCCATGGTGATGATATCGGGCACTACGCCTTGTTCCTCGAAGCCCCAGAAGTACTCGCCCAGGCGGCCGTAGCCGACCTGCACTTCGTCGGCGATGCACACACCGCCCCGGGCCCGGACCTTGGCATAGGCGTCGCGCAGGTAACCGGCCGGCAGCGAAATGCCCCCGGCATTGCCGTACACCGGCTCGCAGATGATGCCGGCCAGCTGGCGGCCACGGGCATCGAGGTCGGCCAGCTTGGTGTCGACGTCGCGCAGGTAGTCGGCCGCCGTGTCGGCACCGCGGAAGCGGCCGCGGAAGGTGTTCGGTGCCTCCACCGGGTGCACCCAGTCGGGGCGGGTTTCCAGGGCCTGCGGGTTGTCGGCGATCGAGGTGGAAATGGCATCGGTGGCCACCGACCAGCCGTGGTAGGCCTCCAGCACACTGAGCAGGTCGCGGCCACCGCTGTAGGCCCAGGCCAGGCGGATCGCCAGGTCGTTGGCCTCGGTGCCGCTGTTGACCATGAATACCCGGTCGAAGCCCTCGGGCGCGAGGTCGAGCAGGCGCTCGGAGAACTCGGTGATGGCAGCGTAATGGAAGCGCGAGTTGGTGTTGAGCAGCGACCACTGGCGCGCCGATTCGGCGACCATGCGCGGGTGGCCGTGGCCCAGCACGGCGACGTTGTTGAGCATGTCCAGGTAAGAGCGACCCTGCAGGTCGATCAGGTAGTTGCGCCAGCCGCGTTCGATCTGCGGTGGCTGCGCGTAGTAGTGCTTCTGTGAGCGGGCGAAGCTGGCGTCGCGACGGGCCAGCAGAGCCTGCGGGTCGGGCAACGGTTCGGCGTCGCAATCGAAGCCCAGCAGCACGGCAGGCGACGGGCACAGGGTCAGCCAGGCGTCAGCTTGCGACGGGGTGGCGAAGAACGGTGGCTGGATGTGGGTGTCGAGGCACAGCTGGACACTGAGGAAGCCGCAGCTGCTACCCAGGGATTGCCCTTTCGCCACGGCCTGGCCATCCGCCGGGGCCTCTTCCAGGCCTTGCAACCACAAGGCCCAGTGTGGCGTGCGCAGGCAACCACGACCGTCGCCGTGACGTTGCCAGATGCCCGCTTCGGGCGCCTGAACCAGGCTGCCGTTGGGCACATGCAGCTCAACGCCCAGCGCGCAGGTGGCAGGCTCTTCGGGGCGGTCTATGTGGGTTTGCGACAGGCGATACTGGCCGTGAAGGCTACAGGCCGGTGCAGGTTGCGAGCTCAGCAGGTGCTGGTCGAAGCCTGCTTGTTCCCAGTTGCTGGCCTCACAATGCACACTGAGCACGCCAAGGTCGACTCGCTTGACCGGCTGCCCCACCAACTCGGGGAGCAGCGGCGCACAGTCAGTCAAATCGGCTGCGTCGGCTGGCAGGCCGGCCGCCTGCAGAATGGCCGCCTCCATCAAGGCGAACGGCACGGCCGTGGCGGTATCGAAGATTTCCCATTCATGGGCGACGTTGTCGCGGGTGTACTGGTTGTCCGGGTCCACGGCCAATTGCTGCGCGCTGCTCAGTACCAGCACCGCCGCACGGTTCAGCACCAACGGCCACAAGGCACGCAGCTCGGCCTCGGTCAGCGGGTTGAGGGCCTGGTAGGCGCTGACCGCCGGCAGGATGCGTAGCGGGTCGCCCTCGGCATGGTGCAGCAGCGCTGCGCAGGTCACCGACAGGTCGGCGATGCGCCAGGTACGCGACAGGTCGCCGAAGTCGATCACACCCTGCAGTTGCCATTGGCGCTGGTCGTCCCGGGCCCACACGGTGTTGTCGTCGGTGATGTCCAGGTGCACGGCCTGGGTCGGCAGCCGCTGCGCCAAGGGTACCAGGCGCTCGCTGGCCACACGCGTGGCCTGCTCGATGCGGGTGCGTTGTCCGGCATCCTGCAGCATTGGCAGCAGGTGCTCGATCAGCGCCTGGGCATGTTGCGGGTCCCATTGCAGGGTGCGCTCCAAGCCTGGGTGGTCGAAGTCGACCAAGGCCTGGTCGAGCCGTGCGCACAACCTGCCCAGTTCAGCCATCAGGCGTGGCGGCATGTGCTTGAGGCGGGTCAGTGACTGGCCGTCGATGTAGTCGAGCAGGCGTACCCGCAGGGGCTGCCCGTCGATGTCCACTGCCAGCAGGTTTTCGCCACTTTGCGCAGCTTGCACGGCAGGCACTGGCAGGCCCTGCTCGCGCAGGTAGGCCAGGGCGGCGTGCTGCGCCTGCAGTTCGACTTCGGCGTAGCTGCCATGGCAGGCCTTGAGCACGAAGCGCCCTTGCGCTGCGTCCACGCGGAAGTTCAAGTCCTGCTGGCTGCCCAGCGCCGTCAGGTCGCCATCCAGGCCGAAGTGCGCCTGCAGCAGCGCATGGGCCTGGGCTTCGCTGAGAGAGGGGCTGGGCAGGCCGGAACGCTGGATCAGCGTATCGAGGGCAGGGGAGGCGGGCTTTTGTTGTTGGCTGGACATGGGCTCTACCGTTGTTGCTGGGAGTTGACTGGAGAGAATCTATTCCCGATCTGGCTGATGATGAAAGACGATCGTGATCAGAATTTCTGATGACTAGAGCCGCCCGGAGCTCCGGTCACGGCGCCGCGTATTCCGAAGTTGTGGGGACAAGGTTAAGCTCGCTGGTTTTCCTGGGATGGACTGACCCATGACGGAGCATTATCAGGGGAGCTGCCTGTGTGGCGGCGTACGCTATGAGTTGCTGACCGCGCCGAAGGCGGTGAGCCATTGCCACTGTAGCCAATGCCGGAAAGGGCACGGGGCGGCGTTTGCCAGTTATGGCAGCGTGCCGCGGGAGTCGATGCGGATGCTGAGTGGTGCAGAGTTAGTCAGCGGCTATGCCTCTTCCGAGGCAGTGCGGCGCGAGTTTTGTTCGCGTTGTGGGTCCAGTTTGTTCTGGTCTCGTTCATCAGGCGAGTATTCAGATTGGGTTTCCATCGCGTTGGGAACACTGGATACGGCGTTCACGCCCATTAAGCAGAAACATGTTCACACGGGTGATGTGCTGCTCTGGTGCACTCCATCAGCGCTTCAACGCCTGTGAATTTGAGTGCGCCCTGCGCGCGGGGATGTGTTCGAGACGCATGAGCGGCCGGCCAGTTGGATAACAGCAAGTGAAATCATGTTTGCTTGCCTCGAACCTTTGAATACGCCGCAAGGGCTCCTTTCACAATACGCTCGGCTTGCTCAAGAGAAATGCTGCTGTTCATCGAGAAGCGAATCAAGGCATGTCGTAATGGCGTGGCAGGTGAACAGAATACCGACCCATATACGTCATGGCTCTCCAGTGCGTCGCGAAGCTGCATGGTCTGAGTTTCATCGCCGGCTTCGAGCGCAATAATCTGTTCGCCGATGTTACTCACCGGCAGTCCTGCACCATGGAGTTGTTGTCGTACGCGTTTACTCATATCACGCAGGTGCTCTCGGCGTGACTCCGATGCAGTAATGAAATTCAGCGCCTGCTCTAACCACACTAACTCGTGATCAAGTAGGCTGGAGCTGAAACAGGTCGGATAAGAGGCCATCATGAAGTAATCACGCACGCCATTTGGACAACCAATAAGCCCGGCGCGGCCTGCGAAGGCCTTGGCCAGGCTGACAGTGATGAAATGAACACTGTCCTCCAGACCTAGAGTTTGGGTAACGGTTGCTCCACCCTTGCCGTAAACCCCTAGTGAATGAGACTCGTCGACCACGAGCGCGCTCTGTGTTTGCCTAGCGACAGTGGTGATGTCCCGGAGCTGACAAAGGTCCCCGTTGGTACTGTAGATTGCATCAACCGCAATGATGCCTGGGCCTTTGGAGTGAATCTGCGCCTCAAGGTGGGCAGCATCGTTATGGCGGAATGAGTAGACGGGTGCCCGCACTGCCTGGGCACCGTACCACAGTGACATGTGTGCCATATGATCGAGATAGACGGGTATGTGCGCACTGGCGATTGCCTGCATAAGCCCAGTGTTCGCGGCCCAGCCAGACTGACAGAGAATTCCGTCAGCCGTGCCCATGTACCGGGCCAGCGCCCTTTCCAGGGTACGTGTAGCACTGTTCTCGTCATGAAATACGGGTGACATCAGCACCTGCTTGGGTGCGTTGATCATGGCTTTCGCTTGGGATTTCAGTAGCGAAAGTTCGGAAGAGAGGCACAGGTAGTCATTGCTGGAAAGCCGGATACTGCTGGCCGACGGGGCGGCGCCATGTAGAAGATGGCGGCCTCCCCAAGTGTCTTTGTAACGTTTTTGATTGAACCGCTCCATGCGTTCTTCGATGAACGCTGGAAGCATCACATCAAGTCCATGCTCAGTAACGGCCATGGTGCGTCTCGCAATTTTGAACGTGATGCCATTCAATTACGATCTGCTCAGCTCCGAAACTGGTAGAAATGCCAGGGGCTGCACACTTAAGGCGATTAACCTGCCTGATCTATGGAACAGCAGGCTCAATGCCTCATACCCAGCTCGGCATCATCCATCAGCGCCTTGGCCATTGCGCTTAGATAGTGTGAAGCCCAGATCATCATCGGTTTCTCGTCCATCAGGCCAAGGATGGTCAGTTCCCGCACATAGCCCATGAGTTCCGAGGCCTGTTCGCGGGCATCCTGGCAAGGAATGCCGGGTTCGATGCGGAACAGTGGGTGGGTCTGGTTTTCACCTTGGAAGAAGGTGGTCTTGCCGACAGTGCATTGGGGGTTGTCTGTGGTCATTGTGTAAATCTCCCTGAAATCTCTATTGCCTGGTCTGGCCTCTTCGCGGGCACGCCCGCTCCCACGGGGATACGCGATTCCCTGTGGGAGCGGGCGTGCCCGCGAAGAGGCCAGACCAGCCAGGACATCACCTGAGCCTTAGTGCAAAGTCCGATGCCCAGTGGGCATCTGCACCTGGATCAAAGCGGATTCGAGCAATGCCCGCAGCGCCTCCATCTCATGCATCGAGGCCATCATCAAAATCGACGCCGGTGACTTGGGCTGCAGCAGCAATGCCTGATGCACCACGGTCGTCGCACACAGCGCGTAGTCGGTGGCCTGGATCAGGGTGTCTTCAAGGGAATGAATATCGTGAGGTGGATCGGGGACTATCTTCAGCATCGTAATTAACCGTTATCGAGGCCACCACCTGTCTGCTGTCAAACAGAAGGGTGGCAGCTGTACGTGGGTTGACAGACCGGCGGTTAATCACGCAAAAGTTCCGGCGCACGCAAGCGTGCCCACACGTACAGCCGCCATAGAGTGGAGACCGTCTGCGTGATAGAACCGTCACAGCCTGTCAAAGCTGTATCGCTGAGGTTCAGCGACCAGCCGAGACTAGGGCTAGCCCCACATAGCCGCAACGGAAAACATGCGCTGGGAGTATCTTTGGGAAATGGACTACAAACCAGCGGTTAAATCTGATTCTGAATGCTTCAAGCGTCCCCCAGAAACGCCGCTTCCAACAATTGTTTCGTATAAACATGTTGCGGCGCATGGAAGATCTCCCGCGCATCCCCTTGCTCCACCACATGCCCATGCTTGATCACCATCAACTGATGGCTCAGCGCTTTCACCACCGCCAAGTCATGGCTGATGAACAGGTACGTCAGGTTGTACTTGGCCTGCAGGTTCCGCAGCAACTCCACCACCTGCCGCTGCACCGTGCGGTCCAGCGCCGAGGTCGGCTCATCCAGCAGGATCAGTGCCGGCTTCAACACCAGTGCCCGGGCAATGGCGATCCGCTGGCGCTGGCCACCGGAAAACTCATGGGGGTAGCGATGGCGGGTGCGCGGGTCCAACCCCACTTCCTCCAGCGCCGCAACGATTGCGGCTTCCTGTTCCTCTGGCGTGCCGATCTTGTGAATCCGCAGCCCCTCGCCAACGATATCCGCCACACACATGCGCGGGCTCAGGCTGCCAAAGGGGTCCTGGAACACCACCTGCATTTCCCGCCGCAGCGGGCGCACTGCCTTCTGGTTCATCCCTTCGAGCTGCTGGCCATGAAAGCGAATCCCGCCCTGGCTGGAGATCAACCGCAGAATCGCCAGCCCCAGTGTCGACTTGCCCGACCCGGATTCGCCG
This sequence comes from Pseudomonas sp., assembly GCF_017744435.1. GTDB lineage: Bacteria > Pseudomonadota > Gammaproteobacteria > Pseudomonadales > Pseudomonadaceae > Aquipseudomonas. The sequence goes on from NZ_JAGIBG010000026.1 coordinate 29,996, forward strand.
ACAATCCCCAGCGTCTGCCCCTGGGGCAGGCTGAAGTTGATCCCGTCCACCGCCTTCACGTGGTCAACCGTCTTGCGCAGCAGCCCCTTCTTGATCGGGAACCAGACCTTCAGGTCATTCACCTCCAGCAACGGCGCCCCCACCGGGTTATGCGCTGGCAACCCGCTGGGCTCGGCGTTGATCAGCATCTGCGTGTAGTGATGCTGCGGGGCACTGAACAGCGTGGTGCACTCGGCTTGTTCGACGATCTGCCCGCGCTGCATCACGCACACGCGGTGGGCGATGCGGCGTACCAGGTTGAGGTCGTGGCTGATCAGCAGCAGGGCCATGCCTAACTTCGCCTGCAGCTTTTTCAGCAGGTCGAGGATCTTCAATTGCACGGTTACATCCAGCGCCGTGGTCGGCTCATCCGCGATCAACAGCTCCGGCTCGTTGGCCAGGGCCATGGCGATCATCACTCGCTGGCGTTGGCCGCCGGAGAGCTCGTGAGGCAGCGCCTTCAGGCGCTTGCGCGGTTCGGGGATGCCGACCAATTCCAGCAGTTCCAGTGTGCGCGCTGTGGCTTCCTTGCCGGTCAGGCCCTTGTGCAGCAGGAGGATTTCGTTGATCTGCTTCTCGATGCAGTGCAGCGGGTTCAGCGAGGTCATCGGCTCCTGGAAGATCATCGCGATACGGTTGCCGCGAATACGTTGCAGGGTCTTCTCGTTCTGCTGCAGCATGTCCTTGCCTTCATAGCGGATGCTGCCGCTGGGGTGGCGGGCCAGGGGGTAGGGCAGCAGGCGCAGGATCGAGTGCGCGGTAACGGATTTGCCCGAACCGCTTTCGCCGACCAGGGCCAAGGTCTCGCCCTTGCGGATGTCGAAGCTGATGCCATCGACCACCCGGTTGACCTGCTCGCCGGTGACAAACTCCACCGCCAGGTCGCGCACTTCGATCAGGTTCTGTTCGCTCATTTCACTTCCTCGGGTCGAAGGCATCGCGGGCGGATTCGCCGATGAACACCAGCAGGCTCAGCATGATCGCCAGCACGGCGAAGGCGCTGATGCCCAGCCACGGGGCTTGCAGGTTGGACTTGCCTTGCGCCACCAGCTCGCCCAGCGACGGCGCGCCGGCGGGCAGGCCGAAGCCGAGGAAGTCCAGCGCGGTCAGGGTGCCGATGGCACCGGTGAGGATGAACGGCATGAAGGTCATGGTCGAAATCATGGCATTGGGCAGGATGTGCCGGTACATGATCGCGCCATTGCGCATGCCCAGGGCACGGGCCGCGCGCACGTATTCGAGGTTGCGCCCGCGCAGGAACTCGGCGCGCACCACGTCCACCAGGCTCATCCACGAGAACAGCAGCATGATGCCCAGCAACCACCAGAAGTTGGGCTGCACGAAGCTGGCGAGGATGATCAGCAGGTACAGCACCGGCAGGCCGGACCAGATTTCCAGGAAGCGCTGCCCGGCCAGGTCGACCCAGCCGCCGTAGAAGCCCTGCAGGGCGCCGGCGATGACGCCGATGATGGAGCTGAGCACGGTCAGGGTGATGGCGAACAGCACCGACACACGGAAGCCGTAGATCACCCGCGCCAGCACGTCGCGGCCCTGGTCGTCGGTACCCAGCCAGTTGTCCGCCGAGGGTGGCGCCGGGGCCGGTACGCGCAGGTCGTAGTTGATGCTCTGGTAGCTGAACGGGATCGGCGCCCAGACCACCAAGCTGTCTTTCTTCTCCAGCAGGTCGCGGATATACGGGCTCTTGTAGTTGGCCTCCAGCGGGAATTCGCCGCCGAAGGTGGTTTCCGGGTAGCGCTTGAATGCCGGGAAGTACCACGAGCCGTCGTAGTGCACGGCAATCGGTTTGTCGTTGGCGATCAGTTCGGCGCCCAGGCTCAGGCCGAACAGGATCAGGAACAGCCACAGCGACCACCAGCCTCGGCGGTTGGCCTTGAAGCGCTCGAAGCGCCGGCGATTGAGGGGGGACAGGGCCATGTCAGTGCTCCCGGCTGGCAAAGTCGATGCGTGGATCGACCAGGGTGTAGGTCAGGTCGCCGATCAGCTTCACCACCAGCCCGAGCAGGGTGAAGATGAACAGGGTGCCGAAGACCACCGGGTAGTCGCGGTTGATGGCCGCTTCGAAACTCATCAGGCCCAGGCCATCGAGGCTGAAGATCACCTCGATCAGCAGGGAGCCGGTGAAGAAGATGCCGATGAACGCCGACGGGAAGCCGGCGATCACCAGCAGCATGGCATTGCGGAACACATGCCCGTACAGCACGCGCGGCCGGCTCAGGCCCTTGGCCTTGGCGGTGACCACGTACTGTTTGTTGATCTCGTCGAGGAAGCTGTTCTTGGTCAGCAGGGTCATGGTGGCGAAGTTGCCGATCACCAGCGCGGTGATCGGCAGCACCAGGTGCCAGAAGTAGTCGAGCACCTTGCCCGTGGTGGACAGCTCGTCGAAGTTGTTCGAGGTCAGGCCGCGCAGCGGGAACCAGTCGAAGTAACTGCCACCGGCGAACAGCACGATCAGCAGGATGGCGAACAGGAACGCCGGGATGGCGTAGCCGACAATGATCGCCGAGCTGGTCCAGACGTCGAAGTGGCTGCCGTGGCGCACGGCCTTGGCGATGCCCAGCGGGATCGACACCAGGTACATGATCAGCGTGCTCCACAGCCCCAGCGAGATCGACACCGGCATCTTCTCGGCGATCAGGTCGATGACCTTGGCGTCGCGGAAGAAGCTGTTGCCGAAGTCCAGCGTGGCGTAGTTCTTGACCATGATCCACAGGCGTTCGGGCGCCGACTTGTCGAAGCCGTACATGTGCTCGATCTCGGCGATCAGCGCCGGGTCCAGGCCCTGGGCGCCGCGGTAGCTGGAACCGGCCACCGAAACTTCGGCGCCGCCGCCGGCGATGCGGCTGGTGGCGCCCTCGAAGCCTTCGAGCTTGGCGATCATCTGTTCCACCGGGCCACCGGGGGCGGCCTGGACGATGATGAAGTTGATGATGAGGATACCGAACAGGGTCGGGATGATCAGCAGCAGGCGGCGCAGGATGTAGGCCAGCATGTCAGTTGGCCTCGTCTGCAGGGGCTTCGGTGACCGCTGGGGTCACGTTGGGCTTGATCCACCAGGTGTCGATGCCGACGTCATACTTCGGCGATACCTTGGGATGGCCGATGTGGTTCCAGTAGGCCACGCGCCAGGTCTTGATGTGCCAGTTGGGGATCACGTAGTAGCCCCACAGCAGCACGCGGTCCAGCGCACGGCAATGGTCGATCAGGCTCTGGCGCGAGTCGGCATTGATCAGCTCTTCCACCAACTGGTCGATGGCCGGGTCGCGCAGGCCGATGAAGTTGCGGCTGCCGGGGTTGTCGGCGGAGGTGCTGCTCCAGTACTCGCGTTGTTCGTTGCCAGGCGAGTTGGACTGGGAGAAGCCGCCGACGATCATGTCGTAGTCGCGCGAGCGCAGGCGGGTGATGTACTGCGAGACATCGACGCGGCGGATGTTGAGGTCGATGCCCAGGTCGGCGAGGTTGCGCTTGAACGGCAGCAGGATGCGCTCGAACTCGGTCTGTGCGAGCAGGAACTCGATCACCACCGGCTTGCCCTGGGCGTCGACCATCTTGTCGTCGACGATCTTCCAGCCGGCTTCCTGCAGCAGCTTGTAGGCCTTGCGCTGTTGCTCGCGGATCATGCCGCTGCCATCGCTGACCGGGTTGTGGAAGGCCTCGCTGAAGGCCTGCTCGGGCACCTTGCCGCGCAGCGGTTCGAGGATCTTCAGTTCATTGGCGCTGGGCAGCCCGCGGGCGGCCATTTCCGAGTTCTCGAAGTAGCTGCCGGTGCGGGTGTAGGCGCCGTTGAACAGCTGCTTGTTGGTCCACTCGTAGTCCAGCAACTGGCTCAGCGCCTCGCGCACGCGCACGTCCTGGAACAGCGGGCGACGGATGTTGAAGACGAAGCCCTGCATCCCTGTGGGGTTGCCGTTGGGCAGCTCTTCCTTGATCAGGCGGCCTTCGCGGACGGCTGGCACGTTGTAGGCGGTAGCCCAGTTTTTCGCGCTGATTTCCAGCGCGTAGTCGAATGCACCGGCCTTCAAGGCTTCCAGGGCGACGGCGGTGTCGCGGTAGGAATCGAAGGTCATGGCGTCGAAGTTGTAGAAGCCGCGGTTGATCGGCAGGTCCTTGGCCCAGTAGTCCTTGACCCGCTCGTAGCGGATGGTCCGGCCAGCCTTGACCTCGGCAACCTTGTACGGGCCGCTGCCCAGGGGGATTTCCAGGTTGCCGCGGTTGAATTCGCGGTTTTCGTACCAGTGCTTGGGCAGCACCGGCAGTTGGCCGAGGATCAGCGGCAGCTCGCGGTTGTTGTTGTGCTTGAACTTGAACAGCACTCGCAGCGGGTCTTCGGCGATTACCTCGGCGACGTCGCCGTAGTACTGGCGGTACAGCGGTGCGCCGTCCTTGATCAGGGCGTTGAAGGTGAACACCACGTCCTCGGCGCGCATCGGATGGCCATCGTGGAAGCGTGCCTCGGGGCGCAGGTAGAAGCGCACCCAGCTGTTGTCCGGGGCCTTTTCGATCTTGCCAGCCACCAGGCCGTACTCGGTGAACGGCTCATCCAGGCTCTGGCGCATCAGGGTGTCGTAGATGATGCTGACGTTATCGGCCGACACGCCCTTGCTGATGAACGGGTTGAGGCTGTCGAAACCACCGAAGCTGGACTGGCGGAAGGTGCCGCCCTTGGGCGCGTCGGGGTTGACGTAGTCGAAGTGCTTGAAGTCAGCCGGGTATTTCGGCGGCTCGTCGTACAGGGTCAGCGCGTGTTGCGGCGCGGCCAGCGCGGGCAGGCTCAGGCAGGCGCACAGCAGGCTGCAGGCCAGGCGTAGCGTCGGCTTCATTGGGCTTTCTCCGAAGGCTTTATCCACCAGCTGTTCAGCCCGAGGGTGTAGGGCGGCGTGGTGACGAAGGCGAACCGGTTGCGGTAGGCCAGGCGGTGATTGTCGAGGTACCAGTTGGGGATCATGTAGTACTGCCATGAAAGCACGCGGTCCAGGGCGCGGGCGGCGGCGACCTGGTCGTCGCGGGTGCGCGCGGCCAGCAGGGTGTCGAGCAGGTGGTCGACCACCGGGTCCTTGACCCCAGCATAGTTCTTGCTGCCCTTGGTCGAGGCCTGGCTGGAATGGAAGTACAGCCACTGTTCGAGGCCCGGGCTCAAGGTCTGGTTCAGGGTCATCAGGATCATGTCGAAATCGAACTGGTCCAGGCGTTGTTTGTACTGGGCACGGTCCACGGTGCGCAAGCGCGCGTCGATGCCGATGCTGGCCAGGTTTTCGACATAAGGTTGCAGGATGCGTTCGAGGCTCGGGTTCACCAGCAACAGCTCCATGCGCAGCGGTTGGCCCTTGGCGTTGACCAGGCGCTGGCCGTCGAGCTTCCAGCCGGCCTGGTTGAGCAGACCCAGGGCCTGGCGCAAAGTCTGGCGGCCAATGCCACGCCCGTCGGTGTGGCTGACCTGGTAGGGCTGGGTGAACAGCTTGTCGGGCAGCTGGTCGCGGAACGGCGCCAGCAGCAGCCATTCCTTGCCGGTGGGCACGCCGCTGGCGGCGAACTCGCTGTTGGGGTAGTAGCTGGTCGCACGGCGGTAGGCGCTGCTGAACAGCGCACGGTTGGTCCACTCGAAGTCGAGCATCAGCCCTAGCGCCTGGCGCACCCGCGGGTCGCTGAAGGTGGCCCGGCGACTGTTCATGAACAGGCCCTGGGTCTGGGTAGGGATCTGGTGCGGGATCTGCGCCTTGATCACCTCGCCACGGCGCACGGCCGGGAAGTTGTAACCGTTGGCCCAGTTTTTCGCCTGGTGCTCGATATAGATGTCGAACTCACCCGCCTTGAACGCTTCGAAGGCCACGGTGGCATCGCGGTAGAACTCGTACTCGACGCGGTTGAAATTATACTTGCCGCGGTTCACCGCCAGGTCCTTGCCCCAGTAGTTCTTCACCCGCTCGAACACCAGGCGCCGGCCAGGTTCCACCTGGGTAATGCGATACGGCCCACTGCCCAGCGGCGGTTCGAAGGTGGTGGCCTCGAAGTCGCGTTTTTGCCAGTAGTGCTTGGGCAATACCGGCATTTCGCCCAGGCGCAGGATCAGCAGTGGGTTGCCGGCGCGCTTGAAGACGAAGCGGATGCGCAGCGGGCCGAGGATGTCGACGCGCTGTACCTCTTGCAGGTTGGTGCGGTAGATCGGGTGGCCTTGCTTGAGCAGGGTGCGGTACGAGAACGCCACGTCGGCGGCGGTGATCGGCGCGCCGTCATGCCAGCGGGCTTCCGGGCGCAGGTTGAACACCACCCAGCTGCGGTCTTCGCTGTACTCCACCGAGCGGGCGATCAGGCCATAGCTGGAAGTGGGCTCGTCACCGGACGGGTCGTACTGGCCGGTACCGACCATCAGCGTTTCGTTCAGCTCGCTGACGCCATACTGCAGGAAGTTCGGCGTGGTGACCGGGCTGGTGCCCTTGAAGGTGTAGGGGTTTAGCGTATCGAAGGTGCCGAATGCCATGGCCCGCAAGGTACCACCCTTGGGCGCTTGCGGGTTGACCCAGTCGAAGTGGGTGAATGTGGCTGGGTACTTGAGCGTGCCGAACTGCGCGTATCCGTGGCTTTCGCTCACCATCGCGACGGCGGGGAAGCTCAAGGCCAGGCTGAGTGACAGCAGGAGGGGACGTATCAAGTCGGCATCCGATCCAGAGGCGTTGGGCTTTGGTCGGGGTACAGTAACAGCTTGCCGGGTATGGAAAAAGAGTGGGGTCTAGGGGATTGCTAAGGGCCGCATAGCGGCCCTTCGTCGTGTATCAGTGCGACAGATAGACGGTCAGCGTCTGGCCTGGCTTGAGCGCATGCCCACTGCGCGGGTTCCAGCGCTTGAGGTGCTGCATCTCAACGTTGAAACGTTTGGCTACAAGATAGAGGGAATCACCCTTGCGCACCTTGTACTGGGTGGAGCGTTGCCCGGAGTCGGCCACCCGATTGCCTGCGGCGCTCGGCGCGCTGCCGCCGCGCAGGGCCAGGACCTGGCCAGCCTTGACGCGGTTGCCCGGCAGTTTGTTCCAGCGCTGGAGGTCCTTGACCGCAACCCGGTTGGCCTTGGCGATGCTGCTCAGGCTGTCGCCACGCTTGACCCGGTAGCTGCGCGCAGCAGGCGCCTTGGCTTCGGCCACGGCGGCGGCAAACACGGCCTTGTTCGGCTGCAGGCTGACCAACTGCTCGGGCTTGAGGTTGGACAGGCTGTCGCTGAGCAGTTGCGCCTTGGCAGTCGGCACCAGCAGCTGCTTGGGGCCATCCACGGTCATGCGCTTCTTGAAAGCCGGGTTGAGCTGGATCAGTTCGTCTTCGTCGATGTTGGCGAAGGCGGCGACCCGCGACAGGTCGAGGCGGTCGTTGATGGCCACCGCTTCGAAGTAGGGCTCGTTGGCGATCGGCGTAAGGTTCACACCGTAGGCTTCAGGCGTGGACACCACTTGCGACAGTGCCAGCAGCTTGGGCACGTAGTCACGGGTTTCCTGCGGCAGTGGCAGGTTCCAGTAATCGGTGGGCAGGCCGAGCTTCTCGTTGCGCTCGATGGCACGGCTGACGGTGCCTTCGCCCGCGTTGTAGGCCGCCAGGGCCAGCAGCCAGTCGCCGTTGAACATGTCGTGCAGGCGGGTCAGGTAGTCCAGTGCGGCGTTGGTCGACGCGGTGATGTCGCGACGGCCATCGTAGAAGTTGGTCTGGCGCAGGTTGAAGTGGCGACCGGTGGCCGGCATGAACTGCCACATGCCTGCCGCACTGGCGCGCGAGTAGGCCATTGGGTTGTAGGCGCTCTCGATCGCCGGCAGTAGAGCGAGCTCCAGCGGCATGTCGCGCTCTTCGAGGCGCTCGACAATGTAGTGCAGGTAGAGGCTGCCGCGCTCGCCGGCGCTCTCGAGGAACGTCGGGTTGCTGGCGAACCACAGGCGCTGCTGCTCGATGCGCGGGTTGACGTCGATGTTGTCCTGCAGGGCGAAGCCCTGACGCATGCGCTCCCACACGTCCTGCGGTGGTTCGGCCGGTTTGACCGCCAGTGGCGAGGGCTTGTGCTTGATCCGTGCCTGGTAGTTGTGCGCGCGAACGCTGTCGGCTTCGTCGAGCTGACGGGTACTCTGGCAGCCCACCAGGGTGGCGGCCAGCGCCAGCGCACTGATTTGGGCCAGGCGCGTCAGGGCGACTGAATGAGCGGTTCTGCGGCTACGGGAAGACATCGGCTGACACAGGTTTCCGGGCGAAAAATTTCGGCGATTCTAGAAACCGCTCCCGCCTGGGTCAACCGTTGTGAACCCTCTGCGATATATCTTGAGGTTATCAGAAGGTGTCCTTCCAAGACCTCAAAGCAGCAAAAACAGTGACCTGCGAGTCGTTTGAATGTCCCTTCCATTCGTCTGCTTTTTGTTTAACTAATGTTTCAGCGGTACGCAGGAAGGGGTTGGTCAGGCGCTCGAGACCGATCGTTGATGGCAAGGTGATGCGATTTTCGGCGCGCAACCGGGTAACGTCTTCGAACCGCTGCAGAACGTGCGGGTTGGTGGGCTCCACGGCCTTGGCGAAGCGCAGGTTGCTCAAGGTGTATTCGTGGGTGCAATAGACTTCGGTCTGCGCCGGCAGTGCTGCCAGTCGGGCGAGGGCAGGCTGCATCTGTTCCGGCGTGCCTTCGAACATGCGCCCGCAGCCAGCGGCGAACAGGGTGTCGCCGCAGAACAGCAGCGGTGTTGCCGGCTGGTCGCTGAAGTAGGCGATATGCCCGAGGGTATGGCCCGGCACGGCGAGAACCTGGAAGGTCACGCCCAGCACGCTGACCTGGTCACCCTCGTCCAGTGCCAGGTCGCGGCCCGGGATCTGCTCGCGGGCCGGGCCGCAGACGCGGGCACCGGTCTTTTGCTTGAGGCGTTCGACACCGCCGACATGGTCATGGTGGTGGTGGGTCACCATGATGGTGTCCAGCGCCCAGCCGGGGTTGGCGGCCAACCAGGCCTCCACCGGGCCGGCATCGCCGGGGTCGACCACCGCGCAACGGCGTTTGGCAGTATCCTGTAACAACCAGATGTAGTTGTCGGAGAAAGCGGGAAGAGCGTCGATCTGTATCATGGTGCGGATCCGTATCGCCAGGCGTGGCACATGAGGGCATCTTAGCCGCGATGGCGCGGAGCGAGAACCTTCGAGGGAGAGCGCAATGACCGACCAAGCCTTTGCTCAGGCCGACCCGGAATGGGTCGAACTGATCAGCCTGGCCCGAGAGTGGTTCAACGGCCCACTCGGCCAGCTGATGTTGAAGGAAGAGGAAAAACTGCTGGAAGAAGAGCTCGGGCGCTTCTTCGGTGGCTACCTCGTGCACTATGGCCCCTGTGCCGAGACGCCGCCCAGCGCGCCTCAGGTGCAGCGTAATGTGCGCCTTGGTGCACCGCTGCCGGGGGTGGAGATCGTCTGCGAGGAGCAGGCCTGGCCTTTGAGCGAGCACGCCGCCGATGTAGTCGTGCTGCAGCATGGCCTGGACTTCAGCCTGTCGCCCCATGGCCTGTTGCGCGAGGCCGCCAGCGCGGTGCGCCCGGGCGGGCACCTGCTGATCGTCGGCATCAACCCCTGGAGCGGCTGGGGCATGCGCCATTTCTTCAGCCATGGTGCCCTGCGCAAGGCGCGCTGCATCTCGCCGTCACGGGTCGGCGACTGGCTCAACCTGCTGGGCTTCGCGCTGGAGAAACGCCGCTTCGGGTGCTATCGTCCGCCGCTCACTTCGCCGGCCTGGCAGCAACGCCTGGCAGGCTGGGAACGGATGGCGGGCGGCTGGCAGAGTGCCGGCGGCGGGGTCTACCTGCTGGTGGCGCGCAAGATGGTGGTCGGCCTGCGGCCGTTGCGCCAGGTGCGCCGCGAGCCGATGGGCAAGCTGTTGCCGCTGCCGCTGGCCAAGGTCAACCGCAGCGCCGCCAACCCGGATACCGAAAAGCACTGAACATGAGTGGTACATGAGCGATAGCGTCGAGATGTATACCGATGGCGCCTGCAAGGGCAACCCCGGCCCGGGCGGCTGGGGCGTCCTGCTGGTCTTCAAGGGCGTCGAGAAGGAACTGTGGGGTGGCGAGCGCGAAACCACCAACAACCGCATGGAACTGATGGCCGCGATCCAGGGGCTGATGGCGCTCAAGCGTGAATGCGAAGTGGTACTGACCACCGACTCGCAGTACGTGATGAAGGGCATCAACGAGTGGATGGCCAACTGGAAGAAGCGCGGCTGGAAGACCGCGGCCAAGGAGCCGGTGAAGAACGCCGACCTGTGGCAACTGCTCGACGAGCAGGTCAACCGCCACAAGGTCACCTGGAAGTGGGTGCGCGGGCACATCGGCCACCCCGGCAACGAACGCGCCGACCAGCTGGCCAACCGCGGCGTCGAGGAAGTGCGCGCCAAGCGTTGAGCTGCGGTACAATCGCAGCCTTTGTAACTGATGCAAGTTGGAGCGCCCCGCGTGGAGCAGCAGCAAGATAAACGCCTGGTCATTCTCGATACCGAAACCACGGGTATGCCGGTCAGTGAAGGCCACCGGATCATCGAGATCGGCTGTGTCGAGGTCATGGGCCGGCGCCTGACCGGGCGGCACTTCCACGTCTACCTGCAGCCCGACCGCGAAAGTGACGAGGGCGCGATCAACGTCCACGGCATCACCGATGCGTTCCTGGTCGGCAAGCCGCGCTTCGCCGATGTCGCCGAAGAGTTCTTCGAATTCATCCAGGGCGCCACCCTGGTCATCCACAACGCGGCGTTCGACGTCGGCTTCATCAACAACGAGTTCGCTTTGCTGGGGCAGGGCGACCGCGCCGACATCGCCAACCACTGCACCATCCTCGATACCCTGCTGCTGGCCCGTGCCCGCCACCCAGGGCAGCGCAACAGCCTCGATGCGCTGTGCAAACGCTACGACATCGACAACTCTGGCCGTGAGCTGCACGGCGCATTGCTCGACTCCGAGTTGCTGGCGGACGTCTACCTGGCGATGACCGGTGGCCAGACCAGCCTGTCGCTGGCAGGGCACGGGGCAGACGCTGACGGTGACGGGCAGGGCGCCGGTGGCAGCGAGATCCGCCGCATCGTCGGGCGTGCGCCTGGGCGGGTGATCATGGCGTCTGCCGAAGAGCTGGAGGCGCATGCCGAGCGGCTGGCAGCGGTGGCCAAGTCGGCGGGAGGGCCTTCGATGTGGCAGGCCCTGACCGAGACACCGGCTGGCTGATCCGTAAGCCTGTACCGGCCTCTTCGCGGGTAAACCCGCTCCCACAGGAATGTCATCACCCTCAGGTCCAGTGATAATCCTGTGGGAGCGGGCTTGCCCGCGAAGAGGGCGCTACAGGCAGCGCAAGGCCAACTAACCTCAATAGGACAACAAGTCCTGCGAGGGTAGCAGCCGGATGTACAAGGACCTCAAGTTCCCCATCCTCATCGTCCACCGTGCGATCAAGGCCGACAGCGTTGCCGGCGAGCGCATCCGCGGCATCGCCGAGGAACTGAGCCAGGATGGCTTCGCCATCATCAAGGCTGCCGATCACACCGAGGCGCGCCTGGTCGCCACCACCCACCACGGCCTGGCCTGCATGCTGATCGCCGCCGAAGGCGTCGGTGACAACACCCACTTGCTGCAGAACATGGCCGAGCTGATCCGCCTGGCCCGCCTGCGTGCACCGGACTTGCCGATCTTTGCCCTGGGCGAACAGGTCACCCTGGAAAACGCCCCCGCCGAGGCCATGAGCGAGCTCAATCAGCTGCGTGGCATCCTCTACCTGTTCGAAGACACCGTCCCATTCCTCGCCCGCCAGGTAGCACGTGCTGCGCACAACTACCTCGACGGGCTGCTGCCGCCGTTCTTCAAGGCCCTGGTGCAACACACCGCCCAGTCCAACTACTCGTGGCACACACCTGGGCACGGCGGCGGCGTGGCCTACCGCAAGAGCCCGGTGGGCCAGGCATTCCACCAGTTCTTCGGCGAAAACACCCTACGTTCAGATCTGTCCGTCTCGGTGCCGGAGCTGGGCTCGCTGCTCGATCACACCGGCCCCCTGGCCGAAGCCGAGGCCCGTGCAGCGCGCAACTTCGGTGCTGATCACACCTTTTTCGTCATCAATGGCACCTCCACTGCCAACAAGATCGTCTGGCATGCCATGGTGGGCCGCGATGACCTGGTGCTGGTTGACCGCAACTGCCACAAGTCGGTGGTCCACGCCATCATCATGACCGGCGCGATCCCCATCTACCTGTGCCCGGAGCGCAACGAGCTCGGCATCATCGGGCCGATTCCGCTCAGCGAGTTCAGCCCCGAGTCGATCCAGGCCAAGGTCCAGGCCAACCCGCTGGCCGCAGGGCGGGAGCCACGGATCAAGCTGGCGGTGGTGACCAATTCCACCTACGACGGGTTGTGTTACAACGCCGGGCTGATCAAGCAGGCCCTGGGCAGCAGCGTCGAGGTGCTGCACTTCGACGAGGCCTGGTTCGCCTATGCGGCGTTCCATGACTTTTTCGAGGGCCGCTACGCCATGGGCACTGCGTGCAGCGAGAGCAGCCCGCTGGTGTTCAGTACCCATTCCACCCACAAGCTGCTGGCCGCCTTCAGCCAGGCGTCGATGATCCATGTGCAGGACGGCGCCCAGCGCCAGCTGGACCGCGACCGCTTCAATGAAGCGTTCATGATGCATATTTCCACCTCGCCGCAATACAGCATCCTCGCTTCGCTGGACGTGGCTTCGGCCATGATGGAAGGCCCGGCCGGGCGCTCGCTGCTGCAGGAGATGTTCGACGAAGCCCTGAGTTTCCGCCGCGCCCTGGCCAACCTGCGCGAGCACATCGCCGCCGAGGACTGGTGGTTCAGTATCTGGCAGCCGCCAGCGGCGGAGGGCATCCAGCGCCTGGCGGCGCAGGACTGGTTGCTGCAGCCGGGGGCCGAGTGGCATGGCTTTGGCGAAGTGGCGGACGACTACGTCCTGCTTGACCCGCTGAAGGTAACCTTGGTGATGCCTGGGCTCAGCGCCGGTGGCGTGCTGGGTGAGCACGGCATACCGGCGGCGGTGGTCAGCAAGTTCCTCTGGGAGCGTGGGCTGGTGGTGGAGAAGACCGGCCTGTACAGCTTCCTGGTGCTGTTCTCGATGGGCATCACCAAGGGCAAGTGGAGCACGCTGCTCACCGAGCTGCTGGAGTTCAAGCGCCATTACGACGGCAACACGGCGCTGAGTGCCTGCCTGCCGAGCGTCGTCGCGGTCGATGCCGCGCGTTACCAGGGCCTGGGCCTGCGCGACCTGTGCGATCAGTTGCATGACTGCTACCGTGCCAATGCCACAGCCAAGCAGCTCAAGCGTTTGTTCACACGTCTACCGGAAGTGGCCGTGAGTCCGGCGCGGGCCTATGACCAGATGGTGCGCGGGGAAGTGGAAGCGGTGCCGATCGAAGCATTGCTGGGGCGGGTCGCTGCGGTGATGCTGGTGCCGTACCCGCCGGGTATTCCGCTGATCATGCCGGGCGAGCGGTTCACCGAAGCGACCCGCTCGATCCTCGATTACCTGGCGTTCGCCCGGGCTTTTAACAGTGGCTTCCCGGGCTTTGTCGCCGATGTGCATGGCCTGCAGAATGAAAGCGGCCAGTACACGGTCGACTGCATCAGGGAATGCGAATGATCTCGACGCCGGTCTGCGCCAGTTCGAAGCGGTTTTCACCCAGGTGGTTGACGCGGTCACCGATGGCCAGGCGGTAGGTGGTGATCGGGGCACCTAGTGCGCTGCCGTCCGCCTGCAGGGTGGACTCCTGGAATTCGTGGACGGGGTAGATACGGCCTTCGGCGTCACGGGCGTGGAATTGGCCGACCATTACTGCTGCCATTTGGGGGGAAACCTCTGAATTACGTAGGAAATGTCTGCAGTGATAGACCGTAAAAGATACCTGGAAGTTTTAGCGCGATGGAAAAAAATCCAGGCCGCCGAGGAACGGTCATCTATAACTACTGACGTCCCTTTTTCCAGCAAAGGATGGATCACGCCATGAGCCAGGTGTATTCGGTAGCGGTTGTCGTCGGCAGCTTGCGCAAGGACTCCTACAACCGCAAGGTGGCCCGCGCACTTTCGGAGCTGGCGCCGTCCAGCCTTGCCCTGAAGATTGTCGAGATCGGCGACCTGCCGCTGTACAACGAGGATGTCGAGGCCGAGGGCGTGCCTGAGGCGTGGAAGCGTTTTCGTGATGAGATCCGCCGTAGCGATGCGGTGCTGTTCGTCACCCCGGAGTACAACCGTTCGGTCCCGGGTGGCCTGAAGAACGCCATCGACGTGGGGTCGCGGCCCTACGGGCAGAGCGCCTGGAGTGGCAAGCCGGCGGCGGTGGCGAGTGTGTCGCCGGGCGCCATTGGCGGCTTTGGTGCCAATCATGCGTTGCGCCAGTCGCTGGTGTTCCTCGACATGCCGTGCATGCAGATGCCTGAAGCGTACATCGGTGGGGCGGCCAGCCTGTTCGATGAAGGCGGTAAGCTCAGTGACAAGACCCGGCCGTTCCTGCAGGGCTTTATCGACAAGTTTGCTTCCTGGGTGAAGTTGAACCGGGCGGTCTGATCCATCGTTGTTTCCTGAGCCGACGCATTCGCGGGCACGCCCGCTCCCACAAAAATTGTGCTGCCCTGTGGGAGCGGGCGTGCCCGCGAATGGCCATACACCGGTCTGTCAGAAGGCCTGCGGCATCTCACCCTTGGCCAGGCGGCGATTGATATCGGCAATCACCTCTGGCAAGTCGTTGATGGTGTCGATCAGGTAGTGCGGCCGCGAGCCGGCAAACAGTTCGTGAATGCGCTTGCGCTCGCTCTCCAGTTTCTCCGCGCTCAGCGCCTGGTAACCTTCCCAGGTCAGCCCCAGGGCATTGCCCGAGCACACCAGGGCCACGGTCCACATCCCGGCACGGCGGCCTTCGAGGATGCCTGGCACGGTGTCGTCGACCTTGACGCACGCCGCCACATCATCGATCCCCAGGGCAATCACGTTGGCCAGGGCCTGGGCCGGCCATGGGCGGCCATTCGGGGTCTCGTCGGTGGCCACCACGTGGTCGGCGACGTAGCCGTTCTGTGCTGCCAGCTCCACCACCTTGTCCATCACCACCTTCGGGTAGCCCGAGCACGAGCCGATCTTCAGGCCTTCCTGGCGCAGGCCGGTGAGGGTGTCCAGGGCGCCAGGGATCAGCGCCGAGTGCACGGCGATCTTCTCGATCTGCAATGGCATGAAGCGGTTGTAGATGGCGGTGACGTCATCGTCGCTCGGGGTACGGCCGAACACTTTGCGGTAGCGCTCGGCGATCTCCGGCACGTCGCACAGGGTGCGGATGTGGTCCCACTTGCCCATGCCCATCGGACCGCGGGCTTCTTCGATGGACACCTGCACGTCGAACTCGGCGAAGGCTTCGACGAAGATCTGGGTCGGGGCGAAGGAGCCGAAGTCGACCACGGTGCCGGCCCAGTCGAGGATGGCGGCTTGCAGCTGGGTAGGATTGCTGTAGTTCATGTGCGCTAATTCCTGAAAACGGGTGGGCAAAGGGGTTAGATGTCCAGCACTTCCATTTCCCGCAGCACGTCGGCCACGGCATTGACGGCGGCCTGCATGCCATCGGCACCGACCACGCCGATGCAGCCGACGCGGAAGGTCTCGACCTGGGTCAGCTTGCCCGGGTAGAGGATGAAGCCCTTGGCCTTGACCCGCTCGTAGAACTCCTTGAACTGGTAGCGGGCATCGTTCGGCGCGTGGAAGGTGACGATGATCGGCGCCTGGATCTCGGCCGGCAGGAAGCTGCGCAGGCCGATGGCGGCCATGCCGTCGAGCAGGGTCTTGCAGTTGTCGGCGTAACGCTGGTGGCGCGCTGGCAGGCCGCCTTCTTCGTTGTACTGTTGCAGGGCTTCATGCAGGGCCGCGACCACGTGGGTCGGTGGGGTGAAGCGCCACTGGCCGGTCTTGGCCATGTAGGTGTGCTGGTCGTGCAGGTCCATGGCCAGCGAGTGGGCATTGCCTTCAGCGGCGGCCAGGGCGGTTTTTTCGGTGAAGACGAAGCCCATGCCCGGCACGCCTTCCAGGCACTTGCCGGAAGCGGCGATCAGCGCCTCGAAGGGGATTTCGCGGGCATCGATCGGCAGCGCGCCGAACGAGCTCATGGCGTCGATGATCAGGCGCTTGCCGTGGCGTTTGATCACCTGGGCGATCTCTGGCAGCGGGTTGAGGATGCCGGTGCTGGTTTCGCAGTGGATCAGTGCCACGTGGGTGATGGCCGGGTCGGCGGCGAGCAGGCGGTCGACGTCGGCGGCGGTGGTTGGCTGGTCTTCGGCGGTTTCAAAGGTGCTGTAGGTGCGGCCCAGCACTTTGCAGATCTTCGCCAGGCGCTGGCCGTAGGCACCGTTGATCAGGACCAGGACCTTGCCGTCACGCGGCACCAGGGTGCCGATGGCCGCTTCCACGGCGAAGGTGCCGCTGCCTTGCAGGGGCACGCAGTGGTGGCTGGCGCTGCCGTCGATGATCGCCAGCAGTTGTTCGCAGACACTGGCGGTCAGTTGGTTGAAGTCGCGGTCCCAGGAGCCCCAGTCCACGAGCATGGCTTGGCGGGTGCGGATTGATGTGGTCAGGGGACCGGGGGTCAGCAGGATCGGGGCATTGCTCATTCCGTTATTCCTCACAAGCGGTGGGCTGAAACTACGAGGCCTAGGTTGCAATTCCCGCTCTCATCAATCAAATTGTTTGTCGTTATCAAAGCTATAAGTCAGGCCGATAGATATGAACCTGTTCCAGCTGCGTGCCTTCGATGCCGTCGCCCGTGAAGGCAGCTTCACCCGCGCCGCCGCACGCCTGTTCATCAGCCAGCCGGCGGTGACCGGGCACGTCAAGGCACTTGAGGAGCACTACCAGATCACCTTGCTGCGGCGTACTGCGCGGCGGGTCGAGTTGACCGAGGAAGGCACCCGCCTGGCGGCCATCACCCGGGCCATGTTCGGTTTGGCCGAAGAGGCCCAGGCCATGCTCGAAGCCAACCGGCAGCTGCTGACCGGGCGCCTGGAGGTGGCGGCCGATGGCCCGCACCGGGTCATGCCGATGCTGGCGCTGCTGCGTGAGCGTTACCCGGGCATTACCGTCAACCTGCGCCTGGGCAATGCCCAGGAGACCTTGGCGGCATTGCTCAGCGAGCATGCCGACGTGGCAGTGCTGACCGAGATCGAGCCACGCAAGGGCTTGTACCTGCAGAACCTCTGCGAGTCGCGCCTGTGCGCCTTGCTGCCGGCGGGCCACGCCTGGGCACAGGTGGGCAGCGACCTGCCGCTGGCAGAACTGCACCAGCAGATCATGGTGCTGCGTGAGCCCAGTTCGACAACACGTCGCACGTTCGACAAGGCCTGCAATGCAGCCGGTGTGCAGCCCCGGGTGCAGCTGGAGCTGGATAGCCGCGAGGCGGTGACCGAGGCGGTGGCGTCGGAATTGGGCATCGGCGTGGTGTCATCGACCGAGGTGGCCAACGACCCGCGGGTGGTGGCGCGGCCTCTGAGCGGCCAGGGCCTGCTCAACCAGCACATGGTCGGCTGCCTGGAACGGCGCCGCGAACTGCGCCTGAACCAGGCGTTCCTGGGCCTGGCGGCCAGCCTCTGAGCCAGCCTAAGATGCCAGCCTCAGCGAATGGAATGCCGATGAGCGAAAAAGACACCATCTCCATGCAACTGGTACGTGAGGCGCTGTTGCAGACCTGCCCGGCGGGCGAGCCGGATGCCGCGCTGCTGGCCCGCGCCGGGATCGACGCCGGGCAGTTGCAGGCGCCTGCCGCACGGGTCAGTGCCGAGGCCTATGCGCGGCTCTGGCGCCTGCTGGCGCGGCGCTGCAATGACGAATTCTTCGCCATGGACCCACGCGGCCTGCGCAGCGGCAGCCTGGCGTTCATGTGCCGGGCGAGCATGGCCCAGCCGACGCTGAGCGCAGGGCTGGACACCGCGCTGGCCTTCCTGTCGCTGATGCTGGAAGACCTGCAGCCAAGCCTGGTACGCCAGCAGGGGCTCGCCGAAATTGTCATCAACGAGCCGCGCGATGCGCCGCGGCGTGCGTTCACCTATTTCACCTTCTGGATGATTGTGCACGGCGTGGCCTGCTGGCTGGCCGGTCGGCGCATTCCGATCCTGGCAATCGACTTGCGCTGCGCCGAGCCACCGTTCTGCGATGATTACCGGGTGATGTTCTCGGACAACCTGCAGTTCGAGCGCCCGCGCACGCGCATGATCATTGCCGCCGACAGCCTCGACCAACCGCTCAGGCGTACGCCCGAGGAACTGCAGCGCTTTCTGGCCGAGGCCCCCGGCAACATCCTGGTCAAATACCGTGATGCCGCCAGCCTGGGGCGGCGCATCCGTCATGACTTGCTGCACCTGGACCCCAATCACTGGCCCGATGGCGATGCCCTGGCAGGGCAACTGTGCCTGTCACCTTCCACCTTGCGCCGCCGCTTGGCAGAGGAGGGGCAGACCTATCAGGGGCTCAAGGACAGCGTGCGGCGTGAGCTGGCCATCGCCTGGTTGAGCCAGGCGGAGCCTGGCATGGGCGAGATTGCCGCGCGCCTGGGCTTTGCCGACAGCAGTTCGTTCTACAAGGCGTTTCGTAAATGGTTCGGTTGCAATCCTGGGCACTACCGCGCGCTGGCCCAGGCACGCGGCGTTCACGGGTAGGTCAGTTCCCTCTGATTCGGCTGGGCAAGCACTGAAAGAGTGTGCGTTCCCTTTGAGTTGGAGCAGCCCGTGCATAACCGTAAATTCACCAAGGTCCCGAACGAGCGCCCTGTCAGCGAGGCTGAAATCAGCCAAAAGGTTACGGATACCTTCATCCATAAGCGAACGCCGGAATGGATCACAAACGCCTCTCTGGCAGATATCCGCAAGTTGCGCAGCTTGTATCTCGAACACAAGAAAACCCAGGAAAAGGCAAACGCCGCGACAGCCGGCGCGTCGCGGCCGCACGCGTTCGCTGAAGCTGCGTTCTCTGCTGCCTCGGCAGGCATTGTGCCAAACGGCCATCGGTTGAGTCAGTTGTTGTGGCAGGACAAGGTGCGCAAGCAAGAGGGCGTTTCAGTGCCTCGGTTGGAGGACGAATTCAGATTGCAACCGGCCTTGCCGCGCCTGATGCAGAACTTCGCGACAGGTGTTACGCCGCTGGAGGGCAGTGGTCTGGTTGCCGCAGGCTCGAATACAGTGCTGTCGGGTAATCTGGAGACCTTCATCACAACCTGCCGACGGCTGGATGTCGGGGGGCTTTACCAAGCTCAACTGGACACTACCTTCAAGCAGAACGCAGCGCTGCTCGTGGACGACAAGCTGGCAGGTTTCAGGCTGGCCCTGCATATCGCTTTTCTCAAGGGTGCAATCGAACCTAGCGTCAGGGATGCTTTACTCGCTTGTATCAGCGACAGCGTCGAGCACGGCCCTGAGGTGCAAACAGCAGCGGTTCAAGCGGGCGATGTGCCCACACTCACGGCGTATCCTGGCCTGATGTCCATGCTCGGCGTGCGCGTGCATGAAGCGCTGTTTGTGCAGCTGCGCGGTGCTGAAGACAGCGACGCAGGCGTTGTCATCTACATGCCAGGCGAGCCGGAGCCCTTGCGCTGGTTCGTCTCCAAAATGGCTTGGGTCACGGAAATGGTCAGTGCCCTGAAGGACGAAGCCCGGCTCGCAGCCTTCATTCAATTGATCGCGCTGGGGGACCGCGCTGCTTTCTTCACCACCTTGCTGACGCGACTCAAGGATGATGTGCCGGACCTGGAACTGGAGGGAGAGACACACCCGGCCCCTGTTTTCAGCCGTTGGGTCGATGCGCAGATCGAGCGTGCCAAGTCAGATGCCAGACTGCTTTTGGTCCCTACGGCCGATGTCGATGCCAAGGCCAGCCGCGAACGCCTGGACGCGTGGAAGTCTCTGGGGTGGGGGCTGGCCAACCTGGCAGGGTTCTTCATACCCGTGGTCGGCACGCTGTTGCTCGCGCAACTGGTGACGTACGTCTGCAAAGAGGTGTTCGAGGGCATCGAGGATTGGGCGCAGGGGCATGACCACGAAGCCTTGCAGCACATTCTCGACGTCGCCGCGAACGTGGCGGCCGCTGCCGGAGCGTTCTCGCGCAGTGCCTTTGTCGATGGCCTCGAGCCTGTGGCGGTTGGCTATGACGCTCTGCGTCTGTGGAGTGATGACCTGAGCGCCTATCGGACTTCGGCAGAGGGCTCTGTGCTGAACGAGGACGGTCTCTACTACGACGGCGAGCGGCGACTGTTGCGGCTGAACGAGCACTACTACGAGGTCCATATGGCTGAGGATCGTGGGCCATGGCGCCTGCGGCATCCCGTGCGACCTGATGCCTATGGCCCCGTTGTCGAGTGCAACGGTGAGCGCTTCTGGCGCTTGCGTGACGAAGTACCGCAGGCTTGGAGCGATGAAGCGAAGCTGCTGGATCGGCTCTGGCCCCAGCAACGTCCGCTTGATTCGGTGCGAGCCCGGCAAGTGCTGCAAGCCGCGTGCAGTGATGTCGATGAGTTACGTGGGATTGCAATCGAAAACCGTGCCTTGCCAGCCAACCTGCGTGACACGTTACGTCGGTTTGAGGCTGATGAGCGGGTAAACCGGTTCCTTGCCGACGCCGATCCTTCCGGTACGAGATTCGCTGACCCGGTGCTACGTGCATGGTGCAAGCAGCGTCCGGAGTTTTCCGCACTGGATACGGAGCAGCTCAACGTCGCAATCAGTGAAAATGCCAGCCGGCTACGCACAGGGCTGTTCGATCATCTGACCTATGCCGAGCCACCCAGCGATGTGGCTGCACAGGTCATCTTGCGTGATTTTTCAGGTTTGCCTCCTGACTATGTCAACGCATTGGTCGCTACATTGACCGGCCCGGAACGTGAGGTGATCGAAGTAAGGCAGCGGCTGCCGCTGTCCGTGGCGCAAAGGGCCCGATCATTGTTGCAGCTTGCCAGGCTCAACCGGGCCCAGCAGGGTTTGATGTTGCGCAATGCCTATAGCGATGGTGCGGGTGAACTGGCCTTCAATCTGTTCGAGCGGGTTGAGCATTGGTCGTTCAAGACGCGCCTGGAACTCCGGGAAAACTCGTCGTCGGGGCGCTTGCTGGCGGTGCTCAACCCGCAGTCAGCCGAATCGACGCAAAAAATCCTGGTGCATCGTGATGGGGAATTTGGCCTTTATGACAGCCGTGGCCTGGCTCTGGAAGCGCAGCCCGCTGAGCCGGATGACTTCTTCCAGGCCGTTTGTACGTTGCTTGAGCCCTCACAGTGCACCCGGCTTGGCCTGGGCGAGGCAGATCCGGCCGATGGCTTACGGCAATTGTTGTTGAGCAAGTTGCCTGGGGAGCATTCGAAGCTGCTGGGCCTGATGGGGCTCGTTGAAAAGAAGGGCTGGTTCAACCCAGGGCTGCGCCTGCCCGATGGCCGTGTGGGCTATCCGCTGGGAGGTGGTGTTTCGAGCGAGAGAGGAGCCTCTGCACGGATACGACGTCGCGTGGCCGCACTCTATCTAGGTGACAGTCCCGAAGTCATTCAAGCGCATATGGACAGAGTGCTGGACGCCGAAGATCCGTACGAGCAACTGGTGTTCGAAGAGCGCAACCAACAGATGCTCGAAGAACATCTCAGTGCCTGGATTGTCGAATCGCCAGAGCTTGAGCGGCCCGCACGCCGTCAGATGTCGCACAGACTGCGTGCGGCTTGGCGCAGGCAACTGGAAATGGACCTGGAGGATATGTCGGGCCAAGGTTACATCCTCGATCTGAGCGGCTGTCAGGTCACTGCGTTGCCTGAACTGGCCGAGGAGCTCGATTTCCACTTCGTGACGTCCCTGTTGATGGTCAACACGCCAATGCAGAGCGTGCCTGAGTCGTTCTTCAGCTGCTTCAGCGGGCTGCAGCGGCTCAATCTTTCGAGAAACGGCTTGCAGGCATTGCCCGCCGGTATTCGCTACCTGGGGCAGCTGGAAAGGCTGCAGCTCTCCTACAACCGCATCAGGTGGAATGAGTCGGCGACCAACATCCTGCAGGAGCATCACAACCTGGTTTCACTGGACTTGAGCTTCAATCCTCTGCGCAGGCTGACGCTGCGCTTTACCCAGGCACCGGCGCTGCGGCGGCTGCACCTGTCGCATTGCGGATTGCTGGAGTGGCCAGTCGGGTTGGAAAACTGTGGCCTGCTTCGTGTCGTGAACCTCAATTCCAATATCCTGACCGGCATACCCGACGCCATCATGCGCATGCCCTATGCGTTTCGTGAGTCCATCCAGCTGGAGCGCAACGCGATTCAACGCGTGCAGCTGGAGCGCTTCTACGCGCGCCCGGCACATCGCGAGCACGGCCAGGACCAAGCGCTGAACCCGGTGCCTTCGGCCAGTGCGCTGTGGGTCACGGGGGAGCAGGCGGCGGAGCGCAGAGCGTGTTGGGACCGACTGTTTCCTGCCCATGGTCCAGATCAGGAAGACAGCGTTTTGCAGATACTGAGTGGGTTGCGTCACTGTGCCGACTTCCAGAATACCGCCCATCGCGAAGTCCTTACCGGCCAAGTGTGGGATCTGCTGAATGCAATGGATGCCGATGCCGATCTGGCGCAAGAACTGCGATTGATTGCCGGCGAGCCGATCACTTGCGCTGACAGTGTTGCAGAACGCTTTGCCGATCTGCAGCTGCGGATGCTGGTCAGCAAGGCCGAGCGTTTGGCGCCGGGCCAGAACGAGGTGCTTAAGCTGGGAGAAGGGCTGTTTCGGCTGAAAACGCTCGAGGCGTACATACATGGCGATATCGAGCGACGACTGCGGACTACACCTGAAATGGACCAGATAGAGGCCAGGCTGTACTACATCGTCCATCTGGCGCAGGAAATGCAGCTTCCAGGGCAGCCAGCCTCGATGCGGTTCGAAATGGTCAGTGGTGGTAACTCGTCCCAACTTGCCCAGGCGCGAGCCTATGTGAGGGCGGCAGAAACCGTCGAGGCCAAGGCGCGATTTCTCAGCGAGCAGTCATTCTGGAGTACCTGGCTTAAAGCCCAGTATCCAGACGAGTTCAAGGCCATGGAAGATGAGTTCGATGAGCTCGGGGAGGAGCTGGATGATACTCGCGCTGCATTGAGCGACCTGCAATACAAGGAGCAGTGGGATGCGTTGAGCGTCAATCGGGCTGCCAGTCTGTCGCGCGTGAAAATACTGCTGACGACGCAAGTCCTGGAAAGCGGCCAAACCAGTCATCCAGATTGACGGCTTAGGCCATTGCCGCCGAGCTTGAGCGGCGCGAACATCGTCGGACCGATGGTTCAACTCCAAAAACAAGAAACCAGGAGTCCGACGATGCGCGATTATGCCGAGGCCGCTCGTGCGTTCGACCATGCCCAGGCCGCTGCTGCGGCGCTGCATGGCGAGCTTGCGGCCCTCAATGCCTGTGTCGAATGCTGTGACCGCCATGCCGGTGCCGGCAAGCTGGCGCTGGTCTGCGAAGACCGTGATGGCAACGGTGCCCGTTACAGTTTCGATGAGCTCAAGATCCAGGCTTCCCGCTTCGCCAATGTGCTCAAGGCGCAAGGGGTGGGCCCTGGCGATCGGGTCGCCGGCCTGATGCCGCGCACCGCCGAGTTGCTGGTGACGATTCTCGCCACCTGGCGCCTGGGGGCGGTGTACCAGCCGTTGTTCACGGCCTTCGGCCCCAAAGCCATCGAGCACCGCCTGGAGCAGTCCCACGCCCGGGTGGTGGTCACCGACGCCCATAACCGCGCCAAGCTCGACGAAGTGCAGGGTTGCCCGACGATCATCACGGTCAAGGCCCGTAGTGGTGAACTGGACTTTCGCCAGTGCCTGGAGGCTGCAGCCGATGTGTGTGAGCCGGTGATGCGCTCGGGGGACGATCCGTTCCTGCTGATGTTCACCTCTGGCACGACCGGCCCGGCCAAACCGCTGGAGGTCCCGCTACGCGCCATTGTCGCTTTCCAGGGCTACATGCGTGACGCCATCGACCTGCGCCCCGACGACCATTTCTGGAACCTGGCCGACCCGGGCTGGGCCTATGGCCTCTACTACGCGGTCACCGGGCCGTTGGCGCTGGGCCATGCCACCACCTTCTACGATGGCCCGTTCAGCGTCGACAGTTGCGCACGGGTGATCGACAAGCTGGGCATAACCAACCTGGCCGGTTCGCCCACGGCGTACCGTTTGCTCATTGCTGCTGGCGATGGCTTTTCGGCACCGATCAAGGGCCGCCTGCGGGTCGTCAGCAGTGCCGGCGAACCGCTCAACCCCGAAGTGATTCGCTGGTTCGCCGACGAACTGGGGGTAACCATCCACGACCATTACGGGCAGACCGAGCTGGGCATGGTGCTGTGCAATCACCATGGCTTGCAGCACCCGGTGCGCCAGGGCTCGGCCGGCTTCGCCATCCCTGGCCACCGCATCGTGGTGCTGGACGAACAAGGTAATGAACTGGCAGCCGGCCAGCCAGGCATTCTGGCGGTGGATCGCGAGCAGTCGCCGCTGTGCTGGTTCGGCGGCTACCACGGTTTGCCGACCAAGGCCTTTGTCGGCAAGTACTACCTCAGCGGCGACACGGTCGAGCTCAACCCGGACGGCAGCATCAGTTTTGTCGGCCGCAGCGACGATGTGATCACCACTTCGGGTTACCGCGTGGGTCCTTTCGACGTGGAAAGCGCGCTGATCGAGCACCCGGCGGTGATCGAAGCGGCGGTGATCGGCAAGCCGGACCCCGAGCGCACCGAACTGATCAAGGCCTTCGTTGTACTGGCCAGTGGTTGCCAGGGCAGCGCCGAGCTGGAAGAAACCCTGCGTCAGCATGTGCGCCAGCGCCTCTACGCGCATGCCTACCCCCGTGAAATCGAATTCGTCAGCGAGCTGCCCAAGACCCCGAGCGGCAAGCTGCAACGCTTCATCCTGCGCAATCAGGAAGTCGCCAAACAACATGCGCAACAGGCCACCCCTGCCAGCGTCTGAAAGGAACCCGATCATGCAGATAGCCAACAAACACTTCATCGTCAGCGGCGCCGCCTCCGGGCTGGGTGCTGCCACCGCGCAGATGCTGGTCGAGGCCGGCGCCAAGGTCATGCTGGTCGACCTCAATGCCCAGGCCGTCGAGGCCAAGGCCCGCGAACTGGGTGGCAACGCCCGCTTCGCGGTGGCTGACATCAGCGACGAACAGGCCGCCCAGGCGGCGGTCGATTCGGCTGTCAGCGCCTTTGGCAGCCTGCACGGGCTGGTCAACTGCGCCGGTATCGTCGGTGCTGAAAAGGTGTTGGGCAAGCAAGGCCCACACGGTCTGGCCAGCTTCGCCAAGGTCATCAACGTCAACCTGATTGGCAGCTTCAACCTGCTGCGCCTGGCGGCAGCGGCGATGGCCGAAGGCCAGGCGGACGACAACGGCGAGCGCGGGGTGATCATCAACACCGCGTCCATCGCCGCCTACGACGGCCAGATCGGCCAGGCCGCCTATGCGGCCTCCAAAGGCGCCATCGCCAGCCTGACCCTGCCGACCGCCCGCGAACTGGCGCGCTTTGGCATCCGCGTGATGACCATCGCCCCGGGCATCTTCGAAACCCCGATGATGGCTGGCATGAGCGATGAGGTACGTGCCTCGCTGGCGGCTGGCGTACCGTTCCCGCCGCGCCTGGGTCGCCCTCAGGAATACGCCGCGCTGGCCCGCCACATCATCGAGAACAGCATGCTCAACGGCGAGGTGATCCGCCTCGACGGCGCACTGCGCATGGCTGCCAAGTAAGGAGAACGCACATGACCCTCGCCAATGACCCGATCGTTATCGTCAGCGCCGTACGCACGCCCATGGGCGGCCTGCAGGGCGACCTCAAGAGCCTGACCGCGCCGCAGCTCGGCAGCGCGGCCATCCGCGGTGCGGTGGAGCGCGCTGGCATCGACGCCACCAGCGTCGAGCAGGTGTTGTTCGGCTGCGTGCTGCCCGCAGGCCTAGGCCAGGCCCCCGCACGCCAGGCTGCGCTCGGTGCCGGGCTGGACAAGCACACCACCTGCACCACCCTGAACAAGATGTGTGGCTCGGGCATGCAGGCGGCGATCATGGCCCATGACCTGCTGCTGGCCGGTACCGCCGATGTGGTGGTGGCCGGCGGCATGGAGAGCATGACCAACGCACCGTACCTGCTGGACAAGGCCCGTGGCGGCTACCGCATGGGCCACGGCAGGATCATCGACCACATGTTCATGGACGGCCTGGAAGATGCCTACGACAAGGGTCGCCTGATGGGCACCTTTGCCGAAGACTGCGCCCAGGCCAATACCTTCAGCCGCGAAGCCCAGGACCAGTTCGCCATCGCCTCGCTGACCCGCGCCCAGGACGCTATCAAAAGCGGCCGCTTTGCCGCCGAGATCGTGCCGGTAGAGGTCACCGAGGGCAAGGAGAAGCGCGTCGTCAAGGACGACGAGCAACCGCCCAAGGCACGCCTGGACAAGATCCCGCAGCTCAAGCCGGCCTTCCGCGAAGGGGGCACGGTGACCGCTGCCAACTCCAGCTCGATCTCCGACGGTGCTGCAGCGCTGGTGCTGATGCGCCGCTCCGAAGCCGACAAGCGTGGCCTCAAGCCGCTGGCGGTAATCCACGGCCACGCCGCGTTCGCCGATACCCCGGCACTGTTCCCCACTGCGCCGATCGGTGCCATCGACAAACTGATGAAGCGAACCGGCTGGAGCCTGGGCGAAGTCGACCTGTTCGAGATCAACGAAGCGTTTGCCGTGGTCACCCTAGCGGCCATGAAGCACCTCGACCTGCCACACGACAAGGTTAATATCCACGGTGGCGCCTGCGCCCTGGGCCACCCGATCGGCGCCTCGGGTGCACGTATTCTGGTGACCCTGCTGTCGGCCCTGCGCCAGAACAACCTGCGTCGCGGCGTGGCTGCCATCTGCATCGGCGGTGGCGAGGCCACGGCCATGGCAGTCGAATGCCTGTATTGAGGTGAACCATGCTGGTAACTGACGAGCAACAACAGATCGCCGACGCGGTACGTGCCTTCGCCCAGGAGCGCCTCAGACCGTTCGCTGAGCAATGGGACAAGGAACATCGCTTCCCAAAGGAGGCCATCGAGGAAATGGCCGAACTCGGCCTGTTCGGCATGCTGGTGCCGGAGCAGTGGGGCGGCAGTGACACCGGGTACGTGGCCTACGCCATGGCGCTGGAGGAGATCGCTGCCGGTGACGGTGCCTGTTCGACCATCATGAGCGTGCACAACTCGGTGGGTTGCGTACCGATCCTGCGGTTCGGCAACGAGCAGCAGAAGGCGCAGTTCCTTACCCCGCTGGCCATGGGCTCGATGCTGGGTGCCTTCGCCCTGACCGAGCCGCAGGCCGGTTCCGACGCCAGCAGCCTGAAGGCCCGTGCACGGCTGGAGGGTGACCACTACGTGCTTAACGGCAGCAAGCAGTTCATCACGTCCGGGCAGAATGCCGGCGTGGTGATCGTCTTCGCCGTGACCGATCCGGATGCCGGCAAGCGTGGCATCAGCGCTTTCATTGTCCCCACCGACTCTCCGGGCTACCAGGTGGCGAGGGTCGAGGACAAACTGGGCCAGCATGCCTCGGATACCTGCCAGATTGTCTTCGACAATGTGCGCGTGCCGGTGGCCAACCGCCTGGGCGCGGAAGGCGAGGGCTACAAGATCGCCCTGGCCAACCTCGAAGGCGGTCGCATCGGCATTGCCTCGCAGGCGGTGGGCATGGCCCGCGCGGCCTTCGAAGCGGCCCGTGACTACGCCAATGAGCGGCAGAGTTTCGGCAAGCCACTGATCGAACACCAGGCCGTGGCCTTCCGCCTGGCCGACATGGCCACGAAAATTGCCGTGGCCCGGCAGATGGTGCTGCACGCGGCCGCGCTGCGTGACGCCGGGCGCCCGGCGCTGGTAGAAGCGTCGATGGCCAAGCTGTTTGCCTCGGAAATGGCCGAAAAGGTCTGCTCGGATGCCTTGCAGACCTTGGGCGGTTATGGCTATCTGAGCGACTTCCCGCTGGAGCGGATCTACCGCGACGTTCGGGTCTGCCAGATCTACGAAGGCACCAGCGACATTCAGCGCATGGTCATTGCGCGCAATCTTTGAAGGAGCAGACTGCATGGCATTCGAAACCATCCTGTTGGACATCCACGGCAAGGTCGGCCTGATCACCCTCAATCGCCCCCAGGCGCTGAACGCGCTGAATGCGCAGATCGTCGGCGAGATCAACCAGGCCCTGGACCAGCTCGAGCGTGACCCGAACATCGGCTGCGTGGTGCTCACCGGTTCTGCCAAGGCATTTGCCGCCGGTGCCGACATCAAGGAAATGGCCGAGCTGCAATACCCGCAGATCTACGTGGAAGACTTGTTCAGCGATTCCGACCGCATCGCCAACCGACGCAAACCGATCATCGCCGCAGTCTCCGGTTTCGCCCTGGGCGGTGGCTGCGAGCTGGCGATGATGTGCGACTTCATCCTCGCTGCCGACAATGCCAAGTTCGGCCAGCCGGAAATCAACCTCGGCGTGCTGCCGGGCATGGGCGGTACCCAGCGCCTGACCCGCGCGGTGGGCAAGGCCAAGGCCATGGAACTGTGCCTGACCGGCCGCCTGATGGGCGCCGAGGAAGCCGAACGTGCCGGCCTGGTCGCGCGCATCGTGCCGCAGGCAGAGCTGCTGGAAGAAGCGCTGAAGGTCGCCACCACCATCGCCAGCAAGTCGATCCCGGTCAGCATGATGGTCAAAGAAAGCGTCAACCGCGCGTTCGAGATGACCCTCAGCGAAGGTGTGCGCTTCGAGCGCCGGGTGTTCCATGCTGCCTTCGCCACCGAAGATCAGAAAGAAGGCATGGCGGCTTTCATTGCCAAGCGCGAAGCACAATTCAAGGATCGTTGAAGCGAGCGAGGCACTGTTACGGCAGCACCTCGCACAGTGTTTTGCCCGGATGCATGAAGCGGGCTGGTCGGCGCCACGGTATAGCTTGGTATACCGTGGCGCTTTCTTTGCGGGGCCGGCAAGGGTGCCAGCGGGCGGATTCCAGCCCCTTTCGGGCAATTTCTCCCATGATTGCTGTTGCTCAAGGCGACGTGGCGCCTTAGACTGCCGCCCCCTGTAAAAGAGTGCCGGTTGGCGCTTGAAGAATTCCGCTGCCGATGCCAAGGCGTCGGCGGCACCTGAATCGCCCAAATGCACATTTTTTCATAGAGAAATCGATGACCAAGGAACAGTTGCTGGCCATGTCGGCCGATGACTACATGAACGCTGACCAGCTGGCTTTCTTTGCTGGCCTGCTGCAGGCGATGAAAGTCGAAACCCATGAACGCATCGAACTGAGCCGCGCCACCATCGAAGGCCTGGACACCCCGTCGGACCCTGCCGACGTGGCGTCGGTCGAGGAAGAGCGCAGCTGGTTGGTGAATGCCATCGACCGCGACCAGCGCTTGCTGCCGCAGCTGGAAATGGCCCTGGACCGAATCTCCGACGAGAGCTTCGGTTGGTGCGATGACAGTGGTGAGCCGATCGGCCTGAAGCGTCTGCTGATCAGCCCGACCACCAAGTACTGCATCGAAGCCCAGGAGCGCCACGAGCAGCTCGACCGCCACCAGCGTCAGGTCTGACCGGACGCAGTGTGCCAAGCCCCATGGAGCGATCCCTGGGGCTTTTTGCGTTTCTTGCGGGAAAGGCCTCGCGCTATTTGTTGCTCAAGGCGTAACACTGCTGTACCAGGATGCGCTGTTACACGGCAGCCACTGGGCGTATCATGACCTTATCGTTAGGGTGCTATCTAAGTGCCGGAGGGAATGATGAACAGCCGGGTCGATGTAGCGGTGATGATCGGTTCAGGTGTGCCAGCGAGCTTGCAGGCATTGGGCAAGCGGGTCTGTTGGGTGGTCCTGGTCAATGGCGAGCGCCGTGGTACCGCGTTCGCCACCCGTGGCGAGGCCAAGGAATGTCAGGCGGCCTGGCTGCAGCTCATGCAAGATGGCCACGCCGCCTGAACGGTTTCAGGCTTCCAGGCTGCGAGCCAATGCGCAGGCGTCGCGGTGCAAGCGGCGAAAGCCCTTGACTCTGCCAGTGGCGCTTTCGGTAACGTGGAAGAACTCGATACCTGCGGGTATGACGATGTAACGTGGTCTGTTATTGGCGCATGCGAGGTAAGAAATGTTCTTTACCTCTCGACGGATTTCAGTGTTTTCGTGCATATTCATTCCCCGGTAATGCGCTGATGGATGCCTGAGCCCGTTCTGCCGAGGGGCTTGCAGTTATCTATCGCATCTTTTCTGGCGGATTTGTTGTCAGACATTACGCTTCCCTGACAGGGAAACTGCCGAAAGCCTGTGTTGAGGCTATATCTGGCAAGCCAGAGTAAAGTTTCCTGCGCGCTGCATCGCCTGCGGGCACAGACGTTTCGTGTATCACTTTATTATTCTTTTCGCCTATCGAATTGAAATGGCCGTGCCTCACCGACTGCGAGTGAGGGCGGATGTCACCGGTTTGAGGATTACTTCATTGGCAGTCAGTACACTGGATACCCACGCCTTGTTTGCCTTGGGCGATTTGCGCGGCAAGTTGGCCAAGCTGTTTCAGGGCCGTTTCATCTATGTCACCGAGCAGAACCCAGAAGGCCTGTACATGGCCGAGATCGACACCGAGAGCGCCTTGGTAGTCGATGACAAGCAGCGCCTCGAATTGAAAGTCGGCGATCACTTCCGCGCCGCCGTTTTGCCTAGCCGCGAAGGGGGCAAACTGGAAATGCGCTTTCGCGAAATCAAGCTGAACGTCTACGGTGTAGGTGACTACGCATTTGTCTCGGTGCCGGAAGGCGAGGGCATCGTGTTCCGCGAAGGCCAGGGCGTGATGCTGGTGTTCGCCGCACAACAACAGGTTCAGGAAGGCCTGGGCAAGTTGCTCAAGGCGGTGACCGGCAAGGTCGCCAAGTGGCGCAAGGGTGAGCTGACCACCTTCAAGGCCAGTGAATGAGCGAAAGTGACGAAGTGCCTGGGACGCGTGCCGAGTTTCATCGGCAGCACCAGGCGCAAGCCATCGCCGAGGCCCAGCGCCTGCTGGCGCAACGTGAGGCGATGGGCTCGGGCTGGTTGAGCTGGGTAGCGGCCCAGCTGTATCAACTGGGCCCTCCACCTTATGCCGCCATGGTGCGACGCGAGTTGCAGCGCCTTGCCCAGGGCTGAGCCCAGCCGTTTCAGTTGCCGCGATCGCGGCCGCTGCTCACTTCTTCGGGTACGGCTTCTTTCGCCATGCGCTTGCGGAACAGCGCCGCCCTGGCCAGTAGCAGGGTGGTGACCGGCACCGTGATCGACAGCAGGATCGGAATCAGCCAAGCGTGCAGCACCGGGCCATCCTTGAGCCAGGAAAAGTAGATGATCGACGCCAGCGCCACGCACCAGGCGCCGATGGTCGATGCCAGTGCCGGCGGGTGCATGCGCTGGAAGTAGTCTTTCAGCCGCAGGAGACCAATGGCGCCGATCAGCGCAAAGAGGCTGCCGATCAGCAGCAGGGCGGCAGTGATCAGCTCCAGCCAGAACGGCAGTTCAAGGGTTTCGGTCATTCGATCACCTCACCACGCAACAGGAACTTGGCCAGGGCGAACGAGCCGACAAAGCCGAACAGCGCAATCAGCAGTGCACCCTCGAAGTAGGTGTCACTGGCATAGCGGATCCCCAGCACCAGCATCGTCAGCATGCCCAGGATGTACAGGTAGTCCAGCGCCAGCACCCGGTCCTGGGCGGAGGGGCCGCGAAACAGCCGGATCAATGCCAGGCCCATGGCCAGGGCGAAGATGAACAGGCTGGCGAGGACTGCGTTGGCGAGCAGGCCTGTCATTCGAAAATCTCCATCAACGGGCGTTCGTAGGTGAGCTTGAAGTGCTCGATGAAGGCCGCTTCGTCATCCAGTTCGAACACATGCAGCAGCAATACGCTGCGGTCCAGGGCCAGCTCAGACCACACGGTGCCGGGCACCACCGTGGTGATCATCGACAGTGCTGCGAGGCCGTGGGTGTCGCGCAGGTCCAGCGGGATGTGCACGAAGGCCGAGCGTGGCGGACGTTGCCCGGCGCGCAGCACGCCAATGGCTACCGACAGATTGGAACGGATGACATCGATGCCGACCCGGCCAATCAGCCTTGCCACCACCCAGGGTTTACGCACATGCGCGTATTGTGGGCGCAACGGTGCCATCAGCAGCGGGGCCAGCACGCCAAGTGCTGCGCCCAGCAACAGGTTGCCGGGGCTGACCGACAGGTTCAGCAGCAGCCAGAGCACGAACAGTGCAGCGGACAGCAGCGGCGCGGGGAACAGTCGGCTCATGGCTGCACCTGTACGTCGAGAGTGGTCGGGCCGGGGACAGGACGGGCAGCCATCACCGCTTCGATGTAGGCGTCCGGTGCCTGCAGGCTGGCCGCCGTGTCCTGGGTATAGCGCAGCAGCGGTTCAGCCCTGAAACTGAGGATGATGCACAGGCCGAGCAGGATCACGATCGGCAGGCATTCATAGCGACGCAGCACGGGTGAGGGGCGTTCCTCGGGCTTCCAGAAGCGCTGGATGCCGACCCGGCCAAAAGCGATCAGCGAGGCCATGCCCGAGAGAATGAGCAAGGCCACCAGCACCCAGCCCGCCGTCGACAGGGGTTGATCGGCTGGCATGCCCAGGCCCTGCGGATTGAACAGCGCGCTGATCAGGTTGAGCTTGCTGACGAACCCGGATAGCGGTGGCATGCCGATGATCAGCAGGGCGCAGGCGATGAAGCTCAGGCCGAGGAACGCCATGGTCCAGGGAATGATCTGGCCGATGACCACCTTCTGATCGTCGTCGAGGTTGATGCCCTTGGGTGGGTGCAGCGACTCGAGCGGTGAAGGTATGGCGTCTTCTTCTTCATCCAGCGGCGCTTCGTTGGCCAAGCGCGAGCGCTCGACCAGTTCGGCGAGCAGGAACAGCGCGCACAGCGCCAGGGTCG
Source organism: Pseudomonas sp. (assembly GCF_017744435.1). Taxonomy (GTDB): domain Bacteria; phylum Pseudomonadota; class Gammaproteobacteria; order Pseudomonadales; family Pseudomonadaceae; genus Aquipseudomonas. The sequence continues at coordinate 63,001 of NZ_JAGIBG010000026.1, forward strand.
AGTTGACCAGGTAGAACAGCGCTGCGCCAGTGAGCGCCGACTGGGCGAAACCGACCGCGCCAAGCAGGGTGCCGGCAGAAACCAGGATGCTCAGCGCGGCCATCCGCTCCAGGCGCTGTGCGGCCAGTATCGACACCGCCGCCACAGCCAGGGTGACCAGGCCGCCGTAGACCAGCCACTGTCCGCCGAAATGCGCCGAAGCACCGGCCTGCCCGGAGAACAGCAAGGTCCACAGGCGCAGTACGGCATACAGGCCGACCTTGGTCATGATGGCGAACAGCGCGGCGACGGGTGCACTGGCCGAGGCGTAGGCGGGCACCAGCCAGAAATTCAGCGGCCAGATGCCGGCCTTGGCCAGGAATGCGATGGCCAGGATCGCCGCGCCCGCATGCAGCAGGCCGCGATCGGCTTCTGGTACCAGCGGGACCTTCAGGGCCAGGTCGGCCATGTTGAGGGTGCCGGTCACGCCATACAGCATCGCCGCGCCAACCAGGAACAGCGATGAGGCAAACAGGTTGATGGCAATGTAATGCAGCCCGGCACGCACCCGCGCACGGCCCGAGCCATGCAGCAGCAAGCCGTAGGAGGCGGCCAGCAACACCTCGAAGAACACGAACAGGTTGAACAGGTCCGCGGTGAGGAAGGCACCATACAGGCCCATCAGCTGGATCTGGAACAACGCATGGAAGCTGGCGCCGGCACCATCCCAGCGGGCGCGGGCGAACAGCAGGGCGCTGATGCCGATCACGCCGGTCAGGGTCAGCAGCAGGGCTGAAAGGTGATCCACCACCAGCACGATGCCAAAGGGCGCGGGCCAGTTGCCGGGCAGGTAGACGCCGATCGATTCCGCCTGCCCCTGGGTGCGCACCCACAGCAGCAAACAGACCGCGATGGCCAGCCCGGTGAAGGTGGACAGCAGGTTCAGGCGCGCCTTGATCCGGCGATGCTTCTCACCCAGCAACAGCATCACCGCCGCCGTCAGCAGCGGCAGCAGGATGGGGGCGACGATCAGTTGACTCATGCCACTCATTCGTCACGCTCCCGGCCATCCACATGGTCGGTGCCGGTCAGGCCGCGCGATGCCAGCAGCACCACCAGGAACAGCGCGGTCATGGCAAAGCTGATGACAATGGCGGTGAGCACCAGCGCCTGTGGCAGCGGATCGGTGTAGTGCAGCAGGTCCTGGGTCACGCCGTCCTTGATGATCGGCTCCTTGCCGATGAACAGGCTGCCCATGCTGAAGATGAACAGGTTGACCCCATACGACAGCAGGCACAGGCCCATGATCACCTGGTAGGTACGCGGGCGCAGGATCAACCACACCCCCGAGGCGGCCAGTACACCGATGGCGACTGCAATGACTTCTTCCATCAGGCGGCTCCTGCTTGGCTGGACTTCGACGGATTGCCCGGGCGGTAGGCGCGCACCGACTGGTGCGCCAGGGCGGTGAGGATCAGCAGGGTCGAGCCGACCACCACGGTGTACACGCCGATGTCGAAAAACAGCGCGCTGGCCACGTGCACGTCGCCGAGCAGCGGCAGGTGCAGGTGGGCGGTATGGGTGGTGAGGAACGGGTAGCCGAGCAGCATGGCACCGACCCCGGTCAAGGTCGCGCAGAGTAGCCCGGTGCCCATCCAGCGCAGCGGCCGCAGGCTCATCTGTGCCTCGACCCACTGGGTGCCGGCCACCATGTACTGGAGGATGAACGCTACCGACATCACCAGGCCGGCAACGAAACCGCCGCCCGGCTGGTTATGGCCACGCATGAACAGGTACATCGACACCAGCAGGGCGATTGGCAGCAGCAGGCGCACCAGTACGGCTGGCACCATCATGAAGCCAAGCGCGGTGTCGGTGGCATGCCGTGGGTTGATCAGGTCGGTGACCACATCGGGGGCCAGCTGGCGCTGCTGGGCCGGCAACTGCATGCTCTCCTTCGGTGGGCGGAAGCGCCGCAGCAGGGCGAACACGGTGAGTGCCACGGCCACCAGCACGGTGATCTCGCCGAGAGTATCGAAACCGCGGAAGTCCACCAGCATCACGTTGACCACGTTGGTGCCGCCGCCTTGCGGCAGGGCACGGCTGAGGTAGAACGACGAGATGTCGTTGGGCGTTGGCCGGGTCAGCATGGCGTACGACAGCGCCGCCATGCCGCCGCCAACCAGCACCGCCAGCAGCAGGTCGCGCAGGCGTCGGGCGCGGGCGTGGTCGAGGCTGCCGGGCAGCGGCGAGACGCCTTCGATACGCCGTGGCAGCCAGCGCAAGCCGAGCAGGATCAGTACCGTGGTGACCACCTCGACCACCAGCTGGGTGAGGGCCAGGTCCGGAGCAGAGAACCAGACGAACGTGATGCAGGTCATCAGGCCGCAGACGCCGACCATGATCAGCGCGGCCAGGCGGTGGTACTTGGCCTGGTAGGCAGCACCGATGGCGCAGGCGATAGCGATCAGCCACAACGCGACGAACACGCCGGAGCCCGGAATCTTCGGCCGGTCGCCCCAGCTCAGGCCGCTGTACAGCAGCGGTGTGAGGCCGGCGAGGAAGGCTGCCAGCACCAGCATGAACAATTGCGACTGCAGGCGGCGGCTGGTCAGCAACCGCTCGATGCGTCGCGCCAGCAGCATCAGCCGCACCTGACCCTGTTCGAACAGGCGCTTGCCATTGAAACGCTCGATCAGCGGCGGATACGGGAAGCGCCCAAGGCGCAGCTGGTTGCGCAACAACAGGTAGAGGACGATACCGCCGCACATGGCCACCAGGCTCATGATCAGCGGGGCGTTCCAGCCATGCCAGATGGCCAGGCTGTATTCCGGCAACGTGCCACCCACCACCGGCAGTGCGGCAGCGGCCAGCAGCGGGCCGACCGACTGGGCCGGGAAGATACCCACCACCAGACAGGTGAGCACCAGCAGTTCGACCGGTGCACGCATCCAGCGCGGTGGCTCGTGCGGCGTGTGCGGCAGGTCCTTTGCCGTCGGCCCGAAGAACACGTCGACGGTGAAGCGCAGGGCGTAGGCGACACTGAAGGTAGCGGCGAGGGTGGCGATTACCGGCAGGGTCGCTTCGACCCAGGCGGTGGAGTTGATGAACACGGTTTCGGCAAAGAACATTTCCTTGGAGAGGAAGCCGTTCATCAACGGCACGCCGGCCATCGAGGCGCTGGCTACCATGGCCAGGGTCGCGGTGTAGGGCACCAGGCGGATCAGGCCGCTCAGGCGGCGGATGTCACGGGTGCCGCTTTCATGGTCGATGATGCCGGCGGCCATGAACAGCGAGGCCTTGAAGGTGGCGTGGTTGAGGATGTGGAACACCGCGGCGACCGCGGCCAGCGGGCTGTTGAGGCCCAGCAGCAGGGTGATCAGGCCCAGGTGGCTGATGGTCGAATAGGCCAGCAGGCCCTTGAGGTCGTTCTGGAACATCGCGGCAAAGGCGCCCAGCAACAGGGTGATGGCACCCGCACCGCCAACGATCCAGAACCATTCTTCACTGCCTGACAGCACTGGCCAGAGTCGCGCCAGCAGGAAGACCCCAGCCTTGACCATGGTTGCTGAGTGCAGATAAGCGGAAACCGGAGTGGGTGCTGCCATGGCATGGGGCAGCCAGAACTGGAAGGGGAATTGTGCGCTCTTGCTCAGTGCGCCGATCAGGATAAGCGGCAGCAGCACCGGGTACAGTGCGTGCTGGCGGATGGTTTCGCCGGCAGCCAGGACCTTGTCCAGGTCGTAGCTGCCGACCACATGGCCGAGCAGCAGGGCCCCGACCAGCAGGCATAGGCCACCGGCCCCCGTGACCATCAAGGCCATATAGGCGCCGCGGCGGGCGTCGGCGCGGTGATGCCAGTAACCGATCAGCAGGAACGAGAACAGGCTGGTCAGCTCCCAGAAGAACACCAGCTGGATCAGGTTGCCGGAGATCACCAGGCCGAGCATGGCGCCCATGAATGCCAGGAAGAAGGCAAAGAAGCGTGGCACCGGGTCCTGAGGCGACATGTAGTAGCGTGCATACAGCGACACCAGGGTGCCGATGCCCAGTACCAGCAATGAGAACAGCCAGGCGAAGCCGTCCATGCGCAGGACCAGGTTCATGCCCAGGCTGGGTAGCCACAGCAGTTCTTCGCGGATCACGCCGCCATCGGCAATCTGAGGGTACAGCAGTGCTACCTGGGCGGTGCCGACCAGGGCCACGAGCCCGGCAAGGATGGACTCGGCGTTTCGTGCGTTGTGTGGCAGCACAGCTGCCAGGCAACTGCCCACGAACGGCAGAAGCAGTAGCACTATCAATGACATAGCGTTCTATTCTGGAAAGGTTTGCAAGGATCATACGTGCCGGGCCGTTGATCACCAACACGCAAGCTGTCGCAGAACCCTACAAAAGCGCTGTGACAAGCTGTTTTTTTATAACAGTTTTTTACAGAGCATAGACGCTGCCGGGCACTTCACAGGCCGGCTTCGGTTTCGCGGGGGGCCGGCGCTTCGAGGGTGTCGCTGGTTTCACGGTTGCGGCGGATCTTCAGCTCGCTGACCACCACGGCGATGACGATCAGCAACCCGCCGATCAACGCGATGCCTGGCAGGCGCTCGCCGGCAATGCGCCCGACGATGCCGGCCCATACCGGTTCACCCGCGTAGATCAACGTGGCACGGGTGGGCGAAACCGACTTCTGTGCCCAGTTCATCGCCACCTGGATCACCGCGCTCATGGCGCCCAGCCCCAGCGCGCTGAGCAACAGCAACCAGGAAAAGTCGGGGAGACGCTCCTGGGTCGGCACGATCATCAGGAACGCCAGCAGCGAAGCGGTCGCCAACTGCACCACGGTGACCCGGCGCACATCGACCTGGCCGGCGAAGCGGCTGATCAGGATGATCTCGGCGGCGATGGCCACCGCGCTCACCAGGGTCACCACTTCACCCTCGCTGAAATGCAGCGCGCCGCCTTCGGGGCCGGCCAGCAGCATCAGGCCGACGAACGCCAGGCAGATGCCGATGCTCGGCATCAGCCCTGGGCGGCGCCCCAGCACCAGCCATTGCAGCAGTGGCACGAACGGGACATAGAGCGCGGTGATGAAGGCCGACTGGCTGCTGCTGATGGTTTGCAGGCCCATGGTCTGCAGGCCGTAGCCCAGCATGATGGACACGCCGATCAGCACGCCGGCCTTCAGTTCGGTGAAGGTCAGGCCGGACAATGCACGCGCCGAGGCCAGGCCGACGAACAGCGCCGCTGCGGCGAAGCGCAGGCCGACGAAGAACATCGGGCCGCTCACGGTCATGACGTTGTGCACCAGCAGGAAGGTACCGCCCCACAGCATGGTGATGAACACCAGCACCATTTCTGCCTTGCTCAGGCGAAAAGATACTGCGGTCTGTGGGCTGCTGGTCGGTTGGCTCATGGTCTTGCGCACTCGGAGGGGGCGGCGCACAATCGCCGCAAAGTGGGCAGTATACTGCGCAATCCGTACAAGTGAGCAATATAGTGCACAAAGATTCCGCGCACCGTGCATCGGTGCTGCAGCATGTCAGCCTCAATGTCCGCAGCCTGCGCAACGCGGCCGGGATGAGCCAGAGCGCCCTTGCCGAACGCTCCGGGGTCAGCCGGCGGATGCTGGTGGCGATCGAGGCGGGCGAGAAGAATGTCAGCCTGACCACCCTCGACCTGATTGCCGAAGCCCTCGGGGTGGCGTTCAGCACCCTTATCCAGGCCCCGGACCAGCGCGACCCCAGCCGTATCGACGAACTTGCCTGGACCGGCGAGCACCCGCAAAGCAAGGCCGTGCTGCTGGCCAGCAGCACGGCCCGGCGCGAAGTGGAAATCTGGGAATGGACCCTCGCGCCTGGCGAGTGCTACACCAGCGAAGCCGATGCCGAGGGCTGGAGTGAGCAGATCTACGTGGCCGAAGGCCAATTGACGCTGATCATCGAAGGTGCCGAGCACTGCCTGCGGGTCGGGCAGTTCCATGTGTTCCCCAGCAACTGCCGCTATGCCTACCGCAATGATGGAGCAGTGCCCGTGCGCTTCGTGCGTAATGTGGTGATCTGACTGGCTTGAGAGTCAGCCCTTGAGCAGCTCGTCGGTCTTCACCACCTTGGCATAGGCAAACGCCAGCGCAGCCATGGCCGAGTCGTGCACATGGGCGGCCGGTACCTGCTTGCCATCGAACTCCAGCGGCAAGGTGGCGCAAGCATCGTGTGCCACGGTGACGTCGAAGCCGAAGTCGGCAGCAGCGCGGGAGGCGGCGTCGATGCACATGTGGCTCATGCTGCCGACGATGGTCACGGCCTTGACCTGATGCTGGTCCAGCGTCTGCTTCAGGTCGGTGCCGAGAAACGCGTTGACCTTGTGCTTGAGTACCACGGGTTCGCCCGCCGTTGGCGCAACCTTCGAATGAATGGCCGAGCCTTGGGTGCCCGGGGCGAAGAATGGCGCATCGGCGCTGTCGAACTCATGACGCACGTGAACCACCAGGTCGCCTTTCTTACGTGCCGCAGCGAGCAGGCGTGCGGCGTTGTCAGCCGCCTTGTCGGCACCGTCGAGGGTCCATTTGCCGCCGGGGAAGTAGTCGTTCTGGATGTCGATGATGATCAGGGCCTGCTTGCTCATGCTGCCTCCTGTGGCAGTAGTCGTTGGATGACGATAGTTATAGGCTGTGGGCACCGACTTGAGGATTGGCGCGATCGACACAATGACGGCAAAAACTGACAGCCCCGGCAGCCTGGAAATCGGCCTGCTGCACTACCCGGGCGCGCAGCGCGCGGCATTGCATGGTCTGAGCGACCTGTTCAGCGTGGCCAATCGCGTGGCCGCCGAGCTGGGCGCCGCCGGGCTGCCGCAGGTCCGGGTCAGCCACTGGCAGGTCGATGAGGCGGGTCAGTTGCAGTTCATTGAGGATAGCCTTGGTGCACCGAGCCAGCCGCTGCGAGTGTTGATCATTCCACCGAGCCTGGAGTCGACCCCTCTGCCAGACCTGCTTGAACGGCACCGACAACCGTTGTGCCAATGGCATGGCCAGGGCACGGTGCTGGCGTCGGTGTGCATCGGCGTGTTCTTCATCGCCGCCAGTGGCCTGCTCGATGGTCGGGCAGCCAGTACCCACTGGAATTACGCGCAGACCCTTGCCGAGCGTTACCCCAAGGTCCATGTGGAGGCCAACCAGCCGCTGCTGGATGACGGTGACATCATGACATCCGCCGGATTGATGGCCTGGACCGAACTGGGGCTGCGCCTGCTGGAGCGCTATCTCGGCGCCTCGGTGGCCTGGGAGACGGCGCGCTACATGTCCGTCGAACCGGTTACCAGGCCTTTGCCGGGGGCGTTGTTCAATCCGCGCCTGGATCACGGTGATGAGGCGGTGCTGAGGGTTCAACACTGGTTGCAGGCAGAGGGTGCGCAAGATGCCGACCTGGCCGGCATGGCAACCTGCGCCGGGCTGGAGGCACGCACATTCCTCAGGCGCTTCCGCGCGGCCACTGGCCTGAAACCCACCGAGTACTGCCAGCAGGTAAGGGTGGGGCGTGCCTGCCGGATGCTGGAGTTCACCCGGCGCACGGTCGAGCAGATTGCCTGGGGAGTCGGGTATCAGGACCCGGGGGCGTTTCGCAAGGTGTTTCAACGCATCACCGGCCTGACACCCAGCGAGTACCGGCAGTGCTTCGCCTTGCCCTGTTCAGGGTAGGTGCGGCCCTGGCCCCTCATCGGCCAGGTGATCCTGGCGGTTGCGCAGCGGGCATTCCTTCAGCGACATGCAGCCGCAGCCGATGCAGCCATCGAGCTGGTCGCGCAGCCTGACCATTTCGTCGATTCTGCGGTTCAGGTCCTCGCGCCAGCGCGCCGAGAGACGCTGCCAGTCTTCGGCGGTCGGGGTGTGGTCGTTGGGCAGGGCGGCCAGGGCAGAGGCAATCTCGGCCAGCGGAATGCCCAGGCGCTGGGCCATCTTGATCACCGCGACCCGGCGCAGCATTGCCCTCGGATAGCGCCTCTGGTTACCCGCATTGCGGGTACTCTGGATCAGGCCCTTGGTTTCATAGAAATGCAGCGCGGTCACTGCCACGCCGCTGCGAGCAGCCAACTGGCCGACACTGAGCAGCTTTTCCGTCGCGGCAGGTGCTGTGTTGGGCATGGGAAAAAACGCTTGACCTTGAGTTAACTGGAGGTTTTACCCTGCTGTCCATTCCGAAGCAAGCGTTCGCAGCAAGGAGACTCGCCATGACGGCCAGCCCGCATTCCCTGTGGTTCACCCAGATGATCGAATATGAAGTACCCGCTTCGCGCCAGGCGGCGCTAGCAGAGGCCTTGGTCACGCGCAGTGAAGAGTTGGCTGTGCGTTGCCAAGGGTTGCAGAGTGTCAGCATCCAGGCCAGCGATGATGGCAGCCGGGTCTTGCAGTACCTGCAATGGCAGTCGCGCCTGGCCTGGGTGGAGGCTGCAGACTGTTTTGCCGAGGAACCGTTCTTCGACCTGCTCAGCCGCCATCAGGCGCGTGGTGTCAACTTTGCCGCGTACCAGACGTTGCGCAGCCTGGTACGTGGGGCTGATGGTGGTCTGCATTGCCAGGTCGGTGACCCTCAGGCATACCAGGGGGCGTAGTGCGGGTAGCGGTCCAGGCGTGCGCCGACCACCATCTCGCTGATCCAGGCGGCCAGGATCGAGCTGTAGGCCTTCTGGCTTTCCTCGCTGGATAGTGCGTGATCGGCACCATCGACGATGCGATGGGTCAGCGAATGAGCGCTGACGAATGCCGAGCGGTAACTCATCAGCGTGGCATGCGGCACATAGTCATCCTGTTCCGACTCGACCAGCAACACATCGCCGGCAAACTCGGCACAGGCGGCCAGTGCACGGTTGTCGGAAGGGCCAAGCAGGCGCAGTCGGTAGTCGTTCAGGCGCTGGCGGTCGAGGGCTTGCTTGGGCATGTTCCATTCGTCGTCCCAATACATAGCTGGCACGCGCAAAGCCAGCCACTTCACCGGCCGCTGCAAGGTCAGCAAGGTAGCCAGGTAGCCCCCGTAGCTGCTGCCGATGATGGCGATGGCACTGCTGTCCACCGCCGGGTGGCTGACCAGGCGGTCGTAGGCGGCCCGCAGGTCATTGAGGTTCTGCTCTCGGGTGACGGTCAGGCGCTGGCTTGCGGTCTTCTCGTGGCCGCGCAGGTCGAAGGTCATGCACACGCAGCCAAGGCCGGTGATGTGCCGGGCGCGCGCCAGGTCGCGCTGCTGGCTGCCACCCCAGCCGTGGACGAAGAGAATACCGGGCATCTTGCTGCCGGGGCTGACCAGGGTGCCGACGATGTTGTCATCGTCGACCTGCAATTCCACGGTTTCACTCTGAATGCTGATGCTGGCGAATCCGCGCGTATTTGCTGAGTTGTCCGAGTTCACTGTCGTTTCCTTGATAGAAGAGGGTGGCGTCAGCGGGCAGGTCGGGGGTGCCGAATACTTCGTGGGTGGAGGCGCACACCTGCTGCAGTGTCGGGTCGTCGGCGAATGCCTGCAGTGCCAGAAGCTCTGCGCTGCTGGCTCCCCCCAGACGCCAGGATTGTTCGAGCACGCCGCTGCGCAGATGGCCTTGGGACGTGGTGCCGCGGGCGATGTCGTAGTTGCGCCGCGATGCGATGAAGCCCGGGAAGTGCTGCTCGGCGGCTTGTTCGTAGGCCATGGCCTGGTTGATTGCAAGGCGCAGGTGATCTTCCAGGGGGCGTTGCAGCAAGGCCTGGTAGCCGCCACGAACCACAACGAGCTCGGAGCCGCCGTAGACTTCGCTGCCCTGGTGGTCTCGTGTCAGTTGCTGGGTGCCGTGATAGCTGCAAGTCAGGCCCGCGACGCGGACTTGGCCGACGCTGAAGGTCTCGACATTGCCCAGGTCTTCTTCCAGGACCAGGCCCCACAGGGCCAGGTCCCGTTCATCGATGTTGGCCAGCAGTGGTTCCAGTTGGTCCGCATGGGTGATGACTTGCTGGCCGCGGCCGGCGCAGGCCAGCACTGGCTTGACCCGCAACGGGCCATCACGCAGCAGCAACTGGGCGGCGCGTCGGGCATCGGCCTTGCTGAACACGGTGTAACCGCGGAGCAGGGTGTCACTGGCCTGGCGGGCGAAGGCATCGGTCCAGCCCGGCGGAAATTCGGCATCGGTCGGTAGCGGGTGGGAAATAGCCTTGGTGGCCATATAAGGGTGGCTGACCAGCCCACCGAACAGGTCCTGCTCGCTGCAAATGCCCATGGCGGCATAACGCTCACGGCCGACCAGGGTTTCGGTAGGCAAGTAGTAGTGTGTGTCTTCCTTGGCTGGCACATCGGTCAGGACGGCATGGCAGCCGAGCAACCGGGCCAGTCGGTCCGCCAGTTTCAAGTGCACGGCATGTTCATGTTCCGGGGTGTGCTCGCGGGTGTCGAGCAACACCACGGCGGTCTTCCGTTCGCTGGCACTGGGCATGGGCATCTGCCTGTGTGCAATGAATGTACAGGTTGTGAAGCCCGTGTCAGCGGTAAGTTCAGCTGGAAGTGACTGATGGTCCCGACCCGGTCGCAGGAAAGGTCTTGTTTGCAGGTGGCGTGATGGGCATAGCATGCCGTGAGTCGGTCGCCATGATTGCGGCACCGTGGCAGCTGTTCCATTATTCTCAACCTGGAATAACCACGATGTGTCCGCAGGAGTGCGCATGAACGTTCAGACCACGATTCAGCAAAGTGTGCCGGAGCGCCTGGCGCGCGTGCGCGCGGTCTTGGCCCGGGAGGGGATAGATGCTCTGCTGGTGCCGTCGGCCGACCCGCATCTTTCCGAGTATCTGCCGGGCTACTGGCAGGGGCGCCGGTGGCTGTCGGGCTTTGATGGTTCGGTAGGTACGCTGGTGGTTACCGCGGACTTTGCCGGTGTGTGGGTCGACAGCCGTTACTGGGAGCAGGCCGAGAAGGAGCTGGCCGGTAGTGGCATCGATTTGATGAAGCTGTTGCCAGGCAAGCCGGGAGCGCTGGAATGGCTGGGTGACAATGTTCCGCTGAAGGGCGCCGTGGCCGTGGATGGCGCGGTCATGGCGCTGGCTTCGGCGCGCCAGCTCGAAGAGCGGCTCAAGCTCCGCGAGGCGCGTCTGGTAACCGATCGGGACGTGCTCGCCGAGGTGTGGGAGGGCCGCCCGGCGCTGCCAGGCAACCCGATCTACCAGCACCTGCCGCCCCACGCCACGGTCAGCCGGGCCGAGAAACTGGGTCAGCTGCGGGCCACGCTGCAGGACCAGGGGGCCGATTGGCACTTCATCGCGACCCTGGACGACATCGCCTGGCTGTTCAACCTGCGCGGTAGTGATGTGTCCTACAACCCGGTTTTCGTTGCTTTTGCACTGATTGGCAAGGACCAGGCGATCCTGTTCGTCGGTGCCGGAAAACTCGATGAGCACTTGCGCCACGTACTTGCGGTCGACGGCATCGAAGTGCGCGATTACACCGAAGTTCAGCAGGCTTTGGCGAAGCTGGCGCCGGATAGCCGATTGCTCGTCGACCCCGCTCGTGTGACCTGTGGTTTGCTGAAGCACCTGGATGCCCAGGTCCAACTGGTCGAAGGGCTGAACCCGACCACGCTGAGCAAATCACGCAAAGGTGAAGAGGAGCTGGTGCACATACGTCAGGTAATGGAGCAGGATGGCGCGGCCTTGTGCGAATTCTTCGCCTGGTTCGAGGAGCATCAGGGCCAGGAGACCATCACCGAACTGACCGTGGATGAGCGGTTGAGTGCTGCGCGTGCCCGCCGGCCGGGCTTCGTCTCGTTGAGCTTCTCGACCATTGCAGCGTTCAACGGCAATGGCGCGATGCCGCATTACCGCGCTACCGAAGAGTCCCATGCGGTCATCGAAGGTGATGGCCTGCTGTTGATCGATTCCGGAGGGCAGTACCTGGGTGGCACCACCGACATCACGCGGATGGTGCCGGTGGGCACGCCGAGCGTGGAGCAGAAGCAGGACTGCACGCGCGTTCTCAAGGGCATGATCGCCTTGTCGCGTGCCAGCTTCCCGCGTGGCATCCTGTCACCGCTGCTCGATGCCATTGCACGGGCGCCGATCTGGGCAGACCAGGTCGACTACGGTCATGGTACCGGGCATGGTGTTGGCTACTTCATGAACGTGCACGAGGGCCCCCAGGTGATTGCCTACCAGGCGACAACCACGCCACAGACGGCAATGCAGGTGGGCATGATCAGCTCGATCGAGCCAGGTACCTACCGGCCTGGCGCCTGGGGCGTGCGTATCGAGAACCTGGTGGCGAACCGCGAAGCGGGCAAGAGTGCGTTTGGTGAGTTCCTGTGCTTCGAGACCTTGACGCTGTGCCCTATCGATACGCGTTGCTTGCTTGCGGAACGACTGACCATGGACGAGAAGGAATGGCTCAATCGCTATCACGCAACGGTGCGTGAACGTCTAGCGCCGTTGCTGCAAGGGGCCGCACTGGCTTGGCTGGAGGCACGTACAGCGCCGCTGTGATCGTGTTGGCGTTGCGTAGATGAAAGAAGGGCAGCCCGTGGGCTGCCCTTTCCTATTTGCAGATGACGATCATGCTGCGGCTGGTGTAGCCGGCGGGGTTGATGCCGAACAGGTAATCCCCGGGCTCCTCGTCGGTGTCTCCGGAGCGGGCGATCACCTTGTAACCGCGCGAGCTGCAGGAGCTGGCTGCCTTGCTGTAGCACTTGTCCCACGAGGAGGACAGCCCTGAGCAATTGATATGCATGCCCTTTTTCCCCTTTTTGACCTCAGTCTTGGCCGTTGCGGCGCATCCGGCTATGGCCAAGACGGTCAGGATGAGCAAAATACGTTTCATTCCTGTCCTTAAATGCAGGGCTGATCAGCTGTCTGACCCTGTTGTCATCGCATCGGTTCGTCCTGAATCTTCCTCGGCTTCCGTGTCCGCACAAGTAGATAGCGTAAACATTATGATTTTGTGACAGCTTAATCAGCGAGGCGATTGGGGACAATGATTAATCTCGTCTCAAATGGAAGTATTTCTCAAATCAGTCTGCGGCAAGTGCTGGGTTGGCCTCGCGGCGCATGGACAGTGTGGCGCCGACCGAGGCTGCGATAATGGCAAGAATAGCCAGCCACTGGGTGGTGCTCAGCACTTCGCCGAGGAACAGCAGGCCTGAGAGTGCGCCAATCGCCGGTTCGATGCTCATCAGCGTGCCGAAGGTTCGGGCTGGCATGCGAGTCAGGGCGACCATTTCCAGGCTATAGGGCAGGGCGGTCGAAAGCACGGCGACGCCCAGTGCCAGCGGGATGACGGCAGGGGTGAGCAATGCACTGCCGGCATGCACGATGCCGATGGGCGCGACAAACAAGGCCGCGACCACCACGCCGAGGGCGGCGCTCTGGATGCCGTGCTCGGCACCGGCGCGCTGGCCGAAGAGAATGTACAGTGCCCAGCACACACCTGCCCCAAGCGCATAGGCTGCACCCAGCAGATCGAGCGGCTGGCCGCCGTGCCCGACCGGTAGCAGCAGCAACAGGCCGGCGACCGCCAGGGCAATCCACACGAAATCCAGTGCACGGCGCGAGGCGATCAGCGCCACGGCCAGCGGGCCGGTGAACTCCAGGGCAACGGCGATACCCAGTGGCGTGGTTTGCAGGGACATATAGAAGAGGAAGTTCATGCCACCCAGGGACATGCCATAGATGACGACGTTGCGCAGGGTGTTGGCGGTCATGCGCACCCGCCACGGTCGCAGAATCAGCAGCATGATGATGCTGGCGAAGATCAGGCGCAGGGCGGTGGTACCTTGAGCGCCGATGATGGGGAACATACTCTTGGCCAATGAGGCGCCGGACTGGATCGAAGCCATGGCTATGAGCAGCAGGCCGATCGGAAAGAGAGTGGCGGCCAGGCTGCGGGGCTGGGTGTTCATTTCTGCGCGGCTATCCTTGGGAGGTGTGCGGGGTTGTGCAATATAGTGCGCAATTGGCGGTGCGAGGTGCAAGGCTCCTTTTAACAGGCTTTTCATCGAATGTTTCAGTTTCATGAAATTAAGGGTTGACGCGCTTTCGAATCCCCTTATAATGCGCCCCACTTCCAGCGACATCGGAACGACAAACTCCTTGAGATTCAATGAGTTAGGTAGTTAAGGTGGTGTTGGAGGC
>NZ_JAGIBG010000027.1 GCF_017744435.1 Pseudomonas sp.
GCCGAGGCGGCTACCCGGGGGGTGACAGTGACTGGTGGCTGAGTCTTGGGCTAGCCTGTTCGGGCCTCTTCGCGGGCTTGCCCGCTCCCACAGGTACCGCACAAATCTCAGGACCTGTGGTGATCCTGTGGGAGCGGGCAAGCCCGCGAAGAGGCCCGAACAGGCTAGCCCAAGACTCAGCCACCAGTCACTGTCACCCCCCGGGTAGCCGCCTCGGCACTGGCCCTGAGCACCTCCAGCTCCGCCGCACTGCGCTCGATATCCGAACGCAAGCGGTTGTATTCCCGCCGATGCCTCAGCCACCAGGCCTTGGTCGAGCAGTGCCCGCTGACCCCGCGGGCCACTGCCAGGCCACCGACCACCATCTGCAGCAGCCCGATCAGCCCTCCGTGGCGCAGCCCCTTGCTGATCATCAGCGCGCCTCCAGCCAGCGATCCGGCGCGTTCCAGGCCATGAACATTGTGCTCCCGTGAGCCCGGGGCGGAATGGATATCGAGCATGGCAAGCCCTCTTTGTGGAATGTAAGTAGCTGACCCTCCTGTTGCTGCTGGCGTTCATTCGCTGTGCCGGGTGGTCGCAGAAGGCTCTGCAATGGGCTTTCCGTCCGTCCTGATGTCAGGTCTGGTCAACTGCCTGGCGGATACGGGCAACTGCAGCGCGCTCACGCAGGATTAACTTGTCCCCGCGCGAAGCTCATCCACGCTGGGTTTCGACCCAGGAGCTTCACGTCCCCCTCCACAAAAGAACAACAGCAGGGATCAGGATGACAACGACAAGCGCGAGTGGCGCCGGCAATCAGCTGGCGCAAGGCTTCAAGCAACGCCACGTGACCATGCTTTCCATCGCCGGGGTAATCGGCGCCGGGCTGTTCATCGGCTCCGGGCACGCCATCGCCGCCGCAGGGCCTTCAGCCATCATCGCCTATGCACTGGCCGGCGCCCTGGTGGTACTGGTGATGCGCATGCTCGGCGAAATGGCGGTCGCCAGCCCCGACACAGGCTCCTTCTCCACCTATGCCGACCGCGCCATCGGGCGTTGGGCCGGGTTCACCATCGGATGGCTGTACTGGTGGTTCTGGGTACTGGTCATCCCCATCGAAGCCATCGCCGCCGGCGTGGTGCTCAACAACTGGTTCCCGCACATCGATGCCTGGTTCTTCGCCCTGAGCATGACCGTGCTGCTGACCGCCACCAACCTGTTCAGCGTGGCCAAGTACGGTGAGTTCGAGTTCTGGTTCGCCATGCTCAAGGTCATCGCCATCGTCGCCTTCATCGCCTTGGGGGCCGCAGCGTTGGCCGGGGTGTTGCCGGGCCGTGAAGTCAGTGGCCTGCCGCGCCTGCTGGAAGCGCAGGGCGGGTTCATGCCCAACGGCTGGACGGCGATCATCGGCGCCTTGCTCACCACCATGTTCAGCTACCTGGGTACCGAGGCGGTGACCATCGCCGCGTCGGAATCCAAGGACCCGGCGCGCAACATCGCCAAGGCCACCCGCTCGGTGATCTGGCGTATCAGCGTGTTCTACCTGCTGTCGATCTTCGTGATCATCTCGGTGGTGCCCTGGAACGACCCGCTGCTGCCGGTGCAGGGTTCCTATCAGCGCGCGCTGGAAATCATGCACATCCCGTATGCCAAGCTACTGGTGGACATGGTGGTGCTGGTGGCGGTGGCCAGCTGCCTGAACTCGTCGATCTACATTTCCTCGCGCATGCTCTATTCGCTGAGCAAGCGTGGTGACGCCCCGGGCTTCATCCAGCGCACCTCCAAGGTTGGCGTACCCCGTGCGGCGGTGATCGGCAGCACGCTGATCGGCATGCTGGCGACCATCGTCAACTACTTCGCGCCGGCCGAGGTGTTTGCCTTCCTGCTGGCCAGCTCCGGCTCGATCGCCTTGCTGGTGTACCTGGCCATCGCCTTCTCGCAGCTGCGCATGCGCGCCATCCTGCAGCGGCAAAACGTCGAGATCGCCTTCAAGATGTGGCTGTATCCGTGGCTGACCTATGCGGTGATCGGCTTCATCGTGTTCGCGCTGGGCACCATGTTCGTGATGCCGCAACACCGCATGGAGGTGTCACTGACCTTGGCCTTGGCGCTGGTGATCCTGGTGTTGGGGGTGATTACCAGCAAGCGGCATGAGCGGCGGGAGGCGTTGGCTGCTGCCTGATTCGGAGTGAAGCGAAGAAAGCCATCTGCCTGCAGATGGCTTTTTTGTTTGTGCCGGCCTCTTCGCGGGCACGCCCGCTCCCACAGGGATCACGCATTCCTTGTAGGAGCGGGCTTGCCCGCGAAAGGGCCGGCACATTTTGCATATTTGTCTGATCTGGATAATTACCTGTCCGGTTTGGCAATGCAGCCTCGAGGGTGTTTAATCTCACCTCTTGAAAGCCCTCAAACCCTTTGAAACAAGGGCCCTGAGAGATTTCACCGTTCATCGAAAATGCTGTAGACACATTGTCTAACAGTGCCATATAGTCGTTATACAAATAGTAGACATAGCTCTATGACAACAAAGAAGGCCGCCATGAAAGCCACCGTCCAACCACTCGCTGCAGAAGTGCCGCAGGACCGCAAAGCCGTCCTTGCCGAAGCGCTGCGCCGCCGGATCCTCAGCATGGAACTGGCCCCAGGCGCCGTGGTGGACGAACTGGCATTGTGCGACGAGTTCGGCCTGTCGCGCCCCCCGGTCCGTGAGCTGCTGCGCCAGATTGCCGCCGAAGGCTACATCGAGCTGGAAGCCAACCGCGCGCCTCGCGTCGCCGCCATGAACCACGAGTCGCTGCACAGTTTCTACGTTGCCGCGCCACTGATCTACGTTGCCACCACCCAGCTGGCCGCCACCTACGCCAGTGCCGATGAAATCGAAGTGCTCAAGGCCATCCAGGCCAAGTTCCGCCAGGCCATCGAAGAGCGCGACGTGGAAAACCGCGTGCTCTACAACGACGCCTTCCACCTGGAAATCGGCAAGATGGCGCACAACGATTACCTGATGCCAAGCCTGCGTCGCCTGCTCATCGACCATACCCGCCTGGGCAAGATTTTCTACCGCCATCCGACTACCGACGACATGCAGCGGGACCTCGAGATTGCCTGTGAGCAACACGAACAGATGATCGAGGCCATCGAGCGCCGTGATGCGCAGACCGCTGGCCAGTTGGCCCGCGAGCATATGGAGCTGTCGCGTCGGCGCATGGCCGAATACGCCGCACCGCAAGGGTTGGATGTGCCGATTCAGATATGAATTACCCGGTCGTCGCCAGCGGCGCTGACCACCCGTCGAAACAAGAACCAGGTTAGTGACATGACAAGAATAAGTTCGTTACCTGCCGATGATGCCACCTGTGGCTGGTATCACCTGAGCAAACCTCGCACGCCAAGGCCGGCCCACAGTGGCCACTGCCAGGCGCGCTGGGTGGTGGTCGGTGCCGGCTTTACCGGCCTGGCCGCTGCGCGGCAGCTGGCAACGAACTTCCCGGATGACGAGATCGTACTGATCGAGGCCCAGGAGGTCGGTTTCGGTACTTCCGGGCGCAACGCCGGTTTCGCCATCGACCTGCCGCACGACATTGGCGCCGAGGACTACATCGGCGACATCGACATCGCCAAGACCATCCTCAAGCTCAACCTGGGTGGCCAGTCGTACCTCAAGGAACTGATCGAGCGCTACGACATCGAGTGCCAGTTCCGCCATTGCGGCAAATACCAGGCCGCCATCGAAGACCGGGGCATCGCAGTGCTGGATGCCTACCGTCGTGGTCTGGACAAGCTCGGCCAGCCCTACGAAGTGATCGAAGGGCGCGACCTGCCCGAGCACATCGGCACCCACTTCTACCGCAAGGGCCTGTTTACCCCGGGCACGGCACTGCTGCAGCCTTCGGCACTGGTCAAAGGCCTGGCCGACAGCCTGCCAAGCAACGTTTCCCTCTACGAACACACACCGATCACCGAGGTCGACTACGGCGACAAGGTCGTGCTACGCCACGCCAATGGCTCGATCACCGCCGACAAGCTGGTACTCACCACCAACGCCTTTGGCATGAGCTTCGGCTTCCTCAAGGGCCGCATGCTGCCGGTGTTCACCTACGGCAGCATCACCCGCCCGCTGACCGAGGACGAGCAGGCGCGCCTGGGCGGCAAGCCCTTCTGGGGCGTGATCCCGGCCGACCCATTCGGCACCACCATGCGCCGTACCGTCGACAACCGCCTGCTGATCCGCAACAGCTTCAGTTACAACCCGGACGGGCGCAGCAACCGTAAGTACCTGCAGCGCTTCGTCGAGCGTCACCGCGACTCTTTTGCCCGGCGCTTCCCGATGTTGCCCGGTGTGAACTTCGAATACACCTGGGGCGGTGCACTGGCGTTGTCGCGCAACCACATGGGCTTCTTCGGCAAGTTGGCGCCGAACGTAGTGGGCGCATTGTGCTGCAACGGCCTGGGCGTTACCCGTGGCACGGTCACCGGCAAGTTGCTGGCCGACTGGCTGGCCGGTGACAAGAACGAACTGATCGAGTTTCTGCTCAATGCCCCCGGGCCTTGTGCGAACCCGCCGCAGCCCTTGGTTTCCCTGGGCTTGAACGCCAACCTGATGTGGGGGCAGTTCCGCGCTGGCAAGGAAAGCTGACCGTTATCTGAGTTAGGCCAAAGAACTTTTCAAGCCGGTCGTATTTAACCGGCACGGGCTCGCTTTGCCCGAAATCGATGATCGAGTCGAGTCGTCCGATCACCCGGGGCTGAATGCTGTTTTCAGTTTCGCGGACGCGCTCGCCTTGAATATGTGCAGGCAGAAGAAGTGGCAGGAACAACAATGACAAGTCCGAATATTTCGATTGAAGATGTACCGATCAACAACTTTCACCAGTTGCTGACCTTGCGTTCCGGTGGCGGTTCGTTCGTCGATGGCTACGTGCTGAGCATCATTGGCGTGGCCATGGTGCAGATGTCCGCCGGCCTCAACCTGACCAGCTTCTGGCAGGGCATGATCGCCGCCTCGGCGTTGATCGGCATCTTCTTCGGTGGCTTCTTTGGCGGCTGGCTGACCGACCGCCTGGGCCGCAAACGGGTGTTCTTCGTTGGCCCGGTCCTGTTCATGCTGGCTTCGGTCGCGCAGTTCTGGGTGGAGTCGGCGCTGGCCTTATTCCTGTTGCGCTTCGTCATCGGCATTGCGGTGGGCATCGAATACCCGGTGGCGACGTCGCTGTTGGTGGAGTTCCTGCCCAAGAAGAACCGCGGCCCGCGCCTGGCCACCCTGACCGTGCTGTGGTTCGCCGGTGCCGCTACGGCCTACATGGCCGGTGAAGCGATCCTGCGTCACGGTGGTGACGATGCCTGGCGCCTGGTGCTGGCCAGTGCCGCGGTCATTGGCGCATTGCTGTTCGCCATCCGCCTGGGCACCCCGGAATCGCCACGCTGGCTGATCAGCAAGGGCCGTTCGGCAGAGGCCGAGCAGGTGATCAAGCAGGTCTACGGCAACGGTTTCAGCCTGAGCAACCTGCCCGAGGAGCCGAAGACCCGCAAGCTGTCGTTCCTCAGCCTGCTGCACTCCGGCTACGGCAAACGCATGCTGTTCGTCACCATGTTCTGGACCTGCTCGGTGATCCCGGTGTTCGCCGTCTACGCTTTCGCTCCGAAAGTACTGGGTGCGCTGAACCTGAAAGGGGACTGGGCGGCGATCGGCTCGGTGGCCATCACCTGCCTGTTCGTGGTCGGCTGCATCATCGGCACCCGCCTGCTGAACACCCTCGGCCGGCGCACCACGCTGCTGCACAGCTTCTTCTGGTCGGGGCTGGCATTGCTCGGCCTGGGTGCCTTCAGCAACGGCAACGAGATGCTGATCCTCGTGCTGTTCGGCGCCTACGCCTTGTTCATTGGCGGCGCCCAGGTGCTGCAGCTGGTCTACCCGAACGAACTGTTCCCCACCGAAATTCGCGCTGGCGCCGTGGGCGTGGGCACCTCGATGTCGCGGATCGGTGCCGCCGTCGGCACCTGGCTGGTGCCTATCGCCCTGGATAGCTATGGCATCGGCGCCACCATGTATGCCGCTGCCGCCGTGACGTTCGTCGGCCTGGCCTTCTCGGTCGCCCTGGCCCCGGAAACCCGATCGCTGAACCTGCAACAGGCCGCTTCGCTGGGCTGAACTGACTGACAACCCGCCACGGCGTCGATCCGCCGTGGCCTTTACAACACTGATCAACGCACTGGAGAACCTACCGTGAAATTCGAAGGCATCTACACCCCGGCAATCACTCCGCTGGCTGCGGACGGCTCGATCGACAAGGCGGCGTTCGCCGAAGTGCTCGAATACCTGGTCGAGTCGAAGATCCATGGCGTCATCATCGGCGGCTCCACCGGCGAGTACTACGCCCACACCACCCAGGAGCGCATCGAGCTGGCCGCCCAGGCCAAGGACGTGCTCAATGGCCGCCTGCCACTGATCGTCGGCACCGGTGGCATCCGCACCGAAGACGCCGTGGCTTTCGCCCAGCACGCCAAGGAAATCAAGGCTGACGCGCTGCTGGTCGGCACCCCGCCGTACGCACTGCCGACCCAGCAGGAAATCGCCCTGCACGTCAAAGCGGTCGACGCTGCCGCCGGCCTGCCGATCATGCTCTACAACTACCCGGGCCGCATGAGTGTGAGCATGGGTGAGGAGTTCTTCGACGCCGTGGCCGACGTGAAGAACATCGTCGCCATCAAGGAAAGCTCCGGTGACATGGCCCAGCTGCACCGCCTGGCCATCAAGCGCCCGAACATCCAGCTGTCGTGCGGCTGGGACGACCAGGCCCTGGAATTCTTCGCCTGGGGCGCCAAGAGCTGGGTCTGCGCCGGCTCCAACTTCATCCCGCGTGAGCACGTGGCCCTGTACGAGGCCTGCGTGATCGAGAAGAACTTCGACAAGGGCCGCAAGATCATGGCCGCCATGATGCCGCTGATGGACTTCCTCGAAGGTGGCAAGTTCGTCCAGTCGATCAAGTACGGCTGCGCTCTCAACGGCCTGAGCACCGGTGGTGTGCGCAAGCCGCTATACGACCTCGACGCTGGCGAGAAGCAGGAGCTGCAGCGCGTGGTCAGCGAACTGAAGGCCACCATCGCCCAGATCAAATAAGGAGGCTGGAAAAATGGCTGAATTGCTGAGCAAGGAACAATACGCGGCCATCGCCGCCGACCTGCAGCTGCGCACCCAGGCGTTCATCGACGGTGAGTTCCGCGATGCCATCTCCGGTCGCACCTTCGTCACCACCAACCCGGCCACCGGCAAGCAGCTGGCCGAGGTCGCCGCCTGCGACGTCAACGACGTCAACGTTGCCGTGGCCGCGGCCAAGCGCGTGTTCGAGGAAGGCACCTGGTCGAAGATGCAGCCGAACGACCGCAAGCACGTGCTGCAAAAGTTCGCCCAGCTGCTCGAAGACAACGCCCATGAGCTGGCGGTGCTGGAAGCACTGGACAGCGGCAAGCCGGTCAGCGAGTGCCAGACCGTCGACGTGCCGGAAACCATCCACACCATTCGCTGGCACGCCGAGCTGATCGACAAGATCTACGACGCCACCGCGCCGACCGGCAATGCCGCCGTGACCATGGTGGTGCGCGAAGCCATTGGCGTGGTCGGCCTGGTGCTGCCGTGGAACTTCCCGCTGCTGATGCTGGCGTGGAAGATCGCCCCGTCGCTGGCCGCCGGTTGCTCGATCGTGGTCAAGCCAGCCAAGGAAACCACCCTCAGCGCCCTGCGCGTGGCCGAACTGGCCCATGAGGCCGGCATCCCGGCGGGTGTGTTCAACCTGGTGCCTGGCGGTGGCCGTGAAGTAGGCGAAGCCATTGGCCGCCACATGGACATCCCGATGGTCAGCTTCACCGGTTCCACCGACACCGGCCGCCTGTTCCTGAAATACGCTGCCGAGTCCAACCTCAAGCGCATCGTCCTGGAGCTGGGTGGCAAGAACCCGGCCGTGGTCATGAACGACTGCGAAGACCTCGATGAAGTGGCCCAGTTCGTCACCGCCGGTGCGTTCTGGAACATGGGTGAGAACTGCTCGGCGTCCTCGCGCCTGATCGTCCACAAGGACGTCAAGGACGAACTGCTGGGCCTGATCGCCAAGCACCTGAAGGACTGGAAGCTGGGCGACCCGCTCGACCCGGACAACCGCCTGGGCGCGATGGTCAGCAAGTCGCACTTCGAAAAGGTGAAGTCGTATCTGGAATACGCTGCCGAGCAGAAACTCAGCATCGTTCAGGGCGGCGAGACCGAGGAAGGCGTGTTCGTGCAGCCGACCATCGTCGACAACGTTGGCCGCGACAACAAGCTGTTCGTCGAGGAAATCTTTGGCCCGGTGCTGAGCGTGACCAGCTTCGAGACCATTGACGAGGCGATCGAACTGGCCAACGACACCGTCTACGGCCTGGCCGCCTCGGCCTACACCGGCAGCCTGCGCAATGCGCTGCGCCTGTCGCGTGAAATCCGCGCGGGCGTGGTGACGGTCAACTGCTTCGGTGAGGGTGATGTCACCACGCCGTTCGGTGGCTACAAAGAGTCTGGCTTTGGTGGGCGCGACAAGTCCATCTGGGCCCATGACCAGTACACGGAGCTGAAGACCATCTGGATCAACGCTTCGTGATTTGAGCAAGACCGGTGCTGTTCTGACGGAGCTCAGCACCTGGCCGCCCTTGCAGTTTTACTGCATGGGCGGCTTTTTTATTTGTCTCTTATTTGAATTTGGGGCCCGAGCGGGTATTCAGCCCCTTGGCCATGCGGTCATACAGCACCACATTCACCGTCGCCGCCAGGTTCATGCAGCCTTCGGTGGGAATGTAGATGGTCTCTTCGCACCAGCCCCGCACTTCCTCGCTCAACGAGCCATCCTCAGGCCCGAAGATATAGATCGCCCGGTCCGGGTGGGTGTATTCAGGCAGCGGCCGTGCGCCGTCCACCAGCTCCACCGCCACTGGCGTGCAACCCAGGGGAATGATGCGTTGCAGGTCGTCGATGCCGATCAGCGGAATGTCGTAGTGCACCCGCTTGGTATCGGTGACGAAGTCACGCGCGCGTTCATAGCGCTTGCCGGTGTAGAACACCGAGTTGACGC
Source organism: Pseudomonas sp. (assembly GCF_017744435.1). Taxonomy (GTDB): domain Bacteria; phylum Pseudomonadota; class Gammaproteobacteria; order Pseudomonadales; family Pseudomonadaceae; genus Aquipseudomonas. The sequence continues at coordinate 9,069 of NZ_JAGIBG010000027.1, forward strand.
CGTAGCAACCCGCTGCGCGCATCACCGAACCGACGTTCTCCGCAGACTTGGGGTTGAACAGGCCGATGCAGCTGTACCGTTTGTTTGCCACGTGCCGGGGCCCTTCGCGAAAAAAAGAGCGCGATTATACGGGCTTGCCGGCGACGGCGGGGATTTGCAGGCAGGAGTCGCGACGATCAGTCTTTCTTGAGCATGCCCGCCAGCCCTGCGAACGGGTTGTGGGTGGCCTTGGCGATGCTCGGGGTGCTGGTCGAGCCTTCGCTGAAGTACTGCTGGTCGGTGTAGCGCGAGTGTTCGTTGTCGTGGCAGTACAGGCACAGCAGCTCCCAGTTGGAGCCGTCCTGCGGGTTGTTGTCGTGGTTGTGGTCGCGGTGGTGCACGGTCAGCTCGCTCAGGCGCTTGCCGGCGAACTCGCGGGCGCAGCGGCCGCACACGTGCGGGTACATTTTCAGGGCCTTGTCGCGGTAGCCCATCTCCTTGTCGCGCTTGGCGTCGGCGAGGATGCGATCGAGGCGGGCGGTGGCGGCGGAGGTGGAAGCCGAACTCATGGTGTTTCCTTTGTTCTGATCAGGCAGATGACGGTTATGCCATTGAGTCTAGCGCGCTTGCAGGGCAGGCGGACAGGCGAAAACTCGAATATCGGCGTAGCCTGTACAAAGGTTCCCGACAGGAGGTTGCTGATGTTCCACGCGATCCTCGCCGCGCTGCTTGTCGCCGCCATGCCCCTGGCCGAAGCGGCAGGCACGCCACCCCGGCTGAACACCCCGGTGCCCGGTGCGCCGGGCACGCCGACGCCCACGCCGTACCCGCAGATTACCCCGAGCACGCCGCCCAAGGCCTACGACAGCACACCGGGCGGGCCGCTGCTGCCGCCGATGCCGGTCCCGGGGCCGCCGAAGGACCAGGACTTGCCTGGGCTGCACCAGGAACCGGTAAAACCGCCTGCGCAGGATGATTGACTGAAGTTTTTGTGTGGGCTGTGGGATTTTGGGGCTGCTTTGCAGCCCATCGCGACACAAGGCCGCTCCTACAAAGAGAACGCGATCTCCTGTAGGAGCGGCCTTGCGCCCCGGCATTCTCAAGCAATACCCAACTCGCCGAAGACAAACGCATATTCCAGCGCCACATCGCGCAGCCCCTGGTACCGTCCGCTCATCCCGCCATGCCCGGCACCCATCTCGGTCTTGAGCAGTAGCAGGTTGTCGTCGGTCTTGCGCGTGCGCAGGCGCGCCACCCACTTGGCCGCCTCCCAGTACTGCACGCGGCTGTCGTTGTAGCCGGCCACCACCAGCATGGCCGGGTAGGCCTGGGCGCTGACGTTCTCATAGGGCGCATAGGCCTTGATGCGCGCATACACCTCGGGGTCCTCGGGGTTGCCCCATTCGTCGTACTCGGTGACGGTCAGCGGCAGTTCGGGGTCGAGCATGGTATTGAGCACGTCGACGAACGGTACCTCGGCGATGGCGCAGCGGAACAGTTCCGGGCGCAGGTTGAGCACCGCGCCCATCAGCAGGCCGCCAGCGCTGCCGCCGCTGATGGCCAGGCGCTCTGGCGCGGTCACACCCTCGGCGATCAGGTGTTCGGCACAGGCGATGAAGTCGCTGAAGGTGTTGTGCTTGTGCTCCTGCTTGCCGGCGCGGTACCAGGCCTCACCCAGCTCGCCGCCGCCGCGCACGTGGGCGATGGCGAAGGCCACGCCGCGTTGCAGCAGGCTCAGGCGGGCGTGGGAGAACCACGGGTCGAGGCTTTCGCCGTAGGCGCCATAACCATACAGGTAGAGCGGCACGGTCTTGCCCTGGTCTTCGCGGCGGCGCACCAGGCTGATCGGTACCTGGGTGCCGTCTGGCGCGGTGGCCCACAGGCGCTCGCTGACGTAGTCGTCGGCGTCGAACTGGCCGAGCACCGGGGTCTGCTTGAGCACTTCCTGGGCGCCCGTGGCCAGCTCCAGCTGGCGCACCTGGGCCGGGCGGTTGAGCGCCTCATAGCGCAGGCGCACGCGGCGGCTGGCGAACTCCAGGCTGTCCTGCACGTACAGGCTGTAGGCCGCGTCGGGCAATTCGACGCGGTAGGGGGCCAGCCCCTGCGGGCGCACTTCGATGATCGGCAGGCCGCCTTCGCGCAGGCTCAGGGTCAGCGCGTCGGCATTCAGGCTCAGGCCCTCGAGCATGATGTCGTCGTGGTGCGGCACCAGCACCTGCCACTGGTCGCGGCTGGGTACCGGAGTGGCCGGTGCATGGCAGAGGGCGAAGTTGATGCCGTCCTGATTGGTCCGGATGAACCAGCGCCACTGGCCGTCGAGCTGGCCGTGGTCGGGGAAGTACTCATGGCCCTCGACCCGTGGCGCCAGGCAAGCGAACGCCGTCTGTGGCGTTTCGGCGTCGAGCACCCAGGCCTCGCTGGTGGTCTTGCTGTTGAGCAGCAGCACCAGCTGGCGCTCGGAACTGGTGCGGTAGCAGTGCAGGAAGAAACGGCCGTCGGCCTCTTCGAATACTGTGGTCGCGTCGGCCTCGCCGAGGGTATGGCGGCGCAGGCGCCAGGGGCGGTGGGTATCGTCCAGTTCTGCAAAGAACAGCGTCTGGCTGTCGTTGGCCCAGGTCATGCTGCCGTCGCAGTCGTCGAAGGGCAGGGCGGTCAGGTTGCCGCTGGTCAGGTCCTTGACGTACAGGCTGTAGATTTCGTCGCCACTGGTATCGAGGCTGTAGGCCAGCAGGCGGTGGTCGGGGCTGACACTGAACGCGCCCAGCGACAGGAAGCCACCGTTGGCCAGGGCGTTGGGGTCGAGCAGCAGTTGTTCCTGGTTTTCATCGACCGTGTTGGAGTCGTCCGCCGGGCGTGGGCAGCGGTAGTGGCGCGGGTACTCGTCGCCTGCGGTGGTGCGGGTGTAATAGAGGTACGGGCCCCAGGGCGAGGGCAGCGACAGGTCGGTTTCGAGGATGCGGCCCTTGATCTCTTCGAACAACTGCTCGCGCAGTGGCGCCTGATCGGCCAGGCAGGCCTCCTGATAGGCGTTTTCCGCCTGCAGGTAATCGAGCACTTGCGGGGTGTCGCGCTGCTGCAGCCAGGCATAGGGATCGGCGGCCTGGTCCTGGCGGGCAATGGGGGGCTGGGGCTTGGTTGGCATCGGGGATCTCTTGACCGGGACAGGGAGACGCTGTCTGCGCCCTGAAAAGTGTTTATCATAGGCATCTCTTTGCCTGGCTTGCACGAACACCATGATCGAGAACGACTACACCTTCGCCTGGGGCCTCTACGCTGTCGCCGCCCTGGGTTGCCTGCTGGTGGGCTTCAAACTCACCGGCTGGATGTGGCGCTGGCTGCGTGAACCGCTGCGGGTGATCCTGGCGGTGCTGCTGCTGACCCCGACCATCGTCGACCCGGTCAAGGACAGCTTCGCCCCGGCGATCGCCATCACCGCCCTGGACCTTGCGTTCAAGGTCGGCAACAACGCCTGGCGGGCGATCTCCGATTTCGCCATGTACGGCATGATTGCCTTCGCCTTGTACATCGTCTTCGTGCTGATCCGCTGGCCGCTGGAAAAGCGCGCCCGCGAGCGCCGCGCGCAGGCCGAAGCCACCGCCCAGCGCCGTGCCGCCGAGGACACTGCAGTCACGGCTGGCGCGCCAATGGCCGCCGAGCGCCATGACCGTTACCGCGACGACCCGCCACCGGCCGCACCGAGCGGTGGCCGCGGCCGGGTCGAGCCACGCCTGTAAGCGGAGACACCCCCATGTGCGAACTGCTGGGCATGAGTGCCAACGTCCCCACCGACATCGTCTTCAGCTTCACCGGCCTGATGCAGCGCGGTGGGCGTACCGGCCCGCACCGCGACGGCTGGGGCATCGGCTTCTACGAAGGGCGCGGCCTGCGCCTGTTCCAGGACCCGGCCGCGAGCAGTGAATCGGAAGTCGCCAACCTGGTGCAGCGCTACCCGATCAAGAGCGAAGTGGTGATCGGCCATATCCGCCAGGCCAACGTCGGCCGGGTGTGCCTGTCCAACACGCACCCGTTCGTCCGCGAAATGTGGGGCCGCAACTGGTGCTTCGCGCACAACGGCCAGCTTGGCGACTTCAAGGGCGAAGCGACCTTCTATCGCCCGGTGGGCGACACCGACAGCGAGGCTGCCTTCTGCGACCTGCTCAACCGCATCCGCGCGGCCTTCCCCGAGCCGGTCGAAGTGGAACAGCTGCTGCCGGTGCTGGTCGAAGCCTGTGCCGAGTATCGCGGCAAGGGCGTGTTCAACTGCCTGCTCAGCGACGGCGACTGGCTGTTCTGCTTCTGCTCGACCAAGCTGGTACACATTACCCGGCGTGCGCCATTTGGTGCTGCCCGCTTGAAGGATGTCGACCTGATCGTCGACTTTCACACCGAGACCACCCCCAATGACGTGGTCACGGTGATCGCCACCGAGGCCTTGACCGAGAACGAGACCTGGCGGCGCTACGAACCCGGCCAGTGGGGCCTGTGGCGACACGGCGAGTGCGTCGTGCAAGGCCAGAGCTAAGGACGCTGCATGTTCAGAAGTTACCTGCGGTTGCTGTTGTTCACCTTCGGCCTGCTGGCCGGTATCCAGGTGCCTGGGCTGGTCAAGGACTACAGCCAGCGGGCCGAGGCGCACCTGTTCGAATCGCGCCAGGCGCTGGATGGCTTCAAGCAGACCGCCGAGCGTTTCTTCAACGGTGATCTGCAGGCCTTGGTGCGGCATTACCGGACCAGTGACGACCCGGTGTTCCTCAGCGATGCCAACAGCATCGAGAGCCTGCTGATTCGCAATCAGCTGCTGGAAGACGAATGGCAGGCGCTGCAAGGGTCGTGGGTGAGCCGCACCTGGCATGTGCTGGTGCAGCCGGAGCCGCAGCTGCGCGAGGAGACGCTCAAGGGTTACAGCTACCAGATTCTGCTGGTGCCCGAGGCAATTGGCTGGGGCGTCGGGGCCGGGTTTGTGCTGGCTTTCGTGGTCGAAAGCCTGTTGCTGGGGATTGGCTGGGTGATCCTGGGCGGGCGACGCAAGGCGGTGAAAGAAAGCTGGCGTTGAATTCTCTGTTTCCTGTACCGGCCCTTTCACGGGTGAACCCGCTCCCACAGGTACTGCACAGGGCTCAAGGGCGGTGATATCCCTGTGGGAGCGGCCATGCCCGCGAAGAGGCCGGTACAGGCAATACAAAGCTGTCAGACCAACACAATCCGCTGTCCACCCACATCCCGGGCATACCGCTCCAGCACCTGCCGGCACACGCCGACCACCTCATCCACCAACGCCACCCCGGTCTGCCATGCCACCACCAGCTCAAGGCTCGGCGGTGGCTGCAGGCCTTCCAGCAGCACCAGCTCACCTCGGCTCAACTCCGCATCCACCAAGGCCGGCGGCAAGGCGCCAACCCCGAAGCCATCGCGCAACAAGCGGGTGATGGCCGCCACCGAGTTCACGCAGTTCAACCGCGGTGTCTCGGCCCCGGCACCCTGCAGCAGGCTGAGCACCTCCTGGTGCGGCCGTGAGTTCTTCGAGAAAGTGACAATCCGCTCGCGCCCCAGCTCGGCCAGCGAGGCGAAGTCGCGGTGGTAAACCGAGCCTGCCGCCACCACCCAACCCATCGGGTAGCGCGCCAGGTCCTGGCTGCGGATCGATTGCTCGCGCAGCAGGTCGGTCTGCAGGATCACGTCGAGAAAGCCCTTCTGCAGCTGCTCGCGCAGGTTCAGCGCAGTGTCGGCGACCAGTTCGATCTCCACCTGCGGGTAGCGCTCGGTCAGCTCCGCCACCAGCGCGCTCATCCAGGTGTGAATCACCGTGTCCATCACCCCGACGCGAATGCGCCCGACCTTGGCCCGGTCGCTGTCCAGCGACTGCTTCATGGCCTTGGCCGTGTCGAGCATGCGCTCGGCGTACTCCAGCACCTTGCTGCCTTCCGGCGTCAGGCTGACACCGCGGGAGTCGCGCAGCAGCAGTTTCACCCCAAGGTCGGCCTCCAGCGCGGCAATGCGGCTGGACACCGAGGCCTGGGTAGTGAACAGCTTCTCGGCGGTAAGGCGGAAGCTCTTGAGGCGGGCGACCCAGACAAAGGTTTCGAGGAAGCGAAGGTTCATGATCAGTTTTTCTTGTTCCAGACCGGCGGTTTTTCTCGTTGGACTCAGGCAGCACGGCCTCTGAACATGACGCCCAGGCCGCGACGCTCGACGTCGCCCATAAAACAATACCAACAAGCCGAGGCAAGCATGAACCCAAGCGGCGTGCAGCAGCAGGTGCAATCCCCTCCTTCGACCGGGCCGTTCGCCTGGTACCGCGACATCGACCAACAGCAACGGCGCACATTCTGGAGCTGCAAGATCGGCTATGGCCTGGACGGCATGGACACGCAGATGCTCAGCTTCGTGATCCCGACGCTGATCATGCTGTGGGGCATCAGCACCGCAGAAGCCGGGCTGATCCACACCAGCACGCTGATCGCCTCGGCCGTCGGTGGCTGGGTCGCCGGCATTCTCTCCGACCGCATTGGCCGCGTGCGCACCCTGCAACTGACGGTGCTGTGGTTCGCCTTCTTCACTTTCCTCTGCGGTTTCGCCCAGAACTATGAGCAGCTGCTGATCGCCCGGACCTTGATGGGCTTCGGTTTCGGTGGCGAGTGGACCGCCGGCGCCGTGCTGATCGGCGAGGTGATCCGCGCCCAGGACCGCGGCAAGGCGGTGGGCATGGTGCAGTCGGGTTGGGCCATTGGCTGGGGGCTGACGGCGATCCTGTATGCGCTGCTGTTCTCCTGGCTGCCAGCGGAACAGGCCTGGCGCGCGCTGTTCCTGCTGGGCCTGGTGCCGGCGATCTTCGTGATCTTCGTCCGCCGCCTGGTCAAGGACCCGGAGGTGTATCGCCAGGCCAAGGCCGGGGAAACCGCCGAAGCGCCCTCGCATTTCTACGAGATCTTCGCCCCCGGCATGCTCTGGACCACCGTACGCGCCTCGCTGCTGACCACCGGCGCGCTGGGTGGCTACTACGCCATCACCTCGTGGCTGCCGACTTTCCTCAAGAACGAGCGCGGCCTGAGCGTGCTGGGCACCGGCGGCTACCTGGCCATGGTGATCGTCGGATCCTACATCGGTTATGTGGTCAGCGCGTACCTGTCCGACCTGCTGGGGCGCAAGAAGAACTTCATCCTGTTCGCCGTGGGCTCGTTCATCATCGTGCTGCTGTATACGCAGATGCCCGTGAGTGACGGCGTGATGCTGTGGCTGGGCTTCCCGCTGGGCTTCTTCGCCTCGGGCATCTTCAGCGGCATGGGCGCGTTCCTGACCGAACTGTTCCCGACCCGGGTGCGTGGTTCGGGGCAGGGCTTCTGCTACAACATTGGCAAGGTTATCGCTGCCTTGTTCCCGCTGCTGATCGGCCTGCTTGGCGAGAAGATTCCCCTGGGCCTGGGTATCGGCGTGTTCTCTGCAGTGTCCTATGGCGTGGTGATCGTGGCAGCGCTGAGCTTGCCGGAAACACGCGGCAAACAACTTCAGGCGCGCTAAGGTAGGCCTATGAACATCGATACGGGAGCACGTCAGGTGAAACCCCTGCTACTCAATTGCGACATGGGCGAGAGTTACGGCAGCTGGCGCATGGGCCTGGATGCCGAGGTGATGCCCTACATCGACTGCGCCAACATCGCCTGTGGCTACCACGCCGGCGACCCGAGCATCATGCGCCGCACTGTGGCCATGGCGCTGGAGCACGGCGTGACCATTGGCGCGCACCCGGCCTATCCGGACCTGGTCGGCTTCGGCCGCCGCTCCATGGCCTGCAGCCCTGAAGAAATCCGCGACCTGCTGCATTACCAGATCGGTGCCCTGGACGGCATCTGCAAGGTGCTCGGCGGCCGGGTGGCCTATGTGAAGCCCCACGGCGCACTGTACAACGACATGATGGCCGACCCACTCAAGCTGCGCACCGTGCTGGAAGCCGTGGCGGCCTATGACAGGGGCTTGCCGCTGATGCTCATGGCCACTGCCGACAACCGCGCGGCCCAGGCCTTGGGCGATGAAATCGGCGTGCCGTTGTGGTTCGAAGCCTTCGCCGACCGCGCCTACACCGCCAGCGGCCACCTGGTCTCGCGGCGCCTGCCGGGCGCGGTGCACCATGACTCGGCATTGGTAGTCGAGCAGGCCCTGCGCCTGGCTCGCGGTGAGACCCTGGTGGCGGATGACGGCAGCGCGTTGCAGCTGGCCGCCAGCACCCTCTGCGTGCATGGCGACAACGACAGCTCGGTAGCGGCCGTGCGGCAGATCCGCCAGGCCCTCGATGCGCTGGAGGCGCGATGAAGCTGCGTATCGAAGTCGTGGCCATCGACAGCCTGATGGTGCGCCTGTTCGACCGTATCGACGAAGCCAACATGCCGTGGATGCTCGCCGCCAGCCAGCGCCTGAGCGCGGCGTTCGGCCTGCATTTGGTAGATCTGGTGCCGTCCTACACCACGCTGATGGTGCAGTTCGATTTGCCGCCGGGTGAGGCGAGGGCGTTGATCACCCAGGCGCTGGACGGCTTGCAGCCGGACACCGGCAGCGGGGGCCGGCGTCATGATATCCCAGTGTGGTACGACGCCAGCGTCGGCCCGGAACTGCCCGTGCTCGCAGCTCGCAGCGGGCTGAGTGAAGCCGAAGTGGTCCGTCTGCACAGTGAGCGTGAATACCCGGTATTCGCCCTTGGCTTTGCACCCGGTTTCGGCTTCATGGGGCTGGTCGACGAACGCCTGGCCAGCCCGCGTCTGAGCACCCCGCGCAAGCGCGTGGCGGCCGGCAGCGTCGGTATCGCCGAACGCCAGACGGCGGCTTACCCCGCCGTGTCGCCAGGAGGCTGGAACCTGATCGGGCGCACCCCGGTGCGCCTGTTCGACCGCGAACGCGAGGGCTACAGCCTGCTGCAGCCGGGCGACCGGGTGCGCTTCGTGGCGGTGTCGCGTGACGAATTCCTGGCCCTGGGCGGCGATGTGGAGGCGCAAGGATGAAGCAGTTGAAGATCGAGGCCAGTACCGCGCTATGCCAGTTGCAGGACGCCGGGCGCTTTGGCGTGCGGCACCTGGGCGTGACACAGGGCGGGGCGCTGGATTGGGTAGCGATGCAATGGGCCAACTGGCTGCTGGGAAACCCGCTGGGGGCGCCGGTGGTAGAAGTGGCGCTGGGTGGTTTCAGCGTGGTGGCCGAGCAGGATTGCGTGCTGGCGCTGGCCGGGGCTGACCTGGAGGCACTGGTGGATGATCAGCCACTGCTGCCATGGCGCAGCTTCACGCTGGCCAAAGGGCAGCGCTTGACCCTGAAGCAGCCAAAGCAAGGTGTGCGGGCGTACCTGGCAGCCCCGGGCGGGTTCCTCGGTGAAGATGTGCTGGGCAGCTGTGCCACGGTGGTGCGCGAAGAACTGGGGGGTATCGATGGGCGAGGGACAGCGCTAGGGAAAGGGCAGGTAATTTCTTTTGCCGGTGAATCGCCGGCATTGCGCGAAGTACCGGCGGCCATGCGCCCGAGCTATGTGGCCAAGCCCGTGCTCGACCTGGTGATGGGCGCGCAGATTGGCGATTTCAGCGGGACCAGCCTGTTCGAGGCGTTCAACCGTGACTGGACGCTGGACAGCCGCGCCGACCGTATGGGTATCCGCTTGCTGGGGCCAGAACTGGTCTATCAGGGCGCGCCGATGATTTCCGAAGGGATTCCGTTGGGGGCGGTGCAGGTGCCGCCGGACGGGCAACCGATCGTGCTGCTCAATGACCGGCAGACCATTGGCGGCTATCCGCGGCTGGGGGCGTTGACGCCGTTGGCGTTGGCGCAGCTGGCGCAGTGCATGCCGGGGGCTTCTGTACGGTTCCGGGCGGTGGTGCAGGACGAGGCCTGGCGGGAGCAGCAGGGTTACCTGGGCCGTTGGTTGTAAGGCTGCTGGCCCTTTCGCGGGCACGCCCGCTCCCACAGGGATAGCGTTTGCATGAGCTATCACTATCTCCTGTGGGAGCGGGCGTGCCCGCGAAAGGGCCGGTCCAGGCTCCATCACTTGGACAGGTAACGCATACCTTCCTCCAGCCCTTGCAAGGTCAGCGGATACATCTTGTCCTCGATCAGATCTCGCACCAAATGGGTCGAAGCCGTGTAATCCCAGGCCTGCTTGGGATACGGGTTGATCCAGATGATCTTCCTGAATTTCTCCTTGAAGCGCTGCATCCACACATACCCGGCCTCTTCATTCCAGTGCTCGACGCTACCCCCCGGCTGGGTGATCTCGTACGGCGCCATGGCCGCATCGCCGACGAACACCACCTTGTAGTCGTCGCCGTACTTGTGCAGCAGGTCGAAGGTGGAGAAGCGCTCCGAGGTGCGGCGCAGGTTGTTCTTCCACACCGACTCGTACACGAAGTTGTGGAAGTAGTAGTACTCCAGGTGCTTGAACTCGGTCTTGCAGGCCGAGAACAGCTCTTCGCAGACCTTGACGTGGGCGTCCATCGAACCGCCGATGTCGAACAGCAACAGCAGCTTCACCGTGTTGCGCCGTTCCGGGCGCATCTGGATGTTCAGCAGGCCGGCGTCACGCGCGGTGTGGTCGATGGTGCCGTCGATGTCGAGCTCTTCGGCGGCGCCTTCGCGGGCAAACTTGCGCAGCCGGCGCAGGGCCAGCTTGATGTTGCGCGTGCCCAGTTCGACCTGGTCGTCGAGGTTCTTGTATTCGCGCTGGTCCCAGACTTTTACCGCCTTGCCCTGGCGCTTGCCGGCCTCGCCGACGCGGATGCCTTCAGGGTTGAAGCCGCCCGAGCCGAACGGGCTGGTGCCGCCGGTGCCGATCCACTTGTTGCCACCGGCGTGGCGTTCCTTCTGCTCTTCGAGGCGCTTCTTGAATTCCTCGATGAGCTTGTCCAGGCCGCCCAGCGACTGGATCTGCGCGCGTTCCTCGTCTGTGAGGGAGCGTTCGAACTCCTTGCGCAGCCACTCATCGGGGATCAGTGCCTCGATGTGCCGGTCGAGGTTTTCCAGGCCCTTGAAGTAAGCGGCGAAGGCGCGGTCGAACTTGTCGAAGTGGCGCTCGTCCTTCACCAGGATGGCCCGGGCGAGGTAGTAGAAGGCGTCCATGTCGGCGAACACCACGCCTTTTTGCAGGGCGTGGTGCAGGTCGAGCAGCTCGCGCACCGAAACCGGCACCTTGGCCGCGCGCATTTCATTGAACAGGTTGAGCAGCATGGCCCGGCTCCTGTCAGCGGTTGCCGCGCCGGCTCATGAAGGCCAGGCGCTCGAGCAGTTGCACGTCCTGCTCGTTCTTCACCAGGGCGCCCGCCAGCGGCGGAATGGCCTTGGTCGGGTCGCGTTCGCGCAGTACGGCTTCGCCGATGTTGTCGGCCATCAGCAGCTTGAGCCAGTCGACCAGCTCGGAGGTGGACGGCTTTTTCTTCAGGCCTGGCACCTTGCGCACGTCGAAGAACACATCCAGCGCCTCGCTGACCAGCGACTGGCTGATGTTCGGGTAGTGCACGTCGACGATCTGCTGCAGGGTGCCGCGGTCGGGGAAGGCGATGTAATGGAAGAAGCAGCGGCGCAGGAAGGCGTCGGGCAGCTCCTTTTCGTTGTTGGAGGTGATGATGATGATCGGGCGCTGCTTGGCCTTGATGGTCTCGTCGATTTCGTAGACGTAGAACTCCATCTTGTCGAGTTCCTGCAGCAGGTCGTTGGGGAACTCGATGTCGGCCTTGTCGATCTCGTCGATCAGCAGGATTACCCGCTCATCGGCTTCGAAGGCCTCCCACAACTTGCCTTTCTTCAGGTAGTTGCGCACGTCGTGGACCTTGTCCACGCCCAGCTGCGAGTCGCGCAGGCGGCTGACCGCATCGTACTCGTAGAGGCCCTGGTGGGCCTTGGTGGTGGACTTGATGTGCCAGGTGATCAGGCGTGCGCCGAACGAGGCTGCGAGCTGCTCGGCGAGCATGGTCTTGCCGGTGCCGGGCTCGCCCTTGACCAGCAGCGGGCGTTCGAGGGTGATGGCCGCGTTGACCGCCAGCTTCAGGTCGTCTGTGGCGACGTAGTCGCGGGTGCCTTCGAACTTCATGGGTCTGTCCTCTGCGGGGTGCCTATAGTTTGCCAACGACTATAACGCGGGCCCAGGCAGCTGGAAACGCAGACCGGGTATTCAGTCCCTGAATGGCCCGTCACGCAGGCTCAGTCGGAACTGGGCGGGGACTGCTCATAACGTGCATTGAACGCCTGGATGAAGCCATTGCGCAGGATCTGCAGGAACGCCTCGAAAGCACTGATGTTCTGCTGGTGCACGCTCCCGCTCAGTTCCACCCGGGTGGCGAACTGGTTCTTCGGCTGGTTCTTCAGCACCGTCTCGCTGGCTCCCACCAGCGCCTCCCAGATCGAGCGGAAGATGCCCTTGTTCTTGTTCTCCACGTCCTGCTGCCAGTCGAACACATCGACATCGCGCAATAACGGCTTGATGTAGCCGTGCAGCCGGCCCTGTTCGGCCTGGGCCTCGATCACCAGGTCGCCGTGCCCGGCATTGAAGTCGAACTTGCCGTAGGCGCTGGAAAAGTCGTTGAGCCTGCGCAGCTCGATGCCCGTGGCGCGCAGGCGGAACTCGAAGTCGTCGAAATCACTGAACGGGTCGAAGGTGGCACGGCTTTCGACCTTGGCATCGCCCAGCAGCAGGGCAGTGGCGTCGAAGCTGGCATCGCGGCGGCCCTTTTTGTCGCGCACATTGGTCAGGTTGCGAATGTCCGCATCGAGTTGCGTGGCCTTGAGGTCGACCGGTGGTTTGGAATTGAAGTTGCGGAAGGTGAGGGTACCGTTTTCGATATGCACTTCGTTGAGGGTGATGGGCAGCAGTTTTTCCAGCTGCTGGCGCCAGTCGGTGCCCCGGCCGGTTTGCGAGGCCTGCTTGCTGCCGCCGTCGACGAAGTTGAGTTCAGGGTGCAGGAAGCTCACCTTGGCCACCACGGCCTTGTCGTAGATCAGCGAATGCCAGCTCACCGACAGGTCGATCAGCGGCGCATCCAGCAACGGCACCGGTACCTTGCCGGTGGTCTTGACGATCTTCAGGCCGTTGATCTGGTAGGCGCCGCGCCACCAGGCCAGGTCGACGTCGGCCACCTGGCCACGGTACTCGCCCATGTGGGCAAGCTTGTCGTTCAGGTAGTCGCGCACCAGGTAGGGCAGGGCCACCTGCAGGGCCACCAGCAGCACGATCAGGCTGGCCAGGCCAAGCAACGGCCAGCGATAGCGAGCTTTCATCGCGAGGCTCTCCGCAGCGGGTTGCACGGTTGACCGCAGGCAACGCCCGGGAGTTCGAACAGGCTTTACTGGCCACCGGGGCGGGCTTACCCTTTAAGTCTTTCCCTGCTGTTCTCATGTTCAAGGACCCTGCCATGAGCCGTATCTTTGCAGACAACGCCCACTCCATCGGCAACACGCCGCTGGTGCAGATCAACCGCATCGCCCCGCGTGGGGTGACCATCCTGGCCAAGATCGAAGGGCGCAACCCGGGCTATTCGGTCAAGTGCCGGATCGGTGCGAACATGGTCTGGGATGCCGAGAGCAGCGGCAAACTCAAGCCGGGCATGACCATCGTCGAGCCGACCTCGGGCAACACCGGTATCGGCCTGGCCTTCGTTGCCGCCGCCCGCGGCTACAAGCTGATCCTGACCATGCCGGCCTCGATGAGCCTGGAGCGCCGCAAGGTGCTCAAGGCGCTGGGCGCAGAGCTGGTGCTGACCGAGCCGGCCAAGGGCATGAAGGGCGCCATCGAGAAGGCCAACGAAATCGTGGCCTCCGACCCTGCCCAGTACTTCCTGCCGGGCCAGTTCGAGAACCCGGCCAACCCGGCGATCCACGAGAAGACCACCGGGCCTGAAATCTGGAACGACACCGATGGCGCGGTCGACGTGCTGGTTGCAGGGGTTGGTACCGGCGGCACCATCACCGGCGTGTCGCGCTACATCAAGCACACCCAGGGCAAGTCGATCCTGTCGGTGGCGGTCGAGCCGGTGGCGTCGCCGCTGATCAGCCAGACCCTGGCCGGTGAAGAGCTCAAGCCCAGCCCGCACAAGATCCAGGGCATTGGCGCTGGTTTCGTGCCGAAAAACCTCGACCTGTCGATCGTCGACCAGGTCGAGACCGTGACCGACGAAGAGTCCAAGGCCATGGCCATTCGCCTGATGCAGGAAGAAGGCATTCTCTGCGGAATTTCCTGCGGTGCAGCCATGGCGGCAGCGGTGCGCCTGGCCGAGAAACCGGAGATGCAAGGTAAGACCATCGTCGTAATCCTGCCCGACTCGGGCGAGCGTTATCTGTCCAGCATGCTGTTCAGCGACCTGTTCAGCGAGCAGGAAAACCAGCAGTAATCGGCCTTGCCGCTGATCCGGCGCAACATTCGGCGGCCTGGTTTATTGCAAAATCTTCATGAGTGAGATCCCGCCCAGGCTGTTTTTACCGGGGCGGGATGGGTTTATGATGGCCGGATGATTTTTCCGGGAGCAGGCAGCGCTGGCCTGGCTCCCATCAAAGGAGTGTTGCATGACCTTTTCCTTCCTCGCCAAGGCGGGTGTCCTGCTGGTGTTCTTCGGCAGTGTGCTGTTCGTGCACCTGCGCGGCAAGGCACGGCTGCCGGTTCTGCGCCAGTTCGTCAACCATTCGGCGCTGTTCGCTCCTTATAACAGCCTGATGTACCTGTTCTCCAACGTGCCGTCCAAGCCTTACCTGGACCGCCAGCGCTTCCCCGAGCTGGACGTGCTCAAGGACAACTGGCAGGTGATCCGCGAAGAGGCCATGCGCCTGTTCGACGAGGGGTACATCCGTGCCGCCGAAAAGGACAACGACGCCGGCTTCGGTTCGTTCTTCAAGAAAGGCTGGAAGCGCTTCTACCTGAAGTGGTACGACAAGCCGCTGCCGTCTGCCGAAGCCCTGTGCCCGAAGACCGTGGAGCTGGTCAGCAGCATTCCCAATGTGAAGGGTGCGATGTTCGCCCTGCTGCCCGGTGGCAGCCACCTGAACCCGCACCGCGACCCGTTTGCCGGTTCGCTGCGCTACCACCTGGGCCTGTCAACCCCCAACTCCGACGCCTGCCGCATCTACGTCGATGGCGAGGAATACGCCTGGCGTGACGGCGAGGACGTGATGTTCGACGAGACCTACGTGCACTGGGTCAAGAACGAAACCGACGTGACCCGGGTGATCCTGTTCTGTGACATCGAGCGCCCGTTGAGCAGCCCGCTGATGACCCGCATCAACCGCAAGGTCAGTGCCTTCCTCGGCCGCGCCACCGCGCCGCAGAACACCGATGACGAGCGAGTGGGCGGGATCAACCAGGCGTATGCCTGGAGCAAGCGCTTCAGCAACAAGATCAGCGCCCGCATGAAGCAGTTCAAGCGTGCCAACCCCAAGGCCTACCGCATCCTGCGGCCGGTGCTGGCGGTGGTGGTGGCTTACTACCTGTATCGCTGGTTGTTCTGAGTCTGGCATGTGGGGCGTGACGCGCGCCTTACTGCTTCAGCTCACGCCACGCTCAACGATAAAGGCTTCATTGGGGGCGACTACTATCACGGGCAAATGAACCGTTAACGCGTTGGCCGACGCGCCTGTACGGGCGCGCCGCCCAGCAAGCATGCTTCAGTTCATCCCCGCTACCTGGCGCAGGGCGCCCTTTTCGCTCGCTTCACCCGTAATCACGCCGGTGTGCGGGTGGAAGGTCCATGCGCTGTCGGCGCCTATCGCCTCTCCCCAGATAGCCAGGTTTGGCAGCCACTCCCCCATCTGGTTGCCGTAAGCGCTCTTGAACAACGCAAAATCGGACTGGCGTGGCATGCGCATGCCCACCGCCTTGCAAGTTTTCTCGGCATTGTTCAAGGTTGCGCTGCTAGCGAGAACTTCGAGCCCAACCAGGCCAGTGACAATCAACGAGTACTGCTGTTTGTCGCCATTGGCCAAGGTCGCGGTGATGGTGGTGCTGCCATTGCGCAAGGCGCTGACATTGCCGGCGCTGTCCACCGTTGCGACGCTTGCGTTGCTACTCTTGTAGCCAGTCGCTCCGGTCAGTGGTCGGGCAAAACTCATTTGTGCGGGAAGGTTCTTGGGCAGTTTAATCTTGCCATTGTGATAGAACACCGGTACGCGTTG
Organism: Pseudomonas sp.; assembly: GCF_017744435.1. GTDB lineage: Bacteria > Pseudomonadota > Gammaproteobacteria > Pseudomonadales > Pseudomonadaceae > Aquipseudomonas. The sequence continues at coordinate 25,164 of NZ_JAGIBG010000027.1, forward strand.
GGCTGAGAGATCCACCACGTGGCCACCGGTAAAACCGTCACTGATATCAAACTCCAAGGCAGCGCTCGGCCCATCTTTGCCTACCGTGTAATAGACCTTGAGCCTGCCGCTGTCCTTGCTGAAATACTGGCTGGCAAAGTGAAGGGTGATGTTCTGGTCGTTGTGGTTGACCGGCAGGCTTTTGCTTGCCAGCTTTGTCCCATCTGCCTTGGCCAGCACCACGGTCAACTCTTCCCCCGCATGTACAGTTTCGAGCTGGATTTCGATCGCCGCGCCTTGCGGCGGCAGTCTGTCAGGGTTCAGCCAGCCGTCGACGGTGTGTCGGGAACTTGGCGCGTTGAGATTGCTCATTCGGGTATCTCCTGTTGAGGGCGCGGCGGCTTTCACCAGTGTGCCAGCCCTGCTGATTGGGGCTGTCACTTACGTTGGGCGCGCAGCTTCTGAACCAGGTAGTGCTGTGCCGGCAGGCTATTGCCACCGTATCGGCTGTCGCCCCAGGTCAACACCCGACCATCGTCGGTCAACGCGGTGAACGCGTAGTAGTTGGCATAGATAGCCCTGACGTTGATCAACTGCCCGGCGAGGGCGCTCGAATTGGCACCGGTTGCAGCCTGACCCCAGCATTTGAGCGAGCCATCGGCAAATAGGGCGGCGAAGGCTCCACTGGTGGCAGCGACCTGAATCACGTCCGCGCGCTTGGCGATGTCGGCTGGAAGGCTGCCCCCATAGCCCACACTCCCCCACGCAACAACATGGCCATTTCTGCGGCGGGCACAGAACGCGTAGCTCGTCGATGTCACTTCCACAACATCCGTCAGTCTGGCTATCTCGGCAGGTATGCTACCGCCGTGTTGTGGCACTCCGAACGCCAGCACCTGTTCCTGGCTGGTCAGCAGGCAGTAAGTCTTTAGGCCATGCGCTTCGATCGACTCAATATCGTCCCGCTGGCTGATGGCGGCAGGCATGTGCCCGGCCCCGAGCTCGTTGCCCCAGGAGAACACTTTCTTGCGCCCATCCGCTGTTACTCGGCGAGCAAGGAATCCGTAAGCACCGCCCTGTACTTCGAGCACATCGTCGAATGCCTGAAGTGCGGGGGGGACAGCAGCGCCATAGCTCTGATCTCCCCAGGCAACCAAGGCGCCATTGCTACGCAATGCAGCAAAGGCATAGAAACTAGCGGCCACGTCGACAATGTCGCGTAGGTCGAGAATGTTTTGCGGAATCCGCCCGCCTTTATTCAAGTCTCCCCAGCCGGTCACGCGGCGCTCGCCAGGGTCGTTACCATAGAGTGCAGCGAATGCGGAATAGTTGGAGCGTACCTTGAAAAAATCGCGTCTGCCGATGTCCTCAGGCCTCATGGTGCCTCCGGAAGCGGCATTTCCCCAGCATGAGATCGAACCATTGAGGCGCCTTGCCGCCATTGCCGTCCCATTCACTGAAAGATCGACAACGTCATCGAGTGTCGGTGCGACAGCAATACTCCCCCAGGATTGAACGCTGTAGGTCCCTGGGCTCGAGGTATCAATGAGAGCTGTGAAGCCTTTGGAGTTGCCCTGCACGTTCGCTACGTTTAGCACCGTGTTGTTGGCGCGAGTACGTACCTCGAGCAGACGTTCGGGTTGCGTATCGTGCCAGGTTTGCCCGGATGCCCAGTCGGTATCTCCGCTGTAGCGCCACTCGGCGATGATCGGAGTCGAAGTCGACGCATGGACTGCAGTGAGCCGGCGTGGTGGAGTGATATCGGCCCTGCCATCGAGGTTGTAGCGCGCGCCCATGACCCGCAATGGCGCCGTGCTGACCACATGGCTGACCGAGTACAGTTGCTCCGCTGATTGTTCCACCCGGCCATTCGCAAACCGTTTGATGCGGTAAAGAACCTTCAAACCTTGATTGAGATTAGCGCGGACGATTTCGAGTGGGAGCACCACATGCAAGGGCTGGCCAGGCTCGCCAGCTTTCACGGTATGGGGGATGGGGTCCACGTGATTGGAGACCAGTCCCACCACTTCTATGGTCACTTCATCGCCGATGCCCAGCTTGGCAGCCGCGGCGATTACGACAGTCGCTTGCCCTTTGAGGTCGAATGGGTTGATGTTGCCTTGCACTGCCTCGGCGATTACGGCCGGCGGCAGCGCCTCGCGTTGCACCCGGAACTTGATCAGGCCCGACCAGTCCGACGGGCGTTTGTGCTCGAACCGGATGATCTCGTACTGTAAGTCCACTTCGCCATTTTCGCTGGCCAGCACATAGGGCAGGTCGACCGTCAAGGTGCGTGCCAGGCCCTCCTCACCCCGCGCCACGGAATCATGGACCTCGGTCACACTATTAGCCTGGTCGCCATTCCAGTAGATCACCACCTTGTCGCCGGCAGCCAGAACGGCCAAGGCCGGAATGGTGATGGTTGCACCATGGGTGAGGCTGGACGGGTCGAGCTTGTCCTCCTTCAGCTCACTGACGACGGGCAGAGGACGGTCAATCTTGGGTTGCTTGCCCATCACCAGGTCGAGATCGTACGAAATCAGGTCTGGCTGGCCGGGCCGCAGGATTCGGTAATAGACCGACACGTCCTGTGCCTGGGTCAGGCCAGGTTCGAGCTGCGCCCTCGGGATCTGGAATTTTATACGGGTGGCATTCGCGTTACTCACGCTCTGGGTGTCGAAGTACGCCCCGCCGCTTGACGTGCTCCATTCGATTTCAACGTCGAAGGGTGGGGTAATCATGTCGGGAAGTGGCACGACCAAATCCACGCCAGCCGCATACTCCGCCAGTGAGGGATCGAGGATTGCATTGGCAGGATCGGGTTCGAGCGACGGCGGTATCAGGGTTTCCAGCGTATCGCCAACATCCAGTAACGCCGATTCGGACAGCAGTTGCGCTTTGCCTCGCGTCACGGTGTAGGAGATGTCCAGTGTGCCGCCATCCAAAGGTAGCAGCGCCTTTGCGGCGATGAACCGGAACACGGCGTCTTTTCCAGCCTGGGCACTACTGATAGTCAATGCGTCAGGTTTTTTCAGCAGCAGTGTGGTGTCTACCCGTGTACCACGCCATGTCAGGGTGACGATATCGTTGGCCTGCAGTTTGGCTGCGGCTGGAATGACCACGATGACGGGGTCGAGGTCGGCGTCCACATAGCCTTGGCTGATGCCATTAAGCTGTGGCGGCGGCAATTTGACGGGGGTGCCGATGAAGTTGACCCGGGTGCGTTTGGAATGCTCCACCTGGGCGCCCTGAACAAGTTCATAGCTGGCTGTACCGCGTCCGCCCCATAGAGCCTGCAGGTGCTCGACAGGCAGGTCGAACACCAAGGTACGGCTGCTGCGCACAACCACCTGTGTGCCGAGATCAACAGTGGTGATCTTGCCTTGTGCATTCTCACCCGTCCAGATCGCATGGATTTGAGCGTCCAGCGCAAAACCCTCTGCCGGCGGGTCAATTTCCACACTGAGCCCGGCGCTGCCAGGTTCCCCTGACTTGAGCCGCAAGACGCTTTTTCCTGTTTGCGGAACGACAACGAACGGTGCTGGCAAGCCCGACGCCAGTCCATTGGGGATCACCGTACTGGCCGACCAGTCAGCGGACTCGTTGCCCACTTCATCGACCACGTAGTAGCTGATGTCCAGGTTGGCATCCGAGGCGCCATCCACCACAGTATCCGGAATGTTGATCGTAACCGCCTTCCCCACTTCGGTGCTCTTGACCTCATGTTCGAGCATGTGACCCGACCAGCTCAGGTAGATGCGGTCGTACCGGCGCATCTTGGTGTAGGTCGGGATCGTTACCTGCACGCCCTTGCTTTGCAGGTCGATCTTGTCATGGGACACCAGGGGGGCCGCCAGGCTATCGTCGTTGGTGGCATCTTCACCCGGATAGTTGAACCGTACCAACACGTCAAGACGGGGGGACTGTTCTTCATTTTCAGTGCCGGCACGCGTCACACTGCAATAGAGTTCGGTGATACCTGTCGCTATGTCCTCGGTCGGGATGTTGAATGTCAGGGGCTGGTCTTCTTGTCCCGCGCGGACTTTATGGGTCCAGACCTGATCGTCGTCCCAGTAAACCTTGACGACGTCGCCTGCCCGCATCTTCGGGTACTTCTGAACCACCACGGGCAAGCCGGGGCTGCCTTCGTTGATCAGGTCCCCGCTAACGCCAACATCGGCACCCTTGGTCTTGATTGGCCTCACAGCGTCAGGGATGTAGACATGGCCAAAGGGGCTGGCAGCCACGTTGTCAGGATCGAGTTTCTTCAGGTAGTCATTAAAACTGTCAATGTCTTTCTGAAGGCCGATGTCGGCATCAACGTCACTCATGATTGTTTTCCTCAGCCGATTCATAAAGTGTTTGATGTGAAGCGGGGTTGATTATGGAGTGGGGACTTCATTTCCATAAAAGTGGCGATAATAAGGGGTGGCGATTTATTCTATCCGTCGGAATTATTCAATGTTCTGATCTTCAGGTCGGTAAACAACCAGTTGCCCATTTGGAGCGGCGGGGTCGAAACGCAAAAGTGGCAGATAGCCCGTACCTGTATCTGCATGATATTCGCGCTGAAAACGCTGTCCGCCTGTGAGGCCTTGACCGGATACATGGGAGTTGACGCTGTAGATAAAAGCCTCCAGGGGGAGGCTGGCAGGAATATTGCTGGGCCAAGCGGCCATGATTAACTCATTCCACCCTAAATGGCTAATGCCCGGCTTTGATCGTAACTCGGACATGGTTGCGAATGAAGTTGCATCCGTACCGAAAGAGCACTCATTAAGGGAAGATTTACCATATCGATTCAGCCACTGCTGAGCCGATGCTATGCCCAATGCGGCGCATGTGCCTTTGAATGTGCACATGTCTGTTGAGCCGCTAGTGCCGTTGTCGTATGGGTAGACGCAGCGCAATGTAAGAGGCTGCCGCACTGGAATGCCTGAAGCTAGCATTATGAAACCTTGGGTCTTGTAAGTTTTAGTGAGGTGCATGTCTGCGGCAAAATAGCTAAAAGATACCCCGTTTCCTTTGATTGAGGACGGGCTCACATTCCACGCCCTGAAACTCCCTACATCCGTCGTCCTGACCCAGACACCATTGCAGTTATAGCGGCTTGTGCCATTGGTACAGGTAGGGGCTGTGTCAGCGAAGCGCGCATTGATCCGCGAGGCCACTGCATACCCTTCAAACAGTTGCTCCTGCTGGGCAAACCCGAACGGTGTCAGTGCATCATCCGGCAGATACCGAAGCAGCGGTAACCATTCGCCTGTTGCCTGGTACCAGGCCAACTGGTTCCTTTGCCCGCGCCATAAGGCTCCCGGTGCGCCCAGTCGGTAATACAACGCCTGGATTGGGACTTTTTTGGCCTGTTGAACATCCCAGTTGTTCACCTCGACTGTTTCCGGTTGCGGCCTTACGCTCACGTCATAGAGTTTGTCTTGTGCCAGCGCTTCAAAACGGTTCATCAGTATGTAGCCCGTTTTCTCATTCAGCGGCGCCGCGGGGATATCGCTGCGCAGGTAGACAAAAAGCTCGCTACCGCGCTGGTTCGCTGCCGCGTCATGTTCCCAGAAGTTTCGCGGATGGTTCTGTGTCAATGGCCGGGCCAATACACCACTACAGGCATAGTCGGGTTGATTGGCGGCGCATTGTTCTGGGGTGTCGGCTATTCGCAAGTTAAGAGCATCGGCAGTTTCAGGGCCTGTCATGGCCCAGGCGCCAATATTGAACAGGCACAGTAAAATCGTGCCAAATGTGCACAGTAATACTCGCTGCATGGTCGACTCCTTGAAGGAAATTGCGATAAGGTGGCGTTGACTCCGCACGCTGCAGGAGTCAGCGGGTCGTTTAGGATGGGCCCCTAGCTAGGCTTTGTACGAAAAATGCCTGCACGTCGATCATGCTGCGTGGAAAACAGGCTCGGAATGCTTCATTTGCAACCCGCCAAGTCGTGCGCAACTCCGACCCTTCCTTGCCTGTTTTTGCCTTGCTTGATCGCCGCTCTGCGACTTTTCATACAAACCCTAGGTTTTACGTTTACAAAGTTTGCCTTTGCATTACGGACTACTAGAGATAGGGAACAGCCGGCCAGACATTACACCCTTCAGCCAATGACTGTTGATGGGTAGCGTCAGGGCGTACGGGCTCTAGGTTGAAGTAAGGTTTGTTGCGTATGGGGTTGCCATTTTTGTCGCCAGTCAAGTGGCAAACCAGTTGCCTGCGCATGCCACCACCATATTTGTCGCCGCTCCAGCGTGGATCATCTCCGTATTTCCTCAGTAACTCTGCATACATGGCTTCGGTCTCATCCGATCCAATGGTTCGAGCATGTGCCGTCGGTATGATCGACAGACTCCAGAGGCCTTTACCCAAATGAGGATCATCATCGCGCTGGAACCACGTAGCGCTCTGGATGTAACCCGCAGGTGAAGTTTTTGTGATGGGGCGAGGCAGGTCTCTATGTTGCGCGCCGGCTTCGCAAGAAAAATTCGCTTTGCTGTTTGCGTTTTGTGGGAAATCCAGCTTGACCACGGGAACCCAAACGCCTGTTTGCTGGTAGTAGTCGAACTGGTTTTTCATTGCTGCCTTTTTTCCCGCAACCAAGCTGTAGAAAAATGCTGCCACGGGCGCCTTGTCCTTTTCCCACGTTACAACCCGTAACTCTGTTTGCGTATTAACTGCATCGACGGTGTCGGCAATGGATTGACGTGCTGAAATAAATTCCTTGAAGGCTTCGGTGCGTTGAGCGCGTGTCATTTTTTTGCTCATGTCAAATGCGCACTGTTTCTTGTGTCGATCGATATTTGAATTTGCGGATAACCCATTGAAGTGTTGGGTCCATCCTGCAGCATCCGTAATCCCCAGTGCTTGGCAGCTCGCCTCTGTTTCGTTAGTGAGCGAGCTGTCCAGGCAGCCTCGCTGGGTTCGGAAGTTTGTCCATGCGTCAATAGGGAACGCGCAGTAGACGTTGAGTTTTTTCTCTCGATCATTTACAAACTGGCGCGGGGTGAAGATGATCCCGTTATCCGACGAGACCCCGGGGTCTTTGTAAGCAATACGGTCAGCACGCATCCACGACACTGAAACCCCGCCTGACTTGACCGAATCTGGGCTGGGATTCCAGACATAGTATTTGAGCGGGTCTGTGGGGGGCGGAACCTTTTCAGGATTGCCCGTCTTTTCATCCCATCGATGTGTTGCCCTGAGCATGACCCCGCTGCAATCAACTGCTGGATCTATTCCGCATTCTGACCGGGTGTCGTTGTACCAATTTTTTATTTCCTGAACGACACTTTCGCATGTCGCAGCATCTGCAATGGCGCTGCATAAAAACAGCGGAACGGCAACCGCGGATGTAATCCGCGCTTTTAAGTTCTTCACAGTGGTATCCTCTCTCGGTGCTACATCCTCGCGTTCGATGTTAGGGATGCACTGTGTGGCCTACAACTGGTAAAAATGCTAGTTTTTGATCACTTTTGATTTTGTTTAATTAAGGTGTTAGCAAGCGGTTGGAGCAACAATCTCGCCTTCTTAATCGCTGTTCACTTTCATTTACTTCCCACGCTTAAATAACCACACCCTCGGCAGCGTGCCGGGCCTGCTCACAGTTGCCAGGCGCGGTGTAGCGAGCTATATTCCTGCATCGCTCTTATCCTGTGACCCGATCATGCCAGCCATCCCTTCCACCACATGCTTTGCCATCGCGCCAGTCGCGGGCATGGTCGTGCGTGGCAGCCAGCAGCCGGCCATGATCAGTCACTACCCACCACCTGTCAGTGGCGTCGTAGGCGGCGTAGCTCCGCCTCCTTGCGTGGTCGTGCTGGGCTGATCGGCTTTTGGCCGCCTCCCTTCGCACCCGCAACCTACTGAACACGGTCGGCACCTTCCCTCGCTGAAGTTCACGCCCGCCGTCTGGCTTATTCGCCTTTTATCAGGTGGCAATACATGTCTGTCTTCAACAAAGCATCCGTGGCCTCGGTGGCCACCACCAGCCTGTTCGTCCTGCTCTGGAGCAGTGGCGCGATCGTTTCCAAACTTGGCCTGGCCCATGCCAGCCCCTTCGCCTTCCTGCTGCTGCGCTCGGCGCTGGCCCTGACCGGCCTGCTGCTGATCGGTCCGTTGCTGGGCCTGCGCTGGCCGCGTACACGGGGGGCGATCTTGCGTGCCCTGGGTACCGGCTGCGTGATGCTCGGCGCCTACCAGATCTTCTACCTGCTGGCGCTCAACACCCACGTTACCCCCGGCGTGATGGCCACGGTGATGGGGGTGCAACCGATCCTCACCGTGGTGCTGATGGAGCGCCAGCGCTCCTGGAGCCGTTTGTTCGGCCTGGGCCTGGGGCTTGGCGGGCTGGTGATGGTGGTCTACCAGGGCATCAACCTCGGGGGCGTATCGCTGCTCGGCATGCTGTTCGCCTTGCTGGCGCTGGCCAGCATGACCTTCGGTTCGATCCTGCAGAAGCGCATCACCGACAACCCCATGGGCACACTGCCGTTGCAGTACATCGCCGGCTTCGCCATGTGCGCCGTGTTCGCGCCGCTGCAACCGCTGCATGTGGAATGGACCGGCGGCTTCATCGGCGCGCTGCTGTGGATGGGGCTGGTGGTGTCGCTGCTGGCGACCCTGCTGCTGTACCGGCTGATCGCCAAGGGTAACCTGGTCAATGTCACCAGCCTGTTCTACCTGGTGCCGGCAGTGACTGCGGTGATGGACTTGCTGATCTTCGGCAACCGCCTGGCGCCGTTGAGCCTGCTGGGCATGGGCCTGATCGTGGTCGGTCTGCTGTTCGTGTTCCGCAAGCCGACGGCGCGGCTGGCTGAGGCGTAGGGCCTAGCGAAACTCTTCGGGGATGGCGTGGCGCAATACGCCTTCCTCGAAGTCCAGGGTGCCGGCTTCGCGCTGGGTCAGCAGGTAGTAGAGCAGGGTGTCGGCCGATTGCGCTGCCGGCACTTCGACCGCCAGCATCCTGACCGCTTTTTCCACCTCGCAGGTGCAGCCGAAGTCGGCCAGGGCCGCGTGCACCTGCTCCAGGGTTTCCGGTGGCTTGACGACGACCCGGAACACCGACGCCCCGGCGTTCTGTTGCAAGGCGTCGAACCAGGCCTGGTCACCCTCGTGGCGAATGCTGATGATGTCGCCGGGGGCGATGCCGTAGACGTGGAAAGGGATGCTGTCGACCCGATAGCCCCCAGCGACCGCCTGTGTCCACAAGCCTTCCACCGAGGCTGGCGGGTAGCCGCTCGCGTCTTGCTCCAGGCGGAACAGAACCTTCTTGAATGTGTCGCTCATGGTCCGCATCGCCTCACGTGCGCGCCGGGCGCAGCACCAGCCACAGCGCCAGGGCAATCAGCACACCGCCATACACATGGGCCATCGACAAGGGCTCGTCGAGCAGCCACGCCCCCCACAATACACCGAACACCGGGATCAGGAAGGTCACGGTGCTGGCCTTGACCGGGCCGATTTCGGCCAGCAGGCGGAAGTACAGAATATAGGCGAAGGCGGTGCACAGTAGGCCCAGGCCCAGCAGCGACAGCCATACCTGCCAGCCGCCCCAGCTTGCCGGTGGCTGGGTCAGGGCGCTCCAGGCGAACAGCGGGCTCAGCATCAAGGTGGCGCCGAGCATGCTGCCCAGGGCTGACAGGCGGCTGTCCAGGCCGCTGATCCAGCGCCGCGCGAGGAAGCCGGCGAAGCCGTAGCAGGTGGTGGCTGCCAGGCAGGCCAGGGCACCTTGCACCAGGGCCATGTCCAGCGCGACCGGGCCGGCGCCGCTGAGGATGCCGACACCGAACAGGCCGAGGAAAATGCCGCCGAGCTTGGGCAGGGTCATGGCTTCGCGGAAGAACAGCGCGCCGATCAGCACGCCCATCAGCGGTGTGGTGGCGTTGAAAATCGCCGAATAGCCGGCGGGCAGCACTTGCGCGGCCACGGAATAGAAGGTGGCCGGGATGCCCGAGTTGATCATGCCCAGCACCAGGCAGGCGCCAAGCTTGCCGTCGAAGTCCCAGCGCACCCGGGTGGCGGCGAGGATGGCGATCAGGCCCAGGCAGGCGATGGAGACGCGGAAGAACGCGGTAGGGACGGTACCCAGCGCCGGGGCGATGATGCGCATGAACAGGAAGCTCGCCCCCCAGACAGCGGCAAGGGTCAGCAGGCGGGCTAGGGCGATGGGGCTCACAACGGTCTCCGGGGACAGGGCAGGGCGCGAGTGTACGTGACTCGCCTGGGCGATTCTTGTGCTTTCTTGCGCTGTAAACCTGTACCGGCCTCTTCGCGGGCTAAGCTCATAGCTCACCCAGCCCCGAGGTGTTATGCATGACCCAGCATTGGCCCGCCGGCGAGATCGCGCGGATGATCCTCGATGGCTTCGACGACTACCGCGAGCACTTTCGCCGTATCACCCTCGGTGCCCGCGAGCGCTTCGAGCAGGCGCGCTGGCAGGACATCCAGCGGGCGTCGGCAGTGCGGATCAACCTGTACGAACAGAAAGTCGGCGAGGTCAACGCCTGGCTGCGCGACGGTTTCGACGAAGAGGTGCTGCTGGATGTGGAACAGTGGCCGCTGGTGAAAAACGCCTACATCCGCCTGATCGACCCACGGCTGGACGATGAGCTGGCGGAGACCTGGTACAACTCGCTGTTCTGCAGCCTGTTCAGCCACGACCAGATCAGCGACGGCTGCATGTTCATCCACACCACCCGGCCTTCGATCCGCACCCATGAGCGCGCTGCGCAGACCCGCACCTACACGCCCGGCGGTAGCCTCAAGGGGCTGCTGCGGGCCATTTTCGCTGACTATGCCTTTGCCTATGGCGATCTCGAAGGCGATGTGGCGCGCCTTGAAGAGCAACTGAAGGACTGCCTGCCAGACTGGGTGTGCAAGGACCCGGCCCTGGCCGTGGAGCTGTTCGTGCCGGTGTTGTACCGCAACAAGGGCGCCTACTTGGTCGGCCGCCTGTACAACGCTGACGAGCAGTGGCCGCTGGCAATTGCACTGCTGCACCGGGAAGGCCATGGCATCGAGGCCGATGCGCTGATCACCGACGAGGCCGAGGTGTCGATCATCTTCTCGTTCACCCGCTCGTACTTCATGGCCGACGTGCCGGTGCCGGCGGAGTTCGTCAACTTCTTGAAACGCATCCTGCCGGGCAAGCACATTGCCGAGCTGTACACCTCGATCGGTTTCTACAAGCAAGGCAAGTCGGAGTTCTATCGCGCCCTGATCAACCACCTGGCCAGCAGCGACGATCGCTTCGTCATGGCCCCCGGCGTGCGCGGCATGGTCATGAGCGTGTTCACCCTGCCGGGCTTCAATACCGTGTTCAAGATCATCAAGGACCGCTTCTCGCCGTCCAAGACCGTCGACCGCGCCACGGTGATCGACAAGTACCGGCTGGTGAAGAGTGTCGACCGGGTGGGGCGCATGGCCGATACCCAGGAATTCGCCGATTTCCGCTTCCCGCGTGGCAAGTTCGAGCCCGAATGCCTGGCCGAGTTGCTGGAAGTGGCGCCCTCGACCGTGGCGCTGGAAGGCGACACCGTGCTGGTCCGCCACTGCTGGACCGAGCGGCGCATGACCCCGCTCAACCTGTACCTGGAGCACGCCAGCGAAGGGCAGGTGCTAGAAGCGCTGGAGGACTATGGGCTGGCCATCAAGCAACTGGCGGCGGCGAACATCTTCCCGGGTGACATGCTGCTGAAGAACTTCGGCGTTACCCGGCATGGGCGGGTGGTGTTCTACGACTATGACGAGATCAGCTTCCTGACCGAGGTGAACTTCAGGCACATTCCGCCGCCGCGTTACCCGGAGGATGAGATGTCTGGCGAGCCGTGGTATTCGATCGGGCCGCACGATGTGTTTCCCGAGGAGTTCCCGCCGTTCCTGTTTGCCGATATCGGCCAGCGCCGGTTGTTCAGCCGCTTGCATGGGGAGTTGTATGACGCGGACTACTGGAAGGGGCTGCAGGCGGCGATCCGTGAAGGCAAGGTGATCGATGTGTTTCCCTATCGGCGCAAGGGCCGGTGATCCGGTTTCGCCAGGCCCAGCCTCTTCGCGGGTAAACCCGCTCCCACAGGTAATCCACTGGCTTCAGTATTGCGCAGTCCATGTGGGAGCGGGCTTGCCCGCGAAGAGGCCGGCCCTGCAGATCACATTCAGCTTTTCAGGCACTTCATCTCGCTGAAATCCGTGCGGACTTTCGCCAGCCGTTCCTGCAGGAACTGCCGCTGCGCCGGTGTGCTCAAGTGCATCAGGTCAACCAGCAAACTGCGCGCCTGCTGCTCGGTGTTCTGATAGGCCGCCCGGTACTCCGGCGTCCAAAGGCTCTCTTTGCGTTGCAGCAAGGTCGCCAGGCGCGGCTCGAAGCTGGCGTCGTTGCGCTGGTTCATGGCCAGCATCAGCTGTTGCTGCCAGTGCTGGCGGTTGGCGATCCACTGGCGGTTCTGGTCACCCAGTGCCTGCGACCAGGCCTGCACACGCTGGCGTTGGGCAGGGTTGAGTTCGCCGAACCAGTTGCTCAGGCGCTTTTCCATGCGCTCGGTGCGCCGTGCAATCTGCTTGGCCACGGGGGTGTCGACGTATTCCTTTTGCCGCTCGCTGATATCGTCGCGGAAGGCATCGTGCATTTCCGCGACTTGCGCATCGCTCATGCCGCGTAGCAGTTCGGTGGCCGAGGGGGTGATGGCTTCGGCTACCCGGCCAATCGCCTGGCGGGCCTCGACGGTGCGTTGCTGCAAGGCCTGGTCGGTCACCTGGTCCTCGGCGACCATGTCACGCACCCGGTCGAGCCAGTCGAGGTAGCCGGGCAGCTGGGTCTTGCAGTGCCAGGCCAGGTGCTGTTTGAGCCGTTCGTCGAGCAATGCTTTCTGTTCGCGGTTCATCGCCAGGTAGTCGCCCAGCGACCAGGGCACCAGGCGGTCGAGGTTGCGATAGGCCAGGTCGATGCGGTTGCAGGCTACCAGTGCCAAGGCGCAGGCGATGGCGATGAGCAGGGCTTTGGACAGGCGTGCAAGCATGTGCGGGTCCTTGCTGGGGCTGGCCATTCGGTAGACGCAAGGGGGCCGACGGGGTTCCACCGAATCAGCGATCGGGCAGCGCGGTGGCTTCAGGCGTACAGCGAACGTTCTCCAGGCGCTCGAAACGACCGCGCTCGCATAGCCTTGAAGGATAGATCAGAGTCGATGCGGCGTAGTGGGCCGGCTAGATATCGATGGAGCCCTTGTGGCGGGGTGATGTAATGCTCAACAAGCCATCCAGGGTCCCTTCATGATTTGGCAGCTCACTGCAGAGCTCCCAGATCTCGAGCATTTTCCCGTACTCATAGGCATGCCGGGCATCCGCTTGCAGCCACTGTGTGAAGGCTGCGCGATCTTCAGGGCTGCAGTCATCACTGTGCAGGCGCATGCACCAGTCGGCAGCAAGAGTGAGGATTTCGTCGTCGGCGGGGTCGGGGCATTGCGGATTCATCAAGCGTTACCTGTGGGAACAGGGCTCTACGCTAGGCAAGTGGTTGGCAAAAAAACGTCAAAAAAACATGAGTGTTTTCAAGATCCCAGGCGCCTTGCGCACCTGGGGTCCTTGGCTGTGGCTTCTTTGGAATCAGTAGTGGAAGTTCAGTGTCACCTGGGCGGAACGGCCTTCAGCCCAGGTTGCATAAATGGGGTAGGCGGACGCGAAGTACTGCCGGGCGGCCGGCATGTACCGAGTCGGGGCCTTTGATGATGCTGATGCGCTCGACATCGAAGGTTTCGCGGTTTTGCACGCAGGTATCATGCATGCCGTCCACAAGAATCGAGTTGCGCGATTCGACGTCGCGTGCGTGAGCTTTCGGGTGAAGGCTAAGCTTCTATGGCTTTGACACCGACAGGTGTATGTCTGGAAAATAGCCACCTTGTCTTGAGGAACATCGGAAATGGCTCTGCTTGGGCGTTACAACAGTTTGCAAATCGTGAAACACGTGGAATTCGGCCTGTACCTGGACGGCGGCTCCGACGGTGAGATCCTGCTGCCAGGGCGTTATATCCCGAAGAACGCCGAAACCGAGATCGACGACTGGCTGAACGTGTTCCTCTATCTGGATAGCGATGACAAGCTCATTGCCACTACCGAGAAGCCAAAGGTGCAGGTTGGCGAGTTCGCCAGCCTCAAGGTCAAGGACATCAACGGGGCCGGTATCTTCCTGGATTGGGGGCTGCCCAAGGACTTGCTGATGCCGTATTCCGAAGAAGCCCGGCAACTGAAAATCGGCGATTACTGCGTCGTGCATGTCTACCTGGACAAACGCACCCGCCGCATCACCGCCACTTCTCGCCTGGACCGCTACCTGGACGTTACCCCGGCTCAATACCAGGTTGGCCAGCCAGTCGAATTGCTGGTGGCCGGCGAAACGCCGATGGGCTTCAAGGCCATCATCAACAACCGCCACTGGGGCCTGATCCACAAGAACGAGGTGTTCAAATTCCTGCGTTCGGGCATGCACGTGGAAGGTTTCATCAAGGAAGTGCGCCATGATGGCAAGATCGCCCTGAGCCTGCAGCCGGTCGGCAAGGCGCTTGGCGACGACCTGCAGGAGCGCATCATGGCGCGCCTGGAGGCCGAAGGCGGGGTGCTGGCGGTGAGCGACAAGAGCGCCCCGGAAGTGATCAGCCAGATGTTCAACGTCAGCAAGGGCAACTTCAAGAAGGCCATTGGCGGGTTGTTCAAGCAGGGCCGCATCGTCATCCATGACGATCGCATCGAAAAGGCCTGATTAGGCCTGCACGAAGGTCCGGAAGTCCAGCTGCTCGCCACCCGGGCGGGTGTCGCGCAGCAGCGAGTCGCGGTCGGCGCTCAGGGCCAGGCTGATGGTCGAGCGGCGCTTGCCGGGGTTGCGCACTTCCATCTGCTCCTGGTGAGCGCGGAGGAAGTTGACCGGCACCTTCAGGTGCTGCAGCTCGTCGCTTTCCGGGGTGTGCAGCAACAGGTTGACCCAGTCGGGCTGGCCCTTGCGCAGCAATGCCACCGGCACCTCGAACCACCACAGGTTGCGTTTGCGGTCGAGGATGGCGAACAGGGTGTTGGCGCTGGTCAGCACCGGGTTGGCCAAGGCCTGGTTGCGGCGGGCGATGGCGGCGGGTTTGTCGAGTTTCATGCAGGTTCCTGCGGGTTGACGCTTGATTAGGGCTGCATTGTGAGGGCTTGCCCGCGAAAGGGCCAGTAGCCTCGACGGCTAATCGACCTGCTCAACTCGGATGTTGCCCCATCCGCGGTGGTCACCGCTCGGCTTGAACCCGGCAAATGGATTGAAACTCCTGGCAACCAGGCTCGGTCCACCGACTGTCGACACGGTCCACGTGTCTCCATTTGCAGGAGATTTGCCATGAGCGGCACCAAAGACAAAGCGAAAGGCCTGGCCAACGAAGCGATGGGTAACGTCAAACAGGGCGTCGGCAAGGTGACCGGCAACGACAAGCTGCGGGCCGAAGGCAAGGCCCAGGAACTGAAAGGCGAGGCGCAACAGATCAAGGGCAATGTGAAGGATGCGGTGAAGAAGCCTTGATGTGAAACGGCCTGTTCCTGCCTCTTCCCGGGGCCGGAACAGGCTCAGGCATTTTCTTCTGGCATGTCCGGGAGCAGTACATCGCCGGCGTGGTCTATTAGACTTACCCGTTGTACTCAAGAATCAAGCGGCGAAAGGAGACGCTATGATTTTCCCCGACCTGCGCGGCCTGCCCCTGCACCGCGTGCTGGTACGCACCGTCAAGGAGTTCCTCGACGACGAGATGTCGACCTATGCGTCCGCGCTGGCCTACCAGATGTTGTTTTCGCTGTTCCCGTTCTTGCTGTTCCTGATCGCCCTGATCGGCTTCCTGCACCTGCCGGACTTCTTTTCCTGGTTGCGCCTGCAATCGGAACTGGTGCTGCCGCCCCAGGCGCTGGAGCAGGTGAACCCGGTCATTGATCAGTTGCAGCAGTCCAAGGGCGGGCTGCTGTCGGTGGGTATCGTCATCGCCCTGTGGACTGCCTCGGCTGGCGTGCGCCTGATGATGAGCGCCATGAACGCCGCCTATGACGTGCCCGAGGGTCGCCCGGTGTGGAAGCGCATTCCGCTGTCGATCATCTACACCGTCGGTATCGCCGGCATGCTGCTGGCGGCGGCCGCCTTGATGGTGCTGGGGCCGCAGGTGATGGAGTGGATTGCCTCGCAGGTCGGCCTGCAGGAAGTGATCGTCACCATTTGGACCGTACTGCGCTGGCCGGCGATCATCATCCTGATGATGGTCGCGGTGGCCTTGATCTATTACGTGATGCCGGACGTGAAGCAGAAGTTTCGCTTCATCACCCCAGGTTCGGTACTGGCGGTAGTAGTATGGATCATCGCCTCCCTGGGCTTTGCCTACTACGTCAAGACCTTTGCCGACTACAACGCCATGTATGGCAGCATCGGTGCGATCATCGTGCTGTTGCTGTACTTCTACATCTCTGCCGCCGTGCTGTTGCTGGGGGCGGAAATGAATGCGGTGATCGAGCACATGTCGAGCGAGGGCAAGAACCCGGGCGAGAAGGATTTCAAGGGCGCCAAACCCCAGGAAACCATCACCGTGCTCGGCCATGAACACCCGGTCGAGCCTGAACCGACCGAGCCGAACCCGCGATGATCCGTGACATTCTCAAGATGGGCGACGAGCGCCTGCTGCGCATCGCCCCACCGGTGCCTGAACATCTGATCGGCAGCAGCGAGCTGCAGCAGTTGATCGACGACATGTTCGAAACCATGCACCACGTGGGTGGCGTGGGGCTGGCCGCGCCGCAGATCGGCATCGACCTGCAGCTGGTGATCTTCGGCTTCGAGCGCAGCGAGCGTTACCCGGATGCCGAGCCAGTGCCGCAGACCATCCTGCTCAATCCGGTGATCACCCCACTGACCACGGAAGTCGAGGACGGTTGGGAGGGCTGCCTGTCGGTGCCCGGCCTGCGTGGTGTGGTGCCGCGCTTCAAGCACATCAGCTACGAAGGTATCGACCCGCAGGGTAATCCGATCAACCGCTTTGCCGATGGCTTTCATGCGCGGGTGGTGCAGCACGAGTGCGACCACCTGATCGGCCGCTTGTACCCCTCACGTATCCAGGACTTTGCCCGGTTCGGCTACACCGATGTGCTGTTCCCCGGGTTGCATGACAGCGACGACTGAGCCCGCACCATGGCCAGCAGGTTCTTGCTGCGCTGGTAGCGTTGCAGGCGCGAGGCCAGGGCTTCGGGCAGTTGCTCAGTGATGCTGAAGCCAAGGCGCTGGTAGTAGGCCGTGAGGTCGGGGTGGCAGAACAGCCAGGTCGGGCCACTGTGCCCGGCCAGCGCCGCCTCGACCAACTGCGCGGCAATGCCACGCTTGCGTTGCTGCGGAGCAACGAACAGCCCGGTGAGCCAGTGGCCGTCGGCGACGGCACTGAGGCAAAGGCCGGCAACGATGCCGTCGCTGCGTGCCACCCACGATTCACCATCATTGGCTGCGCGCATGCGCGAACCCTGCTGTTTGTAGAAGTGCTCGAGCAATCGACGTTCGGGGCCGGTGAGCAGGGTGCAGTGCAGGGCATTCATGGATATACCTGGAACGGTTGGCTCTAGCCCGGTGTTTTCAGACCATCGAGCCGTTTGGTTTTGTCGCAGATTGTTGCAAATCCTGCAAGGGTGATTGTCCGAGTTCAGGGTTCAACTATTCCCGGCCAGGAGTAGAATTTTACCTATTCCCACTGGCAGTAGACGAAGCGGGATCGGTACTTCGTGTCATCTTCGCAGTCGATGACAACTTCTCCGCGCCATTGACGGCATCAGAAGTCACGCGATCAGCTGGATTGCTTTAAAGGCCAAACCCCATGAAACCATTACTGATTCTTGCACTGGTCGGTATGTCCTCGTTCGCCCTCGCCGATGAGGCCAAGCCGGTCTCCAGCGAGCCTGTGGCCCAGCAGTACGACTATTCCATGAACCTCGACATCAAACGGGTGATCAACCTGTCGACCATCCCCAATGTCTGCGAAGTGGTGCCTGCGACCATGACCTATGAAGACCATCATGGCCAGGTGCACACCATTCAGTACCGGGCGATGGGCGAAGGTTGCCAACAGGGTTGATCGTCCTGCGTCAGCGGCCTCTTCGCGTTGAGCCGTAGCGAAGAAGCTGCTTTCGCCCCCCGGTTCATCGGCCCGACAGTACCTGCTGTACCACCTCCAGGCCTTGTTTCAGTTCAGCTCGGCTACCTGCCGCCGACAGGCTGATGCGCACGGCCTGCACTTCGATCGCGCCAATGGCAAACACACTGGCCGGGACGATTTCCACACCTTGCTCGCGACATTGCCTGACCACCGCCTCGGCGCCCTGCGGCGTGCCCAGCCAGGCGTGGGGCGAAGGTTGCCCGGTAGTGTGCAGTCCATCACCCAGCAGTCTGCGTGCCAGGCGCCATCGCTCGGCAATTTCCGTTCTCTGCCAGGCGAGCCGCCGCGCAGCGGTGCCGTCTTCGATCCATTGGCACGCGATATCCAGGCTCAATGGCGACACCGACCAGTGGCTGGCCTGGGCATGCGGGTCAACCTGTGCCAGCAGCTTCGGGCTGGCCGCAATCCATCCCAATCTCAGGCCAGCGGCCACCGTCTTGGACAGGCTGTTGATGTAGACCCCTTGATCGCCCAGTAGCGGATAGAGCGGCGCTTGGTCACTGAATGCGCCATACACATCATCCTCGATCAGCAACAGCCCCAGGCGTTTGACTACCTCGGCAATGGCCGCGCGGCGAGCATCCGTCATACAGGCGCCCGTTGGGTTGTGCAGGGTCGGTGTGGTCACCAGCACGCGGGCACCGCTGGCGCGCGCCACACGGTCCAGGTCATCGGGCCGCAGGCCTTGGTCGTCCAGTGCCACACCATGCACGGGCAGGCGCAGTTGCCGACAGGCCGCCTTGATGCCCGGTGCGGTCAGGGCCTCGAGCATGACCGGCTCGCCAGCCTGGCAGAACGACTGCAGCACCAGTGTCAGCGCTTGCTGGGCTGCGCCACACAGCAACAGCTCGTCCGCTGAAAGGGCCAGGCCGCGGTTTGCCATCCACTGGGCGCCACGAATGCGCCCTAGCAGCAACTGCTCGGGGCCCAGGTAATGATCGAGCACGTTGCTGGCGGGGCGTTTCAGCAGGCTGCGCAAGCTGTCTTGCAAGTCATGGTTGTGCGGATCGGCTACCGGGACGTTGGTCGACAGGTCGATCAGCGGGCGTTGCCCGTCGTGATGCTTGATGCGAAACAAGGTCGCTTCCTTGCTGCCCGCCAGCACGTAAGTACCGCGGCCCACTTCGCCAGCCACCAGATGGCGCGCGGCAGCTTCGCGGTAGGCCTGCTGGGTGGTACTCGGGTTGAGGCCCAGTTTCCAGGCCAGCCGGCGTTGCGGGGGCAGGCGGTCACCCACCTTGAGGGTGCCGCTTTCGATGGCGTGGGCAATCGCATCGACCAAGGCGAGGTATCGGGGTTGGTCATCGTCGACCAGCTGCGGGATCCACACGAAATTGCTACCCATGCAATATAAGGTTGTACCCATACAATGCCCGGCGCTTAGGATCGGATCAACCACCTACCGAAGAGGGATGATCGCCATGTTCGACCTTGTTGCCCTGCGCGAAGCCGCCGCTTTCATTCACCAGCACGTGCCGCCGACACCTCAGCGCGCCTGGCCGCTGCTGGCCGAGCGGGTCGGTTGCACACTGTGGGTCAAGCACGAAAACCACGCCCCCACCGGCGCCTTCAAGGTACGCGGTGGGTTGGTGTATGTGCGCTCGCTGCTGGCCGCCGGCAAGCCCCCGCGGGGCCTGGTCACCGCCACCCGTGGCAACCACGGCCAGAGCATGGCGCTGGCCGCGAGCCAGGCCGGCGTGCCGCTGGTGATCGTGGTGCCCGAGGGCAACTCGAAAGAGAAGAACGCCGCCATGCGCGCACTGGGCGCCGAGCTGGTGGAGCACGGTGTCGACTTCGATGTGGCCCGAGAAGAGGCGGCCCGCCTGGCGGACGAGCTGGGCTACGACATGGTGCCGTCGTTCCACCCTGAGCTGGTGCGCGGCGTGGCCACCTATGCTCTGGAGCTGTTCGAGGCCGTGGCCGACCTGGATTGCGTGTACGTGCCGATCGGCATGGGCTCGGGCATCTGCGGGCTGATCCAGGCACGCAACCTGCTGGGGCTGAAGACCGAGATCGTCGGCGTGGTGTCCAGTGCGGCCGATGCCTATGCACAGAGTTTCGAGCAGGGCCGCATCGTCACCACGGCCACCGCCGATACCTTTGCCGACGGCATGGCCTGCCGGGTACCGCACCCGGATGCGTTTGCCCTTGTTCGTGAGCATGCTGCACGTATCGTGCGGGTCACCGACAGCGAAGTGGCAGCGGCCATGCGCATCTATCACGAAACTACCCATAACACCGCTGAAGGTGCCGGTGCTGCGGCGCTGGCGGCGTTGCTGCAGGAGCGCGAGCGCCAGGCCGGCAAGCGCGTGGCCGTGGTGCTGAGCGGGGCCAACGTGGATCGCGAGCGTTATGCGCAGGTGCTGGCGGGTACTGAAAAATCCTGAATGGATATCGGGGAAAAAGTGCTATCTTAATTTGATAGCATTTTCCGATGAACACTCGATACCGAAAGATCTACGACGCTATCTTCAGGACGCCCACCACGGCCTCATTGGCGTTTGCCGAGGTTGAAGCGCTGGTGCTTCACCTCGGCGGGCAAGTGCTGGAGCGGCAAGGCTCCAGGGTCAAGCTGGTGCTTGGCGGCCAGAGCTGGAGGTGCCATCGCCCCCATCCCGGCAAGGAAGCCAAACGGTATCAGATTGAAGAAGCCCGCGAATTCTTGCTGCGGGCAGGAGTCAGCCTATGAGTTGCATGCGCTACAAGGGCTATGCCGCCCGTATCGAATACGATGAGCGTGACGACATTTTTGTGGGTCGTGTGCTGGGCATGCGCGACATCATCAGTTTTCACGCAAGCTCGGTGCCCGAACTTCATGAAGCCTTCCGTGGGGCGCTGGAGGATTACCTGGCCGACTGCGCCGAGCAGGGCATCACCCCGGAAAAACCCGCGTCAGGCAAGGTCATGCTGCGCATTCGCCCAGAGGTGCATGCGGCTGCCAGTGTTGCCGCCCGCGCTGCCGGCAAAAGCCTCAACCAGTGGGCCGATGAGGTGTTCGAGCAGGCGGCTCTGGCTTGATCGAACACCCTTCCATCCCATGACTGCTCGTGGCAGGCTCTACGGCGTCTGATTGCCCTGACTTCGAGTGTTCAATGCCATTTTCCAACGGTTTCCTCCTCAGCCTGTCGTTGTGCCTCGATATCGGCGTGGCCAACATCGCCATGATCACCCTGGCCATGCAGCGTGGTTTCTTCCAGGGTTTCTGGCTCGGCCTGGGGACCTGTGTGGGCGACCTGATCTACGCCATTGCGGCGCTTGCCGGCATGACCGTGCTGCTGCAGTTCGACAGCGTGCGCTGGACCTTGTGGGTTGGCGGTTCGGCGTTGCTGGTGTGGTTCGCCATCAAGATGCTGCTGGCGGCCTGGCGTGGCGGGCATATGGAGGCCAGCGCGCAGGTGGTGGTGGAGTCGGGCTGGCGCGAGTTTCTGCGTGGCATCTTCCTGGCCATGTCGTCGCCCAGCGCCATCCTCTGGTTCGCGGCGGTCGGCGGCGTGTTGATAGCCCGCTCCGGCGGTGGCAGCCTGCTGGACGCAGGGCTGTTTCTTGGGGGCTTTTTCGCTGCCGGGATGGTCTGGTGCATGGGCATTTGTGGCATCGCCAGCCATGGCGGGCGCTTGCTGGGGGACCGCCTGCTGACCTGGTCGTACCTGCTGTCGGCGGCGATTTTCTGCTATTTCGCGGTGTATGTGATCATCTCGGGCTACCGTGAATTCATTCTCGCCAGCCCACCGCTTACCTGAGGCAACGGACATGACTCTGCAACCCATCTCCCCAGCGCGTTACGAAGACGGCCGTCAGCTCAACCTGGCCGGTTTTGCCGAACGTTTCAGCATGAGCGACCTGAGCGGGTTGCCCTTGCTCTGGCAACGCTTCGCACCGCACCTTGGGCATGTGCCCGGGCAGCGCGATCATGACAGTTATGGGGTCTGCTACAACCCTGACGAGCAGGGCGGGTTCGACTACCTGGCAGGTGTGGAAGTCAATGCCGACCAACCCATGCCCGACGGGTTCAGTACCTTGAAGCTGGCCCCGCAGCATTACGCAGTGTTCGAGCACCATGGCAGCTTGCAATGCCTGAAGGCGACCTTCGATGGCATCTTCCAGTGGCTGCCACAGTCGGGTGAACAGCAGGCCGATGCGGCCCTGTTCGAGCGCTACCCGGCCGGGTTCGATCCTGCCGACCCTCAGGCGGTCATGGAGATCTGGATTCCCCTGCTGCGGAAATAATTCCGGCTGCCTGTCGATCTTTGCGACTACCGTTCGACCATGAGCTGAAGGTACAAGACATCCTTGTGCCGAAACGCTCATGAACGATCGGAGGAACACCCGATGAACACGGCAGCCGAAAACGAAATCCGTCAGCTTATCGAACGCTGGATGCAGGCCGTGCGGGACCGTGACATCCCCGCCATCACTGCGCCCTACGCCGACGACATCGTCGCCTTCGATGCCATCCAGTCACTGCAGTTCAAGGGCAAGGCCGCCTACCAGGCCCATTGGGAAATGTGCATGAACATGTGCCCCGGGCCCATGGTCTTCGAGCTTGCCCAACTGACCGTGCACGCTGACGGTGACCTGGGCCTGGCGCACTGGCTGAACCGCTGTGGCCCCGGGGATGACGAGAGCCAGTGCGGCTTCATGCGTGCCACCGTCGGTTACCGCAAGGTCGGCGGCCAGTGGCAGGTGGTCCACGAGCACTGGTCGGCACCGTTCGACATGGAAACCCAGAAAGCACTGTTCGATCTCAAGCCTTGATCGGCTATCGCCAAATGCACGTTGCCAACGCCTGGAGACGACCATGAAATACCTGTGCCTGGTCTATTGTGACGAAGGGCTGTTGCATAGCCTGCCCGACAGCCCGGAAGACGCCGAATGCATGGCCTACGCCGAATCGCTGCAGAGCTCCGGGCGCATTATCGCGGCCGAGGCGCTGAAGACCGTGCAGACCGCCACCACCGTGCGCATGCGCGCCGGGCGAATGAGCATCACCGATGGCCCGTTCGCCGAAACCAAAGAGCAGCTCGCCGGCTTTTACCTGGTCGATGCCCGTGACCTCAACGAGGCGCTGAACATCGCCAAGGGCATTCCGGCGGCGCGCGTCGGCAGCGTGGAAGTGCGGCCGGTGCGCGAACTGCAACCCTGACAGCAACGGAGAACAACAAGCATGACCCTTGCCCAACCCGCGTCCGCGCAGCACGAGCTGTCCATCAGCCGCCTGATCGATGCCCCGCCTGCCAAGGTGTTCCGTGCCTGGACCGAGCCCGAATGGCTGATGCAGTGGTGGGGGCCGCACGGCATGACCACCCCGGAATGCGAGATGCAGCTGTGGGTCGGCGGCCTTTTCCGCACCCTCATGCGTGCCCCGGATGGTTCCGAGTACCCGACCCAGGGCGTGTTCCTGGAAATTGCCGCCCCGCGCCGGCTTGTGTTCACCGATGCCTTCGGGCCGGGTTGGGTGCCGTCGGACAAAGCCTTCATGACGGCGGTGATCAGCTTTGACGAAGAACACGGCAAGACCCGCTACACCGCCCGTGCCTGGCACTGGAACGCTGCCGACAGCCGCGCCCATGAAGAAATGGGTTTCCATCAGGGCTGGGGAGAGAGCCTGGACCGCCTGGTGGAGGTCGTGACCCAGCGGATGCCTGACTGATGGCGGATCTGGCGCAGGTACGTGCCGAAGTCGAAGCGGTGTACCGGCGTGATTCGCGGCGCATCCTGGCGACGCTGATCCGCCTGCTGGGGGATTTCGACCTGGCAGAGGAGGCCCTGCACGATGCCTTCTTCATCGCCGTCGAGCGCTGGCAGCGCGATGGCATCCCGGACAACCCGCGAGCCTGGCTGGTTTCGACCGGGCGCTTCAAGGCCATCGACGCATTGCGCCGGCGTGCCCGCTTCGACCGCTCCCAGGCTGACCTGATCATGCTGATCGAAGGCCAGGGGCAGGACCCCAGCGAAGAGGAATTGCTCGCCGACGACCGCCTGCGGCTGATCTTCACCTGCTGCCACCCGGCCCTGGCGGCCGATGCCCAGGTGCCACTGACCCTGCGCGAAGTCTGCGACCTGACCACCGAGCAGATCGCTCGGGCCTTCCTGCAAAGCCCCGCAACCATCGCCCAGCGCATCGTCCGCGCCAAGGCGAAGATTCGTGATGCCGGCATTCCTTATCAGGTCCCGGAGCTGCATGAGCTGCCCGAGCGCCTGGAGAGCGTGCTGCGGGTGATCTACCTGGTGTTCAACGAAGGCTATTCGGCGTCTTCAGGCGAGGCATTACTGCAACAGGAACTGAGTGACGAGGCGATCCGCCTCGGGCGCCTGTTGGTGCAACTGCTGCCGGACGCCGAAGCGGTGGGTTTGCTGGCGCTGATGCTGCTGCAGACATCGCGGCAGCGTGCGCGCAGCGACGCCAAGGGCAACCTGGTGCTGCTGGACCAGCAGGACCGCAGCCTGTGGGACCGCGAGCTGATTGCCGAAGGTTGCCAGCTGGTGCGCCTGGCCTTGGCCAGTCGCGCTTTTGGTGCCTACACCGTGCAGGCGGCGATCGCGGCCGTGCATGCCGAGGCGGTGACGGCCGAGGAGACCGACTGGGCAGAAATTGTCGGGCTATACGATGTACTGCAACGGCACTGGCCGTCAGCCGTGGTGGCGCTCAACCGGGCGGTGGCGCTGGCCAAGCGCGACGGGGCGCAGGCGGGCCTGGACGCGGTGGAGGCGGTTCTGGAAGCGGGGGAGTTGCGCGACTATCACCTGGCCCACGCGGCGCGGGCAGAGATGCATCAGCAGCTGGGGAATGTGGATGAAGCACGGGCGGCCTGGCAACAGGCGCTGGAGTTGACTAGCCAAGAGCCGGAGCGGCGGCATATCAAGCGGCGTCTACGCGAGCTGCTGTGATGGCTTTTCCGGCCCATTCGCGGGCACGCCCGCTCCCACAAGGTTCAGTGCAGGCTTGGCAGGCGGTGCAGTACCTGTGGGAGCAGCGGTGCGGCGATCCGACTTGCCCGCGAAGAATCCAGCGTCGATGTCAGCTGGCGACGAAGTTCGGCGGCGAAACCAGCTCGACGGTCTGTTGCTTGCGCGGTGCCAGGATCTCGGCCACGCCCTCGACCACCAGCTCGTCGTTCTGGTTGTACACGTTGGTGGCGATACGCACCTTGAACTTGGGCAGTTTCTCGAGGATTTCCAGGCGCACGGTCAGGGTGTCGCCGATCTTCACCGGCTTCTGGAAGCTCATCTGCTGGCCCAGGTAGATGGTGCCAGGGCCAGGCAGGGTGCAGGCCACTGCGGCGCTGATCAGGGCACCGCTGAACATGCCGTGGGCGATGCGCTCGCGGAACATGCTCTTGGCGGCAAATTCGGCATCCAGGTGCACCGGGTTGTGGTCACCGGACATGGCGGCGAACAGCTGGATGTCACGTTCTTCGACGGATTTCTCGTAGGTGGCCTTCTGGCCGACTTCAAGGGCTTCGTAAGGCGTGTTGGTGACCTGGGTCATCGGGGCTTCCTTAAGGGGCGGGCGAGGGCGCCTATCATTCACTGCGAGCAGGGCGGCCAAGGGCCAGCGCTTGCTCCAACCAGGCGAGGATATCAGCGGTGACCTCGTCGCGGTTGAGTTCGTTGAGTACTTCGTGCCGCGCCTCAGGATAGACGCGCAACTGTACATGTCGATTGCCGGTCGCACGCAGGGCGTCGGCCAGATGGGTGAGACGCTTGCCGGCACTCACCGGATCACATTCGCCGCCAATCACCAGCATGGGCAGGTTCGGGTCGATCTGCGCGAGGTTTTGCGCCTGGCTGATCTGTGCCAGCCCGTGCAGCAGGTCGAGCCACAGCTGGTTGCTGCAGCGAAAGCCGCACAGCGGATCATTGACGTACTTGTCCACTTCCGCCGGGTCACGGCTGAGCCAGTCGAACGCCGTGCGGGTGGGTTTGAAGGCGTTGTTGAACGAGCCGAACGACAGCCACTCGATCAGTGCGCTCTTGCCCAGTGGCCCCTGGCGCCAGGCTTCCAGCCGTGCAATCAGGCGCGCCGCCCGATACAACGTGGCGGGTTGGAAGTTGGAGCCGCTGAGGATCGCCCCGTGCAGGCTGCCGCTGTGGTGCATGAGGTAGGCCTGGGCAATGTAGCTGCCCATGCTGTGGCCAAACAGGAACAGCGGTGTGCAAGGGAACTGCTGGCCGATGTGCTGGGCCAGCAGGCCAATGTCGTTGACCACGGCATTCCAGCCATGTTGCCGGGCGAACAGGCCGAGGCTGCCCTGTTCGGCGGTGCGCCCGTGGCCGCGCAGGTCCGCTGCCAGCAGGGCGTAGCCGGCATCGCAGAGGGCCTGGCCCAGGCGCTGGTAGCGCCCGGCATGCTCGGCCATGCCATGCGCCAGCAACACCACGGCCTTGACCGGTGTGGCCGGCAGCCATTGGTGTACGTACAGCCTGCAATGCTCGCTGGCAGGCAGCCAGAAGGCGTCATGGGGCATGGCGAATCCTTTGCGCGAAGGTGACCCGCACAGTGTATGCACAACCGGCCGAATTGCAGGAAGGGCACAAATAAGATTCACAATGTTAATGGCGGCACTTGGCGTATATGCCACCTCGGGCATACCTGCTAACGTCGGTTCAACGCCTTTTTGCCATCAGGCAAACGGGACAAGGAATCCGTACGGGCTCAGGCAGAGGAACAATAATAAATGCAAGCCGACTTCTGGAATGACAAACGCCCCGAGGGCGTGCCTTCCACCATTGACCTTCACGCGTACGCTTCGGTGGTCGAGGTGTTCGAGCGCTCCTGCAAGCGCTTTGCCGAGCGCCCGGCGTTCAGCAACCTTGGCTTGACCCTGAGTTACGCCGAGCTCGAACGCCATTCGGCAGCGTTCGCCGCCTGGCTGCAGCAGCACACCGACCTCAAACCGGGTGACCGCATAGCGGTGCAGATGCCCAACGTCCTGCAATACCCCATCGCCGTGTTTGGCGCCCTGCGCGCCGGGCTGATCGTGGTCAACACCAACCCGCTGTACACCGAGCGCGAAATGCGTCACCAGTTCAAGGATGCCGGGGCCCGGGCTTTGGTGTACCTGAACATGTTCGGCAAGCGTGTGCAGGAGGTGCTGCCCGATACTGGCATCGAGTACCTGATCGAGGCGAAGATGGGCGACCTGCTGCCTGCAGCCAAGGGCTGGCTGGTCAATACCGTGGTCGACAAGGTCAAGAAGATGGTCCCGGCCTATCATCTGCCCCAGGCCATCTCGTTCAAGCAGGTACTGCGTGAAGGCCGCAACCTGGCGCACACGCCGGTGCCGCTCTCGCTCGATGATATCGCCGTGCTGCAGTACACCGGCGGTACCACGGGCCTGGCCAAGGGGGCCATGCTCACGCACGGCAACCTGGTGGCCAACATGCTGCAGGTGCTGGCCTGCTTCTCCCAGCACAGCCCGGACGGGCAGCGGCTGATCAAGGAAGGCCAGGAGGTGATGATTGCTCCGCTGCCGCTGTACCACATCTATGCCTTCACCGCGAACTGCATGTGCATGATGGTCACCGGCAACCACAACGTGCTGAT
Source organism: Pseudomonas sp. (assembly GCF_017744435.1). GTDB lineage: Bacteria > Pseudomonadota > Gammaproteobacteria > Pseudomonadales > Pseudomonadaceae > Aquipseudomonas. The sequence continues at coordinate 52,872 of NZ_JAGIBG010000027.1, forward strand.
CACCAACCCACGCGACATCCCCGGCTTCATCAAGGAGTTGGGTAAATGGCGTTTTTCGGCGCTGTTGGGGTTGAACACCTTGTTCGTCGCGCTGATGGACCATCCAGGCTTCCGTCAGCTGGACTTTTCGGCACTGAAAGTCACCAACTCCGGCGGCACGGCACTGGTCAAGGCCACTGCCGAGCGTTGGGAAGCACTCACTGGCTGCCGTATCGTCGAGGGCTATGGCCTGACCGAAACCTCGCCGGTGGCCAGCACCAACCCCTACGGCCAGCTGGCTCGGCTGGGCACGGTGGGCATGCCGGTACCGGGCACGGTGTTCAAGGTCATCGATGATGACGGCAACGAACAGCCACTGGGTGAGCGCGGCGAGCTGTGCATCAAAGGCCCACAGGTGATGAAGGGCTACTGGCAGCAAGCGGAGGCCACGGCGCAGGCGCTGGATGCCGAGGGCTGGTTCAAGACCGGCGATATCGCGGTGATCGACCCGGACGGCTTCACCCGCATCGTCGACCGCAAGAAGGACATGATCATCGTCTCCGGCTTCAATGTGTACCCCAACGAAATCGAGGATGTGGTGATGGGCCATCCGCAGGTGGCCAACTGCGCGGCCATCGGCGTGCCGGACGCGCGTTCGGGGGAGGCGGTGAAACTGTTCGTGGTGGCGCGTGAGGGTGGGGTGAGCGTCGAAGACCTGAAGGCTTACTGCAAGGCCAACTTCACCGGCTACAAGGTGCCCAAGCACATCGTGGTGCGCGAGTCGCTGCCGATGACCCCGGTGGGCAAGATCCTGCGCAGGGAGTTACGCGACATCGCTTGATATCGCGCCGGCTTCTTCGCGGGTAAACCCGCTCCCACGGTAAGGTGCAGGACCCTGTGGGAGCGGGTTTACCCGCGAAGGCTGCAAAAGTGCTCTAGCCTGCTGCCTATAGCCCGATTTGCGACATTTTGGTCAATTACTCTAAAAATGACTTGTATCGTTCATTGAGTCATTTTTGTGACCGTGAGGCCGGTCCTGGCCCCTAGGCGACCCCAATCAAAGCTGTTACTCTCGGCCCGCTTTCAGATGATTCGGTTTGCAACGAACCGCCATCGCATATCAATAATAAGCGCATCGACGCGCGAATCGAACTTCGCTGTTGCTGAAGGAGTGGGCTTCCATGATCGAAAATTTTTGGAAGGATAAATACCCAGCCGGGATTACGGCGGAAATCAATCCTGACGAATTCCCCAATATCCAGGCGGTACTCAAGCAATCCTGCCAACGCTTTGCCAATAAACCGGCCTTTAGCAACCTGGGCAAGACCATCACCTACGGCGAGCTCTACGCGCTGTCAGGCGCTTTCGCGGCCTGGCTGCAGCAGCACACCGATCTCAAGCCGGGTGACCGCATTGCCGTCCAGCTGCCCAATGTCCTGCAATACCCGGTAGCGGTATTCGGTGCCATGCGCGCCGGCCTGATCGTGGTCAACACCAACCCGCTGTACACAGTGCGGGAAATGGAGCACCAGTTCAACGACTCCGGTGCCAAGGCCCTGGTGTGCCTGGCCAACATGGCGCACCTGGCCGAGAAGGTGGTGCCCAAGACCCAGGTCAAGCACGTCATCGTCACCGAAGTGGCCGACCTGCTGCCGCCGCTCAAGCGCCTGCTGATCAACAGTGTGATCAAGTACGTGAAGAAGATGGTGCCGGCCTACAACCTGCCGCGCGCCGTGCGCTTCAACGATACCCTGGCGCTGGGCAAGGGCCAGCCGGTCACCGAAGCCAACCCGCAAGCCAACGACGTGGCGGTGCTGCAGTATACCGGCGGTACCACCGGCGTGGCCAAGGGCGCGATGCTGACCCATCGCAACCTGGTGGCCAACATGCTGCAGTGCCGGGCACTGATGGGCGCCAACCTGAAGGAAGGCTGCGAGATCCTCATCACCCCGCTGCCGCTGTACCACATCTATGCCTTTACCTTCCATTGCATGGCGATGATGCTGATCGGCAACCACAACGTGCTGATCAGCAACCCACGCGACCTGCCGGCAATGGTCAAGGAGCTGGGCAAGTGGAAGTTCAGCGGTTTCGTCGGCCTCAACACGCTGTTCGTGGCGCTGTGCAACAACGAGGCATTCCGCGCCCTGGACTTCTCGGCGCTGAAGATCACCCTGTCCGGTGGCATGGCCCTGCAACTGAGCGTGGCCGAGCGCTGGAAGAGCGTCACCGGCTGCGCCATCTGCGAAGGCTACGGCATGACCGAGACCAGCCCGGTGGCAGCGGTGAACCCGGCCGAGGCCAACCAGGTGGGCACCATCGGCATCCCGGTGCCATCGACCCTGTGCAAGGTCATCGATGACGCCGGCAACGAGCTGCCACTGGGCGAAACCGGCGAGCTGTGCGTCAAGGGCCCGCAGGTCATGAAGGGCTACTGGCAGCGTGAAGACGCCACCACCGAGATCCTTGATAGCGAAGGCTGGCTGAAGACCGGTGACATCGCGCTGATCCAGCCAGATGGCTACATGCGCATCGTCGACCGCAAGAAGGACATGATCCTGGTCTCGGGCTTCAACGTGTACCCCAACGAGCTGGAAGACGTGCTCGCCGCCTTGCCGGGTGTGCTGCAGTGCGCGGCCATCGGTGTGCCGGACGAGAAGTCGGGTGAAGTGATCAAGGTGTTCATCGTGGTCAAGCCGGGCATGACCGTGACCAAGGAGCAAGTGATGGAGCACATGCGTGCCAACGTCACCGGCTACAAGGTGCCGCGTTACATCGAGTTCCGCGACGCGTTGCCGACCACCAACGTCGGCAAGATCCTGCGCCGTGAACTGCGTGATGAAGAGCTGAAGAAGCAGGGCTTGAAGAAGATCGCCTGATCCGCAAGCCGGCGAGGTCATTGTGGGAGCGGCCTTGCGTCGCGAAAGGGCCGCAAAGCGGCCCCGACAATTTCAGCGTCACCGCTGAGTTACTGGGGCCGCTCTGCGGCCCTTTCGCTACGCAAGGCCGCTCCCACAAAGGCCAATGCTATCAGCGCAGTTTCTCAAGCATCTGGTAGTACCACATCCCCGCCGCCAGCAGCGGATTGCCCAGCAAGTCGCCCATCGGCACTCGCACGTGCTTGCACTGCGCGAAGGTGTCGAACTTCTCCAGCGTTCCGGTCAGTGCCTCGGCCATGATCTCGCCCATGATGTGGCTGGTGGCGATGCCGTGCCCGGAATAGCCCTGGCAGTACCACACGTTGTCCGACAGCTTGCCCAGTTGCGGGATGCGGTTGACCACGATGCCCATCGCACAGCTCCACTGAAACTCGATCGGCACGCCCTTGAGCGCCGGGAAGGTGCGCTCGATGCACGGGCGCAGCTCGCCTTCGATATCACGCGAATCCTTGCCCGAGTAGTTGGCGCCGCCGCCGAACAGCAAGCGCTTGTCGGCCGTCAGGCGGTAGTAGTCGAGGACGAAGCGGCAGTCGTACACCGCCAGGTCCTGCGGGTTGATCTGCTCCGCCAGATCGCCCAGCGGGGCAGTGGTGACGATGCCGCCCATGGCCGGGAAGATCTTGCCCTTGAGCTGGCGCTTTTCCAGCTTGTGGTAGACGTCACCGGCGAGCATCACCTGGCGTGCTTCGACCCGACCGTGGGCGGTGACGACCGCCGGGCGCGGGCCGTGGACGATGTCCAGCACTTCGGAGTTCTCGAAGATCAGCGCGCCCAGGCTGTGGGCGGCGCGGGCTTCGCCCAGGCACAGGTTGAGCGGGTGCAGGTGCAGGTTGCGCAGGTTCTTCAGTGCGCCCAGGTACAGCGGGCTCTGCAGGTGCTTGGCGACACCGTTGCGGTCGAGCAACTGCACCTGGTCGCCCATGCCACGGCGTTCGGCTTCGGCCTGAAAGCTGCGCAGCTCCTCCATGTGCGAAGGTTTCATCGCCGCGTGCAGGTGGCCGCGCTTGAGGTCGCAGTCGATGCCGTAGCGCGCGACCCGCTGCTCGATCACCTGGTGCCCACGCCAGCGCAGGTGCCAGATGAAATCGTCGACCTCGGCGCCCAGATGGTTGCGCATCTGCGTGCGCATGGCCTCGTCACCCGACAGGCTGCCGGTGACCTGGCCGCCGTTGCGTCCGCTGGCACCCCAGCCGATACGGTTGGTCTCGACGATCGCCACCTTCAGGCCGCGCTCGGCCAGCTCCACCGCAGTGGCCACGCCGGTGAAACCACCGCCGATGATCGCCACGTCGACCTGCACCGTGCCCTTGAGCTGCGGGTACTCGGTGTGGTCGTTCAGCGTGGCGCTGTAATAGGACGGCGCGCGCTGGGCCGGGCCGTTGTTCAATGCTGCGTTCATGGGTGTTCCTTGTTCTGAATAGGGTAAGGCTCAGGCCTGGTGCAGGTACCAGCGCCAGTCCTGTTCACTGACTTCGGCCATGAACTGGCGGTACTCGGCGCGCTTGACCTTCAGGTAGACGCCGAGGAACGCCTCGCCGAGCGCTTCCCGCGCCCAGTGCGAGCGCTCCAGCGCATCGAGTGCGGTCAGCCAGTCGGTGGGCAGGTGCTCGGTGGCCTGGGCATAGCCGTTGCCTTCGACCGGCGCACCTGGGTCCAGCTGCTCGCGGATGCCGCGATGGCTGGCGGCCAGAATGGCAGCGGCAGCCAGGTACGGGTTGGCATCGGCGCCACAGATGCGGTGCTCGACATGCCGGCTGTTGGCCGGGCCGCCGGGCACGCGCAGGCTGACGGTGCGGTTGTCGACACCCCAGGTCGGCGCCAACGGGGCATAGCTGTTGGCCTGGAAGCGGCGGAACGAGTTGGCGTTGGGGCAGAACAGCAACAGCGAGTCACGCAGGTGACGGAGCATGCCGGCCACCGCCTGGCGCAGCAGCGGGGTGCCGGCTTTGTCTTCGCTGGCGAACAGGTTGTTGCCGGCGCTGTCGGCCAGGCTCAGGTGCATATGCATGCCGGTGCCGGCCAGTTGCGCGAACGGCTTGGCCATGAAGCAAGCCTGCATGCCGTGGGCATGGGCCACGCCCTTGACCAGGCGCTTGTAGCGCACGGCCTGGTCCATTGCCTCCAGGGCATCGCCATGCTCCAGGGTGATTTCCACCTGGCCCGGGGCATATTCCGAGATCGCCGTGCGCGCCGGAATGCCTTGGGCCTTGCAGGCGGCATAAAGGTCGGCGAGGAAGGGTTCGATCTGTTCCAGTTCGCGCAGGCCGTAGACCTGGGTTGTGCGTGGCCGGCCACCGTCGTTGTCCAGCGCCGGTTGCGGGCGGCCCTGGGCGTCGCGCTGCTGGTCGAGCAGGTAGAACTCCAGCTCGCAGGCCATGACCGGGTGGTAACCGTCAGCCTTGAGCGCTTCGATGGTGCGCAGCAATACATGGCGCGGGTCGGCGACACTGGCTGGCAGGCCTTCGCTCGGGTGCATGCTGACCTGCACGGCGGCCGTTGGCACGCGGCGCCAAGGCAGGCGCACCAGGCTGCCTTCCAGTGGGTAGGCGCGGCAGTCGATATCGCCGACATCCCAGACCAGGCCGGAGTTTTCCACGTCGTCGCCATTGAGTGTCAGGCCGAGGATGGTGCTGGGTAGCGGGCGGCCGCTCTGGTAGACCGCCAGCAGTTCCTCACGATGCAGCAGCTTGCCGCGCGGTACACCATTGGCGTCGAGGATGAACAGCTCGAACAGTTCGATATCAGGGTTTTCTGCCAGGAAACGGCTGGCGTGCTCTACAGGTGCAAAGTGCATGATGGATTCGCTCACAGGCGCACAGAACCGGCGCGCAGGCGCGGTCCAGATGAGACAAATGGCCGTACGGCGGCCGGGTTTGGTCACAAAGGCGTGAGCGAAGCATCCGGTGGGCGTGCGTGGCGGCAATGCCACAGGGCCCAGAAGGCGAGAATGATGTGGACCAGCGGATTTTCACCGGCGCGGGACCGGGCCTTCGCTAGCGAAGGGCGGGACGACGGTGGGGCGATGGTCTGGACGGGAGTCATGCCTTTGATACTCACATGCGGCGTAAGGTTGATTAAAGCAGTGAATGGCAACGTTCACATCGCTCCTGGCTAAACATTGTGCTGGCCTCTTCGCGGGCAAGCCCGCTCCCACAGGGACATTGCAGGGATCAGCCATCACGCGATCCTGTGGGAGCGGGCTTGCCCGCGAAGAGGCCGGTACAGGCAGCAGAGAACCGGCAAATCTGCGACAATCGCCCGACTTTCCGCATGCCGATCATGAAAAAGCAGGCCCACCTGCATCACTAAAAAGCCCCATGACTGACCAAGCCATCGACAAACTGCTGCAAAACCTCGACCACGCCATGATCGCCGAGCGCCATCGCCTGCGCCGGCAACTGCATGAGCTGCGCAAGCGCCCCGACGAGGCCAAGCTGGCGCAGTGGGTGGAAAAGGTCCAGGCATCCTGTGCCCAGGTCACCGCACGCCAGAACAGCGTGCCGCAGATCCGCTACGACGACAGCCTGCCGATCGCCGCCAAGCGCGACGAGATCAAGAAAGCCCTGGCCGAAAACCAGGTACTGGTGATCGCCGGCGAAACCGGTTCGGGCAAGACCACCCAGTTGCCGAAGATCTGCCTGGAACTGGGCCGCGGCAGCCATGGCCTGATCGCCCATACCCAGCCACGGCGAATCGCCGCCCGCAGCGTCGCCGCCCGGGTTGCCGAAGAACTCGGCACGCCGCTGGGCGGGCTGGTCGGCTACCAGGTGCGTTTCGAAGACCAGAGCGATGCCAACACCCTGGTCAAGCTGATGACCGACGGCATCCTGCTGGCCGAAACCCAGCACGACCGTTTCCTCGAACGCTACGACACGATCATCGTCGACGAAGCCCACGAGCGCAGCCTGAACATCGATTTCCTGCTCGGCTACCTGAAGACTCTGCTGCACCGCCGTCCGGACCTGAAGCTGATCATCACCTCGGCGACCATCGACCTGGAGCGCTTTTCCAAGCATTTCGACAATGCGCCGATCATCGAGGTGTCCGGCCGTACCTTCCCGGTGGAAACCTGGTACCGCCCGCTGACCAGCGAGCAGGACGAGGAGGGTAACCAGGTCGAGGATGACCTGACCGTCGACCAGGCGATTCTCGCCTCCCTCGACGAGATCGCCCAGCACGAGCGCAGCGTGGGCAAAGGCCCTGGCGATGTGCTGGTGTTCCTCCCGGGCGAGCGGGAAATCCGCGATGCCGCGGAGATCCTGCGCAAGGCGCAATTGCGCCACACCGAAATCCTGCCGCTGTATGCGCGCCTGTCGCCAGCCGAGCAGCAGCGCATCTTCCAGTCACACACCGGGCGCCGCGTAGTGCTCGCCACCAACGTCGCGGAAACCTCGCTGACCGTGCCGGGCATCCGTTATGTGATCGACACCGGTACCGCGCGTATCAGCCGCTACAGCTACCGCGCCAAGGTCCAGCGCCTGCCGATCGAAGCCGTGTCCCAGGCTAGTGCCAACCAGCGCAAGGGCCGCTGCGGCCGGGTCGAGCCGGGTATCTGCATTCGGCTGTACAGCGAAGAAGACTTCAACGGTCGCCCGGCCTTCACCGACCCCGAGATCCTGCGCACCAACCTGGCGGCGGTGATCCTGCAGATGCTGCATCTGCGCCTGGGCTCGATCGACGCCTTCCCGTTCATCGAACCGCCGGATGGCAAGGCCATCAGCGACGGTTTCAACCTGTTGCAGGAACTCTCGGCGGTCAACCGCGAGAACCAGCTGACGCCGATCGGCCGCCAGCTGGCGCGCCTGCCGATCGACCCGCGGCTGGGTCGCATGCTGCTGGAGGGCGCCCGCCAGGGCAGCCTGCAGGAGGTGCTGATCGTCACCAGTGCGCTGTCGGTGCAGGACCCACGCGAGCGCCCGCCAGAGCGCCAGCAGGCCGCCGACCAGGCCCATGCACAGTGGAAGGACGCCGATACCGACTTCGCCGCGCTGGTCAATCTGTGGCGTGGCTTCGAAGAGCAGCGCCAGGCGCTGACGGCCAGCCCGCTGCGCAATTGGTGCCGCAAGAACTTCCTGAACTACCTGCGCCTGCGCGAATGGCGCGATGCCCATCGCCAGTTGTCGCTGATCTGCCGCGAGCTGCAACTGACGGTCAACAAAGAGCCTTCTGACTATCAGAAGGTGCACAAGGCGATCCTCAGCGGCCTGCTCAGCCAGATTGGCCAGAAGACCGAAGAAGGCGATTACCAGGGTGCCCGTCAGCGGCGCTTCTGGGTGCATCCGTCTTCGGGCATTGGCCGCAAGCGCCCGCAGTGGGTGATGGCCGCCGAACTGGTGGAAACCACCAAACTGTATGCGCGCATGGTCGCCAAGATCGAGCCTGACTGGATCGAGCCGCTGGCGACCCACCTGATCAAGAAGAACCACTTCGAGCCGCACTGGGAGAAGAAGCGCGGGCAGGTGGTGGCCTATGAGCAGATCACCTTGTACGGCCTGATACTGGTCGGCCGCCGTCCGGTGCACTTTGGCCCGATCGACCCGGTCACCTCGCGCGAGCTGTTCATTCGTGAGGGCCTGGTCGGTGGTGAGATCCAGTCGAAGGCCAAGTGCCTGGCCGCGAACAAGCGGCTGCTCGAAGAGCTCGACGAACTGGAGGCCAAGGCCCGTCGGCGCGACATTCTCGCCGATGAAGAAACCCTGTACGCCTTCTACGAAGCACGCTTGCCGGCGGAGATCCATCAGACCGCGACCTTCGATGCCTGGTATCGCATGACCAGCCAGAAGGACCCGAACCTGCTGATCATGCGCGAGGAAGACGTATTGGCCCGCGAGGCCAGCGAGGTCACCGCCGCGCAGTACCCGGACAGCATGCAGGTGGGTGAACTGCGCCTGCCGCTGACCTACCATTTCGAGCCTGGCCACCCGCGTGACGGCGTGACGGTACGGGTGCCAGCACCGCTGCTACCGAGCCTGCCGGGCGAGCGCCTGGAGTGGCTGGTGCCGGGCCTGCTTGAAGCCAAGTGCGTGGCGCTGGTACGCAACCTGCCCAAGGCGCTGCGCAAGAACTTCGTGCCGGTGCCGGACTTCGTCAAGGCCTCCCTGGCGCGCATGACCTTCGGCCATGGCGCGCTGCCCCAGGCTCTGGGCCAGGAGTTGCTGCGCATGACCGGCGCGCGGGTTTCCGATGAGGCCTGGGCCGAGTCGGTCAACCTGGTCGAAGGCCACCTGCGCATGAACATCGAAGTGGTCGATGGCCAGGGCAAGTTCCTCGGCGAAGGCCGCGACCTGGCCGAGCTGACCGCGCGCTTTGCTGCCGCCAGCCAGGCGGCGTTGGCCGTGCCGCGTACCGAGAAGAGCGAGCAGCCGGTGCAGGCCAAGGCCTTCAGCGAGGTCAAGCAGACCGCCCAGCAGAAGATCGCCGGCCTGTCGATGACCGTGTACCCGGCGCTGGTGGAAGAAAACGGCACCGTGCGCGAAGGGCGTTTCTCGACCCAGGCCGAAGCCGAGTTCCAGCACCGTCGCGCCTTGCAGCGCCTGCTGCTGCAGCAGTTGGCGGAGCCTGCCAAGTTCCTGCGTGGCAAGCTGCCGGGGCTGACCGAGCTGGGCCTGCTGTACCGCGAGCTGGGCCGGATCGAAGCGCTGGTCGAGGACATCCTGCTGGCCAGCCTGGACAGCTGCATCCTCGACGGTGAAGCCACGTTGCCACGTGACGGTGCAGCCCTGGCCGGGCTGGCCGAGCGCAAGCGTGGCAGCTGGGCCGAGCATGCCGAACGCCTGGCCCGCCAGACGCTGGAAGTGCTGAAGCTGTGGCACGGTTTGCAGAAGCGCTTCAAGGGCAAGATCGACCTGAGCCAGGCGGTGGCGCTGAACGACATCAAGCAGCAGTTGGCCAACCTGGTCTATCCGGGCTTCGTGCGCGAAACCCCTGCCGTGTGGTTCAAGGAATTGCCGCGCTACCTCAAGGCGGTGGAACTGCGCCTGGAAAAGCTGGGCGCCCAGGTGCAGAAGGACCGCGTTTGGAGCGGCGAGCTGGGCAACCTGTGGGCGCAGTACAAGGCGCGGGCCGACAAGCATGCCCAGGAAGGCAAGCGCGATGAGCAGCTGACCTTGTACCGCTGGTTGCTGGAGGAGTATCGGGTATCGCTGTTTGCCCAGCAGTTGGGCACCAAGATGCCGATTTCCGACAAGAGATTGAGCAAGCAGTGGAGCCAGGTGGAAGGCTAACTGCCTTGATTTGTGGCACACTTCAGGGAATTTGAGGGCCGCTTTGCGGCCCTTTCGCGGGCCAGCCCGCTCCCACAGTGTCAGCGTACGTCTTTTAATTGGCACTAAAGTGCCATTAAGTTGCCATATTCCCAGCCAGCGCCCCGTGGCGATGGCCTTTGAGCAGAGGATCGATCGTGCATAACGTCGTGATCAGCGGCACCGGCCTGTATACCCCGGCCCAGAGCATTTCCAACGAAGAACTGGTGGCCTCCTTCAACGCCTGGTCACAGCAGTACAACCAGGACAACGCCGCCGCCATCGAGCGTGGCGAAATCGAGGCGGCACCGCTGTCCGACGCCGCCTTCATCGAAAAGGCGTCGGGCATCAAGAGCCGCTTCGTCATGGACAAGGCCGGCATCCTCGACCCGCAGCGCATGAAGCCGCGCCTGCCCGAGCGTTCCAACGACGAGCAGTCGATCCTCTGCGAAATGGGCGTGGCCGCTGCGCGCCAGGCGCTGGAACGCGCCGGTCGTACCCCGGCGGATGTCGATGGCGTGATCGTCGCCTGCTCCAACCTGCAGCGCCCTTACCCGGCCATCGCCATCGAAGTGCAGCAGGCGCTGGGCATCGACGGCTTCGCTTTCGACATGAACGTAGCCTGCTCGTCGGCAACTTTCGGCATCCAGACCGCCGCCAACAGCGTGCAGCTGGGCCAGGCCCGTGCCCTGCTGGTGGTCAGCCCGGAAATCTGTACTGGGCACCTGAACTTCCGCGATCGCGACAGCCACTTCATCTTTGGTGACGCCGCCACGGCGGTGCTGGTCGAGCGTGCCGACAAAGCCACCTCGGCGCACCAGTTCGACATCGTGGGCACCAAGCTGCAGACCGCGTTTTCCAACAACATCCGCAACAACTTCGGCTTCCTCAACCGCGCGGCGGAAGAGGGGATCGGCGCGCCGGACAAACTGTTCGTGCAGGAAGGGCGCAAGGTGTTCCGCGAAGTCTGCCCGATGGTCGCCGAGCTGATTGGCAAGCACCTGGGCGAGAACAACCTGCAGCCATCCGACGTCAAGCGCTTCTGGCTGCACCAGGCCAACCTGAGCATGAACCACCTGATCGTCAAGAAGCTGATGGGGCGTGAGGTGAGCGAGGAAGAGGCACCAGTGATTCTCGACCGTTATGCCAACACCAGTTCGGCGGGGTCGGTGATTGCCTTCCACCTGTACCAGGATGATCTGGCCCAAGGGTCGCTGGGTGTGCTGAGTTCGTTCGGTGCAGGCTATTCGATTGGTAGCGTGATTCTGCGCAAGCGTTGATTGCCGCGTTTGATGCCAGATCGAGGGGGCCGCTTTGCGGCCCCCTCTTTATTTGCAGGCAAAAAAAAGGCGGGAAATGCCGGATGGGGTCGGCATTTCCCGCCTCAGAGTGAAGCAGAGGATAGTGCTGCTTAGAACTTGGCTTCCAGGTCCACCTGCAGGGTGTCTACGCTGGCGTTGCTGTCCGGCAGGTTGGAGTAGTCGGTCTTGGCCATCATGTAGGCCGCGCCGAGGGAGAAGTTCTTGTCGATCTCGTAACCGACTTTGAACTTGTGACCACGCGAACCGGTGAAGCCGTTGCCGAAGTCGGAGTCGGTGAACAGGCTGACTACGCCGTTACGCTGTACGTCGCGGTAGTTGTAGTCCAGGCTCCAGGCGCCGATCTTGGATTTCAGACCTGCCAGCCAGGCGGTGTCCTTGCCGTCGGTGCTGTCGGTGTTCTTGACGTACTGGCCGTAAGTCGACAGTGGGATGGCGAAGCCGGTGAAGTCGATTTGGCCGAAACCTTCAACCAGGTTGAACTGGTCGGTGGTGTTACCCAGCGAGCGCAGCAGTGCCGAGGCCTGGTCGTTGTCGTAGCCGTAGAGACTGGCACCGACGGTGACCTTGACGGTGTCAGCCGCGTTGAACTTGGTACCCAGCTGGGCAGCGTACAGCTGTGCGTCGTGCTTGTACTGCACGCCGTCGCCGTCGACGTTGTCCTTCAGGTTGTAGTGGCCGATGCTGCCGAACACTTCGGCCGGGCCGGCGTTGGTCTTGTAGGTGACGGCCACGCCTTCCGGGTTGATGTCGCTGTCCCAGATGATGTCGCCCATGCTCACCCATGGCTGCAGCATCTTGCCGCCGATCAGGTGCAGGTTAGGAACGGCAGTCGGGTGCCAGTCGAGGTAGGCCAGGTCGACCCACAGCTGCTTCTTCTCGAAGTAGTTGTCCAGGCTCTGGTTGGTCGAGCGGGCATCGGCGCTGCTGCCGGTGGCCACACGCACGCCGGCATCAACCTGCGGGTTGATCTCGCTGTAGAAGCCGACGCGGGCACGCACGCGCTCGCGGTCCTGGTTGGGGCTGCGGGCGATCGGGTTGTCGACGTTGACGTCTTCGTAACGCAGGCGTACATCACCCTTGATCTGGGTCTTGGCGGCCCATGCCACTTTTTGTTCGAAAGAGCTCATACGATCGGACTGAGCTTTCTGGTCGGCCTTTTCCTTGGTTTCTTGTGCCAGGTCGCCCTGCAGTTCGTTGTACTGCGCCTGGTTGATCGAGCCATTGGCGCGGAGCATTTCGAGCAGCTTGGCGTCGACGGCAGCACTGGCCGGAGTACTCAGAGCCAGCATCATGCCGGTGAGGCTCACTCCGGTAAGTGTAGAAACAAGACGCATAAGGTTCTCCCTACTTAAAAGATTTGGGGAGGCTCAGCGCCCACCCCCATGTTGGCATGTCTTCGGAAAGGGCCTGACTAGACAGGTTCTGGGGTTCCGGAAAACAGGCGCAAGTATTGCGGGGGCCAATGACAGAATAATGTCTAATTAGTGGCACTGCTGTTAAGTAATTGAGAATGAAAGGCGAAACGGGCCGATCGCTCATTTGAGCGACGGGCCTCTGTTGGCCGATACTGATAGCCTTGAACAGCGAGTCGAAAACGTGACCAGTCTCTACAGCCTTGCCCACTTGCGTGACCTGCCAGCGGCGACCTGGGATGCCCTGGTCCCCCCTGGCCAACCGTTCCTGCGCCATGCCTTTCTCAGTGCCATGGAAGACAGCGGCAGCGTCGCCCGCAACACCGGCTGGGCCGCCGAACACCTGGTGCTTGAGCGCGACGGGCAGGTGCGTGCGCTGTTGCCGGCCTATCGCAAATGGCATTCGTATGGCGAGTACGTGTTCGACCACGGCTGGGCCGATGCCTGCGAGCGCGCCGGCATCGCCTACTACCCCAAGCTGCTCGGTGCCGTGCCGTTCAGCCCGGTCAGCGGGCCGCGCCTGCTGGCGGCCGACCCTGCCGATGGCCTGCTGGTGCTGCAGGCGTTGCCCGAGTATCTGGGCAAAGCCGGGCTGTCCGGGGCGCACATCAATTTCACCGACCCACAGCTGGACGCGCAAATGGCGGGTTTGCCGGGCTGGATGGGGCGGCTGGGTTGTCAGTTCCACTGGCGTAATCACGGTTATCGCGACTTCCAGGACTTTCTCGACAGCCTCAGCTCACGCAAGCGCAAGCAGATGCGCAAGGAGCGTGAGCAGGTGGCCGGGCAGGGCATCGATTTTCGCTGGTATCGCGGCGATGAGCTGGACGAGGCGCAGTGGGACTTTGTTTTCCTCTGTTATGCCAACACCTATGCGGTGCGCAGGCGTTCCCCCTATCTGACCCGGGAATTCTTCAGTCTGTTGGCCGAGCGCATGCCCGAGGCGGTGCGGGTGGTGATGGCGCGCCAGGGCGGGCGCGATGTGGCCATGGCCTTGAGCCTGGTCGGTGGCGACAGCCTGTTTGGCCGCTACTGGGGTTGCCTCGATGAGTTCGACCGGCTGCATTTCGAGACCTGCTTCTACCAGGGCATGGACTTTGCGATTGCCGAAGGGCTGCAGCGTTTCGATGCCGGGGCGCAGGGCGAGCACAAGCTGATTCGCGGGTTCGAGCCGGTGCTGACGCGGTCGTGGCATTACCTGCTGCACCCGGGGTTGAGGCGGGCGGTGGAGGATTTTCTGCATCAGGAGCGGGAAGGGGTGCGGGGGTATGCCGAGGAGGCCAAGGGGATGCTGCCTTACCGCAAGGAGTGAGATCTCCAATACCTGTTGCGGCCTCTTCGCGGGCTCGCCCGCTCCCACAGGTACTGCACAGATTTTGAGAGCTGTGGTGATCCTGTGGGAGCGGGCGTGCCCGCGAAGAGGCCGCAACAGGACTCAATCGACTCCGACAAAGCCCCCAGTCTGGTGATGCCACAACCGGGCATACAGCCCCCGCTGTTCCAGCAGCTCACTGTGGCTGCCACTCTCGACGATCCGCCCTTTGTCCAGCACCACCAGGCGGTCCATCCGGGCGATGGTGGAAAGCCGGTGGGCGATGGCGATCACCGTCTTGCCCTGCATCAGGGTCTCCAGGCTTTCCTGAATGGCCGCTTCGACCTCCGAGTCCAGCGCCGACGTGGCTTCGTCCATGATCAGGATTGGTGCATTCTTCAGCAGCACCCGGGCAATCGCGATGCGCTGGCGCTGGCCGCCCGACAGCTTCACGCCACGCTCGCCGACATGGGCATCGAAGCCGGTGCGGCCCTGGGCATCCGACAACTGCGGAATGAACTCGTCGGCCCTTGCCCGGCGCACGGCTTCGTGCAGCGCCGCGTCACTGGCACCGGGGCGGCCATATAACAGGTTGTCGCGGATCGAACGGTGCAGCAGCGAGGTGTCCTGGGTGATCATGCCAATCTGCGCGCGCAGGCTGGCCTGGCTGACCTCGGCGATGTCCTGGCCGTCGATCAGGATGCGCCCGCCCTGCACGTCGTACAGGCGCAGCAGCAGGTTGACCAGGGTCGACTTGCCGGCGCCGGACGGGCCGATCAGGCCGATCTTCTCGCCGGGGCGGATGTCCAGGTTGAGCCCTTCGATCACGTTGGCGGCCTTGCCATAGTGGAAATCCACGTCGTCAAAACGCACGGCGCCGCGGCTGACCTTGAGGGGCGGCGCCTGGGGTTTATCGGTGACGGTGACCGGTTGGGCGATGGTCTGCAGGCCGTCCTGGACCATGCCGATGTTCTCGAAGATGCCGTTGACCACCCACATGATCCAGCCCGACATGTTGACGATGCGGATCACCAGGCCGGTGGCCAGGGCGATGGCACCGACGGTGATCAGCGACTGGCTCCACAGCCACAGCGCAAGGCCCGTGGTAGTGACCACCAGCAGGCCGTTGAGGGTAGTGATGACCACGTCCATGCTGGTGACCACGCGCGAGGCCAGCTGGGTTTTCTCGGTCTGTTCGCGGATCGCTTCGCGGGCGTACTGCTGTTCATAGTCGGTGTGGGCGAACAGCTTGAGGGTGGCGATGTTGGTGTAGCCATCGACGATCCGCCCCATCAGCTTGGAGCGGGCGTCGGAGGAAATCACCGAACGCTCCTTCACCCGTGGCACGAAGTAGTACAGCGCGGCGATGTAGCCGACGATCCACACCAGCAGCGGCAGCATCAGGCGCCAGTCGGCCTCGGCGAACAGCACCAGCGAGGTGATGGCGTAGATCAGCACATGCCACAGCGCATCCACTGCCTGCACGGCAGAGTCGCGCAGCGAGTTGCCGGTCTGCATGATGCGTTGGGCGATGCGCCCGGCGAAGTCGCTCTGGAAGAAATTCAGGCTCTGCTTGAGCACATAGGTGTGGTTCTGCCAGCGGATCAGGCTGGTCATGCCGGGGTTGATGGTCTGGTGCACCAGCAGGTCGTGCAGGCCGAAGAATATCGGCCGCAGCAGCAGGATCACCACCAGCATCCAGATCAGCTCGCCGCTGTGTTCGCTGAAGAAGTTGGCGTTAGGCGTGCCCTGGGCCAGGTCGATGATGCGGCTCAGGTAGCTGAACATCGCCACCTCGATCAGCGAGGCGAACAGGCCCACCACCAGCAGGGCGAGAAAGCTTGGCCAGACCTGGCGCAGGTAGTACAGATAGAACGGCCAGACCTGGCCGGGCGGCGACTCGCTGGGCGCGTCGCGGAAGATATCGATCAGTTGCTCGAAACGGCGGTACAGCATGGGTGACAAGACTCCTGTGCTACCCGACCCCGGAAGGTTTCACGTCCCTGTGAAACCGGCGGTCAGTCGATGCGTTTGGCGGACTTGATGAACACCGGGTCGGTCGGCACATCGCGCATGCCTTTCTTGACGGTGGTGGGCGAATTGACGATCTGGTCGACCACTTCCATGCCCTTGGTCACTTTGCCGAACACGGCGTAACCGGCGTCGCGGCCCGGGTTGAGGAAGTCGTTGTCGGCGACGTTGATGAAGAACTGGCTGGTGGCCGAGTTCGGGTTGGAGGTGCGCGCCATCGACAGGGTGCCGCGGGTGTTCTGCAGGCCGTTGCTGGCCTCGTTCTTGATCGGGTCCTTGGTGTCTTTCTGCACCATCTGCTCAGTGAAACCGCCGCCCTGGACCATGAAGCCCGGGATCACCCGGTGGAAGATGGTGTTGTTGTAGAAGCCGCTGTCGACGTACTGCAGGAAGTTCTTGGTACTGATCGGAGCCTTCTCGGCGTTGAGCTCGATTTCGACCTGGCCGAAGCTGGTGTCCAGCAGAACGTGCGGGGTCTTGTCGGAGGCCATGACGCTGGTGGCGAAGGCGACCGAGCAGGCGGTGAGCAGGAGTTTTTTCAGCATGGGCTCAATGATCCTTGAGAGGTGGAAGCGGCTGCGAGGAACTGCAGCAGGGTCTGGTTGAAGACCTCGGGTTGATCGAGGGGTGTAGCGTGCCGGGAATCGTCGATGACCACCAGCCTGGCGTGGGGCATCAGGGCGACGTAGCGCTCTTTAAGGTGTATCGGCGTGTAATCGTGGTCGGCGGCAATCACCAGCGTGGGACAGCGGATTTGCCCGATGCGTTCCTGCACGCCCCAGTCGACGATGGCGTCGAAGCTCTTGAGGTAGGCGCGCTTGTCGTTGCGGGCCCAGCGTTCGGCCATCTTCTTGCGCAGCTCGGCCTGTTCGGGCTTGGGGAACAGCCTGGCAGCCAGGCCCTGGCCGACCGTCTGGACGCTGAGGATGCGCGCCAGGCCCCAGCGCTTGAGCCACCACAGCCAGTCGCTGCGGGTGCGGCGCTTGACCTCGGGGGCGCTGTTGACGATGCACAGGCTGCGCAGCCATTGCGGGTGGTCCACGGCGAACTGGAACCCGACCATGCCGCCCATGGACAGGCCGACGAAGTGCACCGGGCCGGTCTGCAGGAGCTCGAGCAGGGCCAGCAGGTCTTCGCTGAAGGTGGCGATCTGGTAACCGTCGCGGGGCTTGTCGGAGCGGCCGTGGCCGCGGATGTCCATGAGGATCACCCGATAGTGGCGGCTCAGCTCAGGTACCTGCAGCTCCCAGTCCTGGCTGCTGGAGCCCAGGCCGTGCAGCAGCACCAAGGGTTCGCCCTGGCCATATTCCTGATAATGCAGCGAGCATCCTTCATGTTCGAAATAGGCCATGGGCGCGGTCCTCTCAGGCTTGTGGGGGGGCTGCGAAGGGCACGTCCAGTGGCGCGGTGTCGAAATTGCGCAGCAGGTCGATGAGAATCTGCGTGGCCGGGCCCAGGGTCTTCTCTTTGCTCGAATAAAGGTAGAACAGTGGGTGGCGGCTGCCACCCTGATCGAGCGGCAATGGCTTCAGTACGCCGTCGAGCAGCTCACGCTCGATCATGTGCCGTGGCAACCAGGCAAAGCCCAGGCCGCTGCCGACGAAGGTGGCGGCGGTGCCCAGGCTGCCGACCGTCCAGCGCTGCTCGGCGCCGAGCCAGCCGACATCGCGTGGCTGGGCGCGGCCGGAGTCGCGGATCACCACCTGCAGCTGGCTTTCCAGGTCCTGGAAGGTGATCTCCCGGCCCAGGCGGTGCAGGCTGTGTTCCGGGTGGGCAACAGCGACGAACTCCACCGAACTCAGCTCGGTGCCCAGGTAGCCGCCGATGCTGTAGCTGCTGATGGCAAGGTCGGCGATGCCTTCGTGCATCACTTCCTCGACGCCCGACAGCACCTCTTCACGCAGGCGCACCCGGCAACCGCGGCTCTGTGGCATGAATGCCGCCAGGGCGCGCACCAGGCGGGCACTGGGGTAGGCGGCATCGACCACCAGGCGTACCTCGGCCTCCCAGCCTTGCTCCATATGGTGCGCCAGGTCTTCCAGCTGGCTGGCCTGCTTGACCAGGTGCCGCGAACGGCGCAGCAGCACGTTGCCGGCCTCGGTCAGCACGGCCTTGCGGCCATCGATGCGCAGCAACGGTACGCCCAGTTGCTCCTGCATGCGTGCCACGGTGTAGCTGACCGAAGACTGCGAACGGTGCAGGGCTTCGGCGGCCTGGGCAAACCCGCCATGGTCGACCACTGCTTGCAGGGTCCGCCATTGATCCAGGGTCACGCGCGGCGCTTTCATGTTTGGCTCCTGTTGTCCTAAGCTGCGCTCTTTCAAGGAGAGCGCCCCATGAAGAAATGTTGTGCGGCAATTTTGATGTGCCTGCCCCTTGGGGCCATGGCTTACCCCATCGACGTGGAGAAGGAACTGACCGGGGTCAAGCTGGACTACACCACCTACGACACTGCCTACAACATCGGGTCCATAACCCTGAACAACTATGGGCAAGTGCCGGCAGCCTGCAAGGTGACCTTCCGCAACGGGCCCGAGGCGCCACGGGTGCGTCGGGTCAACGTACCGGCTGGCAAGAGCGTCGATGTGACGGCCAATTTCAATCGGCAGATCATCAAGCTGCGCATCGCGCTGGACTGCAAAGCGCAATAAAACGGATTAATCGATAGATTGAACCCACTTTTTACGCTTTTTTATCGATAGGTCAAGCCTTAATCTCACCTCCATCGAATCGCAACCCTTTTTGCCGATGGAGGCACCCCATGTCCCGCGTACTGATCATCGAAAGCAGCGCCCGCCAGCAGGATTCCGTTTCCCGTCAGCTGACCCGTGACTTCATCCAGCAGTGGCAGGCCGCGCACCCGGCTGACCAGATCACCGTACGCGACCTGGCGGTTAACCCGGTGCCACACCTGGATGCCAACCTGCTCGGTGGCTGGATGAAGCCTGAAGAACAGCGCAGCGCCGCCGAACTGGAGGCCCTGGCCCGCTCCAACGAGCTGACCGATGAAGTGCTGGCAGCCGATGTACTGGTGATGGCTGCGCCGATGTACAACTTCACCATCCCCAGCACCCTCAAGGCCTGGCTGGACCACGTGCTGCGCGCCGGCATCACCTTCAAGTACACCCCGACTGGCCCGCAAGGCCTGCTCACCGGCAAGCGCGCCATTGTCCTGACTGCCCGTGGCGGCATCCATGCCGGCGCCACCAGCGACCACCAGGAACCGTACCTGCGCCAGGTGATGGCCTTCATCGGTATTCACGATGTCGACTTCATCCATGCCGAAGGCCTGAACATGAGTGGCGAGTTCCACGAGAAGGGCCTCAACCAGGCCAAGGCCAAGCTGGCCGCGGTGGCCTGAGGGTCAACGAATTCCCATCCCTGACACCTGTTGTAGCTCCTTTGGGTGTACCTGCCCGGCCTGATGGCCGGGCTTTTTTATGCCTGGGATTCTTGCATCGCCTGTACCGGCCTCTTCGCGGGCACGCCCGCTCCCACAGGGACTGCACAGGCCTTGAATGTTGTGCTGTCCCTGTGGGAGCGGGCGTGCCCGCGAAGAGGCCGGTACAGGCGATGCAAGAATCCCAGGCATAAAAAAGCCCGGCCATCA
>NZ_JAGIBG010000028.1 GCF_017744435.1 Pseudomonas sp.
CCTACAGGCGAATGCGTAACCTGTAGGAGCGGCCTTGCCGGGGCGCCGGACCGGTCGGAAAGGGCTGCAACGCAGCCCCAAACATCAGAAGCTCTTGCTGTAGAACAACGAGTAGGATTCGATGCCGTCGTTCGGTTGCTTGATGCCGGCATTGGAATAGTGAATCAGACGGACCCCGACTTTCTGCGCCGCCGGCAGCTTCAGGCCGAAGCCGATGCGGTCTTCAAAATTGACGGCCGAACCCAGGTCATGGTCGCCCACCTCGGTCTTGGAGAAGGCCGCCAGGCCAATACCGGCTTCGACATACGGGGTGTAGGTGAAACCACTGAACTCATAGGTGAACACCGGGCTGAACGACAGCGAATGGGTGCCGCTGGCATCGCCACCTTCCCAGTAGGTGTAGGCCGCGTCCCAATAGCCCGTCACAAAGCCGATGTCACTTTTCAGCCACTGCTTGTCCCAATCGAACGACATGCCAAGACGGTAGGTCATGTCACCTTGGCCGGTGGCCCCCACGGCACCGGAAACCTGTGCGGCCTGGGCCAGATTGGTGCCGGCGAGCGCCAATAGGGCAGCGGCCAGCGTGCTGGCAAGACGGGTTTTCATCAATGACTTCTCCTGATGGTCACACTGGCAAGTGGGGGCTTGGGCCCCTCGATTTTTGCGGCGACCGGTGCATCCAACCGGTCACACGGGGTAATACTTTTCTGATTATTGTCTAGATAATCAGAAAGTTGAAAGTGAATTGCCAGCATTGTTTGAATTTACCCGCAGTGCCCAGGCATCTCAGTCGTATTCGGCCTCCTCATGCTCCCCCAGCAAGCGCCGTTGCCGGGGTGTCGCCTGCTCCAGCACCTGTGGGTTGAACTGCCAGTTCAGGTAGGGAGAGAACTTCTGCGCCACCATGCGCCGGCCGTAGTGCACCTGCAGCATGTCGCGCTCACGGGCATTGCTGCAGTTGGCGCCGCCGCTGTGCCAGATGTCACTGCGAAACACCAGCGCGTCGCCCGCCTGGCACAGTACCGGCCGGGCTTCACGGCCCTGCCACTGCTGTTCGCCAGGTAGCGGTGAGCGCGCAGCCCGATGGCTGCCGGGCACCACCCAGGTCGGGCCGATGTCGAGGTCGATATCGCTCAGGTATACCTGTGCGGTCAGAATCTGCATGGGCGGGCAGAAGTCGCCGCGCGCCACCAGCCAGTCGGGCAACGCCATGGGCAGATGGTCCAGGTGCAGGCCCATGCCCGGATAGCCAGGGTGGCTGCGCCAGGCGGTCTGGCCGATCACATGGCAGTCGGCGCCGAGGGCCGCTTCGGCGAGGTCGATCAATGGCGGCAGGTCAAGAAAGGGCAACCACAGCGGGTCGCGATTGAACACACACTTGTAGTGCTCCAACAGCCCCTGATAGTCCCAATGGAGGGGCTGCAGGTCATCGATGGCGCAGCGCAGCAACGCCACGCGTACGCCATCGAGAACGTCGCGAAGCAAGACGTAGCCCTGCGCCTCCAGCGCTTGCAGTGGTGAGTCGAGGCTCATGCAGAAAGACTCCCCTCCAGGTGGAGTACAGATGTACTCCACCTGCTTTTGCCGATCAGTGCCAGTTCAGGCTGGCAGTGGCAGGCGTCTTGCCGTTCACGGTGACCAGTTGCTGGACCGTAGTACCCTGCCCCTGGCCAACGACCTTGTACTGGCCCGGTGGCAGCTGGACATAAACCAGTGGCCCGGCATCCTGAAGGCTCAACACCGACTTGCCTTGTGCGTTCTGGATTTCGACTGCAGCGCCACTTTCGAACTGGCCGTGTGCGCCGGTCGACAGCTCAACGTGCAGGTCATAGCCCTTGGTATGGCGCAAGGCATTGGCTTCGTCCTGGCCGATACCCCCTTCAAGGTAGCGCACGCCGTTCTGCTCTTGCGGCTGCAGTTGCACGGCTTGCATGTCGATGGGGGCGTTGTGGTCGTCCACTTCCGCGGCAGCGGCCAGAGTCCAGGGCAGCGCCAGTGCAATCAGCAGCGTGGCGCCCAAAGCATAGTGATGGTTACGCATGGTCAGCTCCTCCTCAGGGAGATGGCTTACCTAATGTTTGACCCCACACAGTGCTGATGTTCACGCCGTTCGCCGCTCTTCGAGAAGTTTCACGAACATGCTCAGGCTGCGCGAAACGGTGCCCCGGCGCCACACCAGCCAGGTCTTGAGGTAGCGGAACTGCTCCTGCATCGGCCAGGCGCAGACCGTGCTGCAGCCGGGCATGTTGTCGAGCATGCTGCGCGGCAGCATGGCCAGGCCGGCACCGGCGCTGACGCAGGCGAGCATGCCGTGGTACGACTCCATTTCGTGGATCTTGCCGGGCACCGCCTGGTCCTGGACGAACCAGTTCTCGAAGTGATGGCGGTACGAGCAGTTGGCACGGAAGGCGTAGATGCTCGCGCCGTTGACGTCCTGGGCGCGGGTCACCGGGGCGTGGTTGAGCGGCGAGATGATCACCATCTCCTCCTCGAACACCGGCATGCCTTCGAGCGTGGGGTGCAGCACCGGGCCGTCGACGAAGGCCGCCACCAGGCGCCCCGCCAGCACGCCCTCGAGCATGGTCCCGGAAGGCCCGGTGGACAGGTCGAGATCGACCTTGGGGTAGCGCTGGTTGTAGGCGGCCAGCAACGCCGGAATACGCACCGCCGCCGTGCTCTCCAGCGAACCCAGGGCGAAGGTGCCCTGGGGGTCTTCGCCGGCCACTGTCAGCCGCGCCTCGTGCACCAGGTCGAGGATGCGCCGGGTGTATTCAAGGAAGTTCCAGCCCGCAGGCGACAGGCGCAAGCGGCTTTTTTCGCGGATGAACAGCTCGACGCCGAGGTCTTCCTCCAACTGCTTGATGCGCGTGGTCAGGTTCGACGGCACCCGATGGATGTGCTGGGCGGCGGCGCTGATGCTGCCCTGCTCGGCCACGGCCTTGAAGATCTCCAGTTGCACCAGGTCCACAGTCGTTCTCCAAACGTGAATGTTTCGCTCATTATTATTCAGTTTTCATTAAAGCCATAGCCCACTAGTCTGGCGTCACTGATTAACAACAACGAGAGTGTCCAGCCATGAGTGCGATCAGCAGCCTGACCCACGCCATCTCCGTCGACCCGTTCAGCGGCGAGCAGATCGGCGCCTACCCCTTCGACACCGACGCCGCACTGGAAGCGGCGCTGCAACGTGCCAAGGCTGGCTACGGCCAATGGCGCCAGGTGTCGCTGGGTCAGCGCAGCGAGTACCTGCTCGCCCTGGCCAGCACCCTCGAAGCGAAGGCCGAAGCCTTCGCGCAGATGATCAGCCGCGAAATCGGCAAGCCGATCGCCCAGGCCCGTGGTGAAGTCGCCAAGTGCGTCGGCCTGTGCCGCTGGTATGCCGAGCACGGCCCGGCCATGCTCGCCGCCGAGCCGACCCAGGTCGAGAAAGCCCGCATCGAGTACCGCCCGCTGGGCCCGATCCTGGCCGTGATGCCGTGGAACTTCCCGGTCTGGCAGGTACTGCGCGGCGCCGTGCCGGCGATCCTGGCGGGCAACACCTACGTGCTCAAGCACGCACCGAACGTGATGGGCAGCGCCTACCTGCTGGGTGAGCTGTTCAAGGACGCCGGCCTGCCTGAAGGCGTGTTCGAGGTGCTTAACGTCACCCCGGACGGCGTTACCCGCGCCATCAACGACGTGCGCATCGCCGCCGTGACCCTGACCGGCAGCGTGCGCGCCGGCATGGCCATCGGTGCCCAGGCGGGTGCGGCGCTGAAGAAGTGCGTGCTGGAGCTGGGCGGTTCCGACCCGTTCATCGTGCTGGCTGACGCCGATATCGATGCCGCCGTGCAGGCCGCCGTGATCGGCCGTTACCAGAACACTGGCCAGGTCTGCGCCGCCGCCAAGCGCCTGATCATCGAAGAAAGCGTTGTCGAGGAATTCACGCGCAAGTTCGTCGAAGCCACGCGCAAGCTGAAAATCGGCAACCCGCTGGAAGATGACACCTACATCGGCCCGATGGCCCGCTACGACCTGCGCGACGAGCTGGATGGCCAGGTCCAGGCGACGCTGGCCGAAGGCGCCACCCTGCTGCTGGGCGGTAACAAGGTCGAAGGCGTGGGCAACTTCTATGCACCGACCGTGTTCGCCAACGTCACCCCGGACATGACCGCCTTCAAGCAGGAGCTGTTCGGGCCGGTGGCGGCGATCATCACAGCCCGTGATGCCGACCATGCGGTGGAGCTGGCCAACGACAGCGAGTTCGGCCTGGCGTCGACCATCTACACCGCCGACTATGCACTGGCAGAGCGCATGACCGCAGCGCTGGATACCGGTGGCGTGTTCATCAACGGCTACTGCGCTTCCGACCCCCGCGTGGCATTTGGTGGCGTGAAGAAGAGCGGTTTCGGGCGCGAGCTGTCGCACTTTGGGGTGCGCGAGTTCACCAATGCCCAGACCGTGTGGCTGGATCGTAACTGATTCATTGACTGGGGCCGCTACGCGGCCCCAAGTCTTCAATCCCGGACCTGGTCCTTGACCCAGTCCAGCATCCCCCCCGGCACAATCAGCTCATGCCGCGCCCGCGAACAGGCGGTATACAGCCCCGCCAGCATCCGTGCCCGCTCGTTGCGATTGCCTGCCGTGCTCGGTGCCACCATCAGTTCCGGCGACACCATCACCCGGGCGAACTCCATGTTCTTCACATCCCGCACCCGCCCGAGGAACAGTTTCGGCGCCTTGTCCCAGCGATAACGGCTCTTGGCCTTGGCGAAATGCTCGGCGGTGTAGCCTTTGCGCAGCATGCCGGCCACGGCGACAAAGGCCTTGTCGTCACCCTTGTCCTGCTCCAGCGCCTGCCAGCTGGGGTAACGGAACAACATCGGGTGGCGTGCCCGAGTGCCGTAGCGGTACAGCTCGATGCAATCCTCGACGAACAGCTCGAAGTCCTTGCGCGCACTTTTCAGCAGCACGAACGGCACCCCCTGATGGGTCAGACGCTGGAACCAACCGAACAGGCCCCACTCGTCATCGACGATCAGGGCGGTGGGCTGCTCAGGCACCGTCACCGTGTCGAAGAAACTCACCCGTGTGTAATGCTCGGCACTGCCACTGAAGGCGGCCTGGATCGCCGCCGGGTGCGCCTGGATCAACGGGTTGAGCACGCCATCCATGGCCGGGCCAGCGCGCAGCGAATGGTCGATGTAGCGCTGGCGGATGAAGTTGCCATGGTGCGGGCTGAGGCCGTTGAGGTTCTGCAGTTCGTCGCCCAGGGCGATCACCGACTGCGGGCTGCGATCGAGCACGGCCAGCATCGGGGCCGAAAGCTCATGGGCCTCGTCGACGATGACGTGGCTGTAGCGGCTGTCGATCACCTCGGCAGTCAGCGACAGCAGTTTGACCCGGTGGTAGTCGCGCACCGGCAGCTGGATTTCACGGGCTGACGGGCGGATCAGTTCCTGCCAGTACAGGCGAGCCTTTTCCAGCAGCACTTCCTGGTCCAGCGGCGTGGTGCCAGGCCCGGCCCACGGCAGGTGATGCAGCTGCAACAGGCTGTCACCGCTGCGGCAGAAGCTGCGCACGGCCTTGACACACAGGGCCACCACATCGCGTGCGGCGAGCGGGCCAATGTCAGGGATGTTCAGCCAGCGCACCACCTGCGCCTCCTGCGGGCGCCAGGACAGTTTGGTGCG
This sequence comes from Pseudomonas sp., assembly GCF_017744435.1. Classification (GTDB taxonomy): domain Bacteria; phylum Pseudomonadota; class Gammaproteobacteria; order Pseudomonadales; family Pseudomonadaceae; genus Aquipseudomonas. The sequence continues at coordinate 5,673 of NZ_JAGIBG010000028.1, forward strand.
GTACGGGTCACGCAGGCGCCAGCCGTTGCTGGTGAGGTCACGGTTGAGGATTTCGTCGGCCAACTGGCCGAAGGTCAGCGCGGTGTAGGCCTGGGCATCCTTCACCCGTGCCTGCAACGCCCGCAACTGGCCTTCGGTGAGGGCCAGCAACAGCGTGCGCTGGGGGTCTAGCAGGCGAGCGAACTGGTGGATCAGGAAGGTCTTGCCGGTGCCGGCGAACCCCTGCACGGCAACCGATTCGTCGACACCGCAAAGGAACTCGCGCAGCAAGCGGTTCTGCTGGTCACTGAGCATCAGGTCACTGGCCAGTGACGGCAGGTACACCGGGTGCAGCGGGGTCACGCGCTGGCGGTAGTTGTCGGCGAACTGGAAATTCCACTGGCCTTCGGCGTCCTGGAACTCGTCGGCCTGGTACTCGGTTTCGGCCGACACCAGGGCGACGCCGTTCTCACCGAGCATGCCCAGCCCCATGGCGAACGCCTCTCGGTCGAAGTGCTGGGCTACCTGCCGTTGGAAGCGGCCTGGGGCTGCACCTTCGACTTCATTGGCGATGCGCACGATCTCGGCGAAGCGGCGCTCCTGGGTGTCCGCCGAGGCGCTGGCCGGTTGGCGCGGCAGGTTCTGCACGAACAGCACGGCGGCAGCTTCCAGCAGGCTGGCGCTCGGGAAGAAGTCGGTGGCGGTAGGCGCGCTGGCCAGGCGGTCGGCCTGGTCGCTGGGCAAAGGCAGGTAGAACATCGGGACCTCGGGTGGAAACTGCCGGGCACGATAGCAATTTTCCAATGGGAATGCTGGGTTGTCTGTACCGGCCTCTTCGCGGGTAAACCCGCTCCCACAGGTACCGCGCTGCCTTCAAGACCTGTGACATCCCTGTGGGAGCGGGTTTACCCGCGAAGAGGCCGGTACAGGCAACAGAATTCTCAGCCCCTTCCCCGCTTGAGGGTCTCGCTCGGAAACTCCTTGAACAACTGCCGGTAACTCTCTGAAAATCTTCCCAAATGCCAGAACGACCAGCGCATGGCCACTTCCGCCACGGTCACCTCACCGCCGCGCAACAGATCCCGCCGCGCGCCGTTGAGCCGACGCAAGCGCAGCCAGTGCGCCGGCGGCATCCCGGTAAACGCCTTGAACGCCTGCTGCAGCTGACGCAGCGACACACCTGCCACCTCGGCCAGTTCCACCAGATTAAGGGTTTCTTCCGGGCAATCTGCCGCCCACTCACTGACCCGTTGCATGATCGCCCGCTCTTCGCCGCGCCGCCCCAGCGCCCCGCCCTGCAAGCGCTGGCAGGCGTTGTCGAGAATGAACAGGCAGTCCTCGAGCAGCTGCTCGGCCAGTGCCTGCCCTTGCAGTGGGCAATCGGCCTGGCCAAGGCGGGTCAAGGTGGCGCTCAGCCAGCTGCCGAACAAGGCATTCTGGCCGCTGCCCAGCGGCACCATGAACAACCCTTCGAGCCGTTGCGGGTCCAGACCGTGACGGGCAAGAAACGCCTGGTCGAACACCACCGCCACTTCCTGGTAGTTCTCCGGCGTGATCCAGATATTGCGGCTCTGTTCGTTGAGCAGGTACAGGCTGTTTTCGCTCTGGTCGAAACAGAACGCCAGTGAGCCGCTCGGCGCACGGAAAAACTGCTCGACCCGGGTATTCAGGCGCTCTTCGTACACCTCCACGCCATCGAGCCCCAGGCAGCGCAGCTGGCCACTGAAGTGCCCTGGCGACATCTGCCGGTACTGCTGCTGCCAACCGGGGGTGGCGCGCACCTGTTCGGTCACATCGGTGGTGTGGAAAGCCTGAACCTGCAAGGCATTGGGCGTTGTCACGCTTTGTCCTAGTTGCACTCTTTTGGTGCATTCATTGCCGAAGAAAGTGGATAGATGGCTTTGCGGGCCTGCGCTCAAGATAGTCTCCAGCGCGTCACCTGGGAAGCGCAAAGCCTTGGAAACCCTGTAGAGGCTTTCGCGGGTAAACCCGCTCCCACAAAAAAACCCAACCAAGAGGTCTGTATGAACGCCCCCTTCGATCAGCTGTCCACCTGGCTGAAAGAACACCGCATCACTGAAGTCGAATGCGTGATCAGCGACCTGACCGGCATCGCCCGCGGCAAGATCGCACCGACCGCCAAATTCCTCCACGAGCGCGGCATGCGCCTGCCCGAAAGCGTGCTGCTGCAGACGGTCACCGGCGACTACGTCGACGACGACATCTACTACAACCTGCTCGATGCGGCCGACATCGACATGATCTGCCGCCCCGACCCGACGGCGGTCTACCAGATCCCGTGGGCCATCGAACCCACCGCCATCGTCATTCACGACACCTTCGACAAGCACGGCAACCCGATCGAGCTGTCGCCGCGCAACGTGCTGAAGAAAGTGCTCAAGCTGTATGCCGACAAAGGCTGGCAGCCGATTGTCGCGCCGGAAATGGAGTTCTACCTGACCCAGCGCTGCGAAGACCCGGACTTGCCCCTGCAAGTGCCGCTGGGCCGCTCGGGCCGCGCTGAAAGCGGGCGCCAGTCGTTCTCGATCGACGCCGCCAACGAATTCGACCCGCTGTTCGAAGACGTCTACGACTGGTGCGAACTGCAGGGCCTGGACTTGGACACGCTGATCCACGAAGACGGCCCGGCGCAGATGGAAATCAACTTCCGCCATGGTGACGCGCTGGACCTGGCCGACCAGATCACCGTGTTCAAGCGCACCATGCGTGAAGCCGCGCTCAAGCACAACGTCACCGCCACCTTCATGGCCAAGCCGATCACCGACGAACCGGGCAGCGCCATGCACCTGCACCAGAGCGTGGTCGACATTGCCACCGGCAAGCCGATATTCGCCAATGAAGACGGCAGCATGAGCGAGCTGTTCCTGCACCACATCGGTGGCCTGCAGAAGTACATCCCCAAGCTGCTGCCGATGTTCGCGCCAAACGTCAACTCGTTCCGCCGCTTCCTGCCGGACACTTCGGCACCGGTCAACGTCGAGTGGGGCGAGGAAAACCGCACCGCCGGCCTGCGCGTGCCGACCTCCAGCCCCGATGCCATGCGCGTGGAAAACCGCCTGCCGGGCGCCGACGCCAACCCTTACCTGGCAATCGCCGCCAGCTTGCTGTGCGGTTACCTGGGCATGGTCGAGAGGATCGAGCCGAGCGCGCCGGTCCAGGGCCGTGCCTATGAGCGGCGCAACCTGCGGCTGCCGATCACCATCGAGGATGCCCTGCAGCACATGGAAGATTGCGAAACCGTGCAGCAGTACCTGGGCAAGCAGTTCGTCCAGGGCTACGTGGCGGTCAAGCGCGCCGAGCATGAAAACTTCAAGCGCGTCATCAGTTCCTGGGAGCGCGAGTTCCTGCTGCTGAGCGTGTGATTCTCCGGGGGCGCCCGGCGCCCCCCTTGCACCGAACTCAAAGAACAAGACCAACGAGGTGTCGACATGCGTCATCTGCAAGCCCTGATCCCCGCCACATTCGCCCTGCTGTTCGGCGCCGCCGCACAGGCCACGCCGAGCGTCAGCGTGTACAACTGGACCGACTACATCGGTGAAACGACCCTGGCCGACTTCCAGGCCAGCAGCGGGATCAAGGTCGTCTATGACGTGTTCGACTCCAACGAAACCCTGGAGGGCAAACTGCTCGCCGGCCGCACCGGCTACGACGTGGTGGTGCCTTCCAACCACTTCCTCGCCCGCCAGGCCCAGGCCGGTGCATTCCTGCCGCTGGACCGCAGCAAGCTGCCGAACTGGCAGCACCTGGACCCGAAGCTGCTCAAGCAGCTCGAGCAGAACGACCCCGGCAACCAGTACGCAGTGCCGTACCTGTGGGGCACCAACGGCATCGGCTACAACGTCGAAAAGGTCAAGGCCGCACTGGGCGTGGACCATATCGATTCCTGGGCAACCCTGTTCGAGCCTGAGAACCTGAAGAAGCTCAAACAGTGCGGTGTGGCCTTCATGGACTCGCCCGACGAACTGTTCCCGGCGATGCTCAACTACCTGGGCATGGACCCGCGCAGCGAAAAGGCGGATGACTATGCCAAGGCCGAAGCACGCCTGCTCGAACTGCGCCCGTACATCACCTACTTCCACTCCTCCAAGTACGTCTCGGACCTGGCCAATGGTGATATCTGCGTGGCCTTCGGCTATTCCGGCGACGTGTTCCAGGCGGCCAACCGGGCCGTGGAAGCGAAGAACGGGGTGAAGATCGCCTACAGCATTCCCAAGGAAGGCAGCAACCTGTGGTTCGACCTGCTGGCCATCCCCAAGGACGCCCAGAACCCGGAACAGGCCCTCGCCTTCATCAACTACCTGCTCGACCCGAAGGTGATCGCCAAGGTCAGCGCCACGGTCGGCTACGCCAACGCCAACCCTGATGCCCAGGCCTACATGGACAAGTCCCTGGTCGACAACCCCGAGATCTACCCGCCCCAGGCGGTACTGGACAAGCTGTACATTTCCAGCACCCCGAGCCCGAAGATCATGCGCGTCATGACCCGCTCCTGGAGCAAGATCAAGTCCAACCGTTGAACCGAGAACGCGCCATGCCTTTCGATACCCAACATACCGCGTCGTACTACGCTGCCACGGCGCGCAGCACGACGCCCTACCCCAGCCTCGACGGTGAACTGACCGCTGATGTGTGCGTGGTCGGCGGTGGCCTGACCGGGGTCAACACCGCACTGGAACTGGCCGAACGCGGGCTCAGTGTGGTGCTGCTGGAAGGCCGACGCATCGGCTGGGGCGCCAGTGGGCGCAACGGCGGCCAGCTGATTCGCGGCATCGGCCATGATGTCAGCGGCTTTGCCCGCTACGTCGGCCAGGACGGCGTACGCTACCTGCAGCAGGCCGGCATCGAGTCGGTGGCCCTGGTCGCTCGCCGCATCGAACAGTATGCGATCGCCTGCGACCTGCGCTGGGGCTTCTGCGAACTGGCCAACACCCCGGCACAGTTCGCTGCCTTCAAGGCTGAACAGGAGGACCTGGCCAGCCTTGGCTACCGCCACGAAACCCGCCTGGTCGGGCCCGAGCGCATGCATGAGATCGTCGCCAGCGACCAGTACGCCGGCGGCCTGGTGGACATGGGCTCAGGCCATCTGCACCCGCTCGACCTGGTCCAGGGCGAAGCGCGCGTGGCCCATGGCCTGGGCGTGCGCATCTTCGAACAGAGCCCGGTGCTGCGCATCGAACATGGGCCCACGGTGACCGTGCACACGGCACGGGGCAAGGTGCGGGCACAGAGCCTGGTGCTGGGCTGCAACGCCCACCTGGACGAACTGGAACCACGCCTGAGCGGCAAAGTGCTGCCGGCCGGCAGCTACGTGGTGGCAACCGAGCCGCTGCCGGAAGCACTGGCCAGCAAGCTGATCCCACAGAACATGGCCATGTGCGACCAGAAGGTCGGCCTGGACTACTACCGGCTCACTGCCGACCGCCGCCTGCTGTTCGGCGGTGCCTGCCACTATTCCGGGCGCGACCCCAAGGACATCGCTGCCTACATGCGGCCCAAGGTGCTCAAGGTATTCCCGCAACTGGCCGATGTGCGCATCGACTACCAGTGGGGCGGCATGATCGGCATCACCGCCAACCGCTTCCCGCAAGTGGGGCGGCTAACCCAGCACCCCAACGTCTTCTATGCCCAGGGCTATTCCGGGCATGGGTTGAACGTGACCCACTGGACGGCGAAGTTGCTGGCGGAAGGTATCGCATTGGGACAGAGCCAGGGGCTGGATGTGTTCAGCGCGGTACCACACCTGACGTTCCCGGGCGGCAAGGCGCTGCGCTCGCCGCTGCTGGCGCTGGGGATGTTGTGGTACCGGTTGCGGGAGGCGCTGGGATAGCATGGCGAATGCCGTGAAGGCTGCGCCGCGTGGAAGATCGAGCGCCGCACGGGCGGTGCTCGATCCCAGGCATGCACGGCAATGACAGCTGGACAAAAGCAAAGCTACATAGAGCTTTAACTTCAATACGTAATAAATTGTTTTTATTATATATTGGCTAACCTAGAATCAACTTGAGCTACACAAGAAACTGATTTCAACCTATTGATAGTCCCACGGATTTCCACACTCCAGGGGCGGTTCGATACGAAGTAAAAACTCACCGCTTTTCCAGCAACCACTGGCCATCTTCCAAGCACCTGCTAGCGTTGTTCTGGCCGACCCATCATGGATGCATGACCATCATGAAATCATTGCCTCGCGTTACCCTGTTGTGTGCCGCTTTGCTCGCTGTAGCCGCGTGCTCCAGCAACCGCGTGGACCCCAAGGATTATTCCGGCTTCCTCAAGGACTACAGTCGCCTGCAGGAAGCCAAAAGCCCAACCGGTGCACCGGTGATGCGCTGGATCGACCCCAAGGTCAATGTCAATCAGTACACGCAGGTCTTCATCGAGCCCAGCCAGTTCTACCCCAAGCCCCAAGCCACAGCGGTCATTTCCCAGCAGACGCTGGCTGAAATCACTCGCTACTTCAACGATGCCTTGCGCCGTGAAATGGGCAGCGTGCTGACCCTGGCCAAGGCGCCCGGCCCGGGCACCATCGTGGTACGCCCGGCGATCACTGCAGTAGCTACCAGCAATGAAAGCCTCAAACCTTACGAATTCATCCCGATCGCGCTGATTTCGGCGGGCGTCAACACCGCGATGGGCGGCCGCGACCAGGAAGTGGATGTCGGCGTCGAAGCGGCCTTCCTCGATGGCGGCAACCAGAAGGTGCTGGCCCAGGTGGTGCGCAAGGGCACCGGCAAAGAGCTGGAGAACGACAAGACCAAGCTGACCCTGAACGATGTAAAACCCGTGCTCGACGGCTGGGCCAAGGACATGCGCGCCAGCTTCCTCACCCTCAAGAACAAGAGCAAGTAACGCAAAGCCGCTCCGCTCGTCGGAGATCATGCAAAAACGCCATCACTGTCGGGCAGCCCTGCTTTACTCAAGCGGGCTGCCAGGCAGGCGGCACCGCAGACCAGGGACTGGTTGCACAAGCTGGCTGACAACAGCCGCTCGCTCCGGGCAAGCAACACCGCCGCCCGGCTCCCTCATCTCCCCGCCTTTTCCGCCCGCCTTCGCAGCTGTGTAACGGTCATTCATTCATCGAATGCAACGGAGGCAATCATGTCTGATTCACTGCTCGCACCTTCGGCAGGCCTGTTCCCGGTGTCCTACCAGATCGGCAACAACGCCGCTGGCGCCCCGCGCCTGCAGCTGGACCTGCTGGTCTATACCCCGGACCGTAGCCTTAACGGCGCGGCCCAGCTCACCCAGGCCATCAACCCACCACTGGCCCTGCACCTGGACGTCTGGGGCAGCTACACCTACCTCACCGTCCAGCCACCGAGCGAAGGCAGGATCCTGATCACCGCCCAGGGCAACCAGGGTGGGCCGCATGCCAACTCACCGGTGCAGTTCAAGTTCAGGGCGCTGCTCGACCCGAGCTGGCAGCACGGCGTGGCCGACTACGAGTACTACAATGGCCAGGGCTGGGTGAGCGTGGACAACGTCCCGGTCACGCTGGAAGGCCAGCGCATCCAGCAGCTGGCCAACGTCGACCTGCACAGCGAACTGCACAACGCCACCCTTGAGGCCGCCATCGCCAACGGCGATCTCGCGCACCTCAAGCAGTTGGCCACCGGTGGCCTCGAGCAGGCCCTCGCCGCGACCAAGTCCCCGGCCACCAAGACCGCCAAGAAAGCCTGAGCAGGCAAGGAGAGACACCATGGCAATCGGACTGTTCCATGTTCGCCTGAACGTCAGCAACGGCTTGCCCGGCGCTCCGACGTTGACCCTCGACCTGTTGGTCAACGCCGTGACCAAGAAGGTCTCCGGCAAGGCTCGCGCCAGCCAGGCCACCTACCCGTCGCAGCCATTCCAGGCCAACGTGTGGGGTGACTACAGCGAGCTGCAGTTCGCGCCGGCCGGCGCGCCGTCGATCGTCCTGAGCCTGGACGGCAGCCCCAGCGGCCCGCTGAGCCAGATCGCGCAGACCTTCCACCTGCACGGCCTGCTGGAAACCGGCTGGAGCAACGGCTCGGCCAGCTACCGGTACTTCAGTAACGGCCACTGGGTCGACCAGCACGGGCGAGTGCGCAAAGCGCCGGATGTGACCCACCAGGGCCGTCCGCAATTGACGCAGCGGCTGAAGGCGGCCGTCAGCCAGCTGGAAAGCGTGTAACCCGCAAGCAGCGTTCGCCGGCAAGGCCACTTGCCGGCGAAACGCCGATCAGCACTCGACGAACGCTACCGCCAGGCCACCCCGCGACGTTTCCTTGTAGTTGGCATGCATGTCGGCGCCGGTGTCGCGCATGGTGCGAATGACACGGTCAAGCGAGATGAAATGCTCGCCATCACCCCGCAAGGCCATCTGCACGGCATTGATCGCTTTCACCGCCGCTATCGCATTGCGCTCGATGCACGGCACCTGGACCAGCCCGCCGACCGGATCACAGGTCAGCCCGAGGTTATGCTCCAGGGCGATTTCGGCGGCGTTTTCCAGTTGCGGCGGTGTGGCACCCAGCACTTCGGCCAAGCCCGCAGCAGCCATCGAGCAGGCCGAGCCGACCTCGCCCTGGCAGCCGACTTCAGCACCGGAGATCGATGCATTCTTCTTGCACAGGATACCGACCGCGGCAGCGGCCAGCAGAAACGCCACCACATCGTCGTCACGGGCGCTCGGGTTGAACTTCATGTAGTAGTGCAACACTGCCGGGATAATGCCGGCGGCGCCGTTGGTGGGCGCGGTGACCATGCGCCCGCCGGCAGCATTCTCTTCGTTCACCGCCAGGGCAAACAGGTTGACCCACTCCATGGCGCTCAAGGTCGAACCGATCACGTTGGGCTGCCCGGCCTCCTGCAGGCTGCGGTGCAGCCGCGCGGCACGGCGCTTGACGTTGAGCCCACCAGGCAGAATGCCTTCGTTGCGCAGGCCGTTGTCGACGCAATCGCGCATCGCCGCCCAGATCCGCAGCAGGCCTTCACGCACCTCGGCTTCCGGGCGCCAGGCGCACTCGTTGGCCAGCATCAGTTGGCCAACGCTCAGGTTGTTGGCCTTGCACAGGGCCAGCAATTCGGCGCCGCTGGAGAACTCGTACGGCAGGTGAACGGCATTGGCCTCGGCCTTTGGCGCGTCGATTTCGCCCTGCTCGACGATGAAGCCGCCGCCGATGGAATAGTAGGTCTGCTGGAACAGGCTGCCCTGCCCGCCCATGGCCTCCAGGGTCATGGCATTGGGGTGATAAGGCAGGCTTTCGTCCAGCAGCAGCATGTCGCGGGCGTACTGGAACGTCAGTGGATGGCTGCCATCGAGCATCAGGCACTGCTCCTGCAGCAGTTGATGGATGCGCGGTTCGATGGTGGCCGGGTCGATGCGGTCCGGCCACTGGCCCATCAGCCCGAGCAGGCAGGCGCGATCAGTGGCATGGCCTACCCCGGTGGCGGAAAGTGAGCCGTACAGCCGCACTTCGATGCGCTGCACCTGTGCCAGCAGGCCTTGCTCGCGCAGTGCCTGGGCAAAGCTCGCCGCCGCCCGCATCGGGCCTACGGTGTGGGAACTGGACGGGCCGATGCCAATCTTGAAAAGGTCGAAAACACTGATAGCCATACTAATGCCTGACCGTGTCGGCGCTGAATGCTGCCGCACGGCTATCTGAGAAAATTGAACGGTATTGCCAATTTGCGCGATACTGCCGCGCTCGCTGGCAGATGACCAACGAAACTTTCTAAGCAAGGCTTTAGCAGGACTAAACGATGCGGCGACAACTCAATGGCCAGATGTTCGTCTGGCTGCATGTCTTCTCTTGTGCGGCGCGGCACCTGTCGTTCACCCGCTGCGCCGAAGAACTGCACATCACCCCCGGTGCGGTCAGCCAGCAGATGCGCCAGCTTGAAGAACGCCTGGGCTACAAACTGTTCCTGCGCCGGGCGCGCGGTGTGGAGCTGAGTGCCGAGGGCCAGCGCCTGGCACAGACGGTCACCGAGGCCTATGGCAGCATCGAGGCCGAACTGCTGCGCCTGGATGCCGGGGAAATCCGCGGCACCTTGCGCCTGCGCTCGATCCCGTCGTTCCTGGCCAAGTGGCTCACCCCGCGGCTGCCGCGCTTCCAGCAGCGCTACCCGGACATCGAGCTGCGCCTGGTCGCCGAAGACAGCGCCCAGGCCTTGCATCCCGGGGACTTCGACCTGGCCATCGACCTCAACGACGGCAGTTACCCCGGCATGCTGTCGACCCCGTTGCTGGACGAACAGATCTTCCCGGTCTGCTCGCCCGCGCTGCTGCGCGGCCGCCCACCGCTGCATGGCCCGGCAGACCTGACGCACTACCCGCTATTGCATGACATCACCGCCTGGCGCGGCAGTTCGGAGTACGCCGAGTGGGAGTTCTACCTGGAGGGTATCGGCGCCAGCGGGCTGGATGTACGCCGCGGGCATACCTTCAACCGCAACCACCTGACCATCGAAGCGGCGATCGCCGGCATCGGCGTGGCCATTGCGCGGCGCACGCTGCTCAATGACGAGCTTGAGCGCGGCGCCTTGATCGTGCCGTTCGGCCACCCCATCGCCAACCACAAGCGCTACGTGGTGCACTACCCGCCGGGCGGGCTGAACCAGCCCGGCGCCCGTGCGGTGCATGACTGGCTGGTGGAAGAAGCCCAGGGCTTTCGCGCCTTGCACCCCCTGGTACTACCGGCCTGATCACTCGGCGGCGATGTGCTTGATGTCGAAGTTGAACGACGGCACATAGCCGGTGCCGAGCAGGTGCGGGCATTCCGAACTCTTGTAGTCATCGCTGAGCAAATCCTGAGTGCTGTCATAACCCGGCATCGAGATCCCGGTCATGTTCAGCAGCGTATGCGGCAGCGAGGCGATGCTGACCTGTTGATCCTCCCTGACCTTCAACTTCTGCAGTTTGCCCGACTGCTCCGGCGAGAGGTTGCCGCTCGACCAGACAAACGCCGACGTCGACAGGTCATACTCGTTACCCATGCCATGGCCCAACAGTTGCCGGCTGTCATCCAGCAGATTCTCGCCGTGGTCGGACGCGTAGACCAGCAGCGCTTTCTTCTGGCTGGCCGTCAGCTGTTGCATGATCGAGGACAGAAGCGAATCGGTATACAGCACCGAGTTGTCGTAATCGGCTGTGATCCGGTCTTTCTGGCTGTCGCTGGCAGGCTTGAACTGGGCAAAGTCGCTTGGGTATCGCCGCGCGTATTCGAAGTGGCTGCCCTTGATATGAATGAATATCGCCTGCCGATGCCCATTGGCCTTGCCCAGCACATTCTGCAACGCCGGTATCAGCGCACCGTCATAGCTGCGCTCCAGGTACTGGCGGTATTGAGCTTCTGCGGCGATTTGCGGAATGATCCCGCCGAAGCTGTCGACCTCCTGTGAGGACAGCCAGTAGGTGTCGTAGCCGGCCGCGCGGAAGATCCCTACCAGCGATTTGTTCGACGCAATCAGGTCCCAGTCGCGGATCGGTTCCAGGCTGAGCAACGAAGGCACGGCTACCGAGGTATAGGGCGCGGTCGTGCACATGCGGTTGAACTTGAACAGCCCCGGCAGCTGATCGAGATGGGGCGTGGTCCTGTTGTGGTAGCCGTACAACGACCAGTTGTGCGGGCGCGAAGATTCGCCGATGACGAATACCAAGGTCTCGATGTCGGCCTGGTCGGAGATGCTGGTGATCTTCACCTCCGACTCCATGCGTTGCTTGATGTACCCCTTGGACTCCACATACAAGGTTGCCGTCAGGCCGATCTGCGACAGGTAACCCACCGGCGTGCTCTGGTCTTTCGCCACCAGGTCGAGCACTGCGCCTTTACTCAGCGAGTTGACCTTGACGGTCTTGTAGAAGTAAGCCCCATAGCCCAGCAGCAAGCCGCCCAGCGCCAGCGCAAAAATGGCCTTGTTGCGGTACAGCCGACGCCCGTGCAACCCGGCCAGCCCCACCCCGTAGCACACTGCGAACACGGCCAGGATGCCGGCGATCGAGCGCCAGTAGGTGGCGAAGAAATCCGTCGCTTCCTTGTAGTTGGTCAAGGCAATGAACAGGTAGGCCGCCGTCAGGCGCGAATTGAAGTTCAGCACGACGAACAGGTCGATGCTCGCCAGCAGATAGAACGGCAACAGCAGCAGATGCACCTTGAACTGGTTGGCGGATACGAAGCGGATCGCCAGCAGCCACAAAAATGAAATGGCAAAGGTGTATAAAACCAGCAGGTCGATCTTCGCGCATTGGCAATCCGCCAACAGCCTGGCCAGCAGCGGCGAAAACAGAAACGCCCACAGCACCAGCGAGGGCCACTCGGCTTTCAACAGCCTGGCGGCACCTGCCCCTCCCGCTGACAAGATGCTCATGCACCCTCCCCCTGTACACCACGCCGGATTCCGGCGTCAGTAAGCCTGCTTGCCGGTGAAGGCATTGACCGTGCGCACCAGGATCACGAAGTCGAGCCACAACGACCAGTTGTTGATGTACTCGATGTCCGAATTGACCCGCTGGATCATCTGCTCGATGTCCTTGGTTTCACCCCGATACCCACGCACTTGTGCCAGGCCGGTCATGCCGGGCTTGATGTTGTGGCGGGCGAAGTAATCGACGATGTCCTGCGAGTACAGGGTGTCGTGCTGCAAGGCATGGGGACGCGGGCCGACCAGCGACATGTCACCGGTCAGCACGTTGAACAGTTGCGGCAGTTCATCGAGGCTGGTGCGCCGAATGAATGCACCAACCCGGGTCAGCCGCTTGTCATTACGCTGCGCCTGCTCGACCACACCGTTTTCCGGTTGATGCACGTGCATGCTGCGGAATTTCCAGATGCGGAACGACTCCCCGGTCCAGCCCGTGCGGTCCTGGCGGAAGAACACCGGCCCCGGGCTGTCGAACTTGATGATCAATGCGACCGCCAGCAACACCGGCGATGCGCACAGCAGGATGAGCGCGGCCAGCACGCGGTCCTCGAGGTTCTTAAGGAACAGGCTGGTCCCGGTCAGCGGCGTTTCCGACAGGGTCAGCACCGGAATCCCGGCAATTTCTCGCACGCTGTGGTTGATCAGGCGCAACGAGAAGATGTCCGGTACCCAATTGACCGCGATGCACTTGTCGAGCAGCTTGAGGTAGACATCCTGAATGACGGCGGAACCGCCAAGGGGCGTTACCAGGTACACCGTGCGAATGCCATGTTGGGCAATGATCTCGTCCAGATCGGCGATGCTGCCCAACACCGGCAGGCGCTGCTTTGCATCTTGTTGCGCCTCGCGCTCCGGGCCTTCTTCCTGATCGACCCAGATGCAGCCCATCACCCGCTCACCGAACCACGGGTTGTTGCTGATCTTTTGATACAGGAAGTTGGCCAGGTCGCCATTGCCGATGATTAACGCGTTATCCAGCCGCGCGTGGGCGGTGAAGCGCTTCTGCAACTCGCGCATGGCCACGTGCAGGAACAACTGCACGATATAGCCGATGACAAACAGTTGCACGACCAGCAGGCGTGAATAGGTTTCGCTCTGCTTGGTCAGGAAGGCGATGACCACCAGGAAACAGAATGTCGCCGACCAGGCCTTGAACAGCCGGAAGGCCTTTACCGAAAGCCCCACATTGCTGCGATAGATGGCGTAGTGGTCATAAATGACCGCCAGCGCGCCGATCAGCAGCAGGAGCATGATCACGTAGTCCGAGGTGATGTAGCCGAACTGGTCGTAGATCAGGTACCACGCGACACCGGTGACGGCAATCCCGTCGAGGCCCGCTTGAATGGCGTTGCTGACGCTGCTTCTACGCTGGAGCAATGACCGACTGCTTCTAGGTTCGAACACCATCGTAAGGCCTCACTGATCTGTGTGTGGCAAATGCCTGACCATCACAACGAAGCGATGGCAACTCACCTCAGGTACCTGAAAAACCTTTGAAATTTTGCAGCACGGCGCCCCGCGTCGATTGATATCACTGTAGCAGCACCCGGCGGTTGCTGCGGGGCCGTTCGACCACCTCGACAGGCAGCATTCAGCTTCTCCACTACACCCGATGCGCAGGCACCCTGGCATAGAGCAGCGCACGCAACAGGAACAACGGATTACCAATCACATAGCGCGCAAACAGGCGCTTCGGCTCTTTGAGCAACCTGAAAACCCACTCACCGTTCAACCGCCGCACCCAATGGGGGGCTCGCGTTACCTTGCCGCCCAGAAAGTCGACAATGGCGCCGCCGCACACGATCAGGCAGGGGCTGTCGAGCGACGCCAGCCGAGCGGCCACCTGTTCCTGCTTGGGCATCCCCATGCCCAGCACGATCAGCGCTGGCTGGTGTGCCTGGGCGAGGCCGAGGTAGGCGTCGACCTCGGCAAAGCCATCGTGCCGTGACACCACATGCACGCCAAACTGCGTTTCGCAGCGCTGAGCGGCCGCAGACAGGAACGGCTCGCGCGTCCCCCAGAATGCCACGCGCCTGCCCTTGAAGGCCGCCAGCAGCTTGGGGATGAAGTCCGTGCCGTTCATGTTGAGACCGGGCGCCAGCCCCAGGCGCCGCAGCAAAATCGCCATGCCGGCACCGTCACGCAGCAGCACCTCCGCTGCCGCCAGTGCCTGGCAGTAATCAGCCTTGCCCGCGACCAGGTTCATGGCATGGGCGTTGACGAAACCCAGCACGATTGCCCGCTGGGGTGAACTCAGCGACACCAGCAGGCGTTGCTCGTCCGTCGCATCCCGGACCAGGCGCAACTTACCCATGACCAACTTCCAGCGTTGCAGCCAGGCCCACCGTTCCATCAGCTGTCATCCCGCTTCGAACGCACCCAGTCCACCTGGCGCTTGAGTAGAAACCCCAGGTACAGGGGGATTTTCCTGGCCGCATAGAACGGCGCGTACAGCAGTACCGAAAACGGGATCAGCTCCCGTGCAAAGCGCGCCCACGCCAGCAGGACAGCAGCGCCGAGCAGGCCCAACCCCAGCGTGGCAAGCAGCGCTGGCAACAGCACGCCGAATATCCCGAACGCCAGCCAGGTGAGCGCAAAAAGGACCATCAGCAGCATTGACAACAAGGCCAGCGGCGGCACCAGCAGGTCGGCGGCCATGCCCAACAGCGGCCAGTTGCGTTGCACCAGTGCGCGGCCCAGAAGCTTCGGCCCCTCGGCCAGCACCACCCCCAGGTGACCATGCTCCCAACGCTTGCGCTGGATGCTCAGGCCTTCCTGGCTGGTGGGGAAGTGACTGTTGACCACTGCGTCCGGGCAAAACAGCGGTGGTTTGCCAAGCGCTGCACACTCCAGGCCCAGCTTCAGGTCTTCAACCAGGTGCCCGGTGGCCAGGTTGACGGCCGACAAGTCTTGCCAGGCAAAGGCCATGCCCGCCCCCATCAACTGACAGGGCAAGCCCGCTCGGGCCCAACCACGCGGGCGGACCAGGTTCTTCACCCGCCAGGCAAAGGCGGCGACCTGCACCTTCAACCCGGCACCGGCAGGTGCATGCATCAGATACAGCGCCTGCGCGGGCCGGGCATTATCGACACAACAGCGCGCCAGTTGCTCGAGCGCACCTGCACCCACCTGGCAGTCTGCGTCGATGATGATCAGTACCTCGGGGGGCGACTGGCGCAGATGCTGCACCCCGAAGTCCAATGCGTAGCCCTTGCCCCGACGCTGTTGATCCTGGCGCTCGACCACCTGCGCGCCCGCTGCGCGGGCCAGGCTTGCGGTCTGGTCCGTGCAGTTGTCCGCGACCACCAGCAACTGGTCGCCTTCACCCAATTGCGGGCTGATGCTGGCCAGCGTGGAGGCAATCAGCGTTGCCTCGTTGTGCGCCGGCACCAACACGGCAACCCGTGCACGAGCACCTGGCCGGGCGACCCGTGCAGGCGCAGGCAGGCAGGCCAGCAGCACCTGGGTGAACAGCACCAGCGTCGGCAACAGGACCAGCAACACCGCCAGGCCCAGCAACCCGCTCAACAGGGTCAGCATGTCGGCACCTTGAAATGGCTGACCAGCCTGGCTGCTTCCGTATCGATGTCGTGGCGCTTGAGTACGCGCTGGTAAGCAGCCTCGCCCTTGCGCTGGAGAGCCTCGACCGGTTGCTGCAGGCAGTCGAGCATGGCCTCGGTCAACGCCTCGACCGAACCTGCCGGGAACAACCAGCCGTTCTCACCCTGGTGGACCAGTTCGGGAATACCGGCCACGTAGGTGGTCAGCACCGGCCGACGCAACGCCATGGCCTCCATGATCACCACCGGCAAGCCCTCGGCAAAACTGGGCAGCACCAGGGCTCGCGCGGCGAGGAGTTCGTCCCGCACCTGTGCACTGCTGATCCAGCCGGTGATGCGCACCTGCGCCTGCAAGCCATGCCGGGCGATCAGCGCCTCGATCGGGCCACGCAATTCGCCATCGCCGGCCAACACCAGCTCGAAGGCCACACCCCGGCTCGCCAGGGCACGCGCCGCCTCGATCAGCAGCAGCTGGCCTTTCTGCTCACACAAACGCCCTACGCAAACCAGCCGAGGCGCAGCGGGTGGCACAAGCGCAGTACCCTCGTGGAAACTGCGCTCCAGGCCACAATGCACGACCTTGACCTTGCCCCAGTGCTCATGGGCCACCCAGCGATACAACTGGCTACGACCGAAGGAGCTGACGGCAGCCACGAAAGCGGCCCGGCGCACCTTCTCGCCCAGGTGCAGGATCTGCGCCTTGTCGAACTCTTCCGGCCCATGCACGGTGAAGCTGTAGGCCGGCCCGCCGAGGGCATTGGCCAGCATCACCACTTCTGTCGAGTTGGTGCCAAAGTGCGCATGTACATGTTCCACAGCGGATGCCTGCAGCCATTGCACCACCCGGCACGCTTCAGCCAGGTAGACCAAGTGGTAGGGCCATGGGCGATCAGCGCGCCAACCCAGGCGAAGCGCCAGGCGCAGTGCGCCAAGAAACCGCCTGGGTTGTGCTCGCGCGGCTTCGAACAACGGCTTCAGCAGGCCCTTCAACCCCTCCTGCAGCACATAGCGCGTCTTGCCCCGTTCTGCCAGGTCCTGGTCATCGTGCAGCTCGGCATCCCAGCCACGCAAGGCGATGCGCTGAACCTCGATGCCCTGGCGCTCCAGCGCCAGTATTTCGCGGCGAATGAAACTGTGACTGACCTTGGGATACTGATTGATGAAATAAGCGATACGCATAGTGCCCCGAATCTGAGTCCGTTTACTGAATGGCCAGGCCTGCCGTGCTCTGCTGCACGGGGCTGCCGGCCAAGGCGGCCTGTATCTGGCCAAACGCGTCATCCAGCAACGCATGGCGCCTGCGGTACATGGCCCGTTTCTTCGCCGCGACTTCCTCTACCGCGCGCTGCGCGGGTGCCAAGGGGATGATGAAAAAGTCCTCGCGGTCCGAGGGCCCGGCGCCGTTTTCCTGCCAGATCACATCGTAGTTGGCCGCCAGATCCTGATGCTTGTCGGCGCCAAAATAGGGATGGCGATGGTGGCGGTACTCGTCCCCCACCGCATAGATACGCACGGCCCCCACCGTTCTTGCCACGCACTTGATCGCCTCGATCAACAGGCTTCTGGGCCGCAAACCTTCGAAATCCTTGGTCAGGTCGCGGTAGATCGTCAGCGAGGTCTCGCTGTCCACGCCCTTGTGGATGCCCTGCACTGCGCCGATGTACAGGCACAGGCCCGCCGCTTCACGGCACAGGGTAAAGGCGAGCGAGGCCACGCGCAGTTCGCCCTGGAACAGGTTGATCACCAGCTCCCCTTCGCGCTTGAACCAGATCGGCCGGTCGAGCACCAGGCTGCAGCCGCTGGAGTACGCCGACAGGTCGCACAGCTGCCGATGCTCGTCACGTCGCAACAGCAGCAACGGGGCACAGTGCGCAGCGACCACTTCATAGTGCGACGCCACCGCTTCCAGACGCTGCGGGGCGCTCCAGCATTTGCTGATGTAAGGCCACTGAACGACGCCAATGCAATCGACGCCCAGCCGCTCGAAGCGGTCCTGGCCCAGTGCCCGTGACATGCGCTGGGCGAAAGCCTGCAAGCCGGACCACTCCCGGGCCATGGATACCGTCAACTTGAACTTGTTGTTGAGCGCGCGCAGCGAATAGCCGGGCTGCAAGGTGAGCACGCTCTTGGCCAGCGATCTGAACGTCATGGTCATGTCATTTGTACTCGATCAGCAGCGCCTTGCCGGCCGCATACCTGTTCAGCAGGAACTTCGCCTGGCCGAGCATTTCCGGGAACTTGCCCAGCACCAGGAACACCGCCTGCCACCAGTTTTCCCGCGTCGAACGCTCGCCCCGGCGGGCCAGGCGCACAATCTGCAGCGGATAGATCAACAACAACAACAGCCCCCAACCGCCCGACAACAGGCTCACGGCGAGGATTGCCAGTGGCAGGTTCAGGCCCCATAACCAGGCGCGCCGTGATTCACGCAACCAATGGCGCTCCGGCGTCTGACCATGCAGGTAAGCGCCTTCGGCATAGGCATAACCGGCGCGTAGACTACGCCGCCACCATTGCCCGAAACGGGTCATGGCGGCATCGTGCAGGGTCATTTCATCGGCCAGGCGCCAGACCTTCCAGCCACCTGCACGCAAGCGCACGCATAGCTCCGGCTCTTCGCCGGCAATCAGTTCCGGGCGAAAACCGGACACCGCCATGAAGGCGTCGACGCGCATCAGTGCATCACCGCCACAGGCCTTGGCTTCCCCTACCGGTGTGTCCCACTCCAGGTCGCACAGCAGGTTGTACACCGAGCGCTGCGGGAAGCGTTCGCGGCGGCGCCCGCACACCACTGCCACGTCCGGGTGCTGGTCGAGAAACGCCTGGGCCTTGCCCAGCCAGCCAGCATCGACTTCACAGTCGCCGTCGACGAACTGCACATGGCGGATGCCGGGCACGATGCCTTGCAGGCAGGCAAAGCCTTCGTTACGGGCCCGTGCTGCGGTAAAGGGTTGCGTCATGTCCAGCGCCACCACTTCGACGCCCAACCGTTGCGCCAGCTGTACCGAGCCGTCGGAGGAGCCGGAATCCACGTACACCAGCTGGTCCGCACGCCCCATCAGCGACAACAGGCAGCGCTCCAGGCGCTGGCCCTCATTGCGACCGATCACCACCACTCCAATGCCTGTCACCATGGGCTTCACTCGTCCGCTTTGAGCTAGGTCACGTGTACTGCACCGCATCGCTGTGCTTGCGCGCCTTGATGGTCGCGGGCACACCCACGGCCAGGCAGTTGTCCGGCACATCGATCAGCACCACCGCGTTCGAGCCTATCGTCACGTTGTTACCAATGCGTATGTTGCCCAGCACCTTGGCGCCGGCGCCGATATCCACGTTGTTGCCGAACACCGGGGCGATGGGTTCGTCGACATTTTTCAGGCCCACCACCACGCCGTTACGGATCCGGCAGTCATCGCCAAAACGCGCATAGCCACTGATGACGATGCCGCCGAAGTGGTCGATGACGAAGTTGCGGCCAATCACCACCTCGCAGGGCAGTTCGACCCCGGTGATGATCTGCACGAACTTGAACAGCACCTTGTAGACGAAGGAGCACACTTTGCGCAGCAAGGCCGGGCGTACGCCATAACGCCAGCGGCCAAAGCGGTAGACCAGCAGCACCCAGAACCCCTGGGCGCCCCAATCCCCCCCATGCGCGCGCAAGTCTGCACGGATGTTATCGAACATGGTTTCACCTACCGTGTGGGTTGGCTGGCAAACTGGGTCTTGAACAACAGTGACCAGGTGGCGCGGGTATGCCGCCAGCACGCCTTGATCGCTGCCAGGCCGCGGCCTTTGAGCAACGCCTTGAGCGCCAGCACCAGGTCGCCCAGGCTCACCAGCAGCATGTGCAGGGCCAGCCCTGCCGCACCGTGATGCTTGCGGAAATACAACAGTTCGCTCTCGATCTGATAACCGGATATCTGCCGGCTCGCCGCTTCCAGTTCGGCCACCGACTTGGAGCTTTCACCACCGATGTGCACCACGGTGGTGTCGGGGAAGTACACCACTTTCCAGCCGGCCGCCTTCACCCGCTTGCAATGGTCCACTTCCTCGTAATAAAGGAAGTAGCGCGGGTCGAACAGCCCCACCTGGTCGAGCACTTCACGGCGCACCAGGTAGAAGCAACCTGGCAGCCAGTCACACTCACGCACCGAGGCGTGGTCCCAGTCCATTTCATCGACCATTTTCAGCCCCGGGAAGAAACGCCCGAGCCCGGTGCGCCCGACGAATACGTTCAACGGGGTCGGGAAATAGCGGCAGCTCGGCTGCAGGTCGCCATCCCGGCCCACCAGGCGCACGCCAAGAATGCCGCACTCCGGGTGTGCTTCCATGTAGTCGACGGTTTTCTGCAGGCTGTCGGCCGCCACGAAGGCATCGGTATTGAGCAGCAGCGCGTACTTGCCTTGCAGGTGCGCCAGCAGCTGATTGTTGGCGCGGCCAAAACCGACGTTGCGCTTGTTGCTCAGCAGCAGCGCTTCAGGGCAGACCTTGCCCAGGCGCTCAACCGAGTCGTCAACCGAGGCATTGTCCACCACCAGGTAGCTGGCCAACGCCTCACCACCTGCGGCGCGCAGTGCATCGAACATCGGCTGCAGCAATGCCGCGGTGTTGAAGTTGACCACCATCACATCGACAGGCTTCTTATCCATTGCTGTCGTCCCCGAAGAAATAGCGACGCCTGTGCATCGCCAAGGTCGACTCCAGCGACGGGTCGAAGGAGCCTTTGCGTTGCTTGATCAGGTCTATCCAGGGGTAGGCGTTGCAACGCTCTTCGACCCGCTTGATCAGGTCTTCAGTAGTGCAGATGAATTTGGCCGGGTTGCCGCCGACCACGGTCCCCGGAGGCACGTCCTTGGTCACCACGGCACCGGCAGCCACCACCGAATCAGGCCCGATGGTCACCCGCGGCATGACGATCGCGCCGTGGCCGACGAAGCTGTTGTCCTTGACGTCGATGACACCCACCGAGTCCAGTTTCGTGCCATAGCAAAGTTCGATCAGCGCCACCACGCCGTCGTGGCCGATCAACGTGCAGTCGGACAAGCCGACGTTGTTGCCGATGCGCACCAGCGCCGGGTCGGTGACGTTGCAGCCGACATTCATGTGAAAGTTCTTGCCCACGGAATAGAACTTGCCCCATCGGTACTGGAATTCGCCCCACTGCCTCGGTGTCGGTTTGCAAAGTTTCAGGTAGGCCGTGACGCCTTTCCCGGTCGAGTTGGCATAATTCGCCACTGCATTGCGTATCCATCCAAACATATGGCAAGCCTCGCAAATCAAGCGATCCTGGACTGTCCCTGAGGCAAGCAAGGTCTCGTTCTTGTAGGTGCTGACCCTGTTGCACTCAACCCTTTCACACCGCGACTTCATTTCTGCCGGTTCAGGCCGCCGCTCCCTTTGTCGTGCTCATCTTCTCGTTGAGGTGGTCGGCCAGCCTCAAGGCGAACTGCAGCAGTGGCATGGTCGGGTTCGAGGCGCCGCCGGTGGCGAAGATACTGCTGCCGGCGACATAGAGGTTCTCGGTGCCGAACACCTTGCAGTTGATATCGACCACCCCGTCCTTCGCGGCGGCCGCCATCCGCGTGGTGCCCATGTGATGCGCATGCGGCGACAACATCAGCGGCAGGCTGGTGTCGTAGACGTAATCGCTGAGCTTGATGAAACCCAGGCCCATTTCGGCGAACTGCTTGGCCAGTTCGTTGCCGATGCACTTGATGGTGTGCCGGTCATCGGCGCTCAATACCCAGTTGACATTGACCTTGGCCACGCCCAGTTCGTCCTTTTCATCCAGCAGCGAGATACGGCTCTGAACGTTAGGGAACTGCTCGATCAGCGTGGTGATCACGCCATCGCCCGGGCAGCTGAACTTGGCCACGAACTCGATCTTGCTGGCCACGCCCATTTCACAGGCCAGGTTTTCCAGAAAGTGCTTCACTTCGGCCGTACGGCCGTAGGTCCGCACATCTTCCAGCACCGACGCCAGCACATTGCCCTTGCCGGCGTGGTATTCGGCGACGAAGGCATCGGTGGTGAAGTATTGACGCGGCTCGGTGTCCTCGCCGCTGCGCAGGATGAACTTGCCCATGTCGATATTCAGGTGCTCCATGAAGCACCGGCCGACCAGGCCGTCCTTGCGCACGATGCCCGCGTCCGCCAACGACTGGCTGTTGAGCAGCTGCCTGGCGTTTTCAATGGCCCCCATGGCCAGGATGTAGTTGCGCGCGGTGACCGGCTGACGCTTGCCGTCGTAATCGGACACCTGAACAGCTTTCAACCGGCCGTTGGCCTGATCGAACAGGAGGTCGACGCAGTTGCAGTTGATGAACACATCCAGCCCAGGCGTTTCGTCGAGCGCCGTTGCGTATTTCTGCGCAAAGCGTGTTGGCGGGCTGAGCAGGAAACGGTCGGCATCGAAATCGCCACCTTTCAGGCCCGGATTCACCGCGCGAAATTCCGCGCCCTGGGGCAGGTCGACGATCTCCATGGCGCCTGGCAGATAGCGCTCGATTTCAGCGTAAGGGATCGGCCAACCAGGCATGTCGACGGGCGGTGGCACGGCGAAATCAGATTCGGTGAACGGCCGGCAACGCCCCATCCAGTGATTGGAGGTGCCGCCCAGGTAACGCAGGCGGGCTTCCCCGGGATACAGCTCGAGGCCGGTGGAGGTGCACTTGTACAGCGCCTGCGAGCGCGGCGTGTATTCGCGCCCGCCCCCTTCGAGCAACGCCACGCTCCATCCCGCAGCCGCCAGGCGCAAGGCCAGCGTGATCCCCGCAGGGCCTGCGCCGATGATGCAGAAGTCGTAAGCGTTACGCAGAGTCTTGTCGGTGTCGTAGTCCTTGATCATGAGCGTCCGTCCTGGAAGTACCCCACCGGCAACACCCAGCCATTGATGATGACGAAGCCGCCCTTTGGCTCTGGTTTGCGCGCCGCATTGGCGTTGGCATTGACGCAGACACCGAACACGGCCGCCCCGGCACTCAACAAGACACAATTACGTAGAAAGCCTCTCCGCCCCAGCAACGGAGTACAAAACTGCAGCTTCCCCATGATCACAGCCCCATACCGTTGATTTTCTTATGCCCCGCTCTCTACCGCGGGCCTTGTCGGGCGACCATCAGGGTCAATCGAAAAAGCGCGTCGACAGAGAGGCACTCAGTGCCCCTATCGCAATCATAGGCATAACCTGCGTCACGCGCCTGTGCTGGATTTTTCGCATCGCCACAACTTCAATCGACTGCATGACTTCAATCTCTGACCGAATGGCTAGAACTCACTATAGTTTCATTTAGCCACGATGCTAGCCTCCATCCAGTCCACCGAGGGATAGGTGCCTACAACCCATGCCTGAACATTTAAGAGCCCTGGTCGTCATTGTGCTTGTGGCCAGTGTGGTTTTCTTCATGGCCCGGCGTCCGGCAACGGACCTGATCCCCCTGGCGGACTTCAAGCGACGCCGCAACCTGTGGTTTGCCCTGACCCTGGCGGCTTTTTTTGCCCACAGCTTCTGGCTGTATGCCGGCGCCGCCGCGGTCATCCTGCTGGTTGCCCAGCGCCGCGAGCACAACCCGCTGGCGCTGTTTTTCATGTTGTTGTTCCTGATCCCGCCAGCGATGACCGAAATACCCGGTTTTGGCGTGATCAACTACCTGTTCGACATCAACCACCAACGCGTCCTGACCCTGTGCGTGCTGCTGCCGGCGGCGCTGGTGCTGCGCAAGCAAAGCGAGAGCATTCGCTTCGGCCGCCTGTTGCCCGACAAGCTGCTGCTGGCCAGCCTGGTGCTGACCAGTGCGTTGGCACTGCGCGAAACCACCGTCACCGACACGCTGCGCCAGGTGCTGAGCCTGTACATCGATGTGTTCCTGCCCTATTACGTGGCCAGCCGTGGCTTGCGTGAACTCAGCGACTTCAAGGACGCCATGCTGGCGTTCGTCCTGGTCGGCTTTCTCCTGGCGCTGCTCGGGGTTGCCGAGTACGTACGGAACTGGCTGCTGTACAACGCCCTGCTCGATGCCCTGGGCCTGCAATGGGACATGAAAGCCTATCTGAGCCGTGGTGGCTCGTTGCGGGCCAGTGTCACCACCGGGCAGGCCATCGTGCTCGGCTACGTGATGGCCGTGGCCATCGGTTTGTTCCTGTTCGTGCAGCACTTCGTGCAACGGCCTGCGCACCGCTACATGGGCGCCCTGCTTCTGGCCGCCGGGCTGTTTGCCCCGCTCTCGCGCGGCCCCTGGATCGGCGCAGGGGTGATTGTCGTGGTGTTCATCGCGCTGGGCAGGCGCGCCGTATCGCGCCTGGCGATGCTGGCCCTGGCCGGGGTGCTGAGCATACCGCTGCTGAGTGTCATGCCCGGTGGCGACAAGATCCTCGATCTGCTGCCCTTCATCGGCAAGGTGGACACGGAGAACATCACCTACCGCCAACGCCTGCTCGACAATTCGTGGATCGTCATCCAGCGCAACCCGCTGTTCGGCTCCTTCGATTACCGCAGCACCCCGGAAATGCAATCGATGATCCAGGGCGAAGGCATCATCGACATCGTCAACACCTACGTTGGCCTGGCCTTGCGCATCGGCCTGGTGGGGCTGGGGCTGTTCCTGGGCTTTTTCGCCTGCATCCTGCTGGGTATCCACCGGGTGATGCGCGCGATCAGCGACAACGCCGACCCGTACCGGCTGCTGGGGCGGGTGCTGCTGGCGACCTTGCTGGGGATCCTGGTAACCATATTTACCGTCAGCAGCATCACGGTCATCCCGATCGTGTACTGGTCGATTGCCGGGCTCAGCGTCGCCTACATCCAGATGATGCGCCGACAGGCCATTGCAGAAACCAGCCAGGTGACCACCATCAGCCTTCAACCGAGGTAGTTCGATGCCCAGTCTTGCCCTGTGTACATGGACCCGCACATCGCTACTGGTCGGCCTGCTGGCATTGCCAGTGGGCGCCTGGGCATCCGAGTGGGTCGTGCGTGTCGACGAACAGAACGGCCTGCCCACGCTGACCCACGGCGGTGGCCCGGCCTTCGTGCCCAGCTTCGACTTCTGGGGCGCGAACTGGGGTTGGACCGGGTTCTATCCTGCGCTCAAGGTCGATGGGCCCTACCGCTACACACTGACCGGCAGCAACAAGGACCTGGACTTCGACCTGAAGGCCGACATCCACAAGCCCCAGGCGCAAACCCTCACCTGGGACTTCGACCTGCAGGCGCACAGCAGGCAGAGCAACGTGATGGGGGGCGGTATCGTCTGGCGCTTCGACCCCACGTTGATTGCCGGGGAAATGGGCGACCCGGTGCTATTGCCCGATAACCGCGGCTGGGCATGGGGCAAGAACCCCCAAGGGCCACATGTCGAAATGCGCTTCGACCCACCGCTGGCCAAAGTCTATTTCGAGCGCGGCAACACCGACCAGGTGCGCACCTTCTTCTACACCGACCCGATCAAGCCTGGGCAACAACAGATCAAGGCACAGCTGAGCGTGACCGGGGATATCACCATCGGCCAGACCGCCACTGAACGCTTTGGCATGACTGACCCCACGACGTGGCCGGACGACCAGCTCGACTGGCGCACTTCACCGGTTGACCTGTCGTTCCTCAACGCGCCGGAAAAACCGGCCGGCAAGCGCGGCTTCGTCAAGGCCGATGGCGAACAACTGGTGTTCGCCGACGGCACCCCGGTACGCTTCTGGGGCACCAACCTGTCGGCCTATTCGCTGTTCCGTACGCCCGACGAGGAAATCAAACTACAGGCCAAGCGCCTGTCGGCCCTGGGCTTCAACCTCGTGCGCCTGCACCACCATGATTCCCCCTGGGTGACCCCCAACATCTTCGGTGACTTGCAGAAAATCAAGGACACCCAAACGCTCAGCGACGAGTCGCTGAAGAAGATCGACCTGTGGATCAAGAGCCTCAAGGACGAAGGTATCTATGTGTGGCTCGACCTGCATGTGTCGCGGCCAGTCACTGCTGCTGACAACATCTATGGCTTCGACGAACTGCCCAAGGACCATGCTGTCGCCGGTCTCAAGGGCTACCTGTTCGTCAACGTCACCCTGCAGCAGGCCTTGAAGCGCTTTGCCGAGCAGTACCTGACCCACGTCAACAGCTACACCGGGCTCGCCTACAAGGACGACCCGGCAATCGCCGCCGTGCTGATCACCAACGAGAACGATGTCACCCACCACTTCGGCAACGCGCTGTTGCCCGACAAGGATGTCCCCAAGCACAGCCGCCTCTACATGGACCAGGCCAAGGCCTTTGCCCAGCGCCACGACCTGCCGGCGGACAAGACCTGGCGCGCCTGGGAGCACGGCCCGTCGAAGCTGTTTCTCAACGACCTGGAGCAGCGCTTCTACGCCGACATGATCGGCTACCTGCGCACGCTCGGGGTCAAGGTACCGATCGCCACCACCAGCACCTGGGGCCTCAATGGCCTGTCCTCGCTGCCCGCATTGACGGCGGGTGACGTGGTCGACGCCCACAGCTACGGCGGCCTCGGCCAACTGGAGAAGAACCCGCTGAGCAGCGACGGCATGATCAACTGGCTGGGCGCGGCCCAGGTGCTGGGCAAGCCGATGACCGTCACCGAGTGGAACGCCGAACCCTTCCCCTTGCCCGATCGCCACACGCTGCCGCTTTACGTGGCGGGTACCGGCAGCCACCAGGGCTGGGACGCGATCATGCAATACGCCTACAGCCAGCAGGCGTTCTTCGAACAATGGCGCCGGGCCGACAACTGGAACGCCTACAACGACCCAGGGCTGATCGCCACCCTCCCCGCAGCCGCCCTGCTCTATCGGCGCCAGGACGTGCACCCGGCCAAGACCCGCTACGTCTTCGCGCCCACGGCAGCGACCCTGTTCAACCAGGAGATCTCACCGGCCAACTCGGTGCTGCTGCGCACGGCCATGGAGAAAGGCCGCCTGCAGATCGCCATGCCGCAAACCCCAGAGTTGCCGTGGTTGCAGGCCAGTGCGATGCCCGCAGACGCACAGGTACTGAAAGACCCCGGGCAGTCACTGATCGATGCCAATGCCAGCGAAGCCGTAAGCGACAGCGGCGAGCTGCGCCACAACTGGCAGCAGGGCCTCTACACCATCGATACGCCCATGACGCAGGCGGCGACGGGCTGGCTGGGCGGCCAGTCGCTCAGCGTGGGGGACATCCAGGTCAAGCTCAAAACCGGCTATGCCAGTGTCGTGGTGCAGAGCCTGGACAGCAAGCCGCTCGCCCAGTCGCGCAGCCTGCTCATTTCACTGGGCAGCCGCGCCATCCCCAGGCCCGAAGACGTCACCCCGTTCCACGTCGAACCACTCGAAGGCAGCCTGAGCATCAAGGCGCCGGCGGGCCTGAAACTCTACAGCCGCAGCACTGATGGCAAGGAAAATCTGCTGCCTGCGAGCTACAAGGATGGGCGCTACCTGATCTCGTTCGATGGCCAGCACATGGCCAACTGGCTGTTCTTGAAATAGGGCATATCGCCATCTACAGTCATTGAAGCCCTGTATTCCAGGCATTCGACGCTGCGTCTGTTCCAGGAGGATTGGATGAAGTACTTGGTTGTCGGTGGTGCAGGTTATATCGGTTCACACATGGTCAAGCACCTGCTGCGTGCCGGCCATGAGGTGGTGGTTGCAGACCTTCAGGCGCCGGCGCCCGACATCGAGTGGGACTGCCTGGACATCGCCGACGGCCACGCGCTGGACGCCCTGTTCAGCGACTATCACTTCGATGCCGTGTTCCATTTCGCCTCGTTCATCCAGGTCGGAGAGTCGGTGGCAGACCCCGACAAGTACTACCTGAACAACGTCTGCGCGACCCTGAGCCTGCTCGAGGCCATGGTACGGGCAGGCATCAAGCGGCTGATCTTTTCCTCAAGTGCCGCCGTATACGGCGACCCTCAGTATGTGCCTATCGACGAGCAACACCCCAAGGTGCCGATCAACCCCTACGGGCGCACCAAATGGATGGTGGAACAGATGCTCGAAGACTTCGACCGGGCCTATGGCCTGCGTTCGGTGAGCTTGCGTTACTTCAATGCGGCCGGCGCTGACCCGGACGGCGAGCTGGGCGAATGCCACGAGCCGGAAACCCACCTGATTCCGCTGATCCTGCAGGCGGCCTCCGGGCGTCGTGAGGCCGTGACCGTGTTCGGCCATGACTACGACACCCCGGATGGCACCTGCATCCGTGACTATATCCACGTTGCCGACCTGGCTTCGGCGCACGCACTGGCCGTGGAGTATCTGCTGGCAGGGGGCACGACAGCGGCGTTCAACCTGGGCAACGGGCTGGGGTTTTCGGTGCAGGAAGTGATCGAGACGGCACGCACGGTGACCGGGCGCCAGATCACTGTGATCGAGGCCCCCCGTCGTGCTGGCGACCCGCCCCGGCTGGTGGCGGATGCCGAAAAAGCCAGGTCGGTGCTGGGCTGGCAGCCCGTGCACACTTCACTGGATGAGATCGTGAGTCATGCGTGGGCGTGGGAGTCGAAGTATCCCTGGAAGTGACAGCCAGCCCCTTCGCTGCGGCTCGACGCGAAGGGGCCAACCCTCAGTAATACGTCCGCGGCTGCTCATCCGCCTTGTTCAATACCGCCCCCACCAGGTTCGACGAGGCCAGGTGATACAGGCAATCCTCGATGTCCTTCTTGCTGTTCATGCCGTTGCCCACCACCAGCAGCACGCAGTCGAACTTCGGCAGCACGGTGATCGCGTCATCCGAACTCAGCAATGGCGGCAAGTCGAAGATGCAGATCCGCGAGTCATAGCGGTCGCGCAGGTCGGTGATCAGGTTGCTGACCTTGGCTGACGACAGCACCTCGGTAGACATCGGTACCGGCTCACGCGTCGGCAGCACGACAAAGCGTGGCAGCGTCGGGTTGACCAGCGCCTCTTCGAGCCAGGCCTTGCCGTTGAGCACGTCGTTGAGCGCCTTCTCCATCGGCAAGCCCAGGCTGCTGCCAACCCGCGGGCGGCGCAGGTCGAAGTCCACCAGCAAGGCGGTCTTGTTGGTGTGGTGGGCGATGCTCATGGCCAGGTTGACGGCCAGCACCGTCTTGCCCGCCTCAGGCGTTGGCGAGGTGATCGCCAGCGTGCGCCAGCCATTGTCCTCCATGGCCTGCAGCACCTGGGTACGCAGCAGGTCGATCGCCCCGCTCATGTTCGAGTTCTTGTTGAAGGACACGATCCGGTTACGCTCCAGGTGTTCCGCATTCAGCGGCACCACCTTGGTTTGTACGTAATCGAATTGCCCAAGCTCCCCAGGCTTCTCCATGACCGAAGGTACCTGCGCCGTCTCGGGCGTGACAGGCGAAACCTGGTGAATGTTCTTACCAATAGCCGGCGTACTTCTGTCCATCGCTGCGCTCCCTATTCAAACCGAGCCATAGCTTTGAAAAGCAGGAGGTCCAAAGGCATGTAAAAAATATGGACGCCCACCAACAGGATAGCAACCAGCAGCAATCCGGCACCGATCATCATCGAAAGCAGCCTTTTGCGCCTGGCTTTATCTGCCTTGGTCGCGATATACGGCACCGCCACCAGCACACGCCGACCCAGCACGCTCTCCAGGGCACCGACGCCGCGCACGCGCTGATTGAGCATTTCCAGCAGCATCACCAGGCCACCACCAGCGGCCGGGGCCAATACCAGGCCAAGGGCGACGATTTTCTTGCGGTTGGGTTTGACCGGTTTTTCCGGCATCAGCGGTGGCTCCAGCAGCACGAAGCGCTCGGCCTTGTTTTCCTGTTCGAGGCTTTCGGTAATCTTCGCGCCCATCTGCTTGTTGCGGATTTCTTCGTATTTCTTGCGTGCGTTGTCATGGTCACGCAGCAGCGTCACCAGGCCGCGCTCGACTTGCGGCGCCTCGAGGATATCGGCCTCGTAGCCTTCCATCTTGGTGGTCAGCTGGCGCTTCTGATCGGCCAGCGAGGCGATGCGCGACTGCGCAGCAGCCATCTTGGTCCGTACGCGCGCGGCGTCGAGGTTGCCGCCAGCCGCTGCGGCAATGCCCTGGTTACCCGATGCCTTGAGTGCGTCGATCTTGCGTTTGATCGCCACCACGTCCGGGTGCGCTTCGGTGTATTTGGTCAGCAGTCGAGCGTATTCGGCCTTCAACCCAGGCAGATCCTGAGGGTCTGGGGCAACGGCCCTGCCATTGGCCGCCTGGGTCGGCACGCCGGAGTTGGCCGCCGCCAGTTCCAGTTCCAGATAACGCAGTTCTTCCTGCGCAGCCTTGTAGTCACGGTCCACCTCACGGAACTCCAGCTCCGAGCGCGACAACATGCTCATGCGCAACTGCTGGTTTTCAGGCAAGGCATTGGAATGCGCCTGCTTGAAGTCCGCCAGCTTGTTTTCCAGGTCGGCCAGCTCGGCGCCGAGCTTGTCAGCCTCCTGGGAGAGGAATTCGGTGGTTTCGGTGGCGCGCTCGGTGCGCTGCTTCATGTTCTCGTTGAGGAATAGCGACACCAGTTCGTCGGCCACTTCCTTGGCCACGTCCGCGCGTTTGTCCTCGTAGGATACGGTGAAGGCCACGGTGGCCTCGCCGCGCCCCTTGACGTACGTGCTGAGCGTGGCGACCACGATCGCACTGCGCATCTGTTCGATCTTGTCGGTTTCGCTGAAGCGGCTGCCGCGGTCGGCGAACAGGTTGTACTTCTCGATGATCCGCGCCAGGTTCTCGCGGGTCATCACCCGCTGGCGGATGACCTCGATACGCTCATCGGCAAAGGTGTTGTTGCCGGCCGAGACCAGGTCCGGGGAGATCTGCTGCGACTCCACCAGAATGGTCCCGGTCGACTGATAGATCGGCGGCACACTGATCGCCACCCCGATGGTAGCGGCCACCACGACCACTATGACGATCGCCAGCAGCAAGGCACGGTCCTTGATGATGGCGACGTAATCTTTGATAGAAAGCTCGTACTCAGATTTCATAGTGGCCACCAATCCGAAATTCAGATGTCGGGGTATCTATACGTCAGCGTCAAACCAGCGATGGTAGCGTCGGCATTGGGCAGGCCACTTTGCTGGCGCTCCTTGTACAGCAACGAAAAACGCAGGTCCCAGGCCGGCGAAAATGTCCGGCTGGCCCAGACGCTGTAGGTCTGTGTGGTGTTGGGGTTCTGCCCTTTGCTGTCCTGCCACCAGGCGTCTGCGCCGACCCGGGTGGTTTCGGTCAGCAGGTAGCTCCAGCTGCCACGCACCATGTCCATTTCGGCTGCACCGCCCTGGGCGTTGGACATCGTGGTGCGGTCGGCACTGAAGCTGGCCTCGTGACGCGAGCCACGGTAAGTCAGCGATGCGCCGCCTTCACCACGGCGCTGGGTACCGGCACCGTTGGTCTGGTTGACGCCAACATGCATGGCGCCCACCAGGCTGTCGGAGAACTGATACTTCAGGCCGATGCTGGGGACATAGCTGTTGGTGGCGATGGCCGTGCTGTTGCTGTCTGGCTCGTAACGCCGGGCTTCGAAGCTGGTGATGATGTCGGTGCGCTCGCTCCAGGCATACGTCCAGTCGAAGTCGTTGGCGTACTCGTCGTAACCGATCAGCGTACTGATGTCGTAACTGGCATGGGAGTAGCGAAGTTCGTTGGACAGGGTGCTGCGCTCGGTCACCGCGCTGCTCCAGTTGCCCGTGAGCCTGGACATCTTCTGGGTGCCGTCGGTGGTAACTACCACACCGGTATCCTGCACCGCACCGGACAGCGTCGAGCTCTCGTCGTATTGCGCCAGCAGGCCAAAGCCGCCGCTTTCGGTCTCGCGCTGCCAGCCCAGGCGCAGGTTCGGGTCTTCACGGTCATCCATCACCGAGCGGTCCGATGAACGCAGCACATGCATGCCCACGCCCATGCGTAACTGATCGCGATCGAACTGACCTACCAGGGTGTAATCAGGCGCAATGATCGTACGCGTCACACCTTTCTCCTTGGACGTCAGGAGCAATGGGTTGCTGTCGTACTCGACAGTCGTGGGAACCTCGACTGAAGACTGCCAGTTAGCGGCATCAACCACCCCGGAGAACGGCATCATCATGATTGCCGTTACAACACTCGTCGTTTTATTGATAGGCACAAGTCGTTCTTAGTTATTAGGTAGAGTCAGGGTACGACCAGCGTATCGCCAGCCTGAAGTTGGAAGTTGGTGGACATGTCACGCCCAGAAACCAGATCCTTGTATCGCACCGGCATGACCTTTTGGCCGCGAATGACCTTGATGGCACTTTCGTCGGCGAATTTGTCCATTCCACCCGACATGCTCAGGGCCTGAAGCACCGCCGTAGGGCCTGCCATCGGCACTGGGCCGGGCTTGATCACTTTGCCTTGAACATACACCAGGTTGCCAGCGGTGCTGGTGACGACCACGCTGACATTCGGCTGGGCCAGGTAAGGTTTCAGTGCGGTCTCGATTTTTCTCGCCACCGCAGTGGCTTCAAGGCCGGCGACATCCACGCGACCCGCCAGCGGGAAGGTAATACTGCCATCGGGAAGGACCACGGTTTCCTGACGCAGGGTGTCTTCCTGCCAGACCGAGATCATGACCTTGTCGCCGGGGCTTAACAGGTAGGTAGAAGAGGAAGTGTCGGCGGCAACAGTGCCGGACCAGACCACCAGGGCGCAGAGAACGGACATCAGCAAACGTACCATGAGGGATCCCTCCGGCCAGTCGGCCCAGGTTAAGAGCACTGAATGAGTACAACGACGAACCTCTCGCTCCGCTTCGCAGCGTATCTGCTGCGACGGCCTCACCCATCCTGGAGGCCCTTTACCGCGATGCCGCCCTGCCTGTCTCTTACTGCTGTTCGCGCCGAGGGCGCTGGCTACTGGAATATAGCAACAGCTGTAAAATTGACAAGCATTGGCGCCTCCGAAAAACGTAATGGTCCACGTTTTTGCGTCAACGCATTGGCATCGTGATAAAAATGTTAAAACTTAGATCTTCTTTCTATTGGCGACCGCAATGAAACCGATCACTGCGGAGGCAAACAACCATCCCGCCGAAGACAGCGGAACAATGGTGTTTTCGGTCAAGTAAGAGTCGGCCGCTCGCGCCGCACCAGTCAATAATACCAACAGGAAGAAAGACTTGATGAACAGAGTCGAGCGCATGTTCGCCCCCTGCAAGAGGTAAGTTGTTATTGATTTGGCGGAAGAGTGGATCGCTGTTGATTTGAGCTTATGGGCACAATGACATTACGTCAATGATCCGACACCATAATAAATCTCAATGGGACGTGTCTGGGCTCGTCAAAATGCCGTCAGCATGATTTTGCTGGGATTTTCACCCTGCCAGGACTGCGTTTCTACGCGCAGCCTGGCAGTCGATTGCCGCCCCATCGAGGATCAGTAAGGGAACAGATCCAGGGTTCGCTCCACTTCATCGATATCGATGGTGAAGCCTTCTCCTTGCGGCGTCCCGACCACGAAACCGAAGTGCTGATGGTCGCGATCGGTCAGGTATTTGTAGTAGCTCACGAAGCGGTTCGGCGGCTGTAGCGCCAGTATCGAACCACCGGGCTGCAAGACATTGACACCATGCACCAGCTGGCTACCTTCAACGCCAATCACCGTTCTGGCCCCCGCACAGGCGGCGACGATACCCGGCACATCGCTCTTCATCGGGTCGATGATGCGAAAACCGCGGTATTTCTGCAGGTGCGAGGCCACTTCCAGCTCATTGCGCATCAGGCGCAAGTCGCCATCGCTGCCACGCAGGATGAACACCCCCGGGTGCGGCGACGGGTCGACATGCGACAACAACTTGTCACCCATGGCGCGGTAGCGCGAATACCGGTTGCGGTTGTTGCTGAGGTCGTCGAACAGCACCAGCTCATGGAAGAACGCGCCACGCGTGCGCAGTGGCTGCATGCCCAGCCAGCGTTCATATGCCGGCCCTTGGCTGAACAGCGGATAGCGAGCCGAGGGCGCCGTGGTCACCGGCACGCCTTCTTCGCAGGCCAGGGCGTAGGTCGGGCAGTCTTCCATCAACCAGGTACCGAACCAGGTATTGCCATTCTGGGTGCAGTAGATGGCCCCACGGTCGATCTCGTGATCCACCGTGACGCCAGGGAACCGGCTCGGCTTCAACGACAACCAATGGCTGGCATTGCCCTTGTACAACGCACCGTCGATCAGCCAGACGTCCTTCAGCAGGTAGCCCCGTGTCGGCCCCTGTTCGATAGTGATCCCGCCTTCCATGGTCCGCGCAGGATGCACATACGGATAGAAGCGCTTGGCTTCCCAGCCCGTTACCCGCTCCAACTGGTTGGGCAAGTAGAATGCCGGTGGCGATACCGTTGTTTCACCGGGTGCGATATCCCAGACCTTCTCGGCGACACGCTTGATATCGATATCAGCCTTGCGTGCCAGGCGCTTGCGCGCGATGTGCTGGTAGGCCGCCAGGGTCCAGGTGTTCTGGCTGGCAACCGAAGAGCCACTGAAGTTCGAAATACCGCTGCCCATGAAACGCCCCTCCCGATGTGACAGGTGTCTGGTCTGAGGCAAGGCACGCACTCCCGGCATGCCTTGAAGTCGGTTCAGCTGGAAACGACGACCCTTTCCATCATGGGCGGGGACTGTAGCGTGGCGTAACGGCTGCGCAGGGTTTGCAGGAATGACTCGCCACTGCTCCCGGCGCCATAGAGGTAGATCTTGTGCAGGCCACCAAACACCATCTCGTGATAACGGCTGGCGACCTCATCATCACTGGGCCCTTCCGGCAGGCCCAGGTGAAGCGTCAATTTGTTGCCCTCGACGGCGAACAACGGCGTGTCCCAGAGGAACTGCGCGGTCCCCGTGCGAGGCAGGCGGATGAACAGGTAGGCATGGTTGCCCAATTCATCAATGTCACCGCCACGCCGGCGCTTCCACTTCAACAGGCCGTCGTCCGGCCGCGCCAGGCACATGCCGATATCGTAATAGTCATAGCCGTTGGCCAACGCCCACTCGAGGGCCATGAACGTGGTGATCGAATTGACCTCGCGCAACTTTTTCGGGTCTGAGAACACCGCTTCGCAATAGCCGAAACGCAGGGTGCTCCAATAGCGTTTGCCGTCCCGCGTGATCTCGCAGCCCAGGTGGCAGCCGATGACCTCATCGCCGCAGGTGATCAGGTCCAGGCGCCCTACCCCTTTGGCCAGACGAAACACTTCGTCGGTTGGAAACTGCGCCGCATGAATACCCTGCCGGGCACTGGCATAGGGCCGCAACAGCTGTTGATCGGCCATGGCGATCTCGTCATCGGCCAGCGTCTGGCGCATCTGGTAGAGCGGGCGGTTCTTGCGAATGCTGCGGCGCAGTTCACTGTCGTAGCGGGCGGTGATGTCGTCGAGCGAGCGGCCCAGGGGCACCACGGCGCTCAGGTAATGGGGGACCGTCAACGAGCCGGTAGTCGGCATCTCGCTCACCACCACCACATGCCGGGGCTCAGCTGGAGCGGCCTCATCGGCAGCTTCGGCCAGTGGTTGCTGGCCCTTGCCGCCAATCAGCAGCTTGGCCATTTCGCGCTGCTGCTTCCTGCCGATGTAGAGGATTTCGTAAGGGCTGGCCTGTTGCAGCCGGAAACGCGAGATTTCCCAGCGCCAGAAGCAGGTACGGGCCAGCAGCTCGCGTAACTTGCTTGAAACGGTCCGGATCTCGTAACGCATGGAAGGCGAGATCATTTTTCGCGCCACAGCCGCCAAGTTCTCTTTCATGTCTTCTTCGACGTCCTTTGATGTTGTCAACGGGGCTGATCGGAAAACAATAAAGCGGAGCTTGAAAGCCTGCATAACGTGTTGATTTATAAACCATCAACTTCGGATGCCGCCTTCACATTCAGTAACAATTTAAGATGCAGGTACGCTGCTTGGCAAGCGGCATTTTGACAGCATCCCAGCTTTATTAATGGCGTCAAATTTGTGCGCACGGGCAAGTCTCATGGATTGCTTTTGCTATATATCCCCACTATTTCAATACGCTGAAAGTTGTATTACTCCACTACCGCTGCAGGCGATTGCACATGCTGCTTGATGGCCCCTTTCGACAAAGGAGCCTCGAGATGGCCATCCCTGCTACCGCTATGCCTCACGAAGAACTGATCACAACGCAACTGCCCACCTGGACCCGCCACACCACACCCCAGCACTGGCAAGCTTTGCGCCACAGCCAGCAACTCGATGCATTCGACCAGGACTGGTACAACAATGCCGCACCTGACCTGCGTGAAGCCGTAAAGGCCAGCCACACTCGCCTGCTACGGTCTCAAGCAAGGCTGGGGCGCTTGCTCAAGGGTCTGAAGCAGATCAGCGAATTTGCCGAACCGATCCTGCAGGCACGCCTTGCCGAACTCGGCGTCACGGCACCGCTGCGCGACAGCGAGCTGCTACGGGTCGAACGCAGCTGGAACTGGAGCGCGTTGGGTTACCTTTACAGCCACCGCCGTGGCAATTTACTTCAATCCGCATTGCAGAATTTTGCCGATGACGAAACGTTCACCCGCGAAAGTGCCCTCGCCCTCAGCACTGCAATCCATGTGACCCCCATTACAGTGCAAAGCCTGGTTGTGACTGGCCCGCAGACGCCGACCGCGCAGGTTGCGCTGGCATCGGAGCAATATCAGGTCGAACGCCTGGCGCTCGCGCCCGAGGTCTTTGCCCAAGCCTGCCGCGAACTCGACCTCGGTGGCGCTTACCAGGCCCATCTGCAGCAATGCTTCACGGCGCCCCAGGTCCGTAGCCAGGCCATTGCAGTGCAACAGGACCGCTTGCGCCTGGCAGCAGACCTGGGCTACCTGCGCCAGGCACTGAGTGGCAGGGCTCGCGATCAGGTCGAGCGGTTGCTGCAGAACGGTGCCGTGCCCTGTTGGCAACTGGCCCTGTTCGGCATCGTCTTGCACGAAGTGATGCTGATCGACGCAGGTCATACCGGCTGGCTGCTCTATTTGCCCGGCAATAACCCTGCCCTGCACGCCTGCGCAGATCTGGGCGCCGTCAATCAGGTACTGGCAACCCTTCTGCGGGAGCCAGAAAACCGTCAGCGATTCCAGGCCTACCTGAGCCAGGCCGACCAGCCGCATTTCCTCGACCTGCTGCAACAGAACCTGGACAACACTAGCTCGCCCGACCTGCACCCCAGCGTCCACGCCATCACCGGCGAACCCTTCGGTTACTATCAGGACCTGCACCTGGCCCGCCTGAAAAGTGAAGCCGAACGCCTCGCGGTGCCCACTGCCGTGGCCGACGCCCAAGCCCGGGCAAAACGCCTCGAGCACTGGGAAAACATTGGCCTGGACGTGCTCAACGTGGCAGGTTTCTTCATCCCGGCAATCGGCACCCTGATGATGGCCGTGACCACCTTCCAGTTGCTGGGCGAAGTCTACGAAGGCTATGAATCCTGGCTCGAAGGTGACCGCCACCTGGCCCTGCAGCATCTCGAAACCGTCGGCCTGAACCTGGCCCTGATCGGCGGGCTGGCAGCGGCAGGCCACGTCGCGCCAAAGCTGTTAAAAAGCCCTTTGCTGGAGAAGTTGCAGGAAGTTCACTGCAGCGATGGCCGCTATCGCCTCTGGCAGCCGGACCTGGCCCCCTACCGCAGCCCCCGGCAGCTCCCGAAAGGGCTGCAGCCCAATGCGCAAGGCCAGTACCTGCATGACAGCAGCCATTACATCCGCCTGGATGGCCAGCTCTATGAGCAGCGTTTCGACCCCGACATCCAGCAGTGGCGAATCACCCACCCCGAGGCACCAGACGCTTACCAACCGCCGCTGGAGCACAACGGTCATGGCGCATGGCGCGCTGCCCATGAACAGCCTCAGCAATGGCCATTCGCCGTTTTGGCAAAGCGTCTGGGCGAAGCTTACGCAACCTATAGCCCAGAACAACTGGAGCTGGCCGGGCGCATCTGCGGTGTCGATGCAGCCCGCTTGCGCCAGGTACACCTTGAAGGCCAGCCGGCACCTGCATTGATGCTCGACACCTTGAAACGCATGATAAGGCGTACAGAAGTCGAATCGCTCCAGGACGAAACTGCGCAGCAGCTTCTACAGGGTCACCGCGATTGGCCACTGGTACGCGCACTGGAACAACTGATCTTCCCTTTGCAGGCAACAACCGACAGTGAACGGTTGTTGTTCAGCTACCTCGATGACATGCCTGGCTGGCCTGAGGATCTGCGCCTTGAGCTGCGAGCTGGCAGCCCGCAAGGCCCGCTGCTCGACAGCTGTGGAGGCAGCCTGGCAGGCAGGGTCTGCCGCGTCATCAAGTCCACCGAAGGTTATGAGGCCGACCTGGGCGAGCGCCCCGCCCCGGCGCTCCAGGACCATGACCTGTGCCGGGCGATAGAACAGGCACTGCCCAGTGCCTATCGCAAGGCGCTGGGTTTCTCGACCACTGATGGCAACACCCTGCGTCAGCGCATGCTGGTCTGGACCGAACCCCGTCGCAGCGAACTGCTCCGACGCCTCTGGACCGCAGGGGGGCGCCGTAGGGTCAAACCCGGTGGTTTGAAAGGCGGGCTCGAAACGACACCCAGCAGCCCTTATCGGCGGGAACCCTTGGCACTGCGCTATCGCCGTTTATACCCCACCGCCAATGACGACGACCTCCGTCAGGCCGAACATGCCTGGCGGCAACAGTTGATTTCGCCCACACAGGCCATGCGCGACCTTGAGCAACGCCTGCAGACCTTGCGTCAAAACCTGAGTGAATGGGCACGCCCCGACCCGCAGTTCCCGCACCGCCGCCAAGAGGCCATTACCCCTATCATCAATGCCTGGCGCCGCATATCCAGCCTGCCGCTGGGTCGTGACGCCGAGGTCTACAGCCTGGAACTCCCAGGCCTTGATCTGACGGACCATGACCTGGCCAGCCTGGCCTTGCCGGACGATTTCGCCCACATCGAGCATGTTTCATTGGCAAACAATCGCAACCTGAGCCAGTTACCGGCCGAATTCTACGAACGTTTTCCCAGGCTCAAGCGTCTGTACCTGAGTGACTGCCGCTTCAGTCGCCTGCCTCGCCTGGCAAACCCACAGGAACTGGCCTGGCTGGACCTCGACAGTAACCGCATTACCTGGGATGACGACACCCAGCAGATGCTCGATCAATTCACCAATCTGGCTGTGCTGGACATGAGCAGCAACCCATTGTTGCGCGCTCCCGACCTGAGCCGGATGCCGGGTCTGTACACGCTGTTCCTGGATAACTGCGCACTGACCGAATTGCCGCCCGGGCTGGAAAGCATCACCAGTTCGCCGGTGGCGATCGACCTGGGCGATAATCAGCTGCAACAACTGCCGGCCGGTTTCCATGTGCCGCAACCGGTCGCCCGGGCGATGCGCCTTGAAAGCCCACGGCTGAGCCCGGACATGCTCGAAGAAGTCGAAGCCTACAATGCAGCGCATCAGGTGGATCTACTGGTGAACGAAAGCGACTATGAGGACTTTTTCCCCAATACCGGCCCCGCTGAAGCGGCGCTCTGGGACCGCATGCCGCTGCAGTACCGACGAGACTTGAGGGTGCTGCTCGACCTCGAACCTTTCACATCACACCCACACCAAGCACTCGCAGAGTTCTGGCGACGCCTGGCTGTGATCGACCATGACCTGCCGTTACGCCAGCACGCCTTTGCTCGCCCGGCTTATGAGCTGTTCAGCATCCCGATGTAAGTACCCTGCCATTAACGCGGGACTCGCGCCCTGAGCGGGTTGCGCGCCATCCACTTCTGCAGCTCGGCGGCCGGCATCGGCCGCCCCAGCAGGTAGCCCTGGCCCTGGTCACACCCGGCATTGCGCAGGAAGTCATACTGCTGCTGGGTCTCGATCCCTTCGGCAGTGATGCGATAGCCCAGGGCATGCCCCAGGTCGATGATCGCCCGGGCGATAGCTACTGCATCATCGTCATCCGGCAGGTCCTTGATGAACGCCCGGTCGATCTTCAGGTGGTCGATGGGCAAGGCACGCAGGTAGGCCAGCGACGAATAACCGGTGCCGAAGTCGTCCACCGCCGTGGCCACGCCCATGGCTTGCAGCTGGGCCAGGGCCGCGCACGCCTGTTGCTGGCTTTCCATCAGCAGGCTCTCGGTGATTTCCACTTCCAGCAGGTTGGGGGCCAGGCCGTGGCGTTCCAGGGCAATGGCCAGGCTCGAGACATAGTCACTGCGCTCGATCTGCAGCGCCGCCACGTTCACCGCCAGGGGCCCCGGCAGGCAATCGGCGGCGCGCCAGGCGGCCAGTTGCGCACAGGCCAGGTCGAGCACGCGCTCACCCAAGGGGATGATCAGGCCAGTGCGCTCGGCAAGCGGGATGAACTCGCCAGGCGGGATCAGCCCATGCTCCGGATCGCGCCAGCGCAACAAGGCCTCGACTCCTTCCAGCTGGCCGCTGAACAGGTCGACCTTCGGCTGGTACCACAACTCGAACTCGTTATCCTGCAACGCCCGGCGCAAGTTGCGCTCCAGCTCCAGGCGCTGGTGCAGCCGCGCCGTCATGTCCGGGTGATAGGGGCGCCAGGCGTTGCGGCCACCCTCCTTGGCCGCGTACATGGCCGTGTCGGCATGGCGCAGCAGGCTGCCAACGTCTTCGCCATGTTGCGGGCACCAGGCCAGGCCGATGCTGCCCGTCACCAGCGCGGCATTGCCATTGAGGTCAAACGGCCGCTGCAGGCAGCGCAGCAGCTGCCGCAGCTGGTGGCTGACCTGGCCCTGGGTGCCCTGGAGCATGAACACGAATTCATCGCCGCCCAGCCGGCATACCCGGTCGCTGGTGTCGAGTTCCTGAAGAAAGCGCGCGGTCGCCTGCTGCAGCAACAGGTCGCCCATGGCGTGGCCCAGGCTGTCGTTGACCTGCTTGAAACCGTCGATATCCAGCAGCAGCACGGCCAGGCCATGGCCTTCGGCCGTGGCCTCGGCCAACTGCTGCTGGAACAGCACCCGGTTGGGCAAACCGGTGATGGTGTCGTAATGCGCCAAGCGTTCCAGCTGCGCCTGCGAACGTTGCAGCTCGCGGTTACGCTGTTGCAGCTGGCGCTGCTTGCGGTTGATCTGCGCGATGAACAGGCTGAGCAGGCCACTGCAGGTCAGGGCGAACCAGAACAACGGCGAATGGAACAGGCTCGCGTCCTGCTGGCCGTGCTGGCGCTGGATGTCCACATGGCCAAGCGCCATGGACACGCCAATACCGGCCAGGGAAACGCTGACCGGCAACAAGCGGCGAAGGGCGCGACGCAGCGTGCCGGAAGTCGGTGTCTGTTCGTGGGTCATCGGGGAATTGGACGGGGTCATAAGCCTGCAGGTGTGGGCGATTGCCCCTGTATCGGCGCGGTGCGCGCAATATTGAGCCAGACTGGTGTTTTTCTTGCCCAGGGTGCATGCTCGTAGCTGAAGCGTTTCACCCGCCAAGACACATGAGGTGCAGTACCCATGGAACATCTGCTCGATTCGCTGTTTCCCGCCGCCGGCGACATTCCCGAGAACTGGCGCCTGGGCGCACCGCTGGAACAACGCGACTACCTGGTGAACGGTGAACTCAGACGCTGGGACGGGCCACTGGCCACGGTGCGCAGCCCGGTTTGGCTGAAGGAAGCG
Source organism: Pseudomonas sp. (assembly GCF_017744435.1). Taxonomy (GTDB): domain Bacteria; phylum Pseudomonadota; class Gammaproteobacteria; order Pseudomonadales; family Pseudomonadaceae; genus Aquipseudomonas. Next base: position 47,187 of record NZ_JAGIBG010000028.1, read on the forward strand.
GACGGCGAGCGCCAGGTGGTGCTCGGCAGCGCGCCGTTGCTCGACGCCGACACCGCCCTCACCGCCCTGGACGCAGCGGTAAACGCCTACGACAAGGGCCGTGGCGCCTGGCCGAACATGCGCGTGGCCGAGCGCATCCAGCATGTGGAAACCTTCCTCGCGCGCATGCGCGAGCAGCGCACCGCCGTGGTCAAGCTGCTGATGTGGGAAATCGGCAAGAACCTCAAGGACTCGGAAAAGGAATTCGACCGCACCTGCGACTACATCGTCGACACCATCAACGCCCTCAAGGACCTCGACCGCCGCTCCAGCCGCTTCGAGCTCGAACAAGGCACCCTCGGCCAGATCCGCCGGGCGCCGCTGGGCGTGGCGCTGTGCATGGGCCCTTACAACTACCCGCTCAACGAAACCTTCACCACGCTGATCCCGGCGCTGATCATGGGCAACACCGTGGTGTTCAAGCCGGCCAAGTTCGGTGTGCTGCTGATTCGCCCACTGCTTGAAGCGTTCCGCGACAGCTTCCCGCCGGGGGTGATCAACGTCATCTATGGCCGTGGCCGCGAAACGGTCAGCGCGCTGATGGCCAGCGGCAAGGTCGATGTGTTCGCCTTCATCGGCACCCACAAGGCCGCCAGCGACCTCAAGAAACTGCACCCACGGCCGCACCGGCTGCGTGCGGCCCTGGGCCTGGACGCGAAGAACCCGGGCATCGTCCTGCCCCAGGTGGACCTGGACAATGCCGTGGAAGAGGCCATTACCGGCGCGCTATCGTTCAATGGCCAACGCTGCACGGCGCTGAAGATCCTGTTCGTCCACGAGGATGTGGTCGAACCCTTCCTCGACAAGTTCCAGCGCAAGCTCGCCGCGCTCAAACCAGGCATGCCCTGGGCGCCTGGCGTTGCGCTGACGCCACTGCCGGAACAGGGCAAGGTCGACTACCTCGACCAGCTGGTGGCCGATGCCACGGCCAAGGGCGCACGGGTGCTCAACGAAGGGGGTGGGCAGAGCCGCGGCTCGTTCTTCTACCCCGCCCTGCTCTACCCGGTAAATCGCGACATGCGCGTGTACTACGAAGAGCAGTTCGGCCCGGTGGTGCCGGTGGTGCCTTATCGCGACCTGCAGACCGTGATCGACTACGTGCTCGACTCCGACTACGGCCAGCAGCTGAGCCTGTTCGGCAACGACCCGGCCACCATTGGCAGCCTGGTCGACATCTTTGCCAACCAGGTCGGCCGCATCAACCTCAACGCCCAGTGCCAGCGCGGCCCGGACACCTACCCGTTCAACGGCCGCAAGAACAGCGCCGAAGGTACCCTGTCGGTGCACGATGCCTTGCGCGTGTTCTCCATCCGCACGCTGGTCGCGACCCGCTTCCAGGAAGCCAACAAGGAACTGATCAGCGAAATCATCCGCAACCGCCAATCGAGCTTCCTGACCACCGACTACATCTTCTGACGGCCGCGCTTATAGAGAATCGATCTAGCAGCATTGTCGATTTTCCATCTGCGCAAACGACTCTAAGCATCAGGGCGCCCCTCGGCGCCCACCACCAAGGAGAGTCGAACATGGCTGTCAAACCCATCCCAGAAGGCCAGCACAGCATCACCCCGTACCTGGCCATCAACGACGCCGCCAAGGCCATCGAGTTCTACAAGAAGGCCTTTGGCGCCACCGAAATGTTCCGCCTCGAAGGCCCGGACGGCCGCGTCGGCCATGCCGAACTGCGCATCGGCGATTCTTCGCTGATGCTCGCCGACCCGTGCGACATGGAAGGCGGCCTGACCGCCAGCCAGAAACTCGCAGGTGCTGCGGTGGGCCTGCATCTGTATGTCGAGGACTGCGACAAGGTCTATGCCCAGGCCATTGCGGCGGGCGCTACTCAGTTGCACGAGGTCAAGGACCAGTTCTACGGCGACCGCAGCGGCTCGCTGAAAGACCCGTTCGGCAATATGTGGTTCGTCTCCACCCACAAGGAAGACCTCAGCCCCGACGAGATCCGCGCCCGTGCAGCCAAGATGTTCGGCGGCAGCTGAGCGACGAGTTGAAAGCGCGGTGCGTTTGCTTGAAGCTTGAGGCTCGTAGCTTGGAGCTGCCTCATGCGAATCATCGACAAAACCGCCGCGCAGGTGCGCAGCCTGACCCCGGCCGAAGAGGAACTGCTGGTCGGCTTCGCCACCGGCAGCCTGGCCGGGCCACGCCTGCTGCAGGCCAACCAGCTGCTGATGAAGGTGCGCAGCGCCAACCAGTGGCTGGCCTGCGACTGCCGCAAGGATGCCTTGCCGGTGCTCAATGTCACCCTCAATGGCAGCACCGGCACGCTGTTTCTGAAGAACAACCCGGGTACTGCCGAGCATGCGCCCGGCTGCCCGTTCACCAAGGACGAACGCGAGGCCAGCGAGCGCGAGGAGGAACCCGTCGCGCCTGCCGCCTGGCTGGCACCTGACACCCCGCTGCGCCTTATCGGCGATTACCGCAAGGCCAGTGAAGACAATGGCACGGCGGGCGAAGGCAGTGAGCGCCGCGAACAGCAACGCCTGCTGTCACTGCTGCTGACCTGGATCGAGACCAGCGGCCTGAACCTTTACGCCACGCACCTGAAGAAAGACCTCACCGGCCAGTTCGCCGAGCTGCGCAGTGTCGCCAGCCGCTACCCGTTGCTTGAACGGGTGCCGGCCAGCAATTATCTGGAAACCCGCCTGGACATGAAGCACATGATGATGCTCAAGTCCCGCCTGCGCGAAGCCACGGTGTTCGGCAACCACCGTCGCCATGGCCTGATGCTGGACTGCGTCGACCAGATCAAGGGGCGCAAGCTGTTCAACAACCGCAGCGAAGACGGCTTCGATTTCCAGGGGCATCACCTGTATTGGGGTGGCAGCCGGGCGTCAGGCCCGCTGCTGGCGTTGGCCCTGTACTCGCCCACCACGGCGGGCAGCCACTTCTATGAACTGATTCACGTTGCCAGCGTGCCGGTGCTGTCACGCGCACAGATGTTTCCGGTGTACCGCGACGAAGAGCGCGAGCCACTCAAGGCACTGGTGTCGCTGATCGACTGGATGGCCAGCAAAGGGGTGAAGGTGCAGATGCGCCGGCCGGTAATCGGTGGCCAGGTGATGGATGAACTGGTGCTGACCTCGGATCAGGACCGGGTGCTCTCGGTGTCGTTGCTGGAGAAGCCGATCGGGCCGGAGCCCGATGCCGAAAACTTCAAGCGCTATGCGGACTTCAAGAGCCTGGAAACCTTCCGCAAGTATGTGGCCGGGTTCTTCATGCGTGAGCGCTAGGACTTTTTCCCAAGATCTTGCGCGAACTCTGTAGGAGCGGCCTTGTGTCGCGAAAGGGCTGCAGAGCAGCCCCAGGATCTCAGCTTCGCCGCATGAATTGCCGGGGCTGCTTCGCAGCCCTTTCGCGACACAAGGCCGCTCCTACAGCGACCGGGTCGGCCCGAAATACCAGTCGTCAGAATGCCGCCCGGAAAATCCCCTCGATCTCGTCCTGGCTGGCCGGCCGCGGGTTGGTCAGCCCACAGGCATCCTTGAGGGCATTGGCCGCCAGAATGCCGACATCCTCAAGCTTGGCCCCCAGCTCCGCCAACCCCGCCGGAATGCCCACTGCCACCGCCAGGTGCTCGATGGCCGAAATCGCCGCCCCCGCGCCCTGCTCCGCATCCAGCCCACACACCTTGATGCCCATGGCCTTGGCCACATCGCGCAGGCGCGCGGCACTGACCTTGGCATTGAAACGCTGCACATGCGGCAATAGCACCGCATTGCACACACCATGGGGCAAGTCGTAGTAACCGCCCAGCTGGTGCGCCATGGCATGCACGTAACCGAGCGAGGCATTGTTGAACGCCATGCCCGCCAGGAACTGCGCGTAGGCCATGTTCTCCCGCGCCTGCAGGTCGTTGCCATCGTTCACCGCCTGGCGCAGGTTCTCACTGATCAGGCTGATGGCCTTCAGCGCGCAAGCATCGGTAATCGGCGTGGCCGCCGTCGACACATAGGCTTCGATGGCGTGGGTCAACGCATCCATGCCGGTGGCCGCCGTCAGCCCCTTGGGCATGGCAACCATCAGCGCCGGGTCGTTGACCGACAGGATCGGCGTGACGTTGCGGTCGACGATGGCCATTTTCACATGGCGGCGCTCGTCGGTGATGATGCAGAAACGGGTCATCTCACTGGCCGTGCCCGCCGTGGTGTTGATGGCAATCAGCGGCAGTTGCGGCTTGCGCGAGCGGTCGACGCCCTCGTAGTCGCTGATATGCCCACCGTTGGTAGCGCACAAGGCAATGCCCTTGGCGCAGTCATGGGGTGAGCCACCGCCCAGCGACACCACGCAGTCGCAGCGCTCACGCTGCAACACGGCAAGGCCCGCCTCGACGTTGGCGATGCTGGGGTTGGGCTTGGCACCGTCGAACACCACCGAATCGATATCCTGCGAGGCCAGCATGCGCCCGATGCGAGCGGCGACCCCCGCCTTGGCCAGGCCCTGGTCGGTGACGATCAGCGCCTTGCGCAAGCCATAACCGGCAATCGCGGCCATGGCCTCGTCAAGGCAGTCGATGCCCATGATGTTGACGGGCGGGATGAAGAAGGTGCTGCTCATGACCGGATCCTCCTGGTGGGTCTGTCTACCAACGAGGATCCGCCCGTTCAATGCAGCGGATGTTGATCCAGAGCAACGTTAGCCAAGGAACAGCCGGTAAGCCGGATTATCGGTCTCGTCCCAGTAGCGGTAGCCCATTTCGTCCAGCGCCTGGGGCAGGCTGGCCTGCTCGTCGCCAGGCACTTCCAGCGCCGCGAATACCCGCGCTTCGGCCGCGCCATGGTTACGGTAATGGAACAGGCTGATGTTCCAGCGCTTGCCCAGCCGCTCCAGGAAGCCCAGCAGCGCCCCTGGCCGCTCGGGGAACTCGAAGCGCAGCACACGCTCATCGGCCCCCGGCGCGGCATGCCCGCCCACGGTGTGGCGCACATGCAGCTTGGCCAGTTCGTTGTCGGTCAGGTCGAGCACGCTGTAGCCCTGCCCGCGCAGGCTGGCCAGCAGCTGCTCACGCGGGTCGTGCAGCGGGTGGGTCTGCACGCCAACGAACAGGCGCGCTTCCTTGCCCGGGTAGTAGCGGTAGTTGAACTCGGTGATCTGCCGCTTGCCCAGCGCCTGGCAGAAGGCCCGGAAGCTGCCGGGCTGTTCGGGGATGGTCACGGCGATGATCGCCTCCCGCTGCTCGCCCAGCTCGGCACGTTCGGCCACGTGGCGCAGGCGGTCGAAGTTGACGTTGGCGCCGGAGTCGATGGCCACCAGGGTCTGCCCCGTGACGCCCTCGCGGGCCACGTACTTCTTGATCCCGGCCACGGCCAGGGCACCCGAGGGTTCGGTGATCGAGCGGGTATCGTCGTAGATGTCCTTGATCGCCGCGCACAACTCATCGCTGCTGACGGTCACCACTTCATCGACAAAATGCCGGCACAGCTCGAAGCAGTGGGCGCCGATCTGCGCCACCGCCACGCCATCGGCGAAGGTTCCGACCTGCGGCAGGATCACCCGCTCGCCTGCCGCCATGGCAGCCTGCAGGCAGTTGGAGTCTTCCGGCTCGACACCGATCACCTTGACCTCGGGGCGCAGGTATTTCACGTAGGCGGCAATGCCCGCGACCAGCCCGCCACCGCCAACCGGCACGAAGATCGCGTCCAGCGCACCCGGCTGCTGACGCAGGATCTCCATGCCCACGGTGCCTTGGCCGGCGATCACGTCCGGGTCGTCGAACGGCGGCACGAAGGTCGCCCCGTCGCTGTCGGCCAGTTTCAGCGCGTGGGCCAGGGCATGGGGGAAGCTCTCGCCATGCAGCACCACATGGCCACCCCGCGAGCGCACCCCTTCGACCTTGAGCGACGGCGTGGTGGTGGGCATGACGATGGTCGCCTTCATGCCCAGGTGCGCCGCCGCCAGGGCCACGCCCTGGGCATGGTTGCCAGCCGAGGCGGTGATCACGCCCCGTTCGCGCTGGGCCTGGGTCAGGCGTGACAACCGCGTGTAGGCCCCACGGATCTTGAACGAGAAGGTCGGCTGCAGGTCTTCACGCTTGAGCAACACCTGGTTGCCGAGGCTGGCAGACAGCGCGGGGGCGGCTTGCAAGGGCGTCTCGATGGCCAGGTCGTACACCGGCGCGGACAGGATGCGGCGCACCTGTTCCGACAGCAATTGCTGCGGGGTGGACGGGGTACGAGGGCTGACGTTGAGGCTGGTCATCGATTGCAACTCCTTGGCTTTTTTTCACGTTGCCCAGGAGTCAGAGAGAAGAAACCCGCCTCCAGGGCGGGTTCGGTGCACGTACGCGCTAGCCCGCCAAGCTGATAATGGCGGTAATAATAATGGCGTTCACGTGCGGGAAGGTTTTCATGGACAGGACGTTATCTCGCCGGCCCTGGCCAAGTCAACACTTTGCTTGTTGCGCCGACAGCGGCACGTCGAACACCTTGTCGAAGCCCCACTGGAACACAAAGGCATAGACGAAGAAGAACACGAACAGGGCCAGGTTGGTGAGGAACGCCGCCCACAGGCTGACATCCAGCCAGTACGCCACCAATGGCAGCAGGATCAGCACCAGCCCGCCCTCGAAGCCCAGCGCGTGCAACCCCCGGCGCAGCAGCGTGCGCTCGCGCTTGCGCTGGCGTGCCTCCCAGCGTTCGAAGGCCCAGTTGTAGGCCATGTTCCAGCTCATGGCGATGCCCGACATCAGCACCGACAGCACTGTCGACTCCGCCATCCCGGCCCCGAACGCCAGCTCCAGCGCCGGTGCCACGCAAGCCACGGCAATGGCTTCGTAGAGAATGGCCTGGACGATCTTGCGCGCCTTGCCTTGCATGTTCTGCTCCCTGAAGAATCGGCCTACAAAACTACAAGATGAGAGCTCCAAGCAAAAGCTCGAAATTCAGCTGATAGCTGCACGCCATCACCGGTCACGCATTGGACAACCCTGCATGCGACTGCTTGTATCTATCACTTGCAAGCAGCGACATGTCCTACCACTTCGTCCAGGGATTTGTACGAGGAACACGACGATGGCGTATTGCGTGATGATGGTGTTCGGCACCCGACCTGAAGCGATCAAGATGGCCCCGCTGGCCCGCGTGCTGCGCAACTGGCCCGAGGTGAACCTGCATATCTGCTCCACCGGCCAGCACCGCGAGATGCTCGAGCAGGTGCTCACCGCCTTTGGCCTGAGCGTCGACCAGGACCTCAAGGTGATGACCCAGAACCAGACCCTGAACGGCCTGGCACGTGACCTGCTGGACAAGCTCGACCAGGCCTACGAGCAGGTCAAGCCCGATATCGTGCTGGTCCACGGCGACACCACCACCAGCTTCATCGCCAGCCTCGCGGCCTTCCACCGGCACATCCCCATCGGCCATGTCGAAGCCGGCCTGCGCACCGGCAACCTGCAGCAGCCCTGGCCCGAAGAAGCCAACCGGCGCCTGACCGGGGTGCTCGCCGACCTGCACTTCACCCCGACCCGCGACTCGGACGCCAACCTGATCCGTGAGGGCGTACCGCCGGAGCACATCGCAGTCACCGGCAACACTGTCATTGACGCCCTGCTATGGATGCGCGACCACCTGGCCGAACGGCAATGGCAGCCGGCCGCCGACTCGCCGCTGAGCGTGCTGCGTCCCGAGCAGCGCATGGTGCTGATTACCGGCCACCGCCGGGAAAATTTCGGCCCCGGCTTCGAGCGTATCTGCCTGGCCCTGGCGCAGTTGGCCGAGCGTTACCCGGACGTGCAGTTCGTCTACCCCGTGCACCTCAACCCACAGGTGCAGCAGGCCGTGTATGGCGTGCTGTCGAACCGCAGCAACATCCACCTGATCGCCCCTCAGGACTACCCGCACTTCGTCTGGCTGATGAACCGCGCCCAGGTCATCCTCACCGACTCCGGCGGCGTGCAGGAAGAAGCCCCGGCACTCGGCAAACCGGTGCTGGTGCTGCGCAAGGTCACCGAGCGCCCCGCCGTGCTCAAGGGCGGCACGGTCAAGTTGGTGGGCACCCTGACCGAACGCATCGTCGACGAAACCCGCCAGTTGCTCGACGACCCGGAGGCCTACGCACGCATGGCGCGGGTCTATACCCCGTTCGGTGACGGCCATGCCAGCGAGCGCATCGCCGAGCGCCTGACGCGCTGGTTTGCAGAAACGGCCAACCTGCGAGATGACGCATGAGCCTGGCCTTCATCGACTACCTCACCTATGTGCTGTTCGGCCTCAAAGTCCTGGCGATCATCCTCGCCTCGCTGATGTTCCTGCTAGGCCTCGACGACCTGTTCATCGACCTGTGCTACTGGAGCCGCAAGCTGATCCGCCGCTTTCGCATCTACGACAAATACGAAAAGGCCGACGAGAAACGCCTGTTCGAAGTAGCGGAAAAGCCCCTGGCGATCATGGTCCCGGCCTGGAACGAGGTGGGCGTGGTCGGCGAAATGGCGCGCCTGGCGGCCTCGACCATCGACTACGAGAACTATCAGATCTTCGTCGGCACCTACCCCAACGACCCGCAGACCCAGACCGACGTCGACGCCGTGTGCCTGCATTACCCGAACGTGCACAAGGTGGTCTGCGCGCGCCCCGGTCCCACCAGCAAGGCCGACTGCCTGAACAACATCATCGACGCCATCCTGCGCTTTCAAGACGATGCCCGTATCGAGTTCGCTGGCTTCATCCTGCATGACGCCGAAGACGTGATCTCGCCCATGGAACTGCGCCTGTTCAACTACCTGTTGCCGAACAAGGACATGATCCAGATCCCTGTGTACCCCTACGCGCCGGAATGGAAGGGGTTCACCGCCGGGCACTACGTCGACGAGTTCGCCGAGAACCACGGCAAGGACGTGATCGTGCGTGAGGCACTGACCGGCCAGGTACCCAGTGCCGGCGTCGGCACCTGCTTCAGCCGTCGCGCCATCAGCGCCCTGCTCGAAGACGGCGATGGCATCGCCTTCGACGTGCAGAGCCTGACTGAAGACTATGACATCGGCTTTCGCCTGAAACAGAAAGGCATGAAGTGCATCTTCGCCCGCTACTCCATCACCGACCCGGCGCTGGCCCTCAAGCACGAGTGGCGGCCGGGCATGAGCCGCGAGTTCGCCCAGGTGATCTGCGTGCGCGAGCACTTCCCGCGCGACTGGCAGCACGCCATCCGGCAAAAGTCGCGGTGGATCGTCGGCATCGTCTTCCAGGGCACCAGCAACCTCGGCTGGAGCCGCACCGGCGCGCTCAACTACTTCCTCTGGCGTGACCGCCGGGGCCTGTTCGCCTACCTGCTGAGCTTCCTGGTCAACCTGTTGCTGCTGGTGCTGCTGGCCATGTGGCTGGTGACCGTGATCGCCCCGGATTCCTGGCGCTTCATGTCGATCCTCAGCGACAGCCAGCTGCTTGCCACCCTGCTCTGGCTCAACGGCCTGATGCTGGTCAACCGCCTGTTCCAGCGCGGCTGGTTCGTCACCCGCTACTACGGCATCTTCGAAGGCCTGCTGTCGGCACCCCGGATGATGTGGAGCAACTTCGTCAACTTCTTCGCCAACCTGCGTGCCCTGCGCCAGGTCATGGAGATGGGCGATTCGCGGCGGGTGGCGTGGGACAAGACCACCCACGAATTCCCCGCGCTCGCCTCGCCGGCGCGCACGCCACTGGGCCATCGCCTGGTAGAAAAGGGCTACATCACCGAGGAACAGCTGGAGCAGGCGATCACCAGCCCGGTGCGCCGGCGCCTGGGCCGCGAACTGCTGCTGCGGGGCTGGCTGACCAGCGAGCAGCTGGTACAAACGCTGGCCGAACAGCTCGACCTGCCCTGGGCGCCGCTCAACCCGTTCAAGCTCGACCCACAGCTGATTGCTCAGTTGCCACGCCGGCTGGCCACGCACTATGGCGTACTGCCAGTCGCCGAAGACGGCAACACCCTGGTGCTGGCCAGCGAAAGCCCGGTCAGCCAGGTGTCGCTGGGGGTGATCAGCCGCCAGCTGAAACGCCCGGTCAGCTGCCGCCTGGCCCCCCAGGGCCGGGTCACCCTGGGCCTGCGCTATCACTACCCGAGCCCCTGGCAGACGCCCGAAACCCACGACATGCTCGCCGTGCTGGAGCGGCACCAGGATGATGCCGATCTGATCGAACGGGTCAGCCATCACCAGGTGATGCTTGGCGCCCTGCTGCAGGTGCGTGGCATGGTCCCGGTCACCCTGTTCAACCAGGCACTGATCGATTTCGACCCTGAGCAGCAAAGCCTCGGCGAGCACCTGATCGCCCGCGGCATCATCACCGAAGAGGTGCTGCAGCAGGCCCTCGCCGAACAGGCCAGCGAACAGCAGGCTGCCTTTGATCTGACCCGGGAGGTGGCATGAAGCCGCGTCTGTCCCTCACCCTGTCCGGGCTGTTGCTGTGTTCCACCGCGCTGGCGACCCAGGCAGCCCCCATGACCGAATTCCAGCGTTTCACCAGCTACCCGTTCATGGAGCGCAGCTACCGCGAAGCGAAGAAGGACAACTGGGCCGAAGTCGAGCGCCTGACCCGCCATGTGCTCAGCCGTGTGCCGAACAACGACGAAGCCCGCTCGCTGCTGGTCGAAGCCCTGGCCCACCAGCGCCGCTACAAGGAAGCCGAAGCCATGGCCGAGCAGCTCGGCAATGGCCCCGAATACGCCAATGCCTTGCAGGAGCTGCGCCTGACCTGGATCGAGCAGGACCCACCCGCTGCCAGCCAGGTGGAAGGCTGGCTGGCCAGCGCCGATGGCACCCAGCGGGTACGCCTGTGGCAGGCCTACAGCCTGAGCCTGGCCAAGTTCGGCGGTGCCGGCAAAGCCCTGGCGTGGCTCAACCAGCTGCCGCCGCACGACGATGGCCAGGTGCTGCGCCTGGCCCGGGCCAACTTCGCCGAGCAACTGCGTAACTGGAAGGAAACCATCGAGCAACTGCAGCCTTTGGCCGACAAGGGCCAATTGCCGCCAGAAGACTGGCAGCGCCTGGCCAACGCCTATGTCCAGCAGGTCGATGAAAAGGGCCTGGAAAAGCTGCTGCAAAGCGCCCCCTCCCCCGAAGTCGCCAACCAGACGCGCCTGGCCATGGCCAATCGGGCCATCGCCGTCGGCCACCATCAACTGGCACAGCGCTGGTTGGAACAACTGCCTACCGAACAGTTGCAGCAACCTGAGCAACGCCAGCAGTTGTGGGAGCTGGCCCGTGAAGGTGATGACGCGCCGCTGGTACGGCAACTGAGCAACGAATTGCAGCGGCCTTGCCTGGAGACCGTCGACTGGTTGTCACGCCGTGACCCGGACGTTGCCCGCGAACAGTTCAAGGACTGCCCGGCCAGCGCAGACCCGCGCGCTTATGCGGTGCTCAAGCAGCGCCTGTATGGCGACCCGGTGCAGCCGCCACAACCCCGCACGGCAGCCGAATGGGAAAAACGCTACCGTCAGAACGGTGACCTGGCTGCGCTCGAACAAGCCACCTACCTGCTGCTGCAACAAGGCCAGAGCGAGCACGCCCGCACCTTGCTCGAGCAGGCCTATGACCGTCGCCAGGGGCGCCTGACACCTTCCCTGCTGCTGCGCCTGGGCAATATCTATGCGCGCAACGATGGCCCACTGAACAGCCAGCGCATACTCGGGCTGATCCCCAGGGTCGACGCCAATACCCGTGCCCAGTTGCTCGGCCGCCTGGCTGAAAACGGCCAGTGCGACGCCGTGCGCCGTGCCATCCCGGCAAACCCGACCGAAGCCGGCCAGTACCGCGCCCTCGGCCGCTGCGCCATGCCCGATCAGCCCGGTGAAGCGGTGGTCTATTACCAGGCCGCCGAACGTCTGGGTGACAGTGGCAACCGCCTGCCCCTGGCCTACGCCTTGGAAGCAGCTGGCGATTCCGAAGCGGCCATGCCGATCTGGCGCAACCTGCCGGCCAGCGCCTGGAACGACAACGCCCGCCTGACTGCCGCCCGTGGCGCCTTGAATGCCGGCGATGCCGACGCCGCCCGCCGCTACTGGGACGCGGCCGCGCACAACAGCGCCGATGACTGGGCACTGGGTGCCGCCATCGCCCAACGTCAGGGCGACCCGCACGCGGCGCTGGGCTTCCAGCGCCAGGCCCTGGCACACAACCCGCGTGCCGACCACTACTACGCCGCCGCCAGCACCGCGCAACTGGCCGGCGACAGTGCGCAGAGCACCGCCTGGCTGGCCGAAGCCGTGCGTCTTGAGCCCAACCAGCCGCGCTATCGTGCCGACTATGGCATGCGCCTGGCCGGCTCGCAGGACAAGGCCCAGCGTCGCCAGTCGATCCCTTATCTGGAACGCGCCACCCACGATTTCCCCGAGGACTATCGCCTGGGCGAGACCCTCGCCCTGCGCTACGACGAAGCCGAGGACAGCGCCGCCGCGCGCCGCGAGCTGCGCCGGGTGATCGACGTGGAAGAGAACCTGGTCGACGGTGACGACGAGTACGGCAGCCTCGAAGCCCGCAAGTACCGCCAGCGCCGCGCCCACGAAACCCTGTCACGGCGCGACACCATCACCCTGGCCAGCACCTGGTCGCCCGCTGGCACCTCGACCAACGACAAGTTCCTCGATAACGGCCAGCGCAGCGGCACCTCGCGTCGTGCGCAATCGCAGAACGTGCAGCTGGCCATGTGGGACCACGCCCTGGGCGAGGAACCCAGCCGCAACGGCAGCACCCTGTCAGTCTACGGCCGGGTGCTGTTCGGCGGCCAGAGCCGCACCGACTACGCGCAAAGCATGGGCACCGGCGTCGGCCTGCGCTACAAGCCGCTGGGCCAGGCCAACCTCAACCTGTACGCCGAGCTGTATCACCAGCGGCAGATCGACGACGACCACTACAGCGGCCTGAGCCTTGGCGAGCTGCTGAGCCCGGCCAAGGTCGGCAGCAACTGGGGCGACTTGCGCCACCATGCCGAGTCGAGCAATGACCTGCTGCTGCGCGCCACCGCCTCGTTCCTCGACCAGGGCGACTGGCGCAACGACTGGCGGGTCGACGAAGACGACTGGAACGAGCGCTTCCTCTACCTCGATGCCGCCTGGTGGACCCGCGCCGGCGACCACGCCTGGCTGTCGCGCTACCAGCAGGGCCATGCCTGGAAGCTGCCCGGCAACTCGCCACAAACGCTCATGCCGTACGGCTTCTTCGAGTTTTCCAGCCAGGATCCGAGCAACGACTGGCGCCAGGACGCCCGTGCCGGGGTCGGTGTGCGCTGGCAGTGGTGGTTCGACGACGACCGCTACAACGCCTACCGCGGCTCGCTGAAAGTGCGTGCCGAGTACCAGCAGTCGCTGGGTGGCAACCTCTACAAGAGCGCCAATGGCGTGCTGGTTGGCGCGGAGATGACCTTCTGATGCGTACGCTCCTGGCAATCTGCATGCTCGCCCTGTGCCTGCCGGCCCAGGCCGACCAGCGCCTGTTCTACCAGCCGCTCAACCGCGATGCCACCGTGACCCCAGCGCAGTGGCAGCAACTGTGGCGCGCTACCAAGGCGCAAGGCGGCAAGACCCTGATCGTGCAGTGGAGTGCCTACGGCGACAGTGATTTCGGCGGTGCCCAGGGCTGGCTGGCCAACAGCCTGCGCGAGGCCCACGCCCAAGGCCTGGAGCTGGTGCTCGGGCTGTTCCTGGACCCGGCCTACTACCAGCGCATCGAGGAACTCGACGGTGACGGCCTGAGCAACTACTGGAAGTCGCAATTGGGCCGTTCGCTGAGCCAGTACCAGCAGCTTCGCCAGGGCTGGCAGCTGACCGTCGCTGGCTGGTACCTGCCCATGGAGCTGGATGACCTGCATTTTCGCGATGCCGATCGCCGCGCGGCGCTGTACAGCCAGCTGCAGGCCTTCAATCGGCGGCTGGACAAGCCGCTGCACATCAGCGCGTTCAGCGCAGGCAAACTGGCACCGCGGGTCCATGGCGCCTGGCTGGATCAGCTGGCCAGGTTGGGCTTGACTGTGTGGTGGCAGGACGGTGCCGGGACCGGGCGCTTGCCGCCGCTGGTGCGCCAGAATTACGAACAGGCGCTGCCGTGCCGGGTGGGGGTGGTGCGCGAGGCGTTTCGCCAGGTGAGTGCACCGGGGCAGGCGTTTCGGGCTGAAGCTGCGGAGCCGAAGCTGGGTGCTGGGTGCCATGCCGAAGCGGTGTTTGCCTTGCGCTACCGGCCTTGGGCCAGGGGTGTTCTGCCACAGAATTGAGTCAACCTGTTCTGGCCCTTTCGCGGGCACGCCCGCTCCCACAGGGATCGCACACATTTCAAACTTGTGGAGATCCTGTGGGAGCGGGCGCGTCGAGGCGTCGAACCGCCGCGAAAGGGCCGGTACAGGTCAAGCAGTACTCACAGGAGACACCGATGTTCAAGACCATCGAAGAGCACGTGCGCAAGCAGGTCGCCCCCGCCGCCCTGCGCGCCGAGTTCCGCCAGCACGAATTCGAATCCATGCGACCGTTCTGCATGCTGGTGTTCTGCATCAGCACGCTGATCTGGCTGATCTTCGACCTGATTGTCAGCTTCCTCGGAGGCCAAGGGTTTACCTGGCTGTCCTACCTGTTCATCGCCCTGCTCGGCTGCTTCACCGTGGTGCTGCGCTTCACCCGCCGCAGTCACCATTTCGACGTGCTCAACCTGCTGTTCATCGCCGTCATCACCTTGGGCATGCGCCTGGTGATCGAAGGCCTTCCTGAGCCGCTGCGCCCGGTGTGGCTGGTGCTCGGCGTGTCGACCGTGCTGTATGCCGTGTCGGTGCTGCCCGTGCGGCGCTGGTCGTTATTCTGCGCCATGGCCATCACCTGGGTCATGCTCAACCCCTTCTACCACACCCGCATCGATGTCGATGAACTCGAAGGCGCAATGCTGATCAGCTACGCGCTGTTCCTCAGCGGCCTGGTGAGCTATAGCTACCTGCAGATGCGCCAGGCCAAGCTGCACAACTTCTACCTGTCCAAGGTGCTGCTGGAGCAAGCCTATGTCGACGCCCTGACCGACATTCCCAATCGCCGCTCGTTCATGGCCAAGGCTGAACGCCAGCTGCGCCTGGCAACACCGGGGCAGTACCTGGCGATGATCGACATCGACAACTTCAAGCGGGTCAACGACCGCTTCGGGCATGACATTGGCGATGAAGTGCTCAAGCGGGTGGCAGTGCATATCAAGGCAGGCGTGGCCGGCCATGAGTTTGCCCGCCTGGGTGGCGAGGAATTTGCCATCTTGTTCGATGGGCTGGACCAGCAAGGGGCCGAGCAACGGGTCGGCGCGCTGTGCCAGCGCGTACGCGACGACCTTGGCGTGCCGCCCGTGACCATCAGCATCGGCCTGGCCCGGGTCGACAGCGGGGACAGCCTGAGCATGGCGCTGGTACGGGCGGACCAGGCACTGTACGAGGCCAAGCACACTGGCAAGGACCGCGTCGTGCTGTGGACTAGCCAGCTGGCAGCCGAATCCTGAACTGTGCCCCACCCAGCGCCGACTGCGCCACGGTCAGGGTCCCGCCCTGCCCTTCGATCGCCCGGCGGCTGATCGCCAGGCCCAGGCCGAAGCCGCCGGTATTGCGGTCGCGGCTGCGGTCCAGGCGGTAGAACGGCTGGAAGATCCGCTCACGCTCCTCGGCCGGAATACCGATCCCGTCGTCTTCCACGGTCAACAGGCAGGCGCCGTCCGCCTCCAGACGCAACCTCAGCAACAGGCTTTCATCGCAATAGCGCATGGCGTTGCGCACCAGGTTCTGCACGGCCCGGGCGGTCAGTCGCGGGTCCAGCACGAAGCGGGGCAAGTTGTCCTCGGCCTGCACCTCCCACTGGATACCGCGGGTATCAAGTTCTTCGGCAAAGCCGCCGAGCACGCTGTCGACCAGCTCCAGCAACGACACTTCGACCCGTTCCCGCGCCTGGTCGGCGTTGTACAGGCGGCTGTACGACAGAAGTTCGAGCACCAGTTCGTCCAGCTCGCGCACATGCCCGACCAATTCCAACAGGCGCTTGCGGCTGGTCGGTGGCACCTCGTCGAACAGCAGCACCAGGCCGAAATCCAGCCGGGTCAGCGGTGTGCGCAGCTCGTGGGAGACCGCGTTGAGCAGCTCGCGCTGCTGGTTGACATGGCGTTCGAGGTCGCTGGCCATGGTGTCGAACACCCCAGCCAGTTCGCCGATGTTCGAGTGCGGCGAGATGTGCGTGCGCTCGGCCATCCGCCCCTGGCCCAGGCGCCGGGCGGTTTCCTTCAGGCGCTCCAGGTCACGCCAGTGCGGCCACACCCACAGCAGCAGGCAACCGAGCATCGCCGCGCCGATCAGCACGGTCACGCCCCAGGACAACACGTTGATGTCCAGTGGATCTGGCGGTGAATGCAGGCTGACCAGCCAATCCTGGTCCAAAGGCGCCAACACCGTTTCGTAATAGCCCCAGTCGCCAATGCGCACGGCGTACTGGCCCTGTTCCAGGCGCGCCTGTTCCTGCGGGCTCAGGCCGGCCTTGTCGCTGCGCAGCAATTCGACCTCCAGGGGCGCGAACAGCTTGGCCAGGTCCTGCTCCACCGCTGGCCATTGTTCCTGCGGCGCCTGGCGAAACTGGCGCACGATCAGCGACTGCACGCCTTTGGCCTGGTCCAGGTTGTAGGCCATGAAACGGTCGTGGAACAGGCCGACGATGGCGTCCGGGATCAACAGCAACGCCCCGGCGTAAGCGACGATGATCACCAGATACAGGCGCACCAGGATCTTCAGCATGGTGCGTCAGCACTCCCACTCGACACGGCTGAACAGGTAACCCTTGCCCCACACGGTCTTGATCTTGCGCGCCTCGCCGGCACTGTCGTCGAACTTGCGGCGCAGCTTGGAAATGGCCACGTCCACCGAGCGGTCGGTGCCGTTGAACTCGATGCCGCGCAATTGCTGGAGAATGCGGTCGCGGCTGAGCACCACACCGGCATTGCGGGCCAGCACCACCAGCAGGTTGTATTCACCGCTGGACAATTCCACTTCCTCGCCGCGCCAACTGACCAGGCGTTCGGCCAGGTCGATGCGCAGGCCACCGATGAGGATCTGGTGGTGGTCCAGCCGTGGCTCGTTGACGCTGCTGCGGCGCAGCAAGGTACGCACGCGGGCCAGCAAAACCCGTGGCTCGCAGGGTTTGGTCACGTAGTCGTCGGCGCCCATCTCCAGGCCCAGCACCTGGTCGTGGCTGTCGTCGCGGGCGGTCAGCATCAGGATCGGCAGGCTTTGTGATTCCTGACGCAGCAGGCGGCACAGTTGCAGGCCATCGATGCCGGGGAGCATCAGGTCGAGAATCACCAGGTCGGGGTTGTCTTGCCGGAAGGCGTCCAGCACGTGGTCGCCACGGGCAATCACCCGGACATGGAAATCGTTGCGTTGCAGGTAGCTGGCGATCAGCTCGGACAGCGCACTGTCATCTTCGACCAGGAGAATGTTGGGCATAGGGCTTACAGGAAGTCATGGGGATATCTTCGCCGGCCTCTTCGCGGGTAAACCCGCTCCCACAGGTACGGCACAGGATTCAGACCTTGTGCGGTCCCTGTGGGAGCGGGTTTACCCGCGAAGAGGTCGGCACAGGTTCATGCAGAATATAGAAACCTACAAACCGGTAGGACTGTTCTTAACACTTTTTCACACAGGTCCTACAGGTGTTAACAGCCGTCCGAGGAACGGTTGCCTTAGGATATGCACGGTCATCATCGGAAGATCCGCATGCCTATTACCCTCCCCCCGCGCCTGCGCCCCCTGGCGCTCGTGGCGCTGCTTGCCCTGCCCCTGGCCGGTTGCGACGACGCGGCCGAGCAGGACGAACAACAACCCACACCGCAAGTGCGGGTAGAAACCCTGCAACTGCAGCCCCTGGCCATCAGCACCGAGCTGAGCGGGCGCATCCTCGCCCCGCGCACGGCAGAAGTGCGCGCGCGCGTCGCTGGCGTGGTGCTCAAGCGGGTGTACCGCGAAGGCAGCGATGTCAAACAGGGCGATGTGCTGTTCCTCATCGACCCGGCGCCGTTCAAGGCCGACCACGACAGCGCCCGTGCGACCCTGGCCAAGGCCGAGGCCACGCTGTACCAGGCGCGCCTGCAAGAGCAGCGCTACCGCCAGCTGGTCGACGACAAGGCGGTCAGCCGCCAGGAATACGACAACGCCCGCGCCGCCTTCCTCCAGGCCGACGCGGCGGTTGCCGAAGCCAAGGCGGCGCTGGAGCGCGCCCGCCTGAACCTGGGTTACGCCACGGTCACCGCGCCGATCTCCGGGCGCATCGGCCGCGCCCTGGTCACCGAAGGTGCCCTGGTCGGCCAGAGCGAGACCACGCCGCTGGCGACCATCCAGCAACTGGACCCGATCCACGCCGACGTCACCCAGTCGACCCGCGAGCTCAACGCCCTGCGTCGGGCCTTGCGCGCCGGTGAGCTGCAGCAGGCCGGCGATGGCCAGGCCCGCGCCACCCTGATCCAGGACGATGGCAGCGCCTACCCTTTGCCAGGCAAGCTGCTGTTCTCCGACATCAGCGTCGACCCGAGCACCAACCAGATCACCCTGCGCAGTGAATTCCCCAACCCGGACCTCGACCTGCTGCCGGGCAGCTACGTGCGCGTGCGCCTGGAGCAAGCGGTGCAGCCCAAGGGCCTGAGCGTGCCGCAGCGCGCCATCCTGCGTGACAGCGCCGGTGTGCCGAAGGTGCTGGTGGTCGACGCGCAGTCGCGCATCAGCGAACGCCAGGTGGTGCTGGGCAACGCCCAGGGTGATCGCTGGCGGGTCACCGAGGGCCTGGCGCCCGGTGAGCGGGTGGTGGTCGAAGGCCTGCAGCACGTCAAGGCGGGCGACCAGGTCCAGGTTGACGCCGACGCCCAGTCCATCGTCCAGCACACCGGCCAGTGAGGGCCTGACCCATGCCGCAGTTCTTCATCGACCGCCCGATCTTCGCCTGGGTGGTCGCGTTGTTCATCCTGCTTGCCGGCGCCCTGGCCATCCCCCAGCTGCCGGTGGCGCAGTACCCCAACGTGGCGCCACCGCAGGTGGAAATCTACGCCGTGTACCCGGGCGCCTCGGCGGCGACCCTGGACGAAAGCGTAGTCAGCCTGATCGAGCAGGAGCTCAACGGCGCCGACAACCTGCTGTACTTCTCGTCGCAGAGCAGCTTGGGCAGCGCCACCATTACTGCCACCTTCGAGCCCGGCACCCACCCCGACCTGGCCCAGGTCGATGTGCAGAACCGCCTCAAGGTGGTCGAGTCGCGCCTGCCGCGCCCGGTGACCCAGCAAGGCCTGCAGGTGGAGAAGGTGTCCACCGGTTTCCTGCTGCTCGGCACCCTCACTTCGGAGGACGGCAGCCTCGATGAAACCGCACTGTCCGACATCCTCGCGCGCAACGTGATGAACGAAATCCGCCGCCTCAAGGGCGTCGGCAAGGCGCAGTTGTACGGTTCCGAGCGCGCCATGCGCATCTGGATCGACCCGCAAAAGCTGATCGGTTTCAACCTCACGCCCAACGACGTGGCTGAAGCCATTGCCGGGCAGAACGCCCAGGTCGCCCCCGGCAGCATCGGCGACCTGCCCGCCCGCGGCACCCAGGAAATTACTGCCAACGTGGTGGTCAGGGGTCAGCTGAGTACGCCCGAGGAGTTCGCCGCCATCGTCCTGCGAGCCAATCCGGATGGTTCCAGTGTCACCGTCGGCGATGTCGCCCGGGTCGAGATCGGCGCCCAGGAGTACCAGTACGGCACCCGCCTGAACGGCAAACCGGCCACCGCTTTCAGCGTGCAGCTGGCGCCGGGCGCCAACGCCATGGAAACCGCCACCCTGGTGCGGGCGAAGATGAAAGAGCTGTCGCGTTACTTCCCCGAAGGGGTCAAGTACGACATCCCCTATGACACCTCGCCGTTCGTCAAAGTGTCGATCCAGCAGGTCATCAACACCCTGTTCGAAGCCATGCTGCTGGTATTCGCGGTGATGTTCCTGTTCCTGCAGAACCTGCGCTATACGCTGATTCCGACCCTGGTGGTGCCGGTGGCGCTGATGGGCACCTTCGCCGTGATGCTGGCCATGGGCTTCTCGGTCAACGTGCTGACCCTGTTCGGCATGGTGCTGGCCATCGGCATCCTGGTCGATGACGCCATCGTGGTGGTGGAGAACGTCGAGCGGATCATGGCTGAGGAAGGCCTGCCGCCGAGGGAGGCCACGCGCAAGGCCATGGGCCAGATCAGCGGCGCCATCGTCGGCATCACCCTGGTGCTGGTGGCGGTGTTCCTGCCGATGGCCTTCATGAAAGGCTCGGTGGGGGTGATCTACCAGCAGTTCTCGCTGTCGATGGCGGTGTCGATCCTGTTCTCGGCCTTCCTCGCCCTGAGCCTGACCCCGGCCCTGTGCGCCACCTTGCTCAAACCGCTGGCCAAGGGCGAACACCATGAGCGCAAAGGCTTCTTCGGCTGGTTCAACCGCCGGTTCGAAAGCATGAGCAACGGTTATCAGCGCTGGGTGCTGCAAGCGCTCAAGCGCAGTGGCCGCTACCTGTTGCTGTATGGCGTGCTGCTGGCCGTGCTGGGTTATGGTTTCAGCCAGCTGCCCACGGCATTCCTGCCCACCGAAGACCAGGGCTACACCATTACCGATATCCAGCTGCCGCCGGGCGCCAGCCGCATGCGCACCGAGCAGGTTGCCGCACAGATCGAGGCGCACAACAGCGACGAGCCGGGCGTGGGCAACACTACGCTGATCCTCGGTTTCAGCTTCTCGGGCAGTGGCCAGAACGCCGCGCTGGCCTTCACCACGCTCAAGGACTGGTCCGAACGTGGCGCCGATGACAGTGCCCAGTCGATCGCCGACCGGGCAACCTTGGCCTTTACCCAGCTCAAGGACGCCGTGGCCTACTCGGTGCTGCCACCGCCGATCGACGGCCTGGGCGAATCGACCGGATTTGAGTTCCGCCTGCAGGACCGCGGCGGCATGGGCCATGAGGCGCTGATGGCTGCCCGTGACGAACTGCTGGCCGGTGCACACAAGAGCAAGGTGCTGGCCAACGTACGCGAGTCATCGCTGGCCGAAAGCCCGCAGGTGCAGCTGGAAATCGACCGCCGCCAGGCCAACGCCCTGGGCGTGTCGTTCGCCGACATCGGCTCGGTGCTGGACGTGGCCGTCGGCTCCAGCTACGTCAACGACTTCCCCAACCAGGGCCGCATGCAGCGGGTGGTGGTGCAGGCCGAGGGTGACCAGCGCAGCCAGGTGGAAGACTTGCTGAAGATCCACGTGCGCAACAACAGCGGCAAGATGGTGCCCCTGGGCGCGTTCGTCCAGGCCAAATGGGTCAGCGGCCCGGTGCAGCTGACCCGCTACAACGGTTACCCGGCGGTGGCGATTTCCGGTGAACCGGCTGCGGGCTACAGCTCGGGCGAAGCCATGGCCGAGATCGAGCGCCTGGTCGCCCAGCTGCCGGCCGGTGCCGGCCTTGAGTGGACCGGCCTGTCGCTGCAGGAACGCCTGTCCGGCAGCCAGGCCCCGCTGCTGATGGCGTTGTCGTTGCTGGTGGTGTTCCTGTGCCTGGCGGCACTGTACGAAAGCTGGTCGATCCCCACTGCCGTGCTGCTGGTGGTACCGCTCGGCGTGCTCGGCGCAGTGCTGGCGGTGACCCTGCGCGGCATGCCCAACGACGTGTTCTTCAAGGTCGGCCTGATCACCCTGATCGGCCTGTCGGCGAAGAACGCCATCCTGATCATCGAGTTCGCCAAGCACCTGGTCGACCAGGGCGTGGACGCCGCAGACGCTGCCGTACAGGCCGCCCGCCTGCGCCTGCGGCCGATCGTCATGACCTCGCTGGCGTTCATCCTTGGCGTGGTGCCGCTGGCCATTGCCACCGGCGCCAGCTCGGCGAGCCAGCAGGCGATCGGTACCGGGGTGATCGGCGGGATGCTCAGCGCCACCCTGGCCGTGGTGTTCGTGCCGGTGTTCTTCGTGGTGGTGATGCGCCTGGCCGGACGCGGCCGAACCAAGGCCGATCAGACGCAGGCCAGCGAAGCCTGACTGGACAAGCCGGGCGTTGAATGAGAGGGTTCCGGGCATTGACTGCCCGGAACCCTTTTTCATGCCTGACACCCTGCCCGCCTGCTCCGTTCTGATCCTTGCCGGTGGTCGCGGCCAGCGCATGGGCGGGCGTGACAAAGGCCTGCTGGAATGGCGCGGCGAGCCCTTGGTCGCGCATATCCACCGCATCGTACGGCCGCTCACTGATGACCTGGTGATTTCCTGCAACCGCAATCAGCAGACGTATGCCGTGTATGCCGACCAACTGGTGGGCGATGCCGAGGTGGACTTCCCCGGGCCGCTGGCCGGGGTGATTGCCGGGTTGAAGGAGGCGAAGCATGACTGGGTGGTGGTGCTGGCCTGTGATGCGCCGCTGGTTGACCGGGATCTGCTCGATGCGCTGCGGCAACTGGCGGTGACCAGCGGCAGTGCCGCAATGGTGCGCCAGGGCGGCTATTGGCAGCCGATGTTCAGTGTCTTGCCGCGCACGGTGCTGCCAGTGCTGGAGCAGGCCTGGGCGGCGGGTGAGCGGAGTTTGCAGAAGGCTTTGTTGCGGGAGGCGGTGCGGGGGATTGAATGTGCCGATGATGATCGCAGGTTGAGTAACTTCAATAGTCCGGAGTTGCTGCAAGGCTGAATTCTGTTTCGCCTGTTCCGGCCTCTTCGCGGGCACGCCCGCTCCCACAGGATCTGCGCATTATTCGAGGTATGCACTGTACCTGTGGGAGCGGGCGTGCCCGCGAAGAGGCCGGAACAGGCGAAACATCAACCCGCAGTCAGCTCCTCGATACTGATCTCGCGCATCCTGAACTTCTGCACCTTGCCGGTGACCGTCATCGGGAACTGGTCGACGAAACGGAAATACCGCGGCACCTTGAAGTGCGCGATCCGCGCCTTCGCCCATTCGCGCAGTTCATCGGCGCTCGCGTTGTGCCCCGGATGCAAACGCACCCAGGCGACGATCTCTTCGCCATACTTGCTGCACGGCACGCCGATCACCTGCACGTCGGCCACCGCCGGGTGGGTGAAGAAGAACTCTTCCAGCTCCCGCGGGTAGATGTTCTCGCCGCCGCGAATGATCATGTCCTTGCTGCGCCCGACAATGCGCACGTAGCCCTGCTCGTCCATCACCGCCAGGTCACCGGTGTGCATCCAGCCCTCTTCATCGATGCTTTCGTCGGTGGCCTTGGGGTTGTTCCAGTAGCCCAGCATCACACTGTAGCCACGGGTGCACAGCTCGCCGATCTCGCCACGTGGCACGGTGGCGCCGTCGGCGTCGATCACCTTGCTCTCCAGCCGCGGCTGGGTGCGGCCAACGCTGGTCACCCGGCGCTCCAGGTCATCGTCGGGGCCGGTTTGCAGCGACACCGGGCTGGTCTCGGTCATGCCGTAGGCGATCTGCACCTCGGCCATGTGCATCTCGCCGATCACCCGGCGCATCACCTCGATCGGGCAGGTAGCGCCGGCCATGATCCCGGTGCGCAGGCTCGACAGGTCGAAGTCGCCGCGTTGCGGGTGGTCCAGTTCGGCGATGAACATGGTCGGCACGCCATACAGTGCCGTGGCCTTTTCCTCGGCCACGGCGCGCAGGGTCGCCAGTGGGTCGAAGGCATCATTGGGGTAGATCAGCGTGCTGCCGTGGGTCATGCAGCCGAGGTTGGCCATGACCATGCCGAAGCAGTGGTACAGCGGCACCGGTACGACCAGCCGGTCGTGTTCGGTCAGGCCCAGGCTTTCGCCAACCATGTAGCCGTTGTTGAGGATGTTGCTGTGGCTGAGCGTGGCGCCCTTGGGGAAGCCGGTGGTGCCGGAGGTGTACTGGATGTTGATCGGGTCGTCGCAGCGCAGTTGCGCCTGGCGCTCGGCCAGGGTCTCACGGCTGACGGACTCGGCACGGGCCTGCAGGTCGTGCCAGGCAAGGAAGCCAGGTGGCGGAGCAGCGGCCAGGCTGACGACCCCGCGCAGCTCGGGGAAGCGCTCGCAGACCAGGGCGCCGGGCTGGCCGGCCGCCAGCCCCGGGATCAGGCCCAGCAGCATGGCGTGGTAATCGGAGGTCTTGAAGGCGTCGGCGCAGATCACCCAGCGGCAACCGGACTGGCCGAGGGCGTAGTCCAGCTCGCTGGAGCGGTAGGCCGGGTTGATATTGACCAGGATCGCACCGACCTTGGCGCTGGCGAACTGAGTGATGA
Source organism: Pseudomonas sp. (assembly GCF_017744435.1). Classification (GTDB taxonomy): domain Bacteria; phylum Pseudomonadota; class Gammaproteobacteria; order Pseudomonadales; family Pseudomonadaceae; genus Aquipseudomonas. The sequence continues at coordinate 71,403 of NZ_JAGIBG010000028.1, forward strand.
TCCACTCGGCGCAATTGGGCGCCCAGATCCCCAGGCGGTCGCCGGGTTGCACGCCCAGGGCCATGAGTGCGCGGGCGTGCTGGTCTACGGCCTCGGCCAGCTGCTGCCAGGTGTAGCGCAGGGTCTGGTGGCGGACCACCAGCGCTTCGCGGTCGGGGAAGCGGGCGACGGTGGTGTCGAAGGCGTCGCCGATGCATTGGGTAAGCAGGGATTTGTCCTGACTGCCCTGGGAATAGCTTGGCTGGGGCATGGGCGCTCTCTTGTTGTTCTTGTGTTGTCTGAACCGGCCTCTTCGCGGGCAAGCCCGCTCCTACAGGGGGTAGTCGATCTCCTGGAGGAGCGGGCTTGCCCGCGAAGAGGTCAACACCGATCTAACGGATGAACACCTGCGGCGTGGTGGTGGACATGTCACCGCCCGGCAGCTTGATATTCTTCACCTTCTCCAGGGTGTCCGGGTTGAACACCGCCAGGTCGTTGAAGGTGCCGCCCAGGTACAACTTGTCGCCCTTCTTGTCGAAGGTCACGCAGTAATAGGTGTGCTCCAGATTAGCCGCCTTGATCAGCTTGCGCTGCTTGATGTCGTACTTGGCCAGGCGGTTGAGCACGCCGTAGATCTGGTTCGGATCCTTCGGCGAGCGCAGGCCGGTGAAGTAGATCTCGGTCAGGTCGGCGAATTCCTGGGTATGGGCCTTGCCGGTCTTGAGGTCGATGCTCAGGTAGCCATACAGCGGCTGCGCCTCGTTCGGGTCCTGCTTGGCGTCCTTGAACTTGGCGATGGTGTAGAGCATCGAGAACTCGTGGCGCGGGCTCTGGTGCGGCCAGAAGTACAGCACGTCCGGGGCGCTGTAGCCTTTACGGTTCCAGGTGCGCAGCGGCAAGGCCACGGTGTAGTTGCCGGTCTTCACGTCCATCTTGTAGATGTCCGGCCCGACGAAGAACAGGCTGCCATCATCGGCGGCGCGCATCAGGTAGACCTGGCGCGGCATCGGGAAGGTGCGCACCGGCTTGGCTTCCAGGCCATCGGCTGTCTTGTACACCTCCAGGCGCGGTGGCTTGACCACGTAGTGGTCGTTCAGGCGCTGGGTCGGGTTGACCGTCGCGTACACCTCCTTGCCATCCGGGCTCAGGGCGAACGAGTACATCGACATGCCGGTTTCGCCGGGCACGCTGGACAGGTTGGCGTGGAAGGTGGTCTTGCAGGTGTCCAGGTCGATGCCGTAGATGTCGGCATAGTGGTTGTTGAGCACGTAGGCGGTGCGGTTGTCCGGCGCCATCAGCGCGGTGCCGGGGCCGAACTTGTCGGGCATCTGGCAGCTCTTGAACAGCGTGTCGCTGGCCACGTCGATGACGTGCAGGTTGTTCGGGTAGTTGGTGGTGATCAGGTATTCCTGGCCAGCCTTGAGGGCCGGCCCGGCATCATCGGCCTGTGCCGCCCAGGCGCAGGCCGTGGCGGCGATGGTCAGCGCGAGTTGCGCGCAGCGTCCAGCTTTCATGCGGTTTCCCCTTGTCATTCTTGTTGGGCCGGTCACTTGTCTTTCGGGAACACGGTGCCGAGGTTGCGCCAGTCTTCCTGGGAGTTGTTCGCCTGGGCGTTCCAGTCCTGGTAGGTGCTCATCATGTCCGGCACCTGGGCCGGCCACCAGCAAGGGTCGGAACAGCCATAGAGGTCGGCTTCCATCGGCTGGCACAGCGAGCTGACGCCGCCAAAGGCGTCCACTTCCCAGCCTGGGTCGGTGGTGGCGGTGCAGCCAGCCACCGCGCTCATGGCCATGACTTCTTCGACGCGGTCTTCGGCGGCGGCCTGCTCGAGGATGCGCGCCTTGTTGTTCAGGGGCTTCAAGTGCTTCATGTCAGTGCGCCTTCCGCGGGGTGATGTAGCGGTCGATGAAGGCCGGGTTGGCGGCCATGATGCGGCTGTAGACTTCGATGCCGAAGTCGACCCAATCGCGCATCAACTCGCAGTAGTGGTAGGTCGGGTGCTGCGGGTCGCCGTAGCGGGCGTAGCTCTCGTGGTAGCAGCCGCCAGAGCACAGGTTGCGAATGCGGCAGCTGTCGCAGCCGGTGTTGCTGCGGTCCAGGCGCTGCGACAGGAAGTCGTTGAGCTGCGCCTGCTTCACGCCCTGGTGCACGTTGCCGAAGGTCGGCAGGCTGGAGCCGGTGAAGCGGTGGCACAGGTTCAGCTCGCCCTCGTGGTCCACGGCCAGCATCTTCAGCCCGGCACCGCAAGGCAGGGCCTTCTTGTGGCCTTCGTGGATGTCGGTGATCAGCTGGTGCAGGTTGGAGAAGCCAATGTTGCGGTGCTCCAGCGCCGCTTCCAGGTACTTGCGACCCAGCGCCTTCATGTTGGCGAACACCTGCACCAGCTCTTCGCCGGTGAGGTTGAAGTCGGCCATGTCGCCGGAGGTGACCGGGGCAAAGCCGACTTCGGCGAAGCCCATTTCATTGAACAGGTGGTTCCAGATGGTCTCGACGTCGGTGATGCCACGGGTCAGCGTCACCCGCGCGCCCACCGGGCGGCTGGTATAGCGCGACAGCAGCAGGTCGGCCTTGCGCCGCACCACGTCATAAGTGCCCTGCCCGCCCACGGTGATACGGTTGCGGTCGTGCACGGTCTTCGGGCCGTCGATGCTGATCGACAGGCCGAAGCGGTGGGCGTTGAGCCAGTCGATGATCTCTTCGGTGAGCAGGGTCGCGTTGGTGGTCATGATGAATTCCACCTGCTTGCCGGCTTCGGCGAAGCGCCGCTCGCAGTAGGCGACCATGTGCTCGATCAGCGGCCGGTTGGACAGCGGCTCGCCGCCGAAGAACACCACGCTGTAGCGTTCCTCGTTGGGCGATTCCTTGAGCAGCATCTCCACCGAGGCTTCGGCGGTGGCGGTGCTCATCTTCTTGCCGGCGGACGGTTTGTCCAGGTCTTCCTTGTAGCAGTAGGTGCAGCTGAGGTTGCAGCCGGTGTTGACGTTGAGCACCACGGTGTTCAGCGCCGTGCGCTCGACCTGCTTGAGGGCGATTTCCGGGGTCAGCGGCGAACCGTCGCTGACCAGCTCCAGCGCGATCAGCTCGCGCAGGGTGTCCTGGATATCGTCGCCGGCAAACTGCTGGCCAAGGCGCTGCATCAGCTCCTCGGCCGAGCAGCCTTGTTGGCGCAGGGTGTCGATGATGCCGCCGGTCACCGCGTCGGCGGTGAACAGCGAACTGCTGGGGATATGGAACAGCATGCGGTCGGCATCGACCTGCACTTCGTGCAGGTTGCGTTCGACCAGGTTCAGTAGCGCGCCCATGGCGACCTCCCGATAATCGATCCGTTGGAAAAACCGTTGTGCCCTGCCCTTACGGCAGCGGCGGGTTGTTCCAGCGTTGCACCGCGACGATCATGTGGCCCTCGCCCTTCTGGCCGCCATCGGCCAGCGTAGCGATGACCTTCAGGTTACCGGCGTTGTTGGTGCCCATCTTGCGCGCCGGGTTAGGGCCTGCGCCGCCGGGCACGAACACGCCGTCGGGCTGCATCTGCCCGGCGAACTTGACGTCCTCGTCCTCGCCGGCACGCTCGTTGAACGGTTCGACCGCCCAGGTGGCTGGCAGGTAACCGATACGCAATGGCTGGCCATTGGCGTCCTTACCCCAGGCTTCGGCTTCGAAACGGCCCTGGACCTTGGGCACCGAGGCACCGTTCTCGCCGATACGGGCGATGGAGAACGCCGGCACCACCTTCACTTCCTCGACTTTGTCGTAGACCGCCAGGTTGACGCCCTTGAGCTCACCCACCGCCACGTCGCGCTGGCCAGGCTTGGCATCGGCCGCAGCGCGGGCCTTCACCCGCACCAGGGTCGGGGTCTGTTCCAGCACCTCGGTCACCTCCACGCCAGCCCCCAGATCAGGCTTGCCGGCCAGGTCGGTGCCAACCAGGGTGATCTCGCTCTCGCCACCGGCCTTGATAAACGCCGGCTGCACCGCCAGCAGGCGGGCCTTGCCTGCTTTTGCAGCGGTGAAGTCCAGGCCGCGCTCATCGTGATCGGCCTCGAACATGCGGCCTTTCATCTCGCCGTCCAGCGCAGCGAAGACCTGGCGCAGGTTGCTGTCGCCGACCTTGACGTTGCCGCGCCACTCATAGCCGTTGTAGAGCATCGCCGAGCCACTGCCGTTGAACGGCGTGCCGTCGGCGTAGCTGCCTTTGACCTCGACCTTGAAGGTGTCGCCCTGGTCGGCAACTACCGTCATCACCCCACGCACATCACCCTTGGCCAGCATGTGGCCGCTGAACGCCCATTGCCCCGGCAGCGCGTCGGCGGTCGGCTTGGCCTTCTGCCAGGCGGCCCAGGCCGGGCTGTCCAGCGGGAAGCGCTTGGCCAGGTCCGGTACCACTTGCTTGAGGGCGATTTCCAGCCAGTCGCGGTCACGCGCCTGGGCCTGGTATTCGAGGGACGGCCACTGGCCGAGGTGGAAGTTGATCAGGTGTTCCCATTCCTGCGCCGGGCGTCGCTGCAGGGCGACACGGGCACCGGAGTGGCAGCGGCCACAGGTTTCGCTGAGCTGGGTGTCGAAGTGTTCGACGGTGTTGAGCCGACGTTCCATGGCGTAGCGCACGCCATCGGTCTCGCTCGGCGCCAGGCCCTGCTTGTCGGCCAGGTACTTGACCAGGGTACGACGGTCGTCGTCGCTGATCTGCAGGCCATGCATGACCTGCATGCGGGCGATGCTCATCAGCCAGCCTTCCGGGGTCTTGCGCTGGTGGCTGATGCGGCTGTAGGTATCGTTGCCCTCGGGGATATGGCACCCCATGCACTTGTTCTGCAACAGGCTCGGGCCCTGCTCGGCCGCCATGGCCTGGGTGCCCAGCAGTGCGGCGGCGACCAGCGCCAGTTTGCCCGCATGCCGCCGGAGTCGAGTCGTCTTCAAGGTCAGACCTCCACGGTTGTTGTTCTTATCGTTCTTGCATGCCTTGGTACAGCCGGTGTGCATGTGACGGTTGTGATACAGAAACTGTGCCAAGTGGGGCAAAGGCGTTGTATTTCAGGCTTTTAGCTCCTCCATCCAGCTATGTGGCCCTGCTGGCCAAGTGGTCGGAGCGTGCCATTTCGCGACAAGGTGTTTCATCCTGAGACAGGGCCTGCTGCGCAGGCCATCGCAGGCAAGCCAGCTCCCACAGAAATCGCGCAGAGCCCGAGTTCAACGCTGTACCTGTGGGAGCGGGTTCACCCGCGAAGAGGCCGGCACAGCCACTGTTTCATCACCGTCTCACACCGTCTCAATGTGCAACAGCGCAGCCATGCAATCCCAACCTTGCACCTCGGCAAAACCCAGGCAGTTCAGCACTTTGCAGCCATCGGGCAACCTTGGCACGGCCATTGCGCCAGTGCCCGTCACATCCAATGACAAGAGGCACAGCCCCATGCTTTCCGACCTGCCCATCCTGCCCGCCACCCGCGCCTTCCTCGAACGCAAGCTGAAGATGCGCATCGGTGCCGACTGGCAGGACGCCGCCAGTGGCCGCACCCTGTCGTTCCGCAACCCGGCCACCGGTGAAATCCTCGGTGAAGTGCCCGCCGCCGAGCAGGAAGACGTCGACCGCGCCGTGCGCGCCGCGCGCCAGGCCTTCGACGACTCGCCGTGGAGCCGTGTGCGCCCCCGCGAGCGGCAGAACCTGCTGTGGCGCCTGGCCGACCTGATGGAGCGCGACGCGCAGCAGTTGGCCGAGCTGGAATGCCTGAACAACGGCAAGAGCGCTGTCGTGGCCAAGGTCATGGACGTGCAGCTGGCCATCGACTTCCTGCGCTACATGGCCGGCTGGGCCACCAAGATCGAGGGTAGCACCGTCGAAGCGTCCATGCCGTTGATGCCCAACGACCAGTTCCATGGCTTCGTGCGCCGCGAAGCCGTGGGTGTGGTCGGCGCCATCGTCGCCTGGAACTTCCCGCTGCTGCTGGCCTGCTGGAAGCTCGGCCCGGCCCTGGCCACCGGCTGCACCGTGGTGCTCAAGCCGGCCGACGAAACCCCGCTGACCGCGCTCAAGCTAGCCGAGCTGGTGGACGAGGCAGGCTACCCGGCCGGGGTATTCAACGTGATCACCGGCACCGGCCTGAACGCCGGCGCCGCGCTGAGCCGCCACCCGGGCGTGGACAAGCTGACCTTCACCGGCTCCACCGAAGTGGGCAAGCTGATCGGCAAGGCGGCCATGGACAACATGACCCGCGTCACCCTGGAGCTCGGCGGCAAGTCACCCACCATCGTCATGCCCGACGCCAACCTGCAGGAAGCCGCCGCCGGCGCCGCCACGGCGATCTTCTTCAACCAGGGCCAGGTGTGCTGCGCAGGCTCGCGCCTGTACGTGCACCGCAAGCACTTCGACAACGTGGTGGCCGACATCGCCGGCATCGCCAACGGCATGAAGCTCGGCAGCGGCCTGGACCCGGCAGTGCAGATGGGCCCGCTGATCTCGGCCAAGCAGCAGGACCGGGTGACCGGCTACATCGAGCTGGGCCGCGAGCTGGGCGCGACCATCGCCTGTGGCGGTGAAGGGTTCGGCCCGGGTTACTTCGTCAAGCCGACGGTGATCGTCGACGTCGATCAGCGCCATCGCCTGGTGCAGGAAGAGATCTTCGGGCCGGTGCTGGTGGCAATGCCGTTCGACGACATCGACGAAGTGATCGGCATGGCCAACGACAACCCCTATGGCCTGGGCGCAAGCATCTGGTCCAACGACCTGGCTGCGGTGCACCGGATGATTCCGCGGATCAAGTCGGGGTCGGTGTGGGTCAACTGCCACAGCGCGCTGGACCCAGCGCTGCCGTTCGGCGGCTACAAGATGTCCGGTGTCGGGCGTGAGATGGGGGCTGCGGCCATCGAGCATTACACCGAGCTCAAGTCGGTTTTGATCAAGCTCTGACAGTCACCCTGGGGCTGCTTTGCAGCCCTTTCGCGACACAAGGCCACTCCCACGAGGAATGCGATCCCCTGTGGGAGCGGCCTTGTGTCGCGAAAGGGCCGCAGAGCGGCCCCACGATCTCAGCTAAAACCCTGTTCTCCCAACCACCGCCGCAGCAATATCTGATGCTCCATAGGTCTCCCATTCAAGACCACATCAAGTGCCACGCCTGCAAGCAGTTCTCCCACCACCGGCGCCAACTCAATCCCCTGCAAATGCCAGATCCCCAAAGGCTGATCCGCCGTCACCACCACTTCAGCCTCGTCCACTAGCCCATCCCGCAACACCGGCCGCCGCTCCACCCGCACTGCCGCCCAGTCCGCCGCCAGATGCAACGGCTGCGCATCCGGCCAAGCCCGACGGCGCTCCCAGAATGGCTGACCTGCGCGTTCAAGCTCCTGCCCATAGAAATCGCGCCCGATGCGGGCAAAGCGCAGAAACAGCTGCTCGATCCGCTGCTGATGAAACTGCTTCGCCAGTGCGGCGCGCTCGGGCCGACGCAGCAAGGTGTTGATCACCACCGGCGCCTGCAGCGCCGATGACAACGACTGGAAAATCCCATTCCCCGACAGTGGGTCAACCGCCATCGCCGCATCGCCCACCCGCACCCAGTCATCCCCCACGCAGTCGCCGGCGAGGATCGCCGTGCTGCTGCGGGCGTGCACCTGCGCAGGCTCCAGCGCACGGGCATCGAACAACTCGGCCACCAGCGCCGACGCCCGTCGGCGTGCGGCGCAATATTCCGGCAGCGCCGCCTTGCCCGGCAGCCCCTCGGCGTCCAGCGTGACCTGCCAATAGCAACGCCCATCCGCCAGCCGAGCCATCCAGGCCCAGCCATCGTCCAGGCTTTCCACGGCCGACGCAGGCGTGCCTGGCTCAGCCTGCCAGAGGTTGAGCAGGCTGATCGTTTCCGGGCCACGCAAACGGTCGGCCGCCAACGGCGCCTGACGGCCACGCGCCTCGACCAGGAAGTCGCCCTGAAGCAGCTGCCCGTCCTCCAGCCGAACCTGATAGCCCTCTGTGCGCGCAACCTCCCGCACACGCCCTTCCACCACCCTCGCCCCTGCGCGAAGCAAGTCATCGCGCAACGCCCGATCGAAGCGCTGGCGGTCAAGCAGGTATTCCTGATTGAGTTGCAGATGCTGGCCATTCCAGCGCACCTGGCGTGTCGCCGGCACCGCTGCCTCGGCCAGGGCGCCGCCCAGGCCGGCATGACGCAGCCCTTCCAGCACCCGTTGCGAAACCCCTTCCACGGCGGCAAAACGCCGCCAGTCGGAGACCACCGTCACCGGGTAGCCCAGCCGCCGCAGGCCAAGCGCAGTAGCGGCGCCAGCCGGCCCGGCGCCCAGTACCAGAATGTGTGGCTCAGGCATCCGCTGCACCTCGTCGCTCCGGTCCGCTGAATGCGGCATGGGCCTGCAGCCAGGCATGCACCTGCTGACGGTCCAGGCCAGGCTGTTGCTGCAACAGTGCCGCAATCCGCCCGCTCACCGCCGCACAACCCAGACTCGCACCGGCCCGTCCGCGCTCCCCCACATAGCCGCCGAAATCGGCCTGGGCGCTGCCGAGCCACGACCACTGCCCCGGGGCACAGCGCGCATCACCGGTAATGCGGATAACCCCCGGATACGCAGCCGGGTACACCGCACTGCCCTGCGCCGGGCTGGACGCGCACAGCAGCACACCGGCCTGCTGCACTTCAGCACAGGCCTGGCGCAACACCGCCCGGTCCTGCTGCAAGCCAAGGCTGAGGTTGATCAGCGTCACGCCCTGCTCCGCCAGCCAGAACAACCCGGCGGCGACCTGCAGGGCACTGGTGCTGCCTTGCTCGGTGAAGACCTGAGCCAGTAACAGCGGTAGCTCGCCGGCCTCGGCTTGCAAGCTGGCCAGCACGGCGCTGCCATGGCCGAGCCGGTCCGGTTGCAACTCGCCCTCGCACAGCACGCCCTCGTCCAGCCAGAAGCGTCGGGCAGCGACCAAGGTCTGCGCTGGCGCACAACCACTGTCGATCACGCCGACCTTGAATTCAGCGGCCATGCCTGATCGCCTCCTGAGGCAATAGGTGCAGTTGCCCACCTTGAAGATGCAGGTGCAGGTCGGCATCGGCCAAGGTCGAGGCGCGGTGGCTGATGAGGATGCGCGTGCGCCCGGCGAACAGTTCGTCGATGGCGGCAATCACTTCGCGTTCGGTGGCTTCGTCCACCGCCGAAGTGGCCTCGTCGAGCACCAGGATCGCAGGCGCCTGCAGCACCGCCCGGGCGATGGCGATACGCTGCTTCTGCCCACCGGAAAGCTGCTGGCCGCGCTCGCCGAGCAGCCCGTCCAGGCCCAGCGGCAGGCTTTCGACCAGGCTGTCGAGGTGGGCCAGTTGCACCACCCGCTCCAGGTCCCCACGGCTGGCCTGCGGCGCGCCATAGGCCAGGTTCTGCGCCAGGGTGCCGCGAAACAGCACGATGTCCTGGCTGACCACGGCGATGCGCTGGCGCACGGCGGCCAGGTCGAGTTCGCGCAGGTCGGCGCCGTCCAGCAGGATGCGCCCGGCATCCGGGTCGTAGAAGCGCTGCAACAGGTCGATCAGGGTCGACTTGCCGACGCCGGAGGCACCGCTGATGGCGACTTTCAGGCCACCGGAGATACAGGCATCGACCTGCGCCAGCACCGCGCCCTGGCGCCCGTCATGGGCAAAGCTCACGCCTTCCAGGCGCAGCTCGCCCGGCCCTTCCGGCATGGGCCTGGGCGAGTCGGCCTCACGCACGGCCACCGCTTCCTGCTTCAGCTCCATCACCCGGCCCAGGCTCACCGCCATGCGCTGCACTGCCACGTACAGGCCCAACAGGCTTTGCACCGGGCCGACCGCCATGCCCATGTAGGTGGAAAACGCGATCAGCGCGCCAAGCTGCCAGGTGCCCTGGATCACCCACCAGCCACCGACCAGGAACGCGCAGGCGCGGCACCATGAGGTCAAGGTGCCAGGGATCGCCTGGGTGAAGAACTCGGTCACCTGCACCTTGAGCAGCTGGCGCATGTAGCCCTGCCCCAGCTGGTCCAGGCGCCCGGCCTCACGATTCTGCTGGCCGGACGCCTGGATGAACTTCATCGCCGGCAGGGTTTCGACCAGGAACGACGACACATCCGCCGAGCGTTCGCGCAAGCTGCGCACCTCGCGCTCGACCTTGCGCCGCATCCAGCGCAGCCACAGCACTTCGATCGGGATCAGCAGTGCCAGCAGCAACGACAGTTGCCAGGACAGCATCAGCATCAGCGCCACTGCGCCCACCAGGCCAATCACCGCCGACACCGCCGAGAACAGCGAATCCACGGCAAAACGCTGGATCTCGGCAACATCGCCGTCCAGCCGCGAGAGGATGTCGCCGGTACGCCGACGGCCGTAGAAGGTCGGTGATAGCTGCTGCAGATGGCGATAAAGGTCATCGCGCAGGGCGAACAGAATGCGCCCCGACAGGCGCGTGTGCAGGTAGCGGTTGACGCCCGCCAGCACCGTGCCCAGCAGGCCGGCGCCAATCATGATCGCCGCCATGTGCCAGAGGGTCTGGTAATCCTTGGCCAGCAGGCCTTCGTCGATCAGCGTCTTGACCAGCCAGGGTTGCACCAGGGCCAGCAGCGAAGCGCCGAAGGACAAGCCCAGCAGCACGCCGATGGCCCGTTGATGGGGGCGGACGAAACCATACAGCCAGGCCAGGGCCTGACGCATGAGTAGCGGGTTGCTGGACTCCACCAGCCTGGCGAACAGGTTGCCCATGTCAGCCGCGCAACTGCTTGAGCTTGCGGTACAGTGTCGCCCGGCTGATGCCCAGCGCTTCGGCGGCGGCCGTGACATTACCCTGGTGGCGCGCCAGGGCGCCACGGATCAATTCCAGTTCGTTGTCCTTGAGGCTGCCGGAAGGTGTCGTGCCGCTGGCCAGTTCTTCCAGCAGGCAATCGGTCAGATGGTCGAGGGTCAGCACCTGCTCGCCGTCCTCGCGCATGGCCAGGGCGGTGCGCACGACCATTTCCAGCTGGCGGATGTTGCCCGGCCAGTCGAAGCCTTCGAGCAGCGCTGCCAGGGCCGGGTCGAGGCTCACGCCCTTGGCGCCGGACTTGTCCAGCAAGCCCTCGATGATGCTCGCCAGGTCATCGCGCTCGCGCAGGGCCGGCAGGCGCAGGGACACGCCGTTGACCCGGTAGTACAGGTCTTCGCGAAAGTGCTGTTCCTGTACCAGGCGCTTGAGGTCGCGGTGGGTGGCGCAGATCAGCGCCACGTCGATGTCCTGCTCGTCGCCCGCGCCCAGCGGCGCCACCCGGCGCTCCTGCAGCACGCGCAACAGCCGCGCCTGCAGGGCCAGTGGCATGTCACCGATCTCGTCGAGGAACAGCGTGCCGCCATGGGCCTGCATCAACCGCCCGACCATGCCGCCCCGGCGCGAGCCGGTGAAGGCGCCCTCGCGGTAGCCGAACAGTTCGGACTCGATCAGCCCCTCGGGAATCGCCGCGCAGTTGACCGCAACGAACGGTTTGTCGGCCCGCGGGCTGGCCTGGTGCAGGGCACGGGCCACGACTTCCTTGCCGGTACCGGTCTCACCCAGCAGCAACACCGGCAGGCCATTGCCCAGGCCCTGGCGGGCCATGCGCAGGTTGCGCGCCAGCCGCGCATCAGCGCCGGCCAGGGCATCCAGGGCGGGTGTCCTGTTGGCCGCTGCCGGCTTGGCCTGGGCCGCGCTGCCATTGAGCGGGCTGTGCCGCGGCAACTGCAGCGCCCGGAAGAAGAATTCGCCCTTGGCCGTTTGTACGTTGCTCACGCCGCCCTGCCACAGGCGGGCGATGAAGGCCGGTGAGCGCTCACCCAGCAGGTCGCTGCTGCGACGCCCGATCAGGCCCTGGCGCGGCACCTGGAGCAATTGGCAGGCATTGTCGTTGGCCGCCAGCACCTCGCCGTCCAGGCTCAGGGCCAGCAGGCCGTGCCAGGCACTGTTGAGGTATTGCGGGCGACTGTGGAAGGCCAGCACCAGCTGCTCGGGGTGGCACAGGCCGAACATCCTGCTCTCGATATTGCCGGCCGCCAGCATCAGCATGCTCAGGCTGTCCTGAGGCTGGGCCATGACCCCTTCACGGGTGATGTCGAGCACGCCGATCACTTCGCCGCGCGGGTCGCGCAGCGGTACCGAGGTGCAGGAGAACGGGCTCAGGCGGTCCAGGTAGTGCTCGCCGCAGTTGATCAGCGTCGGCCGGCCTTCGACCACGGCGGTGCCGATGGCGTTGGTGCCGCGCAGCGATTCGCTCCAGCAACTGCCGGGGTGCAGGTCGCGCAGGCCTTCGCGCTCCAGCACGTGCTTCTGCCCTTCGATGGCCAGCACGTTGGCCTGGGCATCGCCGAGGATGATGATGCCGGCCTTGCCCTGGCGCGAGACCAGGTAGTCGAGCTCGGGGGTGACCGCGTCCACCAGCAGCCGGTTGCGTTCCAGCAGCGCGCGCAGGTCATGGCCCTGCTCCAGGCCCAGGCCGACCTGCTCGCCTTGCAGGCAATCCAGGCCATGGCCGAGGCTGCGGCGCCAGGAGGCGTCGATTTCGTCGCGCAGCATGCCCAGCGGCAGCTCGCCTTCGCTGGCCAGGCGCATGCGGGCCTGGCGGGACTCGTGCAGCGGGTCTTGGGCGTTTGTTATGGGAAATTGTCGCGCCATTGTCTACTCCAGCTGTGCCCTCGCAAGGGAGGGCAACGGGCATCAGGACTTGCAGCAGTGTGCTTGAGCCTGACGTTTGCGTAAAGCCGGTAAAGGCCAACCCCATTCCCCCAAAGCTGGGGGACACCGCCCAGTGCCGAAGCCTGCACAGATCACTGCAGACACCCGCGCAACCCAGGCCCCACAAGCCCTCCAGCCAAATATGAAATTTTTGGCACGGCTGTTGCGCTAGCCCTCCCAGACGCCCCAAGTCCATGGGCCCGTTAGCAGGAGGAACCGACTCATGCTCCGACCGATACCCAACACGCTGGCAGTGGCGATCGTCGCCGGCCTGTTCCAGCTCCCGGCGCAGGCAGCGCTGTATGCCGTCGACACTGGGCCCTACACCCCTGAAAACGGTCATTACGCCGCCTGGTACCAGGACACGCATGGCCGCACCCTCGACCTGTGCCTGTCCAAGGCCGTAAGTTCACGGGTTGCCGGCGCCCCTGGCGCACCGTCGTACATGTGCACCCTGCTGCCGGCGCCCGGCATCTTCGACGACACCAAGCCGTTGGTCTTCCCGACCAACTGGCCGGATGAATCCTTCTGGTTCACCGCCGATGCGGCCATCACCGATGCCGCCCGAGGGGTCACGCTGACCTACGGCACCGCCGTCGAGGCGGCATTCGGCGGCGGCGATCCGGCAGAAAACGACCAGATCAGCTTTGCCCGCGTGCGGATCCGGGTCGATGTTCCCGTGGCCGGCACCTACGTGGTCACCCACCCCTACGGCGTCGAAGTGTTCGATGTACCCGCCGCCGGGCGCCGGGCGATCAACATGACCCGCGACATCGGCATCGGCTCCGCCGGCACCTTTACCGGCGCACTGAAGGGCGATGTCGGGCCGTTCCTGCGCAGCGTCAACGGCCCCTACACCGAAGGCAATGAAAAATTCATCGGCGACCCCAACCTCAACGAGCGCGTCACCGGCAGCCCGTTCAACACCAACTTCGTGCGCATCGAAGGCCCCAACGGCATCGACCTGCGCACCGACCTGTTCGCCATTTCCGGCAAGCTTTCCGAAGTGGTCCGGCCAACCCCGTTGATCCCGCTGCGCAGCACCTACTCGCGGCACACCGAGAACGGTGACCTGCGCGCCCAGCAGGATGTGTTCGTGCTGGCACCGCCACCGCCCGGCAGTGCCACCCTGACCAGCCAGAGCCCTAGCCTGCCGCTGACCGAAGCCAACGGCACCGGCACCTGGTATGCCCAGTCGGCGCTCAACCCGGCACTGCCGACCAGCCTGCTGGTCAGTGCCGACAACAGTGTGGCCATTCCCACCAGCAGCGTGACCACCGCCAGCCTGCCGCTGACCGACCTGGTCACCATCACCAAGGCCGAATACAGCCTGGCCAACGCCACGCTTACCGTGATCGCCACCAGCAGCGACGAAACCAGCCCGCCGGCCATGTCAGCGCGCACCGGCAACGGCACCGTGATCGGCGACTTCATCGGCGATGGCGCTCAGAAAAGCCTGAGCGTCAAGGTGACGCCCATCCCGCCGGCCAAGGTGCAGGTCACCAGCGCCAATGGCGGCAGCGACATCGAAGACGTGGTGCTGGTGCCATGAACAGACAAAGGCTCCGCCTTCAAGGAGGCAGCATGAACACTTGGCAACGCCGTGCGCTGTTGGCCGCCGGTTTCTCCCTCACCCTCAGCAGTGCGGCCTGGGCTGCCCTGTCCGACGTCGACCCAGGCCCCTACACCTTCGCCACCGGCGGTTTCCCGCTGTGGTACAAGGACAGCGACGGCCTGTCACTGGAACTGTGCCGCTCACGCGCCGTGAGTACCTTGGTCGCTGGCGCACCTGGGGCTCCGGCCTACATGTGCACCTTGCTGCCGGAGCCGGGCATCTTCGACGATACCCTGCCCCTGGTGTTCCCTGACAACTGGCCGCCGGAGATGTTCTGGTTCCTGGCAGAAACCAGTATTCCGGCCGTGGGCAACAGCGGCTATGAACTCGACGCCTATGTGGCCGGCGTGGAGGCGGCCTTCGCCGCCGAGAACCCGGTCGATGGCGACCAGCAGAGCTTTGCCCGCATCCGCATCCGCGTCTCGGTGCCACGGGCCGGTACCTACACCATCACCCACCCCTACGGTGTCGAGACGGTCAACGTCACCACACCCGGTCGCCGGGCGATCAACATCACCCGTGACATCGGCATCGGCGCCCCAGGCAACTTCACCGGTGCGCTCAATGGTGCAATCGGGCCGTTCATCCAGGGCTTCGGGGCGCCCTATACCGCCGTGAACCCGGACACCGGCACCACGGACACCTTCATCGGCGACCCCAACCGGCCGGAAGCGATCAAGGGCAGCCCGTTCGGCACCAACTTCATCCGCATCGACGGCCCGCCCGGGCGCATCGAAACCAGCCTGTTCACGGTGTCCGGCAAGGTGCTCGACCAACGTCCGCAGCTACCGGCAACCCTGGAACGGGCGACCTACTCGCGCAATGGCAGTGGCACCCGGGTGGAGGTATTCGCCAAGGCGCCGAACACCGCCAGCGTCTGCTTCCGCAATGGCCTGGCGCTGGTCGGCACTCCGCCCTCAGCCTGCCAGTTCAGCATGACGTCGGACAACAACGGGCTGTTCTTCAGCCAGCAACTGAGCCAGGTGGCGCCACCACCGGTGGTTGTGGTGACGGCCAGCAGCAGCGACATCAACACCCAGCCGACCGCCATTTCGAGCAAGCTCTCCGATGTGGTCAAAGTCAGCACCGCACGCTATGAGTGGGCCACCAAGCGGCTGACCCTCGAAGCGCGCTCCAGCGATGAAGTGGTGATCCCGGACATGGTCGCCCAGGGCTACGGCCGCCTGTCCAAGTCCGGCACCCTGCAGACCCTCACCATCAATGACGTGAGCCAGCCTCCGGCCACCGTCACGATCAAGTCGAGCCATGGCGGCGTCGATGTCGAACCCGTGGTCGTGGTTGGCACCGCGCCGGTCGAAGGTGCCAACCAGCCACCGCTGGCCCGCGCCGATGTCGGCAGCACCAGTGTCGGCGTGCCGCTGACGATGAACCTGCTGCTCAACGACAGCGACCCTGATGGCAACCTGCCACTGAGCATCACCGACCTTACCCAACCGGCGACCGGCCAGGGCAGCGTGGTGCTCAACGGCAGCACCGCGGTGACCTACACCCCACCACCCGGTGCCACTCAACCGGTGGTGGCCACCTTCACCTACCGGGCGATGGACGCCAAGGGCCTGAAGTCGGAACCGGCCACCGTGACCGTCAACGTCGCGCCCAACCAGGCACCGACCGCCAACCCGGAAACCGTGACCACCCTGGCCGCACCGTTGGTCATCAACGTGCTGGCCAACGACACCGACCCGGAAGGCAACGTGCCGCTGTCCGTCGTCAACCTCACCCAGCCGGCAGCCGGTCGCGGCACGGTGACCAGTGACGGCACCACGGTCAACTACACGCCACCGGCCAGCGTGCCTACGGCGTTCACCACCACCTTCACCTACCAGGCGCGTGACTCCCTGGGTGCGGTCTCCGCACCGGCCACCGTCACGGTCAACGTGCAGCCACGACCACCAGCAGGCGAGACCTTCGCAGTCACCGCCGCTACCGTTCTGGCCCGCTCGAACAACCGTTACAACTGGGATGTCAGCGGCACCTCGTCGGTGACCACCGGCAACACCATCACCGTGCGCGTCACCACCACCACCGGCGTGCAGACCCTCGGCACCACCACGGTACCGGTGACTGGCCGCTGGCGCCTGACGGTGAGCAACAGCACCACGATCGTCCCGACGGCCGCACCGACCGCCACCGTGACGAGCAGCCAGGGCAGTACCCGTACTGTCAACGTGACTGTGCAGTAAGGCCAGGAGAACGCCATGAAGCGCCTGTATCCACTGCTGCTGAGCCTGGCCCTGGCGGGCCAGGCCGGGGCCGATGACCTGATGGACAACGCCGACCTTGCTCCCGGCAACGACCTCGGTGAACCGGTGATCATCCGCCTGCTGCCGGTCGGTGCCGGCCAGGCGGCGGTGATCGAGCAGCAAGGTAACGGCAACCGCGCCGCCCTCGACCAGAACGGCCAGGCCCTGCTGGGTCGCATCGTCCAGGCCGGGGGCGCGCAGGAGGCGTACATCCTGCAGGAAGGCAGTGACCTGATGGCCAGCATCAGCCAACAGGGATATGGCAACAGCGCTGCGATCCGCCAGAGCGGCACCAGCAACAGCGCCAGCATCGAGCAGATCGGCAACAACAACAGCGCCAGTATCGAGCAGGCCGGCTCAGGCCTGAACAGTTCAGTGACCCAAGCCGGCAATGGCCAGCGTGTTCAGATCACCCAATACCGATAGACCTGGAGGCTCCACCATGTTCAAGCTCGCCCCCCTAAGCGCCGCTATCGTCCTGGCCTTGGCCGGCCAGGTCATGGCTGACGACAGCACCTCGAACCAGTCGCAGAACGGTAACCAGAACATCGCCGAGGTGCAGCAGACGGTTGCGCCGTTCGCTGCGGCCACCCAGACGCAGACCGGCAAGGGCCACAACCACCTGGCGGTGCAGGAAAACAGCACCAGCACCATCAACCAGACCGCCAGTGGTTCGTACAACGCCGGCTACGGCGAGCAGCTGTTCGAAAATGGCAGCCAGATCACCCAGCAGGCCGCCGGCTCCTACAACGACGCCTTCGCCAGCCAGTCGGTGGGCGAGAACAACCAGTCGCTGCAGATCCAGCAAGGCAGCGAAAACCGCTCGACCGTGTGGCAGGACACCCAGAACGGCAGCCAGGTCACCACCACCCAGAACGGCCAGCGCAACGAAGCCTTCGTCGAGCAACTGTTCGGCGGCAGTAACAACCGTGCCAACATCACCCAGGATGGCCAGGACAACTACGCAACCTCCGAACACATCCTGCACAACGATGGCTATGTGCAGATCTACCAGCAAGGCAAGCAGAACTTCGCTTACGGCGACCAGCGCGACGGCAACGGCGGCACCATCAACATCGACCAGTACGGCACCGGCCACTCGGTGGAGGTCTGGCAGGACACCCAGACCGGCGCCCGCGCCACGGTCAACCAGACCGGCCAGACCAACGAAGGCTACATCGACCAGAGCTTCGGCAAGGACAACGTCGCCAACCTGTATCAACAGGGCCAGTCCAACGCCAGTTGGTCGGATCAGTTCGAGACCAACAATTCGAACACTACCGTCTCGCAAAGTGGCAAGACCAACAGCAGCTTCACCTACCAGACCGGTGACAACCAGAGCCTGACCGTCAACAGCAAGGGCACCGGCAACAAGGTCCTGGCCAGCAACTGGAAAGGCGACAAGATGGGTGGCCAGTTCGGCAAGAACCAGACCGCCAACATCAACCAGAACGGCACCAACAACAGCGCCAACCTGACCCAGAACGGCGAGTACCAACTGGCCACGCTGAGCCAGAAAGGCACCGGCAACAGCATGGAGACCAAGCAGGCCGATAGTTACAACGAGCTGTACTTCGAGCAGAACGGGAGCGACAACAGCCTCATCGCCGACCAGCGCGGCACCGACAACTACGCCTACGGCTCGTCCACCGGCAGCAACAACAGCATCAACCTGGACCAGTCCGGCTACGCCAACCAGAGCTACACCAACCAGCTGTATGGCAGTGGCAACAGCGCCACCATCAAGCAGGCTGACAGCGCCAACGTCGCCTACGTGACCCAGGGCGGCAACAACAACACAGCCAACGTCAACCAGAGCGGCGCCTACCAGAGCGCCACCATCAGCCAGATGGGCAACGGCAACACGGCCACCGCTACCCAACGCTGACCCGCTCCCCCCTTGAACCGCGGCGTCTCCTCTCCCTGGCGTCGCGGTTCCTTTTTATTTCCCTGCTTTGCACATGAGTGATGACACGGTCCTTGTAGGAGCGGCCTTGTGTCGCGAAAGGGCTGCAAAGCAGCCCCGGCATTATCTGCGGCGAAGCTGAAATACTGGGGGCGCTTCGCACCCCTTTCGCGACGCAAGGCCGCTCCTACAAAGACCGCGTTGGGCTTACAATATCTTGCACTCACCCACGCCACCGCCCTGATGATCCAGTCCGACCTCGACCTGTTCGGCCCCCAGCCGCAACGCCTGGCCAGCCACACCGTGCTGCTGCCCGGCTTCGCCCTGGCCGTCATCGAGCCGCTGCTCGACGCTCTGCGCCCGGTGCTGCGCGCCGCGCCGTTCCGGCACATGCAGACACCGGGCGGCCTGAACATGGCCGTGGCGTTGACCAATTGCGGGTCGCTAGGTTGGGTCAGTGATGCCAAAGGCTACCGCTACAGCCCCACCGACCCGGTCAGCGGCCAACCCTGGCCCGCCCTGCCCCAGGTCCTGCTCGAACTGGCGGGTCGCGCGGCGGCGGCAGCCGGTTTCGAGGGTTTTGTGCCCGATGCCTGCCTGGTCAACCACTACCTGCCCGGCACCCGTCTGAGCCTGCACCAGGACCGCGACGAGCAGGACTTCGGCCAGCCGATCGTGTCGATTTCACTGGGGTTGCCGGCGGTGTTCCTGTTTGGTGGGCTGCAGCGGTCGGACAGGACTGAGCGGATATCTTTGAGCCATGGGGATGTGCTGGTGTGGGGAGGTGAAGATCGGCTGCGCTTTCATGGGGTGTTGCCGATCAAACCTGGCATGCATCCGCGTATGGGGCAGCGGCGGATCAACCTGACCTTGCGCAGAGCAGGGTAATTTTCAGACCGGGCGATGTATTTGCAGTGCCTGCGAGATCCAGTCAACCACTAATCATTTGTCAGTCATTGCAACTGGCAATTCAGATAGTTGTATCGAATTTTCTCCAGATCTACGCTTGACTTCAAGGAGGAAACCGACATGCATAAAACCGAACCATCCACTTGCGACAACAGCACAACAACCATTAACGCACCCCTCAGCGACAAACAATCATGCATTATTACCTACAATACCTACGGCCATACAGACAGCATTGAAAGCAACGAACCAAAAATTCTTTATAACGGCGAATTCCTCCTTCACGACCTCTACTTTCTCGGAGCGGGTTATAGATTATACAGCCCAACACTTATGCGCTTCCGTTCACCTGACGTGTACAGCCCTTTCGGAATCGGTGGGCTCAATGCGTATGTCTACTGCCTTGGGGATCCATTAAATTGGGTTGATCCAAGTGGGAGTGCGCCCGTTAAACCACGGATTGCGCACGTATCCAAAACTCACCCTAGCCCTAGCAAGTCTCGACAAACATCAAATAAATCAATATCTACGAACGCGGCACACGTGATCTCAACACAAATGACCTCTAAGTCCTTAAAAGGCTCAGCGCAAGAAAGATACCGCAATAGCATAGGCATCAAGAATAATCTCATTGACGCCAACAGGACAAACCGTGGAACGCCGCGCATCACCAAGAAAGAGGAATTTCTCCTGCACTACTACAACAAAAACTTCGTGGACCAAAGTGGTGACTCTTACAGCAAAAGACAAATTATCATGTTCACCATCATCAGGTCCTGGGAAAAAGGAGAACCCCCAATGGAGAACGTTCGAAAATTAGAATACGGATTAAATAATGGCGAAATCATGGCGCGCGTTACCGACCTACGAAAAGAACTCGAAAAAATAAGAGACGGCCATCACAGATATGACGTGCGATACGAAGCTTCGAGTTAAGAGTGGACTTTCAAGTCCACTCGCAAAGATATTATTCAGTCACTGCTGCTGATTCTGGCTAAGGAACTTGTCCACTTCTGCCTTGCCTTCCCCCGGATCCCCTGCCACCTGCCACAACCGCCGCTCGATCCCCTGGGCCAGCAAATGCCCCACCGCCGCCTCGATCGCCGACAGCACGCACAGCTGCGCCGGTTCGTTGGTGGTGTAGCCCACCTCGGCCTCCAGCAACTTCTTGAACTCGATGAACTTGAACACCCCGGCATTGCGGCCGATCGAGTAGATGGTCTTGCTGGTCATGACGTTGGCCAGCACCTGCCCAGTGCGCACGTCCACCGCGCGCAGGTTGACCGTGACCTGATCGACCCGGTACTCGCGGGAGATGTCGACGCCCAGGTAACGGGCACCCTCGCCGCCACTGCGCACGTTGGTGTCGTAGGCGATGATGCCGCCTTCAAGCATCAGGTTGGCGGCCTGCAGCGGGGGCAGTTCGCTCATGATGTTCTCGGGCACGTCGGGCTTTTTCTGCGAGGCACGGATGATCTTGCGTTCGGTCAGCAAGTTCTGCAGGCCTTCGCGCTCCAGCACCACGAACCAGCCACTGGCATTCAGGGCATCCATCAGCATGCTCGCCGCCCCCTGGGTGACGCTGGTGGAGAACGAGCTGGCCGGGGTCGGCTTGTACTGCCCGGTCTGGTCACGGAAGCCGTACACCACGGCCATCAAGCGGCCTTTCGGGCGCGGCATGTTGATCAGGTCGTAGTAGGTCGAGGCCCGTGGCGTCAGGGTCGGGGTTTCCGTGTCCTGTTCGGCCGGCATCGGTTCGCGCAGGCCACAACCTTGCAGGCCCGCCAGCGTGGCGACAATCAGTAGAGTGCTCAGCAGACGTTTCATGGTGCTCTCTCCCCAGCTAGACGACCAGTCCCTCTCAGGGGTTCAGGCCACTGACCTTGATGAACGAAGTTTCTCCTGTGGCGCGGTCGGTGACCTTGATGCTCAGGGCACCGGAGTCATCGATGACATCGATCAGGAACGCGTCGGTGGCCATGCTGCCGGTCTTGCCGTTGCTGATGTTGTCCAGCAGCTGCGACAGCATCCGTGACTCCAGCTGATTGCTGAAGCGCTCCAGGGCCGAGGTACCGCCAAAGGCGGCGGTACGGCTCTTCAAGTCCGGGTCGTCAAAGTCGTTCTGCGCCTGGGCATTGTTCAGCAGCCAGGTGCCGTTAAGCGGGTTGCCGCCGAACGCCGGGTTGACCGGGGTGTACACCAGTTCGGTGGCGTGGACGACGCAGGCACTGAGCAGCAGGCCAGCCGCCAGGCAACGGGGTATGCAGGTGTTCATAGCTCATCCCTATCCAGATCAGTGGTGTCCTGCAGCAGACGTTGCAGCTTGCGCTGAATGACTTCCTGCTTGACCAGGTCGGCGGCCGCGACGGCCTCTTCTTTTAATTGCGTGACGTTCGGCGGCAGAAAGCGCCGGTACAGCACGTCACGGTCGAACTCTACGGTCACCAGGCTGCCCCAGCGGGCATCCGGGCGCTCGCGCACCACCAGGTTGAAGTCCAGGCGGCTGGTGGCGCGCAGGCGGTCGGCGAAGTAGTAGTAAAAATCGTGGCCGATGTGCGAGATGGTGTTGTCGACGATAAAACCCTTCATCTCGTCCTCGGCGTCGGCCATGGCCGCGCCCGGCAGCCCGGCTGCCAACAGCAGGCACAGGTACAGGGCGTGCAGGCGTTTCATGGCGTGTCTCCCGGGCCGGCATGGGTGCGGGCGCCGCCGGCACTTTCGTTGAAGGCCTGCTCGGCGACGAACTGCCAGTCGCTGTAATGCTCCAGGCCTTCGAAACCGGAAAACTGCGTTTCGAAGCCACTGCGCTTGAACGGGGTGTCATCGGAGCGGCTGTGCACGCCGGTGATACGGCCATCGATGGCACGCAGCAGGCCCCAGTCATCGCTGTTGGTGATCGGGTCCGGGTACAACCGGCGGATATGCCGCTTGGCCTCGGGGAAGCGGTTGTCCTCGAGCAGGTCGGCAAGCTCCTTGGGGTACTGGGCCAGGCCTGGCGACGAGCGATAGTAGCTGCGCAGGGCCTGGGCATACTGGCCACCCACCCACAGCAGCTCGCGCTCGTGCTCGCGCTGGGCGACGCTCGACCACACCGTGCCGGTGGCGGCCAGGGCCACGCTGCTGATTGCAATCAGCAGCAGCACGCCCAGGTAGGTGAAGCCGGCGCTGGCCTTACCATTCCGCGAAGAGGCTGCCATCACGCGCCCTCCCTGTGGCACCGCTCTTGATGTCGGCCACGCCGCCGGCCACGCCTTCCGGCGGTGGCACCAGCTGCCAGGCGTCGCTGCGTTCGGTGATCGGGTCGACCGGAGTGTTGCGCAGGTAGCGCTGCTCGACCAGCTGCTCCAGGGAATCCGGGTAGTGGCCGGTGTCACCGTAGTAATGGTCCAGGGCTTCGCGCAGTACCGCCAGGCTCTGGCGCAAGGTGGCCTCGCGGGAGCTGTCCAGGCTGTTGAAGTAGCGCGGCATGGCGATGGTCATCAGCGTGGCGATGATCGCCATCACCACCAGCAGTTCGATCAGGGTGAAGCCTCGACTACGTTTCATGGCCGTCACCATTGCCCGTAGGGGATGTTGTTGAGGCCCTTGCCACGGGCCTTGGAATACACGTCGAAGACGTCTTCACCTTCGCGTGGGTTGTCCGGGCTGCTGGCGTACGCGCGCAGGCCCCAACCGCCTTCGTCCTGGTTCTTGGCCGCCACCAGCGGGTCATGCGGGATGCGCCGCAGGAAATAGAACTTGGCGCCCTTGGCGCTGCGCACATCGCGCACGCCTTCGACCAGCACCTGCAGGTTCGGCGGGTAGCCGCTGGCGTCCAGGCGCTTTTCGATGAACCCGGCGTCGAAGGCGCGCTTGTAGGCGTCGATGGCGTCGCGGATCTGGTACAGCGCCTCGCGCAGCTGCTGCTCCTTGCCACGGCGCACCACCGTTTCGGTCAGGGGTGCGGCCATGGTCGCGAGCATCCCGAGCAGGGCCAGGGTCAGCACCACTTCGATCAGGCTGAAACCCTGCTGGCGGCGTTTCATGGCCGTGGGCTCACGGTGACGGTGGCCGGGGTAGTGACCGGTGCACTGGCCACCTGGCTTTGCACGGTCGGCGCGCTGTCGCGGCTATCGCTCGGTACGTCGCCCGGCACGTCACGCGGTGGCAGCGGCATCGCCTGGCGCACCTGCATACTCGATTCGGTGCCGGTGCCGAACTCCATGTCCGACGGGCTCTGGTACGGCAGGTTGCGCACGATGCGCGGGGTGATCGCCAGCACCAGCTCGGACTTGCTCATGTCGTCCTTGTTGCTGCCGAACAGCCGCCCCAGGCCCGGGATGTCGCCAAGGCCTGGGATCTTGTTGCCGCTGGCGTTGTGGTCATTGCGCACCAGGCCGGCCAGCACCTGGGTTTCGCCATCGTGCAGGCGCAGGCTGGTCTGCGCGTTGCGGGTGTCGACCTGAACCGGGATGGTGCCCTGGCGGGTGGCTTCCAGTGGCGTGGCGTTACTGACTTCCAGCGCCACCTTGATCGCCACTTCGTTGTTCAGGTGCACGGTGGGCTGCACCTCGAGTTTCAGACCGACGTCCAGGTAGGTGACGCTTTCGGTGATCACCGGGCCCTGGGTGGAGGGCACCGAGGTGGCACTGATGATCGGCACCCGCTGGCCGATGTGGATGCGCGCCTGCTCACGGTTGCTGACGCGGATCACCGGGCTGGCCAGGGTGTTGATGTCCTTGTCCTGGGCATTGATCTTGGCCTGCGGTGCCGGCGCAATGCTGATGCGGCTGGAGTTGATGCCGCGCAGCTGGTCGAGCACGCTGACCGGGTTGCCGTCGTCGCTCAACACGCCGAAGGTGTTCGGCCATTGCAGGCCAAGGTCGAGGATGCGCGAGGTGGCGACTTCCATCACCTCCACTTCCAGTACCACCTCAGGGTTGGACTGGTCCTGGGACTGCAGCAGCTTTTCGGCCATGCGCACGGCGTCAGGGGTGTCGCGCATGGTCAGGGTGTTGAGGCGCTCGTCGACGAACACGTCGCGGGTCTTGAGCATGGTCTTGACCATGTTCAGCGCCGTGTTGGCGTCGATGCTGGTCAGGTAGAAGGTGCGCATGACCAGTTCCTGGTAGTCCTTGGTCTTCTGCGGCGAATCGGGGTAGATCAGCAAGGTGTTGTCGTTGACGATCTTCTGCCGCAGCTGGTTCTGCTCCAGCAGCAGCGTCACGGCATCTTCGATGCGCACATCGCGAACGAAGATGGTCGCTTTCATGTCCGGGCGCAGGTCCTTGTCGAAGATGAAGTTGATACCGGCGACCTGCGACAGCACCTCGAAGATGGTCTTTAGGCCCGCGTCGCGGAACTCCAGGGTCACCGGGCGCTCCAGCTTGCTGCGCAGTTGCGGGAACGGCGTGGCGGTGCGCGCCTGGACGTTCTCGATGTCGGTGCGCAGGGCGATGCCCTTCTGGTTCTGTGGGTCCAGGCGCAGCACTTCGCGCATGTAGCGCTCGGCGCCGAACAGGTCGCCCTGGCGCAGCGCAGCCTGGCCCAGGGCCACGCGTTCGTCGAGGGTGCGAATCAGCTCCAGATGGCGGATGCCTTCCTGGGCGCGGCGGTTGTTCGGCTCGATGGTCAGCACCCGGCTGTAGCCCATGCGCGCGCTGGTGAAGTCGTGGCGAATGCGGTCGGCATCGGCCTGGCTGATCAGCGCTTCCACCGCAGTCTGGCGACCATGTGCCAGGGCAATGTTCAGCTCGGTGTCACGCGGGCTGTCGCGCAGGGCTTCTTCGAGGCGGGCGATGCCAGCCTCGTACTGGCCCTCCTTCATCAGTTCGGCGCTGTCCTTGCGCACTGCGCTGGAGCCGCAGCCAGCGATGGCCACGCACAGCGCCAGGAGCATGAACGGAGCAGGCTTGCACAGTTTCGACGACTTCATGGTGCGCTCCCTACAGACAAGGTCTGTGACTGATGCAAAGGCAGATAAACCAGGTCCAGCTCGTTGGCCGAGACTCTGTCGAGGCGATAGGTGCTGTCGATCACGTCACCCTTGCGCACGACGTACAGCTTTTCCCCGCTCTGCAGGAAGATCTGCAGGTCGTCGCGGTCGCCCATGCGGCCGACGAACTGGAACGGCAGCGCCGGGGCGGTGGGGGCCGCGGCGACGACGGGGGCGGCGGCTACGGGTTGTTCGGTGACGGTGGCCAGGGTTTGTGGTTTGGTCCATTGCTGGGCTGGGAACAGATCTTTGGAAGCCTGTTCCGGCCTCTTCGCGGGCGAGCCCGCTCCCACAGGGTCGGTGGTTGCCTTGGCATTTGTGGAGGCTGGCTTGCCGGCAATCGGGGCTGCCTCCTCTTCCTGGCTGAACCAATGCCCCGGCGCCCAGGCCAGCGCTGCCGACACCCCGAGGAACCCGACCCACATCACTGCGCGTTGTGTGTTCATCACGACCTCGACAGGTAGAGGGTCAGGCGCACCCGGCCGTTGAGTTCGGTGTCGCCGATGCTTTTGCGTTTCAGTTCGAGGTCTTCCAGCACCAGGGTCGGCAACTGGCCGATCAGGCCGCGCAAGAAGCCGCGGATCTGCGGGTAGCTGCCGCGGACTGGCAGGATGATCTGGTAGCGCGACAGCTGGGTCTTCGGATCGACGCCCAGAGCATACTCGCCGCGCGCCAGGCTGATGTGCTCGGCGCTGGCCAGGTGATACAGGCGCTCGATCAGCTCGCTGGCCTCAGGTTGCCCGGGCAGTTGCTGGCGCAGGCTGTCCAGCGCCTGCTGCTCGGGTTTGACGGCGATCTTCAGCTCGCCGCGCTTGACCCGTTCGACCTGTACGCTGGCATCCGCTTCGCTGGCACGCAGTTCGCGCACGGCCTGCCATTCGGGGACCACGCCGAGCATGGCGACGCCGACGGCGAGCACGGCGACGGCAGCAGCGCCCAGGCCGACCGGGCCGATGCGGCGCAGGTGTTCCTGGAGGACGAGGCTGTTGACAGCATCAGGGACGCGCATGGCCGATCTCCCAGGTGGCGGTAAGGTTGAAGCGCACCGGGTGCTCAGGCTGCCCGGCCACTACCTCGTGGTTGAGCAGCGAGACATCGCTGAGCTCGTCGCTTTGCTCCAGGCGCTGGTGGTACTGCAGCATCGCTTCCAGGTTGCGTGCCTCGGCGGTGATGCGCACCTGGCCCTTGCGTGCATCCGGGGTCAGGGTCAGCAGTGCCACGTCTTCCTGCGGCTGCGCTTCGAGCATGGCGAACAGCTGTTGCCAGGGCCGTTGCAGTTGCTGCGAGACGCTGCGCATCTGGGCCAGGCGCTCGGCCTGTTCGCGGCTGGCGGCGCTGTTTTGCGGGGCGACCGGGGCCGGGCGGCGGCCCAGTTGCAGCTCAAGGCTGTGCACGCGGGTCTCCAGGTCTGCCTGCTCGACCTGCAACTGCTGTTGCAGCAGCACCAGCCCGGCGACGGCGACGGTGCCCAGGGCCAGCAGCGACCAGGCCAACGGGCCACTGCGACGGGGCTGGAATTCCAGGTCGAGGCGGCGCATGTCAGGCCACCGCCCGCCACATGGCGCACAGCGGGTCGCTGTCGCCTGCCGGCTGGCACAGCTGCACTGCTGCCAGTTGCGGCACGTCGCCGCGCCCCGGGGCATGCAGGTAGACCCGTGGCAGATGCTCGCCGTACAGCTCGCAGGTGCGTTCGATCAGCGCCTGCAGGGCCTGGTCGCTGTCGGCGCAGCCCTGGGCCAGCACCTGTTGCCAGGCACCGCCGGCGGCCAGCAGCAGCACGCTGCGGCGTGGTTCGGCGAGCACGAACAGGAAGTCGCCCTGCTCCAGTTGCGCCGAGCAGCGGTTGTAGGCGGCCATCAGGTAAGGCTGCACCGAACGCAGGTTCAGGCGGCTTTCCCGGCCCAGGCTCTGCAGGCCCTGCAACAGGGCTTCGGGCAGCGCGGTGGCGATGCGTGCGGCACCGGCTGGCTCGGGCGAGAGGACGATGCGCCAGTCGTCCAGCGACTGACCGTAGAGGTTCTCGAAGCAGGCCCGGGCGTAGGCCTCCAACTCACGTGGGTGGCCGATGGCGTCGCTCCACGGCACCAGGCAGAAGCGGCTGTAGCGGGCCGACAGCAGCACGCGCAGCTGGGCACCTTTGACGGCGTGCTCGGCCAGCAGTGCACTCAAGGCTTGCAAGGCGGCTTCCCAGGCCGGTTGCGCGGCATCGCAGGTGAACGCGCGGCTGCCCAGCCACTGATGTTGATTGGCGTGCCAGCCTCCCAGGCCGACACCTTCAGCGCCCAATACGGCGCAGAAACGATCAGATGAATGTGACACGGTTGATCTCCTCGAGAGTGGTGCGGCCATCACGGACCAGGTCCAGGGCCGAGGCACGCAGCAGGCGCAGGCCGCGCTGGCAGGCCAGCTGCTTGATCTGCGAGAGGGGGCGGCGTTCGACGATCATCTGCCGCAGGTCGTCGTCCAGGTGCAGCAGCTCGGCGATCGCGCTGCGGCCGCGGTAGCCGCTGCCACGGCACTGGCCGCAGCCCTGGGCGCGGACGAACTTCCAGCCGGTGACCGCTTCGCGGGTCAGGCCCGAGGCGGTCAGGGTTTCTTCATCGGCCTCGCACGGCGTGCAGCAGTGTGGGCAGGCCAGGCGAATCAGACGCTGGGCCAGCACGGCGTTGAGGGCCGAGACGAAGCTGTAGGGGTCGACCTGCATCTGGCTGAAGCGGCCGATCACATCGAACACGTTGTTGGCGTGGATGGTGGTGAACACCAGGTGGCCGGTGAGCGCCGACTGCACGGCGATCTGTGCGGTGTCGGGGTCGCGGATCTCGCCGACCAGGATCTTGTCCGGGTCGTGGCGCAGGATCGAGCGCAGGCCGCGGGCGAAGGTCAGGCCCTTCTTCTCGTTGACCGGAATCTGCAACACGCCAGGCAGCTGGTACTCGACCGGGTCTTCGATGGTGATGATCTTGTCCACGCCATGGTTGATCTCGCTGATCATCGCGTACAGGGTGGTGGTCTTGCCGCTGCCGGTGGGGCCAGTGACCAGGATCATGCCGTAGGGCTCGGCAGCCAGCCGGCGCAGGGCGCGCAAGGTTTCCTCGGCAAAGCCCAGGGCCTGTAGCTGCACGCCGCTGACGCGGTCGGACAGGTCCTGCTTGTCGAGCACCCGCAGCACCGCGTCCTCGCCGAAGATGCTCGGCATGATCGACACCCGGAAGTCGATCTGCCGCTCGCCGATGGCGACCTTGAAGCGGCCATCCTGAGGCACGCGCTTTTCGCCGATGTCCAGCTCGGCCATGACCTTGATGCGCGAGATCACCTGATCGGCAAAGGCACTGCCGCTGGCCTTGCCGGCGCCATTGAGCACGCCGTCGATGCGGTACTTGATGACCAGGCCTTGGCCGGTCATGCCCAGGTGGATATCGCTGGCGTGTTGCTTGAGGGCGTCGTACAGGGTCGAGTTGACCAGCTTGACCACCTTGCTCTGGTCTTCGCTGATGCTGGTCAGCGACAGGCGTTGCAGCGGGTCTATCTCGCCGCTGGCTTCGGCGTCATGGTCGAGGGCATCGACGGCGTGGAAGCTTTCTTCGTGGCGGGCCAGGAACGTGGCCAGGTCGGCGGCGTGGGCCAGGTACAGTGGCGCACCCGGCAGGTTGTCGTCGATCCAGGCCAGGCGAGCGTGGTCGAAGGGGTCGGCGAACACGCCGATCAGCTCGCCCTCCTGCTCGATCAGCACGAACTCGCGCTTCAGGCACTGGGCCAGGCTGACCTTGTCGAAGCGTGGGCTGCTGGCCAGCAGGGCCTGGGTTTCCAGCACCGGATAATGCAGGGTCAGGCCAAGGCGGCAGATGAAGCGGTCGGGGGTTTCGTTGGCCAGGCGTTCCAGGCAGTTGAGCAGACGCTCGTCGCCCGCTTGCAGGCGGGCCTGGGCCAGGAGTTCGCGGGGGTAGGCGCTGTGCTTGCCTGCACGGGTATCGAGTACGTCTGACATGGCCTGCGACTCCGCTCAGGGGCGCGTCGCAGGCTGGCTTGACCAGGGCAGCGGGCGCCGCTATTCCCCGGTGAGCAGTTGTTCGTCGTCAGGTCCTGGGGGCTTGGCGCCATTACGGCGGCGATCGGCCAACACCCAGCTGCCATCGTACAACTGCAAGGGGAACGATTCGTTCCTGTTCTGGCGTCGCTCGACAAACCCTTCGGCTGGATCGTCAGTGGCCCTGCGCCGGCGCTCGATGCCCATCAGGTCGAAGATTGCGCGGGCCAGTTCCGCCAACGGGAACGGCTTGAACAGGACATGACTCACACCCAGTTCGGCGGCGCGCTCACGGACTTCGACAGTCGGGTGGGCGGTGATCAGCACGAAATGGCACTGCCTGTTCTTGCGCACGGTCTCCAGGACCTGAAACCCCTCCATGTCGGGCAAGCGGTAATCCAGCACAATCACTTCCGGTGCCAGGCTTTGAGCCTGCTCGATACCACTGGCACCGTCGTGGGCGACGTGAACTTCCAGGCCTTGTGCCTGCAGGTACGCTTGCAGGTTCTGCGCAAGGGTCTGTTCGTCATCGACTACCAATACTCTGTTCACCAAGGTCGACTCCCAAATACTGCCCGGTTACCCGGTTTGCGAAGTGCGGCCTCGACAAGGCTTGAGCAGGCTTCGTGCCAGGCGTGAATAGTCATCTCGCACCACTGTAAGTCATTGATCTTGCAAGGCTGTGCCAAACCCTGCAACACAGGCGTAGGCCCGGTTCCCCACATCCGGGGGAAGTGATGGCACTTTGCCAAACCGTTATTCCCCAGCTTTGGGGAAATCCATTCGCGGGCCTCAGTCAGCGATCTCCACTGTAGCGGATTGGCGCAAACGTTGGCGCACGGATTGGCGCGCCTGCGCCTGCAGCTGGCCGATGAGCGCGGCCCTGGCCAACTGCAGGCCCTGTTCGGGTATGACCGAGGTGTTATCACTTTGGTTCTGCACTCCTTGCAGGATTTGCCGGTTGGCCTGGTAGAACGCCTCGACGTCGGCCTGGCTGGGCTCGTCTACCACGCTGAGCTGGGCGTACAGCTGCTGCGCGGCCAGTTCATGGCGCATGTAATCAGCGTACTCTGCCCGATCGAAACCTGCATCTGCCAGGCGCCTGTCGAACAGCGCCGGGCTGCCGAAGGCGGCTTCGATTTCGCCAACCTGCGCTGATACCTGCTCATCACCGATGTGAATACCTGAACGTTGAGCCTCCTGCCAGAGCAGCTCCTTGTCGATCAGTTCGTCCAGGGCCTGGTCGCGCAGGCGCTTGTACAGCGTCGGGTTGCGGATACTGGTCAGTGCCCTGCCCTGGGCTTGCAGGTACTCGGTGAAATAGCGCTCCAGGCGCATCACGTCAATCGTCACACCGTTGACCCGCGCAGCGGGCACGTCGGCCCAGCTCACCTTGGCGACCACCAGCAACAGGCACAGCAACAGGATACGCATGGCACCTCCGCTCAAGGGCTGTCCGGCAGCGGCCGGTACGGGGCTACTGCGGTAAAGCGCGGCCCGGGCAGCGTCACTGCGACGACATGGGCACCGGCCATGCCCTGGCGTTTGCCGGGGCCGAAGCCCAATGCCGGGGTCAAACCGGTGTCGACATCGTGCAGGCCTTCCAGGGCGGCCACCAGCTGTTCGCGGCTGGCATCGCGGCCAATCTGCTTCAGGGCTTCGGACAACAACTTCAAGGCACACAAGGTGTTGACCTGCAGCGACGCCTGGCGTGGGTCGAGGCCCTGGCGCTGTTGCAGGCCGGCCAGGGTTGCCATGCCCTGCTCGCTCCAGTCGTCCGGCACGAACGGATAGGCCAGGAACACCCGCTGCGACCACTGCGCAGGCATGCCGGCCACGGCTGCCGCCACCTGGCTGGAGGCCGCGAACAGGTAAGGCTCACGACCCTCGGCCTGGAGCGCCTGGGCCAGCGCGGCAAAGGCCTGGGCGCGGCCGACGAAGACGATGCCCGGCCCTTCCACGGCCTGGCCGTCAAACGCCTGGATCGCTGGCGGTGCCCAGCCTTGCTGGCGCAAACGCTCGCGCACTTGTTCGGCCAATGCCGCCTGCTCGTTGCCGGCGTACACCACACGCAAGCCATCGGGCGCCAGGCCCAGGCTGCTCCTGGCATGTTCGGCCAGACTCAGCAATTGGTCAGCAATACCTGGCATGGGGTCGAAAATCTGTGAACTGCCACCGCTGCGTGGCGTGCTGCCGATCAACGGCACACCCCGTTGTTCGAGCAGTGTCGGCAGTTGCTGATCGAGCATGGGCGCCAGCGGCGCGATCAGCGTGAAGACCTGGTCCTGGTCGAGCAAGCGATGCAAGGCGCGCTCGGCACTGGCCTGGTCGGTGCCGGTGTCGGCCACCAGCAGTTCCAGGCGCCGGCCATGAATGCCGCCCTGCTGGTTGATCTGCGCCACGCCATCCTCCAGTACGGCACGCACGACATGCCCGGCGTCTGCCAACGGGCCATTGACGGGCAGCAAGGTGCCCAGGCGTAGTACGCCTTCTTCCACGCCGGGGTCGCGTTCCTCGCCCAGGCGTTTGAGGTAGGCCGTGAGGTTGCGCTGGTCAGCCAGGGTCAGTTCGAAGCGCGGCATGGCGGGGTCCAGCCGCTGATCCGCCGGATCGATGCCGTGCTGGATCGCGCGGGCCAGCGTGCCGTCGTTGTAGGGCGGGTAGCTGCGATTGTTGCTTTGCCGCTCACCCTGGCCCAGTGCCAGGCGCTGCCAGTCGAGGCTGGGTGGGCGTACCCCGCCCTCGGCGCGCCCGCGCCCGTCGCTGCCGTGACAGCTGGCGCAGGGCAGCACGCTGGCGGGGACGCTGATGTCGCTGGCGCCGACCCGGGCCATCAGCTGTGCGTCGCTGCTCGATACCCCTTGCCGGTACAGGCGCTTGCCGGCCTGTTCATTCGGGGTAAGGTCGAGCGCCAGCGCCGGGCCACAGAGGGCCAGGCTCATCAGCACTGCCCAGGGTTTCATGGCTCAGCGCCCGGCCAGCGGTTGAGCCAGCAGCTGCATGCGCTGGGCGATGGCCGCGGGCGGTGCATCCGGGCGGATCTTGCTCCAGCGCTTGCCGGCCACGTCACCGGCAATCAACTGGGTCGAATGCTGCTCGGGGCTGGGCAGGAACTGGCCGATGCGCCCCAGCACCAGGTCGACATCGGCCTTGTCGCCGGTGAGGAACAGCCAGTTGGCGCTGTCCACGCCTTGCTTCTCGGCAAAGGCCTTGAGCGCTGCCGGAGTGTCGTTGAGTGGGTCGCTGCTGATCGACACGAAGGTCACCTGGCTGGCCAGCTCCGGCCCCATGGCGTCACGCACGTCACGCAGCTTGCGGGTGATCAGCGGGCAGGCGTCGGTGCAGTGGGTGAAGATCACGTTGAGCATCACCACCTTGTCCTTGAGCACATCGCTGTAGAAGCGAAGTTCGCGGCCGTTCTGGTCATGGAGCACGGTATCGGTGAACCAGGTCTGCGCATCGCGGGTGCCGCCGCCGCTGGTCATGGTCGGCGGTGCCGGTTGCGGGCTGGGGCCCTCCGGCGCATGCCCCTCATGGGCGAATGCGACCGCGCTGAGGATCCACAGCACGGCCACCAGGGCCAGCCAATCGGTGCTGCGCATCGTGGTGTGGCGGGCTGCGTTGCTCATGGCTGCACCTCACTGTGTTCGGCGATGGCGGTGCTCTTGGCGTGCACGCGGCGGGCACTCAGGCGGTTGATTTCCTCGACCAGCACGGTTGGGTCGGTGAAGCCGTAGTAGCGGGTCCAATGGCCCGTGCGGCCATCACCCACCAGGATCAGCGGTGGATGCTGGCTGAGGTCGGCACTGAAGCTGCCGAGGCCCTTGAGGGTTTCTGTGATCGCGTACTGCGAGCCGGTCAGCCAGCTCCAGCCCGGGCCATGCTGGAAGGCCTTGGCGTAATTCTGCAGGCGCTTGGCGTCGTCACGCTGCGGGTCGACGCTGATCGACACCAGCTGGATCTCCTCGCCCACACGCCCGCCCAGTTGTTGCTGGACCTTGCCCATGATCGACGACACCACCGGGCACACCGTGGTGCAGCTGGTGTAGATGAAGCCCATGACCACCAGGTGCTCGCCCACCAGGTCGCGTTCCAGGCGCACCGGCATGCCATCCTGGTTGAGCAGCGAGACATCGGCAAAGCGCACGCTGGCCTTCTCCTGGTGCGCCGCTGGCGGCTGCCCGGCGTGGCCGTCGTGGTCATGGCCGGCATGGGCCAGGGCCAGGTTGCTGGCCAATGCCAGGCTCAGGGCAAGCAGCTGGAAAGAATGCTTGGCGTTCATCGCACATTCCTCACTTCGGTCTGGGAAGCTGTAGCCGCAGCGGCGGGCAGCACGCGCAGGCTGGTGTAGTTTTCTTCGGCGAACTTGCGCCCGAGCGATGGTGACTGCACATGCAGGTACCAGGCACCGGCTTCAGGCAAGGTCAGCGCCGCCTGGTACACACCCTCGCCCACCTCTACCAGCGGCAAGTTGCGCGGCAGCGACGAGGGCGCCAGGAAGTAGCGCAGGGTCAGGTCGTCCAGGCCTACCCGTGGCCGACCGTCGTCGCCGACGATGCGCACCTTGGCGGTGA
Organism: Pseudomonas sp.; assembly: GCF_017744435.1. Classification (GTDB taxonomy): domain Bacteria; phylum Pseudomonadota; class Gammaproteobacteria; order Pseudomonadales; family Pseudomonadaceae; genus Aquipseudomonas. Next base: position 105,326 of record NZ_JAGIBG010000028.1, read on the forward strand.
ACGCCGTCTGTTGTGGCATGGGCTGGTCGAGGCCGATGAACTCGGCATGCGCCCCCCGGCGCTTGTTCGCCTCCGGCGCGGCGGCCACCTCGGTGCTGAAGCAGTGGATGATCTGCGGCTGGTTGAGCAGGAAGGCCACATCGAACGTACCGGCCGCCGGCATTTTCACCGTCGAGCCATACACCCCGGGGGCCAGCTCGCGCAGGCTGCGGTCGATGACCAGGGTCGCGCGGGCCTGGTGGCCACGGTTGTTGTAGCCGGACATCGGGGCGTTCATGCCCTCGGCGTAGAAGTAGGTGGTGTTGTCCACCGGGTTGACCACGAATACCGAGTTGTCATCCCGCGACACCGACAACCCCTGGGCCAGTGGCAGGTCACCGGCCTGGCGTGGCGCCGCAGGGCCAGCTTCGAAGCCCTGCACGATCGGCTGGCGTCCTTCGCCCAGGCTGCTCAGGTTGATCATGCTGACCTTGGGCGAGGCCAGGCCGCGGATGTAGGCATAGCCTTTGGTGAAGGTCAGCTGGTACGGTTCGGCCGCCACCGGCACGCGGTGGATCAGCGTGTCGGTACTGGCGTCGATCACCAGGGCCTGGTTGTCCACGGTGTTGAGCACGATGCCCCAGCGGCCATCGCTGCTGAAGCGCATCGGCCCGAGGCCCTGCTCGGCCTTGACGATGTGGCGCAGCTGATGGCTGCGGGCATCGATCACCCGCACCGTACCTTCTTCACCGTCGGCCACGTAGACCGCCTGGGACAGCGCCGAGTAGGCCACCGACAACGGGTGCGGGCCGACCTCCAGGGTTTTCACCAGGCGCATCCCGGGGATGTCGATGATGCTCAGCGTGCCGCCGTCGCGGTTGCTGACAAAGGCATAGCGCGAGTCGGCGCTGAAGGCGATTTCGTGGTGCCCGGAGCCGGTGGCGAACGACTTCAGGGTACTGCGCGCGGGCACGTCGATTACCGTCACCCCGCCTTTGGCCGGGTCGCGGCTGTTGTTGCCGACCCACAGCCGGTGCTGGTCCGGCTGCAGGGCCACGCGCACCGGTGATTCGCCGGCATCCAGGGTCGCCACACGGGTGAAGGTCTCGGTATCGATCACTGCCACCTGGCCACGTTCCGGGATCGACACGAACACCTGCTTGTCATCCCCGGTTGCCGCCCAGTCCATGGGCCGGCCCGACAGCTCGATGCGCGCCAGGGTACTGGTAATGCCGCCCACCGAAACCGTCGGGTCGATCACGGTCAGGCTGGCGTCCTTGTTCAGCACCAGCAGGAAGTAGCTGTTCAGGTCCAGCAGCGGGCGGGCGCCGATGCTGCTCTTGAGAAACAGCGCAACACGGGCCTTGCAGCTCTGGTCGCGGTTGCCGCCTTCGAGCGGTGCCGCCTGCGCCGGGTCGATCCAGGCACCCGGCGCCATGCCCGACAGCGGCTGGCCGCTGGCCTGGTCGGTGACCTTGAAGCGGATGTTGGCAAAGGCCCCTTCACGCAGATCGTCGCCGGCCAATGGTCGCGCCTCGAACTCCACCGTCACGCCGTCGCGGCTGAGCCGGTGCAGGGCCTGCGGGTCGTCAGGCTCCTGCAGCAGTTCGCGCGGGTCGCACCAGAGCTTTTCATACGCCACGCCCAGGCCGATCAGCGCCACACCCAGCATCACCCCCAGTACCGCGGGCCGAGTCTTCTTGTTCTGGTTCATGCTCGCGCTCCCCTTCCCTTACTGGCCCGCGGCAGTTGCCGGCGGCAGGTCGTTGGTCACCCGCAGGATGCCCCACAGTCCCGAGAGGTTGCCGTAGGCGGCATAGTCGCGGAACAGGTAGTCACCCGGCACTGCGTTGGCGCCACCGGCACTGGGCAGCATGAAGCTGAAGTGCGCGGCTGGCAGCACGCTCTCCTGGGCGCCGATGTACATGGCCATCGGGTTGAAACCGAAGCGTACCGAGCCGATGCCAGGCAAGTTCGTCGGGTAACCGTCGAGATCGCTCTTCTCGGCCTGGTAGTTGTGCAGCGGCCACAGGTGACCATCGAGCTGGTAGGTGATGCCGCGGCTGCCACCGCTTGGCATCAGCACATGGCTGCGCACCGGCTGGCCAGGCTTGGCATACAGCACCGGGGTTTGCGGGTCGCCGCCGACCAGTGCGTTGCTGTAGGCCATATGGGCATTGGGCACGTCGGCTAAGCCGAAGCCATCGGCATGGCCGAACGGTGCGTCCGGCGCCAGGCCGAAGCGCAGCCACAGCGGCTCGGTCTTGTAGTTCAGCGCCATGTTGCCGTTGTCCTTCGGATCGCCCGGCACGCCATTGCCTTCGGTGGCAATGCCCTCCACCGGGCGGCCATCGGCCCAACGCATGTTCATCGAGCGTTGCCACACCGTGACCAGGTCGCGGTAGTCGGGCTGGCCGCTGACCTTCACCGTGGCCTGGGCGCGGCTGGCGCTGTCCTCGGTCCAGGTTGCGGTCTGCGGCAGAACGCTCATGCCGGCGACCAGGCCCTTCTGCGGCTGCTTGATGACATCCGCCGGGGTCAGGTTGAGGCCACCGAACTCGATCGCCGTGGTGTTGATGTTGTCCACCGTGCGGCCCAGTTGCAGCAGCGGCTTGCCTTCGCGCTCCAGGTGGCCGGCGTAGTACTGGTACACCCGGCTCGGGTAGGCGCCGCTGTTGCCCGCCCGGGGTGGCACGGTCTGCACCGGGTTGGCACCGACGTTGACGCCGTCCGACTTGGTGATGTCGTAGGCCAGCAGCTGCGCATGCAGGCCGACATGGCTGGACGGCCGCATCAGGTTGTTGTTGAAGGCGGTTGAGCCTTCGCTGTCGAAGCGGTCGCGCTTGACCACGTTCTGCATCACCGCCGTGCTCGGCAAGTCGGGCATCACCTGCGGCAGGCGGTTTTCCAGGGTGATGCTGATGCAGTCGCCGGCATTGGCACGCAGCACCAACGGCTCCACCGGGACGCCAGCCTTGAGCTTGCCGGTGGCCGGGTCGAGGTCGGCCTTGCGCACGTACAGCACGGCCGTCGGGTCATGCAACGGCGCGCTGTGGCCGCCGACGGTGAAGGTGGTGCCGTCTTCCTCGTCGACCACCGTCACCTGCGGGATGCGCGTGTTGCGGCTGTTGAACACCAGGGTGCCACCATTGGCCTTGAGCGGGCCGCCGACATGCTGGCCGATACCGGCCGGGTCGTTGATGCTGACGCCGGTGCGGTTCTCGAGGATGTCGTTGGCCAGTGCGGCGACGATCTCGTAGCTGCGCTTGACCGTAGGGCGGGTGCCGATGCCATTGGCGTTGGCCGTGGTTTTCGGGCAGATGCCGTCGAAGTTGACCGTGTTGCGCATGGCCACCGGTTGCGGGTTGTTCGGCAACGGGAACAGGTCGGCGCGCTGCGCGGTGTAGTTGCGCATCACGCCCCAGATGCCGTTCCAGTAGCCCTCCAGGGCCGCATCCATGCTGTACAGATAGTCACCGTTGGTGGCCGCGGAGCTGGAGATCATCGACACCGGCGCCATGAAGCCCATCTGCTCGGAAATGCCGATCATCTGCGAGGCCTTCCAGCCCGAGTTGGAGCTGTTGCCAAAGCCGGAGCCGTTCTGCAGCCACTTCACGCCGTGCAGGGTGACGTTGTGCTCCTCTTCATGGCCACCGGCGTGCAGACGCAGGCGCACGTTGTCGCCGGAATAGGTACGCAGCATGGGCGTGAACGGGTCACCCGGCTCGCTGCCGGCCTTGTTGATGTGGGGTGGGAACAACGTGGTGCCGCCGGTTGGCCCGACCGCCGAAGTGATCGCCGAAGGCGCCAGGTTCATGGCCGGGATCGCCCGGTCGGTGCGGCTCTGCAGGGCGTAGCCCAGGTCGCCGCCGAGGCCGTCGGCCTGCATGCCGCGCTTGCCGTCCGGGCCGACCTTGTTCGGGTCGAACACGCGCAGGGCCAGCGGCTCGTTGCGGTAGTTGACGACGAACATGCCGGGGTCATCCACCGAAATGGCCTGCGGGCATGGCCGGCTGGGGCAACCTGGGCTCAAGCCGCCACGGGATTCGACCACCGACTCGAGCAAGTTGGCGGCCTTCTGCCGCACAGGCGGGTTGATGGCGTAGCGGAAGCTGTCTGCGGTGGCCGGATAGGCCTGGCCGTTGGGCACGCCATCCGGGCCGGCGCCGACGTACACGCCCGCTTCATAGGCATGCTGGAAGTCGCTGTACTCCAGGAAGAACTCGCGGTAGCTGTCGTTCTTGCCGTCGCCGTCATGGTCGCCGGTCTGGATCACCGCCTGCCACGACGTCGGGCCGCCGTCCTGGCGGGCGCCTGGGTTGTACAGCTTCTCGCCGGTTTCGGCGTGGTACCAGGTGGAACCGGCCGGCTCGGCCAGCACGGTGGCGTACAGCCCCAGTTGCTGGTGGGTCGATGGGCCGAGGTGGTCGTGGGTGAAGATGGTGCCCAGGCCCCGGTCGACGTTATGCACGTTGACCAGCGGGTCGGCGAACCAGCGTTGCATGGCGGTGCGCGCGCCCAGCCAGTCGGCCCGGCCGAAGCGGCCGAAGTACGGGTGCTGTCTGGCTCTCGGGCAGGCGGCCGTGCCATCGCGGGCATCGCCCTCGGTGCAGCCGTTGAAGCTGCGAATCGCCTGCACCCGTTCCACCACGCTGCCGGGTGAGAGAATGCCGTCTTCGTAGTTCCAGCCATTGGCCGAACCGTCGGCGGCGGTCAGGTCCCACTTCGGCAGGTGGATATGCTGGCCGATCACATCGGTCGGCGTGCGTACCTGATAGTCGTCCATCTCGTAGTACGACGGGATCAGGTTGGTGTGGGTGTACATCGTGCAGTCGAAGGTGTTCATGCGCATCACCAGCGGCTCAGGCGGGCGCTGCTTGGTGATCACTGGCCAGGCATCTTCCCAGAGCGCGAGGATGCGCGCCTGCGGGAAGTGGTAGCCAACCTTGTTGTACACCGCATCGAACTGGATGTTGGCGCCCTTGTAGATACGCGGGCGGTCAGCGGTGAAGGTGGACGCGCCACGGAAGTTCATGCCGGTGAGGCTTTCACCGCTGAAGAACTCGCCTACGCCCGAGGACTGGGTCAGGCGCTTGCCGCGGTCGTCCATGCAGGGTTCGTAGAAAGGTGCACCTGCGGTCGGCAGCGCGCCGTTGGTCCGAAATGCCTTGGCCACCGGCTGGCTGCCGGGGATCAGCGCGTAGCTGGCGTGTTCGGCCTTGGCGTGGAACTGCATGGCGGCCTGTTCGACATCGGTGCCCTCTTCAGGCAGGTAGATCGGCCTGGCCTTGTGCACCACCTTGGAGAAGTCGAGCTTGGTGGTGGTGGTCACCGCTTCACCGCCGGCTGACACCCCATCCAGCGCGTGGCGACCGAGGCCACCGTCCCAACCGTCGACCTGGTTCGGGTCGAGGTTGGCCCACAGGGCCTTGCCACTTTCCTTCAACTGCTTGGCCAGGGCCGGATCGAGCATGTCCAGTGGCGGGGTTGGCGGGCGGTTGCCGACGCTGCTTTCCATGCCGCCGATCCAGAACGGGTAGCCGGGGTTCTTCAAGCTGCCGTCGGCATTGCGGTTGGCTTCGCTACGGTCGACCAGGGCCAGCGAGCCGACCGCCTTGGGCGCGGCGGGCTCGTGGGCGTGGTCATCGTCGCCCTCCACTTCGGGCGCCTCATCGTCATTGGCGGCCACCTGCTCGGTGGCGAGCTTGGGTATCACCACCACCTTGCCTGGCATCGGTGCCATGGCCTTGCCAGGCAACGGGACGATGGCCGGGATCGGCGTACCGGCGACGATCTCGCCATCGGGCAAGGCCCGCGCGCCGACGGCAGGCTTGCCACTGCGCAAGGCGAACGGGGTGCTGTGGTAGCCATTCTGGCCTTGCCCGCTGACTTCCAGGCGGGTGCCTTCCTCGAACACGTCGTGCACCCGCCACATGGCCCACATGCCCTGGGCGAAGTGCGGATAGAAGTGGCAGTGGTAGATGGCATCGCCAGCCACGCGGTTGCGGTTGCCTGCGCCGCCATTGGCAATTTCGTAGGTATAGCCGATGCCCGGCCCGATGCCCTGGGCATCGATGTAGTCGGAGTTGTCATCGTTGGGGTTGAACAACCACTGATGCCCATGCAGGTGGAAGATGTGCTGCTCGTGGCCGTTGTGGGTGTTGCGGAACTTGGTGAAGTCGCCGATGTAGCTGTGGTGTACGTTGGCCGGCTCTGCCGGGTACAGGGCCATGCTGGCCTTGACCCCGGTGGCGCTGGCCGGCGGCACTTCACCGGGGCGGATGTGCTCCAGGCCGACGTTGGCCGGCACATCGACCAGGGTGCCGATATCGCCCACGGTGTGCGCGCTAAGGAAGAACTCCTCGTAGGCGCACGACAGGCAGTCATGCATCGGCCCGACGCCCAGGCGGTTGGCCACCACTTCAGCGCCCATGCCGCCCGAACCGTAGTTGATCATGAACGAATCGCGGGTCGGCTCCAGCACATGGCCCATCACCGGGTCGGCCCAGTAGCCCGGGAAGGCCTGGGTGGCGGCCACTTCGTCGGCGAACTGCGAGGCGAAATCGCGGAACGCCTCGAGGCGGTTGGGCAGTGCCGGGTTGCGCTTGCCGATGCTCTCCAGCGGATAGGTGGTCTTGGGGAAACTGCCATCGGGGTTGGGGCCCATGACGATGGCATCGGTTTCGCTGTTGAGGATCTCATTGCCATTGATCATGGCAACGATCGGCTTGCCGGCCTTGCCCTCACTCAGCCAAGGCTCGGTTTGAGGGTAGCGTGCCTCATAGTCGATTACGGGTTGGCCAGTGGCGGCGCGGCCAGTGGTGGCCAGGCGCATTTCTTCTTCGGTGAGGGTGTTGCGGTAGGTTCGCCCACCTTTGGGGACAACCACCACCTGGCCGAACAGCCCGTTGGCAACGTTGCCGGCGCCACCTTGGCCGCCGAAGGTCGCGCCTTGACTGGTGGCGGCGAACGCACCTTCACGTTCGGCAAACAGGGTGTAGCTGCGGGTGTTGCCGGGAGCCACCAGGAAATTGCCGTTGCGGCCGGTGTTGGCGGCGATGTCTCCGATGCTGTTGACCGCCTGCATGCCGTTGACCTGGAAGCCGACGTGGCGGTCGGTCACCTGTTCATCGGCAACGAAGTGTTCACCGCCCTCGTTCTCGACTTCGGTTTCCGGGCCCTCGCCTTCTTCAGGCTCGATCCCGTGCTTGTTGGGGTTGGCCTTGTAGTCGAGCAGGTTGGTCAGGTTGACCGTCAGGCAGTCACCAGCGGCCACCCGCAGTACGATCGGCCGCGGGCGCTTGTCGGGGCGCAGGGTGACCTTGCCCGGCACTGCCGCGCCGCCCTTGCTCAGCGGCACCTGGTGGTCGTCCACCACGTCCTCGCGCAGGGCGAACATCATGCCGTTGGCGTTCTGCGCGCCCAGGCGGTTGAACATCAGCGGCTGATCCAGCGCCACCACGTTGGCCACCAGGGTGCGCTGACACTGCACGGCGGCCTCGGCGGGCGCTTCCCAGCCAAACAAGGCCAGGACGAATGACGTCAGGACGGGGCCTTTGTACGGGGTCGACATGCTGCACCTCCGGGACACAGGAACACTGCGAAGAGGGCAGCAAGGTGTGTGCCATAAGGGAATGGCGTTTAATTTCAGCTAGTTAAGAAGAGAAACGGAACCGATTGGGGAGGATTACCCATGGGAATTCCCCGAAATTGGGGATGATAGGCATTGGCGTTTCGGGGGATATGCTGGGTAGGTTCTTGCGTGGGCTAGCACTCAGCAAATCTCTCCGTTTTATATTAAAAAGTTCGCTTGGCGAATATTCCTACAGCGTTTTAGGAACAGCCAAACTGCTCTGAGAATTGATTCCTCGTTAGTGTTCAGGCTCATCTTGATCGAGCCTGAAATCACCCATGAGCATCACTCAAGACATTGCCAATGCAGTCGCTGAAGTCGACTTTCTTCTCACCCCCTGCAAAGCCTGCCAACGTCAGGGCCTGCCCATCCTCCCCCTGCGCCGCGCCGTGGTCCCCGATACCCACCCCGCCAGCGACCCCGCCACGCAAACCCGGATGGGCCTGCGCACCTTGCGCAGCGGTTACCTCTATGTGCTGCTCGACCAGCGCATCTGGCACGCCTACGAAGTCACCGCGCAAGGCCACCTGCGCCGTTTCAATCCCTACGAGCCAAACCCGGGACCACCGCCGTCGCTGCCCGAGCGCTGCATGCATGAAGACCACGACATCCCCTCGTCCTTCCTCAATATCGACACCGACACCTACGGCACGGCCTGGCTGGCCTTCTCCAGCGATCCCTGGCCGGTCAGCGTGCTGCAGGCCTACAAAACTGGCCAGGCGCCTGTGCATCGCTTCGAGGGCCTGGACCTGATCCAGGCGCGCAAACACCCCGAACTGCTGGGCTTGGCCATGACTCCTGACAACCTTCAGGTCGACCGCCAGGTGTTCGAATATGCGCAGCAGTTGAACGGCCCGTTCGACAGCGCCCATGGTTTCCATAGCCGCTTCCTACGCAAGTTCGCCTTGCGCGGTTACCTGACCAACGCTATCGCTCGGCACCAGCTGGAAAACGGCGTGCTGGCGGTGGTACTCGACGACACCGTCGGCCTGATCCAGGAGTACAACCACCAGCGCCTGAACTGGCTGGTCAAGCGCCAGGCCTGGCGCGAAGACCCGCTGCGCGCCTATCAGCTGCAGACGTCGCAGATCCTGCAGATCATCCGTGCTACTCAGCGTGAGTGGGCGGCGCAAAAGGTACCTTCGACGTTCGAGCCACAGACTGGCGACGGGCCACCGGTGTTCGTCGATCCTGAGAAAGAGCGTCAGCGCATGGTCGAGGAGGCCCAGCTAGAAAGCGATAAGAAGCTCGAGGAACGCTACGACGAACCTCGGCGCGCGGCGTTCCAAGCGGAGTATGAACAAGAGGAGACCCGGTTCCAGGCCTTCATCGACCGTCATGCCGGTAGCTACGCACAACTCTGCGAGAGCGCGGCCTTCGTCCTCATCGAGCGGCACGACTATGATGGCCGGGACCGCGAATCGGGCATCTCCTACAGCAAGACTATCGCTGCGTGCCTGGCCGGTGGCATCACCGAAGCGCCGTCCACCAATCCTGCGCCAGCACCAGGCACCAGCGAAGCGCTATGGCTGAAATGGCTGCAAGACCCGAACAGTCCACCCTACCGCGCCCTGCTGCTGCGCGACCAAGCATTGCTGGCCGCGCTGATACCCAGCTTCTCGTCGACCGAGCCGACCCACTGGAACGACAGCGAAAAACTCTACTCCGCCCTGAGCAAGTTCATCACCAGTGAAGACTTCGGCCTACAGATGCGCGATTCGCTCAAGCAGGCCATCACCGAGCTGCAGGGCGCGGTCAATGCCGCCAGCCTGCGCCTGCAGGCGCAGCTCGACCCCGGCATCCAGCACGTCGTACGCCACCTGAACAGTGCCAGCCAACGGGTTTACAACGGCGTGCACCTGATCGAGCTGCAGGTGCAGATGAAGCTGGGCGAGTACTACGCCTTGCAGAGCGCGCACCTGCGTGAATTGCAGAACCGCGCCAGCGAGAAACTGGCCAAGGCGCGGGCAGCGATGATGCCAGACCTCGAAGAGGTTAAGGCCGGTATTTTCAAACCGATGGCCAAGGTCAAGCCGATCATCCAGACCGGGCTGCTGAGCCTTGCGGTACTCGAGCCGAAGACTGCACACCAGGTGATCCCGGTCAGCGTCTGGGTCGAGGGTACGGCGTACGAGGTGCATGAGCGTTTGGCCAAGGAAGTGAAGCTTAATGTCAATCAGCTGAATGACGCCGCACAGATGGCGTTGGTGGAGATCAAGGTGGCAGCGGGAACGCTGGAACTGGATGCCCGAAAGACCCTGAACGGCATGAGGATCAGTGCGGGGCAAGCATCTCAGTTAGTGCGCGATAGTTTCACCGGACTGCGAGGAACGGGAAAAGGTTGGGAATTGCTGCTTTCGTTGGGTGGGCTGTATTTGCTAAATGACAGCCTTGGGAAGAACCTGCAGAAAGCGGAGCAAGAGATCGGCCCGAAGTCCAGTGAAGCCATGATGGCCCTGTATGGATCCAGCTTAGCGGTCCTTGGCGGAGGCATAGAGTTTTTTGGGTTTTTGATACCTTATAAGGCAGGTGCAAAAAACAAACTATCTGTTGGCCGCACAGTCGCTAGCATCGGTGCTACGGTCAGCGCTATAGCAGGATTTTTCGACACCTTGCAGGCCTATCTCGGAGCTAAACGTAGCTTTATCGTCGGTGACAATAGTTCATTCAAATGGTACACAGGTGCAGTCTTCACCGGTCTATTTGCAACCGGAGCAGCGATCGCAGCGGTATTTCACCCACTTATAATAGGCCCATTGGGGATTGCCATAATACTCAGCCTTACTACATCAATCTTAATAAAAATCGCCGAAAACAACGAATCAAATCCAATAGAAAAATGGGTAAAACGCTGTTATTTCGGCAGCGCCAACGAGTCTCCTCGCATTCACTGGAATTCCCCCAATCATGCGGACGTTGCTTTTTCAGAATTGAATGCAGCGACCTTGGGCCTAGCTGGAGGATTGACATTTAAAACAGCTAAAGCAGAGTCAGCAACAACATCAAAAATAGGTGGACTGGTGGCCATCGAAACAAAAACAACCCTAAAATTCCGCCTCACGCTACCTCAGTTCATTGAAGACCAATCCAGTTATCATTGGTCAATTGCAATTCACCGTGCAAAGGATGGCACTCCGGCTAATTTTTCGGGAGGAGAAATAATAGCTGATAGTTCTCATCATACCCTTGCCACACAAACGAGAACTTCAAGATTGAGCGAGCTGACTCCATCAACCCCTCCTAAAATCCCAGACTACCTAAAAGAAAGCCTAACAATCAGCAGGGCTAAACATCAAACTAACAAACAAAACACCTCCTATTCTTACGAAGAATTTACAGGAGCGATAGAACTCACCCCCCAAATCGGGAGACACAACATTATAGCTGCAACATTATCAGTGGCTTACTGGCCGGACCGCAACATCCCGGAAGCTTTCGCCGAACTTTTGATACAGGAGGACAATGAATGACATTGCCATATCGCGGTCTTGGATGGCGATACGACCTGCCCTCCATTGATAAACTGCCACTCCAACAGGATGCAAAATGCAATCTAGATCCACCTCCAAACAAAGTTCACCAAACCTACATTGAGCTACCCAGATCATTGCTGAGAGCCAGAGGGGTAGGCATAGTACTTGCCACGCTAGCGATCTTGCTAGGCATAGCAACTTTTATTAGCGCATCAATCCTCCATTTTATTTTAGGCGGGAAATTCGACCCAGAATATTCAGCCATATTGATAGCAATACTTGCCGGAGCAATTTTCTTATTTACCCCCTACATTCGCTTAGAATTACAGCTCCCACGAGACGAACCCGTCCGCTTCAACAGGCAGCGGCGAAAAGTCTATTTCTATCAATATAGGCTCGATAGACTTCGCCCCTTCAGCCGCAATAACTGGGGCGTTAAACCCATCGCTTACGACTGGGACGACCTTACTGCTGAGGTTTATCGCTTTTATGCTCCTTTAGGTTATGGGGGTTATAAAGAAGAGGTTAGAATATCCGTTAGAAAGCCCGGTACTGAGGAAGTGATCGACCGAGTATTCTTCACCGATGACATTGAAACCGGTAAGCAATATTGGGCCATTGCCAGGCTCTTCATGCATGAGGGAGCACAAGCCCTCCCCGATTTCGTCCACCCGCCTTGGGACTGGAACGAGGGCATTTACTCCAACCCTTTCGATCAACGCGCCCCCAAAGTCCAATGGCCCGCCGATATGGACCTCGAATCCCGCAGTGCCCCTGCCCCAGGAGAACAACCATGAAACCTGTGATACTCGTCGGCCACTCCCATACCTGTCCGACCGACAGCAAGTGCGTCGTCGAGAATGAAGGGATCACCATTCGCCCCTTCGTCGGCACACCCGACAAATCCCGTGAAACAAGTTGAACATCTGCCTCCAGTAAGCTTCCAAAAGATGTTACGTGCCATCCTTTTGCCAGGAGCCTGCCGCCCATGCCCATCCAGCCTTCCCTGCTGTGCCAACGCCCAGGAGCCCAGCGGCCATGAAGATGCCCGGCCGCGCGCCCAACGCCAACCTGCAGCTCGACTACGTGCGCGACACTTTGTTTGGGCCGGTGGCCCTGAGCGTGGAATGCCAGTGCCAGCTCGCCCCGCTCAACCTGCAGGGTCGCCCTGCCCTGCGCCTGCATATCTGCCCTCCCTTGCCGGACAAGGTCGAGCGAGCCCATAGCGTGGCATTCGTGTGGGACGGGCGTAGTTATCATGGCGTGGTCCGCGATCAAGGCAAATGCGGCGATGGCGGCCTGAACCTGCTGCTGGAGCTGCAATAAGCCGATCAACGGCGGCGCTCCGGGCTGAACCTGACGCAAACGGCACCTCTCCATAACTACAAGGCCCAGCCTTCTGGAGAACGCCATGAACAGCCCGTTGCTCAAGCTCTTCACCCACCCCGCCGACGCGTGGATCGACATCCGCCGCGCCGAGGAAGACCACCCGCAACAATACCTGCCGCGCCTGTTGGCGCTGGCCCTGATCCCTGCCCTGTGCCTGTTCGTCGGCACCACCACCTTCGGCTGGAGCCTGGCCGCTGAAGACCGCGTGCGCCTGAGCATGGCCAGCGCCGCGCAACTGGCCGGACTGCTGTATGCCACTACGGTGGTCGGGGTGATGCTGATGGGGGTGATGATCCGCTGGATGTCGCGCGGCTTCGATGCGCAACCGACGCTCAATCAATGCATCGGCTTCGCTGCCTATTGCGCCACCCCGTGGTTCTTTGCCGGCGTGTTCGGCCTGGTGCCGGTGCGCTGGCTGGCACTGCTGGCACTGGTCGCTGCTTCAGCTTACGCCACGGTGTTGCTGTACGGCGGCTTGCAGACCTTCCTGCGCTTGCGCAAGGAGCAGGCCATGCTGTTTGCCAGCTGCGTGTGGGGGGTGGGATTGCTGTTGCTGGTGACCATCCTGGTGTCGATGATCCTGTTCTGGAGCAACGGCCTGATGCCGGAATACGTGCGCCCGGCCAGCCTCGGCTGACCGGTGCACTTCAGGTGCTCAGGCGATGGCCCTGAGCGCCGCCGGGTGGGTGTCTCGCAGGGCATGCAGCTGGCCGACCAGGTTCACCAGGTCGCGGCAACTGTTCAAGCTCTGCAGTGAGACCCCGGAGAGGGTCACGCCCTCCTCCAGGCTTTGCCCCTGACCCAGGCGGATGGTCAGGGTGGTGCCGTCCGGGCAGCTGACTTCGCAGCGGTCGGGCAGGCAGGCCTGCTCGATGATCTGCCGCATTTCCAGCATCGAAACTCCTATCAACGACATGGTACGACCCTCTCTGTACTGGATGGCCTATTGTGGGAGTACGCCTTTGGCAGGCAGGGTGCCAATTGATATTGCGCATGCCCAAGCGGGCGTCCATGCGCCGGGGCAATGATCGTGCGGAGGAATCATTTAGCACCTTAGTGGAAGAACGATGATCGGCCTCGCCTGTTCGATCGAATGCTGGCACTTCGCGACAGGCGGTCGCCGAACCGCCCTATTTGTCCCCCAGGGACGCCCATAGATGCTGTGCGGCATAGGCGCGCCACGGGCGCCAGGCCAGGGCGCGTTCGACCAGTCTGGCGTCGGGCCCTTCCAGCAGGCGCAGGGCCTTGACCAACGCCACATCACCCACCGGCATCGCGTCACCGGCGCCCGCCTGGCGCAGCGCCAGGTAATGGGCGCTCCAGGGGCCGATGCCTTTCAGCCGGCAGAGGTTGGCCACTAGCGGCTCCAGTGCCTGGCCCTTTCGCAGCAGTTTCGGCTGTGCCAGAAGTGCTCGCGCCAGCGTACCCAGGGTGGCAGCACGTGCACGTGGCATGCCGAGGTTTTCCAGGTCGGCGTTGGCGAGCACGTTCGACGTTGGGAAGACATGGGTCAGGCCTTCGGCCGGTAGACAGAGCGGCTGGCCATGACGCGCCACCAGGCGTCCGGCCAGGGTCATGGCACCCGCTACGCTGATCTGCTGGCCAAGCACCGTGCGCATGGCTTGCTCGCAGGCGTCCCAGCCCTGGGGGACGCGCAAGCCCGGGCGGGCGGCGAGCAGTTTGGCCATCAAGGGGTCGCGGCACAGTTCGGCGGCGATGCGTGTGGGGTTGGCGTCGAGGTCGTAGACGCGGCGAATGCGGGCGATCAAGCTCGGGACAGCTGAGGCAGGCACGCCGCTGAGCTGGATTAACAGGCGGTTACCACTGGCGGGCCGGGCTTCGAGGACACCGTGTTTGCCAGCCACGGGGAAACTGCGGCGATAGGTGCCAGCGCTGAAGGTTTCGATGCCGGGGATGCAGCGGGCGGCCAGGAAGGTCTGGGTCGAAGGCCAGTGGTAGGGCGTGGGGTAGCGCAGCCACAACGTGTGCTGGCCGGAGGCATTGAACGAGCGGTGAACGGCGTGCAGTCGGGACAGAGGCATTGCTGCATCATGCCAAGATTTGCAGGGTTTGTACCGGCCTCTTCGCGGGTAAACCCGCTCCCACAGGGACCGCACAGATTTCAAAGCCTGTGCAGTATCTGTGGGAGCGGGTTTACCCGCGAAGAGGCCGGTACAGGCAATCAATGATCCAGGCCAGCCCCCTCGCCTGCCATCTGCCCAAAGCGCCCGGCATGGAAATCATCGAACGACTCGGCAATCTCCGCCTGGCTGTTCATCACGAACGGACCATAACCAACGATAGGCTCATCGATCGGCTCACCGCTGAGCAGCAGCAGGCTGGTGCCTTCGAGCGCTTCGATCGCCACATCCTCACCACCGCGCTCCAGCAACACCAGGCTGGCTGGACCGGCTTCGCGCTCGCCGTTGACCCGCACGCTACCGCGCAACACCACCAGTGCAGCATTGTGGCCGTCGACGATCGGCAGTTGCAGGCTGGCACCCGCCTTCAGGCGCAGGTCCCATACATCCATCGGGGTAAAGGTCCGCGCCGGGCCAGCATGCCCCTGATAAGCACCGGCGATTACCCGCAGGCTGCCCGCATCGCCTTCCAGTTGCACCACGGGGATATCCGTCGACAGCAGCGTCTGGTACCCGGCAGCCGCTCGCTTGTCACGCCCCGGCAGGTTGACCCACAGCTGCACCATCTCCAGCGTGCCGCCCGTACGGGCGAACGCCGGGGAATGGAACTCTTCATGGATGATGCCGTTGGCGGCCGTCATCCACTGCACGTCACCCGGGCCGATCAGGCCGCCGGCACCCGTGGAATCGCGGTGTTCCAGCTCGCCCTGATAGACGATGGTCACGGTTTCGAAGCCACGGTGCGGGTGCTGGCCAACACCGCGACGGTCGCGAGTCGAGGTGAAATCGTGCGGGCCGGCATAGTCCAGCAGCAGGAACGGGCTGATCTTGCTGGCCAGGTTGTCGTAGGTGAACAGGCTGCGCACAGGGAAACCATCACCCACCCAATGGGCATGGGGGCTGCGGTGGATACCCAGGATCTTTTTCATGAGAAGTCTCCTCTCTAAGCTGGGTTAACCTTACCAATGAGCCCAATAAGCCGGTAGACGGCTGAAATAGCACTGATCGTCCTACAAATGGAACAGCCGTTCACGCTTGCAGGTAATCGAACACCTTCTGCGCGGCCATCTCCGGGTCTTCCTGCATGAAGCAGTGCCCACCGGGGACCTGAACAGCGTTCACCGCCGGGTTAAGGCTGGCCAGGCGCTGCACCGAGTGGGGCACGAAGGGATAGGTGTGTTCGCCAAAGAGCACCAGGGTAGGCACCTGGATGGCCGCCAGCTGCGCCCACATGCGCGACGGGAACGAGCTGAAGATCTCCACCTCGCGGCTGGGCCGGCACTTGAGCACCACGCCTTCGCCGCAATCACCGATCGCGTGCTCGACATACGCCTGCAGTGCCGCGTCGGTCCAGCCCTTGAAGATGCCACGCCCGTGCAGCGATGCCCGCGCCGCCTCACGGTCCGGCCAATGGCTGCGTCGGCTGCCAGCCTTGCGCGCCAGGGCATGTCGGCGGTGCAGGCCGACCAGCGCAGCCGCGCCCATCACGCCGATCATGCGCCGGCTGAACAGCACCGGGTCGAGCAATACGGCACGGGCGAACAAGCCCGGCTGGCTGGCCAGCATCAAACCGGTCAGGACGCCACCGAAGCTATGCCCCACTGCGTAACGGGGAACCTCGCCATATTCCCCACGGCCGGCCTCGAAGGCCTCCACCGCCAGCGCAGCGGTCCGGTTCCAACCACGGAATTCACCGCCATGGTCGCTGTCACCATGGCCCTGCACATCGCAGAGCCACAGATCGAAATGTTCACTCAGGCTCAGCAGCAACGGCTGGTAGGCCAGGCAGCAAAAGCCATTACCGTGCAGGAAATGCAGCAGCGGCTTGCCGCTGGCTGGCGAACGCCAGCCACGCAAGGTGAAGCCTTCGGAGCTGTCAAAGGACCAGGGAATCAACTGCATCGGCTTGCTGTACTCATGGGTTCATGAAAACGCCGATTCTACAAACAGCAACGGGTAGAGTGAAATCACCAGCAGCAAGGCCATCAGGACATTGAACAGCATCAGCCAGCGCGGGTTCTGCAGCAGGTTGCGCAGAGCGCTGCCAAACATCACCCAGATGCCGACGCTGGGCAGGTTGACCAGGGCGAACAGCGCCGCAATCACCACCACATTCATCACATAACCCTGGGCCGGCGTGTAGGTGGTGATCGCCCCCACCGCCATCACCCAGGCCTTGGGGTTGACCCACTGGAATGCCGCAGCGCCCCAGAACCCCAGCGGCTTGCGCGCGCTCGGCGAGTCGCCGCCGAGCGGCCCTGAGGTGGCGATCTTCCAGGCCAGGTACAGCAAGTAGGCCGCACCGGTATAACGCAACACGGTGTACAGCGCCGGCCAGGCCTTGAACACCTCGCCCAGGCCCAGGCCCACCGACAGCACCATGACCATGAAGCCGACGCTGATGCCCAGGGCATGCGGGATCGATCGGCGCACGCCGAAGTTCACGCCTGAGGCCAGCAGCATGGTGTTGTTGGGCCCCGGAGTGATCGAGGAAACGAAGGCAAACAGCACGAAGGCGGTCAGCAGGTCGGCAGAGGCAAGCATGGCAGGCATTCCAGAATCGTTGCAGGTGCTGTCACACTAACGGAGTCGCCCTGCCCTACGACCGGTACAGTTGCATTAAATTATGCAGATACACATCACTGTACCGTTTATCAAAAACCAAGGAAGCCCCTGCATGAGCCTGACCATCCGCCCCGCCGTTCGCACCGATGCCGCGCAGATTCTTGCCTATATCACCGAGCTGGCCGAGTACGAGCGCGCCCGCCACGAAGTGGTCGCCACCTTGGCCGATATCGAGGGCAGCCTGTTCGATGAAGGCAGCACCGTGCACAGCCTGATCTGCGAGCGCGACGGCAAGGCCATCGGCTTTGCCGTGTATTTCTACAGCTATTCGACCTGGCAGGGCCGCAACGGTATCTACCTGGAAGACCTGTACATCACCCCCGAGCAGCGTGGCGGTGGCGCAGGTCGGGATGTGCTGCGGCACATCGCGCGCGAGGCCGTGGCCAAAGGGTGCGGGCGCTTCGAGTGGAGTGTGCTGGACTGGAACGAGCCAGCGATCGGCTTCTACCAGTCGCTGGGGGCAGAGCCGCAGGATGAATGGGTGCGCTACCGGCTCGATGGCGACAGGTTGTTGGCGTTTGCCAAGGGCTGAACCTCAAACTGCGCCGGGCGTGGCGCGCACCCGGCGCATCACCACGACTACCAGCAGTACGTTGGTCAGCGCCAGCAGGCACAGCGTCAGTAACACCCCCATCGAGCCAAAGTGCTCGAACAGAAAGCCCCCCACCACCGGCGTGAGCGCCTGCCCGATCAGCGAAGGCCGCGACATGCGCCCCATCAGCAGCACATATTGCGCGGGGGGCATCATTGCCAGCGGCAGCAGCCCGCGTACGATCGCCCGCAGGCCATTGCCGCAGCCGAACACCAGCAAGCCCACCGCCGTGGCTGCCGGGACAAAGGTCACCATCAGCAACCCGATCAACACCAGGCTCACCCAGGCCAGGGCGGTCCAGATCGGGTGGCGCTTGCCCGCCAGGATCTGCAGCACCCGCGACGCCACCTGGCTGGGCCCGAGCATCGCCGCCAGGCCGATGGCCACCGGCAGCGAATGCCCCAACCCCTGCAGCACGGCCACCAGCTGCACGGCGATGGTGGTCATGATGATCGCGCCGATGGCGAACATGCTGGTCAGCAGCAGGTACAGCGGGCGGTCCACACCGACCGCGTCGCCTTGTGCCTGCGCCTTGACCGGCACCTCGACCCGACCGCCCGCCGGCAGCACCCGCCAGTACAACGGCGCCACCACCACGATCAGCACCAGCGCATAACACACGCACGTCGCCCGCCAGCCGAAATGTTCGATGGCCAGGGCCACGGTCGGCCAGGACAGGGTCGAGGCGAACCCGGCGATCAGGGTGATGCCGGTGATGGCCTTGCCCGCGCCTTCGCCATACAACCCGCCGAGGGTGGCGAACAGCGCTTCATACAAGCCCATGGCCATGCCGATGCCGATCACCGCCCAGGCCAGCAGGAACAGGCCAAGGTTGTGGCTGGCGGCCATGATCAGCAGCCCCACCGCCACCACCGCGCCGCTGGCGGCCATTTGCGGGCGGCCGCCGTAGCGGGCAACCAGCCGGCTGGACAACGGGGCCAGCAGCGCCGAAACCATCAGGCTCAGGGACAGCGCGCCGTAGACCCATTGGCTGGGCCAGCCGGTGTCGCGGCTGATCGGGTCGGCCATCACCGCCATGAGGAAGAACGAGCCGCCCCAGACCAGGATTTGCAGCACGCCGAGGAGGACGATGCCGAGGGGGCCGGGCAGGCGGTGGTAGGTGTGCAAGGTGGGGCCTATTTCAGTCGCTGGGCGGGGGTGTCTGCACTGGCCTCTTCGCGGGCACGCCCGCTCCCACAGGGACCGCACTTCTTTCAGAGCTTGTGCAGTACCTGTGGGAGCGGGCGTGCCCGCGAAGAGGCCAGTGCAGACACCCCCGCCCAGCGACTGAAATAGGCCCCACCTTGCACACC
>NZ_JAGIBG010000029.1 GCF_017744435.1 Pseudomonas sp.
GCCGGCGATGGGCCGCGAAGCGGCCCCGCGATTTCAAGGTTGTTACATAAATTGCCGGGGCCGCTTTGCGGCCCATCGCCGGCAAGCGCGGCTCCCACAGGGTCAGTGCAGGGCTACTGCTGGCCGATGGACTGCAGGTACTCCGAGCGATCATCACTGCGCTGTGCCACGCAGGTATCCCAGGCGGCCTGGAACGCCTTGCTGCCAGGCTTCTCGGCATAGGTCTCGACCTTGCAGTCGGCATCACGCAGCTGCGCCCACAGCTTCTCGGCGGCCTCCATGCGCCCGACCAGGGCCGTGGCCTTGTCGCCTTCGTCGGCATATTGGTCGCGAATGCGCTGGATCAGGTCGTCATACGCCGATTTCAATTCGCGCTCGGCGGTCTGCTTGTTGAATGCCGCGCAAGCGAAGGTCTGCTGGTCGCTCTCGACGTTGTCGCACGGAGTGCTTTCTTCCTCGCCGGCGTGGGCGCCCGAGACGACCGCCAGCAGTACCAGCCATGCCATTGATTTCATCCGTTTTCTCCTTAACAGGCTGACGAATCGGCTGGATTCTCGCTCAGCCGCAGAGAAGACGATAGCTCCCTGACGAAATGTTCATGAAACGGCGTGAGATGTCGTTATCGAGACTGTCTCTCATCCCCAGGCGGCGTGCCAGAG
Organism: Pseudomonas sp.; assembly: GCF_017744435.1. Lineage (GTDB taxonomy): Bacteria > Pseudomonadota > Gammaproteobacteria > Pseudomonadales > Pseudomonadaceae > Aquipseudomonas. The sequence goes on from NZ_JAGIBG010000029.1 coordinate 660, forward strand.
GCCGCGATGTCGCGCATTGACGCTTTCGGCAAACCCCCTGTCGTTTTTGCATCGGGGCGCCTTTGGGCACAGGCATATGCTGGCCCCAAAGCGCCGGCAGAAGATTCGGCGCGGCCCAAATCAACAAAGGGGACAGCCTGATGAGCCCAGCCGAACTTCACGCCGACAGCATCGTCATCGACGGCCTGATCATTGCCAAATGGAACCGCGAGCTGTTCGAGGACATGCGCAAAGGCGGGCTGACTGCGGCCAACTGCACGGTGTCGGTCTGGGAAGGCTTCAAGGCGACGGTCGACCAGATCGCCGCCAGCCAGAAGCTGATCCGTGACAACAGCGACCTGGTGATGCCGGTGCGCACCACCGCCGACATCCGCAAGGCCAAGGAACTGGGCAAGACCGGCATTCTCTTCGGCTTCCAGAACGCCCATGCGTTCGAAGACCAGATCGCCTACGTCGACGTGTTCAAGCAGCTGGGCGTGGGCATCGTGCAGATGTGCTACAACACCCAGAACCTGGTCGGCACCGGTTGCTACGAGCGTGACGGCGGCCTGTCGGGCTTCGGCCGTGAGATCGTCGCCGAGATGAACCGCGTCGGCATCATGTGCGACCTGTCCCACGTCGGCTCCAAGACCTCCGAGGAAGTCATCCTCGAATCGAAGAAGCCGGTCTGCTACTCCCACTGCCTGCCTTCGGGCCTGAAGGAACACCCGCGCAACAAGTCGGACGCCGAACTGAAATTCATCGCCGACCACGGCGGCTTCGTCGGCGTGACCATGTTCGCGCCGTTCCTGGCCAAGGGCATCGACTCGACCATCGACGACTACGCCGAGGCCATCGAGTACACCATGAACATCGTCGGTGAAGACGCCATCGGTATCGGTACCGACTTCACCCAGGGCCACGGCCAGGACTTCTTCGAGTACCTGACCCACGACAAGGGCTACGCCCGTCGCCTGACCAACTTCGGCAAGATCATCAACCCGCTGGGCATTCGCACTGTCGGCGAATTCCCCAACCTCACCGAGACCCTGCTCAAGCGCGGCCATTCCGAGCGCGTGGTACGCAAGATCATGGGCGAGAACTGGGTCAACGTCCTCAAGGACGTCTGGGGCGAGTAAGCCGCTCTCCAAGCCTGATAGCCCCTGCCAGCAACGCCGGGGCACCCACATAAAAATTTTATGGAGTTGAGTTTCCATGGCCAAGATCGCCCCGCAATTGCCAATCGAAGTCGACAGCGAGACCGGTGTCTGGACCAGCGACGCCCTGCCGATGCTGTATGTGCCGCGCCATTTCTTCGTCAACAACCACATCGGCATCGAGGAAGTGCTGGGCGCCGACGCCTACGCCGAGATCCTCTACAAGGCCGGCTACAAGTCCGCCTGGCACTGGTGCGAGAAGGAAGCCGAATGCCATGGCCTGGAAGGCGTGGCGGTGTTCGAGCACTACATGAAGCGCCTGTCCCAGCGCGGCTGGGGCCTGTTCGAGATCCAGGACATCGACCTGGATAAAGGCACCTGCAGCGTCAAGCTCAAGCACTCCGCGTTCGTGTACGTCTATGGCAAGTGCGGGCGCAAGGTCGACTACATGTTCACCGGCTGGTTTGCCGGCGCCATGGACCAGATTCTCGCTGCCCGCGGCAGCAAGATCCGCACCGTGGCCGAACAGGTCTACGGCGGGTCGGAAGAAGGCCACGAAGATGGCCTGTTCGTTACAAAGCCGTTGTAAGCCGGAGATAGCGTCATGGCATTCGAAGCAATGTTCCAGCCGATCCAGATCGGCAAACTGACCATCCGCAACCGTGTACTCAGCACCGCGCACGCCGAGGTCTACGCCACTGACGGCGGCATGACCACCGACCGCTACCTGAAGTACTACGAAGAGAAGGCCAAGGGCGGCATCGGCCTGGCGATCTGCGGCGGCTCGTCGGTCGTCGCCATCGACAGCCCGCAGGAGTGGTGGGCCTCGGTCAACCTGTCGACCGACCGCATCATCCCGCACTTCCAGAACCTCGCTGACGCCATGCACAAGCACGGCGCCAAGATCATGATCCAGATTACCCACATGGGCCGCCGCTCGCGTTGGGACGGCTTCAACTGGCCGACCCTGATGTCGCCGTCGGGCATCCGTGAACCCGTGCACCGCGCCACCTGCAAGACCATCGAGGTGGAAGAGATCTGGCGCGTGATCGGCAACTACGCGCAGGCTGCGCGGCGTGCCAAGGAGGGCGGCCTGGACGGCGTGGAACTGTCGGCCGTGCACCAGCACATGATCGACCAGTTCTGGAGCCCGCGGGTCAACAAGCGTACCGACGAATGGGGCGGCACCTTCGAAGGCCGGATGAAGTTCGGCCTGGAAGTGCTGAAGGCCGTGCGTGCCGAAGTCGGTGACGACTTCTGCGTCGGCATGCGTATCTGCGGTGACGAGTTCCACCCCGATGGCCTCAGCCACGAGGACATGAAGCAGATCGCCGCGTACTACGACGCCACCGGTATGCTCGACTTCATCGGTGTGGTCGGCTCGGGCTGCGACACCCACAACACCCTGGCCAACGTCATCCCCAACATGAGCTACCCGCCGGAGCCGTTCCTGCACTTGGCGGCCGGCATCAAGGAAGTGGTCAAGGTCCCGGTGCTGCACGCGCAGAACATCAAGGACCCGAACCAGGCCACGCGCATTCTGGAAGGCGGCTACGTGGACATGGTCGGCATGACCCGTGCGCACATGGCCGACCCGCACCTGATCGCCAAGATCAAGATGGGCCAGATCGACCAGATCAAGCAGTGCGTCGGTGCCAACTACTGCATCGACCGCCAGTACCAGGGCCTGGATGTGCTGTGCATCCAGAACGCCGCGACCTCCCGTGAATACATGGGCGTGCCCCACATCATCGAGAAGACCACCGGCGTCAAGCGCAAGGTGGTGGTGGTAGGCGCCGGCCCCGCCGGCATGGAAGCGGCCCGCGTGGCAGCCGAGCGCGGCCACGACGTGACCCTGTTCGAGAAGAAAGACCAGATCGGCGGGCAGATCACCATCGCCGCCAAGGCACCACAGCGTGACCAGATTGCCGGTATCACCCGTTGGTACCAGCTGGAGCTGGCGCGCCTGAAGGTCGACCTGCGCCTGGGCACCGCCGCTGACGTGGCGACCATCCAGGACCTGCGCCCGGACGTCATCGTGCTGGCGGTGGGTGGCCATTCGTTCCTTGAGCAGAACGAGCACTGGGGCGCCGCCGAAGGGCTGGTGGTCAGCAGCTGGGACGTGCTCGACGGCAAGGTCGCGCCGGGCAAGAACGTGCTGGTGTACGACACCATCTGCGAATTCACCGGCATGTCGGTGGCCGACTTCATCGCCGACAAGGGCAGCCAGGTCGAGATCGTCACCGACGACATCAAGCCGGGCGTGGCCATGGGCGGTACCACCTTCCCGACCTACTACCGCAGCATGTACCCGAAAGAAGTGATCATGACCGGCGACATGATGCTGGAAAAGGTCTACCGCGAAGGCGACAAGCTGGTGGCGGTGCTGGAGAACGAATACACCGGCGCCAAGGAAGAACGCGTGGTCGACCAGGTGGTGGTGGAAAACGGCGTGCGTCCTGACGAGCAGCTGTACTACGCGCTGAAGGAAGGTTCGCGCAACAAGGGCCAGATCGACGTGGAGGCGCTGTTCGCCATCAAGCCACAACCGATCCTCAGCCAGCCGGGCGAGGGCTACCTGCTGTACCGCATCGGCGACTGCGTGGCCCAGCGCAACGTGCATGCGGCGATCTACGACGCCTTGCGCCTGTGCAAGGACTTCTGATCGATCTGTTGGCACACACCGGCCCCTGTGGGAGCGGGCGTGCCCGCGAAAGCGTCAGCATGAACAACAGAGTTGTCTGATCTGACGCATTCGCGGGCACGCCCGCTCCCACAGGGCCGGTGCAGGATTCCAGGGGCCTGAACCCCTTGCAACCGCTGTTGTGGGAGCCTCCCATGTTGAACACCCTTCTACCCATCCTGCTGTTCGCTGCCCTTGGCCTGGCAGTGCTCGGCGCCCTGCGCCGGGTGCGCATGTGGCGGCGTGGTCGGCCGAGCCAGGTCAACCTGATCGGCGGCCTGCTGGCCATGCCGCGGCGCTACCTGGTCGACCTGCACCACGTGGTCGAGCGCGACAAGTACATGTCCAAGACCCACGTGGCCACCGCTGGCGGCTTCGTGCTGTCCGCACTGCTGGCGATCCTGGTGCACGGCTTCGGCCTGCAGAGCAAGATCCTCGGCTACGCGCTGCTGGTCGCCACGGTGATCATGTTCACCGGCGCCATCTTCGTCTTCAAGCGCCGCCTGAACCCGCCTTCGCGCCTGTCCAAGGGCCCGTGGATGCGCCTGCCGAAAAGCCTGCTGGTGTTCGCCGCCAGCTTCTTCATCGCCACCTTGCCGGTTGCCGGCATCCTCCCGGCCAACACTGGCGGCTGGGTCATGGTCGGCATCCTCGGCCTGGGCGTGCTGTGGGGTGTGTCGGAGCTGTTCTTCGGCATGACCTGGGGCGGCCCGATGAAGCACGCTTTCGCCGGTGCCCTGCACCTGGCCTGGCACCGCCGCGCCGAACGCTTCGGGGGCGGGCGTTCCACCGGCCTCAAGCCGCTGGACCTGGAAGACCCGAGCGCGCCGTTGGGCGTGGAAAAACCGGTGGACTTCACCTGGAACCAGCTGCTCGGCTTCGACGCCTGCGTGCAGTGCGGTAAATGTGAAGCGATGTGCCCGGCATTCGCGGCCGGCCAGCCACTGAACCCGAAAAAGCTCATCCAGGACATGGTCATCGGCCTGGCCGGCGGCAGCGATGCCAATTTTGCCGGTAGCCCGTACCCCGGCAAGCCGATCGGCGAGCACAGCGGCAACCCGCACCAGCCGATCGTCAACGGCCTGGTCGACGCCGAGACGCTGTGGTCGTGCACCACCTGCCGCGCCTGCGTCGAGGAATGCCCGATGATGATCGAGCACGTCGATGCCATCGTCGACATGCGCCGCCACCTCACCCTGGAAAAGGGCGCGACCCCGAACAAGGGCGCCGAGGTGCTGGAAAACCTGATCGCCACCGACAACCCTGGCGGCTTCGCCCCGGGCGGGCGGATGAACTGGGCAGCCGACCTCAACCTGCAACTGCTGTCGGAGGTGAAGTCCACCGAAGTGCTGTTCTGGGTCGGTGACGGTGCCTTCGACATGCGCAACCAGCGCACCCTGCGTTCGTTCGTCAAGGTGCTCAAGGCGTCGGGCGTGGACTTTGCCGTGCTCGGCCTGGAAGAGCGCGACAGCGGCGACGTGGCGCGCCGCCTGGGCGATGAAGCGACCTTCCAGCAACTGGCCAAACGCAATATCCAGACCCTGGCCAAGTACAAGTTCCAGCGCATCGTCACCTGCGACCCGCACAGCTTCCATGTGCTGAAGAACGAGTACGGCGCTCTGGGTGGCGAGTATCAGGTCCTGCACCACAGCACCTACATCGCCGAACTGATCGCGGCCAAGAAGCTGAACCTCGGCCAGCACAAGGGCGGCAGCGTCACCTACCACGACCCGTGCTACCTGGGCCGCTACAACGGCGAATACGAAGCCCCGCGTGAAGTGCTCAAGGCGCTGGGTATCGAAGTGCGCGAAATGGAGCGCTCGGGCTTCCGTTCCCGTTGCTGCGGTGGCGGTGGCGGTGCGCCGATCACCGACATCCCGGGCAAGCAGCGGATTCCGGACATGCGCATGGACGACATCCGCGAGACCCAGGCCGAGCTGGTGGCCGTGGGTTGCCCGCAGTGCACCGCGATGCTCGAAGGCGTGGTCGAACCGCGCCCACAGATCAAGGACCTCGCCGAGCTGGTGGCCGATGTGCTGATCGAAGAGGAAACCCCTGCGGCCCCAAAGTCGCCAACGGTTAAACGCGAAACTGCGGAGGTGCATTGATGAGCGACATCATCCGCCGCGATCCACGCGCCGAGTGGATCGCCCGTAACCGTCTGCATCCGCTGCACGCGGCGATGCAGACGCAACAGACCCGCTGGATGGGGCCCAACGGCCTCATTCGCAAGAACCCCCATGCCATCGCCGCAGGTTTCATCGGCCCGGCCGGCCTCAAACGCATCGACCGCAGCGGCGCCCAGCAGGGCACGGGTGTCGGCGGGCGGCGCACGGCGGCAGCCGAAGTGCAGCTGCCGCTGCATCAGGTACCGGCGCCGGCGTTCTACATCGCCGTGGTGCCGGACATGGTTGGCGGCCGCCTGAGCAGCCACGACCGCGACCTGCTGGGCTTGGCCCACGGCCTGGCTGGCAGCGACGGCGCAGTGCTGGCGGTGGTGTTTGGTGAACACAAGGAGAGCAACTTTTCCACAGCCGGCGTCGACCGCCTGCTGGTGCTCGAAGGCGAAGAATTTGAAGGTTATGCACCGGAGCAACTGGTCCAGGGCCTGCGTGCTGTGGATAACCAGTTCACCCCGCGCCACTGGCTGCTGCCCGACAGCCGCAGCGGTGGCGGTGAGCTGGGGCGGCGCCTCGGCGCGTCGCTTGGCGAGCGCCCGGCGACGCGGGTCTGGCAGGTCAAGGACGGCCAGTGCATCGGCCGTGCCGGTGCTGGCCAGCAAGACCTGCAGCGCGCCGTGCCGCGGCTGATCCTGGGCGCGGCGGAGTGTGCCGAGCCGGTCAGCGAAACCCGTCACGAAGCGCTGCCGGTGGAGTTGTCCACAAGCGTGGTGCGCAGCCTGTCGCGCATCGAGGACCTGGGCTCGGTGGCCGTCGACCCGGCGACCATCGCCATGGCCGAGGCCGAATTCATTGTCTCGGGCGGCAACGGCGTCAAGGATTGGGACCTGTACCACAAGGCCACGGCGGCCCTCGGCGCCACCGAAGGCGCCTCGCGGGTGGCGGTGGACGACGGCTTCATGCCGCGCAACCGCCAGGTCGGTGCCACCGGTACCTGGGTGACTGCGCGGGTCTATGTGGCTGTGGGTATCTCGGGCGCGATCCAGCACCTGCAGGGCATCGGCGCCTGCGACAAGGTGGTGGCGATCAACATGGACCCAGGCTGCGACATGATCAAACGGGCCGACCTGTCGGTGATTGGCGACAGTTCGGCGATTCTCCAGGCACTGATCGAGGCTGTGGACAACTTCCGCAGCGGCGGCCAGCGCGACGCGGCATAAGGGCACGAGCATGAGTACGAAAGTGATCAGCCTGGTTTCCATTGGTGCCCACCCCAGCTCCGGCCGCGCCCGCCGCGCCGAGCAGGATGCCCGCGCCGTGGAGTTGGGCTTGCAGCTGGCTGGGGATAACTTGCAGGTGGTGCATGCCGGCGACCCGCGGGAAGAGGCGCTGCGCGCCTACCTGGGCATGGGCCTGGACCACCTGGATGTGCTGGAACAGCCGGCTGGCGCCGATGTGCTGGGCGTGCTGGGGGATTACCTGCGCGATGCTGGCGCCCAGCTGGTGCTGACCGGCAGCCAGGCCGAGACCGGTGAAGGGTCGGGCATGCTGCCGTTCCTGTTGGCCGAGAAGCTCGGCTGGCCGCTGGTGGTGGGGCTGGCCGAAGTGGAGTCGATCGACAACGGTACTGCCCAGGTGCTGCAAGCGCTGCCACGTGGCCAACGGCGCCGTCTGAAGGTGCGCCTGCCGTTGCTCGCAACTGTGGATAACGCTGCGGCCAAACCGCGCCAGAGCGCCTTCGGCCCGGCACGCCGGGGAGTGTTGGCGGCGCGCAACGTGACGATTATCGAGGATGAACTGCTGGCCGAAGCCGAGCTGCAGCCGGCAAGGCCACGGCCCAAGCGGCTCAAGGTGATCAAGGCCAAGAGCGGCGCGGACCGGATGAAGGCCGCCACGGCCAAGGCCAGTGGTGGCGGCGGCAAGGTGCTGAAGGATGTTTCTCCACAGGAAGGCGCTGAAGCCATCCTCAAGCTGCTGGTGGAGGAGGGCGTGTTGCGCTAAGCCTGACCGCGCTTTTTTTGTAGGAGCGGCCTTGTGTCGCGAAAGGGCTGCAAAGCAGCACCGGCAATATGTGCAACTGCGCTGATATCCTGGGGCTGCTACGCAGCCCTTTCGCGACACAAGGCCGCTCCTACAAAAAGCGGTTATTGCCGGACCACGTTGAACGCCCAGTTCGCCAGCCCTTCGGTCACCGCTTCGAATGACACCCTCTGCCCCGCCGACAATCCCTCGTTTCTTGTTGCACAGCGCAGCACCAGGTAGTCCGCCTGCTGTCCCTCGGCACTGATCACGCCCATCCCGTGACCGTCATGAAACCATTTCACAGAGCCTGTCTGGCGGCTGTGCATAAGTCGTTCCTTCGAGTGATGTCTAAATGATGGCTTTCACTCAAACATACGGTGGATTTCAGGGATACTGGCAAAAATGCTAGGTCTCTGTGGTTTTGCCCACGGAATCTGTTCGCCAAGGTGTGGATAAAGTGTTTGTGATTTGCTGAAGCCAGCGTATTTAAAAGGCTCCAAGAACTTGATCAGAAAATGAACAGGCTTTTGGATGAGCGCTTTCCCAGATCTGAGGTTGCGCCTTCATAGATTGCCCACAATCACTGTTGGTGACCTTGTGGATAACATGTTTGGACTCGTTGGCAGGCACCGTGATTCAAGGCCTATGGCAATTTGATCAAAAAACGATCATTTGTCAGTTGGCAACGCTGGATACCGTGTGAATTGGGCGTATCAGGTACTTATGCACAAGGCGAGACGAGCAGTTTAGGGAGTTGTTAAGAATTTCTGTTCATCGATCTGTGGACAAGGTGTTCGAGTTTACCAGCAGGCCTTATGGAATAAGGCTTCCAGGGAATTGAGCAAATTTTGTACAGTGGTGTGAAAAGCGCTGCGCCCGCACAAGGATCGCCATTACCACAACTGCTATAGAGAGGGCTGTGGATAAACTGTCTGCTTTATTGGTCTGCCGGCAGAATCCACGCGTTCGTCTGATCGAGCAAAGAGTACACACCTGAGCACCTAGCATTTCTGCCAGTTTCGCAAGCTGGCAAACCCGATTAGTTTTGTCGTTGACAGACTCCTGTAACGCGAACGCAAAAATATGCCTCCTGTTCGTTTGTTAACGACCTATCACAACCGTTCAATGTTCGCTGAAGTCGAAGCGTCCATGCGCGCCTATACACCTTACGGTTATCGTGCTGATCAAGGTGGTCCAGTCTTGGGGTTCACTGGGCAACCACGTGATGCAATCACCGGCTGTTATCTGCTTGGTAATGGCAGGCGTGCATTCAATCCCCGCTTGATGCGTTTTCACAGTCCGGATGACACGAGCCCTTTCTCAGCGGGTGGGCTAAATGCCTACGCATATTGTGCTTGTGATCCGATCAATCGCAGTGATCCGTCTGGGCGGTCATGGTTGAATTGGCTGGTGCAAGGCATCTTTGCGACCGGTAATGCAGTAACGATCGGCGCAGGCGTGAGCTTCAGGGGGAATCACCATGCCAATCCTTCTGCCGGATTGGTCTCTCGGACTCAGCGCCTGACCGATCAATACATCCCTCGCGCCTTAACCGCTGGCGGCGTTTCGGGTTTGGTCGCACGTGCCGCCGCAGTTGGCTCAATGATCAATCCCGCTCGTGCGCCAATGTTTACTCAATTAGGCAGTATCGCAAATGCTGTTTCCGGAACGCTGGTCGTTTCGGCAGCGCTCATCTACGAGGGGCGTGCTGCTTATCGCTGGTGGAATCAGGCTGCTGTCGCAGGGCGTCGACCTGGCCATGCCTTGATGCGCGGCGCTTATGAGGCCACAAGCCTCGATTTGGTGGGCAGTGCAGCAAGGTTTGTTGGGCGCGGTGTCGCTCGTGCATGGAGTGCTGTCGTTGCTTTTGCGGGGAGGGTGGCGAATGTCGTAATTGGGGCGGAAGAGAGAGCAAACGATCCCGTTGCCCGTCACTGGGGCCTGCACACGAGTACCTATGACATCAGGCACACAGACCAAGAAAGCCATTTGTGAACATTGCCAATTCCTGAGCCTGTGCCAGGCGAGTTCCAGCAATAGGTGGCCCCTGGCATTGGAGACGTATTGATCATGGACTATTTGCCTTATGGCCACTCATCTCGTTTGGGTCGCAGCGGGTTGGCATTCTGTGGAGAACATCGTGACGCAATGAGCGGTGTCTATCACTTGGGCAATGGTCATCGCACCTATAACCCAAGACTCATGAGATTCCACAGTGCTGATGCTCTGAGCCCATTCGCTGTTGGTGGCATCAATGCCTATGCCTATTGCTCCAACGACCCCGTCAATCGAGTCGATCGCAATGGCGCGTTCTCCGTAACTAACTCAATCTTCCTGACAGTCTTGGTAGAAGGCGCACTTAACGTCATCGACGGGGTCTTTTCAGCGCTTAAGGTAGTCGTTCAGGGGCGTTTGCAGAATTCCGCGCCTTCACTTCCCCAACAACTCCAGGTATTAGCCAAGACTCACAAGGGGACTTTGAAAGTCGTGGCATCTGCTTTGGTTTGGGGCGAGCAAGGGGGGCCAGCCATCCCATTGCTAAAGAACAGTATCGTGGTAGGGGCTGCGGCCACGGGCCTAGGTGTCGCGGAGCGTCTTGTGAACATCCAGCAGCACGCGGCAGTGGTGGCTCCCTATCTGTGGGAAAACCCCGCCCAGATCCCCGGTGTGGCTTTGGATGCGCTGGGAATTCTGACAGGAGTAACTCAGGTGCTGACCTTAAGTCGCATTGCTCTTCGGACGATTCGTGAAAACCGGGGGGGGCCCGTTACTCGCCTGTGAAGGTAAGAACCAGGCAACCAATCGCTTGCTTGCCTGGTTCAAACCTGTTTATTGCGCCTGCACTTCCTTCAGATACGGCGCCGGCTCCGCCCCCAGGTTGTTGAGCAACCGCTGGCTGTACCAGTCGATGAAGTTGACCACACCAAACTCATAAGTCTTCGAGTAAGGCCCAGGCTGGTAAGCCGTGGAGTTGATCCCGCGTTGGTTCTCTTCGGCCAGGCGACGGTCCTGGTCGTTGGTGGCGTCCCACACCTTGCGCATGCGCTCCGGGTCGTAGTCCACGCCTTCGACGGCATCCTTGTGCACCAGCCACTTGGTGGTGACCATGGTCTCCTGGGCGCTGATCGGCCACACGGTGAACACGATCATGTGGTCGCCCATGCAGTGGTTCCACGAGTGCGGCAGGTGCAGGATGCGCATCGAGCCGAGGTCCGGGTTCTTGATGCGGCCCATCAGCTTCTGGCAGGCCTGCTTGCCGTCCATGGTCATCGACACGGTGCCCTTGAGCAGCGGCATGCGCACGATGCGGTTACGCAGGCCATGACTCTTGTGCAGGTACGGGATCTTCTCGGCTTCCCAGGCGGCGGCGGACGCGGCCACATGGTCCTTGAAGGCCTGGTCGGCGCGCGGGTCGTTGGTGTCGTCCCACTCCAGCAGGGTCTGCAGCAGCTCTGGGTGCGAACCGGAGCAGTGGTAGCACTCGCGGTTGTTCTCCAGCACCAGCTTCCAGTTGGCCTTTTCCATCAAGGTGGTCTGCACCGCCACCTTGGTGTTTTCCATGTCGTACGGTTCCATGTAGTGGTCCAGGGTGGCCAGGAACTCGTCGATGGCAGGCGGGTTTTCCGCCAGGCTGATGAAGATGTAGCCGCCGGCGACCTTCACGTGCACAGGCTTGAGGCCGTACTCCTTCATGTCGAAGTCGGCGCCCATTTCGGTGCCGGCGAACAGCAGGCGGCCATCCAGCTCGTAGGTCCACTGGTGGTAGTGGCAGACCAGCTTGGCCACCTTGCCTTTGTCGCTGACGCACAGGCGCGAGCCGCGGTGGCGGCAGACGTTATGGAAGGCGTGCACCTTGCCTTCAGCACCACGCACCACCAGGATCGGGTTCTTGCCGATCTGCAGGGTGATGTAGTTGCCCTTGGCCGGGATCTCGCAGGTCATGCCGGCGATCAACCATTCCTTCTGGAAGATCTCCTGCATGTCGATCTGGAACAGACGCTCGTCGGTGTAGAACGGCTGGGGCAGCGAGTAGGTGCGCTCGCGGGTCTGCAGCATCTCGGCGGTGGCCTTGCGTGCAGGTTCCAGTGGATCGCCCAGGCTCAGGGTTGCGGTGACGTCCATCGTGTATTCCTCGGGGCCGCGTGCGGCCGGCAAAAGGTGGCTAATCGTTATTGTGGTGCCGCAAGGCTGCTCTTGAAAAAACAGCGAATTCTTTTGCCGTGGAGTGTGCGTCCGAAGACGCCATGAACCGTATCCATGGGCGACATGGCCGATTTGAATTACGACGCGCCAGCCCTTGTAGCGCGGGGCTGGTCGCGATAAGCACGTCGATGTCGCTGGCAGGAATGTACGCAGCCGGAAGCTTGCGCATTATCCAAGCCATAAAAAGGGCCATAGTCGGCCGCTGGAGATGAACATGTCCGATACCTTCCTCAATCCGGTCACCACCCAGACCTGGGCCAACGGCCGCCACATCGTGCGCTGCGTCAAGGTCATCCAGGAGACCTGGGACGTGCGCACCTTCTGCTTCATGGCCGACCAGCCGATCATGTTCTTCTTCAAGCCCGGGCAGTTCGTCACCCTGGAGCTGGAGATCGAAGGCAAGCCGGTGATGCGCTCGTACACCATCTCCAGTTCGCCGTCGGTGCCCTACAGCTTCTCGATCACCGTCAAGCGCGTGCCGGGCGGGTTGGTGTCCAACTTCCTCCACGACACCATGCACGAAGGCGCCGAGCTGCCGGTGCACGGGCCGGTGGGGCTGTTCAACGCCATCGACTTCCCGGCGGGCAAGGTGCTGTACCTTTCCGGTGGCGTGGGCATTACCCCGGTGATGTCGATGGCGCGCTGGTTCTACGACACCAACGCCAACGTCGATATGGTCTTCGTGCACAGCGCCCGCTCGCCGAAAGACATCATCTACCACCGCGAGCTGGAGCAGATGGCTTCGCGCATCCCCAACTTCAGCCTGCACATCATCTGCGAGAAGCACGGGCTGGGTGAGCCGTGGGCGGGTTATCGCGGCTACCTGAACCAGCGCCTGATGGAGCTGATCTCGCCCGATTACATGGAGCGCACGATCTTCTGCTGCGGCCCGACGCCGTACATGACCGCAGTCAAGCGCATGCTCGAGGCGGTTGGCTTCGACATGAAGAACTACCACGAGGAATCGTTCGGCGCGACGCCAGCGGAAGCCAAGGCCGATGCGGTGGAGCATGCCGAACAGGCGGCCGATGCGCCGGAAGTGGCGGCTTCGGACCTCAACCTGGTGGAGTTCATCGGCAGCGAGAAGAGCATCCGCGTCGCCCCGGGCGAGACCGTGCACGCGGCGGCGGCGAAAGTCGGGCTGATGATTCCGAAAGCCTGCGGCATGGGTATCTGCGGGACCTGCAAGGTGCTCAAGCTGGGCGGCGAAGTGGAGATGGAGCACAACGGCGGGATTACCGAGGAAGACGAAGCCGAGGGCTACATCCTGTCGTGCTGCAGTGTGCCGAAAGGGGATGTGCGGATCGATTACTGATCCAGTGGCCAGTCTGGACTCTTCGCGGGCACGCCCGCTCCCACAGGGTCTGCGGTGAACCTTGTGGGAGCGGGCGTGCCCGCGAATGCTTTCAGGTGCGGAACCGGGCTACCAGGCCATTGAGGTCTACGGCCAGGCGCGACAACTCGGCACTTGCCGCACTGGTCTGATGCGCCCCGGTAGCACTCTGCACCGACAGGTCGTTGATGTTCACCAGGTTGCGGTCCACCTCCCGCGCCACCTGGGCCTGTTCCTCGGCCGCACTGGCGATCACCAGGTTACGCTCGTTGATCTGCGCCACAGCCCCGGCAATGGTATCCAGCGCCATGCCCGCACCCTTGGCGATGTTCAACGTCGACTCGGCGCGCTCGGTGCTGGTGCGCATCGACTCCACCGCCTGTTCGGTACCGCCCTGGATGCTGCCGATCATGCGCTCGATTTCACTGGTCGACTGCTGGGTGCGATGGGCCAGCGCCCGCACCTCGTCCGCCACCACGGCAAAGCCACGACCGGCCTCACCGGCACGTGCCGCTTCGATCGCCGCGTTCAGCGCCAGCAGGTTGGTCTGGTCGGCCAGGCCGCGGATCACGTCGAGCACCTTGCCGATGTCGCGCGACTGCTCGGCCAGGTGAGTGATCAGCTTGGCGGTGGCCTGCACGTCACCGCTCATGCGCTCGATGGCACCCACGGTTTCCATGACCAGGTCACGACCGTCGCCGGCCGAGCGGCTGGCTTCGCTTGAAGCCTCCGAAGTGCTGACCGCATTACGCGCCACTTCTTCCACGGCGCTGGTCATCTCGGTGACGGCGGTGGCGGCCTGTTCGATCTCGTTGTTCTGCTGCTGCAGGCCGCGAGCGCTTTCGTCGGTGACGCAGTTCAGCTCTTCGGCTGCCGAGGCCAGCTGGGTGGCGGAACCGGCGATCAGTTGCAGGGTGTCGCGCAGCTTGTCCTGCATACGGGCCATGGCGCGCTGCAGGCGGGCCGCTTCGTCGGTGCCTTCGGCGCGGATGACCTTGGTCAGGTCGCCGTCAGCCACCTGTTCGGCGGCCTGCAGCGCTTCTTCGATCGGCTTGACGATGCTGCGGGTCAGCAGGAAGGCGCAGAGGAACGTCAGCACGGTCGCGGCAATCAACAGGCCGATCACCAGGGCGAAGGCGGCGGAATACTGGCTGGCGGCGGTTTCATTGGTGACGCGGGTCTGGTCAGTGTTGATCTGCACCAGAGTGTCCATGATCTTGTTGATCTGTTCGGAGTTGGCCAGCAGGTCACGGTTGAGCAGGTCGCGCAGTTCGTCCAGGCGGTCGGCCTGGCTCAGGCTGCGCATGCGCGACTCGAGCTGGCGGTACTGGCTGAGCAGCTGGGTGTACTGGTCGAACGCAGCCCGCTCGTTGGCGGCGCCGATCATCGGCAGGTAGGCCTGGTGGGCGCGGTCGATCTGGGCGTTGCGCTGGTCCAGCAGGTTGAGGGTGTCGCGCAGGGTCTCAGGCTCGCGGTTGAGCAGCAGCCGGTACGACAGGGTACGCATGCGCAGGTTGAGCGCGGTCAGCTCGTCCAGGGTCTTGATGCTGGGGACGCTGTTTTCTTCGATGGTCACGCCAGCCTGTCGGATGTTGCCCATCTGCATGAGCGAAAAGATACCAAGGCCGAGCATGAGCACGCCGATCAGGGCGAACCCGAGCAACGCGCGCGGGGCGATGTTCATGTTGCGTAGAGACATGGGGAAGAGTCCGGAAGGGGATAGGGAGGCGCGGTCCGTGCGACGAAATATGACCTACCTGTCTATCGGTCGTGACTGAGCAGTCTTGAGCCCGGGCAAGGGAAAATGTGAGCCAGCTAACTATTTACCTGACCGGCGGTTGATCCAGGTCGGAACAAGGGGCCCGATACCCTGTCAATCTGCGGGGTAGAAACCTTATGAATCCGATATTTAATGGCGGGGGCTCACGCTTTTCTTTATCGTGTGCGCCCTTTGCAACAACCCGAGATAGACCCATGCTGGAAGCCTCCCTGAATCAACTCGAGCAACTGGTCAGCGACCTGATGCAGAAAAACGCTCAACTCACCGAGCAGAACACCACCCTCGACCAGGCACTGGCCCAGGCCAAGGAAGAAAACGAAACCCTGCAGCTGTCGCTGATGGAGCAGGAAGAGAAGCACGGTGCCACCGCTGCGCGCATCCAGGCGCTGGTTGACCGCGCCAGTGCAGGCGTCGTCGGCGCATGAGATTGCAAGCGCAGCCGATCAATGTCGTGTCGATCCTCGGCAGCGACTATTCGATCAAGGCGCCCGAAGGCCAGGAAGAGACCTTGGCCCAGGCAGTGCGGATGCTCAACACCGCGCTGAACGAGACCAAGCGCCAGTACCCGACCCTGATCGGCGACAAGTTGCTGGTGCTGGCCGCGCTGAATCTGTGTTCCAAGCAGGTTGAACTGCAAAAGGAACACCAGCAGACCCTCGCGCGTACCCAGGCGCAGATCGACGCCACGGTGGACGCCATCGTTCGGACCATCGCCGAACAGTAAGAATCTGCACTGGCCCCCTGTGGGAGCGGGTAAACCCGCTCCCACAGGCGCCATATGATTGTTCCAGATCACTGGATTAACTGAATACGCAAGTGTATACACTTCTCGCAAAACAATAATGAGCGGGGAGCGGGGCATGCGTATCTGGCGTAAGAGCATCCAGTGGCAATTGATTGCGAGCATGGGCGCTGCCCTGCTGGCGAGCATCCTGGTGGTTGTGATCATCTTTACGGTGGCACTCAACCGCCTGACCGAACGTTACCTGGTCGATACCGCTTTGCCGGCCAGCATCGAAGCTATCCGCAACGACATCGAGCGCATGCTCGGCCAGCCCCTGGTGGCTGCGGCTGACATCGCGGGCAACACGCTGCTGCGTGACTGGCTCGCCGCCGGCGAAGATCCCGCTCAAGCCCCGCAATTCCTGGAATACCTGCAGGCTGCCAAGCAACGCAACCATGCATTTACCACGCTGTTCGCCTCGACCGAAACCGGCAACTACTACAACGAGAATGGCCTTGACCGTGTCCTCAGCCGTGGCAACCCCAATGACAAGTGGTTCTACGGCTACATCGACAGCGGCGCCGAACGCCTGGTGAATATCGACATCGACCATGCCACGGGCGAACTGGCGCTGTTCATCGATTACCGGGTGGAAAAGGCCGGCAAGCTGGTCGGTGTGGCCGGTATGGGCCTGCGCATGACCGAGCTGTCGAAGCTCATCCACGACTTCAGCTTCGGCGAGCACGGCAAGGTCTTCCTCGTGCGCAACGACGGCCTGATCCAGGTGCACCCGGACGCGGCCTTCAGCGGCAAGCGCCAGCTCGCCGAGCAAATGGGCGAGGACGCAGCCAGGGCTGTATTGGCCAAGGGGGGGCAACTGCACAGCGGCCAGTTCAGCCGAGACGGCGAAGACTATCTGGCGCTGGGGTTGCCCTTGCGCGACTTGAACTGGACCTTGGTGGCCGAGGTGCCGAAGGCGGAAATCTACGCGCAGATGCGTCAGGCGGTGTGGCTGACCAGCCTGATCGGCGGTGCGGTTGCGTTGATCTCGCTGCTGCTGGTGGTACTGCTGGCGCGTGGCCTGGTGCGGCCGATTCGCCGCGTCACCGCTGCGCTGGTAGAGATTGGCGGTGGGAGCGGGGACCTCAGCCATCGCCTGGACGATGCCCGCCAGGATGAACTGGGCGACCTGGCCCGTGGTTTCAACCGCTTCCTCGACAGCCAGCGCGGCCTGATTGGCGAAGTGTTGCGTACCAGCCAGCGGCTGCACCTGGCTGTGGAGCAGGTCACCCAGGTGGTGGATAACACGGCCGAACGCTCCGGTCGCCAGCAGGAAATGACCGAGATGGTCGCTACCGCCGTGCACGAGATGGGCCTGACCGTGCAGGACATCGCCCGTAACGCCGGCGATGCAGCCCAGGCCTCGCAATCGGCGCGGGAGGAGGCGTTGCAGGCACGCGAAGTCGTGCAGCGTTCGATCCGAGGTATCGAGGGCATGTCGGGCGATATCGGCAAGGCGGCCGATGCCGTCAGCCAGTTGGCGGATGAAGTTGCCTCGATCGATGAAGTGCTTGCGGTAATCCGCAGTATTTCCGAGCAGACCAACTTGCTGGCGCTGAACGCAGCCATTGAGGCCGCGCGGGCAGGGGAGATGGGCCGCGGGTTTGCCGTTGTGGCCGACGAAGTGCGCACGTTGGCCCGGCGTACTCAGCTGTCCACCGACGAAGTGCAGCAGATGATCCAGCGCCTGAAGCAGGGGGCGGGTTCGGCAGTGAGTTCGATGCAGGCGGGGCAGCAGGCTACGGGCAGCGGGGTTGAATCGAGCTTGCGCACGGGCACATCGTTGGGCGCGATTACCGATCAGGTGGAGCACATCAGCGACATGAACCACCAGGTGGCCACGGCGACCGAGGAGCAGTCGGCGGTGACCGAGGAGATCAACCGGACGGTGCAGGGCATTTCCGACCTGGCGCGGGAGACGGCGGCCGAGGTGCAGGGGTGTCGCGAGGAATGTCAGGCGTTGCGTGGGCTGGCCGATGATCTGGCGCGGCAGATGGGTGGTTTCAAGCTCTAGATTGCCGGGGCCGCTTCGCGGCCCTTTCGCGACACAAGGCCGCTCCTACAGGTAATGCGTTCCCCTGTAGGAGCGGCCTTGTGTCGCGAAAGGAGGGCGAAGCCCTCCCGGCAATCTGTCAGGCGGTGATGATGCTGCGGATATCCGCTGCCAGCTCACGCACCCGCTCTTCCTCGGTATCCCACGAGCACATGAACCGCGCGCCGCCGCTACCAATGAAGGTATAGAAACGCCAGCCCCTGCCGCGCAGTGCTTCAATGGCATGCTCAGGCATCTGCAGGAACACCCCGTTGGCCTCCACCGGGAACATCAGCTCGACCCCTGGCAGATCACTCACCAGCGACGCCAGCAACTGCGCGCAACGGTTGGCATGGGCGCCATGGCGCAACCAGGCGCCATCTTCCAGCAGCCCGACCCACGGCGCCGACAGGAAGCGCATCTTCGACGCCAGTTGCCCGGCCTGCTTGCAGCGGTAGTCGAAGTCTTCGGCCAGCTGGCGGTTGAAGAACAGGATCGCCTCGCCCACCGCCATGCCGTTCTTGGTGCCGCCAAAGCACAGCACATCGACGCCGGCCTTCCAGGTCAGCTCGGCCGGGCTGCAGCCGAGGAACGCGCAGGCGTTGGTGAAGCGCGCGCCGTCCATGTGCAGGTTCAGGCCCAGCTCCTTGCAGGTGGCGCTGATCGCCTTGAGCTCGTCGGGGCGATAGACGGTGCCGACCTCGGTGGCCTGGGTGATGGTGACCACCCGCGGCTTGGGGTAGTGGATGTCCTGGCGCTTGAGCGCCACTTCGCGGATCGATTCCGGCGTCAGCTTGCCGTTGACGCTGGGTGCGGTGAGCAGCTTGGAACCGTTGGAGAAAAACTCCGGCGCGCCGCACTCGTCGGTTTCGACGTGGGCGGTCTCGGAGCAGATCACGCTGTGGTAGCTCTGGCACAGCGAGGCCAGGGCCAGGGAGTTGGCAGCGGTGCCGTTGAAGGCGAAGAACACTTCGCAGTCGGTTTCGAACAGGTTGCGGAAGTACTCCGACGCACGCTCGGTCCACTGGTCGTCGCCGTAGGCGCGGTCGTGGCCCTGGTTGGCCTTTTCCATCGCGGCCCAGGCTTCGGGGCAGATGCCGGAATAGTTGTCGCTGGCGAATTGTTGGCTCTTGTCTGTCATGGCACTGTCCTGTGAACGACGCAGAACAGCACTCTAAACCATCGATTCAGCGGTTGCCTATACAAGCTGTGCATAGGCTCGATTCTGGGTTGCCTGTGCTGGCCTCTTCGCGGGCACGCCCGCTCCCACAGGGTGAGCGCGGTCCCTGTGGGAGCGGGCGCGCCCGCGAAGAAGCCAACACCACAGCGAATGTCGTAAACGCGCCATTGCAAGGCGTGCGCAGGCATCTGACCCGCCCCGGCCAGTCATAACATCGCCACAAAGGGCCACAGTGCCCCACGACAAAAAACGATCGCTGCCGGGAGAGACACGATGTTCAGCAAGCAAGACCAGATCCAGGGTTATGACGATGCACTGCTGGCGGCGATGAATGCCGAAGAACAGCGTCAGGAAGATCACATCGAGCTGATCGCTTCGGAAAACTACACCAGCAAGCGCGTGATGCAGGCCCAGGGCAGCGGCCTGACCAACAAGTACGCCGAAGGCTACCCGGGCAAGCGCTACTACGGTGGCTGCGAGCACGTCGACAAGGTCGAGGCGCTGGCCATCGAGCGCGCCAAGCAGCTGTTCGGCGCCGACTACGCCAACGTCCAGCCGCACTCCGGTTCCTCGGCCAACGGCGCGGTCTACCTGGCCCTGCTGCAGGCCGGTGACACCATCCTCGGCATGAGCCTGGCCCACGGCGGCCACCTGACCCACGGCGCCAAGGTGTCGTCCTCGGGCAAGCTGTACAACGCCGTTCAATATGGCATCAATACCGACACCGGCCTGATCGACTACGACGAAGTCGAGCGCCTGGCTGTCGAGCACAAGCCGAAGATGATCGTTGCCGGTTTCTCGGCCTACTCCAAGACCCTCGACTTCCCACGCTTCCGCGCCATCGCCGACAAGGTCGGTGCGCTGCTGTTCGTCGACATGGCCCACGTTGCCGGCCTGGTTGCCGCTGGCCTGTACCCGAACCCGATCCCGTTCGCCGACGTGGTCACCACCACTACCCACAAGACCCTGCGCGGTCCACGTGGCGGCCTGATCCTGGCCAAGTCCAACGAAGAGATCGAGAAGAAGCTCAACGCCGCGGTATTCCCGGGCGCCCAGGGCGGCCCGCTGATGCACGTGATCGCCGCCAAGGCGGTGTGCTTCAAGGAAGCGCTGGAACCTGGCTTCAAGGCCTACCAGAAGCAAGTGATCGAAAACGCCCAGGCCATGGCCCAGGTATTCATCGACCGCGGCTACGACGTGGTCTCCGGCGGTACCGACAACCACCTGTTCCTGGTCAGCCTGATCCGCCAGGGCCTGACCGGCAAAGATGCCGACGCTGCCCTGGGCCGCGCGCACATCACCGTCAACAAGAACGCCGTGCCGAACGACCCGCAGTCGCCGTTCGTCACCTCCGGCCTGCGCATCGGCACCCCGGCCGTCACCACCCGCGGCTTCAAGGTCGCTCAGTGCGTGGCCCTGGCCGGCTGGATCTGCGACATCCTCGACAACCTCGGTGACGCAGACGTCGAAGCCGATGTGGCGAAGAACGTCGCGGCCCTGTGCGCCGACTTCCCTGTTTACCGCTGAGTGGAGTAAACGAACATGCAACGCTACTCGGGCTTCGGCCTTTTCAAGCACTCCCTCAGCCACCACGAAAACTGGCAGCGCATGTGGCGCACGCCGACCCCTAAAAAGGTCTACGACGTGGTCATCGTCGGCGGTGGCGGCCATGGCCTGGCCACGGCCTATTACCTGGCCAAGGAACACGGCATCACCAACGTCGCGGTGATCGAGAAGGGTTACCTGGGCGGCGGCAACACCGCCCGTAACACCACCATCGTGCGTTCCAACTACCTGTGGGACGAGTCGGCGCACCTGTACGAGCACGCCATGAAGCTGTGGGAGGGCCTGTCCCAGGACCTCAACTACAACGTGATGTTCTCTCAGCGCGGCGTCTACAACCTGTGCCACACCCTGCAAGACATGCGTGACTCCGAGCGCCGCGTCTCCGCCAACCGCCTCAATGGCGTCGATGGCGAACTGCTGAACACCGCCCAGGTCGCGGCTGAAATCCCGTACCTGGACTGCTCGAAGAACACCCGCTACCCGATCCTCGGCGCCACTGTTCAGCGCCGTGGCGGCGTAGCCCGTCACGACGCCGTGGCCTGGGGCTTCGCCCGTGCCGCCGACGCCCTGGGCGTGGACCTGATCCAGCAGACCGAAGTGATCGGTTTCCGCAAGGAAAACGGCGCGGTCATCGGCGTGGAAACCAACAAAGGCTTCATCGGCGCCAAGCGCGTCGGCGTGGTCACCGCCGGTAACTCCGGGCACATGGCCAAGCTGGCCGGCTTCCGCCTGCCGCTGGAATCGCACCCGCTGCAGGCGCTGGTCTCCGAGCCGATCAAGCCGATCATCGACAGCGTGATCATGTCCAACGCCGTGCACGGCTACATCAGCCAGTCCGACAAGGGCGACCTGGTGATCGGTGCCGGTATCGACGGCTGGGTCGGCTACGGCCAGCGCGGTTCGTACCCGGTGATCGAGCACACCCTGCAGGCCATCGTCGAGATGTTCCCCAACCTCTCGCGCGTGCGCATGAACCGCCAGTGGGGCGGCATCGTCGACACCTCGCCGGACGCGTGCCCGATCATCACCAAGACCCCGGTCAAGAACATGTTCTTCAACTGCGGTTGGGGTACCGGCGGCTTCAAGGCGACCCCGGGTTCGGGCAACGTCTTTGCCGCGAGCCTGGCCAAGGGCGAAATGCACCCACTGGCCGCGCCGTTCTCCATGGACCGCTTCTACAACGGCGCACTGATCGACGAACACGGCGCTGCCGCCGTCGCCCACTAACCGGAGCCACCGTCATGTTGCATATTTTCTGTCCCCACTGCGGCGAGCTGCGCTCCGAAGAAGAGTTCCACGCCTCTGGCCAGGCGCACATCCCTCGCCCGCTGGACCCCAACGCCTGCTCCGACGAGGAGTGGGGCACCTACATGTTCTACCGTGACAACCCACGCGGTATTCACCACGAACTGTGGGACCACGTTGCCGGCTGCCGCCAGTACTTCAACGTCACCCGTAACACCGTGACCTACGAAATTCTGGAAACCTACAAGATTGGTGAGAAGCCGCAAGTGACCGACGCCGGCAAGCCAAGCAGCGCACCGTCGACCGTCAAAGGCCAAGGGGAAAAAGTATGAGCCAGACCTATCGCCTCGCCAGCGGCGGCCGTATCGACCGCAGCAAGGTCCTGAACTTCACCTTCAACGGCAAGACCTACCAGGGTTATGCCGGTGACAGCCTGGCCGCCGCGTTGCTGGCCAACGGCGTCGACATCGTTGGCCGCAGCTTCAAGTACTCGCGCCCACGCGGCATCATCGCCGCCGGTACCGAAGAGCCGAACGCCATCCTGCAGATCGGCTCCAGCGAAGCCACCCAGATCCCCAACGTGCGTGCCACCCAACAGGCGCTGTACGCAGGCCTGGTCGCCACCAGCACCAACGGCTGGCCGAACGTCAACAACGACGTCATGGGCATCCTCGGCAAGGTGGGCGGCAGCATGATGCCGCCGGGCTTCTACTACAAAACCTTCATGTACCCGAAATCGTTCTGGATGACTTACGAGAAGTACATCCGCAAAGCCGCCGGCCTTGGCCGTGCGCCGCTGCAGAACGACCCGGACAGCTACGACTACATGAACCAGCACTGCGACGTGTTGATCGTCGGTGCCGGCCCTGCTGGCCTGGCCGCCGCGCTGGCCGCTGCCCGCAGCGGTGCCCGCGTGATCCTGGCCGATGAGCAGGAAGAGTTCGGCGGCAGCCTGCTCGACACCCGCGAAACCCTCGACGGCAAGCCTGCCGCCGACTGGGTCAACGCCGTGGTCAAAGAGCTGGAAAGCCTGCCGGAAGTGACCCTGCTGCCCCGCGCCACGGTCAACGGCTACCACGACCATAACTTCCTGACCATTCACGAGCGCCTCACCGACCACCTCGGCGACCGCGCCCCGATCGGTCAGGTACGTCACCGCGTACACCGCGTCCGCGCCAAGCGCGTGGTGCTGGCTGCCGGCGCCCACGAGCGCCCGCTGGTGTACGGCAACAACGACCTGCCGGGCAACATGCTGGCCGGTGCCGTGTCCACCTACGTCCGCCGCTACGGCGTGGCCCCGGGCCGCAAGCTGGTGCTGTCGACCAACAACGACCACGCCTACCGCGCCGCGCTGGACTGGCACGATGCTGGCCTGCAAGTGGTCGCCATTGCCGACGCCCGCCACAACCCACGCGGTTCGCTGGTTGAGGAAGCACGTGCCAAGGGCATCCGCATCCTTACCTCCAGCGCCGTGATCGAGGCCAAGGGCACCAAGCATGTCAGCGGCGCCCGCGTGGCCGCCATCGATGTGCAGGCGCACAAGGTCACCAGCCCTGGCGAAACCCTCGAATGCGACCTGATCGCCACCTCCGGCGGCTACAGCCCGATCGTGCACCTGGCGTCGCACCTGGGCGGTCGCCCGGTCTGGCGTGAAGACATCCTCGGCTTTGTGCCGGGCGATGCCCCACAGAAACGTGAATGCGTGGGTGGCATCAACGGCGTCTACGCCCTCGGCGATGTGATTGCCGATGGCTTCGAAGGCGGCGCCCGCGCAGCCACCGAAGCGGGCTTCAAGGCCACCGTTGGCAGCCTGCCGAAAACCGTGGCGCGCAAGGAAGAGGCCACCGTGGCGCTGTTCCAGGTGCCGCACGACAAAGGCACTGCCCGCGCACCCAAGCAGTTCGTCGACCAGCAGAACGACGTTACCGCGGCGGCCATCGAACTGGCCACCCGCGAAGGCTTCGAGTCGGTCGAGCACGTCAAGCGCTACACCGCGCTGGGCTTCGGTACCGACCAGGGCAAGCTGGGCAACATCAACGGCCTGGCCATCGCCGCCCGTTCGATCGGCATCACCATCCCTGAAATGGGTACCACCATGTTCCGCCCGAACTACACGCCGGTGACCTTCGGCGCGGTAGCCGGTCGCCACTGTGGCCACCTGTTCGAGCCAGTGCGCTTCACCGCCCTGCATGCCTGGCACGTGAAGAACGGCGCCGAGTTCGAAGACGTCGGCCAGTGGAAGCGCCCGTGGTACTTCCCGAAAGCCGGTGAAGACATCCATGCCGCCGTAGCCCGTGAATGCAAGGCCGTGCGCGACAGCGTGGGCCTGCTGGACGCCTCGACCCTGGGCAAGATCGACATCCAGGGCCCGGACGCACGCGAGTTCCTCAACCGCATCTACACCAACGCCTGGACCAAGCTCGACGTGGGCAAGGCCCGCTACGGCCTGATGTGCAAGGAAGACGGCATGGTCTTCGACGACGGCGTGACCGCCTGCGTCGGCGACAACCACTTCATCATGACCACCACCACCGGCGGCGCCGCCCGCGTGCTGCAGTGGATGGAGCTGTACCACCAGACCGAATGGCCAGAGCTGAAGGTGTACTTCACCTCGGTCACCGACCACTGGGCGACCATGACCCTGTCCGGCCCCAACAGCCGCAAGCTGCTCAGCGAGCTGACCGACATCGACATGGACAAGGAAGCCTTCCCGTTCATGACCTGGAAGGAAGGCAACGTCGGCGGCGTGCCGGCCCGCGTATTCCGCATCTCGTTCACCGGTGAGCTGTCGTACGAAGTCAACGTGCAGGCCAACTACGCCATGGGCGTGCTGGAACAGATCATCGAGGCCGGCAAGAAATACAACCTGACCCCGTACGGCACCGAGACCATGCACGTACTGCGTGCCGAGAAGGGCTTCATCATCGTTGGCCAGGATACCGATGGCTCGATGAACCCGGACGACCTCAACATGAGCTGGTGCGTGGGCCGCAACAAGCCGTTCTCGTGGATCGGCCTGCGTGGCATGAACCGCGAAGACTGCCTGCGCGACAACCGCAAGCAGCTGGTAGGCCTGAAGCCGATCGACCCGAACAAGTGGCTGCCGGAAGGCGCCCAGCTGGTGTTCGATCCGAAGCAGCCGATCCCGATGGACATGGTGGGCCACGTCACCTCCAGCTACGCCTCCAACTCCCTGGGCTATTCGTTCGCCATGGGTGTGGTCAAGGGCGGCCTCAAGCGCATGGGCGAGCGTGTGTACTCGCCGCAGGCCGATGGCAGCGTGATCGAGGCGGAGATCGTGTCTTCGGTGTTCTTCGATCCGAAGGGTGAGCGGCAGAACGTCTAAGGCCCCGGTACCAACCGATGCCCAGTTTGGAATGAGGTCTCTGTGGGAGCGGGCGTGCCCGCGAAGAGGGCGGTGAATCCACCATCGCATTCGCGGGCATGCCCGCTCCCACAGGATGATCGTCTCCGGCAGGCATCGTGGTCGAATCCAGAATTCAAGGCAGGTAAGAAATGAGCGCTATCAACGTCTTCCAGCAAAACCCCGGCGCCGAGGCCAAGGCCCAGTCGCCACTGCACCACGCCGACCTGGCCAGCCTGGTTGGCAAAGGCCGCAAGAACGCAGGCGTGACCCTGCGTGAAAAGAAATTCCTCGGTCACCTGACCATTCGTGGCGATGGCCACAACCCGGAATTCGCCGCTGGCGTGCACAAGGCCCTGGGCCTGGAGCTGCCGGTTGCCCTGACCGTGGTCGCCAACAACGAGATGTCGCTGCAATGGGTCGGCCCCGACGAGTGGTTGCTGATCGTCCCGGGCGGCCAGGAACTGGCGATCGAACAGAAACTGCGCGCGGCCCTCGACGGCCAGCACATCCAGGTGGTCAACGTCAGCGGCGGGCAGAGCCTGCTGGAGCTGCGCGGCCCGAACGTGCGCGAAGTGCTGATGAAGTCCACCAGCTATGATGTTCACCCGAACAACTTCCCGGTCGGCAAGGCCGTCGGCACCGTGTTCGCCAAGTCGCAACTGGTGATCCGCCGTACCGCCGAAGACACCTGGGAACTGGTGATCCGCCGCAGCTTCGCCGATTACTGGTGGCTGTGGCTGCAGGACGCTTCGGCCGAGTATGGCCTGAGCATCGAGGCTTAAGGAGAGCAGAACATGAGTCGGGCACCGGATACCTGGATTCTCACCGCCGACTGCCCGAGCATGCTCGGCACCGTCGACGTGGTGACGCGTTACCTCTACGAGCAGCGCTGCTACGTCACGGAGCACCACTCCTTCGATGACCGGCTGTCGGGGCGCTTCTTCATTCGCGTGGAGTTCCGCCAGCCGGACGATTTCGACGAGGCGGGCTTTCGTGCCGGCCTCGCCGAGCGCAGCGATGCGTTCGGCATGACCTTCGAGCTGACCGCACCCAATCACCGCCCCAAGGTGGTGATCATGGTGTCCAAGGCCGACCATTGCCTGAACGACCTGCTGTATCGCCAGCGCATCGGCCAGCTGGCCATGGACGTGGTCGCGGTGGTGTCCAACCACCCGGACCTCGAACCCCTGGCGCACTGGCACAAGATTCCCTACTACCACTTCGCCCTCGACCCGAAGGACAAGCCGGCGCAGGAGCGCAAGGTGATCCAGGTGATCGAGGAAACCGGCGCGGAGCTGGTGGTGCTTGCCCGCTACATGCAGGTGCTGTCGCCGGAGCTGTGCCGGCGCCTGGATGGTTGGGCGATCAACATTCACCACTCGTTGCTGCCCGGGTTCAAGGGCGCCAAGCCTTATCACCAGGCCTACAACAAGGGCGTGAAGATGGTCGGCGCCACGGCGCACTACATCAACAACGACCTCGACGAAGGGCCGATCATTGCCCAGGGCGTCGAGGTGGTGGACCACAGCCATTACCCCGAAGACCTGATTGCCAAGGGGCGGGATATCGAGTGCCTGACCTTGGCGCGCGCGGTGGGCTATCACATCGAGCGGCGGGTGTTCCTCAACGCCAACCGGACCGTGGTTCTGTAGTTTTTTATTGGTAGCCACGAACTACAGCCGTTTTGCGGCGTAGTTCGTGGTGTGCTTCAAGCCTCCGACGCAGAAAGCGGAGCATCACTGGCGAGTATCGGCAATGCTGTACCGGCCAAGGGCACGCCAGTCGGCCAGCGATAGCCACTGACTCGGCTCAGCTCGAAGGCCCGGATGTTCACTGCATCGCTTTGGTTGCCGCCCAGGACCATCAAGTTGCCATTCGCCGCCTTGCCGACCACGAAGCCGACATGGCCGCCACCGACACGCGTGAACACTACAATGCAGCCCACGGCTGGCTGTTCCAGCTGGGTGCCCCAGTCGAGGTAGGATTTCGCGCTTTCGAAACGGCTGGACCTGATACCCGCGCGCTCCAGCATTGCGCCGACAAATGCCGCGCACCAGGGCGTTTCGTCATCTTTTATCCCCCCGCGCTTGATGTCCTTCCACATCTGCAGGATTTCCGGGTGGTGCTGGCTGCCAGGTATCTCGCTGATTCCAATCAGTTTACGTGCTTCGTTCAGCCAAGGTAGTTCGTTCATTGTGCTACTTCCAGAAGTTGAGGAGACGGCTGGCCAGCGGGCCGTGAGGCCGACGTGACCCTGGCCCAGCCTCCTCCTCAGCGGCGGTAGCGACTATGGCCAATGGCGACAGCACTGCCGTAAAAAGGCATCTGTCTGTCGTTTCCAGTCAGCGTGATCAGCCGTATCAGGCCCACAATTCCTGCACTCCAGTAACACATGCCGCCCATGGACGGCGGCGCGTTCACCACCGCTGCATACATAAAAATCAAGCGAGGTAAGAGCATGTCTGGCAATCGTGGAGTGGTGTATCTCGGCGCGGGCAAAGTCGAGGTGCAGAAGATCGACTACCCGAAAATGCAAGACCCACGCGGCAAGAAGATCGAGCACGGCGTGATCCTCAAGGTGGTTTCCACCAACATCTGCGGCTCCGACCAGCACATGGTCCGCGGCCGCACCACTGCCCAGGTCGGCCTGGTTCTGGGCCACGAAATCACCGGTGAAATCGTCGAGATGGGGCGTGATGTAGAGCGCCTGAAGATCGGCGACCTGGTGTCGGTACCGTTCAACGTCGCCTGCGGCCGCTGCCGCTCGTGCAAAGAGATGCACACCGGTGTCTGCCTCACCGTCAACCCGGCCCGCGCCGGCGGTGCCTACGGCTACGTCGACATGGGCGACTGGACCGGCGGCCAGGCCGAGTACGTGCTGGTGCCGTACGCCGACTTCAACCTGCTGAAACTGCCGGACCGCGACAAGGCCATGGAAAAGATCCGTGACCTGACCTGCCTGTCCGACATCCTGCCAACCGGCTACCACGGCGCCGTCACTGCCGGCGTTGGCCCTGGCAGCACCGTCTACGTTGCCGGTGCCGGCCCGGTCGGCCTGGCCGCCGCTGCCTCGGCGCGCCTGCTGGGCGCCGCCTGCGTGATCGTCGGTGACCTGAACCCGGCCCGCCTGGCTCACGCCAAGTCCCAGGGCTTCGAAGTGGTCGACCTGTCCAAGGACACCCCGCTGCACGAGCAGATCGTCGACATCCTCGGCGAACCGGAAGTGGACTGCGCCGTTGACGCCGTCGGCTTCGAGGCCCGTGGCCATGGCCACGAAGGTGCCAAGCACGAGGCCCCGGCCACCGTGCTGAACTCCCTGATGCAAGTGACCCGCGTGGCCGGCAACATCGGTATCCCGGGCCTGTACGTGACCGAAGACCCGGGCGCGGTGGACGCCGCCGCCAAGATCGGCGCGCTGAGCATCCGCTTCGGCCTGGGCTGGGCCAAGTCGCACAGCTTCCACACCGGCCAGACCCCGACCATGAAGTACAACCGCCAGCTGATGCAGGCGATCATGTGGGACCGCATCAACATTGCCGAAGTGGTCGGCGTGCAGGTGATCAACCTGGATCAGGCGCCGGAAGGTTACGGCGAGTTCGATGCAGGTGTGCCGAAGAAATTCGTGATCGACCCGCACAAGATGTGGGGCGCGGCGTGATCGCGTGATGTGACAAAGAGCCCCTCGATTCGAGGGGCTTTTTCATGGCTGTTCGGCTGGGCCTTGCACGACAAAGACCGAGCCTTTGTCATCGGTGGCCAGCAGGCCCCCGGCTTGAGTGTCGTCTGTGCTCAGCTCTGCCAGTGGTTGATCCGCATTGCGGAAAATGGCGCGACCCTGGTCGCCTTCTTTCACGGTAATGAGCTTGTCGCCCTGGAAGAAGAAAAGCGAACGTTTCGATGCTTTGCTCATGTTTCAAGTCCCTGCCGTGCTGGATGAATGGAGGCTACTTGAAGCCCATTCTGAACAACCGCAGGAATTTTGATACTGGCAGAAATAACAGTTTTTGAAGTACACGCGGCCCCTGTGGGAGCGGGCGTGCCCGCGAAGAGGCCGGCCCAGCCAATACAAGACTCAGTGCTTCATTCCCAACTCAGCATCATCCATCAGCGCCTTGGCCAAAGCACTCAGATAATGTGAAGCCCAAAGCAACTGCGGTTTGTTGTCCATCAGGCCATCAATGGTCAAATCCCGCACATAACCCATCAGCTCCGAAGCCTGTTCCCGCGCACTCTGGCAGGGAATGCCCGGGGCAATGCAGAACAACGGGTGGGTATGGCCTTCGCCCTGGTAGAAAAAGGTCGTGCCTACGGTGGTCTTGGTGTCGTCGCTGGTCATCTTACTATCTCCCTGAAGTTACTCGACTGCCAGGCTCGGCCCTATCGCGGCTAAAGCCGCTCCTACAGGCCGCGCCAAGCCTGAGGCCAGCACTGACCCTGTAGGAGCGGGCTTGTCCCGCGAAGAGGCCAGGCCAGGCAACGCAAGGCTTTGAGCCCTTAATGCAAAGTCCGCGGCTCAGCAGGCAACTGCACTTGGATCAAGGCAGTCTCAAGCAGCACCCGCAGCGTTTCGAGCTCATGCATCGTGGCCATGATCAGAATCGAAGCCGGTGACTTGGGCTGCAACAGAATCGCCTGATGCGCGACGGTCTGGGCGCACAGCGCATAGTCCGTGGCCTGGATGAGAGTGTCTTCGAGGGAATGGGAGGTGTGGGGTGGATCGGGGACAATCTTAAGCATTGGTTTTTTCTCGATTGGGGCCACCACCCTCTGCTGTCAAACAAAAGGGTGGCAGCTGTGCATGGGTTGACAGACCGGTAGAAAAACCAAAAACCCGGCGCACACGAAGTGCCCCAAACACAGCCGCCATCGAAGGCGAAAGCCATGAGGATTTTCTGGTCGGCCTGTCAAAGCCGGTCGCTGATTTCGCAACGACCGCCCGAGACTAGAGTGCTGCCCAGATCATCGTAATGGCTTAAGCGGCTTGGGACTTTAATTCGGAAACGTCCTACAAGTAAGCGGAAAAAACGGAAAACCTGAGGAGGATTAGCGCGCTGAGCAGCTGCTTTGGCCTGGAGTAAGCGAAGTCGCACAGCTTCCGTACCGGCCAGACCCCGGCCATGAAGTACAACCGCCGGTTGATGCGGGCGATCATGTAGGAACGGGTCAACATCACCGAAGTGGTGGGTGTGCAAGTGATCAAGCCTCGACCAAGCGCCGGGAGACTACAGCGAGTTAGATGCTACTGTGCCTAAGAAGTTTGTGGTCGACCCGCACAAGATGTGCGGCGCGGTGTAACCATACGAAGTAGGAAAGAGCCCCTCAGTCAGAGAGGCTTTCTTTAGTTGCGTGTGAGTCTTGCACGACAAGCACTGATCCTTTGCCATCGGTGGCGGCAAACCAGTGGCCTGGGTTGCGTCTGTGCTCAGCTCTGCAAGCGGCAATGTCGCATTGCAAAAATTTGGAGCACTCCTCATCGACGTCATTTCACAGAAATTAGCTCTCGCCTTGGTAGAAGAAAGGCGTTTGGCTCACTTTTTTACTCATGATTTAAAGTCCGTCTTGGAGGCAAGTGGGATCTACTTGAAGTCAGTTTTGATCCGACATCGAGATTTAGATATTGGCAGAAATAACGGGTTTATGACCTCACGCGAGAGGTTTCTTCAGCTGCCTTGTATGCCTTGTCGAAGGTGGCTGTACCTACTTCTTTTTCTAGGTTTTCTATTTCGTCGCTTAGTCTGTTGTATTCCAGCGCCACACTTTTTAGTTGTTTTTTTAATGCGTTATTTTCTTCGATTGCTAAAGTTCCTTGATTTCTTGATTCGGTCCTTTTGTTTTTTGCTTCTGCGAAGCGACGATCTGGTGCTCGAACTTTGACGCCGTTAATTTTTCTATAAAGCCCATATGTTTCTTCGATATTTGCAAGTTTCTCCGAAATTTGTTCGGTTTCGGCTGTTTTCTGGGCGATTTTACTTTTAAGCGTACTTTCTTCGGACTCGAGTTTTTTTCTTCTAGATAAAATCTTTGTGAGCCTCTGCTGCAGTGTAGGTCCTGAATTTTGCACCTTCCTCATATGTCCAGAGGGGTCTGTGTAATTGATTGGATCATTGGAGCAGTAAGCGTAGCAATTGATTCCACCTTCACCGAATGGAGAAATACTGTCCGGTGAAAGAAATCGCATGAGTAGGGTGGAAAATAATCTGTGGCCGTTGCCAAGTATATAAGAATTTCCGAGGGTTGGAACTTCTCCATTGTAGCCGAGTATCGATTGTGACGAGGGTATGGTGGTGGAGCTCCCATATGCTGAATAGCAGTGAGTTTCACGTGAGGTCGCATCGCTTGTATTAAAAACTGAGGCTTTGGTATCAGTTGCCAAAAGCTTGTGGTACGTTCCGTTGCCTAAATGATTTTGAGCAAGTGGCAATTGGATGCCTCGGAAGACTGAGTTTTGTTGCTGCCCCGTTTTTACGGTATGGACCTGTTTGTTTTTATAAAATATATTGGTAGTGGTCATGGGCTGGGTTCCGTTTCTGAGGACGCATAATGGTGGTGGCGGCACTATTATCGAACGGCCCCATTTTTGGGCGCTACTGGCAAAAATGATAGGTGGGTGCTTTGTTGCTTTGAAGTTCTCGCTGATATGCGTCAAGCACTCTTTCCCGATATGTGGCTTGGAACAATCTCTCAGATTCCCAGTCGAACAGATCGTTTCCCAGGCCATCCCGGCCAACCGAGGTCCCTCCCGATGAAAGCATTCACCCTGGCAACCCTGATGACCCTGGCCGCAAGCCCGGTGTACGCCTTCAACCTCAGCGATGCCGCCAACGCCGTCTCCGCCATGCAGAACCAGCAGCAACAAGGCCAGGTACAGGCGCCCGAAGCTCAGGCCAACCTGCTCAACACCCTGGGCAGCCAGCTGAACATCACCCCCGAACAGGCCGTAGGCGGGGCAGGGGCCATGCTGGGGCTGGCGCGCAACAACCTGAGCAGCGACGACTATGGCCAGCTGACCAAGGCCGTGCCGGGCCTGGACCTGCTGTCGGGCGCAAATGCCCTGGGCGGGTTGAGTGGGTTGGGTGAGTTGCTGGGCAACAACAAGGGCAGCCAGTCAGCCCTGGACAAAGCGCTGGGCAACGATGTGGAGAACCGCGGCGACCTGGACAATGCGTTCAAGGCGCTGGGGATGGACACCGGGATGATCGGGCAGTTTGCGCCGTTGATTCTGCAGTACCTGGGGCAGCAGGGGATTGCTGGGTCTTTGTTGCAGAATCTGGGGAGTTTGTGGACTACTCCTGCGCCGTTGGCACAGCCTTCGGTCTGATGATTTGTAGCGCCAGCGCCGGCCTCTACAGGATTATCACCCGCGTCCAGGCCTGCGCTGTACTTGTGGGAGCCGCGCTTGCCGGCGATGGGCCGCGAAGCGGCCCTCGATTTCAAGGTTGTTGCATAAATTGCCGGGGCCGCTTTGCGGCCCATCGCCGGCAAGCGCGGCTCCCACAGGGATCGCGCCAGCTTTAAACAATTGAGCAAAACAGTTGAAACGCAGCATCGCGTTTGGTCAGGCAGCTTCGGTGAAGTCCACCAAGCGCACCGGGCGGCGGAAGCCGGCGGTCAGTACCGCCAGGTAGGCCAGGCCGAAGGCAAACCAGCACAGGCCGATCACCAAGGTCAGGGCCGACAGGCTGGTCCACAGCCACAGGGTCAGCGCCAAGCCCACCAGCGGCACCAGGCCATAGCACAGCAGCCCCTTGAGATTACGCTGGGCGCCATCGTCCATCAGGTGGGTCTTCACCACGGCCAGGTTCACCGCCGAGAACGCTACCAGCGCACCAAAGCTGATCAGCGAGGCGAGGGTAGCCAAGTCGATCACCAACGCCAGCAGCGAGAACGCCGACACCAGCGCAATGGCAAATACCGGTGTGCCAAAGCGTGGCGACAGGTAACCGAAGCTGCGCCGTGGCAGCACGTTGTCCCGACCCATGGTGAACAGGATGCGCGACACCGCCGCCTGGGAGGCCAGCGCCGAACCCAGGCTGCCAGCGACATACGCGGCCGTGAAGAAGTTGGCCAGGAACTGCCCGCCCGCCTTGAACATCACCTCGTTGGCGGCTGCATCGGCATTGGCAAAGGTGGTGCCCGGCATGACCAGCTGGCTGACGTAAGCCAGCACGGTGAACAGCACACCAGCGAACAGAGTGGTGAGGATGATCGCCCGTGGCACGTCGCGGCGGGCATCGCGGCATTCCTCGGCCAGGGTCGAGACGGCGTCGAAGCCGAGGAACGATAGGCACAGCACCGCTGCGCCGGCCATGATCGCGCCAAAACCAGGCTTGGAGCCATCGCCCATCAGCGGCGACAGCAGGTCCAGCGGCTGGCCGGCCAGCGACTGGCACGACAGCGCGACGAACACCCCGATGAAGACGATCTGCGCGCCGACGATCAGGTTGCTGGTCTTGGCCACCGAGTGGATGCCGACCACGTTCAGCACCGTTACCAGCACGATCGAGGCCAGGGCGATGGACCAGGCCGGGATGGCCGGGAAGGCGATGTTGAGGAACAGGCCGATCAACAGGTAGTTGATCATCGGCAGGAACAGGTAATCCAGCAGCAGCGACCAGCCGGCGAGGAAGCCGACGTTGGGGCCGAAGGCCATGTTGGTGTAGGAATACGCCGAGCCCGCGACCGGGAAGCGCTTGACCATGAAGCTGTAGGATGCGGCAGTGAACAGCATGGCCACCAGGGTGACCATGTAGGCGCTGGCGGTGCGGCCGCCAGTGAGTTCGGTGACGATGCCGTAAGTGGTGAAGATGGTCAGCGGGACCATGTACACCAGGCCGAAGAACACCAGGGCGGGGAGGCCGAGGACACGGCGCAGTTGGGCGGAGTTGGAGCTGGGTGGGTTGGCCATCGATCGATCCAGGCATTTTTGTAGTTGTGCTTTGGTCGATTTTTATCCACTTAGGTGTGTGAAGACAAAAAAGTATTACTTATTCTAATTATTAGCCTGGGTTTTAATCAGGGTTGCGCGCATTCCTGGGCCGGCCTCTTCGCGGGCTCGCCCGCTCCCACAGGGACTGCGCAAAGCTCAAGACCTGCGCAACCCCTGTGGGAGCGGGCGTGCCCGCGAAGAGGCCAGTACAGGCAATACACTCAGTTCATGTCAGCGCGCAATTGCTCAATCCGCTGGTCCTTGTCCGCCCACAGCTGGTTGACCCAGGCCTGCACGGTCTGGCGGAAGGCCGGGTCATTTTCGTAATCCCCATCCCACAAGGCCGGGTCCAGCTCACGCACCTGAATGTCGATAATCACCCGGCTGATGCTGCCATTGAGCAGGTCCCAGAACCCGGGCGCCTTGTTGCCGGGATAGACGATGGTCACGTCCAGCAGTGCATCCAGCTGCTCGCCCAGCGCCGCCAGCACGAACGCCACGCCGCCGGCCTTGGGCTTGAGCAGGTAACGGTAGGGCGATTGCTGTTCGCGGTGCTTGGCCTCGGTGAAGCGGGTGCCTTCGAGGTAATTGACCACGGTCACCGGCTGGCGCTTGAACAGCTCGCAGGCGGCCTTGGTGATTTCCAGGTCCTTGCCCTTGAGCTCTGGGTGCTTTTCCAGGAACGCCTTGCTGTAGCGCTTCATGAACGGGTAGTCGAGGCCCCACCAGGCCAGGCCCAGCAGCGGTACCCAGATCAGCTCCTTCTTGAGGAAGAACTTGAAGAACGGCGTGCGGCGGTTGAGGCTTTCGATCAGCGCCGGGATGTCGACCCAGGTCTGGTGGTTGCTGACGGCCAGGTAGGAGGTGTCCTTGCGCAGGTTCTCGACGCCACGAATGTCCCATTTGGTGGGGATGCACAGGGCGAAAATGGCCTTGTCGATCTCCGACCAGGTTTCGGCGACCCACATCACCGCCCACGAGGCATAGTCCCGCCCACGGCCTGGCAGCACCAGCTTGAGCAGGGCGAAGACCATCAGCGGGCAGATCATCACCACGGTGTTGAGCAGCAGCAGGGTGGTTGTGAGAATGCCGGTAAACAGGCGACGCATAAGGAAACTCTTGTTGTGGGAGGTTGGCAGGGCGCAATGATAAGCAGCGCCGGGGCCTACGCCAAATGTCCAATGCCCGACGGTGGGGACAAATGTTTCACAACATGTTGGTTAGGCTTGTGACAGCGAACCTATCTTGCCAGTGCAGTCTAAGCACTGACCCTTTTCAAGGAAGCCTGCCTGTGAAATCTCTGCTTGCCCTGTTATCGCTGCTGGCGTTGCCGGTGATGGCCGCCGAACCCACGGTCTATGGCCGTTACGAGAACATCAAGTTGCCCGAGCTGGGCCAGACCTTTAAGGCCAAGATGGACACCGGTGCCTGGACTGCCTCGCTGTCGGCCAAGGACATCGAGCTGTTCACCCGCGATGGCGAGGAGTGGGTACGGTTCCGCCTGGCAACCAAGGACGCCGACGGCAAGGTCTATGAGCACCCGGTCTCGCGCATCAGCAAGATCAAGGGCCGTGTTGATGAAGAGGATGAGGGCGATGCGCCGGAGATCTCCAAAAGGCCAGTGGTCGACCTGGAGATGTGCCTGGGTGGCCAGAAGCGCACCATGGAGGTCAACCTGGTGGACCGCAGCCACTTCAACTACCCGCTGCTGATTGGTTCCAAGGCGCTGCGCCAGTTCAAGGCGGCGGTGAACCCGGCCAAGAAATTTACTGCGGGCAATCCTGACTGCTGATTGTTGTTGCCTGTACCGGCCTCTTCGCGGGTAAACCCGCTCCCACAGGTATTGCACAGCCCTTGAGACCTGTGCGGTACCTGTGGGAGCGGGCTTGCCCGCGAAGAGGCCCTTCAGGCCACCGGAACCGTGGCAACCATCGACGGCCGCTTGGCCACCTCGGCATACCATGCCGCCAAGCCAGGCTGGCGCTCACGCCAGCCGAACTGTGGCTGACGCAGGTCCAAGTACCCTAGTGCACAAGCCACGCCGATCGCCGCGAGATCGAAACCGCTAGCCAATTCAGCCAGGTGCTCCTGCTCCAGGTTCGCCAAGCTGCGGCGAATCTTCTCGCATTGCGCTTCGAGCCAGCCCTCCCAGCGTTTCTCTTCAGGCCGCAGGAAGCTCTCGTAACGGCTCGACACCGCCGCATCCATGATCGCATCCGCCTGCGAAGCCAGGGTCATGCGCCGCCAGCGCGCCGAGCCCTCGCGCGGCAGCAGCGGCAGGCCGACATGCTGCAGGTCGAGGTACTCGCAGATCACCCGGCTGTCATGCAGCACGGTGCCGTCTTCCAGGCGCAGGGCGGGGATCTTGCCGATCGGGTTGCCCTGGTTGAGTTGCTCGTCGCCGCTCACCGGGCTGATGTTCACTGGCTGTAGCGCGACACGGTCAAGCTGGCCAGTCTCGTGCAGCACCACCATGACCTTGCGCACGAAGGGCGATAGCGGC
This sequence comes from Pseudomonas sp., assembly GCF_017744435.1. GTDB lineage: Bacteria > Pseudomonadota > Gammaproteobacteria > Pseudomonadales > Pseudomonadaceae > Aquipseudomonas. Next base: position 37,540 of record NZ_JAGIBG010000029.1, read on the forward strand.
GAGTGGAACAGGGTCATCGTGCTCATGGTTCAGTTGCCCTGCAGGCTCGGTGGCAGGCACACGCCGGTACCGCCGATGCCGCAGTAGCCGTCCGGGTTCTTGGCCAGGTACTGCTGGTGGTAGGCCTCGGCGAAGTACACGGTCGGCGCCTGGTCGATTTCGGTGGTGATTTCGCCGAAGCCGGCCTTGCTCAGTTCGGCCTGGAAGGCGTCGCGGCTGGCCTTGGCCTGCTCCAGCTGCTCAGGGCTGGTGCAGTAGATGGCCGAACGGTACTGGGTGCCGACATCGTTGCCCTGGCGCATGCCCTGGGTCGGGTTGTGCAGTTCCCAGAACATCGCCAGCAGTTCGCGGTAGCTGACCTTGTCCTTGTCGAACACCACCAGCACCACTTCGGTGTGGCCGGTCAGGCCCGAGCAGACTTCTTCGTAGGTCGGGTTCGGGGTGAAGCCGCCGGCGTAGCCGACCACGGTGCTGACCACGCCTTCACGCTGCCAGAAGCGGCGCTCGGCGCCCCAGAAGCAGCCCAGGCCGAAGATGGCGAAGTCGATGGCGCCTTCGAAGAACGGGCCGAGTAGCGGGGTGCCTTCGAACACGTAGTGGAATTCGGGCAGCTGCATGGGCGTCTCGCGGCCAGGCAGGGCCTGCTCCGCAGTAGGCATGACGTTTTTGTTCACCAGGATTTCCGAACGCAGGACCATGGCCGTTCCTCTGTATGTCAGTTGGATAGGTGTTGGGGCCTTCGCGGGCAAGCCCGCTCCCACAGGGACCGCCACAGGACAGAGAGGTGTGGAGTACCTGTGGGAGCGGCGGTGCGGCGATCCGATTTACCCGCGAATGGGCCCGAATGGGATCTAGTGTGCCCGAGCTTGGCGCTGCTGTCAGGCCATTGGACCGCGCGGATAGCGCTTGAGTTTTTCTGCAAGCTCACGGCCCGGGATTGGCCGGTCGAACAGGTAGCCCTGGCCGACGTCGCAGCGGTGCCGGCGCAGGAACGCCAGTTGCTCTGGCGTCTCGATGCCCTCGGCCACCACCTTGAGCTTGAGGTTGTGGGCCATGGCCACCACCGCCGAGGTGATTTCCATGTCGTCCTGGTTGTCGGGGATCTCGTTGATGAAGCTGCGGTCGATCTTGATGATGTCGATCGGAAACTTCTTCAGGTAGCTCAACGACGAATAGCCGGTGCCGAAGTCGTCCATAGCCAGAGTCAGGCCCAGCGCCTTGAGCTCGTCGAGCTGGCGGTGGGTGTCTTCGGTGGCTTCCAGCAGCAGGCCTTCGGTCAGCTCCAGCTCCAGCAGGTGCGGGGGCAGGCCTTCTTCCTTGAGGATCGTGCCGATCGAGGCCACCAGGTCGGGGTCGGAGAACTGCTTGGGCGACAGGTTGATGGCCACGTGCAGGCAGCCCATGCCGGCTTCCTGCAGTTGCTGGCTCATGCGGCACGACTGGCGCACCACCCATTTGCCGATGGGGATGATCAGGCCGGTCTCTTCGGCCACGCTGATGAACTGGTCCGGGCGGATCATGCCGCGCTCGGGGTGGTTCCAGCGCAGCAGCGCCTCAAGGCCCAGCAGGCGACCGCTGCGCAGGCACAGCTTGGGCTGGTAGAACACTTCCAGCTCATTCTGGGTCAGGGCACGGCGCAGGTTGTTCTCGACGAACAGCTTGTAGCTGGCTTCGGCGTTGAGCACTTCGGTGAACACCTGCACCTGGTGCTTGCCGTTGGCCTTGGCCTTGTGCAGGGCGAGGCCGGCGTTCTTCATCAGGGTGGTCGGGTCGCTGCCGTGCAGCGGCGCGCAGGCCAGGCCCACCGAGGCGGTGACGTTGATCAGCTGGTTGTCGACGAACATCGGCTTGTCGAGGGTGCGCAGCAACTGCAGGGCAACGCCCTGGCCGTCTTCCAGGCTGGTGTCGTCGAGCAGCACGGCGAACTCGTTGCTGGCAAAACGGGCGAGTACACCGTTGACGCTCAGGCTGTTGCGCAGGCGCCTGGCCAGGCTGATCAGCAGCTTGTCGCCGGTCTGGTGGCCGAGGCTGTCGTTGATCCGCTTGAAGTTGTCGATGTCCACCAGCAGCAGGCAGATCGGGTTCTCGCTGTCGCGGGCGAAGCGCTCGTCGAGCTTGCGGATGAACGCCGGGCGGTTGCCGAGGTTGGTCAGGTTGTCGGTGTAGGCCAGCCGCTCGATGCGCTGCTGGGCCAGCTTGGTCTGGGTGACGTCTTCATAGATGCCGATGTAGTGGGTCAGCTCACGGTTGTCGCCGTACACCTTGGAGATCGACAGTTGGCCCCAGTAGGGTTCGAGGTTCTTGCGCCGGCTCTTGAACTCGCCCTGCCAGCTGTTGCCCATGGCCAGGCTCGACGGCGAGTCGAACAGCAGCTCGCTGAGGTTTTCCAGGGCTGGCAGCTCGGCCAGGTGGTGGCCCTGGACTTCCTCGGTGCTGTACTGGGTGATGGCTGTGAAGCTTGGGTTGACGTACTCCACCACGCCGTCGCGGTTGACCAGCAGGAAGGCGCTGGCGCTCTGTTCCACGGCCCGCTGGAACAGGTGCAGGGCGCTGGCAGCGGTGCGCCGGTTGTGGTTGGTGATGACCTGGGCGAACTGGTCGGCCAGTTCACCGGCAAAGGCGATTTCATCGGACTGCCATGCGCGCGGCTGGCCGGTCTGCTCCAGGCACAGCACGCCGACCACCTGGCCATCGACGCGAATGCTGGCGTCGAGCATGGCGTTGTTGTCGGCATACAGGCTCTCGGCCAAGTCACGGGTGCGCGGGTCGTGGTTGGCGTTGTGCGCGTCAATGGCACGGCTGGCGTGCAGGGCTTCCAGGTAGTCGGGGAAGCGGCTGGCATCGATTGGCTCGGGCAGGCGGTGCACTTGCTCGTTGCGCAGCCAGGCACTGATCGGCTCCAGGCGCTGTTCGTCCAGGTGCCAGATGCTGGCGCTGTCGACCTTGTAGATTTCGCAGGCGCTGCGGGTGATCAGCTGGGCGGCTTCGAGCAGCGAGTTTTCGGCACTGTAGCGCTGGCGGGCAAGGCGCAGGATGAGGTCCTGCTGGGCGCGCACGCGCTCCAGGTGCTCAAGCTGCTCCTGCTGGGCGCGCTGGTTGATCTGCAGGGCCAGTTGCAGGCGGTTGTTGCGCGATTCCAGGTCGTTGGTGTCGAGGTCGCTGTCGTCTTCGTCATCGAGCACCGTCAGGAAGCCGCGCAGCAGCTGGCGGTTGTGCTGCTTGAACGCTTCGCCGGCTTCCAGCAGGCGCAGCGCGCGGTCCTGGGTATGCAGGGTATAGCGCACGCGGTAGTAGCCACGGTTGCTCAGTTGCAGCTGGATTTCATCGTGCAGCCGGTAGCGTGCTTCGGGTTCCATCAGGCTGGCATAGGGCGAATCGATCAGTGCGCACAGCTCGGACGCGGGCAGGCCGAACTGGCGGTCGCAGGCCGGGTCCAGGTAGAGCATCGCCCAGTTGGCTTCGTTCAGCCTTTCGAAACGCAGCATGCCGAGCCGCGAGGGCACGGGAAGCTGCGTGACGACCTCGGCCGCCACACGGCTGGCGGCATCGGGTTGGCTTTTCATCGAAGACTCGCTTGAAGGGGACGCGGCCTGGGCGGCGGCGCATCTGGCAAGGTTGCATCATGTCCCTGAGGCTGGCAAGCGGCCATGAGGGCTGTCATGTATATGTTTTCGGCCGGCGGGCTGAAATCCTTAGTTTGGCTTGAGGATTTGGGGGCTGGCAGGCAAAAAAAAGCCCCGCCATCTGGCGGGGTTGAGGTACGAGCGTGGCAGCTCGAAAAGGGTACCTGCCTCCCCGAGGAGAGGCAGGCGGGCTGCGTGTTACAGCAGCATGGTGCGGATATCGCCCAGCACGTCGCCCAGGCGCTTGGTGAAGCGCGCGGCGGCAGCGCCGTTGATCACACGGTGATCGTAGGACAGCGACAGTGGCAGCATCAGCTTCGGCTGGAAGGCCTTGCCATCCCAGACCGGCTGCATGGTCGCCTTGGAGACGCCCAGGATCGCCACTTCCGGCGCGTTGACGATCGGCGTGAAGCCGGTGCCGCCAATGTGGCCGAGGCTGGAGATGGTGAAGCAGGCACCTTGCATGTCGTCGGCCGACAGCTTCTTGGTGCGCGCCTTCTCGGCCAGTGCAGCGGCTTCGGCAGCCAGTTGCAGCAGGCTCTTCTGGTCGACGTTCTTGATCACGGGGACCAGCAGGCCGTCCGGGGTGTCCACGGCGAAGCCGATGTGCACGTACTTCTTGCGGATGATGGCCTTGCCGCTTGGTGCCAGCGAGCTGTTGAAGTCCGGCAGTTCCTTGAGCAGGAAGGCGCAGGCCTTGAGCAGCAGTGGCAGCACGGTCAGCTTGACGCCAGCCTTCTCGGCCACGGCCTTCTGCGCAACGCGGAAGGCTTCCAGCTCGGTGATGTCGGCGGAGTCGAACTGGGTCACGTGCGGCACGTTCAGCCAGCTGCGGTGCAGGTTGGTGGCACCGACCTGCATCAGGCGGGTCAGGGCGACTTCTTCCACTTCACCGAACTTGCTGAAGTCCACGGCCGGGATCGGCGGGATACCAGCGCCACCGGTTGCGCCAGCGGCGGCTGGTGCTTCCTTGGCCTTCTGCATCATCGCCTTGACGTAGACCTGCACGTCTTCTTTCAGAATGCGACCGTGCGGACCGGTGGCGGCCACTGCGCCCAGGTCGACACCGAATTCACGGGCCAGCTGGCGAACGGCCGGGCCGGCGTGAACCTTGGCGTTGCTGCCGGCAGCCGGTGCGGTAGCGACCGGCGCAGGAGCGGCGGCCGGAGCAGCCGCTGGAGCGGCAGCGGCAGGCGCGGCAGCCGGGGCAGGTGCAGCGGCGGCCGGAGCCGGGGCAGCAGCAGGCGCGGCGCCAGCCACCTTGAGCTTGAAGATCAGGTCGCCAGTGCCGACTTCGTCTTCCAGCTTGCACAGGACTTCTTCGACCACGCCGGCAGCCGGCGACGGGATTTCCATGGAGGCCTTGTCGGACTCCAGGGTAATCAGCGACTGGTCGGCTTCGACGGTATCGCCGACCTTGACCAGCACTTCGATGATCTTGGCCTTGCCCGACGAACCGATGTCCGGTACGTGGATGTCCTGCACGCTGGCGGCAGCCGGGGCTGCTGCCGGAGCAGGGGCGGCTGCAGCGGCCGGAGCCGGCGCAGCAGCTGGAGCCGGAGCAGCGGCGGCGGCCGGAGCCTCAGGGGCCGCAGCAGCGGCGCCCTCGGCTTCCAGAACCAGCAGCTCGTCGCCTTCTTTCAGGCGGTCGCCCAGCTTGACCTTCAGTTCCTTGATCACGCCGGCTTTAGGAGCCGGGATCTCCATGGAGGCCTTGTCGGACTCCAGGGTCAGCAGGCTCTGGTCAGCCTCGATACGATCACCGACCTTGACGAACAGCTCGATGATTTCACCTTCACCGCTGCCGATGTCAGGTACGCGAATGAGTTCGCTCACTTAAAAATACTCCTCAGCAGTCCAGTGGGTTGCGCTTGTCCGGGTCGATGCCGAACTTGACGATGGCGTCAGCCACAACCTTGGGTTCGATCTCGCCGCGGTCAGCCAGGGCTTCCAGGGCAGCCAGCACCACGAAGTGGCGGTCGACTTCGAAGAAGTGACGCAGCTTCTTGCGGCTGTCGCTGCGACCGTAACCGTCGGTACCCAGGACCTTGAACTCTTTGCTCGGCACCCACTGGCGAATCTGCTCGGCGAACAGCTTCATGTAGTCGGTGGAGGCGATGACCGGGCCTTTGCGACCGTTCAGGCACTGCTCGACGTAGGTCTGCTGTGGCTTCTGGCCAGGCTTCAGGCGGTTGGCGCGTTCCACGGCTAGGCCGTCGCGACGCAGTTCGTTGAAGCTGGTGACGCTCCACACGTCGGCGCCGACGTTGAACTCTTCACGCAGGATCTTCGCAGCTTCGCGGACTTCGCGCAGGATGGTGCCGGAGCCCATCAGCTGTACGTGGTGCGCGGCTTCGCGGGTGTCTTCTTCGAGCAGGTACATGCCCTTGATGATGCCTTCCTCGACACCGGCCGGCATGGCTGGCTGCTGGTAGGATTCGTTCATCACGGTGATGTAGTAGAAGATGTCCTGTTGCTCTTCGGTCATCTTCTTCATGCCGTCCTGGATGATCACCGCCAGCTCGTAGCCGTAGGTTGGATCGTAGGTGCGGCAGTTCGGGATGGTGCCCGCCATCATGTGGCTGTGACCGTCTTCGTGCTGCAGGCCTTCACCGTTGAGGGTGGTACGGCCGGCGGTACCGCCGATCAGGAAACCACGGGTGCGGCTGTCGCCGGCAGCCCAGGCCAGGTCGCCAATGCGCTGGAAGCCGAACATCGAGTAGAAGATGTAGAACGGCAGCATCGGCTGGTTGTGGCAGCTGTACGAGGTACCGGCAGCGATGAACGACGACATGGCGCCGGCTTCGTTGATGCCTTCCTCGAGGATCTGGCCCTTCTTGTCTTCGCGGTAGAACATCACCTGGTCTTTATCGACTGGCTCGTAGAGCTGGCCGACCGACGAGTAGATGCCCAGCTGGCGGAACATGCCTTCCATACCGAAGGTACGGGCTTCGTCCGGGATGATCGGGACGATGCGCTGGCCGATGTCCTTGTCCTTGACCAGCTGTGCCAGGATGCGTACGAAGGCCATGGTGGTGGAGATTTCGCGGTCGCCCGAGCCGTCCAGGATCGCTTTCAGCGTTTCCAGTGGCGGGGTCGGCACGCTGAAGCTCTGGGCACGGCGCTGTGGCACGAAACCACCCAGGGCATTGCGGCGCTCGGCCAGGTACTTGGCTTCGGCAGAACCTTCTTCCGGCTTGAAGAACGGCAGGTTCTCAAGGTCGGCATCCTTGACCGGGATGTCGAAGCGGTCACGGAAGTGACGCAGGCTGTCGACGTCGACCTTCTTGGTGTTGTGCGCGGTGTTCTTGGCTTCGCCGGCACCGGTACCGTAACCCTTGATGGTCTTGGCCAGGATGACGGTTGGCTGATCCTTGTGGTTCACAGCCTGGTGGTAAGCCGCGTAGACCTTGTACGGGTCGTGGCCGCCACGGTTGAGCTTCCAGATCTCGTCGTCGGACAGGTCTTCGACCATGGCCTTGAGTTCTGGAGTGTTGAAGAAGTTCTCACGAACGTACGCGCCGTCTTTGGCTTTGTAGTTCTGGTACTCGCCGTCGATGACTTCGTCCATGCGGCGCTGCAGGGCACCGTTGGTGTCCTTGGCGAACAGTGGGTCCCAGAAGCGGCCCCAGACGACCTTGTTGACGTTCCAGCCACCGCCACGGAACACGCCTTCGAGTTCCTGGATGATCTTGCCGTTGCCGCGAACCGGGCCGTCGAGGCGCTGCAGGTTGCAGTTGATGACGAAGATCAGGTTGTCCAGCTTCTCGCGGCCGGCCAGGGCGATTGCGCCCAGGGATTCCGGCTCGTCGCACTCGCCGTCGCCCATGAAGCACCAGACCTTCTGCTTGCCGGCCGGGATGAAACCACGGGCTTCCAGGTACTTCATGAAGCGCGCCTGGTAGATAGCCTGGATCGGGCCCAGACCCATCGAAACGGTCGGGAACTGCCAGAAGTCAGGCATCAGCCATGGGTGCGGGTACGAAGACAGGCCGTTGCCGTCCACTTCCTGACGGAAGTTGTTCATCTGGTCTTCGTTGATGCGGCCTTCCATGAAGGCACGGGCGTAGACGCCTGGCGATGCGTGGCCCTGGAAGAAGATCAGGTCGCCGCCATGTTCTTCGGTCGGCGCCTGGAAGAAGTAGTTGAAGCCGATGTCGTACAGGGTGGCACTGGAGGCGAAGCTGGAGATGTGGCCGCCCAGGTCCGAGTCCTTCAGGTTGGTGCGCATCACCATGGCCAGCGCGTTCCAACGCACCATCGAGCGAATGCGGCGTTCCATGAACAGGTCGCCAGGCATGCGTGCTTCGTGGGTGACAGGGATGGTGTTGCGGTATGGCGTGGTGATTGCGTACGGCAGCTGGGAGCCACTGCGGGTGGCCAGCTCGCCCATGCGGGTCATCAGGTAATGAGCGCGGTCTTCGCCTTCTTTGTCGAGGACCGACTCCAGGGCATCCAGCCATTCCTGGGTTTCGATTGGATCGAGGTCTTGCATGGCTTGCTCCAGGGCGGAAAGGCCACCAGAATCGGGGGCCTGAGTTTGCGACTGGCCTTATGGGCAGACGTCGTGAATTCTTGGATTACCGGGGTGTCTCCCGGCGCCGTGTAGTTTTACTACATTTGCTTCGGCATTTCATGCTTTTGCACGCCATGGGTAGTAGTAAAACTACACAAATGCGACGTTTGGTCGCACCTCGGCTTGTGAGGAAAAACGTTCATGTTGGTTGGCGGTGTGTCGCGAACAGGTGAATCTTGATGTTTCTTGCCAATGATTCGTTTTTTTCAGCTATTTCCAACTTTTGTATGACAGTCCAACCGAGGTCCGGCTTCCTCTTGGCCGCTTTTTCCCCTTCATTTCACGCCGATCAAGGATAGACCATGCGCCTACCTTTGCCGCTCGAACTGCCTGCTTCCCTGCAACCGCTGGTCGTTCGCAACCAGCAGTTCCTGAGCGATGCCGTGGCAGGCCACGCTGACCTCGACCTGCACAGCTGGACCCCGTTGCACCGGCAACAGTTCGATCAGGTTGCCGCTGCCAGCGACTTCGTCCTTGGCGTGGCCCAGCGCGAACCGGCCATGCTTTTTGCCCTGATCGCCAGCGGTGAGCTGGACCGCCGCTACGCCCCGGGCGAGCTGCGCGGGCAGATCGCCGCTGCGGCCCAGGCCGCGCAGAGCGAGGACGAGCTCGCGCGCAACCTGCGCCGCGAGCGCAACCGCCAGCAGCTGCGCATCATCTGGCGCGACATCACCCGCCAGGCCGAACTGGGCGAGACCTGCCGCGACCTGTCGGACCTCGCCGACGCGGCCATCGACGAAGCCTACCAGTGGTTGTACCCGCGCCATTGCCAGCAGTTCGGCACGCCGATCGGCAACCGCAGCGGCCTGCCGCAGCACATGGTGGTGCTGGGCATGGGCAAGCTGGGCGCGGTGGAGCTGAACCTGTCGTCGGACATCGACCTGATCTTCGCCTTCCCCGAAGGCGGCGAAACCGAAGGCGTCAAACGCTCGCTGGAAAACCAGGAATTCTTCACCCGCCTGGGCCAGCGCCTGATCAAGGCGCTCGACCCGGTGACCGTCGACGGTTTCGTGTTCCGCGTCGACATGCGCCTGCGCCCCTACGGCTCGTCCGGCGCGCTGGTGCTCAGCTTCAATGCGTTGGAGCAGTACTACCAGGACCAGGGCCGCGACTGGGAACGCTACGCGATGATCAAGGCGCGGGTGGTGGCCGGAGACCAGGCCGCCGGCGCGCAGTTGCAGGAAATGCTGAAACCGTTCGTGTACCGGCGTTACCTGGACTTCTCGGCGATCGAAGCACTGCGCACCATGAAGCAGCTGATCCAGCAGGAGGTGCGGCGCAAGGGCATGGCCGACAATATCAAGCTCGGTGCCGGTGGCATCCGCGAGGTCGAGTTCATCGCCCAGGCCTTCCAGCTGATCCACGGCGGCCGTGACCTGAGCCTGCAACTGCGGCCATTGCTCAAGGTGCTGGCGACCCTGGAAGGCCAGGGTTACCTGCCGCCGGCTGTGGTGACGGAGCTGCGCGAAGGTTATGAATTCCTGCGTTACACCGAGCATGCCATCCAGGCCATCGCCGACCGCCAGACGCAGATGCTGCCGGACAGCGAACTGGACCGTGAGCGGGTCGCCTATATCCTTGGCTTTGCCGACTGGCAAAGCTTCCACGATCAGTTGATGTACTGGCGCGGCCGGGTCGACTGGCACTTCCGCCAGGTTATCGCCGACCCGGATGAAGACGAAGGCGAAGGCGAGCTGGTGGTGGGCGGCGAGTGGTCGCCGCTGTGGGAACAGGCACAAGATGAAGAGGCCGCCGGCCGCCAACTGGAGGAGGCTGGCTTCAAGCAGCCGGCCGAAGCCCTGCGCCGCCTGGCCGCGCTGCGCGCCAGCCCGCAGTTGCGCTCGATGCAGCGCATCGGCCGCGAGCGCCTGGATGCGTTCATTCCACGCTTGCTGGCCCAGGCCGTGGAGCATGACAACCCGGACCTGGTGCTGGAGCGCGTGCTGCCGCTGGTCGAAGCCGTGGCGCGGCGTTCGGCCTATCTGGTGTTGCTCACCGAAAACCCGGGGGCGCTGCGGCGCTTGCTGACCCTGTGCGCCGCCAGCCCATGGATTGCCGAGCAGATCGCCCGCTACCCGTTGCTGCTCGATGAGCTGCTCAACGAAGGCCGCCTGTTCAGCCCGCCACTGGCGCCGGAGCTGGCCGCCGAGCTGCGCGAGCGGTTGACGCGGATCCCCGAGGACGACCTGGAACAGCAGATGGAGGCGCTGCGCCACTTCAAGCTCGCCCACAGCCTGCGCGTGGCCGCGTCGGAAATCAGCGGCAACCTGCCGTTGATGAAAGTCAGCGACTACCTGACCTGGCTGGCCGAAGCCATTCTCGACCAGGTACTGGCCCTGGCCTGGCGCCAGACCGTGGCCCGCCACGGCCAGCCCAAGCGCAGCGACGGCAGCCTGTGCGACCCAGGCTTCATCATCATCGGCTATGGCAAGGTCGGCGGCCTGGAGCTGGGCCATGGTTCGGACCTGGACCTGGTGTTCATTCACGATGGCGACCCGCAAGCGGAAACCGACGGCGCCAAGCCGATCGACAGCGCGCAGTTCTTCACCCGCCTGGGCCAGCGCATCATCCACCTGCTGACCACCCAGACCAACTCCGGCCAGCTGTATGACGTCGACATGCGCCTGCGCCCGTCCGGCGCGGCGGGGCTGCTGGTCAGCTCGCTGGGGGCGTTCGAGCGTTACCAGCAGAGCGAAGCCTGGACCTGGGAGCACCAGGCCCTGGTGCGCGCCCGTGTGCTGGTGGGCTGCAAGCAGGTGGCGACGGCGTTCGAGGGCGTACGCGCCAAGGTCCTGGGCCAGGCCCGTGACCTGGGCAAGTTGCGCAGCGAAGTGAGCGAGATGCGCGCCAAGATGCGCGACAACCTCGGCACCAAGGCCACGCTGGCCGGTACCGCGGCCAATGCCTTCGATGCCGGTGTGGCGTTCGATATCAAGCAGGATGCCGGCGGTATCGTCGATATCGAATTTATGGTGCAATACGCCGCTTTGGCCTGGTCTCACGAGCACCCGGCCATACTCCGATGGACCGATAACATCCGCATTCTGGAAGAGCTGGAGCAGGCAGGTTTGATGCCGGCCAGTGACGCGGTGCTGTTGCGTGAGGTGTACAAGGCGTTCCGCTCGGCGTCGCACCGCCAGGCCCTGCAGAAGCAGGCCGGGGTGATCGATGCGGCGCAGTTTGCCGATGAGCGCCGCGAAGTGCGGCGGATCTGGGGCGAATTGGGCCTGACTTGAGATCGCCGGGGCCGCTTTGCGGCCCTTTCGCGACACAAGGCCGCTCCCACATTTGATCGGCGTATGCAGCGCCTTTGTGGGAGCGGCCTTGCGTCGCGAAAGGGCTGCAAAGCAGCCCCAAAGGCTCATGCCTCAGCTCCAGTGGTACACTGTCCGCCACATAGCCTGAATATAAAGAGGGGAGGCCAGGCTGTATGCAGCCTGTAGCCTCCCCGAGCGTTTCTGGACTAAGCATGAGAATACTGATCATTGGCCCCAGCTGGGTCGGCGACATGGTGATGGCGCAGACCCTGTTCCAGTGCCTGAAACAGCAGCACCCCGACTGCGTGATCGACGTGCTGGCACCCGAGTGGAGCCGGCCGATCCTCGAACGCATGCCCGAAGTGCGCCAGGCCTTGAGCTTCCCGCTCGGCCACGGCGCGCTGGAGCTGGCCACGCGTCGGCGCATCGGCAAGTCCCTGGCCGGCCAGTACGACCAGGCCATCCTGCTGCCCAACTCGCTGAAGTCGGCACTGGTGCCGTTCTTTGCCGGCATCCCCAAGCGCACCGGTTGGCGTGGCGAAATGCGTTTCGGCCTGCTCAACGACGTGCGCAAGCTGGACAAGACCCGCTACCCACTGATGATCGAGCGCTTCATGGCCCTGGCCTACGCGCCCGGTGCCGAGCTGCCGCAGCCGTATCCGCGGCCGAGCCTGCAGATCGAAGCGCAGAGCCGTGAAGCCGCCATGGCCAAGTTCGGCCTGGCGCTGGACCGGCCGGTGCTGGCGCTGTGCCCGGGCGCCGAATTCGGCGAGGCCAAGCGCTGGCCGAGCGAGCACTACGCCGCCGTGGCCGACGCGATGATCCGCCAGGGCTGGCAGGTGTGGCTATTCGGCTCGAAGAACGATCACCCGGTTGGCGAGCAGATCCGTGACCGCCTGATTCCGGGCTTCCGCGAAGAGTCGTACAACCTGGCGGGCGAAACCTCGCTGGCCGAGGCCATCGACCTGATGTCCTGCGCCGATGCCGTGGTCTCCAACGACTCGGGGCTGATGCACGTAGCCGCCGCGCTGAACCGCCCGCTGGTCGCGGTATACGGTTCCACTTCGCCAGGCTTCACGCCGCCGCTGGCCGAACAGGTGGAAGTGGTGCGAACCGGCATCGAGTGCAGCCCGTGCTTCGACCGCACCTGCCGCTTCGGCCACTACAACTGCCTGCGCCTGCTCGAACCTGGCAAAGTCATCGCTGCCCTGCACAGCCTGGGTGGTCCGAACCTGATCGATACCGTGGCCGAGGTCGACTAAGTGCGGGTACTGATCATCAAGACCTCGTCGCTGGGTGATGTGATCCACACCTTGCCGGCGCTGACCGACGCCGCCCATGCCATTCCGGGCATCCGTTTCGACTGGGTGGTGGAAGAAGGCTTCGCCGAGATCCCCAGCTGGCACCCGGCGGTCGACCAGGTCATCCCGGTGGCGATCCGCCGCTGGCGCAAGAACATCTGGCAGACGATCAAGAGCGGCGAGTGGAAGGCGTTCAAGCAGCGCGTTCGCGAGCGCAAGTATGACCTGGTGATCGACGCCCAGGGCCTGGTCAAGTCGGCCTGGCTGACCCGCTACGTCAAGGCCCCGGTCGCCGGCCTGGACCGTTACTCGGCCCGTGAAGGCTGGGCCAGCCGTTTCTACGACCGGCCGCTGTCGGTCGCCGTCGGCCAGCATGCCGTGGAGCGTGTGCGCCAGCTGTTCGCCATGGCCCTGGCCTACGACTTGCCGGAAGGCATCGGCCACTACGGCCTCGACCTTGACCGCCTGCAACTGCCGCCGGCTGCGCCCTACGTGGTGTTCCTGCATGGCACGACCTGGGCGACCAAGCACTGGCCCGAAGCCTACTGGCGTGAACTGGCCGAGCGCCTGGGCCGGCGCAAGCTGCAGGTGCGCCTGCCGTGGGGCAACCCGGCCGAGAAGGCCCGCGCCGAGCGCATCGCTCAAGGCTTGAACAACTGCCAGGTGCTCCCCAGATTGAACCTTGCCGGCGTCGCCCGTGTGCTGGCGGCGGCCAAGGCCTGTGTGGCGGTGGATACCGGCCTCGGCCACCTGGCCGCAGCGCTGGACGTGCCGACCATTTCGCTGTTCGGCCCGACCAACCCGGGCCTGACCGGCGCCTACGGCCGTGTGCAGGTTCACCAGGCCAGCGACTTCCCTTGCGCGCCGTGTCTGCAGAAGAAGTGCACCTACAAACCGAGCGCTGACGACCGGCGCCGGTTCGATCTGAAACGCGAGTGGCCGCTGTGCTTCACTCGCCTGAATCCCGAGCATGTAGCGAGCCGCCTGAGCGCGCTGCTGCTGGCTGAGGATGTTCGTTGATGCAACTGGCTTTCGTGCTTTACAAATATTTCCCCTTCGGCGGGCTGCAGCGCGATTTCATGCGCATTGCCCTGGAATGCCAGAAGCGGGGCCACCAGATCCGCGTGTACACGCTGATCTGGGAGGGTGACATTCCGCCGGGCTTCGAGGTGCTGGTGGCGCCGGTCAAGGCGATCTTCAACCACCGGCGCAACGAGAAGCTCAGCGCCTGGATGGAAGCGGACCTGGCCAAGCGCCCGGTCGACCGCCTGATCGGCTTCAACAAGATGCCGGGGCTGGACGTGTATTACGCCGCCGACGGCTGCTTCGAGGACAAGGCGCAGACTCTGCGCGGCGGTCTGTACCGCCGCTGGGGCCGCTACCGGCACTTCGCCGAGTACGAGCGTGCGGTGTTCGCCAAGGACGCGCGTACCGAAGTGCTGATGATTTCCGAAGTGCAGCAGCCGCTGTTCATCAAGCACTACGGCACCCCCGTGGAGCGCTTCCATCTGCTGCCACCGGGCATTTCCCAGGACCGCCGCGCGCCGGCCAATGCCGCCGAGATCCGCGCCGAGTTCCGCAAGGAATTCAACCTGGGCGATGACGACCTGCTGCTGGTGCAGATCGGGTCGGGCTTCAAGACCAAGGGCGTCGACCGCAGCCTCAAGGCCCTGGCCGCGCTGCCATCGGCGCTGCGCAAGCGCACCAAACTGATGGTCATCGGCCAGGACGACCCCAAGGTGTTCCAGCTGCAGAGCGCCACCCTGGGCCTGGGCGAACAGGTGCAGTTCCTCAAGGGCCGCAGCGACATCCCACGCTTCCTGCTGGGCGCCGACCTGCTGATCCACCCGGCGTACAACGAGAACACCGGCACGGTGCTGCTCGAGGCCCTGGTGGCCGGCCTGCCGGTGCTGGTGTCCAAGGTCTGCGGTTACGCCCACTACATCGCCGAGGCCGACAGTGGTCTGGTGCTGGACGAGCCGTTCGAGCAGGAGCAGCTCAATGCTTACCTGCAGCGCATGCTCGAAGACGGGCAGGCCCGCGCCGACTGGTCGCGCAACGGCCTGGCCTTCGCCGACAGCGCCGACCTGTACAGCATGCCGCAGCATGCTGCCGATGTGATCCTGGGGCAGGAGAACGCATGAAGCTGATAGTGGCCGAACCCTTCAAGCGCCTGTGGGCCGGGCGTGATGCCTTCGAGGCCGTGGAAGCGCTGCAAGGCGAGGTCTATCGCGAGCTGGAAGGCCGCCGCACGCTGCGTACCGAGGTCGAGGGCGAAGGCTTCTTCGTCAAGATCCACCGTGGCATCGGCTGGGGCGAGATCTTCAAGAACCTGCTCACCGCCAAACTGCCGGTGCTGGGTGCCGGCCAGGAATGGCAGGCCATCCAGCGCCTGCATGAAGTGGGCGTGCCGACCATGACCGCCGTCGCCTATGGCGAGCGTGGCAGCAACCCGGCCAGCCAGCATTCGTTCATCGTCACCGAAGAGCTGGCGCCGACCATCAGCCTGGAAGACTTCAGCATCGACTGGGTGAAGAACCCGCCCGAGCCGCGCCTGAAGCGCGCGCTGATCGCCGAGGTGGCGAAGATGACCGGTGGCATGCACCGCGCCGGGGTCAATCACCGCGACTGCTACATCTGCCACTTCCTGCTGCACACCGACCGCCCGGTGACGCCGGAAGACTTCAAACTGTCGGTCATCGACCTGCACCGCGCCCAGACCCGGGCGAAAATCAGCCGCCGCTGGCGTGACAAGGACCTGGCCGCGCTGTACTTCTCGGCGCTGGACATCGGCCTGACCCGGCGCGACAAGCTGCGCTTCCTGCGCGGTTATTTCCAGCAACCGTTGCGGCAGATCCTGGCCGAGGAAGCTGCGCTGCTTGCCTGGCTCGAACGCAAGGCGCAGAAACTCTACGATCGCAAGCAACGCTATGGGGATGCACTCTGATGGCGGGTTGGACACTGGCGCCAGGCTACGAACATCTGGCGTCGGACTTCGGCAGCCTCGATGCGGTCTTTGCCCTCAAGGGCGAGCACCTCACGCGTGACCCGCTCAGCGAGGTCATCCGCATCGAACGCGACGGGGTCAACTACTACGTCAAGCGCTACACCGGCGCTGGCAAGCACATGCGTCGCTACCTGGGCCGGCCACGCATCAAGGCCGAATGGCAGAACCTCAAGCAGTTCGCCAAGTGGGAGATTCCCACGGCCGAAGTGGTGGCCTGGGGCCTGGAACGCAAAGGCCTGGCCTTTGGCCGTGGCGCGATGATCACCCGCGAACTGCCGCGCACCGAAGACCTCTCGGCCTTGGCCGAGCGCAACGACCCACGGCTGGCCGACCGGGTCTGGGTCGACAAGCTGAGCCGTCAGCTGGCGCGCCATACCCGGGTGATGCACGAGCACCGTTTCGCCCACAACGACCTGAAATGGCGCAACCTGCTGGTCGACGACCTGGGCACGCTGTTCTTCATCGACTGCCCGACCGGCGACTTCTGGCGTGGCTTCATGTGGCGCCACCGCATGATCAAAGACCTGGCCTGCCTGGACAAAGTGGCCAAATATCACCTGTCGGCGACCCAGCGCCTGCGCTTCTACCTGCAGTACCGTGGGCGTCAGCGCCTGAATGTGCGCGACAAGCGGCGCATTCGTCAGGTGCTGAGCTTCTTCGAGGGAAGGGAATGACCGATTACCTGGCCAGCGCAGACCTCGCGCTGCTCAAACGCCATGGCTTGAACGACTTTGAAGCGCTGTGGGCGCTGCAGCTCGACGCCGTGGACGAACCCAACACCGGCCGTGGCGGCTGGAGCAGCGTCTTCCGCCTGGAGCTTGAAGGCAAAGGCTATTACCTCAAGCGCCAGAGCGATTACCTGACCCGCACCTTGCACCGGCCGTTTGGCGAACCGACCTTCGCCCGCGAATTCCGCAATATCAGCCGCTACCAGAAACTGCAAATCCCGGCCTTGCAGGCCGTGTTCTACGGCGAGCGCAAGCAGAACGGCCAGCACCGGGCGATCTTGATGACCCGTGCGCTGGACGAATGGAGCGACCTGGAGGGCCTGCTGGCGCAGTGGCCACAGCTTGCCGATGACGCCCGGGTGGGCATCCTCAAGGCCTGCGGCCAACTGGCGCGCACGCTGCACGGTGCCGGCCAGGTGCACGGCTGTTTCTATCCCAAGCACATCTTCCTGCGCCAACGCCGCGAAGGCTGGGAAGCGCAACTGATCGACCTGGAAAAGACCCGGCCGTTGCTGTTCGGCATGCGTGACCGCCTGCGCGATCTGGAGCCGCTGCTGCGCCGTACCGGTGCCTGGAGCGAGGCGGACGTGCGCCAGTTGCTGGCCGCCTACCTGCAGCAGCCTGCCGACAGCGCCCTGGTCGGCACCTGGCTGCAACGCCTGACGCAACGCCGTCGTGAAAAAGAGGCCCGCTGATGCGTTTGTCCGAACTCAAAAACGCCGGGCGCAGCCCGACGCTGCCCTTGAGCATCACCCTGGCCGATGCCGCTGGCACGGCTGACCTGCAACTGCTCAGCCTGCTGCGGGTGCTGCCGGGTCAGCGCTATGTCGGCGCCGGCATCTGGCGCGGCACCCCGGTGCTGGCCAAGCTGTTGGTCGGCAGCAATGCCGCACGGCATTTCCAGCGCGAACTGGATGGCGTGAAGCTGCTGGCCAAAGAGGGCCTGACCACACCGCAACTGCTGGCCGACGGCCTCAAGGAAGGCGAGGGCGGCTGGCTGTTGTTCGAATTCCTCGATGGCGCTGAGAGCCTGGCCGATGCCTGGGCTGCGGTGGAAAACCTGCCGGTACTGGCCGACGAGCAGCACCTGGTGCTGGGCGAAGCCCTCACGGCCGTGGCACAGATGCATGCACAAGGCCTGTGGCAGGAAGACCTGCACCTGGACAACCTGCTGCGCCACGGCGGCAAGCTCTACCTGATCGACGGCGCCGGCATCAAGGCCGAGACGCCGGGCCAGCAACTGTCGCGGCCACGCGTGCTGGAGAACCTCGGGGTGTTCTTCGCCCAGTTGCCCAAGCGCCTGGAACCGTTCATCGAAGAGTTGCTGGTGCACTACCTGTTGGCCAACGCCGAGCATGCGCTACCGATGGAAGCGCTGCAGAAGCAGGTGGACAAGGTGCGCAGCTGGCGGCAGAAGGACTACCTGGAAAAGGCCGGTCGCGAGTGCAGCCTGTTCAGCGTCGAGCGCAGCCTTTCGGGCCTGCGCGCGATTCGCCGCAGCGAAGTGGACGCCATGCTGCCGGTGCTGCAGCAAGCCGACGCGCTGATCGACAAGGGCCACCTGTACAAGACCGGTGGTGCGGCCAGCGTGGCGCGCATCGAGGTGAACGGTCGCAAGCTGGTGCTCAAGCGCTACAACATCAAGAACACCGCGCACTGGTTCAAGCGCTTCTGGCGCCCGAGCCGCGCCTGGCATTCGTGGATTGAAGGGCACCGCCTGGAATTCCTCGACATCGCCACGCCCCGCCCGCTGGCGGTGCTGGAACAACGGGTGATGGGCCTGCGCAGCCGCGCCTACCTGGTCACCGAATATGTCGATGGCCCGGACCTGACCGCGTGCTTTGCGCCCTACGTGGAAAATGGCGATGCGCCTGAGGAGCAGGTCGATGCGCTGGTGCACGTGATGCAGCAGCTGATTCGCGAGCGCATCAGCCACGGCGATTTCAAGGGGCACAACCTGTTCTGGGACAACGGCCAGTGGTCGCTGATCGACCTTGATGCCATGTGCCAGCACGCCACCCAGCTCAGCTTCGCCCCGGCCTATGCCCGTGACCGGGCGCGCTTGCTGCGCAACTGGCCTGCGGGCAGTGCCTTGCATCAGCGGCTCGACCGCCTGCTGCCCAAGCTGACCGAGTAAGCCTCGGGCAGGCTCAGCCAGTCACTGCTGCGCCCAGCCTGGCGCAGGCGGATGCGCCACTGGCCATCCCGCCAGCGCAGGATGGCCCAGGGCACGACGCCAGCGGTGTTGGCCCCGGGGATCTGCAAGTGATAATGCCCGGCCAACAGGTGGCGACGCAGGGGTAGCTGACCGCCCTGGGTCTGCAGGTAAAGCTGTTCATGATCCTCGAACAGGCCCTCGGCGTCGCTGCTTGGCAAACCGGCCAGCTGTATCTGCAGGCGGCAATCGTCGAACAGGCGCAGCAGGTCAGGAAGGCCGTCGTACCAGTGCAGCGGCGAGTCGATGACCCAATTGCCGTCCGCCAGGCGCTTGATTGGCTGCGTGAGGTAGGCATCCGGGCGGTCAGGGTCGATGGCCCGCCAGCGGCTGCCATCGAACGAGACCTTGAAGTAGCGCCCTTGGGCATCCTGAATGAAGTACTCGGACAAGCCGTCGAAGGCGGAAGTTTTTTCAAACACTTCCTCACCGTACACGCCGTCGATGCGATAGCGCAGGTTGCTCGTTTCAGGGGTAGCGCTGAACCGTGGCGGCAGTGGTAGCGGCGGTTGCTTGGGCATTCCACGCAGCATGCGGCGCATCAGCCCCGTGCTGGCCAGGCTGGTGCCTGCATCGTTGAGGTGGCTCAGGGCATTGTAGGCATGGTTGAGCACCCCATTGAGGTCCTCCTGGCGGTAGGCTTCGATGCCGTTCCAGATTTCCAGTGCCATGCGCCCGAGTGCCAACGGAATCATGACTTTGGTCGGCAGGAAGATGCTGATCAGGTCCAGCAAGGTCCAGCCCAGTTTCAGCGCCTGTTCGGCATCCACTTCGGCAGTGCTGTGGCTGTTGGCGTCTGCCGCTGCCAGCATGCCGCGAACTTCGGCCATGTAGCAGGCCAGGAACAGGTCGTCGTCGATGGCCGGTGTCTGCAACACTTGGCCCAGGCGCCCCTTGAGCAGCAGCTTTTCGACCCGCGAAGCGAGCAGGAGCGGCAGGCGCTGGGCGAAGTAGGTGCGCAGCAGAGGCTTGTTGCGCAGCAGGCGCAGCAGTGCGCGGGGGTTGGCAAATGAGCGCCAGGCGCGTCGGTCCGGTGCGTCGGGTGTGTAGAGCACGAAGGCGGTGATGTTGCGTGAGTCACTGGCCAGCAATAGCACGCCCTGCACGGTGGTGCCCTGGATCAGCAGTTGGCGGGCAGTCACCGCGTGCCCGTCCACGCTCGGGCGCAAAGCATTGTGCGGTTGCGACAGCACCTGTTCCACCCAGCGATAGTGGCGCTCTGACCAGTCCCTGGAGAGGTGTCCGGCGTAACGTGCCTTGGCCGCTTCGGCGCGCATGCGTGCACAGTTGACCTTACTGTGTGCATGCAACCGCCACTTGCCTGCCACAGAGTCGATCAATTGCGTGCGCAGATAGCTGGCGTAGCTGTCACCGACATTAAGGCTTCTGACCAGCGTCTTGATGTAGCTTGGGTTCAGCTGGGCCGGCAGGGCTGTGCCGTCGCTCTTGGCTACCCTTGCGGTCAGCCAGTAGTCATAGTCGAACCAGGCCAGATTGCGGATGGCCAGTTCATCCAGCGGGTAACTGGCGTGGACGGCTTCGACCAGCTCTCCGCCAACGTTCTGGAAGCCCCGCCAGGTGATGTAGGACGAAGGTTGCAAAGGGTTGAGCCAGGGCCCGGTCTGGCGTGTGTACACTACCTTGACCAGGATTTCTGACGGCGCCACGGTCAAGCCCAGGTCATGACGAAGGCGGTCTCGTACGCGTTGCCTGGCCCAGCCCTGTAACGAATCGCGTTGCTGGAACTGCTTGAGCGTGAGGATGCCGGGAGCGGCGACCTGCTCGCCGGCAGCGATCAGCTCCTGCATCCCTTGCATGATGTGTGCGAGCGCCTGAGGTGTTGCCGAGCGAAGCCAGTCGGGAAGGTTTTTTTCCAGGAGCGCCGCATAACGGGTGTCAAGCAGAGCTTTGCTGCCAGCCTCCACGTGCAGTGCCATGGCCTCGCGTAGCTTTTCGGCTGCTCGCTCCGGGGCGTTGGCCGGCAGTGTCGACCAGGTCTGGTTGAGGCGCAGGCGCTGGGCTTCCAACAGGCAGTCGACCTGCGCCTGCAACGGGTCATCGGCGTACCACTCGTAGCGCAGGCGCTCGGCCTGGCGAGCGTTTTCGATCTGCTTGTCGTTCACCAGCAAGCTCAGTAGCGGGGTACCCTGCAGCGGGTCGTCCAGGCGCTCGCACAGCTCCTGATGCAACGCGTGAAGTGAGGCATAGGCCTCCATGCCCTGTGCCAGACCCATTAGCAATACCGGGCCGGTTACGTGGCCGGCTTCGAGGTTTTGCCCTTCCGCTGCCCCGGTGACAATCACGAACATGCCAGGCAGTGCCACACGCGATGCCGGGCTGCTGCGCAGCAGTACCGGTCGGTACACCTGGGCGCGGTGGGCCAGTGGCTGATGCCGACGCTGCCAGGCATGGGGAAGGTCCAGGAAGATACTGATGACGCCGGCCAGGTCTGCGCTCAACGTCTGGTCGGTCAGGCGCAGGTCAGCTTCGGCATGCATCAACGCACGGCGGATGTCGGCCAGCCGGACGGCGCGCGAGCGGCCTTGGTCGTCGGTGGAGGCCCAATAGCCGGCGAGCTCGCCGTGCAGGTGCTGGCGCGATTGCGGTGACAGGGTGACGACCGGCATCGCTTCAAGCAAGGCCAGCACCTGATCGTTCAGGAAATCAATACGTTGCAGGGGTAGCATGTTCCGCTCTCCGCGTGTCAGGGAGCGGTCATGCTGTGGTGGGCAGGTGGTGCCCGGGCGCTAACCGCCTACCTCACCGGCGCAGGCCACGCAGGCCAAGCCAGGCGGGGATGCCAAGGCCGAGCCAGGAAAGCATGTCCCAGGCACCGTCACCGAGCAGGGCGGCGAACAGCCCCAGCGCGGCCAGCAAGGCGATGGCGGCTGGCCAGGCGAACACCCTGGCAGTTGATCGCGAACGATGGCTCATGCCTTGGCCTCCCGTGTCCGGCGTTGCTTGCCCCACCACAGGTACACGCCGCTGCCGAGCACGATGATGGTCAGCACGTCCAGCACTGCCCACAGGATCTGCATCGGGCGGCCACCGTAGTCGCCGAAGTGCAGCGGTTGCGACAGCCCCATGGCGTCCATGTACCAGGGCCGCTCACCGACTGCGGTCACCTCGAGGGTTCGGGCATCGATCAGTACCGGTGTGAACAGGTGCGAGCTCAGGTGAGTGGCGCCGTTCATGAACACCGCGTAGTGGTGCTCGCTGGAAAAGCGTGTGCCGGGGAACGCGATAAAGTCAGGACGCATGCCGGGTGCGGCCTGTTCGGCGATGTCCAGCAAGCGGCTGGCTGGCGCCCGTTCGGTGAGCGGCGGGGCATCACGATAAGGGGCGACCATCGCGGCCAGGCTGTCGTTGCGCCAGGCGGCGATGACCAGGTCGGAGAGCGCGCTGATCACGCCGGTGACGCCGACGGTCAGGGCCCAGGCCAGGGTGACCACACCGATCAGGTTGTGCAGGTCGAGCCAGCGCAGGCGGCGGGACTTGTCGTGGCGCACGGTGGCGAACTCCAGACGGCGCATGAACGGTGCGTAGAGCACGGTACCGGAGACGATCGCGACGACGAACAGCACGCCCATGAAGGCCAGCAGCAGCTTGCCGGGCAGGCCGGCGAACATGTCTACGTGCAGGCGCAGCATGAGCATCATGAAACCGCCATTGGCGGCCGGCATGGCCACGGCTTCGCCAGTGCGGGCGTCGAGCATGAAGGTATGGGACGAATTGGGTTCGGTACCGGCGGTGGCCGCGGTGATCGCGAGTACGCCGTTGGGCTCGTCCTTGTCGAAGCCGAAGTACTGCACAACCTCGCCGGGGCGGTGCTGCTCGGCTTTCAGTACCAGCTGTTGCAGGTCCAGGTGCGGGGTGCCGGCGGGCATCTCGCGCAACTCTGCGGCATCGCCGAGCAGGTGTTCGAGTTCGTGGTGGAAGATCAGCGGCAGGCCGGTGAGTGCCAGCAACAGCAGGAACAGGGTGCAGACCAGGCTGCTCCAGGTGTGGGTCACCGACCAACGGCGGATGGTTTGGCTTTTCATTACATTATGTTTCTCGATGTCCAGAAAGACCAAAGCCGCCCCCAGGGGGACGGCTTGGTCGACATGCTCAGCCAGTCAGGTCATCACCACTTGTAGGAAGCACTGGCCACGACGCTGCGCTCGTCGCCGTAGTAGCAGTAGAAGGAGTCGCAGGTCGAAATGTAGTCCTTGTTGAACAGGTTGGTCGCGTTGACCGCCACCGACGCGCCCTTGAGGCTGTTGCTCAGACGACCGAGATCGTAGTGCACCGAGGCGTCGAACACGGTGTAGGCGTTGGCCTTGCCCAGGTAGGTGTTGGCCTGGTCGCCGTAGGTGTTGCCGGTGTAGCGTGCGCCGCCACCGATACCGAAGCCGTCGAGCACGCCGCTGTGCCAGGTGTAGTCGGCCCACAGCGAGGCTTGCTGGTTGGGTATCAGTTGCAGGCGGTTGCCTTTGAATTCGCCGTCCTGCACTTCCGACTTGGCCAGTGTATAGGCGGCGGTCAGCTTGAGGTTTTCGGTGACGTCGGAAACTGCTTCCAGCTCCAGGCCATGGACTTTCACTTCGCCGGTCTGGCTGGTGACGGGAACGCCGCCGATATTGTCGGTGACTTCGACGTTTTTCTGGGTCAGGTCATAAACGGCTGCCGACAGCAGGGTGTTCGAGCCAGGTGGCTGGTACTTGATACCCAACTCCCACTGCTCGCCTTCAGTAGGCTTGAACGACTTTGTCGCAGATACATCGGCATTGTTGGAGGGCTGGAACGACTCGGCATACGACAGGTACGGCACGAAGCCGGAGTCGAATACGTAGCTGATGGCCGCGTTGCCGCTGAATTTCTTGTCGCGCTGAGTGTTGGTGGCATCGCCCTGGTTGAGGAACTTGGTGCTGGTGTGCACCCAGTCTTCACGACCGCCAAGGGTCAGGCGCCAGTTGCCAAGGGCCATCTGGTCCTGGACGTACACGCCGGTCTGACGGGTTTTCTGATCGTAGTCGTAGAACGCGGTGGAGCGGTCAGGGCGGGTGATCGGCACCCCGTAAACCGGGTTGTTCACGTTGCTGTCCGGCACGTTGAAGCCGAAGATCGACAGGTAGTTGGTGTTGACGCGCTGGTGGTCCAGGCCCAGCAACAGGGTGTGGGTTACGTCGCCGGTGGCGAAGTCGGCCTGGAAGTTGTTGTCCACCGCGAACTGGCTGATGTCTTCATCGGTGTTGGTGGACATGCGGCTGACAGTGCCATCGTCCTGCACCGGCGGTGTGGTTGCGTTATAGGCGCCGGGGGTGATGGTCTGGAACGCCAGGTCCGTCTTGGTGTAGCGCAGGTTCTGACGGAACTGCCAGACATCGTTGATGCGGTGCTCGAAGGCGTAGCCCAGCGCGTAGTAGGTGCGGTCGTAGAACTCGTAGTCCGGGTCACCCAGGTTCTTGTGGTGGGAGATCTTGCCGAACGGCATGTCGATCTTGGTGCCCTGGACCGGCCTGAACTGGCTGGTGGCGCCGGTATCGTCGCGGGTGAACTGGGTCAGCAAGGTCAGCGAGGTATCGTCGTCGATGTTCCAGGTCAGGCTTGGCGCGATGTTGTAGCGCTTGTCGTCGATATGGTCGATTTGCGTACCACCATCGCGGATCACGCCGCTGACGCTGTACAGGAACTGGCCCTGGTCATCGATCTTGCCGGTGCTGGCGAAGTTGATCTGGCGGTGGTTGTCACTGCCGTACTGCAGTTCGATCTCGTGGGCGCTCTCAGCCTGCGGCCGGCGGCTGACCATGTCCAGCAGGCCGCCGGGCGGGGTCTGGCCATACAGCGACGAGGCCGGGCCACGCAGCAGGGCCAGGCGGTCGAGGTTCCAGGTTTCGGCTTTCGGGTTGGCATACACGCCCCGTGGCAGCGGCAGGCCGTCGAGGAACTGGGTGGGTTCGAAACCCCGCACACGCATCCAGTCGTAGCGGGTGTCGCTGCCGAAGCTGGCGGAGACGATACCCGGCATGTATTTCACCGCGTCGTCGAGGCTGTGCACGCCGCGGTCGCTCATCTGTTGACGGGTGGCCACGGAGATCGAGCGCGGGACTTCGACCAGCGCGGTGTCAGTCTTGGTGCCGGCGGCGGTACGCTTGGCCAGGTAGCCATCGACCGGGCCCCAGGCACTTTCGGAAGCGCTGGCAGCGTTCACGGTGGTTTCCGGCAGGGCCAGGGCGCCATCCGGCACGGCGACCAGGCTGTAGCTGCCGACGCTGCTTTGCTGCAGTTGCAGGCCGGTGCCCAGCAGGGCGGCCTGCAGGGCGCTGAGGCCATCGTACTGGCCGTTGACCGGGGCCGAGGTGCGGCCGCTGACCAGCGCCGGGTCGATGGCCAGGGCGATGCCCGACTGGCTGGCGATCTGGTTCAGGGTGCTGGCCAGCGGTGCTGCGGGCAGGTTGTAGGCGCGCGGCGCAGACTGTTCGGCGGCGAACAGGGCGGTGCTGGACAATGGCGCGGCCACGGCGATGGCCAGGGCCATCAGGCTGGGACGCAGGATACGATCAACGGCACGGGACATGCAGCGGTTCCTCGACGGATAAGTGCTAACTGCTTCCTTGCCGAGCGAGATTCCAGAAGTGACAGGGGGAATCGGAAAAAGAGTGAGAATTATTTCAATCTGATTTTCGCCTGCACCGGCCTCTTCGCGGCGGTTCGGCGCCCCGACAAGCCCGCTCCCACAGGGACCGCACACTGCTCAAGCGCTGTGGTGATCCTGTGGGAGCGGGTTTACCGATGCGTCGAACCGCCGCGAATAGGGCGGTACAGGTTTACTTGGGAACGACGGTCACCCACCACGGCGTATGCCGCTCGATCTTCACCGGCAGCGCCGGCACCAGCGAAGCCAGGGCCAGGTCGGTGTCGGTCAGCGGGAAGCTGCCGGTCACGCGCAGGTCGGCCACTTCTTCGGCCACGCCCAGGTGGCCGCTGCGGTAGTGGCCCAGCTGTTTCAGCAGGTCGGCCAGGCGCACGTTGTCGACCACCAGCATGCCGCGGGTCCAGGCATCGGCCCCGGCCTGCACCGGGCCTATCCGGCCCAGGCCGTTGCTGTTCATCAGCACTTGCTGGCCTTCGTGCAGGACCTGTTCGTCACCGCTGTTGTGCGGCATGGCGGCTACTGACGACTGCAAGACCTCCAGGCGCGTGCCATTGTCTTCGCGGCGCACCAGGAAGCGCGTGCCCAGTGGCCGCAGGCGGCCATCGTCGGTTCGTACCAGCAACGGGCGAGGGTCGTCGTGGCCGGTTTCCACCGAGATTTCGCCTTGATGCAGCACCAGTACACGCTGGTCGCCGGCGTAGTCGATATCCACGGCGGTGTGGGTATTGAGGCTCAGCAGCGTGCCGTCGGCCAGGCGCAAGGTACGCAGTTCACCGGTGGCGGTGCGTTGATCAGCCAGCCAGTAACTGGGCGCCAACGACGGTGTGCCGACCCAGCTCAGCACCGCGCCGAGCAGGAACAGGCCGGCAAGCCCGCTGCCGGCCTTGCCGATCCGGCGGCGCAGGCTGACGCGCGATTGCAGCAGGGCCTGGCGAGCCGGGCCGGCAGCGACGCTGACGCGTTGGTCGAGGGCGCCGAGCTGGCGCCAGGCACGGGCATGTTCCTCGCTGGCGGCATGCCAGCGGATGAATGCGTTGCGCTCGTCAGGCGTGCCACTGCCATCGTCCAGGCTCATTTTCCAGGCAATGGCGGCTTCCAGCACCCGCGACGAAACCGGTGTGTTGTTCACGTCGGTTCCCCGTACAGGGCCACATAGCACTGGCGCATGCCCTGGGCGATGTACTGGCGCACGCGCGACACCGAAACGCCCAGGCGTTCGGCAATTTCGGCGTGGCCCAGGCCATCCAGGCGGTTGTGCAGGAAGGCCGCGCGGGCCTTGCTCGACAGCTTGCCGAGCAGACGGTCGATGGCTTTGAGGTCTTCGAGGATCAGGTGCTGGGTTTCCGGGGACGGGTGTTCGGCTTCGGGGATCAGCGCCAGTTCGGCCAGGTAGGCCTGCTCCAGCGCCGCCCGGCGGAAGTGGTCGAACATCAGGCCCTTGGCCACGGCCGCGAGGAAGGCACGCGGTTCGCGCGGGGTGTCGAGTTGCTCGCGCCCGAGCAGGCGCACGAAGGTGTCCTGGCTCAGGTCTTCGGCACGCTGGCGGCAGGCCATGCTGCGCTGCAGCCAGGCGAGCAGCCAGCTGCGGTGGTCGCGGTACAGCGAGCCAACCAGTTCGGCGTGTGGGCTGTGGACAGAAGACACGCAGCGTCCCCCCGGAACGAATGCATTAACTAACGATAATTATTCGCGATTGTTACAGAGGCGGGGGGTGGGGTGCAATGGACGCTTATCGGATGGCCATCATGAATGCTGTGTTGCCTGAGCCGGCCTCTTCGCGGGTAAACCCGCGAAGAAGCCAATGAAAATCTAAAGGCCGTGATTGTACGCTTTGCGCCGCCGCCAGCTGCCCAGCCGCTGCTCGAGCTGCAACGGGCTGTCGAGCTGCTGGCGGCGGGCCTGGCTGAACAGGATCAGCGCCAACTCCGCCGTGACCTGCGCATCGGCGCTGGCATGGTGACGCTCGTCCGCCTGCAGGCCGAAGCGTGCTACCCAGTCATCTAGCCCGGCTTCGCGTAACACGGTGTCGGGGTTGAGCATCGGCGCCAGTTCTGCCACGTCGAGGAAGGGCAACTGCAGGCGATGGCCCAGGCTCTCCTTCAAGGCCCGGGCAAGCATGCGCTGGTCGAACGGTGCATGGAACGCCAGCACCGGGCTGTCGCCGATGAATTCGAGCAGGTCGAGCAAGGCTTCTGCCGGGTCGCAGCCAGCGGCCAGGGCACTTGGCCCGAGGCCGTGGATCAGCACGCTGGCGTTGGTTTTCTGTTCAGGGCGGTGCAGGGTGCGTTCGAACTGCTGGGCGAAATCAATGGCGCCGTCCTCGATGGCCACTGCACCGATCGACAGCACCTGATCGCGGTTCGGGTTCAGGCCACTGGTCTCCAGATCGAGCACCACCCAGCGCTGCTCGCGCAACGAACACACCCCCAGCGGCCTGGCCTTGGGCAGCCGTGCCAGGCGCTGGCGCAAGGCATCGTCCAGCAGCGGGGCAGCGGGGCGTAGCCAGGCGAACAGGCTCATAGCTGATACCGCAGGGCCAGGCTGCTCTGCAGGCGCTGGGCCTGGCGCAGGGATTCGCGCAGGATGCGCCGGTCCAGATGGTTGAGGCTGTCCGGATCGAGGCGGTTGGAGTACGGCAGGTTGTCGCGGGTCTGGCGCTGGTGCTGCTGCATGCGGGTTTGCTGGATGAAGTGGTAGGCCTCTTCATAAGCGGCGCCGTCGAGTGCTTCGATGACCCCTTTGTCGACCAGCTGGCGCAGGCGCTCCAAGGTGTTGCAGGCACCAATGCCGTTGGCCAGGGCCAGCAGGCGGGCGCCGTCGACGAAAGGTGTCAGGCCCTGGACCTTGAGGTCGAGGGTGGCGGCCTTGTCGTTGCCCTGGCGGGTCAGTACGAACTCGCGCAGGCGGCCCACCGGAGGGCGCTGGCGCAGGGCGTTGTCGGCCAACATGCGCTGGAAGATGCGGTTGTCCGCCACCTGCTCCAGCAGCTGCCGGCGCAGTTGTTCACAGCCCTGTTCATCGCCCCAGACCACGCGCAGGTCGAAGTAGATGCTCGAACCCAGCAGGTTCTCCGGGCTGGCTTCGCGCACGAAGCCGGCAAAGCGTCGCGCCCACTGCGCACGTGACAGGCACAGCTCGGGGTTGCCGGCCATGACGTTGCCCTTGCACAGGGTGAAGCCGCACTGGGCCAGGCACTGGTTGATGTACTGCGCCAAGGGCAGCAGGCGTGCGCGAATGGCCTCGGCTTCGGCGTCGTCGGTGGCTTCGAAGAGGATGCCGTTGTCCTGGTCGGTGTGCAGGGTCTGCTCACGGCGCCCTTCGCTGCCGAAGCACAACCAGCTGAACGGCACACCGGGGTCGCCACGTTCGGCGATGGCCAGCTCGATCACCCGGCACACCGTGTGGTCGTTGAGCAAGGTGATGATCTGGGTGATCTGCGTCGAGGAGGCGCCGTGGGCGAGCATGCGCTCGACCAGCTGGCCGATCTCGCCGCGCAGCTGCACCAGTGAATCGAGGCGTGGCGCGTGGCGGATGGTTCGCGCCAGGTGTACCAGGTCGACCCGCTGCAGGGAAAACAGGTCGCGCTCGGAGACCACGCCACACAGGCGCTGGTTGTCCACCAGGCAGACGTGGGCGATATGCCGCTCGGTCATCGCCATGGCTGCGTCGAAGGCACTGGCCTGGGGGCTGAGGTAGAACGGCCTGGCGGTCATGTGCTGCTTGATTGGCGCGCCAAGGTCGGCATCGGCGGCGGCCACCACCTGGCGCAGGTCGCGCAGGGTGAAGATGCCCACCGGGTAGCGCTGCGGGTCGACCACGACGATGCTGCCGACCTGCTGTTCATGCATCAGCCGCACCGCCTCGCGCAGCGGTGTATCCGGCGCGCAGACCACGGGGTGACGCATGGCCAGTTCGCCCAGCGGGGTATTTAGCGAGTACTGGGTGCCGAGGGTTTCCACCGCGCGCTGGCGGACCTGCTGGTTGACCTGGTCGAGCAGGCTGCTGACGCCACGCAGCGCAAAATCTCGAAACACTTCTGACATCGAGAACACGCGGATGAACGCGGCCTTGTTCAGCTGCAGGCAAAAGGTGTCTTCGCCGGCCAGGTGTTCGGTGCGCGTCGCCCGCTCACCGAGCAGTGCTGCCAGCGGGAAGCATTCGCCGCCGGTGATCTCGAAAGTGGTTTCCACCCCGGGCTTGACCAGGTGCTGGCGCTCGCCGACCACACGGCCCTGCTTGACGATGTAGAAGTGCTCGACCGGCCCATCCGTGGGTTTGATGATGCTTTCGCCGCTGGCATAGAAGCGCAGCTGGCATTGTTCCACCAGGAAGGCCAGGTGGCTCTGCTCCATCTGGTTGAACGGCGGGTAACGCTGCAGGAACTGCAAGGTGCCCTGGATGTTCTGCAGTACTGCCGTTCTACCCGCCTGACTGTAGGCGTCCTTTTTGCTCATGACACTGACCGTATCGCTACGCCGAACTATATATATCTATATATAGGTGCCGGCCTTGTTGTTCTCGGCTCCCATGGTCGGCTGGCAGCGGGGTGGTGCCCATTGGACGTAAGTCTAGTGAGCCACGCTGTCAAAGAGCCGACGAAAGGCGAGCCGGGTTACAGGGCTTTTGCGGTCGTAACCACTGAGTGGGATTTTTTTGACGAGATGACCATGGCTGAGCATGACGAGATTCTGAGTGACGCCGAACGCGAAGCCCTGGCCGTGGTGAGTGCGCCTGTTGCGCCCAGTCCGGTGGTGCTGGTTGTCGATGACAATCCGGTGAACAGTGAAGCGCTCAAGCTGTACCTGAAGAGCAGGGGCATCGAGTGCATGACCGCTGACGGGGCCCAGGAGGCGATGCTCAAGCTGCACTACGAACCGCGCATTGCCTTGATGATCACTGACCTGCGCATGCAGCCCAACGATGGCCTGGAGTTGATCCGGCAGATTCGCGAGTCGGAGCGGGCGGCGTTGTCGATCATCGTGGTGTCGGGGGACACCGATGTGAAGGAGGCGGTGGACGTGATGCACCTGGGGGTGGTGGATTTTTTGCTGAAGCCGGTGGATCTGGGGAAATTGCTGGGGTTGGTGAAGAAGGAACTGAAGATCGAGTAGTGCAGGACTGGGGCTGCTTTGCAGCCCTTTCGCGACACAAGGCCGCTCCTACAGGGGATCGCATTTCCCTGTAGGAGCGGCCTTGTGTCGCGAAAGGGCTGCAAAGCAGCCCCAGTCCTGCACTACTCGATCTTCAGTTCCTTCTTCAC
>NZ_JAGIBG010000002.1 GCF_017744435.1 Pseudomonas sp.
AAACGGTATTGGGCGATAATCGAACGCTATGTAACGTCTAGTTAATTATTTGCCTGCACTGGCCTCTTCGCGGGTAAACCCGCCCCCACAGGTACAGCACAGCCTTCAGCATTTGTGCAAAACCTGTGGGAGCGGGTTTACCCGCGAAGAGGCCAGTGCAGGCAAATAATTAACTAGACGTTACATAGCGTTCGATTATCGCCCAATACCGTTTGCGGCGAATTGCCTCCCCCCCGCCCAGCCCCGCACCATCCCCACGCAACGCTTCGCAAGTTCATCACAAGACCCGCGCCTGCAGGCCGCATCCTGCAGCGCAGCGGTTCGCCCATAAAAACAAGAGATTTACGACAGATGAGCACTTCGCAACCCGCACGCCAGCTGCTGCCCGGCCTGTTGGCCATTTCCTGCGCCCTGCCTGTATACGCCGCCGACAATGGCGGCTTCATGGAGGACGCCAAGGCCAGCCTCAACCTGCGCAACTTCTACATCAACCGCAACTTCGTCGACCCGGCCTACCCGCAGGGCAAGGGCGAAGAATGGACCCAGAGCTTCATCCTCGATGCCCGCTCCGGCTTCACCCAAGGCACTGTGGGCTTCGGCGTGGATGTACTGGGCCTGTATTCGATCAAGCTCGATGGCGGCAAAGGCACCGCCAACACCCAGCTGCTGCCGGTGCATGACGACGGCCGCCCCGCCGACGACTTCGGCCGCCTGGGCGTGGCCTTGAAAGCCAAGCTGTCCGAGACCGAGCTGAAAGTCGGTGAATGGATGCCGGTATTGCCGATCCTGCGCTCGGACGACGGCCGCTCGCTGCCGCAGACCTTCCGTGGTGGCCAGGTCACCTCGAAAGAGATCGAAGGCCTGACCCTGTATGCCGGCCAGTTCCGCGGCAACAGCCCGCGCAACGATGCCAGCATGGAAGACATGTCGCTCAATGGCCGCGCAGCCTTCACCTCCGACCGCTTCAACTTCGGCGGCGGTGAATACACCTTCAACGACAAGCGCACCATGATCGGCCTGTGGGACGCCCAGCTCAAGGACATCTACCGCCAGCAGTACCTCAACCTGGTGCACAGCCAGCCGTTGGGCGAATGGACCCTGGGCGCCAACCTGGGCTACTTCTGGGGCAAGGAAGATGGCGCGGAGCGCGCCGGCCAGCTGGACAACAAGACCGCCTCGGCGATGCTGTCGGCGCGCTACAAGGGCAACACCTTCTACGTCGGCCTGCAGAAGGTCAGCGGTGACAATGCCTGGCTGCGGGTCAACGGCACCAGTGGCGGCACCCTGGCCAACGACAGCTACAACTCGAGCTTCGACAATGCCAAGGAACGCTCCTGGCAGGTACGTCACGACTTCAACTTCGTCAGCGTCGGTATTCCTGGCCTGACCCTGATGAACCGCTACATCAAGGGCGATAACGTCACCGCCGGCGGCGTGACCGACGGCAAGGAATGGGCGCGGGAAAGCGAGCTGGCCTATGTGATCCAGTCCGGCACCTTCAAGGACCTGTCAGTGAAGTGGCGCAACTCCACCATGCGCCGAGACTTCAGCAGCAACTCGTTCGACGAGAACCGGTTGATCGTGAGCTACCCGCTGAATCTCCTCTAAATCCACCGGCCTCTTCGCGACTGTGGGAGCGGCTTTAGCCGCGAAGAGGCCAGATGCCTTAACAAATAACTGATAGGCATAAACAAATCAAAAAACCTTCTTTGACGACATAAAAAACAATCGCTTAAATCGAGCCCTGTTCCACCGCAGAGCCTCGACATGGACCTTCGCCAACTGCGCTACTTCATCGCCCTTACCGAATACCGCAGTTTCGTCCGTGCCGCCGAAGCCATGGGCATCACCCAACCCGCCTTCAGCCGGGCCATCCAGGGCCTCGAACACACCTTCGGTTGCCCCTTGGTCGACCGCGCCAGCAAAGCCCTGCCCCCGACCCCTGAAGGCCTGGTGGTGCTGCAGCACGCCCGCCGCCTGGTGCAAGGCGCCACTCAGCTGAGTAACGAAGTGCTGCAAATGACCAAGCTCGACGCCGGCGAACTGCATTTCGGCAGCGGCCCGGCCCTGGCCGTGCGCCTGGTCCCGCAAGCGCTGCAACATTTCCTCGCCAGCCACCCCGGCATCCGCACGGCGCTGGTGGTGGACAATGCCGAACGCCTGGGCCAGGCCCTACGCCGAGAACAGATCGAGTTCTTCGTCGATGACATCCGCCCCTTCGAAGCCGACCCCAACTTCCACACCGAACCGCTCACGCCGCGCCCCGGGCTGTTTTTCTGCCGCCCCGGCCACCCGCTGCTGGCCAAGGACAGCCTGTCGACCAACGACCTGTTCACCTACCCCTTGGCCAGCGCCCTGCTCGCCCCCGGCGTGCGCAAGCGCCTGGCCAACCTGAGCGGGCGCAGCGACTTCGTCCCGCACCTGCAGACCGAGCACCTGGCGGTGTTGCGCAGCGTGGTGCTGGCCAGCGATGCCGTGGGCACGGCCAGCGAAGAAGCCGTGGCCGACGACCTCGCCAACGGGCGCCTGGTGCGCCTGCACTGGCGCAACCTGCCACCGGCACTGGAAGTCCTGAGCGTGAGGTGTGGGGTGGTCAGTCGCAGCGGCTACCGGTTATCACCGGCGGCACGGGCAATGATCGAGACCCTGGTAGGGCTGGATGCACCAATGCGCGCCGCGGCCATTCGCTGAACTGATGATGGTAGTGGCTTCCGGCTATTCTGGGCTATATGGGTGGGTAGTCCCGGCCTCTTCGCGGGCAAACCCGCTCCCACAGGAATACCACAACTCCAGAGAACTGCGCCGTACCTGTGGGAGCGGGTTTACCCGCAAAGAGGCCCGCACAGCCAGCACACCCCGATCAGGCAAACCAGGGAGGAACAACAATGAAAAACCTCGTCGAACACCTGAGCCAATACGCCAACTACCACCGTGACCCACGCAACATCGCCACCCACTTCGTCGGCATTCCGCTGATCGTCGTCGCCGTCACGGTGCTGCTGTCGCGCCCCGGCTGGGACCTGGCCGGCATCTGGCTATCCCCCGCCCTGCTCGCGGCTGCCGCTGCCGTGCGGTTCTACCTGCGCCTGGACCTGCGCTTCGGCCTGGTCATGGGCCTGCTGCTGGGCCTGTGCCTGTGGATTGGCCAGGCACTGGCCACGCAGTCCACCAGCCTGTGGCTCAGCGCCGGGCTGGGGGCGTTCGTGGTGGGCTGGATCATCCAGTTCGTCGGGCATCATTACGAAGGCCGCAAGCCCGCGTTCGTCGACGATATCAGCGGGCTGATCATCGGCCCGCTGTTCGTGGTGGCTGAAGCGGCGTTCATGTTGGGCCTGTGCCCGGCACTGAAACAGGCCGTGGAAGCCAATGCCGGGCCGGTGGCCGTGCGCGGGGTCTAGCCCCGCGACTCTACGCCCAGCTCATCCCACACCGACTCGGCCATGTGGAAGGTGGCATTGGCTGCCGGGATGCCGCAGTAGATCGCGCTCTGCATCAGCACTTCCTTGATCTCGTCGCGGGTCACGCCGTTGTTGGCCGCCGCGCGCAGGTGCAGCTTGAGCTCGTCGTTGCGGTTCATGCCGATCAGCATGGCGATGGTGATCAGGCTGCGGGTGTGACGCGGCAGGCCTGGGCGGGTCCAGATGTCGCCCCAGGCATGCCGGGTGATCATTTCCTGGAACTCGCCGTTGAAGTCGTTGAGCTTCTCCAGGCTGCGGTCCACGTGGGCATCGCCCAGCA
The DNA here is from genome assembly GCF_017744435.1 of Pseudomonas sp. GTDB lineage: Bacteria > Pseudomonadota > Gammaproteobacteria > Pseudomonadales > Pseudomonadaceae > Aquipseudomonas. Next base: position 3,739 of record NZ_JAGIBG010000002.1, read on the forward strand.
CTGCGCGGCGAACCTGCATGCCAGCGTCGTAACGTTGTTTCTCGTCCATGGCCAATTCCTCAGCGAGCCAGCAGGAAGTCGAGTACGCGGCGGCTGAATGCCTCGCCGATCTCGACGTTGGACAGGTGCGCCGCCGGGAACTCGGCGTAGGTGGCACCGATGATGCCAGCCTGCATGAAGCGGCCATGCTCCGGCGTGGTGACCACGTCTTCGGTGCCGGCGACGATCAGCGTCGCCACCTGGATGCGGCCCAGTTGCTCACGGAAATCGGCGTCACGCACGGCCGCGCAGTTGGCGGCATACCCTTGGGGGCTGGTTTGCGCCAGCATCTGGCAGATGCGCTGGGCTTCTTGTGGCTGCTGCTGGGCAAACGCCGGGGTGAACCAGCGGGCGATGGAGGCATCGCGCAGGTCGACCATGGCTTGCTGGCCGCCCTTGAGCACGGTGTCGATACGGGTGTTCCACACCTCGTCGTTGGCGATCTTGGCGGCGGTGTTGCACAGGGTCAGGCTGTGCAGGCGTGCGCCGGCATGGATACCCAGCCACTGGCCGATCAGCCCGCCCATGGACAGGCCGACAAAGTGTGCGTGCTGGATGTCCAGCGCGTCGAGCAGCGCCAGTACATCCTGACCCAGTTGCTCGATGCTGTAGGGGCCATCACTCACCAGCGAACCGCCATGGCCACGGGTGTCGTAGCGCAACACGCGCAAGTGTTCGCTCCAAAGCGGAATCTGGCTGTCCCACATGCCAAGGTCAGTACCCAGCGAGTTGGACAGCACCAGCACCGGCGCATCGGCCGGGCCGTCGAGTTGGTAGTTCAGTACGCCATCGGCCAGTTGCAAGTGCGCCACAGCGGTCTCCTTCAGGCAGTCAAACGTTGATGTTCAGCCACGGCGCGCGCCACCCAGACGCGGGCCTGGCCGAGGTAATGGGCAGGGTCGAGCAGGCGGTCGAGTTCTTCCGCGCTCAGTTCGGCACTGACCTGCGGCTCGTCACCCAGCACAGCGCGCAAATGGCGCTGTTCGGCCACGGCCCGCTGGCAGCACTGCTCCAGCAAGTGGTGGGCACGGTCACGGCCCAGGCGCTGGGCAAGCACGATGCTGACCGCTTCGGCCAGCACCAGGCCCTGGGTCAGGTCGAGGTTGCGGCGCATGCGCTCGGCATCCACTTCCATGCCTTCGGCGATCACCTGGGCCTGGCGCAGGGCGCCAGAGACCAGGCAGCAGATGTCCGGCAAGGTTTCCCATTCGGCATGCCACAGGCCGAGGCTGCGCTCGTGCTCCTGGGGCATGGCGGCGAACAGCGTCGAAAGCAGGCCCGGCACGCGGGTCGCGGCGCCGATCAGCACCGCCGCACCCACCGGGTTGCGCTTGTGCGGCATGGTCGAGGAACCGCCCTTGCCCGGTGCGGACGGCTCGAACACTTCACCGGCTTCGGTCTGCATCAGCAGGCTGACATCACGGCCGAACTTGCCCAGGCTGCCGGCAACCAGGCCCAGCACCGACGCGAACTCCACCAGGCGATCACGCTGGGTGTGCCACGGCTGCTCGGGCAAGGTCAGCTTGAGTTGTTCGGCCAGCGCTTCAGCCACCGGCAGGGCTTTGCTGCCCAGGGCCGCCAGGCTCCCGGAGGCACCGCCGAACTGCAGCACCAGCAGACGCGGGCGCAGCTCCTGCAGGCGCTGGCGATGGCGAGTCAAGGCACCGAGCACACCCGCCAGCTTCATGCCCAGGGTCACTGGCGTGGCATGTTGCAGCCAGGTGCGGCCAACCAGCGGAGTATCGGCATGCTGCAAAGCCTGGCGCGCCAGAGTCTCGGCCAGCTTGCCGAGGTCCGCTTCGATCAGCGCCAGTGCATCGCGCAACTGCAACACCAGCCCGGTATCCATCGCATCCTGGCTGGTGGCGCCCAGGTGCACGTAGCGTTCGGCTTCCGGCACACCAGTGGCGATCACCTTGCCCAGCGCCTTGACCAGCGGGATCGCCGAGTTGCCGGCGGTGGCGATGGCATCGGCCAGGGCGCGCACGTCATAGCGTTCGGCCTGGCAGGCCGCTTCGATGGCCGCCACGGCACTGTGCGGCACCAGGCCGGCAGCGGCCTCGGCACGGGCCAGCGCGGCCTCGAAGTCGAGCATGCCCTGCAGGCGGCCACGGTCGGAGAACACGTCGCGCATGGCCGGCGCGGTGAAGTAGGCGTCGAACAGTTGGTTGCTCATGCAACGTCCTTAATCATCGTGGTGCAGGTATTCCGCCTGCTTCGGCAGGCGCAGGCTGAACAGGAAGGCAATCGCCATCATGGCCGTCACGTACCAGTAGAAGGTGTTTTCCATGCCCATGGTCTTCAAGCCCAGGGCCACGTACTCGGCCGAGCCACCGAACGCTGCGTTGGCCACCGCGTAAGCCAGGCCAACGCCCAGCGCACGGACCTGCGGCGGGAACATCTCGGCTTTCACCAGGCCACTGATCGAGGTGTAGAAGCTGACGATGCACAGGGCCAGGGTGATCAGCACGAAGGCCATGAACGGGCTGCTCACGGTCTTCAGCGCCATCAGCAGCGGTACGGTAAAGATCGTGCCCAACGCACCGAACAGCAGCATCGAGTTACGCCGGCCGATGCGGTCGGAGAGCATGCCGAAGAACGGCTGCATCACCATGTACAGGAACAACGCGCCGGTCATCACGAAACTGGCGGTCTTCGCTGGCATGCCTGCCGTGTTGACCAGGTACTTCTGCATGTAGGTGGTGAAGGTGTAGAAGATCAGCGAGCCACCGGCGGTGTAGCCCAGCACGGTAATGAACGCTGCGGTGTGGTTGCGGAACAGCCCCTTGATGGTGCCGGCGTCTTTGTCTTTGCGGGTTTCGGCGCTGCTGGTCTCGTGCAGCGAGCGGCGCAGCATCAGCGAGATCAGCGCGGCGATGGCGCCGACCACGAACGGAATGCGCCAGCCCCAGGCGCGCAGCTCTTCCTCGGTCAGCAGTTGTTGCATGATCACCACCACCAGCACCGCCAGCAACTGGCCGCCGATCAGGGTCACGTACTGGAACGACGCGAAGAAGCCACGCTGACCGCGCAGGGCCACTTCACTCATGTAGGTCGCGGTGGTGCCATACTCGCCACCCACCGACAGGCCCTGGATCAGCCGCGCGAGCAGCAGCAACGCGGGTGCCCAGGCACCGATGCTCGAATAGGTCGGCAGGCAGGCGATCATCAGCGAGCCGAAGCACATCATCAGCACCGAGATCATCAGGGAATTCTTGCGGCCATGGCGGTCGGCCAGGCGGCCGAAGATCCAGCCACCGATCGGGCGCATCAGGAAGCCCGCAGCAAATACGCCGGCTGTGTTGAGCAGCTGCACGGTAGGGTCGTCGGAGGGGAAGAAGGACGCGGCGAAGTAGATCGCGCTGAAGGCATAGACGTAGAAGTCGAACCATTCCACCAGGTTGCCCGAAGAGGCACCGACGATGGCGAAGATGCGCTTACTGCGCTCTTCACCGGTGTAATAGGTTGAGGTCATGACGGTTTTACTCCTGGAGGGGTCCTAGGTAAGTCTAGACATACCTAGTAACACACTCGTTCCGCTTGCGGGCTGGCAATTGGCCTCCTCGCGGGTAAACCCGTTCCGACAGAGGGAGGCGTGGTTCCCCCGGTGGGAGCGGGCTTGCCCGCGAAGAGGCCGGTACAGGTCAAACCCGCTCGATGGCCAGCGCCAACCCTTGGCCGACGCCCACACACATGGTCGCCAGGCCCTTGCGCCCGCCGCTCTTCTCCAGCTGGTGAAGCGCAGTCAGCACCAGGCGCGCACCGCTCATGCCCAGCGGGTGGCCCAGGGCGATCGCGCCGCCGTTGGGGTTCACCTGCGGCGCATCGTCGGCCACACCCAGCTCACGCAGCACCGCCAGGCCTTGGCTGGCAAAGGCTTCGTTGAGCTCGATCACGTCGAAATCATTCACCGCCACACCCAGGCGCTCGGTCAGCTTGCGCACCGCTGGCACCGGGCCGATGCCCATGACACGCGGGGCAACACCGGCGCTGGCCATGCCCAGTACGCGGGCACGTGGGGTCAGGCCGTGTTTCTTCACCGCCTCGGCCGAGGCCAGGATCAGTGCTGCGGCACCATCGTTCACGCCGGAGGCGTTGCCCGCGGTGACGGTCTTGTCCGGACCATTGACCGGCTTGAGCTTGGTCAGCGCTTCCAGCGTGGTCTCAGGGCGCAGGTGCTCGTCACGCTCGACGATGGTTTCACCCTTCTTGTGGGCGATACGCACCGGCACGATCTCTTCGGCGAAGAAACCGGCAGCCTGGGCCGCAGCAGCCTTCTGCTGGCTGCGCAGGGCAAAGGCGTCCTGGTCAGCGCGGGAAACCTGGTAGTCGTCAGCCACGTTGTCGGCAGTTTCCGGCATGGCGTCGACGCCGTACTGGCTCTTCATCAGCGGGTTGATGAAACGCCAGCCGATGGTGGTGTCCTCGAGCTTCATGTTGCGCGAGTAGCCGCTTTCGGCCTTGCCCATGACGAACGGCGCACGCGACATCGACTCGACGCCGCCGGCAATCACAAACTCCATTTCGCCACTGGCAATGGCACGGAAGGCAGTGCCGATGGCATCCATGCCCGAGGCGCACAGGCGGTTCAGGGTCACGCCCGGGACGCTCTCTGGCAGCCCAGCCAGCAGCAGGGCCATACGCGCGACGTTGCGGTTGTCTTCACCGGCCTGGTTGGCGCAGCCGAAGAACACTTCGTCGAGCTGGTCCCACTGTACCGACGGGTTGCGCTCGATCAGCGCCTTCAGCGGAACGGCTGCCAGGTCGTCGGCACGCACGCCGGCCAGGGCGCCGCCGAAGCGGCCGATCGGGGTGCGGATGGCGTCACAGATAAATACTTCACGCATCAGGCTTCTCCTGCCAGGGGTGCTACGTTGAGCCCAGATTAAGGAGACTGAGGGGTCGCTTACAATTCGATAATCGACTAAATGTGCGGTTATCGAACAAAATGTTGCCCTGCTATCCATCTCCGATGTCAGGGCCGCAATGCGGCCCTCACCTGGTCAGGTCGCGTCGGCGTGGCTCACCAACCCTTTGACGATCACTCCCACCGTCGCCAGCGCCGCCGGCACCAGCAAGGCGGTCAGTACCTGTTCGAAGTTCCAGCCCAGGCCCAGCAGCGTTGCACCGCTCCAGGCCCCGAGGATCGCGCCGAAGCGGCCGATGCCCAACATCCACGATACGCCTGTGGCGCGACCTTGGGTCGGGTAGAAGCGCGCGGCCAGCGAAGGCATGGCCGACTGTGCACCGTTGACACACATGCCGGCCACCAGCACCAGGGTGGCGAGCACGGTGATGTTGCCCAGGCTCTGGCCCACGGCGTAGGCAAACACCCCGGCCAGCAGGTAGAAGATGCCAATGACCTTGTGCGGGTTGAAGCGGTCCATGGCCCAGCCTACCCCTACGGCGCTGAGCACACCGCCGAACTGGAACAACGCACCGATGAACGCGGCCTGTTCCATGCTGGCGCCACTGTCGCGCATCAGCGTCGGCAGCCAGCTGGTCAGCAGGTAGACGATCACCAGGCCCATGAAGTAGGTCAGCCACAGCAACACCGTGCCCAGGCCGTAGGTACCCGAGAAGATCACCGCAAACACATTGCGCGCAGCCACGGCCTTCTGCTCCGGTACGCTGAAGCTGGCCGCCTGTGCCACCACCGCCGGCGCGATCGGTGACAAGGTCTTGCGCACCTTGTCGTTACCGCGGTTGCGCACCACCAGGAAGCGCGCCGATTCCGGCAGCCAGACCATCAGCACCACTGCCAGCAGCAGCGGCAGCACGCCACCGATCACCAGCAGGCTGTGCCAGCCGTAGGCCGGGATCATCTTTGCGGAGATGAAACCACCACCGGCCATGCCCAGGTTGAAGCCGCAGAACATGCTGGTCACCAGCAGCGACTTGAGACGCTCCGGGGTGTATTCGGACAGCAGCGTGGTGGCATTGGGCATCCCCGCCCCCAGCCCCAGGCCTGTCAGGAAGCGCAGCACCAGCAGCTGGTCGACGTTGCCGGCATAGGCCGAAGCCAGGCTGAAACCACCGAACACCAGCACCGCACCGACCAGCACGCCCTTGCGCCCGAAACGGTCGGCCAGCGGCCCGGAACCCAGGGCACCGAACACCATGCCGATCAACGCGGCACTCATCACCGGGCCAAGGCTTGCGCGGTCGATGCCCCACTCCTGCGACAAGGCAGGCGCGATGAAACCCATGGCCGCAGTATCGAGGCCATCGAGGAAAACGATCAAAAAGCAGAGGATCACCACGCGCCACTGATAGCGCGACAGCGGTTGTTCATTGATGAACGACTGGACGTCGAGAGTGTTCCCGACAGAGTGTGGCTGGTTCATTGTTGTTATCCAGAATGGGGCACGGTCGGGCCACTGCACCAGGGTCAATAGCACAGGGCTTGATTAGCGATGAAGTGCGGCCTGAATCAGCCTGGATACAACGGCACTGCGAACGGGTGCGGCCGCGGCAGTCGGGTGACAGTGGTCATGGGATGCGCCTCTTATATTTTTCTTGTATCGGTCGGCAGAGCCGACCGTTGCGAGAGACATTAATCAGCGATTGCGGGTGGCGCAATTCACCCGGAGCGACACTGTGCGTTTATCGAACAGGAAACAGTGCCGCCAACACCGTCAACCGAACAACTGATGGCAAAGGTCGCGACTGGCCGCCAGCAGGATCGGCAGGAAGCGCTGCTCCAGCTCGCTGCGCGTCACCCGCCCGACATGGGTGCTCACGTTCAGCGCCGCCAGCACCTGCCCGGACGCATCATAGATAGGCACGGCGATCGAGCGCAGACCCTGCTCCAGTTCCTGGTCGACCACGCACCAGCCCTGCTCCCGCACCTGCTGGATGCAGGCGAACAACGACTCGGGGTCGTTCAGGGTACGGCTGGTACGCGCCTTGAGGTCGGCACGATCGAGGTATTCGCGCAGGCTGGTATCGTCCATTGCCGCCAGCAGGATGCGCCCCATGGACGTGCAATAGGCCGGCAACCGCCCACCGACCGAAAGGTCGACCGAAATCAGCCGCTCCACCGTGGCCGAACGGGCTATATAAAGGATGTCGTCACCTTCGAGGGTGGCCATGTTGGCTGCCTCGTGCAACTGGTCGCTGATGCGGTCCAGATACGGCTGGGCCGACACCGCCAGCGGCGTCGACGACAGGTAGGCATGGCCCAGGGTCAACACCTTCGGCAGCAGCGAATAGGTGCGCCCGTCCGTGGTGGCGTAACCCAGCTTGATCAGCGTGTGCAGGCAGCGGCGTACGGCGGCCCTGGGGATCTCGGTGCGATGGCTGATCTGGGCGATGGTCAGGTGGCGCTTGCGCTCCTGGAAGGCCTGGATCACCGCCAGGCCACGCGCCAGGGAGGTCATGAAGTCAGGGTCACCGGTAAACGCCTGAATACGCTTGGCCGGCGAGGCCACGATCGGCGGTGCCAGTGCGGGTGCGCTCGGGCGGGACACCTCTGGGTTGGCAGATTCGTTGGCCGTGGTTTCGTCGTTCATCGCTCACCTCAAAAAAATCGCTGGCTCGTGCGATTATCGAACGAACGGCCGATAATCGCAATTGACCGCCGACAAATTTACTTATACCTTTCTCCTGCCACATGTGGCTTCTTTGGAGAGACTGGTCAGGTACCCACCGTAGAAGTCCCCAGGCAACGGCCTCGCCTCGTGCGGGGCCGTTTTATTTCCGCCTTGCGGTAAAAAGACGGTGAACTCTTCCAGGTGCTGTTTGCTCAAAGTTTGTACAGGCCGCCTGTAGCCTTGAAACTTTGCACGCTATTACATAAATATCCCTGTTTGGCGATTTACCGATTGCTATAATCGATTCCGCTGGCCCGGATCGACACTCCGGCAATGGAATACTGGCCCGGCTTTCATCCGCCAACCAGCACGTCGCATGCATGGGCAACTTGCACCTGCATGCAACACCAGCCACTTCTACTCATTCAGGTATTACTGTGACGAAAGATGAACTGCGCGCGGAACTCGAGCGCCAGGCAGAACGTTACAAGGAAGTTTACGGTGGTGAAGTCACCACCTATGCCGCGCAACCGGAACCGGAGCGCAAGCCTTGGCGCAAACGCGCCACCGTTCAGGACCAGGCGTTCAGCCAGGAACTGGAAAAAATGGAAAAGGAACTGCGCAGCGAGCAACCCTGAGCTGCCTGTTGCACTGCCATCACGTCGCGGGCCTAGCGCCCTCGACGCGGCCGATCTTTACCGAAAGGCCGAGGATGAAATGGAATTACACAAATTTCATACAACCGTTTGAAGCGCTGCGGCGCCGAGATTTTTCCAGAAATTTAACGATTTTTTGGCGACTTCTTGATTTTTAACGGAACTTTTTCCGCCAGATCACGTCACCTGCTGGGCTGAGGGGGCGCTCACAAAGCTGCCATCGGTCAGCAGTGGGTGCATCGATTGCCAAGGTTTTCTGGCATAATCCCGCCCCCCTATGACCGCCAGACAACCTTCATGATCGATTTATTCAGCGGACTGGATGCCTGGGTATTGGTGAGCCTGCTGCTCGCCCTGACCTTCGTGCTCGCATTCGAGTTCATCAATGGCTTTCATGACACCGCAAACGCGGTAGCCACCGTCATCTATACCAAAGCCATGCCACCACACCTGGCCGTGTTCTTCTCCGGGGTGTTCAACTTCCTCGGCGTTCTGCTCGGTGGTGTCGGGGTGGCCTACGCCATCGTGCACCTGCTGCCGGTCGAACTGCTGATCAATGTGAATACCGGGCATGGCCTGGCCATGGTCTTCTCGTTGCTGGCCGCGGCCATCACCTGGAACCTCGGCACCTGGTACTTCGGCATTCCCGCTTCCAGCTCGCACACCCTGATCGGCTCGATCCTCGGCGTGGGCCTGGCCAACGCTTTGATCAACGACATCCCGCTGGGCGATGGCGTCAACTGGCAGAAGGCGATCGATATCGCCATGTCGCTGGTGGTCTCGCCGATTGCCGGCTTCGCTGTCGCCGCACTGGTGCTGGTCGGCCTGAAATGGTGGCGCCCGCTGTCGAAGATGCACAAGACCCCGGACCAGCGCCGCAAGCTCGACGACAAGAAGCACCCACCGTTCTGGAACCGCCTGGTCCTGGTGATTTCGGCCATGGGCGTGAGCTTCGTGCACGGTTCCAACGATGGCCAGAAAGGCATCGGCCTGATCATGCTGGTGCTGATCGGTATCGTCCCGGCCAAGTTCGTCCTCGACCTGAACAGCACCACCTACCAGATCGAACGCACCCGCGACGCCACCCTGCACATGAGCCAGTTCTACCAGCGCAACGCCGCCACACTGGGCGAGTTCCTGGCACTGGGCAAGGCCAAGTCGACCGACCTGCCGGAGCAGTTCAGCTGCAACCCGCAGCAGACCGAACCGACCATCGCCGCCCTGCAGTCTTCGCTGCAAGGCGTGACCGACTACCACGCGCTGGATGCCGAGAAGCGTGTTGAAGTGCGCCGCTATCTGCTGTGCCTGGACGACACCGCGAAGAAGGTCGGCAAGCTGCCTGGCCTGGACGCCCGTGAAAAGGCCGACCTCGAGAAGCTGCGCAAGGACCTGACCGCTACCACTGAATACGCCCCGTTCTGGGTGATCGTGGCCGTCGCCCTGGCCCTGGGCCTGGGCACCATGGTCGGCTGGAAGCGTGTGGTGCTGACCGTCGGCGAGAAGATCGGCAAGCAGGGCATGACCTATGCCCAGGGCATGTCGGCGCAGATCACCGCGGCCTGCGCCATCGGCATGGCCAACGTGTTCGCCCTGCCGGTGTCGACCACCCACGTGCTGTCGTCCGGCGTTGCTGGCACCATGGTCGCCAACAAGAGCGGCCTGCAAGGCGGTACCGTGAAGACCATCCTGCTGGCCTGGGTACTGACCCTGCCGGCGTCGATGGGCCTGGCAGCCGGGCTGTTCTGGCTGGCCTCCAAGGCACTGGCCTGAGCGATCCCGCTGCACTGAAAAAGGCGCCCCAGGGCGCCTTTTTCGTGGGTGTTTTTCCTGTGCCGACCTCTTCGCGGGACAAGCCCGCTCCCACAGGAATGGCGCTGCCCTCAGGCTGATCGCCACACCTGTGGGAGCGGGCTTGCCCGCGAAAGGGCCGGCACAGGCAATTACCGCTTCTTGCCACCCAGCAACGACCCCATCAACCCACGTACCAGCTGCCGCCCCAGCTGATTGGCCGCCTGGCGCACCGCCGACTTGATCGCCTGCCCCGCCGCACTCTGAAGAAACTCGCCTGCCTTGTCAGTGAAACTCTCTTCGTCCGCCTTTGGCACTGGCGCCGGCTCCACCGGCTCACCTTTGCGCTGGGTCAGCATTTCATAGGCCGACTCCCGGTCGATCGCCTTGTCATACCGCCCCAGCAAAGGCGAAGCCGCAATCAACGCACTGCGCTCGGCTGCACTCAAAGGCCCGATACGCGATTGCGGTGGTGCGATCAATACCCGCTGGACCATTGCCGGCGTGCCCTTCTCTTCCAGAGTGCCGACCAATGCCTCGCCAATCCCCAGTTCGGTCAGCACCGCCAGGCTGTCGAACGACGGGTTCGGGCGGAAGCCATCCGCCACGGCCCTGAGCGACTTCTGCTCTTTGGCGGTGAAGGCGCGCAGGCCGTGCTGGATACGCAAGCCAAGCTGCGCCAATACGCTATCGGGCAGATCACCTGGGGACTGGGTGACGAAATACACGCCAACCCCCTTGGAACGGATCAGCCGTACCACCTGCTCCAGGCGGTCCTGCAGCGCTTTCGGCGTGCCGTTGAACAACAGATGGGCCTCATCGAAGAACAGCGCCAGTACCGGTTTGTCGGCATCACCGCGCTCCGGCAGCTGCTCGAACAACTCAGCCAGCAGCCACAGCAGGAATGTCGCGTACACCTTTGGCGCCTCATGCACCAGCCGGCTGGCATCAAGCAAGTGGATACGCCCACGGCCATCGGCATCCGGCCGCAACAGGTCCTCCAGTTGCAACGCCGGTTCGCCAAACAACGCCTCGGCGCCCTGTTGCTCAAGGGTTGCCAGCCGGCGCAGCAAGGCCTGGGTCGAGCCAGTGGTCATCAACGCGCTGTCTTCACCCAACAGTTGCGGGTTGTCCTTCAGGTGCGCCAACAAGGCCTTGAGGTCTTTCAGGTCAAGCAGCAGCAAGCCTTCGCGATCCGCCACCTTGTACGCCGCATACAGCGCGGCCTGCTGGCTGTCGGTCAGCTCCAGCAGGTTGCCGAGCAGCAACGGGCCCATTTCGCTGAGGGTGGTACGCAACGGGTGGCCGGACTGCCCCGCCACATCCCAGAGCGTTACCGGGTAGGCTTTTGGCGTATACCCCAGCCAAGGCATGCCAGCGATCCGCTCGGCCACCTTGCCTTGTGGCGCACCTGCCGCACCCAGGCCGCACAGGTCGCCTTTGACGTCTGCCGCGAACACCGCCACGCCAGCATCGCTGAACACCTCCGCCAGGTGCTGCAGGGTCACGGTCTTGCCGGTACCGGTAGCACCGGCCACCAGGCCGTGGCGATTCGCCAGGCGCATGGCTTGCTGCACTGGCTGACCGCTCGGGTCAGCGCCTACAACTATGGTCGAAGTTTCCGACATCTCTCTAATCCCCGCTCAAGCTTTGGCTTAATTCGGCCGATACCTTTGGGTGATATTCGCCTTAATAGACAGGAGCAACCGAAAAAGGACTTTTCGGGATGTTGCACTGTTTGCAGCGACACCGTGCGAACGCCCGATAAAAACCTTAGCGGAAACGATTACGCCATGAACAAAAACCTGCGTTTCAGCCACAAGATCCTTTTGGCTGCGTCATTGATCGTGATACTCGCCTTCAGCCTGTTCACCCTTTACAACGATTACCTCCAGCGTAATGCGATCCGCGAGAATCTGGAGAATTATCTGGCTGAAATGGGCGAATCCACTTCGACCAACATCCGCAACCTGTTCGATGGCCGTATCAAGCTGGTGGAAAACCTGGCGCAGAACATTGCCCAGCAACCAGCCAACGCCGAAACCCTGATGGGCCAGAATGCCCTGATCTCGAGCTTCCTCACCGTCTACCTGGGCAAGGTCGATGGTGGTTTCAGCGTACGCCCGGACTCCAAGATGCCTGATGGCTACGACCCGCGTACCCGCCCCTGGTACAAGGACGGCATGAACGCCCAAGGTGCGATTCTCACCGAGCCCTACATCGACCTGACCACCAACAAGATGGTCATCGGCATCCTCAGCAAGGTGTCCGCCAGCGTCGGCGTGGTCGGTGGCGACCTGGCCCTCGATGGTCTGGTGCAGATCATCAACTCGCTGAACTTTGGCGGCATGGGTTATGCCTTCCTGGTCAACGACCAGGGCAAGATCCTGGTCCACCCGGACAAGGAACTGGTCATGAAGTCGCTGTCGGACCTGTTCCCGCAGCAAACGCCGAAACTGTCCGGCGAGCTGACCGAAGTCGACGCCAACGGCCAGGCTCGCCTGCTGACCTTCACCCCGATCAAAGGCCTGCCCTCGGCCAACTGGTACATCGGCCTGTCGGTGGACAAGGACAAGGCCTTTGCCATGCTCAGCACCTTCCGCACCTCGGCGGTGATCGCCACGCTGGTGGCGGTGGTGATCATCATCGGCCTGCTCGGCCTGCTGATCCGCGTGCTGATGCAGCCGCTGCACACCATGACCCGCGCCATGGAAGACATCGCCGAAGGTGAAGGCGACCTGACCAAGCGCCTGAGCATCCACAACCACGACGAGTTCGGCATTCTCGGCAAGGCCTTCAACCGCTTCGTCGAACGTATCCACGGCTCGATCCGCGAAGTGTCGTCGGCGACCGAGCAGGTCAACGAAGTGGCCCTCCGCGTGATCAGCGCCTCGAATTCGTCGATGGCCAACTCCGACGAGCAGTCCAACCGCACCAACAGTGTGGCCGCGGCCATCAACGAACTCGGCGCCGCCGCCCAGGAAATCGCCGGCAATGCCGCCCAGGCCTCGCAGCACGCCAGCTCCGCGCGCCTGCTGGCCGAGGAAGGCCAGCAGGTGGTGGAGCGCAACATCGCCGCGATGAACCGCCTGTCCGACCTGATCGTCACCTCGAGCGCCCACATCGAAACGCTCAACAGCAAGACCGTGAACATCGGCCAGATCCTCGAAGTGATCACCAGCATTTCCCAGCAGACCAACCTGCTGGCGCTCAATGCCGCGATCGAAGCAGCCCGCGCTGGTGAAGCCGGGCGTGGTTTTGCCGTGGTCGCCGACGAAGTCCGCAACCTGGCGCACCGCACCCAGGAATCGGCGCAGCAGGTGCAGACGATGATCGAAGAGCTGCAGGTCGGTGCCCGCGAGTCGGTCGATACCATGGGCCAGAGCCAGCGCCACAGCCAGGACAGCATGCAGATCGCCAACCAGGCCGGCGAGCGCCTGGACAGCGTGACCGTGCGCATCGGCGAAATCGACGGCATGAACCAGTCGGTGGCCACCGCCACCGAAGAGCAGACCGCCGTGGTCGACTCGATCAACATGGACATCAACGAGATCAACATGCTCAACCAGGAAGGTGTCGAGAACCTGCAGGCCACCCTGCGCGCCTGCTCGGACCTTGAGCAGCAGGCCACCCGCCTCAAGCATCTGGTCGGCAGCTTCCGCATCTGACGCTCAGACTGCGTCGCCTGCTTCGCGGCTAAAGCCGCTCCCACAGGGATCACCTCGGCTTCAAGAGCAGTGGAGATCCTGTGGGAGCGGCTTTAGCCGCGAAGAATCCAGCACCGCCCTCCCGCCCAACCCGACCGAACAAACTATCCTTCAGGAAGGTCAACCTTTAGGCGCGTCATCACCAGATGACAGACCCGAAGACGATCCCGGAGGGATGCTGATCGTGCACATCGCCGACATCACCATGTTCTACGCCCCGGCCAGCGGCGGCGTGCGGACTTACCTCGACGCCAAACACCATCGCCTCGACGCGCTTTCAGGCGTACGCCACAGCCTCCTGATCCCCGGCCCCAGCGCCAGCCATGCCGATGGCATCTACCAGGTCCCCGCACCGCCCCTGCCGTTTGGCAAAGGCTACCGCTTCCCGGTCCGCCTGGCGCCCTGGTGCAACGTGCTGCGCCGCCTCAAGCCCGACCTGATCGAAGTCGGCGACCCCTACCTCACCGCCTGGGCGGCACTGGAAGCCAGGCGCAAGCTCGACGTGCCGGTGATCGGCTTCTACCACTCCGACCTGCCGCTGCTGGTCAGCAACCGCATGGGCAACTGGTTCACGCCCAATGTCGAGGCCTATGTCAGCAAGTTGTATGGCAATTTCGACCGGGTGCTGGCGCCCAGCCTGGTGATGGCCGACAAGCTGCGCCGCCTGGGTGTGCGTGACGTGCATGTGCAGCGCCTGGGGGTCGACCTGCAGACCTTCCATCCCGACCATCGCGACCCACACCTGCGGGCCCAGCTGGGCATCGCCGACACCAGCCGCCTGCTCATCTATGCCGGGCGCGGTTCACGGGAGAAGAACCTGCCGGTGTTGCTCGAATGCATGCATCACCTGGGGCGCCCCTATCACCTGCTGCTGGTCGGCTCGAACATGCCGGCCAGCGTGCCTGAGAACGTCAGTGTCATCGACCAGTTCCGCCCACCGCAGGAGGTCGCCCGCCTGATGGCCAGCGCCGACCTGCTGGTGCACGCCGGCGACCAGGAAACCTTCGGCCTGGTCATTCTCGAAGCCATGGCCAGCGCCACCCCGGTGGTCGCAGTACGCGCCGGAGCCTTCGGCGAGATCATCAACGAACATTGCGGGCGTCTGTGCCAGGCCAACGATGGCCAGGCCATGGCCATGGCCGTATGCGAAGCGTTCGAAGCAGGGGTGCGCAAGCTCGGCGCCCAGGCCCGCCTGCATGTGGAGCAGCACTACTCGTGGGACAACGTGGTGGCTGGCCTGCTGCAACACTACCAGGCCGTGCTCGGCCACCAACCCCAGGTACGCGCCCATGGCTGAGCCGGGAGGGGCCTCGGGCAGCCTGATGCTGGTGCTGCACGATATCGCGCCCGAAACCTGGCCGGACTACCAGCCGTTCGTACAGGCCGTGGACGAGAGGGGCAATGTGCCAATGACCTGGTTGGTGGTGCCAGACTTTCATCACCGCAACCCGCTGACCCGCTCACCGACCTTCTGCCGCCTGCTCGAACGGCGCCTGGCCCGGGGTGACGAACTGGCGTTGCACGGTTTCTACCACGCCGACGACGGGCCCACGCCGCGCAGCCTCGGCGAATACTTCATGCGGCGTATCTACACCCACGAAGGCGAGTTCTATGCCCTTGACCAGGCGCAAGCCCTGCAGCGCCTGGAACAAGGTCTGGCCCTGTTCGCCGGGCAAGGCTGGCCGGTGGCCGGTTTCGTCGCCCCGGGCTGGCTGATGAGCCAAGGCACCCGGCAGGCTCTGAGCCAATTGCCGCTGCGCTACACCAGCACGCCCCAGCACCTGTATCGCTTGCCAGACTTCACCGCGTTCGAGGCGCCGGGGCTGGTATGGAGCGCACGCAGCGCATGGCGCCGAGGCCTGTCGAGGGTGGTCTGTGATTGGCAGTGCCGGCACTGGCGCACAGCTGAAACCCTGCGTCTTGGCTTGCATCCGGTGGACATGCGCCACCGCTCAGCGCGCAACTATTGGCTGCGCACCCTCGACAACCTGCTGCTGCAAGGCCGTGAGCCGCTGACCAAGTCGGCCTGGCTGGAGCGCCAGGTGATCGCATGAACCGCCTCGGCTGGCTGGCCCTGGCACTGGCCGGCGCCTTATTGGTGCCGGCGCTGCTCGGCGGCAACGAACTGCTGCCCAGGCTGGCGACTTTCGACACCAGGCTGTTGCTGATCCTGCTCGGCATGATCCTGCTGTGCTGGATGATCAATGCCATGCGCCTGCGCTTGCTGCTCGGCGAGCAAGCGACGCAGCTTGGCCGTGTGCGCAGCCTCGGCGTGGTGATGGCCACCGAATTCGCCATCTGTACCACCCCTGGCGGCAGCGGCGGCCCGATCACCCTCATGGCCCTGCTCGCCCGTGACCGCATCGGGCCGGCCCGCAGTGGTGCGGTATTTGCCATGGATCAACTGAACGACCTGCTGTTCTTCTTCTGCGCGATGCTGGCGATTGCCGGTTACGCCCTGTTCCACAGCCTGGGGCGCAGCCAGCAAAGCATGTTGTTGGGCAGCGCGTTGCTGCTGTGCGCTGCCCTGGCCATGATCGTCGTACTGCTGCGTTATCGCCGGGCGGTGATGCGCTTCAACGGGCGCTTGCTGCAGCGCCTGGGCATGCCCGGCCAGCGCAAACGCCGCTGGGCCCGCAAGGTTCTGCATTTCATCGACGCCCTGGCACAGACCTGGCAGCTGCCCAAACGTACCCTGGCGCTGGTGTTCACCCTCACCTGCCTGCACTGGAGCCTGCGCTACAGCGTGCTGTACCTGGTGCTGAAGGGTCTGGGGGTGGAGCTGTCGTGGATCCCGAGCTTCCTGGTGCAGATGCTGTCGCTCAGCGCCGGGCAATTCAGCCTGCTGCCAGGTGGCGCCGGTGCCGCCGAGCTGACCTCGGCCAGCCTGCTGACGCCGCTGGTGGGCAGTTCGACAGCCGCAGCGGCGATCGTGATCTGGCGGGCGATCACTTACTACTTTTATCTGCTGGCGGGCGGGCCGGTTTTTGTCTGCCTGCTAGCGCGTCCGTTGCTGGAGCGTTGGCGACGTCAGGCGGGTTGAGCTGACGCCACAGTTCAGCAGCATCGGGGAAGTCGGTGCCGTCGTCGTCGCTCAGGGCTTCGGGGTCGTAGCGGGCCAGGCAGCCTTCGCCGAGGGTGGGAGGAGTTGAGGCAGTGGGTTTGTTGCGTGAGATTGCCATCATGTTCTCCGCAAAGCATTGGGGGCCGCGATGCAGCCCCCGCAGTGGTATCAGTCAAAAACCACAGTCTTGTTGCCGTGCACCAGCACGCGGTCTTCCAGGTGATAGCGCAGGCCGCGGGCCAGCACCATCTTCTCGACGTCACGGCCGAAGCGGACCATGTCTTCGATGCTATCGGCATGGCTCACACGCACCACGTCCTGCTCGATGATCGGGCCGGCATCCAGCTCTTCGGTCACGTAGTGGCAGGTTGCACCGATCAGCTTCACGCCACGCAGGGCCGCCTGGTGATACGGCTTGGCGCCAACGAACGACGGCAGGAAGCTGTGGTGGATGTTGATGACTTTTTCGGCATAGTCCTGGCACAGCTGCGGCGGCAGGATTTGCATGTAACGCGCCAGCACCACCACGTCAGCCGCGTGCTCCTGGACCAGGCGCGACACTTCGGCAAAGGCCGGGGCCTTGTCCTTGGGGTCGACCGGCACGTGGAAGAACGGAATGCCATGCCACTCGACCATGCTGCGCAGGTCGTTGTGGTTGGAAATCACACAAGGGATCTCGCAATCCAGTTCATCGGTGTGCCAGCGGTGCAGCAGGTCGGCCAGGCAGTGCGATTCGCGGCTGGCCATCAGCACCACGCGCTTCTTCTGCGCCGAGTCGGTGATACGCCAGGTCATGGAGAACTCTTCGGCGATCGGCGCGAAGGCCTCGCGGAACGCCTCGATACCGAAAGGCAGCGACTCGGCGCGGATTTCATGGCGCATGAAGAACCAGCCGCTCTGCTCATCGGAGTGGTGGCTGGCTTCGTTGATCCAGCCATTGTACAAGGCCAGGAAATTACTGACTTTCGCCACGATGCCAACACGGTCGGGGCAGGCGATCACCAGACGATAGGTGCGCATGAATTAAGACTCCAGAACTTCGCAAAGGCGCTCATTCTAGCGGCCCGACCAAAAAAACGCAGTAATCATTGCGCCCGCCGGTAGCGCCATGCCCGGGAAGACAGGGCGAAAACCGCGCTACTACAGCCTGATGACAATCAGGACGAACTGCAGGGCCATATGTAAATTTTTCTTAATCTTGAGATATTTTGTCACAGGGCTACTAACAGTTAAGTGCCGAATAATATGTTTACTTGAGAGTATCGCCTGTCTATTATTGCCCCACACATTTCTGAACACGCATTAAAGGAACACTCCATGTCCCTGATCAACGAGTACCGCGCTACCGAAGAGGCCATCAAGGAACTTCAGGCCCGCCTGGCCAACCTGTCGCAGGATGACAAGCTGAAGAAAGAACTGGAGTTCGAAGGCAAACTGCGCACCCTGATGGGCGAGTACTCCAAGTCGCTGCGCGACGTCATCGCCCTGCTCGACCCAGAGTCGAAACTGAGCAAAGCACCACGTGGCGCTGCCAAACCTGTCGCTACCAAGCGTGCGCGCAAGGTCAAGCAATACAAGAACCCGCACAACGGTGAAGTGATCGAAACCAAAGGCGGCAACCACAAGACCCTGAAAGAATGGAAAGCCAAATGGGGTGGTGACGTGGTTGAAAGCTGGGCGACCCTGCTGGACTGATTGTCCACAGCAACGTTTTGTATATACAAACAAGAACGCCGGCATGATGCCGGCGTTTTTGTTTGTTCACTCAACAGCTGATAGCAAACTGCTCACGCAAGTTACTGGCATGCACCTGCCAGGCGTCCAGCACTCGCCGCCCGGCCTCGTCGGCATTGGCCCAGGCGCTCAGCCTGGCCTGCTCGAAATCACCCAGCGTGTTCGGTGCCCCCCACTGCGGGTCGCTCAGGCGCTGCTGGCAGAAGCCATACCAGCGCTGGCGCTCTTCACTGTTCAACGTCTCGGGGAAGTTTCGCGCGCGGTAGCGGAACAACAACTCCGGCAGGCGGGGATCATCGAACATCCAATGGCCATGCCCTAATTGCGCAGGGTCCAGCGTGCGAACTTGCTCGCACAGGCGACGGTCACGATCACCGATGAAACCGTCATACAACTGCTGTTCCGGGTCTTCAACCGCAGCGAAGTCCTCCTTGCCGTAGATATGCTCAAGCTTGTCTTGCCATTCAGCCTGTTGATTAGCCAACTGTTCAGCACGTGATTGCATCAGTGCCAGATCGATGCCCAGTCGCTGCTGATCGGAAGGGCGCAATACCGAAAGCGGCGCGACTACCGGGCAGCGATTGATCTGCACCAACTTGAGCGGCACCGGTAATTGTCCTTCAGATAGTTCCTCATGCCGTGTGTACAAACGCTCGCGCAGTACCTCGGCACTTTCCCTTATTAACGGTAGGGTTTCCTGATGCAGGTCGCACACAATCAGTGCATTGCGATTACGCGGGTGCCAGGCCAATGGCAGGACCACCCCCAGATAATTACGCGCCGCGGAAAAGCGCCCGGATATATGCACCAGCGGCTGCAATAGACGGATCTGCTCCATCACTTTGTGCTTGCTGCGCAACTGGAACAGCCACTCATACAACTTGGGTTGTTGCTGCCTTATCAGGCGTGCCAGGGCAATCGTGGCCCGTACGTCGGAAAGCGCTTCATGGGCATGCCCATGGTCGATGCCATTGGCCTGGCTGAGCAATTCAAGACGCAGGCTGGTGCGCCCGTCCTGTTGCGGCCAGACGATGCCTTCCGGACGCAGGGCATAGGCAGTGCGCACCACGTCGATCAGGTCCCAGCGGCTGTTGCCGCCCTGCCACTCGCGGGCATAAGGGTCGAAGAAGTTGCGGTACAGGCTGTAGCGGGTCACTTCATCGTCGAAGCGCAGGGTGTTGTAGCCGGCAGCGCATGTGCCAGGGCGCGCCAGCTGCGCGTGGACCCGGGTCATGAACTCGGCTTCGCACAGGCCCTGGTTGGCGAGTTGCTCGGGGGTGATGCCGGTGACCAGACAGGCGGCCGGGTGCGGCAGAATATCGTCCGAAGGGCGGCAATAGAGGTTGATTGGCTCTTCGATCTCGTTGAGTTCGAAATCGGTGCGCACACCAGCGACCTGCAGCGGCCGGTCGCAGCGCGGGTTGATGCCAGTGGTTTCGTAGTCGTGCCAGAAGATGCTGGAAGTCACGGGGTCGTCCTGTTTCGAGGTCGACCCGATTTTAGCGGAGACAGGCTCAGGCGGAAGCGTTGGCGGGGCGGAAACTGAAATAGTCGCGCAACGAGCGGACGAATTCATCGTATTCGCGCGGCGCCTGCAGCAGCATGAAACCGGAGTCGTAGTGGCCCGGGGTCTGGTCTTCGCGGCACCACAGGCAACTGGCGGTCAGGTTGATGAACTGAAACCCGCCACCGGCCAGTGGCAGGCGCAATTGCAGCTCGAAGTCCGGGCCGACCAGCACAGGCAGCGAGCTGATCAGCATGATCCCGTCTTCGGAGGCATTGCCCAGTTGACCGATCGGCTGATCGGTAAAGCGGTTGTAGACCTTCAGCACACAAGGCAACTGATGGCGTTCGATATGGCGCTGGATGAACATGATCGCGAGTGCAGTCCCGTACCTGATGCCAGGAATGCAAGGTACTGGCGGTTGTTGTAACAGCTGAGTTACAGATTAGCGCAGCGCGCCGGGCAAATCCCGTGAAATTAATGACACCTTGGTGTTAACGCCAAGTAGGGGTATTCACCGGGTTGGCCACCGCGGCCTCTGCACCCCGATAGTGCCCGAGCTTCTGCAGGGTCTCCAGGCGCGCCTTGGCCCGGTAGGCGTATTCATTGCCCGGGTACTGCTGGATCAGGTACTCGTAGGTCTGCGCGGCATCCACATAAAGCATGTCGCGCTCCAGGCACTGGCCACGCAGCAGTGACACTTCCGGGTGGATGAACGGTCGCGCACGGCTGGTGCGGTCGACCTGCGACAACTCCAGCATGACCTTCGAACAATCGCCCCGGTCATAGGCGCGGTAGGCGTTGTTCAGGTGGTGGTCCATGGACCAGCGGGTGCAGCCGACGGTGCTGGCCGCCAGGGCGATTATGATCAGGGCGCGCATGGGGTATCTCCTTTGATGCCTGTTTATCGGCCATTGCCGGCAAATCTTCACAGCCTTTTGCAAGGATACTCCCGCCCGTTCAAATGCCACCCTGCGTTGGTCGCAGGTAGTGCAACGGAACAATGACTACAGCGCAATTGAGGAGTAGCCTTTCGCTGCGCTTCACTATAGGAGTCTGTGCATGAGCATCCGCCGTACCAAAATCGTCGCCACCCTTGGCCCCGCCAGCAACTCGCCGGAAGTGATCGAACAGCTGATCCTCGCCGGCCTGGACGTGGCACGCTTGAACTTCTCCCACGGCACTCCGGACGAGCACAAGGCGCGCGCCCGCCTGATCCGTGACATCGCCGCCAAGAACGGCCGCCATGTCGCACTGCTGGGCGACCTGCAGGGTCCGAAGATCCGCATCGCCAAGTTCGCCAACAAGCGCATCGAACTGAAGATCGGTGACAAGTTCACCTTCTCCACCGCCCACCCGCTGACCGAAGGCAACCAGGACATCGTCGGTATCGACTATCCCGACCTGGTCAAGGACTGCGGCGTCGGTGACGAACTGCTGCTCGACGACGGCCGTGTGGTCATGCGCGTCGAAACCGCCACCGCAGACGCCCTGCACTGCGTGGTGATCATCGGTGGCCCGCTGTCGGACCACAAAGGCATCAACCGCAAAGGTGGCGGCCTGACCGCGCCGGCCCTGACCGAAAAAGACAAGGCCGACATCAAGCTGGCTGCGGAAATGGACCTGGACTACCTGGCTGTCTCCTTCCCGCGTGACGCCAGCGACATGGAATACGCCCGCAAGCTGCGTGACGAAGCCGGCGGCAGCGCCTGGCTGGTGGCCAAGATCGAGCGCGCCGAAGCCGTTGCCGACGACGAAACCCTCGACAAGCTGATCCTCGCTTCCGACGCCGTCATGGTTGCCCGTGGCGACCTGGGCGTGGAAATCGGCGACGCCGAGCTGATCGCCATCCAGAAGAAGATCATCCAGCACGCCCGCCGCAACAACAAGGCGGTGATCGTAGCGACCCAGATGATGGAGTCGATGATCCAGAACCCGATGCCGACCCGCGCCGAAGTGTCCGACGTGGCCAACGCCGTGCTGGACAACACCGACGCGGTGATGCTGTCGGCCGAAAGCGCCGCCGGTTCGTACCCGATCGAAGCCGTACAGGCCATGGCCCGTATCTGCTCCGGTGCCGAAAAGCACCCGACCAGCCAGAAGTCCAGCCACCGCCTGCACACCACCTTCGAGCGTTGCGACGAGAGCATCGCCCTGGCGGCCATGTACACCGCCAACCACTTCCCAGGCGTGAAAGCGATCATCGCCCTGACCGAAAGTGGCTACACCCCGCTGATCATGTCGCGCCTGCGCTCGCATGTGCCGATCTTCGCGCTGTCGCCGCACCGCGCCACCCAGGCCCGTGCCAACATGTTCCGCGGCGTCTACCCGATCGCCTTCGACCCGGCTTCGCTGCCGGCGGACAAGGTCAGCCAGGCAGCCGTCGACGAGCTGCTCAAGCGCGGACTGGTGGAGCAAGGTGACTGGGTGATCCTGACCAAGGGTGACAGCTACCACACCATCGGTGGCACCAACGGCATGAAGATCCTGCACGTCGGTGATCCGCTGGTCGGCTGATGCCTTCCGGGGCCGCTTTGCGGCCCAATCGCGACACAAGGCCGCTCCTACAGGCGTTTGCATTTCCCTGTAGGAGCGGCCTTGCCGGGGCGCCGGACCGGTCGGAAAGGAGGGCAAAGCCCTCCCCTGCTCATTCAGGCATGCTCGACGAACACATCAGCAAACACCTGCCCCCGCGGCACCCCGGCAATGAACAGCCGCCGGGCAAACCGCTCGACGCTACTTGGCGCACCGCACACCAGCGCCACTGTCTGCCGCGATGACGGCCGCAACCCTGCCAACGCCTCCTCCATCTGCTCCGCGAGCACCAGCTCGATTTTCACGCCCTGCAGTTGCATCAACGGCTCAGCCAGATAGTGCCCAACGCTATCTCGCGCCACATGCACCACCCGAATCTCCCCTTGATGCCCCTGGCGCATCGCTTCGCGCAAGATGCCCCACAACGGCGCCAAGCCGGTGCCCGCTGCCAGCAACCAGAGCGGCCGCGCCTGCCAGTCCGGGTCATAATGCAGCGCCCCGCCCCTTAGCTCACCGAGGCGCAACTCGTCGCCTACCTGCAACCCACGGGCCTTGTCACTAAAGGCACCCGGCCGCTGGCAGTCGATATGAAACTCCAGAAAATCTTCTTCGCCCGGCAGGCTGGCCAATGAATAAGGCCTTGCAACAGGCCCGTCCCACAACACCACATGCTGCCCCGTCTGATAACGCAGCGCCCTTTCCGGTCGCAGCCGCAAGCGCAGCACATCGCCAAACCAGCCCACTGCGCAGACCCGCGCTGGCACGCCATCCTGTTGCGGGTCGAACACCGCCACGCGCAGGTCCTCGACCACCCGGCACTGGCAGGCCAGGCGCCAGCCCTGGGCATGCTTGTCCAGCGCCAGAGCCTCGGGCAAGGCGTCCACCGGCTGCCCTTGCAGGCAATGCACCAGGCAGGCGTGGCAACTGCCGGCACGGCAGCTGTAGGGCACATTGAGCCCGGCCTCGTTCAAGGCATCGAGCAGGTTGCTGCCGGTCGGCACCGCCCAGCGGCGCGTGCCCACGCAAAGTTCGGGCATGGTAAGTCTGTCTCCATCGATCACCGGGTCACTGTATGCCAAGCGCGCATTGGCAGCAAAAAGGATGCCTGCCAACTGCCGACCATGGTCCAGACCACGCGCAGGTGTTTCGCGCGGTGAGGCGCGCTATACTGCCGCGCCCTTTTGCGTCGGCCAGCCTGCCGGCGCGCCTTGCAAGGCGCTTCGACACGCTGGTCGGCACCGTCGAGCGTCTTTTTGAATGTTCCCGTCTTTAAGAGGAGCGCGCTGCATGACCGTGATCAAGCAAGACGACCTGATTCAGAGCGTCGCCGACGCCCTGCAATTCATCTCGTACTACCACCCCGTCGATTTCATCCAGGCGATGCACGAGGCCTACCTGCGCGAAGAGTCGCCAGCGGCACGCGACTCCATCGCCCAGATCCTGATCAACTCGCGCATGTGCGCCACCGGCCACCGCCCGATCTGCCAGGACACCGGTATCGTCACCGTGTTCGTGCGCGTGGGCATGGACGTGCGCTGGGACGGCGCCACCCTGAGCGTCGACGACATGATCAACGAAGGTGTGCGTCGCGCCTACAACCTGCCTGAAAACGTCCTGCGCGCCTCGATCCTGGCCGACCCGGCCGGTGCCCGCAAGAACACCAAGGACAACACCCCGGCCGTCATCCACTACTCCATCGTCCCTGGCGACAAGGTCGAGGTCGACGTTGCAGCCAAAGGCGGCGGCTCGGAGAACAAGTCGAAGATGGCCATGCTCAACCCGTCCGACTCGATCGTCGACTGGGTGCTCAAGACCGTCCCGACCATGGGCGCTGGCTGGTGCCCGCCTGGCATGCTCGGCATCGGCATCGGCGGTACCGCCGAGAAGGCCGCGGTAATGGCCAAGGAAGTGTTGATGGAGTCCATCGACATCCACGAACTGAAAGCCCGTGGCCCACAGAACCGCCTGGAAGAGATCCGCCTGGAGCTGTTCGAGAAGGTCAACCAGCTGGGCATCGGCGCCCAGGGCCTGGGCGGCCTGACCACCGTGCTCGACGTCAAGATCATGGACTACCCGACCCACGCGGCTTCGCTGCCGGTCTGCATGATCCCTAACTGCGCCGCCACCCGCCACGCCCACTTCGTGCTCGACGGCTCCGGCCCGGCCGAGCTGGAAGCGCCGTCGCTGGACGCCTACCCGGAAATCGTCTGGGAAGCCGGCCCGAGCGCCCGCCGCGTCAACCTCGACGACATCACCCCTGAGGAAGTCGCCAGCTGGAAGCCGGGCGAGACCATCCTGCTCAACGGCAAGATGCTCACCGGCCGCGACGCCGCGCACAAGCGCATGGTCGAGATGCTCAACCGCGGTGAAGAACTGCCGGTGGACCTGAAAGGTCGCTTCATCTACTACGTCGGCCCGGTCGACCCGGTTGGTGACGAAGTGGTAGGCCCAGCCGGCCCGACCACTGCCACCCGCATGGACAAGTTCACCCGCCAGATCCTCGAACAGACCGGCCTGCTGGGCATGATCGGCAAGTCCGAGCGTGGCCCGACCGCGATCGAAGCGATCAAGGACAACAAGGCCGTGTACCTGATGGCCGTGGGTGGCGCTGCCTACCTGGTGGCCCAGGCCATCCGCAAGTCGAAGGTCCTGGCCTTCGCCGAGCTGGGCATGGAAGCGATCTACGAGTTCGAGGTCAAAGACATGCCGGTGACCGTCGCGGTCGACAGCAACGGTGAGTCGGTGCACATCACTGGCCCTGCCCTGTGGCAGAGCAAGATTGCCCAAAGCCTGGCAGTCGAAGTGAAGTAAACCTGCTGTAACGGCGGCGCCTGCTTCGCGGGCACGCCCGCTCCCACAAGTACAGCTCAAGCTTGAAGGCTACGCTGTACCTGTGGGAGCGGGCATGCTCGCGAAGCAGGCGCCGCCGCTCTCACAGAAGTCTCTCGAACTGTTCCGGCCAGTCCCTGCGGGTAAACACTTGCCCTTCCCGCCTCACCCGCCGCACTTCCTCAAGATCCACCTCACACACCAGCCACTGGCTGCTCACCGGGCTCATCGCCCCACTCAGCGCAACCACCCCGTCTCCCGGCATCCCATGATCCGGCGGAACGAACAGCCCAGCCCGGCCGATGTTCTCATCCAGTGCCGGCGACCAGGGCGCCACCCCCACCGTCGGGCTCTGCAACACGGCAATCTGGTTTTCCAGTGCCCGTGCCTGCGCGCCAATGCGTACCCGATGGTAGCCTGCCTCGGTATCGGTGCAGCTCGGCGCCAGGATCAGGTCGACACCACCCTCGGCCAGGCGCCGCGCCAGCATCGGGAACTCGTTGTCATAGCAGATCAGGATGCCCAGGCGGCCAAGCGCGGTGTCGAACACCTGCAGGCCATGACCTGCGGCAATGCCCCACTGCTCCCGCTCGAAGCGGGTCATCATCAGTTTGTCCTGATAGCCGAGCACGCCCTCGGGGCCGAACAGCCAGGCACGGTTGCGGTATTGCCCGTCGCGGTCGAGCACCGGCAGGCTGCCCGGCTGCAGGTAGATGCCCCAGCGCCGGGCAAGCCCTTCGCACAACGCCAACCAGGGCTCGATCAGCGGCTGGATGCCGGCGATCGAGGCCTTGAGGTCACCACGCTGTTCGGCCGGCAACTGGCCGCTGAGCACCAGCCCGGCGTATTCCGGCAACAGCAGCAGCTGGGCGCTTGCCGCCACCGCCTCGGCACACAAGGCCTGCAGATGCTCGGCATAGGCGTCCCAGGTTTCATGCAGCTCGATGGCGTACTGGCACGCCGCGAGGCGGATCAAATGGGCAGCTCCTTGGTCCAGAACGACATGATCTTTTCCGAGCTTTCCGACTCGTCCAAATCACGCCAGGCGTAGCTCGTGCGCAAGGCCGGGTCATGCAGGAAGCCGCGATTGCGCCAGAACCCGTGCAGCGGCTTGTAGTCGGCAGGCCGGCGCGGATGCACACCCGGGCGCTCCACGGCACAGAACGCGCAGAAGTCGAATTCGGCCAGTTTGTGGGCATAGGACTCGCGCTCGATGAAAAAGCGCACGCCCAGGCCCCGGCCACGGTACGCCGGCAGTACCAGCGACTCACCGAAGTAGTAGACGCTGGCCGGGTCGCGCCCCAGCGCCAGGAATGGCTGCTGGAACTGCGGAGCCACATCCACCAGCGGCAGGCCGGTGGAGGCGCCAACCACCTGGCCGTCGTCCAGGGCCAGCACCACCAGGCTGCGCCCGGAACGGGTGTAGCTGGCCAGGTAGTCGGCCTCGTACTCCGGGGTGCCGTCGTAGAGGTAGGGGAACTCGCGGAACACGGTCAGGCGCAGGCGAGCGAGGTCATCGATGTAAGGCGCGATAGCGGCGCCGTGCAACAGGCGTATTTCCATGCTTGGCGGTCGTTTTGTCGATGTGGATGACGCGCTCGGCTAAGCCGGGCTTGAGGGGAAACCCTATCATCCGAGCCAGCACACTGCCTTTTCCCTACACGACAGGAATTGTTCCATGACCGCTACCGAACTGGTAAATGCTTACTACGCTGCCTTCAATGCTGGCGACATGCCGGCCTTCCTGGCACTGCTCAGCGAAGACGTGATCCACGACATCAACCAGGGCGAGCGGCACATGGGCAAAGCGAAGTTCGCTGCGTTCATGGACAAGATGAACCGCTGCTACCGCGAGCGCCTGGCCGATATCGTGGTGATGCAGAACGCCGATGGCAGCCGGGCGGCGGCGGAGTTCACCGTACATGGCGAATACCTGGCCGACGACGAAGGCTTGCCGGCAGCCAATGGGCAGACCTACGTGCTGCCGGCGGGGGCCTTCTTCTACATCCACTGCGGCAAGATTGCCCGGGTCACCAACTACTACAACCTCAATGACTGGGTCGAACAGGTTGCCTGACGCAACACGGCCCCTGTGGGAGCGTCCGTCAGGCGATACGGGTGCCAAGCACCTTGAGGAAGGCGGCCAGCCAGGCCGGGTGCGCCGGCCAGGCGGGCGCGGTCACCAGGTTACCATCGACATGCGCCTGGTCCACCGCGATATCGATGAACGTGCCACCGGCCAGGCGCACTTCCGGCGCACAGGCCGGATACGCACTGCACTCGCGCCCTTCCAGCACACCCGCCGCCGCCAGCAGCTGCGCGCCATGGCACACCGCCGCAATCGGCTTGCCGGCCTGGTCGAACGCCCTCACCAGCTCCAGCACCTTCTCATCCAGGCGCAGGTACTCCGGCGCACGGCCGCCAGGGATCAGCAACGCGTCATAACCCTCGGCCCGTACCCGCACAAAATCGTAGTTCAGGGCAAAGTTGTGCCCTGGCTTTTCGCTGTAGGTCTGCTCGCCTTCGAAATCATGAATCGCCGTGCGCACGGTCTGCCCCGCGACCTTTTCCGGGCATACCGCATGCACCGTGTGCCCGACCATGCTCAGCGCCTGGAACGGCACCATGGCCTCGTAATCTTCGACATAGTCGCCAACCAGCATGAGAATCTTCTTCGCCGTCATCGCACCCACTCCTTCGATTGCCTAGGGACAGTCACTGCACGATAGCCGTTCTCAGTCGCGCCGGTCGAGCAAGTTGACCACCAGCCGGTCCAGCCATCCCCACACGCGCTGCTTCACCCGACGCCACAGCGGCCGGGCATGCCAGTGGTCAAGGTCGACCACCTCGCTCAAGGCAAAATCGCGCTCGAAGCTGGCCTG
Organism: Pseudomonas sp.; assembly: GCF_017744435.1. Lineage (GTDB taxonomy): Bacteria > Pseudomonadota > Gammaproteobacteria > Pseudomonadales > Pseudomonadaceae > Aquipseudomonas. The sequence goes on from NZ_JAGIBG010000002.1 coordinate 32,012, forward strand.
CACGGCAGCCGTCAACGGCGGGTCGAGTGCCTCGATGTTGGCCTCCAGGTTGAAGCGCAGGTTCCAGTGATCGAAGTTGCACGAACCGACACTGACCCAGTCGTCGATCAGCACCATCTTCAAATGCAGGAAGCACGGCTGGTACTCGTAGATGCGCACTCCGGCACGCAGCAATCGGGGGTAATAACGGTGCCCGGCGTAACGCACCGAAGGGTGGTCAGTGCGCGGTCCGGTCAACAGCAAGCGCACGTCGACGCCTTTGCTGGCGGCGCGGCGCAACGACCGGCGCACGCTCCAGGTCGGCAGGAAGTAAGGCGTGGCCAGCCACACCCGCTGTTTGCCACTGTTGATCGCCCGTACCAGCGAATGCAGGATGTCCTGGTGCTGGCGGGCGTCGGCATAGGCCACCCGGCCCATGCCCTGGCCTTGCACCGGCACCTTGGGCAGGCGCGGCAGGCCGAAGCCCTCGGCCGGGCGCCAGGCGGTGCGGCGGTTGTTGGCTTGCCACTGGCGGTCGAACAGCAACTGCCAGTCGCTCACCACCGGCCCTTGCATCTGCACCATCACCTCGTGCCAGGCGCTGGTCGCCTCACCTGGCGTCCAGAACTCGTCGGTGACGCCCGTGCCGCCCACCACCGCCCAGCGTTCGTCCACCAGCAACAGCTTGCGATGGTCGCGGTACAGGTTGCGAAAACCCCGCTTCCAGCGCAGGCGGTTATACCAGCGCAAGTACACCCCGGCCTCCAGCAGGCGCTGGCGCAACGCCGCGGTAAAGGCCAGCGAACCATAGTCATCGAACAGGCAACGCACCCGCACGCCGCGCCGTGCCACCTGCTCCAGCGCCTCCACCACTGCCTCGGCACACGCACCGGCCTCGACCAGATACAGTTCGAGGTCGACCTGGAACTCGGCGCGCAGGATCGCCTGGAGCATGCGTGGAAAGAATTCGGGGCCGTCGATCAGCAGTTCGAACTCATTGCCATCCCGCCAGGGGAAGACCGGCCCCGGCATGTCAGCGGGCGTTGAAGATCAGTACCGCATTGACCGGTACCGACGGGTTGATGGATTTTAGTCTGGCGAACTTGCGCAGGCTTTCCAGCCCAGGCAACAGACCAAAGTCCGAGGCCCGTAGCACCAGCGGTTCGAGGGTCACCACCTGGAAGCGCCGCTCATCCAGGCGGGTGGCCAGCAGCAACGCGTTGTAGCTGTGCGATTGGCCGTGCAGGGTGACGGTCAGCGGCAGGCGCAGTTCGATCTGCGCACCGTCGGCCAGGTCGTTGATCGGCCGCAAGTCGATCTGCGCCTTCACGCTCGCCTCGGCGAAGCGCTCTACCTCGAACAGGTTGTCGCGCATCTGCTCGTCACGCAGCGGGATGCCGCTGCTCACCGAGTCCATCTCGATGCTCAGCGCAGCCGCGCCCTTGCGGTTGACGCTGCCGTGCAGCACCAGAAAACGATGCACCTCGGCGGTATCACCGTTCTTGCCGGTGACGAATGACAAGCGTGATGACTCACCATCGAGGTGCCAGTTGGCGTGGGCGGGCAGGCACAAAGCCAGCAGCAGGGCAGGCAGAAAACGGGGCAGCTTGAACATGACAGGTCTCGTGAAACTTGACCGTCAACCTTACCCGCCCGCCCTCATGGCAGCAAGCGGCAGCCGGCCTGCGCGCCCTGCCACGCCGCCTGGTTGCGCTGGCCGAGGCCTTCGGCGGTGACCCGCCGTTGCGGGCCGTCTTCCTCCAGGCGGCTCAGGGGCAACCATTGCTTCACATAGCCCCGGCAATAGGCCTCGTCGAAGCCCATGACGAAGCGGCACGAGCAGTACTCCTTGGCCGAATAGGCCGACAGGATGCTCGGGAAGTCCGCCAGCGCCTGGCGCTCGAGCCAGGCCCAGCCGAGCAAGGCGACGATCACCAGCAACAGCACGCGCTTCATGCGCCCTCCTTGGCCAGCGCCGCCAGCACCCGCTTGAGCAGTTCGTTGTGGCGGTAGCTGCCATCGCGGTCATCGGCATAGCGCACGATCAGCAGTTTCTGCGACGGCACGATATACAGCGCCTGGCCCCAGTGGCCAAGCGCAGCGTAGGTATCGGTCGGGGCGTCGGGCCACGGTGTCGGGCTGCCCGGCAATGGCAGGTTGAGCCACCAGTGGCCGCCCGGGTTGGCTTCGCCGGGCATCGCGGCGGCCAGGGTAAAGGGTGTGCGGTTGAAGGCAACCCAGCTCGGCGGCAGCAGCTGGCGACCTTGCCAGCGGCCATCGCGCTGCATCAGCAAGCCGATGCGCGCCAGGTCCCGGGCACTGAGATAGAGGTAGGAAGAGCCAACGAACGTACCTGCACCGTCGCGTTCCCAGACCGCGCTGTCGATGCCCAGCGGGGTGAACAGCGCCTGCCAGGGGTAGTCGGCATAGGTGCCGGCATCGAGCATGCCGCGCAAGACGGCTGCCAGCACGTTGCTGTCGCCACTGGAGTAGAGAAAGCGCTGGCCGGGCTTTTCAGCGCCGGCGCGGGCGGCGGTATAGGCCGCCATGTCGTCGCGCCCACGGGTATAGAGCATGGCCACGACCGAAGACTTCAACGGTGCGTACTCGTAGTCTTCCTGCCAGTCCAGGCCGCTGGCCCAGTGCAGCAGGTCGGCCAGGTGCACGTCAGGATGGGCCTGCATCGGCGGGTAGAAACGTGCGGCTGGGTCCTGCAGCTGGAAACGGCCTTCACCCTGGGCGACGCCTAGCACGGTGGCCAGCACGCTCTTGCTGACCGACCAGGTCAGGTGGGCAGTATTGGCGGTGGTAGGGGCGCTGTAGCGTTCGTGTAGGATGCGACCGTCGCGGATGATCAACAGGGCGTCGGTGCGGATGCCGCTGCGCTCGCTGGCGTTGCGTTCGGGGAAGGCGTAGGTGTCGACGGCTTGCCAGTCGAGAGCGGTATTGTCGATTGGCCAGTCCGGTTCGGGCCAGACTTCGGCCCAGGCGGGCATGATGGTCAGGCCAATGATTGCCAACAGGGTCTTGATCATGGGGCATGCCTTGTTGGGGCCGCTTCGCACCCCATCGCAGGCAAGCCAGCTCCCACATGTCCAGCGCAAGCTTGAAGCATTGCACCGTCCTGTAGGAGCTGGCTTGCCTGCGATGGGCTGCAGAGCAGCCCCAGAATCTAAAGGATCACGCAGTCTTGCAGACTTTCATGACAACCCTGCTGCCAACCAGGCCTTGGCCAGGCGCTTTTCCCGCGCCGCAGTGGCCAATGCCAATACCCCCTGATCCCGCTGCCACAGCTGCGCCCATTGCTCCGGCCCTGCCAGCAGCGCCTTGTCGATCGCCCCGCGCAGTTCCTGAAACTGCGAGAACAATCCCCCCAGCAGCAGGTGGCAGCCGACGCTGTCGGCGCACTGCCGGCTGCCCTCGGCACATCCTGCCAACAATCCTAACAGACGCAAACGCAGCTCCTGCGGCCAGCCGCACTCCTGCCCCACTCCATACAACCAGGCCGTCAGCGCCGCGAGCACGTACAAGTCCTCCAGCGAGCGGAACGGTTTGACATAGGCATCCCAACCATCGCCAGCCAGCAGCTCACAGGCCGCATCCTGCAACTGCAATCGACCGTGCCCTACCTCGGGCATCAGCGGCAGGGTCGGCAGTGCCTCCAGCGTCACCCCGGCCTCCCCCGGGTAAACCACCGCCAGGCTCAGCCGTGGCGCTTCACCCAGCGCTTCGCTGCGTGCGGCCACCAGTAGCCACTCGGCATCCAGGCCGGCGGTGACGAAATCCTTGTTGCCGTTCAGGCGCAAACCGACCAGCCGGGTATGCATGTCCGCCGGCCGCACGCTGCGCCGCTCGGTGGCGCACAACGCACCCAGGCAGGCAGGCGCACTGGGCCAGAGTACGCGCAAGGCGGCCTGGTAACCGATGAGAAAGGCCAGGCCCGGCGTGGCCATGGCGCGCCCGCCCAGCACCGCCAGTTCGAACGGGGCAACCGCGCCAAGGCGCTCGAGTTGAGTGGCATAGGTCTCGCCCAAGGTGCCGGCCAGCGGCTGGCGGAGAGGGTCGTTGAGTCGTTGCAACCAGGCCATCGGATGCTCCTTCAAGGGGGCTGTTCTGGGGTGTCATGCAAGCATCACCAAAGAGTCACAGGGGTGACACCGCGCCTACCTAGGCTGACTTTGCACAACAAAGCCGACCGGCCGCAACCCTTCATGGCTGGCTTATGGAGACTCGTAATGACTCGGATCGCTCACTCTGGCGACAACAGCACTGAACGCCGTCTGCAAGCCGAACGCCTGGTCGGCGCCGCGGCCCTGCAGGAAGCCCAGGCCCTGCGCTACAAGGTGTTCAGCGCCGAATTCAAGGCCAAGCTCAAAGGCGCCGAACTGGGCCTGGACATGGATGACTACGACGTACATTGCCGCCACATCGGCGTGCGCGACCTGAGCACCGGCGAGCTGGTGGCCACCACCCGCCTGCTCGACCACCAGGCCGCCAGCAGCCTGGGGCGTTTCTACAGCGAAGAAGAATTCAGCCTTCACGGCCTGCTGCAACTGCAAGGCCCGATCCTCGAACTGGGCCGTACCTGCGTCGCCGCCGACTACCGCAACGGCGGCACCATCGCCGTGCTCTGGGGCGAACTGGCCGAAGTGCTCAACGAGGGCCGCTACAGCTACCTGATGGGCTGTGCCAGCATCCCCATGCAGGACGGCGGCGTGCAGGCCCACGCCGTCATGCAGCGCCTGCGCGAGCGCTACCTGTGCACCGAGCACCTGCGTGCCGAACCGAAGAACCCGTTGCCCAGCCTGGCCCTGCCGAACAACGTCATCGCCGAAATGCCGCCGCTGCTCAAGGCCTACATGCGCCTGGGCGCGAAGATCTGCGGCGAGCCGTGCTGGGACGAGGACTTCCAGGTGGCCGACGTGTTCATCCTGCTCAAGCGCGACGACCTTTGCCCGCGCTACGCCCGCCACTTCAAGGCAGCGGTCTGATGCCTGGGCTGCGGGTGCTCGCCCGCCTCGCTCGGCTGCTGCTGGTGCTGTCGCTCGGCATGCTCATGGCTGGCGTCATCGCCGTGGGCGAACGCCTGGGCATCAAGGCGTCCATCGAACTTCGCCAGCGCTGGTCGTGCTGGTTCATGAAGCGACTGGTCGGCGCCCTGCCCTTCGAGGTGCGGGTGATCGGTGAACTGCCACAACGGCCGATGCTGTGGGTCAGCAACCACGTGTCCTGGACCGACATTCCCCTGCTCGGCATGCTGCTGCCGTTGTCGTTCCTGTCCAAGGCCGAGGTCCGCCACTGGCCGGTGGCCGGCTGGCTGGCAGAGAAGGCCGGCACGCTGTTCATTCGCCGCGGTGGGGGTGACGGCCAGCGCCTGCGCGAACAGATCAGCGACCAACTAGGGCAGGCCCGGCCACTGCTGATCTTCCCCGAAGGCACCACCACCGACGGTCGCCAGCTGCGTACCTTCCACGGTCGTCTGCTGGCCGGGGCCATCGACCAGGGCGTGGCCGTGCAGCCGGTGGCCATTCAGTACCTGCGCAATGGCGAGGCGGACCCGATTGCGCCGTTCATTGGCGACGATGACCTGGTTTCACACCTGATGCGCTTGTTTGCCGAGCCACGGGGTGAGGTGTGCATTCACCTGTTGAAGCCGATTGGCAGCGTCGCGAAGGAACGTGCGGCGCTGGCATTTCAGGCGCAGCAGGCGATTCACATGGCGTTGTTCGGCGTCGAGGAAGTCGCGGTGGCTCCAAGGCGTCAAGCGCGCGCGGCTTGATTCATCTATTACCTTTACTGGCCTCTTCGCGGGCAAGCCCGCTCCCACAGGTACATCACAGTTTTCGAGCCTGTGGTCTTCCTGTGGGAGCGGGCGTGCCCGCGAAGAGGCCGGTTCAGCCAGCACAAGGCTCAGTTATCAGATAGCCTTCCTGCCGCCGCAAACACCTGCAACTGTGGATAGAACTCGCGAAAATCCGCCAGCAACGGCTCATACAACCGCTCCAGCTCATCCATCACTCCAGCCACGCCTTCCGGCCGCGACAAACGCCGGGCAATGCCGTTGAACACCTGCTCCAGCGTGGCGAAATCGCCATACGCCCCCAGCCAGTCATCCGCCGCCATGAACGGCGCAATCCGCGCCAGCCGCCCCGGTAGCTCAGGCTCGGCCAGCAGCACCCGATAAAAATTTCCGGTGAACTGCACCAGCGGCTGCTCGGCGTAATCCCCCCAGTGCCGCGCCAGGCAATGGTCGAAAAACACATCCAGGACGATCCCGGCAAAACGCCGCCGCTCCCGCGGAAATCGCGCCAGCGCCGCCAGCACCAAGGGGTGCTGGTCGGTGTAGCTGTCGATATGCCGGTGCAGCCGGATCGCCGCCTCCAGCGCAGGCGGGAAGCGCCCCTCCAGCGAGCCTTTGACGAAGTCGCCATACAGGCTGCCGAGCAGTTGTTGCGGCGCCGGGCCGCCCAGGTGCAGGTGTGCGAGGTAGTTCATGGACGCAGTCTAGCACCCCCATCGCGTATATCGTTATAACGCGATATAGCGATTCGTGCTCAGCTCAGAACCTCTTCATATTTGTATATCGCGAAATACCGATGTACGTTTCGCCCTATCGCGATATACCGCTACAACACGAGCCTCAACCCATGCCACTCGATCTCGACGAAATCATAAAAGCACTGGCCCATCCGGTCAGGCGAGAAATCCTCAGCTGGCTGAAAGACCCGGCAACGCAATTCCCGGACCAGTACCACAGCACCGAAAACGGTGTCTGTGCCGGGCAGATCGACCAGCGCTGCGGGCTGTCGCAGTCGACCGTGTCTGCCCACCTGGCCACCTTGCAGCGGGCCGGTCTGATCAGCAGCCAGAAGGTCGGCCAGTGGCACTTCTTCAAACGCAACGAAGCCACCATCGAGGCGTTCCTCGAACAACTGCGCCAAGCGCTTTGACAAGGCAGGTAACCGTCATGACCACGCTTTTCGATCCGATCCAACTGGGCGACGTGCAACTGCCCAACCGCATCATCATGGCCCCGCTGACGCGCTGCCGCGCCGATGAAGGCCGCGTGCCCAATGCGCTGATGGCCGAATACTACGTGCAGCGCGCCAGTGCCGGCCTGATTCTCAGCGAGGCGACATCGGTCAGCGCGATGGGCGTCGGCTACCCCGACACCCCCGGCATCTGGAACGACCAGCAGGTACGTGGCTGGAACAATGTCACCAAGGCCGTGCATGGTGCTGGCGGGCGCATCTTCCTGCAGCTGTGGCACGTTGGCCGTATCTCCCACCCCAGCTACCTCAATGGCGAACTGCCGGTGGCGCCCAGCGCGATCCAGGCCAAAGGCCACGTCAGCCTGGTGCGCCCGCTGAGCGATTACCCGACCCCGCGCGCACTGGAAACCGAAGAGATCGCCGACATTGTCGAGGCCTACCGCAGTGGTGCCGAGAACGCCAAGGCCGCCGGCTTCGATGGCGTGGAGATTCACGGTGCCAACGGCTACCTGCTCGACCAGTTCCTGCAGAGCAGTACCAACCAGCGTACCGACCGCTACGGCGGCTCGCTGGAAAACCGCGCACGGTTGCTGCTGGAAGTGACCGATGCGGCCATCGAAGTGTGGGGAGCCGGCCGCGTTGGCGTGCACCTGGCGCCACGCGCCGATGCCCATGACATGGGCGATGCCGACCGCGCCGAGACTTTCACCTACGTGGCGCGCGAGCTGGGTAAACGCGGCATTGCCTTTATCTGCTCGCGGGAGAAGGAAGCCGACGACAGCATCGGCCCGCTGATCAAGGCGGCATTTGGCGGGCCGTACATCGTCAACGAGCGCTTCGACAAGGCCAGCGCCAATGCTGCATTGGCGGCGGGCAAGGCCGATGCGGTGGCATTTGGCGTGCCGTTTATCGCCAACCCGGACCTGCCGGCGCGGCTGGCGGCGGATGCGCCATTGAATGAGGCACATCCAGAGACCTTCTATGGAAAAGGGCCGGTCGGGTACATCGACTATCCACGCCTGTAATCGAGATTGCCGGGGCCGCTTTGCGACCCTTTCGCGACACAAGGCCGCTCCTACAAGGGAACGCGATCACCTGTAGGAGCGGCCTTGTGTCGCGAAAGGAGGGCAAAGCCCTCCCCTGCAATCTCAGGGCCGGGAGTTGATCTGCTGCTGCAGGTTCTGGATCTGGCTCTGCAGGGTATTGAGGTTACGCGTGGTCTGCCCGCGGAATGCATCGAACTCCTGCACCGTCGCCCCGCTCGACGAGGCCGAACGGTTTTCCATCTGCGTCTTGAGCACCAGCACATCCTGCTCCAGGCTTTCCACAGCAGCCTTCTGGTTACCCTGCTTCTTCAGCGCGGCCACTTCATCGTTGAGGTTCTTGAGCTGGCCATCGAGCTTGCCGCCATCCACCTGCCCCGACTTCAGTGCCGCCAGCTCACCGTTCACGGCCTTCAGCTGTGCCTGCAGCTGGGTCTGCAGTTCGGTCACCGCCTTCTGCTGCTCACGGGTATCGGCCAGCACCTGCTCCAGGCGCTTGCCCAGGTCACCGGCCTGCCCCGCCACACCTTGCTGCTGCTTGCCCTGCTCGGTCAGGCTGGCCTGCAACTGACGGATCTGCAGCTTCAGCGCTTCACTGCCCGTGGTACTCGACGACTCGCTGGCATCGACCTTGCCGCTGATCGCCTGCAAGCGCCCGGCAGCTTCTTCGCTGATACGTGCAAAACTTTCCTGGGTGGCCACCAGTTGCTGCTCCATCAACGAGATCTGCTGGAAGCTCCACCAGCCCAGCCCCGCCAGGGCGATGAACGACGCTCCCAGCAATGCCCACAGTGGCCCGGTGCTGGCCGGCCTGGCGGCCTTCTGGCGGCTACGCGAGACGTGCGCGGGCAGCAACTCGTCGTCATCTGGGGTACCCGCCCGCAAGGTGGGCACATCATCGAAATCGTCGTTGGCATCGTTACGCATAGGTGGCTTCAACCGCGGTGGTAGCAAAGAGACATGAGTATAAACCGCTCACGCGGCGCACTGATGACCATCATCTGCAGATCTGGTTCACTGCCCCAGTGGTTGATGCTTCCACCAGGCACAGAATTCATCCAGCGCGGTCCACAGGCTGACCTTGGGCTGGTAATCCAGGTATTGGCGGGCGCGGCTGATGTCCAGGGTGAAATCCCGGCTCATCACCTGCATGCCCAGGCGTGACAAGGTCGGCTGCGGGCGCCCGGGCCAGAGCATGCAGGCCGCCTCGTTCAAGGCGGCCAGGCTGTAGGCCAGGCCGTAGGAACGGTAGCGGGTAACTTGCGGCAGCTGCATCTGGCGCATCACGTAGTTGACCACGTCCCATAGCGGCAGTGGCTGGCCGTTGCTGATGTTGTAGGCCTGGCCCAGGGCACGGTCTTCGGCGAACAGCGCGCTGAGCAATGCCTCGTTGAGGTTGTGCACGCTGGTGAAGTCGACCTTGTTCAGGCCGTTGCCGATGATCGCCACACGGCCCTTGCGCTGCATCTGCATCAAGCGCGGGAAGATGCTCGCATCACCGGCCCCGGTGACGAAGCGAGGGCGCAGCGCCAGCACTTCCAGGCCGAACTCCTGGGCACCGAACACTTTCTGTTCAGCGATATGTTTGGTTTGCGCATAGTGATCGTGAAAACGGCGTGGCACCTGGTCTTCGCGGATACCCAGGCGTGAATGGCCGTTGAAGTAGATCGACGGCGACGACAGGTGCACCAGGCGCCGCACATGCTCCTTGAGGCAGCCCTCGACGACGTTTTCCGTGACCACCACGTTGCCCTGGTAGAAGTCCTGGTAACGCCCCCAGTTACCCACGGCACCCGCGCAATGCACCACGGCCTCGACACCCTGGCACAGCCGGCGCGCCAGCTCAGGGTCACCCAGGTCGCCAGGAATGAACTGTGCGCCGCGCTTGACCAGGTGCTCCACGCCTTCGGCACGCCGGCCGCTGACCCGTACAGCCAGGCCCTGCTCCAGGGCAAAGCGCGCAAAGCGCCCGCCAATGAAGCCGCTCGCGCCGGTGACCAGAATTTGCATGTATGACTCCGCCTTGATTTCAGATGCAACAGACGCCAGCCGCTGCTACAAGGGCACCAGCCAATGCCGTGCCGTGTGCCGCAGGTGTTCGGTCAGTTGCGCGAGCAGGTGCCCGCCGTTGCGCCAATGATGCCAGTACAACGGCACATCGATGGGTGTATCGCTGCAGATTTCCACCAACTGGCCATTGGCCAACTGTTCACGGGCTTGCAACTCGGGCACCAGGCCCCAGCCCAGGCCGGCCTCGGTCATGCGCAGAAAGCCTTCGGACGAAGGGCACAAGTGGTGCAGGAAACCATCCTGAATCCCCAGCGAAGCCAGGTAACGGTGCTGCAGGAAATCGTCCGGCCCGTAGACAATGGCCGGCGTGCGGGCCAACCGTTGCGCCGCGAAACCCTGCGGGAAATACCGCGCCATGAAGCCTGGGCTGGCCAACGCCCGATAACGCATGGCCCCCAGCGGCAGGCTGCGTGCGCCAGCCACCGGCCGCTCGCTGCCACACAGGCAGGCTGCCACTTCACCCGCACGCATGCGCTTGAGGCCGACCTCCTGGTCTTCCACCACCAGGTCGGTGAGCAGCTGATGCTCGGCGCAGAATGCCCCCACCGCGCCGGCCCACCAGGTCGCCAGGCTGTCGGCATTGAGGGCAATACGCAGGCGCTCGGGCATGCCCTCCTCGTCCAGTGCCGGCACCTGACGCTGCAGGTCGCGTTCGAGCAGGCGCACCTGCTGCACATGGTTGAGCAACTGGCGGCCGACCTCGGTCGGGCTCGGCGGCGTGGCGCGCACCAGCACTGGCTGACCCACCCGCGCTTCGAGCAGCTTGATGCGCTGCGAAATGGCCGACTGTGACAGCCCCAGCACCTGCGCGGCACGTTCGAAACCGCCTTGCTCGATCACCGCCGCGAGGGCAGCCAGCAGCTTGTAGTCGAACATCGATTTTCCTAATGACAGATCAGCTTTATTTGTTTTTCTTATACAGCCTCACTCGCCACAATAGCCAGCATCTTGTTTGGAGTATTCGCCATGTGGCAAAGCTATCTCAACGGCATGCTGGTGGCCTTCGGCCTGATCATGGCCATCGGCGCACAAAACGCCTTCGTCCTCGCCCAGAGCCTGCGCCGCGAGCACCATTTGCCGGTGGCGGCGCTGTGCATCGTCTGCGACGCGATCCTGGTGGCAGCCGGCGTGTTCGGCCTGGCCACGGTGCTGGCGCACAACCCGACGTTGCTGGCGATCGCCCGCTGGGGTGGCGCGGTGTTCCTCATCTGGTACGGCACCAAGGCCCTGCGCAGCGCCTTTTCCAAGCAGAGCCTGCAGCATCAGGAAGGCCAGGGCATGCGCTCGCGCCGGGCGGTGCTGCTGAGCGCGCTGGCGGTCACCCTGCTCAACCCGCACGTGTACCTCGACACCGTGCTGCTGATTGGCTCGCTGGGTGCTCAGCAGACTGTGCCTGGTGCCTATGTGGCGGGCGCCGCCAGTGCTTCGCTGCTGTGGTTCTCGACCCTGGCGATCGGCGCCGCGTGGCTGGCGCCATGGCTTGCACGGCCAGCGACCTGGCGGATGCTCGACCTGATGGTGGCAGTGATGATGTTCGCCGTGGCGGCGCAGCTGATCTTCAATTGAAGGCCGCCGGTCGGCGGCCGCCAACCGCTCTGGAACCTCTATTCCCTATCTTTGTTGCGTGGTTATGCGCCGGGCCCGGTGCTATGATCCAGCCCTTGCGTCGCAAAGAGTACAAACTCGCCGACGTACATCGGGCCGCCCGTGATCGGCCTTGCGCAAACCGCAAACAGACCTGAATCAGGAGATCCACCATGGCTTTTGAATTGCCGCCGCTGCCGTACGCCCACGATGCCCTGCAGCCGCACATCTCCAAGGAAACCCTGGAGTATCACCACGACAAGCACCACAACACCTATGTCGTGAACCTGAACAACCTGGTCCCAGGCACCGAATTCGAAGGCAAGACCCTGGAAGAGATCGTCAAGAGCTCTTCGGGCGGCATCTTCAACAACGCCGCTCAAGTCTGGAACCACACCTTCTACTGGAACTGCCTGGCTCCTAACGCCGGTGGCCAGCCGACCGGCGCCCTGGCTGATGCCATCAACGCCGCTTTCGGTTCCTTCGACAAGTTCAAGGAAGAGTTCTCCAAGACTTCGATCGGCACCTTCGGTTCCGGCTGGGGCTGGCTGGTGAAGAAAGCTGACGGTTCCCTGGCCCTGGCCAGCACCATCGGCGCCGGCTGCCCGCTGACCAGCGGCGACACCCCGCTGCTGACCTGCGACGTCTGGGAACACGCCTACTACATCGACTACCGCAACCTGCGTCCGAAGTACGTCGAGGCGTTCTGGAACCTGGTCAACTGGAAATTCGTTGCCGAGCAGTTCGAAGGCAAGACCTTCAAGGCCTGATTCATTCAGCCCTGAACGAAGAAACCCGGCCATGTGCCGGGTTTTTTTATGTCTGTGCCGGCCTCTTCGCGGGTAAACCCGCTCCCACAGGGATGGCTTCGACATCACAGGCGGCGCAGTACCTGTGGGAGCGGGTTTACCCGCGAAGAGGCCGGCACGGTTTTGCTTGCTCAGCGCGTATAGCACGCTAACATCAACCGTCTGGAAGTTTGATACCGCGCACTCAAGTTGCAGGGTCGGGCAACCGATACACTACCCAAGGTCGGCCGATAGTGTATTGCCAACAGTTAATGGCAAAATGATGTCATGCGCATGGATTAAGGAAACCCCATTGAAGCTGGAATTGCGGAACAGCTTATCGGTCAAGTTGCTCAGGGTCGTGCTCCTTTCGGCGCTGGCGGTCGGCGTTGTCCTGAGTTGCGCGCAGATCGTCTACGACACCTACAAGACCCGCCAGGCCGTCAACAACGACGCCCAACGCATTCTCGACATGTTCCGCGACCCCTCTACCCAGGCGGTGTACAGCCTCGACCGGGAAATGGGCATGCAGGTGATGGAAGGCCTGTTCCAGGACGAATCGGTGCGCATGGCCTCGATCGGCCACCCCAACGAAACCATGCTGGCGGAAAAGTCCCGCCCTCTGCAGGACATGTCGATGCGCTGGCTGACCGACCTGATCCTCGGCCAGGAACGCACCTACACCACCCAGCTGGTCGGCCGTGGCCCTTACAGCGAGTACTACGGCGACCTGAGCATCACCCTCGATACGTCGTCCTATGGCGAAGACTTCCTGATCAATGCGGTGATCATCTTCATTTCCGGGGTGCTGCGCGCCCTGGCCATGGGCCTGGTACTGTACCTGGTCTATCACTGGCTGCTGACCAAGCCGCTGTCGAAGATCATCGAGCACCTTACCCAGATCAACCCTGACCGCCCCAGCCAGCACCAGATCCCGCTACTCAAGGGCCACGAGAAGAACGAGCTGGGTATCTGGGTCAATACCGCCAACCAGCTGCTGGCCTCGATCGAGCGCAACACCCACCTGCGCCACGAAGCCGAGAACAGTTTGCAGCGCATGGCCCAGTACGACTTCCTCACCGGCCTGCCCAACCGCCAGCAACTGCAGGAGCAGCTCGACAAGATCCTCGCCGACGCCGGCCGCCTGCAGCATCGCGTGGCCGTACTGTGCGTAGGCCTGGACGACTTCAAGGGCATCAACGAGCAGTTCAGCTACCAGACCGGGGACCAACTGCTGCTGGCCCTGGCCGACCGCCTGCGCGCCCACAGCGGGCGCCTGGGTGCCCTGGCGCGGCTGGGTGGCGACCAGTTCGCCCTGGTCCAGGCCAATATCGAGCAGCCTTACGAAGCGGCGGAGCTGGCCCAGAGCATCCTCGACGACCTGGAACTGCCTTTCGGCCTCGACCACCAACGGATCCGCCTGCGCGCCACCATCGGCATCACCCTGTTCCCCGAGGACGGCGACAGCACCGAGAAGCTGTTGCAGAAGGCCGAACAGACCATGACCCTGGCCAAGGCCCGCTCGCGCAACCGCTACCAGTTCTACATCGCCAGTGTCGACAGCGAAATGCGCCGCCGTCGCGAGCTGGAAAAGGACCTGCGCGAAGCCCTGCCGCGCAACCAGCTGTACCTGGTCTATCAACCGCAGATCAGCTACCGCGACCACCGCGTGGTCGGGGTCGAGGCCTTGCTGCGCTGGCAGCACCCGGAGCTGGGCATGGTCCCGCCCGACCAGTTCATCCCGCTGGCCGAACAGAACGGCAGCATCATCTGCATCGGCGAGTGGGTACTCGACCAGGCCTGCCGGCAGTTGCGCGAATGGCACGACCTGGGCTTCAGCGAACTGCGCATGGCGGTCAACCTGTCCACCGTGCAGCTGCACCACAACGAGCTGCCACGGGTGGTCAACAACCTGCTGCAGGCCTACCGCCTGCCTCCGCGCAGCCTGGAGCTGGAGGTGACCGAGACCGGCCTGATGGAAGACATCAGCACCGCCGCCCAGCACCTGCTGAGCCTGCGCCGTTCCGGGGCGATGATCGCCATCGACGACTTCGGCACCGGCTACTCGTCGCTCAGCTACCTGAAGTCGCTGCCGCTGGACAAGATCAAGATCGACAAGAGCTTCGTCCAGGACCTGCTCGACGACGATGACGACGCCACCATCGTTCGCGCCATCATCCAGCTGGGCAAGAGCCTGGGGATGCAGGTGATCGCCGAAGGCGTGGAAACCGCCGAGCAGGAAACCTACATCATCGCCCAGGGGTGCCATGAGGGTCAGGGCTACCACTACAGCAAGCCGTTGTCAGCCCGCGAGCTGACCAACTTCCTCAAGCAAGCCCAGCGCAATCAGGTCTCCGCGCTGTAACGCCTGCCCCTCCGTTTACCGGCCGTGACGCGCATTTACATGAATTGCGCGCCCGCCCCCTTTACAGCAAATGCAAATCTTTCGCATGATGTTGCCGTTTCGCGTGCCACGGCGCACGGCCTAACCCCTTGGTCCAACCACACGACGCAGGAAAACCAATAATGATTCGTATGCCTCTGGCCTCCGCCAGTCTGCTGGCCATCGCCATCGCTCTCGCCGGTTGCGGTGAAGGCAAGGATGACAAGGCCGCCGCTCCGCAAGCTCAGGCACCTGCTGCTGCCAGCACCACCGCTGCGGCGCCCGGGGCTGTCGACGAAGCGGCCGGCAAAGCCGTGGTCAAGCATTACAGCGAAATGGTCTATGCCGTGTACAGCGACGCGCTGAGCACCGCCAAGACCCTGCAGACCGCCGTCGACGCGTTCCTTGCCAAGCCCAACGACGAAACCCTGAAGGCCGCCAAAGAGGCCTGGGTCGCCGCACGCGTTCCATACCTGCAGAGCGAAGTGTTCCGCTTCGGCAACACCATCATCGACGACTGGGAAGGCCAGGTGAACTCCTGGCCGCTGGACGAAGGCCTGATCGACTACGTCGACAAGAGCTACGAGCACGCCCTGGGCAACCCGGCGGCCAGCGCCAACATCATCGCCAATACCGAGATCCAGGTCGGCGAAGAGAAGGTCGACGTCAAGGACATCACCCCTGAGAAGCTGGCCAGCCTGAACGAGCTGGCTGGCTCCGAAGCCAACGTCGCCACTGGCTACCACGCCATCGAATTCCTGCTCTGGGGCCAGGACCTCAACGGCACCGGCCCAGGCGCAGGCAACCGCCCGGCTTCCGACTACCTGGAAGGCGCTGGTGCCACCGGTGGCCACAACGACCGTCGCCGTGCCTACCTGAAGGCAGTCACCGAGCTGCTGGTCAAGGACCTCGAAGAGATGGTCGGCAACTGGACGCCGAACGTCGCCGACAACTACCGCGCCACGCTGGAAGCCGAGCCGGTGGCCGATGGCCTGCGCAAGATGCTGTTCGGCATGGGCAGCCTGTCGCTGGGCGAACTGGCCGGCGAACGCATGAAGGTCTCGCTGGAAGCCAACTCGCCGGAAGACGAGCAAGACTGCTTCAGCGACAACACTCACTACTCGCACTTCTACGACGCCAAGGGCATCCGCAACGTCTACCTGGGCGAGTACACCCGTGTCGACGGCACCAAGATGACCGGCCCGAGCCTGTCCTCACTGGTGGCCAAGGCCGACCCGGCGGCCGACGCCACCCTCAAGGCCGACCTCGAAGCCACCGAAGCGAAGATCCAGGTCATGGTCGACCACGCGCTCAAGGGCGAGCACTACGACCAGCTGATCGCCGCCGACAACGCTGCCGGCAACCAGATCGTGCGTGATGCCATCGCCTCGCTGGTCAAGCAGACCGGCTCGATCGAGCAGGCTGCTGGCAAGCTGGGTATTGCCAACCTGAACCCGGATACCGCCGATCACGAATTCTGATCGACAGTTTCGGTTCACAAAGAGGCGGCCTTAGGGTCGCCTTTTTTCTGTCCCGGCCCGCGAAAGGGCCGCTACAGCAAATGAAAATGCTGGCATTTCACATCCTTTTCACCCGGGTAATTGCAAATTGCTCTTATTCAAATAACGCCGCCCTGCTAAGCTTGCACGCCGGTTTTTCGTCCACGCCCAGGATTTTGCATGTCCTCGTCGCTGTCCCGACTTTCCCCTCTGCTGCTGGCCCTCGCCCTTGCCGCCTGTGACGACGCCCCGCGTTTCACCCAGGCCGAGCCCGGCGAAGCGCTGTCTGGCGGCCAGGCAACGGTCCGGCGCGACGACCGCAAGGCGTTTTCCCTGCCTTCTGCCAACCTCTCGGCCGAACGGCGCCTGGACTTCGCCGTAGGCAACAGCTTCTTCCGCAGCCCTTGGGTAATCGCACCTTCCACCACCACCGCGCGTGACGGCCTGGGCCCGTTGTTCAACACCACGGCCTGCCAGAACTGCCACGTGCGCGATGGCCGCGGGCATCCGCCTGAGCCGGGCGACAGCAATGCCGTGGGCATGCTGGTGCGCCTGTCGATCCCCGATCAGCCTTACCTGGCCAAGGAAATCGAGCGCCTGGGCGTAGTCCCCGAGCCCGTCTACGGCACCCAGTTGCAGGACATGGCCATCCCCGGCGTGGCGCCAGAGGGCAAGGTGCGGGTGAACTACACCACCCAGACCGTCACCTTCAAGGACGGCCACCCGGTCGAACTGCGCCGCCCGACCTTGCAGATTACCCAGCTCGGCTACGGTGCGATGCACCCCGACACGCGCTTCTCGGCCCGCGTGGCCCCGCCGATGATCGGCCTGGGCCTGCTCGAGGCCATCCCCGAGGCCGACATCCTGGCCAACGAAGACCCGGACGATCGCAATCACGACGGTATCCGCGGCCGCGCCAACCGGGTCTGGGACGATGCCCAGGGCAAGACCGTGATCGGCCGCTTCGGCTGGAAGGCCGGGCAGCCCAACGTCAACCAGCAGAACGTGCATGCCTTCAACGGTGACATGGGCCTGACCAGCACCTTGCAGCCGAAGGACGACTGCACCCCGGCCCAGGTCGATTGCCGGGCCGCGCCCAATGGCGACGGCGAGGGCGACGAGAAGGAAGTCAGCGACAACATCCTGCGCCTGGTCACCTTCTACACCCGCAACCTCGGCGTGCCCGCCCGTCGTGACGTCGGCACGCCGCAAGTGCTGGCCGGCAAGAACCTGTTCTACCAGGCCGGTTGCCAGGCCTGCCATATCCCGCAGTTCACCACCGCCGCCAACACCGCCGAAGCGGAACTGGCCAACCAGGTGATCCGCCCCTACAGCGACCTGCTGCTGCACGACATGGGCCCGGGCCTGGCCGACGAGCGCACCGAATTCGCCGCCAACGGCCAGGACTGGCGTACCCCGCCGCTGTGGGGCATCGGCCTGACCGAAACCGTCAGTGGCCACACCCAGTACCTGCATGACGGCCGCGCCCGCAACCTGCTCGAAGCCGTGCTCTGGCACGGCGGCGAAGCCCAGGCGGCGCGCGACCATGTCTTGACCTTCAATGCCGAGCAGCGCGCTGCGTTGCTGGCTTTCCTGAACTCACTTTAATACGCGCAAGGAGCCGGGCATGTTCCGACCCAAACTGTTGTTCACCAGCCTCGCCGCACTCGCCCTGGGTGCCTGCTCGCCGCAGGACCCGCAGGCGGTGACGTCCGCCGCCATCGCCAAACAGGTGATCCTGCCGACCTACAGCCGCTGGGTCGAAGCCGACCGCCAGCTGGCCGCCAGCGCCCTGGCCTACTGTGAAGGCAAGGAAAGCCTGGACACCGCCCGCGCCGATTTCCTCAATGCGCAGAAAGCCTGGGCGGAACTGCAACCACTGCTGGTCGGCCCGCTGGCCGAAGGCAACCGCGCCTGGCAGGTACAGTTCTGGCCTGACAAGAAGAACCTGGTCGGACGCCAGGTCGAACAGCTGGTCAACGGCGACAAGCCGGTCGATGCCGCCGCCCTGGGCAAGGCCAGCGTCGTGGTACGCGGCCTGTCCGCTTACGAGTACATCCTCTTCGACAGCAAGCCGGACATCGCCACGGCCGAACAGAAAGCCCGCTACTGCCCGCTGCTGGTCGCCATTGCCGATCACCAGAAGGTCCTGGCCGAGGACATCCTCAAGACCTGGAACAGCACCGACGGCATGCTGTCGCAGATGACCAAGTTCCCCAACCAGCGCTACGCCGACTCCCACGAGGCGATCGCCGACCTGCTGCGCTCGCAGGTCACTGCCCTGGACACCCTGAAGAAGAAGCTGGGTGCGCCGATGGGCCGCCAGAGCAAAGGCATTCCACAACCGCTGCAGGCCGAAGCCTGGCGCAGCCACTCCTCGCTGAAGAGCCTGGAAGCCACCCTCAAAGCCGCCCAGGCGGTGTGGGTCGGGGTCGACAACCAGGGCCTGCGCAGCCTGCTGCCCGGCGATCAGAAAGCCCTGGCGCAGAAGATCGACGACGCCTACGCTTCGGCGCTCAAACTGCTGGCCGACAACCAGAAGACCCTCGGCGAGCTGCTGGCCGACGACGCCGGTCAACAGACCCTCAACCAGATCTACGATGCCCTCAACGCCGTCCACCGCCTGCACGAAGGCGACCTGGCCAAGGCGCTGAACATCCAGCTGGGCTTCAATGCCAACGACGGTGACTGATCATGCTGCGACGCCAGGCCCTCAAACTCGGTAGCGTATTGCTCAGCGCCCTGACCCTGGGCGGTTGGAGCCTGTTCCGCAACAAAGGCAGCGAACCCTTGCTGTTGTCGGCGCGGGACGATGGCGACGGCAGGCACTACGCGGTCGGGTTCCGCCTGGACGGCACCCAGGTGTTCAGCACCCAGGTTGCCCAGCGTTGCCATGCCATCATCAACCACCCCGAGCTGCCGATCGCCCTGTTCGTCGCCCGCCGCCCCGGTACCGAAAGCTACCTGGTCGACCTGCGCGACGGGCGACTGCTGCAGACCGTCACCTCGCAACCGAACCGGCACTTCTATGGCCATGCGGTGATCCACAAGGGTGGCGAATGGCTGTATGCCACCGAGAACGACACCACCGACCCAGGCCGTGGCGTGCTCGGCGTGTACCGCTTCGAGGGTGAGCGCCTGGTGCACACCGGTGAGATCCCGAGCCACGGCATCGGCCCCCATGAAGTGGCCTGGCTGCCGGACGGCGAAACCCTGATCGTGGCCAACGGCGGTATCCGTACCGAGGCCGAGAGCCGGGTCGAGATGAACCTCGATGCCATGGAACCAAGCCTGGTGCTGATGCAGCGCGACGGCACCCTGCTGAGCAAGGAGACCCTGGCCCAGCAGATGAACAGCGTGCGCCACCTGGCGGTGGGCGACGATGGCACCATCGCCGCCTGCCAGCAGTTCATGGGCGCTGCCGACGAGACTGCCGAGCTGCTGGCGATCAAGCGCCCGGGCGAGCCGTTCAAGGCCTTCCCGGTACCGGAGCGCCAGCTGCAATCGATGGCCCAGTACACCGCCAGCGTCGCCATTCACAGCGACCTGCGCCTGGTGGCCCTGACCGCACCGCGGGCCAACCGCCTGTTCGTCTGGGACCTGGACAGCGGTGCGGTGAAGCTCGATGCGCCGATGCCCGATTGCGCCGGGGTCGGCGCGGTCAAGGATGGTTTCGTCGTCACTTCCGGGCAAGGACGTTGCCGCTTCTACGATTGCCGCAAGGCCGAACTGATCGGGCAACCGATGGACCTGCCGTCCGGGTTCTGGGACAACCACCTGCATCTCGTCTGATTCTTCTGCTGGCTGTACCGGCCCCTTCGCGGCTAAAGCCGCTCCCACAGGAACCGCGCAACCCGTTAACTGCGCGGTCTCTGTAGGAGCGGCTTTAGCCGCGAAAGGGCCGGTACAGGCAATCCCCTCCCCCTTCTGCAATACTTCTCCCATCCGCACGTGGGCAGGATCGCCCGTTGTCGTGTCAAAACGAATAACAACCACGCATCCAAGGAACCGGACTTATGCTGCGCCGCCGCATGCTCATCATGTTGGCTGTCGTTCTGCTGATCGTGCTGGCCCTGGGGGGCTACAAAGGCTTCTCGATCTACCAACAGATCCAGATGTTCTCCGCGCCCAGGCCGCCCATCACCGTTGCGGCTGCCCCGGCCGAACAGCGCCAGTGGCAGGAGCGCCTGCCTGCCGTAGGCAGCCTCAAGGCCCTGCAAGGCGTCGAGCTGAGCCTGGAAGTGGAAGGCATCGTCAAGGCCTTGTACTTCGACTCCGGGCAGAAGGTCAAAGCCGGGCAACCGCTGCTGCAGCTCAACGACGACCAGGAAACCGCCCTGCTCGGCACCGCCCAGGCCGACCTGGGACTGGCCAAGGTCGATTTCGGTCGCGGCAGCCTGCTGGTCGGTGATGCCGCCATCTCCCGTGGCGAGTTCGATCGCCTGTCCTCCCAGTACCGGCGCAATCAGGCGGTGGTCGAGCAGCTCAAGGCGCAGAAGATCAAGAAAAGCATCAACGCGCCGTTCAGTGGCACCATCGGCATTCGCCAGGTGGACATCGGCCAGTACCTGGCCGCCGGCACGGTGATCGCTACCCTGCAGGACCTGTCCAGCCTGTACGTCGACTTCAACGTCCCGGAACAGGCGTTGCCGCACCTGAGCCTGGGCCAGCAGGTGCTGGTGCAGGTGGCGGCCTATCCCGGCCAGACCTTCCCGGCCAGCCTCAGCGCGATCAACCCCAAGGTTGATGAAAACACACGCAACCTGCTGGTGCGCGCGACCCTGGCCAACCCGGACGACAAGCTGCTGCCTGGCATGTTCGCCAACCTGCTGGTCCTGCTGCCCGACCCGCAACCCCAGGTGGTGGTGCCGGAAAGTGCCATCACCTACACCCTGTACGGCAACTCGGTGTACGTCGCCGCGCCGAAGAAGGACAAGGACGGCAACCCGGAAAACGACGACAAGGGCCAGCCACAGCTCAGTGCCGAACAGCGCACCGTGCAGACCGGCGAACGCCGCGATGGCGTGGTGGTGGTCAGCAAGGGCCTCAAGGCCGGGGAGCAGGTGGTCACCGCCGGGCAGCTCAAGCTGACCCCGGGTGCGGCCATCCGCATTGGCCAGGACAGCGCGCTCAAGCCCGAACAGGGCGCCCCGCGCACCGACTGAGCAGGAGGCTGGCATGGCGTTCACCGACCCGTTCATCCGCCGCCCGGTGCTGGCCAGCGTGGTCAGCCTGCTGATCCTGCTGCTCGGCTTCCAGGCCTGGAACAAGCTGCAGATCCGCCAGTACCCGAAAATGGAAAACGCCCTGATCACGGTGACCACCGCCTACCCCGGGGCCAACGCCGAGACCATCCAGGGCTACATCACCCAGCCGCTGCAACAGAGCCTGGCCAGCGCCGAAGGCATCGACTACATGACCTCGGTCAGCCGGCAGAACTTCTCGGTGATCTCCATCTACGCGCGCATCGGCGCCGACAGCGACCGCCTGTTCACCGAACTGCTGGCCAAGGCCAACGAGGTGCGCAACCAGCTGCCGCAGAACGCCGAAGACCCGGTCCTGAGCAAGGAAGCCGCCGATGCCTCGGCACTGATGTACATCAGCTTCTACAGCAAGGAGATGAGCAACCCGCAGATCACCGACTACCTGTCGCGGGTGATCCAGCCCAAGCTGGCCACCCTGCCGGGCATGGCCGAAGCGGAAATCCTCGGCAACCAGGTGTTCGCCATGCGCATCTGGATCGACCCGGTGAAGCTGGCCGGCTTCGGCCTTGCCGCCACCGACGTGACCAATGCCGTACGCCGCTACAACTTCCTCTCCGCCGCCGGCGAGGTAAAGGGCGAGTACGTGGTCACCAGCATCAACGCCAGCACCGAGCTGAAATCGGCCGAAGCCTTCGCCGCGCTGCCGCTCAAGGTGTCCGGTGACAGCCGGGTGCTGCTGGGTGACGTGGCGCGCGTGGAGATGGGCGCGGAAAACTACGACACAGTCAGTTCGTTCGATGGCACGCCGTCGGTCTACATCGGCATCAAGGCCACCCCGGCGGCCAACCCGCTGGACGTGATCAAGGAAGTGCGGCGCATCATGCCGGAGCTGGAAAGCCAGCTGCCGTCGGCGCTGAAGGTATCGATCGCCTACGACGCCACGCTGTTCATCCAGGCGTCCATTGACGAAGTGATCAAGACCTTGGGCGAAGCGGTGCTGATCGTCATCGTGGTGGTGTTCCTGTTCCTCGGGGCCCTGCGCTCGGTGCTGATCCCGGTGGTGACCATTCCGCTGTCGATGATCGGCGTGCTGTTCTTCATGCAGATGATGGGCTACTCGCTGAACCTGCTGACACTGCTGGCGATGGTGCTGGCCATCGGCCTGGTGGTGGACGATGCCATCGTGGTGGTGGAGAACATCCACCGGCACATGGAAGAAGGCAAGTCACCCTTCGATGCGGCCCTGGAAGGCGCGCGGGAAATCGCCATGCCAGTGGTGTCGATGACCATCACTCTGGCGGCGGTGTACGCGCCCATCGGCTTCCTTACCGGGCTCACCGGTGCGCTGTTCAAGGAGTTTGCCCTGACCCTGGCTGGCGCGGTGGTGATCTCCGGCATCGTCGCCCTGACCCTGTCGCCGATGATGTGCGCCCTGCTGCTGCGCCAGGAGCAGAACCCCAGCGGCCTGGCCCATCGGCTCGACGTGCTGTTCGAAGGCCTCAAGGTACGCTACCAGCGCCTGCTGCACGCCACCCTCGACAGCCGCCCGGTGGTGCTGGTGTTCGCCGTGATCATCCTGTGCCTGATCCCGGTGCTGCTCAAGTTCACCCAGAACGAGCTGGCGCCCAACGAGGACCAGGGCGTGATCTTCATGATGAGCAGCTCGCCGCAGCCGGCCAACCTCGACTACCTGAACGCCTACACCGACCAGTTCACGCCCCTGTTCAAGAGTTTCCCCGAGTACTACTCGTCGTTCCAGATCAACGGTTTCAACGGCGTACAGAGCGGCATCGGTGGCTTCCTGCTCAAGCCCTGGAACGAACGCCAGCGTACACAGATGGAGCTGCTGCCACTGGTGCAGGCCAAGCTGGAGCAGATCGGCGGGCTGCAGATCTTCGGTTTCAACCTGCCGTCGCTGCCGGGCACCGGTGAGGGCCTGCCATTTCAGTTCGTGATCAACACTGCCGGTGACTACCCTGCCCTGCTGGAGGTCGCCCAGCGGGTCAAGCAACGGGCGCAGGAATCGGGCAAGTTCGCCTTCCTCGACATCGACCTGGCCTTCGACAAGCCTGAAGTGGTGGTCGACATCGACCGGGCCAAGGCGGCGCAGATGGGCGTGTCCATGGATACCCTGGGCGGCACCCTGGCCACCCTGCTGGGCGAGGCGGAAATCAACCGTTTCACCCTTGAGGGCCGCAGCTACAAGGTGATTGCCCAGGTGGAACGGCCCTATCGGGACAACGCCGGCTGGCTCAACAACTACTACGTGAAGAACGAGCAAGGGCAGTTGCTGCCCTTGTCGACACTGATCACCCTCAGTGACCGCGCCCGCCCCCGCCAGCTCAACCAGTTCCAGCAGTTGAACTCGGCGATCATCCAGGGGGTGCCGATGGTCAGCATCGGCGAGGCGTTGCAGACGGTGCGCGACATCGCCCGGGAGGAGGCACCGGAGGGCTTTGCCTTCGACTACGCCGGGACGGCCAGGCAGTACGTTCAGGAAGGCAGCGCCCTGTGGGTAACCTTCGGCCTGGCGCTGGCGATCATCTTCCTGGTGCTGGCCGCGCAATTCGAGAGTTTCCGCGACCCGTTGGTGATCCTGGTGACCGTGCCGTTGTCGATCTGTGGTGCGCTGCTACCGCTGTTCCTGGGCATATCCAGCATGAACATCTACACACAAGTGGGGCTGGTGACGCTGATCGGGCTGATCAGCAAGCACGGCATCCTGATCGTCGAGTTCGCCAACCAGTTGCGTGAGGAAAAGGGCTTGAGCGTTCGCCAGGCCATCGAGGAAGCTGCCGCGATTCGCCTGCGGCCGGTGCTGATGACCACGGCGGCGATGGTGTTCGGCATGGTGCCGCTGATTCTGGCCACCGGGGCCGGCGCGGTGAGCCGGTTCGATATCGGCACGGTGATCGCTACCGGCATGTCGATCGGCACCTTGTTTACCCTGTTTGTGCTGCCGTGCATCTACACCTTGCTGGCACACAAGTCGGTTGCCAAGGAGCCAGTTGTCGCCTGATAGGGCCCCTTCGCGGGCACGCCCGCTCCCACAGGGATATCACACTCCTTGAGCACTGTGCTTTCCCAGTGGGAGCGGGCGTGCCCGCGAAGAGGCCAGTGAGGCAGACAGAAAAAACGAAGGCCTCGCGATTGCGAGGCCTTCATCTTGCTCGAGCTCTATCAGCCAAACGGCCGTAGCCCCTGGCGCATGCCGAAGAGGAACAACAGCAGGTCCTGGTCCGGCTCGGCCTTGTTCTGCTGTGCCTTGACCTCACGCGGCACCGCGCACTGGTCTGCCTTGCTGAATACCACAGGCCGCGGCTCTTCCCAGGCAGCTACCGCCGCCGTGGTCACAGCCAACCCAGCCACCAGGAATAAAGCTCGAGCTATTTCTAGTTTCATTACTCTAACCCTTTGACAGCGCTGCCAAACGCCATCTGGTAAAAATAGAGCAGCGTTTGCCATTCCGTGTCATTTAGCGACGAGTGGCGGCGCAGCTGACGCAGGTCGTTACCCGCAGCCCGCTGACAGCTGATGCGTCGTCGGCACTTTTCCAGGTCCAGGAGTGCTACCTCGACGCGGGCCTGCTCACCCTCGCCGATGACCTTGATGAAGACGTGCTTGCCGTACAGGCAGCCATGCTGCCAATGCCCCAGGTGCATGCGCGCCAGGTTGTCGGCCAAATCCTTGAGCATGCGTTCATGCACAACTTGAGGATAGTGCTCACGCGCGCCTTCGGCGTGCCACGTGTCGAGTTCGACAAAGCCATCCAGCGCCTCGCTGACCAGCAGCGCGCGCCATTGGTGCTCGGGATCACGCTCGGCACCACAAAACACGATGCGCGGCACGCGCACACCCAGTTGCTCGAAGCTGTTCAGTGCATCGAGCTCACGCAACACGGTCGGCCTGCCGAATGGGTGCAACAGGCTGCGATAGATATGGCCGACCTGACGCTTGGCATACAGCACCTTGCCGTTGCCATCGTTCAGCCGTTGTACGCCACTTTCACCACCGCGCCGCTGGTTGGGTTCCTCGACCCATTCGCCCTGCTGGCGCCAGTAATAATCGAACCGTGACTCCCCATTTTGGGCTACAGCCATCAAACACTACCCCTTACGCAATACATACACCCGCCACATGGCATAGAACGGCAGGAAGTCGAGGTGTTCCTGGATTCTGAAGCCGGCGGCCTTGAATTCTGCTTCAACCGTTTCTGCCGGTAGCACGAAACGGTTCTGATAACTGCCCTGCTCGGCCTTGGCATGACGCTCTTGCTCGAGCTTTTTGCGGCGCCAGGCCTTGAAGTTGCCGTCCACCCACAATGACAGGATTACGCTGTCACGGCTAACCCTTTGAAACTCGTCAAGAATGGTCTTGCGGTGAGCCGCTTGGCCAATGTGATGGAACAGCCGCATGCAGAAGATGCTGTCGACCGAATTATCCGGCAAGTCGATCGCGAATGCCGAAGTCTGCAAAGGACGTACCCGCGCCACCACCTCTGGCGGTTGTGCGGCACAGGCCGTCTGGATCATCGCCTCGGAGTTGTCGGCACCGATGATCACCCGATTCGGCTTTTCCGCCAGCAGCGGCCAGAAACGGCCCGCACCGCAAGGCAAGTCGAGGACCAGGCCCGGTTCTCCAGCCAGCGCCAGGGCGCGACGGGCCAGCTGCTCGTCACGCTTGTGGGACAGGCGTCGAGCCAGCCCATCCTGGTGCTTGAGGAAGTAGTCCTGGGCATGTTGCTGGTCGTACTTCTCGGAAAATTCGAGTTTGATCGGGCTGCGCATCGAGTGGCTCCTGTCTCCAATGCGCATACCTTAGGTAACAAATCGTAGGCAACTGGTCATGCCAATGTGAAAATAATGTCATCAAACGGCAGGTATGTTTCACATTATTTCGTAGAGATTTTCCACCTTATTCCTGCGTGGGATCGATCTTTTCCGCGCTCTGGCTCAGGTCCACCTGGAAGCGGCAGCCATGCGGTGCCGTCGAGGTCAGCGTCACTCGCCAGCCCTGGTCATCGCAGATCCGCTGCACCAACGACAGGCCCAGCCCGAGGCCTTCGCCACGCCGCTCCTCACCGCGCACGAAAGGCTGGAACATGGCCTCGCGCTGCTCCTCCGGGATACCCACGCCACTGTCCTCGACACTGAAGCCATTGAGTTCCAGGCTGAGGCGGATGTAACCGCTGTCGGTGTAATGGGCGGCGTTGCGTAGCAAGTTGCCCATCACGGATTGCAGGAAGGTGGCGTTGTACAGCAAAGGGCCTGCGCTGACCTGGCCATCGAAATAGAGTGCCAGGCCCTTCTGCTCGATGGTATCGCGCCACACCCCGATCAGGTCGTCGGCGACTTCGCGCAGGGTTGCCTGGGATGCCACGGCCCCCTGGTCACGCTGGGCACGCGCCAGCATCAGGAAGGTCTTGACCAGCTCGCGCATCTCTTCCGTGGCGCGGGCGATACGCTCGACCTGGCTGCGCGCGCGGGTATCCAGATTGGGGTTTTCCATCAGCAGTTCGCACGAGGTGGCCAGCACCATCAGCGGTGTGCGCAACTCATGGCTGACATCGCTGGTGAACAAACGCTCGCGGGTCAGTGCATCGCGCAGCCGGCCCAGGGTATCGTCGAACGCCACCGCCAGCTGGCCGACTTCGTCGGCCGCGTAGTCCGGTGCCAACGGCGGCGCCAGGCCAAGCAACTGATCACGATGGCGAACCTGTCGCGCCAGGCGGATGACCGGTGCCATCACCCTGCGCGCCAACAGCCAGCCGAGCACCACGGCCAGCACCAGGC
The DNA here is from genome assembly GCF_017744435.1 of Pseudomonas sp. Lineage (GTDB taxonomy): Bacteria > Pseudomonadota > Gammaproteobacteria > Pseudomonadales > Pseudomonadaceae > Aquipseudomonas. The sequence continues at coordinate 59,346 of NZ_JAGIBG010000002.1, forward strand.
TGAGCACGAAGCCCACCACCACGACGGCGAACAGCACGCGCTCGCGCTCTTCGAAATCGCTCTGGTCCTGCAGCAGCACATAGCGGCGACCATCGACGATCTCGACCATCGCGTGGTAGGACAGCTGGTCGCGGAACACCTCATGGAAGCCGACATCAAGGTGGCGCAGGTCCTTGGGCAGCTCGAAGTCATCGCGCCCGCCACTGAAATAGAACAGCTGGTCAGGCCGTGGCCGGTGGCTCCAGTCACTCACGCTGTCCATGCGCAGCAAGCGCTGCAGGTCGCCGCCGAGCACCGACGAAATCAAGCGCTCCTCGACCAGGTGCACGGTGGCGACAATACCGAAGGCGAAGGCGCCGGCCACCAGCGCGCTCATCAACGCAAAGGCGATGATGATGCGCTGGGCAAGGCTTTGCTTAAACTCCATCACGGCCCTCGGCGAGGCGATAGCCGACGCCATGGACGGTATGCAGCAGCGGTTTTTCGAACGGTTTGTCGATCACCTGGCGCAACTGGTGCACGTGGCTGCGCAGGCTGTCGCTATCCGGGCAGTCATCGCCCCAAAGGGCCTCTTCCAGCACCTCGCGGCGCAGCACGTGCGGGCTCTTCTGCATCAATACCGCGAGCAGCTTGAGACCGACCGGGTTGAGCTTGAGCAGGCGGCCCTGACGGGTCACTTCGAGGGTATCGAGGTCGTAGCTCAAGTCCGCGACCTGCAGGGTACGGCGCCCGCCGCCCTGGGCCCGGCGCAGCACCGCCTCGATGCGCGCGGCCAACTCGGACAGGGCAAAGGGTTTGAGCAGGTAATCATCAGCACCCGAGCGGAAGCCCTGCAGGCGATCGTCCAGCTGGTCGCGGGCCGTGAGCATGATCACCGGGGTATCACGGCGGGCATCCTCGCGCAGGCGCTTGCACAGGGTATAGCCATCGATACCGGGCAGCATGATGTCGAGCACGATCAGGTCATAGTGCTCGGTGGCGGCCAGATGCAGGCCCGAGAGGCCGTCCTGGGCGCAGTCGACGGTGTAGCCTTTCATGCCCAGGTAATCGGCAAGGTTGGCAAGAATATCGCGGTTGTCTTCAACCAAAAGAATACGCATCGGGTTCTCCTGTGCGGCGCTTCGCTAGGGTGCGCGGCAGGCGCAGCTTAAGGCCATCGCCGGCAGTGTGCCAGCCCTAGGGCAAATTCAGCGAACTTGACAGTTTTTTCACTGATCCTTCACGGACAGAGGATAGCGGGCGCATGACAATGCCCGGTCTTTTTACCCCCTGGAGTCGTCATGCAACAACGCACTCGTCCGCGTCCGATCAATCTCTGGCTGTACCTGGGCATACCCCTGGCTGTTGCCGCGGCCCTGCTCCTGCTGGAACTGACCTCGCTCGACATGGACGTCGCCAACCTGTTCTTCGACCCCGCCGCCGGGCAGTTCATCGGCCGTCACAGTTACCTGCTGGAAACCGTCATGCACGACCGGGTCAAGCAAGGCGTGATCCTGCTTGGCCTGATTTCGCTGGGCGCGTTCGCCTCGAGCTTCTTCTGGAAGCGCCTGTTCAGCTGGCGTCGCGAGCTGGGCTGCCTGGTTCTGGCGTTGGGGCTGTCGACGGCCTTCGTCACGCCGCTGAAGAAGGTGACCCAGGTGCAATGCCCGTGGAGCCTGACCCAGTTCGGCGGCAAGGAAACCTACAGCAAGCTGCTGGAACACCGCCCGGCGACCGACAAGCCTGGCCTGTGCTGGCCGGGTGGCCACGCAGCCACCGGCTTCTGCCTGTTCGGCCTGTTCTTCATGCTGCGTGACCGCAAGCCGAAGCTGGCGCGGGTGGCGTTCGGGGTGGCCCTGGTGGCTGGCTCGGCGCTCGGGTTGGGGCGGATGCTGCAGGGCGCGCACTTCCTGTCGCATAACGTGTGGACCGCGGTGTTCTGCTGGCTAATCGGCTTGGGCTCGTATTACCTGGTGCTGTATCGCAAGGGCATGGCCGAAGCGGCAGCCGGCGAGCACCGCACTGCCTGACAGAGGGGCCGCTCTGCGGCCCCAATGGCCGGCACAGAAAAACGAAAAAGCCCCGCACTAGGTGGGGCTTTTTCTTGCTGCAGGGGGTAAGGCTGTCTTACATCATGCCGCCCATACATGCCTGGCATTTCGGCTGTTGGCTGGTCTGCCAGCAAGTCGGCGATCATAGCTTCTGGGTTTCTGGAACGTGACGCGGTAAGGCATAACGTTCCGGCCCTCCCTGCAAGTACAAACGCAGGTATTAGATCAATCCACGCCCCTGCTTGCTGGCATTGAATCTTGACTGATAATTCTGCCAGTTTTCTGGCCACAATTCCTCTGGCAATCTTGTAAGACCTTGCGAAGAAGGTCTGAAATCACATGGTTAAGCCTTTTACTTATATTGCTTATGGATATAGCAATAGCGCCCTTCGGAGACTTTCACAGTTCGGTTTCAACGGGCAAAAAATCGACGCGCTCACTGGCTTGTATTTACTAGGCAACGGCTACAGGGCCTATAACCCGATACTAATGCGCTTTCACTCTTCGGACAGCATGAGCCCCTTCGGCGCAGGTGGCTTAAATGCATACGCTTATTGTTCTGGAGATCCGGCCAATGCTAGCGACCCTGGCGGGCATTGGACGCTGAGAAGATACAACTCGATGCCGTCTCTTCGCCCCCGCCCACAGCCGCGAAGAAACTCAATGCCAGATCTGCGAGGGCAACCAGCAGGACTAGAGAGGGTTTCACACCTTCCAGCTATGGATAACATCCTCTCCCGCCTGGGTAACGCAGATCTCATGAACTTGTCCCAGACATCCAAAACACTCGCGCGAGCAGTCGGTCATCGTTCTTCAAACAGGGCAAGCAAGCTCTCCGGTTCCATGGAGCTTCTTGCCGCCGCAGAGGGCAACCATGAAGGTGTTTTGCCTAAAGACGCATTGGCAAGAGCCGAGCATCTTCACCCTCATTACCGAGGTGGCCCAAAAGAACTTATGCGTATGTGGCAAGGTTCGCGGCAGGCAGACTCTTATGAAGATCCCTCTCCTGCATCGGCAATCGTAGGTCCTGGCGGGGTTCTGGGCATCAGACAAGGCCAGCAAACACAATGGCTATCACCACGTTGATGTAAGCCCATCCGAAATGAAAAAGCCCCGGTTTTCACGAACCGGGGCTTTTTCTTGGTGCAGGGGGTAAGGCTGGCTTACATCATGCCGCCCATGCCACCCATGCCGCCCATGTCAGGCATGCCAGCAGCTGGCTTGTCTTCCGGCAGGTCGGCAACCATGGCTTCGGTGGTGATCATCAGACCGCCGATCGAAGCAGCAGCTTGCAGAGCCGAACGGGTGACCTTGGCTGGGTCGAGGATACCCATCTCGATCATGTCGCCGTATTCGCCGGTAGCAGCGTTGTAGCCGTAGTTGCCCGAACCTTGCTTGACCTTGTCAGCGACAACGCTTGGCTCGTCGCCGGCGTTGGCAGTGATCTGGCGCAGCGGCGCTTCTACAGCGCGACGCAGCAGGGCGATACCGACGTTCTGGTCTTCGTTGTCGCCTTTGAGGTCGGCAATGGCAGCCAGGGCGCGAACCAGGGCAACACCACCGCCAGGCACCACGCCTTCTTCGACGGCAGCACGGGTAGCGTGCAGGGCGTCTTCAACGCGGGCTTTCTTCTCTTTCATTTCAACTTCGGTGCCAGCACCGACCTTGATCACGGCAACACCGCCAGCCAGTTTGGCCAGACGCTCTTGCAGCTTCTCACGGTCGTAGTCCGAAGAGGTTTCTTCGATCTGGGCACGGATCTGCTTGACGCGTGCTTCGATGTCGGCGTCAACGCCAGCACCGTCGATGATGGTGGTGTTTTCCTTGGACAGGATGACGCGCTTGGCGTTACCCAGGTGCTCCAGGGTGGTGGTTTCCAGGGTCAGGCCGATTTCTTCGGAGATGACCTGGCCGCCGGTCAGGACAGCGATGTCCTGCAGCATGGCCTTGCGGCGGTCGCCGAAGCCCGGTGCCTTGACTGCAGCAACCTTGACGATGCCGCGCATGTTGTTGACCACGAGCGTAGCCAGGGCTTCGCCTTCGACGTCTTCAGCGACGATCAGCAGTGGGCGGCCGGCCTTGGCAACGGCTTCCAGAACTGGCAGCAGCTCACGGATGTTGGAGATCTTCTTGTCGACCAGCAGCAGCAGCGGGCCTTCCAGTTCGGCAACCATGGTGTCCGGCTTGTTGATGAAGTACGGCGACAGGTAGCCGCGGTCGAACTGCATGCCTTCTACGACGGACAGTTCGTTTTCCAGGCCCGAGCCTTCTTCAACGGTGATCACGCCTTCTTTACCGACTTTTTCCATGGCTTCGGCGATGATTTCACCGATGGAGTTGTCGGAGTTGGCGGAGATGGTACCTACCTGGGCGATGGCCTTGGAGTCGGCGCATGGCTTGGACAGGTTCTTCAGCTCGGCGACAACGGCGGCGGTGGCCTTGTCGATGCCGCGCTTCAGGTCCATCGGGTTCATGCCGGCAGCGACGGCTTTCAGGCCTTCGTTGACGATGGCCTGGGCCAGAACGGTAGCGGTGGTGGTGCCGTCACCGGCAGCGTCGTTGGCCTTGGAAGCAACTTCCTTGACCAGCTGGGCGCCCATGTTTTCGAAGGCGTCTTTCAGCTCGATTTCTTTGGCGACGGAAACGCCGTCCTTGGTGATGGTCGGAGCACCGAAGCTCTTGGCCAGCACTACGTTACGGCCTTTCGGGCCGAGGGTCGCTTTTACCGCGTCAGCCAGAACGTTGACACCAACCAGCATTTTCTTACGAGCGGAATCGCCGAATTTTACGTCTTTAGCAGCCATGATCGTTTAATCCTTGGAAATCTTTGGAGTAACGGGAAGTCGGGGGTGAAATCAGCCTTCGATAACGGCGAGGATTTCGTTCTCGGCCATGACCAGCAGGTCTTCGCCATCGACTTTCACGGTGTTGCTGCCCGAGTAAGGGCCGAAAACCACTTTGTCACCGACTTTCACGGCCAGCGCACGTACTTCGCCGTTTTCCAGGACGCGACCGGTGCCAACAGCAACGACTTCGCCGCGGTTTGGTTTTTCAGCGGCCGAACCCGGCAGGACGATACCGCCAGCGGTTTTCGATTCTTCTTCGCTGCGACGGATGACTACGCGGTCATGCAGAGGACGAAGCTTCATTGTCGATCTCTCCCAAATTGTGGTTTTCATCGGCCGGTATCGACACCGGCGGGTTGATGCGGTCCGGCGTTGCCGGGGGTGGCCCGCAAAGGGCGAACCACCTGTGTCATGACTGGTGTTGCCACCAGAAACCTTGCGGTGACCACATACATGAGGCCGCCATATTCAATTACAAGGCTTGATATGCAAAATTTTTCAGCCGGTTGAAAAAGACCGGGGCCGCTTGTGCGGCCCCGGGGTGACAGGTCTGGTTATTTGTCGCGGCGCTCGTACTCGCCTTCGATCACGTTCGGGCGATGGCCGCCATCACGCGGCTGCGCCTGGAACGGGTCGTCCTGGAACGCACGCTGGCGCATGGACTGGGCTTCGGCGCGCTCGCGCATCTTGCGGGCGGCCAGGTGGCGGGTGAACGGCAGCAGGCACAGCAGGCCCAGCACGTCGCTGATGAAGCCTGGCAGCAGCAGCAAACCACCACCCACGGCCAACATCAGACCCTGGAACATGTCCTCGGCGGGCAGTTCGCCACGCTGCAGGCTTTCACGGGCACGCAGGGCGGTGGCGAGGCCCGCCACACGCACCACCAGCACACCCAGGGCGGAGCCGGCGATGATCAGCAGCAGCGCCGGGAAGAAACCGATGGCGCCGGCAACCTTGACGAAGACGAACAGCTCCAGCACCGGGAACAGTAGAAACAGCAGTAGAAAAGCACGCATCAAAGCATTCCTCGTCGGAAGAGACCCTTCCTGTAAGACCTACAGATGGATGCGTGCGCTCGGGATTTCAAGCCTCGACTTCAGTCGCAGCCGGCCATTGGTCGGCGCGCGCCAGCAGAACCAGGGCTTCGCGGACTTGTGTCGGCGTGTTGCAAGGCGCGGGGAACGCCAACCAGTAGATACCTTGGCCGATACGCAGGTGCATGCCTTCGCTGTCGATACCTACCATCTGCGCCGGTACGCTGCGCGGCAGGTCGCTCAGCTCGACGTAGTGGGCGATGGCATTGGCATGGTCGCTGTTCATGTGCTCGATCATGCTCGTCTCGGCCTTGCCCGCGAACGGATTGGCCAGGGTCACCTGGTCGAGCCAGTGGATCGCGCCGAAACCACCGATGTAGCGATGGCGCACCGGCTGCAGGACCCAGAAGTCGAAATCGTGGGCCTTGTGGTAGTTGGCTGCATCGGGGAAATAGCGGTAGTAGCGCTCGGCCGCCGCCTCGATGGCGACCTCGTCGACCAGCTTGTGCGCTTCGGCCATCACCGTCAGGCGGCCTACCGCCTGCACGTCCTCGGCCTCACGCTCACCCACCAGCAGCGAGCACTTGGGGTCCTTGAGCAGGTTGTGGGTGTGCTGGGCAATGCGGCTGATCAGGATCAGCGGGTTGCCCTCGGCATCCAGGCAGTAAGGCACCACCGAACCGAACGGGAAGCCCGGCATGGACTTGGAATGGGTCGAGAGCACGCCGCGGTATTCCTTGAGCAGCAGTTCCCGGGCGGGGCGGATGGCGTTGGTACTCACTTGGGGGGCTCCTGGCGGCGGACTGGATAAGTGACAAGATAAGCATTATCACATCCAGTGCCAATTATTGCGCATACCTCCTGTGGAAGCCGCGCTTGCCGGCGAAAGGGGCGCATAGCGCCCCCATACGGTCTACCAGGTCACACCGAAACCGGCGGTGTAACGGGTCTTGTCCAGGTCGCTATCCCGCGTCCCGGTAATGATGTCCTTCTCCGCCTTGAGGTTGAGCGAGGCCCATTCGGTGACCTTGTAGCGCAGCCCCACCTCGGCATCCAGCGCGTAGTCGGCCACGCCGCCCAGCGGCTTGGCAAACTCGCCATTGGTGAACAGCTGGACGTTCTTGCCGATCAGGTAGCGGGTGTAGTCCCACTTCACCGCCGCCGAGTAGAAGTTGTCCTTGGCACCGTCCTGGTACTCGAAGTCGGTACGGTTGATCAGCGAACCCAGCGAGAACGCGCCCAGTTCGTCGTCCCAGAACTGGTAGCCAGGGCCGGTACCGACCGTGCGCTGGCGGGATAGCTCTTCGATGCGGTCGCGTTTGTACTCCATGCGCCCCTGCCAGAACCACTTCTCGGTGATGAAGCGGTCAAGTGCGTACTCGGCGCTCCAGTTGTCGGTGGTGGTGACATCGTCCTTGGATTCGCGGTTGTATTCGCCTTCGGCATTGTGCCGCCAGCGGCCGTGGCGGGCGGTGGTCTTGAAGTCGATGTCGTAGTCGTCGCTGTTGGTCTCGGCGCGCTTGTAGTCCATGGCCACATCGACATTGCCTTTCCAGATGAAGTCCTCGACCAGCGGTTTGGGCTTCATGATCTGCTGGACACTGGCCAGATCGACCGTCTTCGGCGCATCACCGTTGGCCAGGGTCACCTTGCCCGGCTCGGCGGCCTTGAGCGACTTGGCCTTCTCACCGCTGTAGGCGTCCTGCTTGACCAGCAGTTCCTGGTCGCTTTCCAGGGTCTTGACCTGTTTCCAGTCCAGCGAGATCGAGCCGCCATACGGGGTTTCCAGCAGTAGCTTGCCACCGTCGAAAACGCGGATCTTGCCGCTGAGCCGGTCTCCGTTCTTCATCCACACAGTGTCGGCGAACGCCGGGGCGGCGCACAGCGAAGCGGTCAACAGGCAAAGCAAGGATCTAGAATACATAAGCGCGCTACAGGTTCGATTTGACGAAAAAAGCCGGGCATTATCCAGATACCCAAGACCAGAGCAAGGACTGACCCAGGAGCATGCGATTGAGTTCAACGCCCATTTGCCGCAACCATTCGTCCGGTTTCATCCCAGGCCAGGGCTGCTCTGATGTCTGAGCCATATGTGCATGCCGCGGAATCACCAGAGGCCCGACGAACGGCGCTGTTTACCGTCCTGGGACAAGTGCCGCCCGGCAAGGTCGTGACCTATGGCCAGCTTGCCGAGTTGGCGGGACTGGGCCGGGCGGCGCGCTGGGTTGGCCGAGTGCTCGGGCAACTGCCAGCGGACAGCCGCCTGCCATGGCACAGAGTGGTCGGTGCGGGCGGCCGCTTGAGCCTCGCGGCAAGCACGCCCTCTGGCGACGAACAGCGGGCACGCCTAAGGGCAGAAGGTGTTGAAGTGTCTAATAATCGTGTGGGAATAGCGCGCCATGGCTGGCGCCCGATGGAGCACAGCGGTTAGAGTGCGCGCTTTGTTTTCGCAAATTTGAGGCAGATGTTGGCCCATGCCCCGTAAAACCTGGCGCGCTGCGCTTGCTGCCTATGCCAGCCCGTCTACCTTGGTACTTTTGCTGCTGGGCTTCGCCGCCGGCCTGCCTTACATGCTGGTGTTCTCGACCCTGTCGGTGTGGCTGCGCGAAGCGGGCGTGGCCCGTGAAACCATTGGCTACGCCAGCCTGATCGGCTTGGCCTATGCCTTCAAATGGGTCTGGTCACCCCTGCTCGACCAGTGGCGCCTGCCGCTGCTTGGCGGCCTGGGGCGGCGCCGTTCGTGGCTGTTGCTGTCGCAAGCGCTGGTGGTGATCGGCCTGGTCGGCATGAGCTTGTGCGACCCGCAGCAACACCTTTCCTGGCTGATCGCCCTGGCGGTGCTGGTGGCCTTTGCCTCGGCCACCCAGGACATCGCCGTCGATGCCTATCGCCTCGAGATTGCCGACGACCAGCGCCAGGCGGCCCTCGCCGCCAGCTACATGGCCGGTTACCGGGTCGCCGCCCTGCTCGCGACCGCAGGCGCACTGTTCTTCGCCGAATGGTTCGGTTCCACCGGCTACAGCTACCTGCACAAGGCTTGGGCTGGCACCTACGTGCTGTTCGGCGTGATGATGCTGCCGGCCCTGTTCACCACCTTGGTCATGCGTGAGCCTCCCGTACCGATGCGCACCCAGCTGTCGGCCGCGCGCTATGGCCTGATGCACCAGATGGCCTCGGTGTTCGTGCTGATCATCCTGCTGGTGTCGGTACCGGCCAGCTTCACCCAGATGTTCAACACCGGCTGGTCGAGCGTCATTTCCGGCGATGCGACGCCACTCGACCTGTTGCTCGAAGACCGCGCCTTCCTGCGCCTGATCCTCTACGTGCTGCTGACCTGGGCCTGCCTTTCGAGCATGGGCCGTCGAGGCCTGGCCCCAGTGCTGACACCGGTGCACGACTTCATCGCGCGCTATCGCTGGCAGGCGCTGTTGCTGCTCGGTCTGATTGCCACCTATCGCATGTCGGACACGGTCATGGGCGTAATGGCCAACGTGTTCTATATCGACATGGGCTTCACCAAGGACCAGATCGCCAGCGTCAGCAAAGTCTTCGGCCTGATCATGACCCTGGTGGGTGCCGGCGTCGGCGGCTTGCTGATCGTGCGCTTTGGCATCCTGCCGATCCTGTTCATCGGCGGCGCCGCCTCGGCAGCCACCAACCTGCTGTTCCTGATGCTGTCGGACATGGGGCCGAACCTGGAAATGCTGGTGGTGACCATTTCGCTGGACAACTTCAGCTCGGGCCTGGCCACCTCGGCGTTCGTCGCCTACCTGTCGAGCCTGACCAACCTGAAGTTCTCGGCCACGCAATATGCGCTGCTCAGCTCGATCATGCTGTTGCTGCCGCGCCTGATCGGCGGGTATTCAGGGGTGATGGTGGAAAAGTACGGGTATCACGACTTCTTCATGATCACTGCGCTGTTGGGCGTTCCGACCTTGATCCTGATTGCGCTGCACTGGCGCCAGGAAGTGAGCCGGGGAAAGCAGGTACCGGTGGATAACCCGGCGGCCGAGCAGCCCTGATAGCTCTCAAAAGCCTGTTCCGGCCTCTTCGCGGGTGAACCCGCTCCCACAAGGTTCCCCACTTGCCTTGAAAGCAGTGGTGTACCTGTGGGAGCGGGTTCACCCGCGAAAGGGCCGGTACAGGCAACGAAGATTACTGAGCGACAGCCCCTTCCCCAGGTCGCCCACCTACCACGAACCAGAGCGGCCACAGCGCCAGGGCACCTGCCACGCCAGCCGCGAGGGCAAAGTGCAACAGGCTCGCCCCCGCCCCGATCATCGCCAGTAGCGCCCCGCCCAGCCCCAGCAAGGCAATGGTGATCATCCCCAGCATCGCCGACACCAGCCCCTTGCTCTGCTCGCTGGCGAACAGCGTCATGCGGTACAGCACGGCGTTGGCCACGCCCAGCCCCAATGCATACAGCGACATGCCGGCGACCACACTGGTCACCGTCGGCCACACCCAGGTCGCCAGCACCATCAGGCACAGCCCGGCCAGGTACGGCCCCAGCGCACCGCGTACCAGGGCCGGCAACGGGTAACGATCGGCGATGCGGTTGATGATCAGGTTACCCAGGATCAACCCACCGAACACCGGCAACTGCCACAGTGCATATTCCATCGTGCTCAGCCCCTCGTCGTGAATCAGCAGCACCGGCGAAAGACCGATCCAGCCAATCAGCGGCAGGCCTACCAGGCCCAGCGCGGCACTGCCGGCGACGAACTTGCGGTTGGCCAGCAGCTGGCCGTAACCGGCGAGCAGTGGCAGCAGGTGGATCGGGGTGAACGGCAGGCGTGAACCATCACGACGCTCCACGCCGAGGGTTTCCGGCATCAGGCGATGCAACAGCAGCCAGCACAGCACCGCACCGATGGCGAAGGCCACGAACAGCCAGCGCCAGTCCAGCCATTGCAGCATGAGGGTACCGACCAGCGGGCCGAGCAGCGGCGACAGCAAGGCGATGTTCGCCAGCAACGCCATCATGCGCACCGCGTCCGCTTCGCTGAACGATTCGTTCAGTGCCGGGTAGCTGACCGTCACCACGAAGCCCAGGCCGATGCCCTGCAGCAGGCGCAGCAGGTTGAACAAGCCAATGTCCTGCACCCAGTAGGTGGCCAGGCAGGCGACGCCGAAGAAGGCACAGCCGGCCAGCAGCAGCGGGCGACGCCCGTAACGGTCGGCCAACGGGCCGATCAGCCATTGCAGCACCACGCCACCGAGCAGGTACAGGTTGAGTGCATGGGGGATGTACTCGGGGCTGGCGTTCAGGTGCTCGACCACCACCGGCATGGCCGGCATCACGGCGTCGCTGGCCAGGTAGGTGAGCAGCTCGAACAGGGCCAGGGTCAGGCCGAACAAGAGGGCCCGAAGAGGCGTGATATAGAGCAGTGGTTTCATGATGGCGTATCGGGTGCAGGCGGGGGGGACAGGCTATATGCCAGAAATGGCGGGGAATTGCTGTGAACAAGTGTAAGGGAACAGAAATAGCCGGGGCCGCTTCGCGCCCCTTCGCGGGCACGCCCGCTCCCACAGGTACTGCACAAGTCTCGAAGCTTGTGCGATACCTGTGGGAGCGGGCGTGCCCGCGAAGGGGCGCGAAGCGGCCCCGGTTGCCACGCGATTACTGCGCTGCAGTCTCCTGCACCACGCGGATCACCCGCTGCGGGAACGGAATGTCGATGCCTTCGGCGCGCAAGCGGTCACGGGCGTGCTCGTTGAGCATGAACATCACGTCCCAGTAGTCGGCGGTCTTGGTCCACAGGCGCAGCGACACGGTGATCGAGCTGTCGCCCAAGGTCGAGACTACCGCTTGTGGCGCCGGGTCCGGCAGCACGCGCGGGTCCTGCGCCAGCTCCAGCAGCACCTGACGGGCCTTCTGCAGGTCTGCCTCGTAGTCCACGCCCACATCGAACACCACCTTGCGCGTCGGCTGGCGGTTGGTATTGGTGATGATGCCGTTGGACAGGGCACCGTTGGGCATGATCACCGTCTTGTTGTCACCGGTGCGCAGCACGGTGTGGAAGATCTGGATGCTGTCGACGGTACCCGCCACGCCCTGCGCTTCGATCCAGTCGCCGATGCGGAACGGGCGGAACATCAGGATCAGCACGCCACCGGCGAAGTTCGCCAGGCTGCCCTGCAAGGCCAGGCCGATGGCCAGGCCGGCGGCACCGATGGCGGCGACGAACGAGGTGGTCTCGATGCCGATCATCGACGCCACGCTGACGAACAGCAGCACTTTCAGCACGATGTTCGACAAGGTGCTGATGAAACCTTGCAGTGCCAGGTCGGCGTTACGCAGGCCAACCAGTTTGCCCAGGCGGGTGCTGACCTTGTTGACGATCCACCAGCCGACCGCGAGGGTCAGCAGTGCCAGCAGCAGGCGGCTGCCGTATTCCATGATCAAGGGGATCCAGGTCTGCGATTGGCGGACCAGCTGATCGACTTCAGCGTTCAAATCCATAGTTATCTCCTGATGCCTGACGGCACGTGCACAGTAAAGCAGGCCGCCGGCATTTCAGCGGCCAAGGACCCCATGGACATCATTGCGCCATCGGGGTTCCGGACAACCCTGCGATCAGTCGCGGAAGTTGTTGAACTGGATCGGCATGTCGAACTCTTTGGTGCGCAGCAGGGCGATGGCTTCCTGCAGGTCGTCGCGCTTCTTGCCGGTGACGCGCACCTGCTCGCCCTGGATGGCGGCCTGGACCTTGAGCTTGCCGTCCTTGATGGTGGCGACGATCTTCTTGGCCAGGTCCTTGTCGATGCCTTCGCGGAACTTGGCTTCCTGTTTCTTTTCCTTGCCCGAGGCATACGGGTCCTTGGTTTCCAGGCACTTCACGTCGATCTTGCGCTTGACCAGGGCCAGGCGCAGGATCTCCAGCATGGCTTCGAGCTGGAACTCTTCCTCGGCGGTCAGCACCACGGTCTGCTCCTTGTCCTTGAACTCGAAGCTGCCCTTGCCCTTGAGGTCATAGCGGCGGTCGAGGTCCTTGATGGCGTTGTCGACCGCGTTCTGCACTTCGTGCTTGTCCAGTTCCGATACCACGTCGAACGAAGGCATGGGTAATCTCCATAAATTAAACGCGCGCTCAGTCTTAACATGGAGCGCGTCGGTGTTAGCGGGTTAAAATGCGGGCTCATTATAACGGGTTGCGAAACGCAGATGAGCAGCACCTGGCATATTCTCGGCGCCGGTAGCCTCGGCAGCCTCTGGGCCTGCCGCCTGGCACGCGCCGGCAAGGCGGTACGCCTGATCCTGCGTGATGCGCAGCGCCTGCAGGCCTACCAGCGGGCCGGCGGCCTGACCCTGGTCGAACAGGAGCAAACCCGCCTCTACGCCATCCCGGCCGAAACGGCCGAGTCCGGCGGGCCCATCCACCGCCTGCTGTTGGCCTGCAAGGCCTACGATGCCGCCCCCGCCATCGCCCGCCTTTCGCCGCGCCTGGCTGAAGGCGCGGAAATCGTGCTGTTGCAGAATGGCCTGGGCAGCCAGGACGAAGTCGCCGATCGGGCCCCCCTCGCCCGCTGCATCTTCGCCTCCAGCACCGAAGGCGCCTTCCGCGAGGACGACTGGCAGGTGCGCTTCGCCGGCCATGGCTTCAACTGGCTGGGTGACCCGGCCAACCCCACCACCCCAGAATGGTTCGATGACCTGAACCACGCCGGCATCCCGGGCGAATGGACGGTCGACATCCTTACTCGCCTGTGGCGCAAGCTGGCGCTCAACTGCGCCATCAACCCACTGACCGTGCTGCACGATTGCCAGAACGGCGGCTTGCTCGGGCATCTCGACGAAGTCGAGGCACTGAGCACGGAACTGGCCGAACTGCTGCGCCGTTGTGGCCAGCCGGAAGCTGCGGCCGATCTGGATGAAGAAGTGCAGCGGGTGATCCTGGCCACCGCAGCCAACTACTCTTCCATGTACCAGGACGTGCGCGCGGGTCGGCGTACCGAAGTGCACTACCTGCTGGGCCACGCCTGCCGGGCGGCCGAGCGCCACGGCATGCTGCTGCCACGGCTGGAACACCTGCACCAGCGCCTGGTCGATAACCTGCGAGCGCGTGGCTTGCCCAGCGCCTGACGTCAACCCAATACGGACATTGCCTTGCCCATGAGCCTGCGCCAACGCCTGGAAAACCTCCCGGTCGGGCAGAAACTGCTGGCAGCCCTGCTGGTACTGCTGGTGACCATCCTGCTGGTAGCCAACCTGACCTTCATCAGCGCCGCCTACTGGATCACCCAGGAGAGCATGGCGCCGCAGGCATTGCAGACCATCGGCAAGCTGGTGGCCAACCCGCAACTGTCGGCCCGTGCCGGCGACTCGACCGAAACAGCCACTGCCCTGCTCAAGGAGCTGGACAGCTACACCCCGCTACGCGCCGCTGCCCTCTATGGCGGCGACGGCAGCATGCTGGCCCAGCTGCAACACGGCGAGCCACTGGCCCTGCCCAAGCGCTACCGCAACATCGACGGCTGGCGCCTGATGGAGTTTCGCAGCACCCAGCTGATCCGCATCCCCCGCGAGGCCAGCCCACCGGCGCACCTGCTGCTGGTGGCCAGCAGCGAACTGCCCACGGCGTTCTACACCGGCACGCTCAGCGCCAGCCTGGCGATCCTGGTGTTCAGCATCCTGCTGTGGATGATCATCGCCCGGCAGATCAAGCGCCTGATCACCCAGCCGATCAATCAGCTCGAAGAACTCAGCCGCCAGGTCACTCGCGAAGAAAGCTACGCCTTGCGCGCCACCCGCGGCAACGACGACGAGATCGGCAGCCTGGCCGAAGCCTTCAACACCATGCTCTCGCGCATCGAGGCCCGCGAGCAGCAGCTCAAGCGCGCCCGCGACGAATTCCAGATGGCCTACGACCAGGCCCAGGGCCTGGCCGAGGAAACCCGCCACACCAACCGCAAGCTGGAGCTGGAAGTCCAGGTACGCAGCAAGATCGAGAAGAAGCTCACCGGCTTCCAGAACTACCTCAACAGCATCATCGACTCCATGCCCTCGGCACTGATCGCCCTCGATGAGCAGCTCTACGTCACCCAATGGAACCACGAGGCCACAGTGCTCTCCGGCACGCCGCTGGACGAAGCGCTGAACCAGCCGATCTTCATTGCCTTCGAGCCGCTCAAGCCGTTCCTGCCGCAACTCAAGGAAAGCGTGGAAAAGCACCGGGTGGCGAAGATCGAGCGAGTCACCTGGCCCAAGGGCGACGACCTGCGCCATTACGCCCTGACCTTCTACCCGCTGATGGGCGGCGGTGGCCGCGGCGTGGTCATCCGTATCGACGACATCACCCAGCGCCTGTCGCTGGAAGAGATGATGGTGCAGTCGGAGAAGATGCTCTCGGTCGGCGGCCTCGCCGCCGGCATGGCCCATGAAATCAACAACCCGCTGGGCGCGATCCTGCACAACGTGCAGAACATCCGCCGGCGCCTCTCGGCAGAGTTGCCGCGCAACCAGGAACAGGCGAGCGAGCTGGGCATCGACCTGGCCAACGTCAACCGCTACCTGGACAACCGTGAAGTGCCGCAACTGCTCGACGGCATTCAACAGGCCGGCGCACGTGCAGCCAAGATCGTCACCCACATGCTCAGCTTCAGCCGCCGCAGCAACCGCCAACTGGCGCCCTGCGAACTGCCGGCACTGATCGACCAGGCTGTGGAAATTGCCAGCAACGACTTCGACCTGACCATCGGCTTCGACTTCAAGGGCCAGGCCATCGTCCGCCAGTTCGACCCCAGCCTGGGCCCGGTGCCCTGCACCGCCAACGAGCTGGAGCAGGTGCTGCTGAACCTGCTGAAGAACGCTGCACAGGCCATCCACCAGCGGCCTCAGCCCAGCGAGCCAGGGCGCATCACTTTGCGCACGAAACTCAATCCGCCCTGGGCCGAGATCCAGGTCGAGGACAATGGCGTGGGCATGCCCGAAACCGTGCGCAAACGCACCTTCGAGCCGTTCTTCACCACCAAGGAAATCGGCCAGGGCACCGGGCTCGGGCTGTCGGTCTCGTACTTCATCATCACCAACAACCACAAGGGGCAGATGGAAGTGCAGTCCACGCCCGGCCAGGGCACCTGCTTCACCCTGCGCCTGCCCCTCGGCCAGCCGCCAGCGGCTGCGCCGACCCACACGGAGGCATGACATGGGCTATCGCCTGTCGAAGATCTACACCCGCACTGGCGACAAGGGCGAAACCGGCCTCGGCGACGGGCGGCGGGTGCCCAAGGACCACCCGCGGGTCGAGGCGATCGGTGAGGTGGACAGCCTCAACAGCCAGCTCGGGCTGCTGCTGGCCGGGCTGGATGAGCACAAGCTGGATGAGGTGAGCAACGTTCTGGCGCCATGCCAGCATCGCTTGTTCGACCTTGGCGGCGAGTTGGCGATGCCCAGCTACCAGGCCTTGAACCAGGCTGAGGTGGAGCGGCTGGAGGCGGCGATCGATGTGTGGAACGAGGAGCTGGGGCCGCTGAAGAACTTCATTCTGCCCAGTGGTTCGGCGCTGGTGGCGCAGGCCCATGTGTGCCGTAGCCTGGCGCGCAGTGCGGAGCGGCGGTGTCAGCAGTTGAATGCGCTGGAGCCGTTGGAGGGGGTTGGGTTGGCTTACATCAACCGGCTTTCGGATCTGCTGTTTGTGGCGGCGCGGATCATTGGGCGGCGGCAGGGTGTTGCAGAGGTTTTGTGGCAGCCTGCGGAAAAGCCCAAGGGCTGATATCGCCGGGGCTGCTTTGCAGCCCTTTCCGACCGGTCCGGCGCCCCGGCAAGGCCGATCCTACAGGGGAACGCGATCCCTTGTAGGAGCGGCCTTGCCGGGGCGCCGGACCGGTCGGAAAGGGCCGCAAAGCGGCCCCAGTTACTCAGGCCTCGGGCCAGAATGCGCGAATCCCGGCAACACCTTGGGCGCCGGATTCCCAGGCCTTCTCCCGCTCACCCGGCCCAACCCCACCCAGCAGGTAAACTGGCTGGTTGAACCCGGCAATCAGCCGCTGTGCCTCATCCCACCCCAGCGGCACCGCCTCGGGGTGGGTCTGGGTCGCCTGCACCGGCGACAGGGTGACGAAGTCCACGCCCATCTGCTCGGCCAGCGCCAGCTCTTCGGCACTGTGGCACGATGCCGCCAACCAGCGCTCCTTGGGGAACGGGCGGCCTTTGGCGGCGTACTTGCGCAGCTGCGCGGCGGTCAGGTGCCAACCGGCGGACGGGAAGTCGCCCAGCCACTCCAGCGGCCCCTTGAGCATCAGCTGCGCCTTGCCAGCGCACAGCCCGACCGCATCCACCGCCACATCGCGGTACTTGGGGTCGTACATGTCCGGGGCGCGCAGCTGGATCAAGCGGATACCATTGGCCACGGCCTTCTGGATACCTTTGAGCATCTGCGGCACTTCCAGGCCATCCGGGGTGATCAGGTACTGATCCGGCAAGCGCGCAGCGGCGACGATCGGCTTGTTGGCTTCAGGGAATTCGTATTGCCCCAGGTCCCGTGGCGCGACCCAGGCCAGTGGCTGGCCTTCGGCGCCGTGGGGCTCGCCGGTGAACGCATCGACCTCACGGACATCCAGCAGCACCTGCTTGTCCGGGTAGTCGTGGCTGACCTTGATCAACGCCCGCGAACGGGTCACTTCGATGCCCAGCTCTTCGCGCAACTCGCGGGCCAGGGCCGCTTCGACGCCCTCGCCCTCTTCCACCTTGCCGCCCGGGAATTCCCACAGGCCACCCTGGTGCTGGGTATCGGCGCGGCGGGCAATCAGAATGCGCCCGTCACTACCGCGGATCACCGCGGCTACAACATGAATCCGTTTCAACCTTCACGCTCCGCCAGGCCAGCTTGCTGCCAGGCCTGGAAGGCCGGCCACTGGTAAATGGTTTCGATATAGGTGGCTGCCTCGGCGGGCACTTCCACGCGGTAGGTACGCAGGCGCACCGCCACCGGGGCAAAGAAGGCATCGACCAGGGTCGGCTTGCCGAACAGGAAGGGGCCACTGTCCTTGGCCACCAGACGGCACTCGGACCACAGCGCGACGATGCGGTCGATGTCCACCTGCACGTCCAGCGGCATGTCATCCAGCGCCTGGTCACGGGTCAGGTCGAACGGCATCGCACCGCGCAGGGCGAAGAAGCCGCTGTGCATCTGTGCGCAGGCCGAACGGGCCTGGGCACGGGCAGCTACATCGGCCGGCCACAGCTGGGCCTCGGGGTGGCGTTCGTTGAGGTACTCGGCAATGGCCAGGGAGTCGGCAATCACCCCGTGCTCGGTCTTGAGCAGCGGCACCTTGCCGGTGGAGGAAAATTCGAGGATGCGCTTGCGGGTGTCGGGCTGGTTCAGGCTGATCAGCGTTTCTTCGTATGGCACGCCGGCCAGCTCAAGGGCCAGGGCGCCACGCAGCGACCAGGAGGAATACAGCTTGTCGCCGATGATCAGGTGATAGCTCATGGTTCGGCTCCATGTATTGGGAATTTTGGGGCTGCTTTGCAGCCCTTCGCGGGCTTGCCCGCTCCCACAGGTACAGCACAGGGATGAATATTGTGCAGTACCTGTGGGAGCGGGCAAGCCCGCGAAGGGCCGCAAAGCGGCCCCATTTGCATCAGGTGCGGTATTCGGCGTTGATCTTCACGTATTCGTGGGACAGGTCGGTAGTCCAGATGGTTTCGCTGCACTGGCCACGGCCCAGCTCGATACGGATGGTGATCTCTTCCTGGGCCATCACTGCCGAACCCTGCGCTTCGGTGTAGCTTGGGCTGCGGCCGCCTTTGCTGGCGATGCACACGTTGTCCAGGTACACGTCGATCAGGCTGACATCCAGCTCCGGCACGCCGGCACGGCCCACGGCAGCCAGGATACGGCCCCAGTTCGGGTCGGAGGCGAACAGCGCGGTCTTGATCAGCGGCGAGTGGGCCACGGCGTAACCGACATCCAGGCACTCCTGGTGGTTGCCGCCGCCGTTGACCTGCACGGTAACGAACTTGGTGGCACCTTCGCCGTCACGGACGATGGCCTGGGCCACGTCCATGCACACTTCGAATACGGCCTTCTTCAGCGCTTCGAACAGCGCGCCGCTGGCTTCGGTCACTTCCGGCAGGTTGGCCTTGCCGGTGGCGATCAGCATGCAGCAGTCGTTGGTCGAGGTGTCGCCGTCGATGGTGATGCGGTTGAACGACTTGTTGGCGCCGTCGAGCATCAGGTCCTTGAGCACCGCCGGGGCAACTCTGGCGTCGGTGGCGATGTAGCCGAGCATGGTGGCCATGTTCGGGCGGATCATGCCGGCGCCTTTGCTGATACCGGTCACGGTGACGGTCACGCCCTCGTGCTGGAACTGGCGGCTGGCACCTTTGGGCAGGGTGTCGGTGGTCATGATGCCGGTGGCGGCTTCAGCCCAGTGGTTTTCCGACAGGTTGTCCAGAGCGGCCTGCAGCGCACCTTCGATCTTCTCGACCGGCAGTGGCTCACCTATCACACCGGTGGAGAACGGCAGTACCGACTCGGCAGGTACGCCGGTCAGTTCGGCCAGCTTGGCGCAGGTGCGTTCGGCAGCGGCCAGGCCTGGCGCGCCGGTACCGGCGTTGGCATTGCCGGTGTTGGTCAGCAGGTAGCGCACGGTGCCCTGCACACGCTGCTTGGACAGGATTACCGGAGCGGCACAGAAGGCGTTGAGGGTGAACACGCCAGCCACGCTGGAGCCTTCGGCGCAGCGCATGACCACCACATCCTTGCGCCCAGGGCGCTTGATGCCGGCAGAAGCGATGCCGAGTTCAAAACCCGGAACCGGGTGCAGGGTGGGCAAAGGACCAAGACCAACAGCCATTAGAGCGCTCCTAGAAATACGGTGAATATGGAAAAAGGGGGCCGCAATGCGGCCCCCAGGGATGTCACGATACAACAATCAGGTCAGGTCACTCGATCTGACCATGGCAATGCTTGAATTTCTTGCCCGAACCACACCAGCACGGCTCATTGCGGCCCAGCTTCAGGTCGTTGCGCACCGGGGCAGCGGCCACGGCCACTTCGGCGCCCTCCTCGCTCAGCTGTTCGCTTTCAAGGCCCGGCGCGGCGGCATGCTGGAACTGCATTCGGCTGGCCAGCTCCTCGGCTTCGCGGCGCAGACGGGCTTCTTCCTCGGCCGGGTCTTCGCGGCGCACCTGAACGTGCGACAGCACGCGAATGGTGTCGCGCTTGATCGACTCGAGCAGTTCCTGGAACAGGGAGAACGACTCGCGCTTGTACTCCTGCTTCGGGTTCTTCTGTGCGTAACCACGCAGGTGGATACCGTGACGCAGGTGGTCCATGGTCGACAGGTGGTCTTTCCACAGGTCGTCCAGCACGCGCAGCAGAATCTGCTTCTCGAAGGTACGCAGGGCTTCGATACCGGCCTGGTCTTCCTTCTCGGTGTAGGCGGTGGTGATCTCGTTCAGCAGCTTCTCGCGCAGGGTCTCCTCGTAGAGGTGATCGTCCTCGTCCAGCCACTGCTGGATCGGCAGCTTCATGGCGAAGTCGCTGGCCAGCGCAGCTTCCAGGCCAGCCACGTCCCACTGCTCCGGCAGCGACTGCGGCGGGATGTGCTGACTGATGGTGGCATCCAGTACTTCCTGGCGGAACTCGGCGATGGTGTCGCCAATGTTATCGGCCGCCAGCAGGCTGTTGCGCATGTGGTAGATCACCTTGCGCTGTTCGTTGGCCACGTCATCGTATTCAAGCAGCTGTTTGCGGATATCGAAGTTGCGGCCTTCGACCTTGCGCTGGGCTTTTTCGATGGCGTTGGTGACCATGCGGTGCTCGATGGCCTCGCCAGACTGCATGCCCAGTGCCTTCATGAAGTTCTTCACCCGGTCAGAGGCGAAGATGCGCATCAGGCTGTCTTCCAGCGACAGGTAGAAGCGGCTCGAACCCGGGTCGCCCTGACGGCCGGAACGGCCACGCAGCTGGTTGTCGATACGGCGCGATTCGTGACGCTCGGAAGCGATCACGTGCAGGCCACCGGCTTGAATCACCTGCTGGTGACGCTTCTGCCAGTCGGCCTTGATCTGGGCGATCTGCTCGGGGGTCGGGTTTTCCAGGGCCGCCACTTCGGCTTCCCAGTTACCGCCCAGCAGGATGTCGGTACCACGGCCCGCCATGTTGGTGGCGATGGTCAGCGCACCCGGAGCACCGGCTTGCGCGATGATCTCGGCTTCCTTCTCGTGGTACTTGGCGTTCAGTACCTTGTGGTCGATACCTTCCTTCTTCAGCAGGTTCGACATGTGCTCCGAAGTTTCGATGGTGGCGGTACCCACCAGGATCGGGCGGCCCTGGGTCATGCTCTCTTTGATGTCGGCGATGATCGCGGCGTATTTCTCGTCGGCGGTCAGGTACACCAGGTCGTTGAAGTCCTTACGCGCGAGCGGCTTGTTCGGCGGAATGACCATCACGTTGAGGGCGTAGATCGACTGGAACTCGAACGCTTCGGTGTCGGCGGTACCGGTCATGCCGGACAGCTTGGTGTAGAGACGGAAGTAGTTCTGGAAGGTGGTCGACGCCAGGGTCTGGCTTTCGGCCTGGATGTTCAGGTTTTCTTTCGCCTCGATGGCCTGGTGCAGGCCTTCGGACAGGCGACGGCCGGGCATGGTACGGCCGGTGTGCTCGTCGATCAGCAGGACCTGGCCGTCCTGGACGATGTACTCGATGTTGCGGTGGAACAGCTTGTGCGCGCGCAGGCCGGCGTAGACGTGGGTCAGCAGGCCCAGGTTGTGCGCCGAGTACAGGCTCTCGCCTTCGGCCAGCAAGCCTGCCTGGGTGAGCATCTCTTCGATGTACTGGTGACCGGCTTCGTTGAGCTCGACCTGGCGGCTCTTCTCGTCGATGGTGAAGTGGCCTTCCTGGGTGACCTGGCCTTCGACTTCTTCGATGTGCTGGGTCAGGCGCGGGATCAGGCGGTTGATCTCGATGTACAGCTTGGAGCTGTCTTCGGCCTGGCCGGAAATGATCAGCGGAGTGCGCGCTTCGTCGATGAGGATCGAGTCGACTTCGTCGATCACGGCGAAGTTCAGTTCACGCTGGAACTTCTCTTCCTGGCTGAATGCCATGTTGTCGCGCAGGTAGTCGAAACCGAATTCGTTGTTGGTGCCGTAGGTGATATCGGCGGCGTAGGCGGCGCGCTTTTCTTCAGGCGGCTGGAAGGCCGAGACGATGCCTACGGACAGGCCGAGGAATTCGTACAGCGGGCGCATCCAGTTGGCGTCACGGCGGGCCAGGTAGTCGTTCACCGTGACCACGTGTACGCCGTTGCCGGACAGGGCATTGAGGTAAACGGCCAGGGTACCGACCAAGGTCTTGCCTTCACCGGTACGCATTTCTGCGATCATGCCCTCGTGCAGGGTCATGCCGCCGATCAGCTGCACGTCGAAGTGGCGCATGCCCATGACGCGCTTGCCGGCCTCACGGGCCACGGCGAAGGCTTCGGGCAGCAGTTGGTCCAACGTCTCGCCTTTGGCCAGGCGCTCCTTGAACTCTGCGGTCTTGCCCCGCAGTTGCTCATCGGAGAGGGCCACCATCTTCTCTTCGAAGGCATTGACGATAGATACCGTCTTGAGCATGCGTTTGACTTCACGCTCGTTCTTGCTTCCAAAAAGTTTCTTTAACAAAGGCGCAAACATATCGGCAGGATCTTCCACACGTAGGGATGGAGGGCGGCCCCATGAGTCGCCCGTGCAGCCCTGAGGCCGCATGCGAACGAGCATTCTACCCGGAAACGATGGTGAGGAAAGTGGTCGATTGCCACGATGCTGGCACAGCGCTTAGGCGGGGGCTTTTCTAAGATAGGGGCATTTTCCCCGAGTTCAACCCGTGGGTTGATGAAACAATAGCGAGAATGACTCCTATCTTGCACCGCCCTCTTCGCGGGTAAACCCGCTCCCACCGGTATCGCGTCACCTTCAAGGTGACATGATCCCCTGTGGGAACGGGTTCACCCGCAAAGAGGCCAGCTCAGGCAACGGGGATGTTAGACTGACCCCCTTGCCACTTATGCACACCAACATGGCCTTCAAACCCTCCCCCGCCCAGCCGCCCGCCACCCTGCTGCGCCAGAACCGCCCGCTGCGCCTGCTGCTGAACCAGGCCGAGCGCCTGGAGCACCTGCAGCGCCTGCTGGAAAGCCAGCTGCAACCGGCAGCCCGCGAACATTGCCATGTGGCCTCGTGGCGGGACGGTACGTTGTTGCTGGTGGTCACTGACGGCCACTGGGCCACTCGCCTGCGCTACCAGCAGAAGCGCCTGCAGCGCCAACTTCAGGCGCTGGAAGCGTTCGGCAACCTGCAGCGTATCCTCTACAAGGTGCAGCCGCCCCTGGTGCCGGCCAAGCGCGGCGGTAACACCACCGAACTGTCGAACACTGCCGCCGAGAGCATCCGAGACTCCGCCGAGGGTATCGCCGACCCCAAGCTGCGTGCCGCCCTGGAGCGCCTGGCCAGTCACGCCAACAAAGAAAAGCGCTGAAATAAAAAAGGCCACCCGAAGGTGGCCTCAATCAACGAACTAGAGAGTGTTCGAACTTACACAGCCGCAACAGGGCGCATGTACGAGATCGGTGCCGTGCTGGCATCTTCGAAAGTGACCACTTCCCAGGCATCGGTTTCAGCGATGAGCTTGCGCAGCAGCTGGTTGTTCAGCGCGTGGCCGGACTTGTAGCCCTTGAACTCGCCGATCAGGCTGTTGCCCAGCAGGTAAAGGTCGCCAATGGCGTCGAGGATCTTGTGCTTGACGAATTCGTCATCGGAACGAAGGCCGTCTTCGTTGAGCACACCGGTCTCGTCGACCACGATGGCGTTCTCTACACTGCCGCCCAACGCAAGGTTGTGCTTGCGCAGGTACTCGATGTCACGCATGAAGCCGAAAGTACGGGCACGGCTGACTTCCTTCACGAACGAGGTGCTGGAGAAGTCGACGACCGCACTCTGGGTCTGGCCCTTGAGGACCGGGTGATCGAAGTCGATCTCGAAGCTCACCTTGAACCCGTCGAATGGCAGGAAGGTGGCGCTCTTGTCGCCCTCCACCACTGTCACTTCGCGCAGGATGCGGATGAACTTCTTGGCTGCGTCCTGCTCTTCCAGGCCGGCAGACTGAATCAGGAATACGAAGGGACCGGCGCTGCCATCCATGATCGGCACTTCCGAGGCGGAGAGCTCGACGTAGGCGTTATCGATGCCCAGGCCCGCCATGGCGGAGAGCAGGTGCTCGACCGTATCGACCTTGACGTCACCGTTGACCAGCGTGGTGGACATGGTGGTCTCACCGACGTTGGCCGCACGCGCCGGGATCTCGACCACAGGGTCGAGGTCGGCGCGACGGAAGACGATGCCGGTGTCGACAGGCGCAGGCTTGAGGGTCAGGTAGACCTTCTCCCCGGAGTGCAGGCCGACGCCCGTGGCACGGATGGTATTCTTCAGGGTGCGTTGTCTAATCATGGCATTGGCCGCTTCAGCGCAAATAATGCGAACAGGTATCAACAAAGGCTGGGGATGATAACAGACCCGGCCTTTGCTGAACACCAATCACCCTTATACCCCTGATAAATTCCATCAATCGGCCTGACGACGCAGGAAGGCTGGGATATCGAGGTAGTCCAGGTCATCCTGAGGGTTGAGTTTAGCTGCCGCAGCGGCACCTGCGTGGGCCTGGTTGCGCATCACGGTCGGGCGCTCCAGGTCACGGTAGTTGACGGCTGGCTGCTCCTGGCGAACTGGCGCCGGGTTGGAAGCTTCGTACACCTGCTGAGCGGTCTGCAGGGTGTTGTCGACCACCTTGACCGGTTTTTCGATGCGCGCGCCCAGACCCGTGGCAACTACGGTCACGTGCAGTTCGTCACGCATGTCAGGGTCGATCACGGTGCCGACCTTGACCATGGCGTGGTCGGAGGCGAAGGCTTCGATGATGCTACCCACGTCGGAGTACTCACCCAGCGACAGGTCAGGACCTGCGGTGATGTTCACCAGGATGCCGCGGGCGCCCTGCAGGTTGACGTCTTCGAGCAGCGGGTTGCGGATGGCCGCCTCGGTGGCTTCGCGAGCACGGTTCGGGCCGCTGGCGCAGCCGGTACCCATCATCGCCATGCCCATTTCACCCATGACGGTGCGCACGTCGGCGAAGTCGACGTTGATCATGCCCGGACGCTTGATGATGTCGGAGATACCGCGAACGGCACCGGCCAGTACATCGTCGGCCTTGGCAAAGGCGGACAGCAGGCTGGCATCCTTGCCCAGGATGGTCAGCAGCTTCTCGTTGGGGATGGTGATGAGCGAGTCGACGCTCTCAGCCAGCATGCGGATGCCTTCGTCGGCGATCTGCATGCGCTTGCGGCCTTCGAACGGGAACGGACGGGTCACCACTGCAACGGTGAGAATGCCCATTTCCTTGGCCACTTCGGCGATGATCGGCGCCGCGCCGGTACCGGTACCGCCGCCCATGCCGGTGGTGATGAACACCATGTTGGTGCCCTGCAGCACCTCGGCGATGCGCTCACGGTCTTCCAGCGCGGCCTGACGGCCGACTTCCGGATTGGCACCGGCACCCAAACCCTTGGTCACGCCGGTGCCCAGTTGCAGGATGGTGCGTGCGCCGATGTTTTTCAGCGCCTGGGCATCGGTGTTGGCGCAGATGAACTCGACGCCTTCGATGCTGCTCTTCACCATGTGGTTGACGGCGTTGCCGCCGCCACCGCCAACACCGATCACTTTGATGACCGGACTTTGCGGGACGTTGTCTACGAGCTCGAACATTTTCCCTCTCCTTACAGTTCTCTAGTTGTCGCGCCTACCACTACTGCTTTGAAACTTAGAAGTTGCCCTGGACCCACCGCTTGAAGCGTTCAAGCACTGGGGCCTTCGGTTCATCGCCATAGCTGTTGCTGTTGCTGTTGCTGTTACCGGTCAGGACCATGTCCTCGGACTGCTTGAGCAGGCCGTAGGTGAGCAAGCCCACGCCGGTGGAATAGATCGGGTTGCGCACCACGTCGCTCAGCCCCCGAACGCTGTGCGGTACGCCCAGGCGTACCGGCATGTGGAAGATTTCCTCGGCCAGTTCCACTGCGCCTTCCATCTTCGCGGTGCCGCCGGTGAGGACGATGCCGGCTGGCACCAGGTCCTCGTAGCCGCTGCGGCGCAGCTCGGCCTGGATCAGGGTGAAGAGCTCGTCGTAACGTGGCTCCACCACCTCGGCCAGGGCCTGGCGCGACAGCTCGCGCGGTGGGCGGTCGCCCACGCTCGGCACCTTGATGGTCTCGCCGGCGCCGGCCAGCTTGGCCAGGGCGCAGGCGTAGCGGATCTTGATTTCTTCGGCGTACTGGGTCGGCGTACGCAGGGCCATGGCGATGTCGTTGGTGACCTGGTCGCCGGCAATCGGGATGACCGCGGTGTGACGGATCGCGCCCTCGGTGAAGATGGCGATGTCGGTGGTGCCACCACCGATGTCCACCAGGCACACGCCCAGCTCTTTCTCGTCATCGGTCAGCACCGAATAGGCCGAGGCCAGCTGCTCGAGGATGATGTCGTCGATTTCCAGGCCGCAGCGGCGTACGCACTTCTCGATGTTCTGTGCCGCGTTGACCGCGCAGGTGACCACGTGGACCTTGGCTTCCAGGCGCACGCCGGACATGCCCAGCGGCTCGCGCACGCCTTCCTGGTTGTCGATCACGTAGTCCTGCGGCAGGGTGTGCAGCACGCGCTGGTCAGCCGGGATGGCCACGGCCTGGGCGGCGTCGAGCACGCGCTCGAGGTCGGCAACGCTGACCTCGCGGTCGCGGATGGCGACGATGCCGTGGGAGTTCAGGCTACGGATGTGGTTGCCAGCCACGCCGACGAACGCCGAGTGGATACGGCAGCCGGCCATCAGCTGGGCTTCTTCCACCGCGCGCTGGATCGACTGCACGGTCGATTCGATGTTCACCACCACGCCCTTCTTCAGGCCGCGGGATGGATGGGTGCCGATGCCCACGATCTCGAGGGTGCCGTCTTCGCCCACTTCACCCACCAGCGCCACCACCTTGGAGGTGCCGATGTCCAGCCCGACGATCATTTTGCCGCTATGCGCGTTTGCCATGGTCCTGCCTCTCTCTAATTCTTCGCAACGGCGGGTTTGGCCGTCGTCGGTGCGTTCGGTTCCCGCCAACCAACGGCAAGTCCGTTGGCGTAACGCAGATCAATGCGGGCGATATTGGTGATCTGCTCTTTGAGTGTCTTGTCGTAAATGGCAATGAAACGGCGCATCTTCTCCACCAGGTGGTCGCGCCCCAACAGCAGCTCGATGCCTGGCCCGGCACTGCTCGCACCGGTGGTCAGGAACCAGCTGCCCCGCTCGCGCAGCTCCAGGCGAGCGATGGAAAAGCCCAGGGGGCGCAGCATCTGGCTCAATACCTGATATTGCTGCATGACTTGTTGCTGAGCACGCTGCGGCCCGGCCAGCTGCGGCAGGTGCTCATAGTTGGCCAGTTCGCGCGGGGTGAAGGCCTGGCCCTGGTTGTTGAGCAGGGCCTCGTCACCCCAGCGCGCCACCGGCAGCTGTTCTTCCAGGCGAATCACCACTTCGTCCGGCCACACCCGGCGTACTTCGGCATGGGCGATCCACGGCATCTGCTCGAGCTCGGCGCGCATCGCGGTGAGGTCGACGCTGAAGAAGCTCGCCGCCACATAGGGCGCAATGCGCTGCTGCACCGACTGCTGGCTGATGTAGCTGAGGTCGCCCTGCACGTCGATCTTGGTGATCGGCCGGTCGGCATACGGCATCAGGCGGATGGCGCCCTCATAGGCGCCGAAGCCTGCAGCCACCAGCACGATCGGCCACAGCAGGCGCTTGAGGCCGCCCAGGCTGGGCCGCGGCAGGCGCGCCGATACGGGCTCGTCGGCCACCAGTCGGCTGGCACCGCGCGGCACCGGCTTGCTGCGGCCGGTAACGGGTTGCTGCTGACGTATCATTGCGCCTTGCATGATGGTTAACCTCGCGTCGCCACGCTTTCAGCCAGGATCGCCAGCACCAGTTGCTGGAAGTCCAGGCCGGCCGCGCGGGCCGCCATGGGCACCAGGCTATGGTCGGTCATGCCGGGTGCGGTGTTGACTTCGAGCAGCCAGAACCGGCCCTGCTCGTCCTGCATCACGTCCAGCCGGCCCCAGCCTTCGATGCCGATGGCATCGCAGGCGCGCGCGGTCAGGTCGATCAGTTCTTGCTCCTTGGCACTGTCCAGGCCGCACGGGATGCGGTACTGGGTGTCATTGGCGATGTACTTGGCGTCGTAGTCGTAGAACACGTGCGGAGTGCCCAGGGCGATCGGCGGCAGCACCTGGCCACGCAGAACGGCGATGGTGAACTCCGGGCCGTGGATCCATTGCTCGACCAGGACTTGCGAATCGTAATGGGCGGCATCCTTCCAGGCGGCGACCAGCTCTTCCACGCTGTTCACCTTGGCCATGCCGATGCTGGAACCTTCATGGGCCGGTTTGACGATCAACGGGAAGCCCAGTTCCGTACCGGCGGCAACACAATCGTGTTCGCTGGCCAGCACCGCGTGACGCGGGGTCGGAATTCCCAGACTCTGCCACACCTGCTTGGTGCGCAGTTTGTCCATGGCCAGTGCCGAAGCGAGGATGCCACTGCCGGTGTAGGGGATACCCAGGCACTCGAGCAGGCCCTGCATGCTGCCGTCTTCACCGCCACGGCCGTGGAGGATGATGAAGGCGCGGTCGATCTTCTCGTTCTGCAGGCGCGCCAGCAGGTCGTCACCGACGTCAATGCCGACCACGTCGACACCGGCAGTGGTCAGCGCGTCGATCACTGCGGCGCCAGACTTCAGCGACACTTCACGCTCGGCGCTCTTGCCGCCGTACAGTACGGCCACGCGGCCGAACGCTTTCACGTCCAGGGTCGAGCGCAGTTGTTCGTAGGCGCTGGTCATTTCGACTTCTCCTGCTTGGCGCCAGCGAACAGCGGGCTTTTCATCAGTTGCGGGGCCAGGCCACCGACGTCACCGGCACCCTGGCAGATCAGGATGTCGCCAGCGCGCAGCAGCGGCTTGACCAGCGGCGCCAGCTCGGCGCCGCGTTCGATGTAGATCGGGTCCAGCTTGCCGCGCTGGCGGATGCTGTGGCACAGCTGGCGACTGTCGGCACCGGGGATCGGCTCTTCGCCGGCCGGGTAGACCTCCATCAACAGCAGCACGTTGGCATCGCCCAGCACCTGGACGAAATCGTCGTACAGGTCGCGGGTACGGCTGTAGCGGTGCGGCTGGTAGACGATCACCAGGCGCCGGCTTGGCCAGCCACCGCGTACGGCCTTGATCACTGCAGCCACTTCGGTCGGGTGGTGACCATAGTCGTCGACCAGCATCACGCTGCCGCCGTCGACCGGCAGTTCGCCATAGACCTGGAAGCGTCGGCCGACGCCCTGGAAGCCGGACAGGCCCTGGACGATGGCTTCATCGCTGATGCCTTCGTCAGTGGCGATGGCAATGGTGGCCAAGGCGTTGAGCACGTTGTGGTTGCCGGGCATGTTCACCGACACCTCGAGCGGCTCGCAGTCACGGCGCAGCACGGTGAAGTGGGTCTGCATGCCCTGCTGGCGCACGTTGATGGCGCGGATGTCGGCCTCTTCGCTGAAACCGTAGGTGACGGTCGGGCGCTTGACCTGCGGCAGGATCTCACGCACGACAGGGTCGTCCAGGCACATCACGGCCAGGCCGTAGAACGGCAGGTTGTGCAGGAACTCGACGAAGGTCTTCTTCAGCTTGTTGAAGTCACCTTCGTAGGTTGCCATGTGGTCGGCGTCGATGTTGGTGACCACGGCAACCATCGGCTGCAGGTGCAGGAAGCTGGCATCGCTTTCGTCGGCTTCGGCAATCAGGTAGCGGCTGGTGCCCAGCTGCGCGTTGGTGCCGGCAGCGGTCAGGCGACCACCGATGACGAAGGTCGGGTCAAGGCCGCCGGCGGCGAATACCGAAGCCAGCAGGCTGGTGGTGGTGGTCTTGCCGTGGGTACCGGCAACCGCCACGCCGTGGCGATAGCGCATCAGCTCGGCGAGCATTTCGGCACGCGGCACCACCGGAATACGACGTTCCAGGGCGGTGGCGACTTCCGGGTTGGCCGGGTTGATGGCGCTGGACACTACCAGCACATCGGCATTGGCGGCGTTCTCGGCGCGGTGGCCGACGAAGATCTCGGCGCCGAACGACTCCAGGCGCTCGGTAACCGGCGACGCCTTGAGGTCGGAACCGGATACCTGGTAGCCCAGGTTCAGCAGCACTTCAGCGATACCGCACATGCCCACGCCGCCGATACCGACGAAGTGGATGCGATTGATGCGGCCCATCTTCGGCTGGGGCATGGCTTTCTGGCTTTCAACCATGGGCCACCTCCAGGCAGATATCGACCACGGTGCTGGTTGCAGCAGGTTTGGCCAGGCGCCGTGCGGTGCCAGCCATGGTGTTGAGTTTCTCGGGTTGCATCAGCACCTCGTTCAGGCGTTCAGCGAGTTGCGCTGCGCCAGTTGTCGCTTGTGGCATGAGGAAGGCAGCACCTTCCCGGGCCAGATATTGGGCGTTGTAGGTCTGGTGATCGTCGATCGCGTGGGGCAAGGGCACCAGCATCGAAGGCAGGCCCGCCGCCGCGAGTTCGCTGACGGTCAGGGCACCGGCCCGGCAGACCACGATATCGGCCCAGCCATAGGCATGGGCCATGTCCTTGATGAACGGTTCGACCTGGGCCTCGACACCTGCCTCGCGGTAACGCTCGGCAGTGGCCGGCGCATGGTGCTTGCCGGCCTGGTGGAACACCTCTGGGCGCAGGTCTGCCGCCACTTCGGACAGGGCCTTAGGCAACAATTTGTTCAATGGTTCCGCACCCAGGCTGCCACCCATCACCAGCAGGCGCGCGCGGCGCTCGGCCAGGGGGGCGCGCTGGGCATCCATGAACAGCTCCGGACGCACAGGGTTGCCGGTGGTACGCAGCTTGTCGCTGGCGTCGAAGGTCGCCGGGAAGGCTTCGCAAACACGCGCCGCCAGCGGCAGCAGCAGGCGGTTGGTGGTGCCGGCACGGGCGTTCTGTTCGTGGATCACCAGCGGCACGCCGCACAGCCGCGCGGCAACGCCGCCCGGGCCGGTCACATAGCCGCCGAAGCCAACTACGCACACGGGCTTGAGCTCGCGCACGATACGGCGTGCCTGGAGCACCGCCTTGACCAGGGTGAACGGCGCCTTGAGCAGCGACAGCTTGCTCTTGCCCCGCAGGCCGCTGACCTGGATCAGGTGCAGTGGCAGGCCGGCTTGCGGCACCAGTTCGTTCTCGATGCCACGCGGCGTGCCCAGCCAATGCACGGTGTAACCGCGGGCCTGGAACTCACGGGCGCAGGCCAGGGCCGGGAACACGTGGCCCCCGGTGCCGCCGGCCATGATCAGTACGTTCTTGCCGTCAGCGGCCATGACTGGTCTCCTCGGCAAAATCGCTCTCTTTGAATTCGTGCTCCTCGCTGCCCAGGTGCGTGCGACTCTCCCATTCGATGCGCAACAGCAAACCCACGCAGGCACAGCAGATCACCAGCGATGAACCGCCGTAACTGAGGAACGGCAAGGTCAGGCCCTTGGTCGGCAGCAGGCCGACGTTCACGCCGATGTTGATCAGGAACTGGCCGATCCACAGGAACGCCAGGCCGAATGCCATGTAGGCAGCAAAGAACTGCTTGGCCTTCTCTGCCCACAGGCCGATGTACAGCGCGCGGATGGTAACGAAGACAAACAGCGCGATGGTCACCAGCGAGCCGACCACACCCAGCTCTTCGGCCAGTACCGAGAACACGAAGTCGGTGTGCGCTTCAGGCAGGTAGAACTGCTTCTGCACGCTGTTGCCCAGGCCGACGCCCAGCCACTCGCCGCGACCGAAGGCGATCAATGCCTGGGTCAGCTGGTAGCCGGAGCCGAACTGGTCGGACCAGGGGTCGGTGAAGGTGATCAGTCGCGCCATCCGGTACGGCTGCGCCTGCACCAGGATGAACACCGCAGCTACCGCCAGCACCACCATCAGGCTGAAGCGGAACAGCCCCACCCCGCCGAGGAACAGCATCGCGGCGGCGGCCCCCATCATCACCACGGTGGCGCCGAAGTCCGGCTCCATCAGCAGCAGAGCGGCCATCGGCAGCAGCACGATGAACGGCTTGAAGAAGCCCATCCAGGTTTCACGCACCTCGGTCTGCCGGCGCACCAGGTAGCCGGCCAGGTAGATGACCACGAAGACCTTGGCGATCTCCGAGGGCTGCACGTTGAAGAAGCTGAAGCCGATCCAGCGCATCGAACCGTTCACTTCACGACCGATCCCCGGCACCAGCACCATCACCAGCAGGCCGAAGGCACCGATCAGCATCATGAAACCCATGCGCTGCCAGGTAGCGATCGGCACCATCATGGTCGCGCCACAGGCAAGCAGGCCAAGGAACACGTACACCAGGTGGCGGAACATGTGGTACAGCGGGTTGCCGGACTGCACTGCGGCAACTTCCGACGATGCCGAGGTGATCATCACCAGGCCCAGGCCCAGCAGCGCCAGGCAGCCGGCCAGCATCGCGAAATCGAGATCGATGCCACGGCCGCTGATCAGCGGCGACGGATAGGGCTTGAGGATGCCGAAAATCATGCCAGCCCTCCCGCCGCCAGGGCGAACAGGCGCCCGCGTTCTTCGAAGTTCTTGAACATGTCGAGGCTCGCGCAGGCCGGCGACAGCAGCACCGCGTCGCCTGGCTGGGCCAGCTCGGCACACTGCTGCACTGCGTCTTCCAGGGTCTTGACCCGCACCAACGGCGCGCCGTCACCCAAGGCATCGGCCAGGCGCTCGGCATCACGGCCAAGCAGCACCACGGCGCGGCAGAAGCGCTTGACCGGCTCGCGCAGCGCGGCGAAATCGGCGCCCTTGCCGTCACCACCGGCGATCAGCACCAGCTTGCCGTCGATGTCCGCACCCAGGCCTTCGATCGCCGCCAGGGCAGCACCGACGTTGGTGGCCTTGGAATCGTCGTACCAGTTGACGGCGTTGTGCTCACGGATCCACTGGCAACGGTGAGCCAGGCCCTTGAACTCACGCAGCGCTTCGAGCATCGGCGCGAACGGCAGGCCGGCAGCGTGGCCGAGGGCCAGGGCCGCCAGGGCGTTGCTCTGGTTGTGGGCGCCGCGAATCTTCAGCTCACGCACCGGCATCAGGGTCTGGAATTCGTACGCCAGGTATTTCTCGCCATCGACTTCACGCAGGCCGAAGGCCTTGAAGTCCGGCTGGTTGAGGCCGAAGGTGAAGCATGGGCGGCCTTCCACCGGCAGCGGCCGGCTCAGGGCGTCCTGGCGGTTGACCACGACCTGACGGGCACCGCGGAAGATCCGGTGCTTGGCCAGGTGGTAGGCCGGCAGGCCGCTGTAGCGGTCCATGTGGTCTTCGCTGATGTTCAGCACGGTGGCCACTTCGGCGTTGAGCTGGTCGGTGGTTTCCAGCTGGAAGCTCGACAGCTCCAGCACATACAGCTCGACGTCGTCGCTCAGCAGGTCCAGCGCCGGGGTACCCAGGTTGCCACCCACGGCGACGCGCTTGCCGGCCTTGGCGGCCATTTCGCCGACCAGGGTGGTGACGGTGCTTTTCGCGTTGGAGCCGCTGATCGCCACGATCGGCGCCTTGGCATGGCGGGCGAACAGTTCGATGTCACCGGACAGCTGTACGCCACGCGCCGCAGCCTGCTGCAGGGCCGGCGTGGCCAGAGCCAGGCCCGGACTCACGTACAGCTCGTTGGCGCGGCACAGGAAGTCCACATCCAGCTCACCACAGCGCACTTCCACCTGCGGGTAATCACGGCGCAGGGTTTCCAGTTCCGGCGGTTGCTCACGGGTGTCGGCGACCGCAAAGGCAATGCCCCGGTTCGCCAGGAAGCGAACCAGGGACATGCCGCTCTTGCCGAGGCCGACAACGATGCGGAATTGGTCGGAAGCGATCAATGACACGCTTTTCTACCTCAGTTTCAGGGTTGCCAGGCCGATCAGCACCAGAATCACGGTGATGATCCAGAAACGGACGATCACGCGTGGCTCAGGCCAGCCCTTGAGTTCAAAGTGGTGGTGAATCGGCGCCATGCGGAACACGCGCTTGCCGGTGAGCTTGAACGAGGCGACCTGGATCACCACCGACAGGGTTTCCATCACGAAGATGCCACCCATGATGAACAGCACGATTTCCTGGCGTACGATCACGGCGATGGTGCCCAGCGCGGCGCCCAGCGCCAGTGCGCCGACGTCGCCCATGAACACCTGGGCCGGATAGGTGTTGAACCACAGGAAGCCCAGGCCGGCACCGATCAGCGCGCCGCAGAACACGATCAACTCGCCAGAACCCGGCACGTAAGGGATCAGCAGGTACTCGGCAAACTTCACGTTACCCGACAGGTAGCAGAAGATACCCAGCGCACCGCCGACCATCACGGTTGGCATGATCGCCAGGCCATCGAGGCCGTCGGTCAGGTTGACCGCGTTGCTCGAACCGACGATGACGAAATAGGTGAGGACGACGAAGCCGATACCCAGCGGGATGGTGACGTCCTTCAGGAACGGCACGATCAGGGTGGTCTCGACACTGGTCGGGGCGGTCATGTACAGGAACACGGCCGCGCCCAGGCCGAACACCGACTGCCAGAAGTACTTCCAGCGGCTCGGCAGGCCACGCGAGTTCTTTTCGATCACCTTGCGGTAGTCGTCGACCCAACCGATGGCACCGAACAGCAGGGTGACGATCAGCACGGTCCAGACATAGCGGTTGGACAGGTCGGCCCACAGCAGGGTGCTGACGCCGATGGCAGACAGGATCAGTGCGCCACCCATGGTCGGGGTGCCGGACTTGGACAGGTGCGATTGCGGGCCGTCGTTACGAACGGCCTGACCGATCTGGCGAATCTGCAGGGTACGGATCATCCACGGCCCCAGCCACAGCGCCAGCGACAACGCAGTCAGTACGCCAAGAATCCCGCGCAGGGACAGGTACTGGAAGACCGCGAAGCCCTTGTGGAACTGTTGCAGATACTCGGCCAACAGCAGCAGCATTAATGTTTCTCCCCGCTGGCACCGCACAATGCAGCCACGACGTTTTCCATCGCAGCGCTGCGCGAGCCCTTGATCAAGATAGTGGTGTCGCTGGCAGTCTCGGCGCGAACGGCGTCGATCAGCTCAGCTTGAGTAGCGAAATGACGGCCATTGGCGCCGAACGCCTTGACCGCATGAATCATGTTGGAACCCGTTGCATACACGGCGTCAACCTTGCCGCGTGCGTAGTCACCCACCTGCCGGTGGCCTTCTTCCGCCCACTGGCCCAGTTCGCCGATATCCCCCAGCACCAGAACGGTGCGCCCGGAAAAGCCGGCGAGTATATCAATGGCCGCACACATGGAGGTGGGATTTGCGTTGTAGCTGTCGTCGATGACCCGTACACCGTTCGGAGCGATTTGCGCCACGGTGCGGCCCTTGACCGGTTGCACGGCGTTGAGGCCGGCGGCAATGCCGCTCAGGCTCAGACCAACGGCATGGGCAGCGGCGGCGGCGGCCAGGGCGTTGCTGACGTTATGGGTGCCCAGCAAGTTCAGCTGCACCGGCACACTGCCATCAGGGCCGTGCAGGGTGAACGATGGGCAGCCACGGGCATCACGGCCAATACCGCTGGCATGGAAATCGGCCTGCGGGTTGTCCAGGGCGAAGCTGAAGATACGGTGGCTGCCAGCGCGCTTGCGCCAGATATCGAACGCCTTGTCAGCCAGGTTGAGGATGGCGGTGCCGCCCTCGCCCAGGCCTTCGAGGATCTCGCCCTTGGCTTCGACAATCTTCTCGGGGCCACCGAACTCGCCAACATGGGCGGTGCCGGCATTGTTGATGATCACCACCTGCGGCCGGGTCAGGCCGACGGTGTAGCGGATCTCGCCGATGCGCGAAGCGCCCAGCTCGATCACCGCGGCGCTGTGCTCCGGAGCGATCTCCAGCAGGGTCAGCGGAGCGCCGAGGTCGTTGTTCAGGTTGCCACGGGTGGCGTGCACCAGGCCACGGGTGCGCAGGATGCTGGCAAGCATCTCCTTGACCGTGGTCTTGCCGCTGGAACCGGTGATGGCGACGACCGGCTTGTCGAAGGCAGCGCGGTTCAGCGCGCCGAGCTGGCCGAGCGCGACGCGGCAGTCGGCGACCAGCAGCTGCGGCAGATCGACATCGGCGATTTCACGCTCGACCAGCGCCGCGACGGCGCCTTTGGCCTGCACGTCGGCGAGGTAATCATGGCCATCGAAGCGCGGCCCGGTCAGGGCAACGAACAGTTGGCCTGCAGCGACGCTGCGGCTGTCGATGCTGACACCGGTGAAACTGGCATCGGCGTTGACCAGGCGCGCATTCAAGGCGCTGGTCAGCTGACTGAGGGTCATGGGCTTAAGCATGTGGAGCCTCCCAGGCTGCAAGTGCCTTGTCGGCTTCGATCAGGTCGGAGAAGGCATGGCGCTCGCCGTGGATCTCCTGGTAGTCCTCGTGCCCCTTGCCAGCCAGGACGATCACGTCATTGGCGGCAGCGGTGGCGATCAGGTGGGCGATGGCTTCGCCACGACCAGCGACGAATTCGACATCGGCGGGCTTGGCGAAACCTGGGCGAATATCGTCGAAGATGCGCAGCGGGTCTTCGGTCCGCGGGTTGTCGTCGGTGACCAGTACACGGTCGGCCAGGCGCTCGGCCACTTCGGCCATCAGCGGGCGCTTGCCGCGATCACGGTCGCCACCGCAGCCGAACAGGCACAGCAGCTTGCCGTGAGCATGCGGGCGCAGGGCTTCGAGGACCTTTTCCAGGGCGTCGGGGGTGTGGGCGTAATCGACCACCACCAGCGGCTTGTCACCGCCACCCAGGCGCTGCATGCGGCCGACCGGGCCCTGCAGGTCGGGAACGACCTTGAGGATCTCTTCCAACGAGTAGTCCAGCGCCAGCAGCGTGGCCACGGCCGCGAGCATGTTGCTCAGGTTGAAGCGGCCCAGCAGCTGGCTGCGCAGGGTGCGTTCACCCTGGGCGGTGACGAGCGTGGCGCGCACGCCATCATCATCGAAATGCGCTTCGCGGCAGAACAGCGAAGCGTCCGGGTTTTCCAGGCTGTAGCTGAGCAGCCGGGTCTCGATATGCTCGACACTCGGGCGGCGGGCAAAGTCGTCGGCCAGGCGACGACCGAAGTCATCATCCAGGTTGACCACCTGGCAACGCAGGCTCGGCCAGGCGAACAGCTTGGCCTTGGCGGCCTCGTAGGCCTCCATGCTGCCGTGGTAATCCAGATGGTCGCGGGACAAGTTGGTCATGACCGCAATGTCGAATTCCAGCGCAGCGACCCGGCCCTGCTCCAGGGCATGGGAGGAGACTTCCATGGCCACGGCCTTGGCGCCGCCTTTCTTGAGGTCGTTCAGGGTCGACTGCACGGCGATCGGATCGGGCGTGGTCAGGCGGCCGCTCTGCAGCTCGCCATAGAAGCCGGTGCCCAGGGTACCGATCAGGCCACAGCGCTGGCCCAGCGCATCGAGCGCCTGGGCCACCAGCTGAGTGACACTGGTCTTGCCGTTGGTGCCGGTGACGCCCACCAGGTTCAGCTGGCGGCTCGGCTCGCCGTAGAAGCGGCCGGCAATCTGCGACAGCTGGCCGATCAGGCCCTTCACCGGAATCAGCGGCACATCGGTGATCGGCAGCACGTTGACGCCCTGCTCTTCGTACGCCACGGCCGCAGCGCCACGCGACAGCGCATCGGCGATGTGCTCACGGCCGTCAACCTTGGCACCCGGCACCGCGAGGAACAGGTCGCCCTGACGCACCTGACGGCTGTCCAGGGTCAGTTCACGGATCAGCGGGTCGCGGCTGGCGTGGGCGAAAAGCTTGCTCAATGGCATCGTCATCATCCACGCCCTCCTTTGGCGGGTGCTGCACTGGCCTGCTGCGGATCACTCGGCGGCGGCAGGTTGTCTGGCGGCACGTTCATCAGGCGCAGGGTGCCCGACATGACCTTGCTGAATACGGGGGCCGACACCAGGCCGCCGAAGTAACCACCCTTGCCCGGTTCGTCGATGACCACGACGATGGCATAGCGCGGGTCGCTCATCGGGCCGAAGCCGGCGAACAGCGAGCGGTAGGCGTTTTCGGTGTAACCCTTGGAGCCGACGGTGGCCTTACGTGCGGTACCGGACTTGCCGGCCACGTGGTAGAACGGCACCTGGGCGCGGAATACGCCGCGCGGCGCTTCGATCACCTGCTGCAGCATGCCCTGGACGGTTTCGGCGGTTTCTTTCGGAATGGCCTGCACCGCTTCCGGCGCCTTGTCGACCTTGAGGATCGACAGCGGCACCATCTTGCCGTCGTTGGCCAGGGCCGCGTAGGCGTGCACCAGCTGCAGAGCGGTGACCGACACACCGTAGCCGTAAGACAGGGTCGCGGTTTCAGCCTTGCGCCACTCACGGTGGTTGGGCAGGTTGCCAACGCGTTCGCCCGGGAAGCCGAGGCCGGTGTACTGGCCCAGGCCAACCTGGGACATGACCCGGTAGATGGCTTCACCGCCGATATCGAAGGCGATCTTGCTCATGCCGACGTTGGAGGAGTTGATCAGGATGCCAGTCAGGTCGAGGATCGGGCCCTCGCTCTTGGACACGTCCTTGATGGTGTAGCGACCGATCTGCAGGCTGCCCGGATACACCTCGACCTTGTCGGTCGGCTTCCAGCGGCCGCTCTGCAGCGCCGCACTCATCGAGATCGGTTTGACCGTCGAGCCCGGCTCGAACACGTCGATGATCGCCCGGTTACGCATGGCGGCCGGGAACATGCTGCGACGGTTGTTAGGGTTGTAGGTCGGCTGGTTGACCATCGCCAGGACCTCACCGGTCTTGACGTCCATGATCACCAGGCTGCCGGCCTTGGCGTCCTGTTCGGCGATGGCGTTACGCAGTTCGCGGGTGGCCAGGTATTGCAGGCGCAGGTCGATGGACAACGCCAAGGTCTTGCCGGCCTTGGCGTTCTTGGTAACCTGGATGTCCTTGATCAGCCGGCCGCGCCGGTCCTTGATCACTTGCCGCTTGCCGGGCACGCCGGCCAGCCATTCATCGTAGGCCAGCTCCACGCCTTCGCGACCATGGTCGTCGAGGTCGGTGAAGCCGACCATGTGCGCGGTCACGTCGCCAGCCGGATAGAAGCGGCGGAATTCTTCCAGGCCATACACGCCCGGCACTTTCAGGTCGAGCACGTGCTGGCCCTGTTCCGGGGTCAGGCCACGGACCAGGTAGATGAACTCTTTGTTGGCCTGCTGGGTCAGGCGTTCGGTCAGTTGCTGGGCGTTCTGCCCAAGGGCCGCGGCCAGCTGCGGCCAGCGGTCCTTGGCGGCCTGCATTTCCTTGGGGTTGGCCCACAGGGTGGTGACCGGGGTACTGACCGCCAGCGGCTCACCGTTGCGGTCGGTGATCAGGCCACGGTGCGCAGGAATGGGAATGTGACGCAGGCTGCGGGCATCGCCCTGGCCCTTGAGGAAGTCACGGTCGACCACCTGCAGATCGATGATGCGCCAGCAGATGGCACCGACCATCAGGGCCAGCAAACCGATCACTACCCGGAAGCGCCAGGGGTAGAGTGCGCCTTCGAGCTTCATCATGGCGCCACCATCCGCACTTCGTCAGCCGCAGGCACGCGCATCTTCAACTGCTCGGAGGCCAGGCTCTCGATACGGCTGGAGGCGGTCCAGGTGCTTTGCTCGAGAATCAGCCGGCCCCACTCGGCCTGGGCCTTGTCACGCTCGCTCAACTCGCCGTACAGGGTGTTGAGCAGTTGACGATTCCAGTGGGCGCTGTAAGACACGGCGATGGCCGAAACGAGCACACCGACAAACAGCAGAAGCATCAGGAAGCTTCCGCCTGGCAGAGGTTTGGCAAATAGCCGGCTCACCGAAGCTTCTCCGCCACCCGCATCACGGCGCTGCGCGACCGCGGGTTGGCCTTGAGTTCGGCTTCGGAGGCAAATTGCGCCTTGCCGATCAGCTTGATCTTCGGCTCGAAGACCTTGTGCTGCACCGGCAGGTTGCGAGGCAGGTTGTCGGCCTCGCCCTTGACCAGCTTGCGCATGAACAGCTTGACGATGCGGTCTTCCAGCGAGTGGAAGCTGATGACCGCCAGGCGGCCGCCTACTTCCAGGGCGTCGAGCGCAGCCTCAAGGCCAGCCTCGAGGTCACCCAGCTCGTTGTTGACGTGGATACGCAGCCCCTGGAAGGCCCGGGTCGCCGGGTTCTTGCCCTTTTCCCAGGCCGGGTTGGCGACCTTGAGCACTTCAGCAAGGTCGGCAGTACGGGTGAACGGCTGCTTTTCACGACGCTCGACCACGGCACGGGCCATGCGCCCGGCAAAGCGCTCCTCGCCGTATTCCTTGAAGACACGGGCAATTTCTTCGACAGGCGCGGTGGCGATGAACTCGGCAGCGCTGATGCCCTGATCCGGGTTCATGCGCATGTCCAGCGGGCCATCGTTGAGGAAACTGAAGCCGCGCTCAGGGTCATCCAGCTGCGGCGAGGACACGCCCAGGTCAAGCAGGATGCCGCTGACCTTGCCGGCCAGACCACGCTCGGAGACTTCCGAGCCAAGCTCGGCAAAGCTGCGCTGCACAATGACAAAGCGGCCGTCTTCGGCCGCCAGCGCTTGCCCGGTGGCAATCGCTTGAGGATCTTTGTCGAAGCCCAGCAGCCGCCCCTGCGGCCCGAGCTTGCTGAGGATCAGGCGGCTATGGCCGCCACGCCCGAAGGTGCCGTCCAGATAGCAACCGTCGGCGCGCAGGGCCAATGCCTCGACAGCTTCGTCGAGGAGGACGGTGATGTGGTTGAAGCCGCTATCTATGGTCACAGGATCAGGTCACGCAAATCGTCGGGCATGGCGCCCGGTTGTTGGATAGCTGCAAGGTCGGCTGCCGAAACCGCGTTCCAGGCATCCTCATCCCACAGCTGGAATTTGTTCAGCTGCCCCACCAGCATCGCCTTCTTGTCCAGCTTGGCGTACTCACGCAGGCGGGGCGGTACCAGGAAACGACCACTGCCATCGAGCTCCAGGTCAACCGCATTACCGATCAGCAAGCGCTGCAGGCGGCGGTTTTCCTCACGCAACGACGGCAAGGCACGCAACTTGGCTTCAATCTGTTCCCACTCATCGAGGGGATAAACACACAAGCACGGGTCAACGGCGTCGATGGTCACGATCAGTTGACCATTGCAACGCGAATCGAGCTCGTCACGGTACCGGCTCGGCATGGCGAGACGGCCCTTGGCATCGAGGCTGACGGCGTTGGCTCCGCGGAACACGGCTGCGATTCCCCACAATGTTAGCTTTTTTGTGCCAGAAAACCCACTTCATCCCACTTTCTGCCACTTGCGCACACTATAGGAATCCGTCCGCTGCACCGTCAAGGCACGTTCATAAGGAAAACCCTTACAGGACCGAGATTTAGCGCAACAACGGAAGGAGAAAGGACTGCCAGGCGGGGAAAAACGCGAGAAAAATCAAACCGACTCAAACGAATGCCGTTCGAAGTTAAAGTGAATTATTAAGAGTAAGATCTTTTTGGTATTACCAAGAGGGATCTGCTATCGATTCAAGCAGGAAAGGAAAAGGTGGAGAGTCGATCTGTAAGCCGGGTTTTGTCGAGGACAGTCATTCCTCTACGACGGCCATCACTGGACGCCTCTAGCAACCTACCCGGTTCCGACGCGGGCCACGCCTGATGGAACCCTATTTGGTCTTGCTCCGAGTGGGGTTTACCTAGCCACGAACTGTTGCCAGCCGTGCGGTGCGCTCTTACCGCACCTTTTCACCCTTACCGGCACCGAAGTGCTTAGGCGGTTATTTTCTGTGGCACTTTCCGTAGGCTCGCGCCTCCCAGGCGTTACCTGGCACTCTGCCCTATGGAGCCCGGACTTTCCTCCCCCATCTTTTGCGGAACAAAAGACGGCAGCGACTGTCCGATCGACTCTCCGCCGACAAGGTTAACGGCACGCGCGCGCAAGAACAAGCGATACCGTGAACTATGTCTAATTGCCACTACTGTGCTTTCTGCTTTTCCAGGGCCACCTGATACAGCAGGTTCTTGCGCACACCGGTGATTTCCGCTGCCAATGCCGCCGCCCTTTTCAGCGGCAATTCCGCCAGCAACAGGTCCAGCACGCGCTGCGCCTCGGCGCTGATCGCATCTTCGCCTTCAGGTGCACTCCAGCCACCGACCAGCACCACGCACTCGCCGCGCTGCTGGTTGCTATCGCCGGCGACGAACGCTCGCAGCTCAGCCAACGGCAGGCCTTTGAGGGTCTCGAAGGTCTTGGTCAGCTCGCGCGCCAGCAGCGCCGGGCGCTCGCCGCCGAACACCAGCTCCATGTCTTCGAGGCACTCCAGGATGCGGTGTGGCGCCTCGTAGAAGATCAGCGTGCGCGGCTCTTCCTTGACCTGCTCCAGGCGCGCCCGACGCCCAGCGGCCTTGGCTGGCAGGAAGCCTTCGAAGATAAAGCGGTCGGAAGGCAGGCCGGCCGCCGAAAGCGCAGCAATCAAGGCGCAGGCACCGGGTACCGGCACCACACTGACGCCCGCGGCCCGGGCCTGACGCACCAGGTGGTAGCCCGGGTCGGAAATCAGCGGCGTACCGGCATCGGATACCAGCGCCACATCTTCACCGGCCAGCAACTTGGTGATGAAGCGCCCGCCCTCGTCGCGCTCGTTGTGCTCATGGCAGGCCGCCAGCGGCGTGTCGATGCCGAAGTGCTGCAGCAGGCGGATCGAATGCCGGGTGTCCTCGGCGGCGATCAGGGCGACATCGGCCAGCACCTTGAGCGCCCTGGCGCTCATGTCATCAAGGTTGCCGATGGGGGTCGCGACCACATAAAGCGTCCCCATGGTGGATTTCGAAGCCCCGGCCACATCAGTCACTGCACACATCCTGCCTTTCGGATCAAAGGCGCTATTGTAGCCCGAGCGCCGGTAACAGGGCGCAAAGAACTTAATCGGCGTCCATCGACGAGCGGCCTATAGTGAAGGTTCTGCTAACGGCAGATCGCGCCCCGGCCGCTGCTTGGGTACAATTGCCGGCCAACTTGATCGAGTAACAGGACCTTTACATGATCGCTTGCCTGCGGCTGTTCACAGCCCTCTGCCTCGCTGCCCTGCTGGCAGCCTGCGCCAGCTCGCCCTCATCCAGCCTGGGCGAACTGCCACGCACCCCGGATGCCAGCATCGAGCAACTGCTCGAGAAGGCCGCCACCAGCAAGTCCGCCGAAGACGCTGCCTTGCTGCGCCTGAGCGCAGCCGACCTGGCTTACAAGCAGAAGGACTTCCCACGCGCCGCACGCATCCTCGAGCAGGTGCCGATGGACACGCTCAAGCCGGCCCAGCAAATCTTCGCCGCCACCCTCGGCGCCGAACTGGCCATGAGCCGCAACCAGCCCAAAGCCGCGCTGACCGCGCTTTCCCACCCGAGCCTGCAACACATCGCAGAGCTGCCAGAGCAACAGCAGGTGCGCACCTACAGCGTCCACGCCGCCGCCCTCGAGGCCGACGGCCAGGCCATGGCCGCCGCCCAGCAACGCGTGCTGCTGAGCCCCCTGCTCAGCGGCCAGGCTGCCAGCGCCAACAATGACGCGGTCTGGGCCCTGGTCGCTTCGCTGCCAGCCGAGCAGCTGCAACAGCCTGCCAGCAACGAAATCCTGGCCGGCTGGACCAGCCTGGCGCTGGCGGTGAAAAGCGCCGGCACCCTGGAGCAGCAGCAGGCTGCCATCGAGTCCTGGCGCAAACAGCACCCCGATCACCCAGCCGCCAAGCAGCTGCCTCTGGCCCTGACCAAGCTCAAGGAACTGGCCAGCCAGCCGCTGACCAAGATCGCCCTGCTGCTGCCCCAGGAAGGCTCGCTGGCCGGCGTTGCCCGCGCCCTGCGTGACGGTTTCATGGCCGCCCACTTCCAGGCCCAGCAGGCTGGCGGGCAAGCGC
The DNA here is from genome assembly GCF_017744435.1 of Pseudomonas sp. GTDB lineage: Bacteria > Pseudomonadota > Gammaproteobacteria > Pseudomonadales > Pseudomonadaceae > Aquipseudomonas. The sequence goes on from NZ_JAGIBG010000002.1 coordinate 103,254, forward strand.
CTGCCGTGCAGGTCTACGACAGTTCGCGCATCGGTTCGCTCGACGCGTTCTATCGCCAGGCCCAGGCCGACGGCGTACAACTGGTGGTCGGCCCGCTTGAAAAGCCGCTGGTCAAGCAGCTCGCTGGCAACACCCAGCTGCCAATCACCACCCTCGCCCTGAACTACGCCGACGCCGGCCAGAAAGCGCCGCCCCAACTGTTCCAGTTCGGCCTCGCCGCCGAGGACGAAGCCCGTGAAGTGGCACGCCGCGCCCGCGCTGACGGCATGGTCCGCGCCGTGGCCCTGGTACCGAGCGGTGAGTGGGGTGACCGTGTGCTGGCCGCCTTCCGTCAGGACTGGGAAGGCAATGGCGGCACCATCATCGCCGCCGAGCGCATCGCCCAGCCAGTCGCACTGGCCCAGCAGATCGCCAGGCTGTTCCAGCTGCGCCAGAGCGAAGGTCGCGCCCAGAGCCTGCAAAGCACTGTGGGCGGCAGCATCGCGGCACAACCGTCGCGCCGTCAGGACATCGACTTCATCTTCCTCGCCTCGACCCCACAGCAGGCGCAGCAGATCAAACCGACCCTGAACTTCCAGTACGCCGGTGACGTACCGGTCTACGCCACCTCGAACCTGTACAGCGCCAGCGGTGACGTCAACCAGTACAACGACATGAACGGCATTCGCTTCTGCGAAACCCCGTGGCTGCTCGACACCAGCAACAGCCTGCGTCAGCAGGTCGTGCAGCAGTGGCCGCAAGCCGCAGGCAGCCTCGGCCGCCTGTACGCCATGGGCGTCGACGCCTACAGCCTGGCGCCACGCCTGGGCCAGCTCAAGGCACTGCCAGACAATCGCGTGCAAGGCCTGTCCGGCAGCCTGAGCATCAACGCCAGCCAGCGCGTCGAGCGCCAACTGCCGTGGGCCGAGTTCTCTGGCGGCCAGGTCAAGCGCCTGCCAGACACCTCGCACTGATGCCCGAAGCATCGCCCAGCAGCGCCGGCCAGGCGGCAGAAACCCAAGCCCTTGAGTACCTTCAAGGGCAAGGCCTGCAATTGCTGACACGCAATTGGCGATGCAAAGGCGGCGAGCTTGATCTGGTCATGCTCGACGCCGATACAGTAGTATTCGTCGAAGTCCGCTACCGGTTGCACGCGGACTTCGGCGGCGCCCTCGGCAGCATTGACGGGCGCAAGCAGAAACGGCTGGTGCTTGCCGCCACGCTGTTCCTGCAGAAGGAGTCCCGCTGGGCCAATCACCCCTGCCGCTTCGACGTTGTCGCCCTGCAGGGCAGTCGCCATGCAGGCCAGCCGCTTCAATGGCTGAAAAACGCCTTCGAATGCTGAACCCACTCCGATTTATTTGCTCTATGTTTCGCGGGCTGGTCCTTGTTGCGCGTAGCAAAGGCCACCGCCCCACTTAAGGTCACCAGATGGACATGCAATCCCGAATTCGCCGGCTGTTCCAGGCCAGCATCGACACCAAGCAACAGGCAATGGACATCCTGGCACCGCACATCGAGCAGGCCAGCCTGGTCATGGTCAATGCGCTGCTCAACGAGGGCAAGATGCTCGCCTGCGGCAATGGCGGCTCGGCCGGCGATGCCCAGCACTTCTCTTCGGAGTTGCTCAACCGTTTCGAGCGTGAGCGCCCGAGCCTGCCGGCCATCGCCCTGACCACCGACAGCTCGACACTGACCTCGATCGCCAACGACTACAGCTACAACGAAATCTTCTCCAAGCAGATCCGCGCCCTGGGCCAACCCGGCGACGTACTGCTGGCGATTTCGACCAGCGGCAACTCTGCCAACGTGATTCAAGCGATCCAGGCCGCACATGATCGCGAAATGATTGTCGTAGCATTGACCGGACGTGACGGCGGCGGCATGGCTTCGCTGCTGCTGCCCGAAGACGTGGAAATCCGCGTACCGTCGACGGTCACCGCACGTATCCAGGAAGTCCACCTGCTGGCGATCCACTGCCTGTGCGATCTGATCGACAGCCAACTGTTCGGGAGTGAAGAATGACCCCCATACGCCTCGGCCTGATGGCCCTGACCCTGTGCCTGAGCGTCACCGGCTGCAGCTCGGTACTGACCTCGACCCGCAACTCGCCGATCGAGGATGATCGTGGCACCCGCACCATCGGCAGCAAGATCGACGACTCACTGATCGAAACCAAGGCTTCGGTCAACATTGCCAAGGCCAGCCCTGACCTGGACAAGAGCTCGCACATCGTCGTCAGCAGCTACAACGGCATCGTCCTGCTCGCCGGGCAAACCCCGCGCGCCGACCTCAAGAGCCTGGCCGAACAGACTGCCAGCCAGGTCCAACGGGTGAAGAAGGTGCACAACGAGCTGCAGGTGATGCAGCCGTCTTCGATCCTGGCGCGCAACAACGACGCCTGGCTGACCACCAAGATCAAGACCCAGATGCTCACCGACAATGCCGTGCCCAGCTCGCGCATCAAGGTGATCACCGAAAACGGCATCGTCTACCTGCTGGGCCTGGTGACTCAGCAAGAAGCCAACTCTGCCACTGCCGTAGTTCAGGGCGTGTCTGGCGTGCAGAAGATCGTCAAGCTGTTCGAGTACATCGACTGATTCAGTTGCCGCCGTTACCAGCCATTGGCTGGCATCGGCGGCAGCTTGCCTCACCTGTTCAATTTCCAGGAAATACCGCATGAAAAAGCTTCTGCTGCCCGCCCTGCTGCTCGGCGCCTTCGCCACCCTGGCCGGCTGCTCCACCCCAAGCCTGATCACCCTCAACGACGGCCGCGAAATCCAGGCGGTCGACGCCCCGCACTTCGACAAGGACTCGGGCTTCTACGAATTCCAGCAGCTCGACGGCAAGCGCACCCGCATCAACCGGGATCAGGTCCGCACCATCAGCGACCTGTAAGCACCGCTTAGCGGCAAAGAAAAAGGCGACCCATACGGATCGCCTTTTTTGTTACTTGACCACCTTCAGACTGGGTCGGCCGCTTGGGCGCGGTGGCTGGCCACCCCCTTCCGGCGGGCCATCGTCATCCGGCTCGACACTATCGTCTTCCAGCTCATCATCCTCCATCAGCGGCGGCTCCAGCTCGAAGACCATGCCCTGACCGTTCTCCCGGGCATAGATACCCAGGATGGCGCCCGCTGGCACGAACAACGAATGGGCAACGCCACTGAAGCGCCCCTCGAAACTCACCGCGTCGTTGTCCATGTGCAGGTTGCGCACGGCACTCGGCGAAATGTTCAGGACAATCTGGCCATCACTGGCAAAACCTTGTGGCACCTGGACCGCCGGGAATTCGGCATTGACCAGCATATGGGGGGTGCAATCGTTGTCGACGATCCACTCGTACAGTGCTCGAACCAGGTAGGGGCGACTGGAGTTCATCAACGGCTCCTTAAAGCTTGCGCATTTCACGTTCAACAGAGGACAGGCTCGCCTGGAAGGGCTCGCGGGCGAACTGTCTCTCCATGTAATCCAGCAGCGGCTTGGCCTGCCGCGGCAATTCGATACCCATTACCGGCAAACGCCATAATATGGGCAATAGACAACAGTCGACCAGACTTTGCTCCTCACTCATGAAGCAAGCAAACTCGGCGAACAACGGCGAGACGCCGGTCAGGCTTTCGCGCAGCGCCTTGCGCGCCTCGGTACGGGCAGCCTCAGCGCTGCGCGGGTCGAGAATGGTATCCGCCAGGGCGCACCAGTCACGCTGAATGCGGTGCATCAGCAGACGGCTGTTGCCACGCGCGACCGGGTACACCGGCATCAGCGGCGGATGTGGATAACGCTCCTCGAGGTATTCCATCACCACGGTCGACTCATACAACGCCAGGTCACGATCGACCAGGGTCGGCACGCTGCCGTAAGGGTTCACCTCTGCCAGCTTGGCTGGCAGCCGCGCAGGGTCGACGTCGATGACCTGCACGCTGACGCCCTTCTCGGCGAGCACGAGGCGTACCCGATGAGAATAATGGTCAGCAGGGTCGGAATAACAGGCTAACCGGTTGGTTGCGCCCATGTAGCGCCTCCTCGCAGGGGATGCTTGTAAAACTCTAAATGAAAACGCGCCCGCGGGGCCCTGGCACATGTGCCAGGGCCCCGCGGGCGCGTTCAACTACCAGAAATTACTGCGTGATCAATGCACGTCCTTCCAGTATTCGCGCTTGAGCAAGTAGGCAAATACGAAGAAGAAAGCCAGGTACAGCAACACGTAGGTACCGATGCGCTGGCTTTCCAGTTTGACCGGGTTGGCCGAATAGGCCAGGAAGGTCACCAGGTTCTTGACCTTCTCGTCGAACTGCTCGGTGTTCAGGGTACCGGAATTCGGCGTAATGGTCAGCTGGTCACAGGCTTCATGGGTCAGCGGGCTGCCCGTCAATGGGTCGAATTGCTTCTTGCCGTCGACCACCATCTGCACCTGCTTGCAGCCAACCACCTGGTTACCCTGCAGGCCGACCAGCACGTTGGGCATGCCGACGTTCGGGAACACCTTGTTGTTGACCCCGTACGGGCGCGACTTGTCTTCATAGAAGCTGCGCAGGTAGGTGTACAACCAGTCGGTACCCCGCACCCGGGCGACCAGGGTCAGGTCGGGCGGCGCGGCGCCGAACCAGGTCTTGGCGTCACTGGGCTGCATGCCGATCTGCATGTGGTCGCCGATCTTGGCACCGGTGAACACCAGCTTCTCGAGCATCAACTCATGAGGAATGCCAAGGTCATCGGCAACCCGCTCGTAACGCTGGAACTTGGCGCTGTGGCAACCCATGCAATAGTTGGCGAAGGTGCGCGCACCGTCCTGCATGGCCGCCTTGTCGGTCAGGTCGATATCGACCTTGTCCAGCTCCAGGCCGTGTTCGGCAGCGAAGGAAAAGGCAGGCATCACTGCCAGCAAAAATACTGCAATCAACTTTTTCATCAGCCAGTCACCCTTTCCGGAACCGGTTTGGTCTTCTCGAGCCTTGTGTAGAACGGCATCAGCAGGAAGTAGGCGAAGTACAGCACTGTGCACACCTGCGACAGCAAGGTACGCCCAGGTGTAGGCGCCAGTACGCCGAGGATGCCGAGGATGACGAAGGCAATGCAGAACACCAGCAGGAAGACCTTGCTGATCCAGCCCTTGTAGCGCATGGAGCGCACCGGGCTGCGGTCGAGCCAGGGCAGCACGAACAGCACGGCGATCGCGGCGCCCATGGCGATTACCCCCATGAGCTTGTCAGGCACCGCCCGCAGGATCGCGTAGAACGGCGTGAAGTACCACACAGGCGCGATATGCTCGGGCGTCTTGAACGCGTTCGCCTGCTCGAAGTTGGGTTTTTCCAGGAAGTAACCACCCATTTCCGGGAAGAAGAACACCACGGCGCAGAACACGAAGAGGAACACCACCACACCGACGATATCCTTGACGGTGTAGTACGGGTGGAACGGAATGCCGTCGAGCGGAATGCCGTTTTCGTCCTTTTTCTTCTTGATGTCCACACCATCGGGGTTGTTCGAACCCACTTCGTGCAGGGCCAGGATGTGCAGCACCACCAGGCCGAGAATCACGATCGGCAGGGCCACCACGTGCAAGGCGAAGAAGCGGTTCAGGGTGATGCCCGAGATCAGGTAGTCACCACGAATCCACTGGGTCAGGTCACCACCGATCACCGGGATGGCGCCAAACAGCGAGATGATCACCTGGGCACCCCAGTACGACATCTGCCCCCACGGCAGCAGATAGCCCATGAAGGCTTCAGCCATCAGCGCCAGGTAGATCAGCATGCCGAACAGCCACACCAGCTCGCGGGGCTTCTGGTAGGAGCCGTAGAGCAGGCCGCGGAACATGTGCAGGTAGACCACGATGAAGAACGCCGAAGCGCCGGTGGAGTGCAGGTAGCGCAGGATCCAGCCGTACTCGACGTCCCGCATGATGTATTCGACCGAGGCGAAGGCCTCTTCCGCCGAGGGCGTGAAACTCATGGTCAGCCACACGCCAGTGACGATCTGGTTGACCAGCACCAGCAGTGCCAGCGAGCCGAAGAAATACAGGAAGTTGAAGTTCTTGGGCGCGTAATACTTGCTCAGGTGGTCTTCCCACATCTTGGTGGCGGGGAAGCGAGCGTCAATCCAGTCCATGAACTTGCTCATCATGCTTTCTCCTGGTCGACGCCGATGACGACGATGTCGTCCGACTCATAAGAATGCGGCGGCACTGGCAGGTTGAGAGGCGCCGGCTGCGACTTGTAGACACGACCGGCCAGGTCGTAGTGGGAGCCGTGGCAAGGGCAGAAATAACCACCGACCCACTTCGGCCCGAGGTCTGCGGGCGCGACTTCCGGGCGGAAGGTCGGCGAGCAGCCCAGGTGCGTGCAGAGGCCGACGAGAATGAGGATTTCTGGCTTGATCGAGCGAACCTCGGGGTCGACATAGGTCGGCTGCACCGAGCTCTTCGATTGAGGGTCGGAGAGGTCACCTTCGATCTTTTTCAGGTTGCCAAGGATCTCCTGCGTTCGCCGGACGATGAACACCGGCTGGCCACGCCATTCAGCAACCATCTGCTGCCCTGGCTCGACCTTGGCAATATTGACCTTCACCGGTGCGCCGGCCGCCTTCGCCTTGGCACTGGGAAACCATGACCCCACGAACGGTACCGCAGCCCCCACTGCCCCCGCTGCCCCGACCACGGATGTCGCGGCTACGAGGAAGCGGCGCCGGCCTGCGTTGACGCCGTCATTGCTCATTCAGTCCTCTCCCATCAGCTTTGCTTGGCCAGTTGGACCTGGCCTGTACTTAGGTTGTGTCTGTGGCACTAAAATTTGGCCGCCATGGTAAGAAACAAATCCACACAGTGACAAGGTGATTACCCCCACAAGGAGCTATAACCCGCGCTTTGCTTGATCTGCGTCTATGCGACAAGTGGTCACCGACATGCTGACAGGTTAGTTCAAGCACAAAAAAAAGCCCGGTTCCAAGGAACCGGGCTTTTTTCGACTGCCGAAGCGGTATTAACGCTTGGAGTACTGAGGACGCTTACGCGCTTTACGCAGACCCACTTTCTTACGCTCGACTTCACGAGCGTCGCGGGTGACGTAGCCAGCACGACGCAGAGCGCCACGCAGGGTTTCGTCGTATTCCATCAGAGCGCGGGTGATACCGTGACGGATCGCACCGGCCTGACCGCTGACACCACCACCGGAAACGGTGACGTAGATGTCGAACTTCTCAGTGGACTCGGTCAGCTCGAGCGGCTGACGAACAACCATGCGAGCGGTTTCGCGACCGAAGAACACGTCCAGAGAACGGTTGTTGATGGAAATGTTACCAGTACCCGGACGCAGGAAAACGCGAGCGGTTGCGGTCTTGCGACGGCCAGTGCCGTAATTTTGAGTCGCCGACATAATGAACTTTCCCGTTAGATCTTCAGTTCTTGAGGCTGCTGAGCAGTGTGTGGGTGAGCAGCACCCGCGTACACTTTCAGCTTACGGTACATGTCGCGACCCAGCGGGTTCTTAGGCAGCATGCCCTTGACCGCGGTTTCGATAACACGCTCAGGGGCCTTGGCGATCAACTTCTCGAAGTTGATTTCCTTGATGCCGCCTGGGAAACCGGAGTGGGAGTAGTACATTTTGTCGGAAGACTTGGCACCAGTCACACGAACCTGTTCAGCGTTGATGACGACGATGTAGTCGCCGGTGTCAACGTGAGGGGTGTATTCTGGTTTGTGTTTGCCACGCAGACGGGTAGCGATTTCGGTAGCCAGACGACCCAGGGTCTGGCCAGCGGCGTCAACTACGAACCACTCGCGCTTTACTGTTTCCGGTTTAGCAGTAAAAGTTTTCATTCTCTAAAGCCTCAGAGGCCGCCCAGCGAAAAATAGACGGCGAATCTTACTGGATAGTGCACAGCTTGCCAAGGGCAAGCGCGCAGCCGAACGCTGACGCTTTTGGGGGCTCGGGTCGGGCACGCCAATGTTCGACGGGGTTCTTCCTGCGTGGTGGTGCATCACTTCCGCCACACGGAGAGGGGCAGAATTATCCAGATTGCGCGAAAAATTTCAACCTGCTTTGATGGGCTTCTTTTGCCAAGGAGTGTTTTCCCGATGGAATACCGCAAGCTCGGCCGTACCGACCTCGACGTCAGTGCCCTGTGCCTGGGCACCATGACCTGGGGCGAGCAGAACACCCAGGACGAGGCCTTCGAGCAGATTGCCCTGGCCAAGGCCAGCGGCATCAACTTCATCGACACCGCCGAGATGTACCCGGTGCCGCCACGCCCGGAAACCTATGCCGCCACCGAGCGCATCATTGGCAACTGGTTCCGTGCCAACGGCGATCGCGATGACTGGGTCCTGGCCAGCAAGGTCGCCGGCCCCGGCAACGGCATCAGCCACATCCGCGACGGCCAGCTCAAGCACAACCGCCAGCACATCGTCGCCGCGCTGGACGAGAGCCTCAAGCGCCTGCAGACCGACCGCATCGACCTCTATCAGTTGCACTGGCCGGAGCGCAGCACCAACTTCTTCGGCAAGCTCGGTTACCAGCACCTGGCCAACGACCTGTTCACCCCGCTGGAAGAAACCCTCGAGGTGCTCGACGAGCAGGTGCGTGCCGGCAAGATCCGCCACATCGGTTTGTCCAACGAAACCCCATGGGGCACCATGAAGTTCCTGCAACTGGCCGACAGCCGTGGCTGGCCGCGGGCGGTGTCGATCCAGAACCCCTACAACCTGCTCAACCGAAGCTTCGAAGTGGGCCTGGCAGAAGTGGCGATCCGCGAGCAATGCGGCCTGCTGGCCTACTCGCCACTGGCCTTCGGCATGCTCTCGGGCAAGTACGAGAATGGTGCCCGGCCAGAAAAAGGCCGCCTGACCCTGTTCAGCCGCTTCGCCCGCTATTCCAACCCGCAGACCGTGGCGGCCTGCAGCCGTTATGTGCAGCTGGCCCAGGCCCATGGCCTGGACCCGGCCCAGATGGCCCTCGCGTTCGTGACCCGACAGCCGTTCGTGACCAGCAACATCATTGGTGCAACCGACCTGGTACAGCTGCAGAGCAACCTCGACAGCCTGCAACTGAACCTCAACGACGAACTGCTCGCGGCAATCGAGGCAATCCATCAGGAGCAGCCGAACCCGGCGCCTTGAACAGCATGGGCCGCTTTGCGGCCCCTCTGCGACACGGGGTAGACACAATCGCCAAAAAATAAGACGATCCAGCCGGTGATTGACCACTCTACCCTATAAGAACAATGACAATGATGTTTACCCAACCCTCCGCGTCGTTGCGGCGCGTCAGCATCCTGGCCATTGACAAGGTGTTCGCTTCGACCCTGATGCAGGCCAAGGATTTCTTCCACCTCGCCAGCTTGCGCTACAGCAAGCAGCTGGGCCTGGGCTTGCAGCCCATGTTCGAGATTCGCCTGGTGAGCCCCGACGGCCAGCCGGTGGACAGCTTCAGCAATGTGCAGTTGCCGGTCGATGGTGGCCTTGACGATGCCGACGTGATCATCCTCCCGGCCTTCTGGGAAGATTTCGACAACCTCCAGCAACGTTATCCACAGGTGCTGCCATGGCTGCGCGAACAGCACGCCCGTGGCGCCGTGCTGTGTGCCGAAGCCAGCGGTGTATTCTGGCTGGCCGAGTCCGGCCTGCTCGACGGCAAGGAGGCGACCACCTACTGGCGCTTCTTCAACAGCTTCGCCGAGCGCTACCCGAAGATCCGCCTGAATCAGGACAAGCACCTGACCGACGCCGACAACCTGTACTGCGCCGGTGGCACCACTTCAGCCTGTGACCTGTATATCTACCTGATCGAGCGCTTCTGTGGCGCCAATGTGGCGCGTGCCGTGGCCCGCGACATCCTCTACGAAGTGCAGCGCAACTACACCCCGGGGCGCATGGGCTTTGGCGGGCAGAAGCTGCACCAGGACCTGATCATCCTGCAGATCCAGCATTGGCTGGAGGAACACTTCGCCGACAAGTTCCGCTTCGAGGATGTCGCCCGCAACCATGGCATGAGCATTCGCAACTTCATGCGCCGTTTCCAGGGGGCTACCGGTGACAAACCGCTACACTACCTGCAACGGTTACGTATCGAGACGGCCAAGGGGCTGCTGTCGAGCACGCGCAAGAGCATCAAGACCATCAGTTATGAGGTCGGCTATGACGATGCGAGCTTCTTTGCGAGGTTGTTCCGCCAGCACACGGAGTTGTCGCCGAACCAGTATCGGCAGCAGTTCATGCAAGAGGCTTGAGGCCAATGGGGCTGCTTTGCAGCCCCAGGATCTTATGGCTTGTGCGCCCGCGACAGGAATTCGTGCGACTGCATTTCCAGCAACCGGCTGAGGGTCCGCTGGAACTCGAAACTCAGGCGCCCGCCGGTGTACAGGTCCTTCAGCTCCACCTCGGCCGAGATGATCAGTTTGACGTTGCGGTCGTAGAACTCGTCCACCATGTTGATGAAACGGCGGGCGATGTCGTCGGTGGTGACGCCCATCTGCTCCACATTGCTCAGCAACACGGCGTGGAAGATCTTGCCCAGCTCGATGTAGTCGTTCTGGCTGCGCGGCCCGTCGCACAGGGCGCGGAAGTCGAACCAGGCGACGTCGTCGCAGGTACGCAGGGCATTGATCGGGCGATTTTCGATCATCAGCACGTCGTTCTCGACGGCCTGGGTGCACTCGGGCGTCAGCGCCTTGAAGCTGGCACGCATGCTCTGGTGCGCCGCGTCGTTGAGCGGGAAGTGGAACAGTTCGGCCTGTTCCAGGTGACGCAGGCGGTAGTCGACGCCGCTGTCGACGTTCACCACGTCGGTGTACTGCTTGATCATGGCGATGGCCGGCAGGAAGCGCGCGCGCTGCAGGCCGTCCTTGTACAAGCCGTCAGGGACGATGTTGGAGGTCGCCACCAGCGAGACGCCGTTCTTGAACAGCTCTTCCATCAAGGTACCGAGAATCATGGCATCGGTAATGTCGGAAACGAAGAATTCGTCGAAGCAGATCACCTTGGCTTCTTCGCTGAAGCGCTTGGCGATGAGGGTCAGCGGGTTCTTCTCGCCCTTGAGGGTTTTCATTTCCTCGTGGACGCGCTTCATGAAGCGGTGGAAGTGCGTGCGCATCTTCTGCTTGAACGGCAGCGCTTCATAGAAAGTGTCGACCAGATAGGTCTTGCCGCGCCCTACCCCACCCCAGAAGTACAGGCCTTTGACTGGCGTCTGCTCCTTCTTGCCGAACAGCTTGCCGAACACGCCCGGCTTGTTGTTCTGCGCGTGCACCAGGTCGTCGTACAGGCGCTGCAGGTGACGTACCGCAGTTTCCTGCGCCGCGTCATGGAAGAAGTCGGGACGTTTCAGATCTGCTTGATATCGTTCTAGGGGCGTCATGATTTCGTTAGCGAGGCAACAAAAAACGGGCCGTCACTGTAGCGACAGGCCCGCTTAATGGCAATCAGACTTGCGTCAATATGCCTCAGTCTTGTTGCGGCTGAAGCGCTACACGCAGGCTTTCGATGGCCGAATCACGGGCTTCGGCGCTATCGAACTGCGGCCCGTCGGCAACCTGCTCGTCGTTCAGCCACAGGCTGAAGCCCAGGCCGTCAACGCGCACGTCAGCGTCACCACCTTGCTGCAGCTGCTTGCTCACCGCACCGGCGCTCTTGCCGTCGGCGAAGCTGCGCGACAGCAGCAGTTGCTCGCCATCGGCGGCCAGCAGGCGGAAGCGGAAGCTGCCGTCTTCGTCACGGAAGCTGACGAAGCGCGCGCTCTTGGCGGCTTTCTTCTTCACCTCGGTGCTGGCCTGCACGCTGCTGCGGAACGAGCGCAGGCCAACGGCCTCACGCAGCTGCTCGAGGAACGGCGTGGCGGTCTTGCGGGCCTTGGCGGCGCCGGCGAGGAGGATGTCCTCCAGGTCTGCCGGACGCGAGATCAGCTGGTGGTAGTGCTCGCGCTTCTCGGCCAGCTGGCCGTCGAGCAGCTGGAACAGGCGCTGCTTGGCTTCGCCCCAGCCCAGGCCCTGCAGCAGCTCTTCGCGGAATTCGGCGCACTGCGACGGCGTCGAGAATGCCTGGAACAGGGTGAACAGGTGAGAATTGTCCGGATCCTTGGCTTCGCCTGGCGCACGCGAGTCGGTGACGATGCGCGAAATGGCGTCTTTCATGTCCTTGGCGCTGGTGAACAGCGGGATGGTGTTGTCGTAGCTCTTGGACATCTTGCGACCGTCCAGGCCAGGCAGGGTCGCCACGCTTTCCTCGATCACCGCTTCCGGCAGGGCGAAGAAGTCACTGCCCTGGCCAAACAGGTGATTGAAGCGCTGGCCGATGTCGCGGGCCATTTCCACGTGCTGGATCTGGTCACGGCCGACCGGCACCTTGTTGGCGTTGAACATCAGGATGTCCGCGGCCATCAGCACCGGGTAGCTGTACAGGCCCATGGTCACGCCAGCGTCCGGGTCTTCGCCGGTTTCCAGGTTCTTGTCCACCGAGGCCTTGTAGGCGTGGGCGCGGTTGAGCAGGCCCTTGGCGGCGACGCAGGTCAGCAGCCAGGTCAGCTCGGGGATCTCGGGGATATCGGACTGACGATAGAAGGTCACCTTCGCCGGGTCCAGGCCACCGGCCAGCCAGGTGGCGGCGATTTCCAGGCGCGAGCGCTGGATGCGCAGCGGGTCGTCGCACTTGATCAGGGCGTGGTAGTCGGCCAGGAAGTAGAACGAGTCGACACCCGGCTGCTGGCTGGCGACGATCGCCGGGCGAATGGCGCCGGCGTAGTTGCCCAGGTGCGGGGTGCCGGTGGTGGTGATACCGGTGAGGATGCGCGTGGTCATGGGTGTTCGCTTATTCAGGCTTGGCTCAGTTCGAAAGGCGCGGCAGCAGCAGATCCTTCAGATCGGTCAGCTTGCCATGGAAGAAGTGTCCGCATTCTGCCACTTTCAGCAGCTCATGGGGGCGCCCCAGTGCGTCGGACCATTCGTATACCAGCTGCGGATCGACGACTTCGTCGGCGTCCGGCTGCACCACGGTGATCGGGCAGCGCTGCGGCAGCGGGAAGTCGGCGGTCAGGCGCATCACTGCAGGCGCGATCATGAACAGCTGCTGCAGCGCCACGCCTTGCGCTTCCAGGCGCCCGGCCAGGCTGGTGGCGACGAAGCCGCCGAACGAGAAGCCCATCAGCACCAGCGGCAGCTCAGGGTGCTTCGCACGCAGCCACACGGCGGCGGCCTCGGCATCGGCCACTTCGCCAGCGCCCATGTCATGGCTGCCGGCGCTCTGGCCGACACCGCGGTAGTTGAAGCGCAAGGTCACGTAGCCGGCGTCGCGGGCGGTGCGCTGCAGGGTCGAGACCACCTTGTTGAGCATGGTGCCGCCCTGGACCGGGTTGGGGTGGCAGATCAGCACCGCACCGCGGGCATCGGCCACGTCCAGGTACAAGGCTTCCAGCTGGCCGATCGGGCCGTCGATGAACAAGGGGGTTTCGCGGACAAGCAAGGCACTACTCCGTGACCTCGAAGGGGGTCGTTTCGTCTAGGTGAGGAATTCTGTTCTGATTTGCGATCGCTCGCGGTATACAGCGCAGGTCTGAGCCGTTAACGTAAAGCAAAGCCGTTTATAGAGGAAGGACTCGTGGAACTCTCGCTCCTTGTTTGGTTGTTGCCAACCCTGGCCCTGGTCATCGGTGTGGCGGTCGGTTTCATCGTGGCCCGCCTGCTGCCCAACGCGGCGCCCAGCAGCACCCAGCGTCAGCTGGATGATATCCAGCAGCGCTTCGACAGCTACCAGAACCAGGTGGTTACCCACTTCAACAGCACTGCGGTACTGGTCAAGAAGCTGACCCAGAGCTACCAGGACGTGCAGGATCACCTGGCTGATGGCGCCAACCACCTGGCGCTCGACGAGCTGACCCGCCAGCGTCTGCTGGCCGCACTGCACTCCGAGGGCACCCAGGGTCCGCGTGACCGCCTGACCCCGCCGAAGGACACCGCCGAAGTGCCACGTGACTATGCACCGAAGTCGCCGAACTCGCCGGGCATGCTCGACGAGAGCTACGGGCTCAAGCGCTGAACCGCTGAAATGAACAAGGCCTCGCGAGAGGCCTTTTTTTTATGCGCCGGATTCACTGGCCTCTTCGCGGGTAAACCCGCTCCCACAGGGACGGCGCAGGTTTTGAGGCTGTGCGATCTCTGTGGGAGCGGGCGTGCCCGCGAAGAGGCCCGAGAGACAATCTAGCTACAAGCCTTCAAAGCCTGCTCGACATCCGCCAGTAAATCCTCCACATCCTCCAGCCCCACCGACAACCGCACCAACCCCTCGGAAATGCCGTGATGCGCCCGCTCTTCGGGCGTATAGCTGGAATGGGTCATGCTCGCCGGATGCTGCGCCAGCGATTCGGCATCGCCCAGGCTCACCGCCCGGGCAAACAGTTGCAGCGCATTCATGAAGCGCCGCCCGGCCTCGATCCCGCCCTTGAGCTCGAAAGCAATCATCCCGCCCGGCAGGCGCATCTGCCGCTGCGCCAGTTCGTATTGGGCAAACGATGGCAACCCCGGATACTGAATCAGTTCCACCTGAGGCTGGCGTGCAAGAAAATCGGCAACCTGCTGGGCGTTCGCGCAGTGACGGTCCATGCGCAACGCGAGTGTCTTGATGCCACGCATCAACAGTGACGCATCGTGCGGTGACAGCACTGCGCCCGTCATGTCCTTGAGGCCCTCAAGGCGAATCCGGTCCACCAGCGCCTTGCGCCCGATCACCAGCCCGGCCGTGATATCACCGTGGCCACTGAGGTACTTGGTCGCCGAGTGCACCACCAGATCGGCCCCCAGCTCCAGTGGCCGCTGCAGGTAGGGCGTGCAATAAGTGTTGTCGACCACGATATGCAGGTCATGCCCCCGCGCTGCTTCGGCCACTGCCGCGATATCGACCAGCTGCATGTTCGGGTTGGCCGGGGTTTCGAAGTAGATCATGCGAGTTTTAGCGTTGATCGCAGCCTTCAAAGCCTTGGTGTCATTGAGATCGACATGGCGCACCTTCACCCCGAACTCGCCGATGCCATGGTGCATGTAGGCGAAGGTGCAGCCATACACCGTGCGCCCGACAATCAGCTCGTCGCCGGGGCGCAGCAGCGTCCATAGCGTCGAGGTGATGGCCCCCATGCCAGACGCCAGCGCCAGGCCTGCCTCGCCCCCTTCGAGGGACGCCATGCGCTGCTCCAGCAACTCCAGGGTCGGGTTGGAGATACGGCTGTAGAAGTGCCCGCCCTCCTCCCCGGCAAAGCACGCTGCGCCGTATTCAACGCTGGGGAAGGCATAGGTTGCGGTCTGGTAAACCGGTGGCACCAGGGCGCCGCCGTGGGAAAGCGGGTCGTAGCCATGATGGATGGCGCGGGTGGAAAAACCGGTGTTGTTATGGGAGTCGCGCATGGCAACAGCCTCTGGTGGTTTGTTATAAGCTTATGCCACCGAGCTGTCTGAATTTTTCCAAAATGACCCACGCATTCGCGCCTGTTTTGGAAAGAAAACAACAAATACAACACCAGGAGGGCAAATCATGCCTTCAAGCCTCGACCGTACCGACCGCGCCCTGCTCGCGGCCTTGCAGGACAATGCCCGCCTTACCATCTCCGAACTCGCCGATCAGGTTGCGCTGACCACCTCGCCCTGCTGGCGACGGGTCAAGCTGCTGGAGGACAACGGTTATATCACTGGTTACCAGGCCATCTTGTCGCCCAAGTCGCTGGGGTTTGGGGTGACGGCGTTTGTCAGCATCATGATGGATTCGCATACCAAGGATATGGCTTTGGCGTTCGAGCAAAGGCTGATGGAGATTCCCGAGATTGTCGCTTGCCACAACATTTCTGGACGGTATGACTTTCTGCTGGAGATTCTGGCGAGGGACTTGGAGTCGTTTGGGGAATTTACTCGGGAAGTGCTGCAGCGGTTGCCGGGGGTGAAGGAGATTTATTCTAGTTTTTCCTATAAGGCGGTCAAGGAAAAACGAGTCATTCCGGTATCAGAAATACACATCTGAAAAGCCACACCATAAATAACGATCTCCGAACCACTAAAATCAGAGCAAAGCATGCAGTTTGGAGATCGGCAAGACCTAATTCACCGCTATAACTTTATGGGTAATCATGAGGGATTTCAATGAGCGGATCAGGAATGGGAGGGTAAACATGAGGATATATTTTAGGTTTGCGAGGCAGTCGTCCTGGCGCATAACCATGTCGCGCCCATCGAACCTCCCCATTGCGGCCATCAAAAATTAGAATATTTCCGGTATCGGTAACCTTCAGGTAATTATTTTCCCAATATGACCTATCCAGCGTCTCCGTGCTCTGAGCGGACCATATCCTATCTCGTGATGGATCATACAAAAACCCTGAATTACTCACGACAAACTGAAGTGGTTCACGAGAGCGATTACGGAACGTAGAACTGTATGGCTGCGTATGGTCAGCGACCCAAACTACCGAACCAGCATCCTCCAAAACCAGATTACCATCGCTTCTAAGACGAAGTACGAACCTTCCGTTATCAGATTTTATGAAATGCCCCGCCCGCATGGCTTGGTTGGGAGGAAGCAATACCCCTCCAGACCCTTGAAAAGGCTGATATTGAATCTGTTTATACTTGCTTTTTCCCATGACAAAAGTCCTATTCAGATAGATGGCAGCTACCACTCAATTAGTGGTACGCACTCATCATCTACAAATGCAATCCATAGTAGCACCCAGAAAAAATTCCCACTTCAATCATGAGAAAAAATTCTTACAACAAAAATAGAATACACCCACGCACAACTATCACATTTCGCATTGCAAAATTAGCCATAATTCCCAAGACATTACAAGAGTCTAACCGACAGGCATAACAACATCAAACACACCAAACAACGCCCCAAAAATGACGTTGCCACACATAAACTCGAGCACTGTATGAAACAGCTACTAGCAGCCGTTACACTCATATTATCCGGATGCACAGGCGAGATGCCTCTACTACTTCCCAACAGGCAAGAAATGAAATTTCAGTGCGACATGGACCCTTACAAACAGGGCTGCGAACGCCAGATGGATTATCAAGAGCACCGTCGCTGGATCAAGAAACCAACGACCTGAAGCTATGGCACACATGTAAACCGAAGAGCAAATCAGCATGCTCCCAGATCCAATTGAGCAGGGTCATGCTACAGCAAATAATTAACCCAACATGGATTATCCTAAACGTAAGTAGAAGCCGCCTTGCGGTTTAAGCACCTCGAATACCCCCCACTCAACCACCGAAATGATGAGCTCACCATCAAACAAGAGATAAACACTGACATGGCATTCCCGCTACCCAACCACATCGCAAAGAACCTGGAAAATCAAACTTACCGTAACTTCGACGATTTCTCCCAAGCCTTCTGGCTGGCCATAGCCGAGGATCCGGTCTACTCCCAACAATTCGTTACCTCGCAACTCAACCGCATCAAGCAAGGCTGGCCACCCCGCGCGCCCTTCAGTGAAACCGCCAAAGGCGTGCGCAACTATCAGATCTGCCACCTCGACCCACCCACCCTGGGCGGTGCGATGTACGACGCTGAAAACCTGAGAATCATGAGTGCCCTGCAGTACGCGCTGTCTTCGGAGGCGGAATGGTGATCAGTCAAAAGCACAGCCTCGCCGACTACACCTGCGCAGAATTTCGGGGCGTGGTCGAGGAACTGCTCCAGGCAACTGGAACTTCAGCCTGGCAGGACCAATTATTGGAGCACTTTATCGACATGGCCGAACACCCGGACGGCTCCGACCTCCTCTATTACCCGGCAAACGAAATGGAGGGCTGTGCAGTGGGCGTGATCGCACGCATCATCGCCTGGCGAAAATCAAAGGGACTTCCCCTGTTCAAGGACGTGCAATGAACAAGTCTGTATGGGTATTGATGCTGCTTCTATCCGGTTGCGCCGACGGCAGGATCCTCATTCTGCCTAATCTGCAGGAGCAGAAATTCGCCTGCGACATGGATCCTTACAAACAAGGATGCGAACGCCATAGTGATTATGACCGGCACTACAAGTCCATCGAGGACAAGAAGGGTTAGATAGCTCAGAACACTGTTTAGTAATGCTTGATATCGGCGCATGCCAATGGGTTTGCAAAATTAAATCCAAAACAAAAAACCCCGCCGAAGCGGGGTTTTTCACAAGCATCAATACTTAGATCGCGCCACGCTGACGCAGCACATCCAGCACCTGCTTCACGCCTTCATCAACGCTGGTGTTCTGGGTATCGATCACCAGGTCGGCATCCAGCGGCACATCGAACGGGAAGCTTTCACCCGGGATGTTGTCGCCACCAGCTGCATACAGGCCCTGCGGGTCACGCTCGCGGCACGCCAGCGGCGAGGCCTGAACGTAAACGGTCACCAGGCGCTCCTTGCCGATCAGTGCCTTGGCCTGTTCGCGGCCTTCGGCATCCGGGGCGACGAACGCAGCCAGGGTCAGCAGGCCGGCTTCGTTGAACTGGCGCGCCACATGGGCGGCGCGACGCCAGTTCTCGGTACGGCCGGCGCGGTCCTGTGGCAGGCCCTTGTTCAGGTCGTGGCGCAGGTTCTGGCCATCGAGCACGTACACCGCACGGCCCATGTCGAACAGCTTGCGCTCGACGGCGTAGGCCAGGGTGCTCTTGCCAGCGCCGGACAGGCCGCTGAACAGCACGGTTGCAGGCTGCTGGCCGAAGCGCAGGGCGCGCTCTTCGGTGGCCACGTGCGCCTGCTTGCCATGCTGGCCGGTGCTGCCGTGCGGCAGGACTGGCGGCGCGATGATCATGCCGGCGCCGACGGTGCCGTTGGTCAGGCGGTCGATGACGATGAACGCGCCGGTGGTGCGGTTGCTGTCGTAACCGTCCAGGGCGATCGAGGCGTCCAGGGCAACCTTGACGCGGCCAATCTCGTTCAGTTGCAGCGCGCTGGCAGCGCCCTGCTCCAGGGTGTTCACATCGACCTTGTGGGTGATGCTGGCAATCGAGCCCGGCACATAGCTGGTGGCGCGCTTGATGTCGTATTTCTTGCCCGGGAGCATCGGCTCCTCGGCCATCCACACCAGCATCGCGTCGAACTGGTCAGTGACTGGCGGCACGTTATCGGCGTGCACCAGCAGGTCGCCACGGGAGATGTCGATCTCGTCTTCCATGGTCAGGGTCACGGCCTGGCCTGGGCCGGCGTTCTCCAGCTCACCTTCGAAGGTGACGATGGACTTGACCCGGCTGCTCTTGCCCGACGGCAGCACCACCACTTCGTCACCCTTGTGCACCACGCCGCTGGCGAGGGTGCCGGCGAAGCCGCGGAAGTTCAGGTTCGGACGGTTGACGTACTGCACCGGGAAGCGCAGGTCGGTGAAGTTGCGGTCAGCCGCAACCTCGACGGTTTCAAGGATTTCCATCAACGTCGGGCCGGCGTACCACGGCGACTGCTCGCTGTGGTTGACCACGTTGTCGCCCTTGAGCGCCGACATCGGCACGAAGTGCAGGCTGCTCGGCTTCAGGTTGATGGCATCGGCGAACTTCAGGTAGTCGGCCTTGATCGACTCGAACACGCCTTCATCGAAGCCTTTGAGGTCCATCTTGTTGACCGCGACCACGATGTGCTTGATGCCCAGCAAGGATGCGATGTAGCTGTGGCGACGGGTCTGGGTCTGCACACCGTAGCGGGCATCGACCAGGATGATCGCCAGGTCGCAGGTGGACGCGCCGGTGGCCATGTTGCGGGTGTACTGCTCGTGGCCCGGGGTGTCGGCGATGATGAACTTGCGCTTGGCGGTGGAGAAGTAGCGGTAGGCGACATCGATGGTGATGCCCTGCTCGCGCTCGGCCTGCAGGCCGTCGACCAGCAGCGCCAGGTCGACTTCTTCGCCGGTGGTGCCGACTTTCTTCGAATCACGGGTGATGGCCTCGAGGTGGTCCTCGTAGATCATCTTCGAGTCGTGCAGCAGGCGCCCGATCAGGGTGCTCTTGCCATCGTCGACGTTGCCGCAGGTCAGGAAGCGCAGCAGTTCCTTGCGCTCGTGCTGGGCCAGGTAGGCGAGGATGTCCTCGCTGATCAGATCAGATTGGTGCGACATGGAGTAACCCTGAAATTAGAAGTAGCCTTGGCGTTTCTTGTCTTCCATGGAACCGGCGCCATCGTGATCGATGACACGGCCCTGGCGTTCGGACGTACGGGTCAGGAGCATTTCCTGAATGATGTCCGTCAGGGTCTCGGCTTCCGACTCGACAGCGCCCGTCAGCGGGTAGCAGCCGAGGGTACGGAAACGCACCTTCTTCTTGACGATGCGCGCCTTCTCTTCCTCGGACAGGTGCTCGAGGATGCGCTCGTCGTCGATCATGATCAGGGTGCCGTTCTTCTCGATCACTTCACGCTCGGCGGCGAAGTACAGCGGCACGATCGGGATGCCTTCGAGGTAGATGTACTGCCAGATGTCCAGCTCGGTCCAGTTCGACAGCGGGAACACGCGGATCGACTCGCCCTTGTTGACCTTGCCGTTGTACACGTTCCACAGCTCCGGGCGCTGGTTCTTCGGGTCCCAGCGGTGCTTGCTGTCACGGAACGAGTACACGCGCTCCTTGGCCCGCGACTTCTCTTCGTCGCGGCGCGCGCCACCGAAGGCGGCGTCGAAACCATGCTTGTCCAGCGCCTGCTTGAGGCCCTGGGTCTTCATGATGTCGGTGTGCTTGGAGCTGCCATGGGTGAACGGGTTGATACCCTGCGCCACACCCTCGGGGTTGACATGGGTGATCAGCTCCAGGCCCATTTCCTCGACCATCTTGTCGCGGAAGCTGTACATCTCCTGGAATTTCCACTGGGTGTCGACGTGCATCACCGGGAACGGCAGCTTGCCCGGGAAGAAAGCCTTGCGCGCCAGGTGCAGCATCACGGCGGAATCCTTGCCGATCGAGTACAGCATCACCGGGTTATCGAACTCGGCGGCCACCTCGCGGATGATGTGGATGCTCTCCGCCTCCAGCTGTTTCAAGTGCGTCAGTTTGTCGACCATGGCTACTCACGAAAAAACACGAAAAACGATCTTATGGACGGCCTGCGGGCCGTGTTCGAGCGAGCCACTTTATCACAGCGGCTGCTTCTATTTAGGAGGCGGGCTAGATCGAAAAAGTCTAACGATATGACTGGGGGTTTGGGCTGGCAGGCCCGGCCCTTTCGCGGGTAAACCCGCTCCCACAGGCTCGGTGCGATCCCTGTGGGAGCGGGTTTACCCGCGAAGCAGGCGACACCGATGTCAGATGGGATTCGGGCAATCGATGAACAGGTGCTCCAGGGCGAAGCGCCGCGCCAGGTAATCGCCCAGCGCCTGCACCCCATACCGCTCGGTGGCATGGTGCCCCGCGGCAACGAAGCTGACCCCGTTCTCCCGGGCACTGTGATAGGTCTGTTCGGACGCCTCGCCAGTGAGGTACAAGTCCACCCCCGCCGCAATCGCCGTATCGATGTAGCCCTGCCCGCCCCCGGTGCACCAGCCGACCCGGCGGATCATCTGGTCGCCCTCGACCAGCAACGGCTCACGCCCGAGCACTTCCTGCACCCGCCGGGCGAAGTCACGTGCAGTCACAGGCTCGGCCAGCGAGCCGACCAGCCCGACCACCTTGGGGTTTTCCGGGTCCAGTGGCCCTTCGACGGTGATATCCAGCTGCCGCGCCAGCTGCACGTTGTTGCCAACTTCAGGGTGAACATCCAGCGGCAGATGAAACGCCAGCAGGCTGATGTCGTGCTTGAGCAAGGTCTTCAGGCGGCGCTGACGGATCCCGGTAACGCACGGGTTCTCGCCTTTCCAGAAGTAACCATGGTGCACCAGGATCAGGTCGGCCTCGGCCTCGACTGCGGCATCCAGCAAGGCCTGGCTGGCGGTGACGCCGCTGACGATGCGGCTGACCTGCGGCCGGCCCTCGACCTGCAGGCCATTGGGGCAGTAATCCTGGATCTTCGCGCTGCCCAGGTAGCGTTCGGCTTCCTCGACCAGGGTGTTGAGTGCGACGGCCATGAAAATCTCCTCGAAATCTGCGTTCTTCTCGGGCGCAACGCCTGCAGAACGCCCGTATAATGCCGGCCATTATGGGCCGTCGCCGGCATCGGGGGAACCGGTGTATGATCGCGCGCGCTCATGCCCCACTGCGCGGCCACCGGCCCCCGCTCTTTCCAGGACTCGTTCATGTTCAAGGCTTTGCGTTACTTTGGCTGGCCCCTGCTCACCGGTATTCTGATCGCCGTACTGATCATCCAGCGCTACCCGGAATGGGTCGGTCTGCCCAGCCAGGACGTCAACCTGCAGCAAGCCCCGCAAACCACGCGGATCATGCAGGGCCCGGTGTCCTACGCCGACGCCGTGACCCTCGCCGCCCCGGCCGTGGTCAACCTGTACACCACCAAAGTGGTGAACAAGACCGCGCACCCGCTCTTCGAAGACCCGCAGTTCCGCCGCTTCTTCGGTGACAACCTGCCCAAGCAGCGCCGTTGGGAGTCGAGCTTGGGCTCGGCGGTGATCATGAGCCCCGAGGGCTATCTGCTGACCAACAACCACGTCACCAGCGGCGCCGACCAGATCGTCGTGGCCCTGAAGGACGGCCGGGAAACCCTGGCGCGGGTGATCGGCAGCGACCCGGAAACCGACCTGGCGGTGTTGAAGATCGACCTGAAGAACCTGCCAGCCATCACCATCGGCCGCTCCGACAACATCCACATCGGCGATGTGGTGCTGGCCATCGGCAACCCGTTCGGCGTTGGCCAGACCGTGACCATGGGCATCATCAGTGCCACCGGCCGCAACCAGCTGGGCCTGAACAACTACGAAGATTTCATCCAGACCGACGCGGCGATCAACCCGGGCAACTCCGGTGGTGCGCTGGTCGACGCCAATGGCAACCTGGTCGGCATCAACACCGCGATCTTCTCCAAGTCCGGTGGTTCCCAGGGCATCGGCTTCGCCATTCCGATCAAGCTGGCGCTGGAAGTGATGAAATCGATCGTCGAACACGGCCAGGTGATTCGCGGCTGGCTGGGCATCGAGGTGCAACCGTTGAGCCAGGAACTGGCTGAATCGTTCGGCATGCAGGGCCGCCCAGGCATCGTGGTAGCCGGCATCTTCCGCGACGGCCCGGCGCAGAAGGCCGGGTTGCAGCTGGGTGACGTGATCCTGAGCATCAACGGCGAACCGGCAGGTGACGGGCGCAAGTCGATGAACCAGGTGGCGCGGATAAAGCCGACCGACAAGATCACCATCGAGGTGATGCGCAATGGTCAGCAGCTGAAGCTGATTGCCGAGGTGGGGCTGCGCCCACCACCGGCGCCTGCTGCCAACCCGGAAGATAATTAAGGTTTAAATTGGGGCTGCTTTGCAGCCCCAATAGCATCAGTGCAGGATCTGGCTAAGGAACAGCTTGGTCCGGTCACTGCGCGGGCGATCGAAGAAGTCATCCGGCGCCGCCTGCTCGACGATCTCCCCCTTGTCCATGAAGATCACCCGGTTCGCCACGGTGCGGGCAAAGCCCATTTCGTGGGTCACGCAAAGCATGGTCATGCCGTCCTCGGCCAGGCCGACCATGGTGTCGAGCACTTCCTTGACCATTTCCGGGTCCAGCGCCGAGGTCGGTTCGTCGAACAGCATGATCTTCGGCTTCATGCACAGCGCCCGGGCAATCGCCACGCGCTGCTGCTGGCCACCCGACAGCTGCCCCGGGAACTTGTGGGCCTGCTCCGGAATACGCACCCGCTCCAGGTAGTGCATGGCGATTTCCTCGGCCTTGCGCCGGGGCATCTTGCGCACCCACATCGGTGCCAGGGTGCAGTTTTCCAGAATGCTCAGGTGCGGGAACAGGTTGAAGTGCTGGAACACCATGCCCACCTCGCGGCGGATCGCCTCGATCTGCTTGAGGTCGTTGGTCAGTTCCACGCCATCGACCACGATGCGGCCCTGCTGGTGCTCTTCCAGGCGGTTGAGGCAGCGGATGGTGGTCGACTTGCCGGAACCGGACGGGCCACACAGGACGATGCGCTCGCCCTGGCGCACGTTCAGGTTGATGTCCTTGAGCACATGGAACTGGCCGTACCACTTGTTCACGCCCTGCATCTGGATGATGCCTTCGGGGCCGGCAGGCTGCTTGATCGCTTCACTCATTTCGAAACTCCTAACGCTTGTGGCCAGTGTCCAGCTTGCGCTCCAGGTGCATGGAGTAGCGGGACATACCGAAACAGAAAATCCAGAACACCAGGGCGGCGAACACATAGCCCTCGGTGGCCATGCCCAGCCAGGCCGGGTCGGCAGCGGCTTGCTTGACGCTGTTGAGCAGGTCGAACAGGCCGATGATGATCACCAGGCTGGTGTCCTTGAACAGGGCGATGAAGGTATTGACGATGCCGGGGATCACCAGCTTGAGCGCCTGCGGCAGGATCACCAGGCCCATCGCGCGCCAGTAGCCCAGGCCCATGGCCGCGGCGGCTTCGTACTGGCCCTTGGGGATGGCCTGCAGACCGCCGCGGACCACCTCGGCGACGTACGCCGACTGGAACAGGATCACCCCGATCATCGCCCGCAGCAGCTTGTCGAAGCTCATGCCTTCCGGCAGGAACAACGGCAGCATCACCGACGACATGAACAGCACGGTGATCAGCGGCACGCCACGCCAGAACTCGATGAAGGTCACGCAGACCACCTTCACCGCCGGCATCTTCGAGCGCCGCCCAAGGGCCAGCAGAATACCCAGCGGCAAGGCGCCGACGATCCCCACGGTGGCGATCACCAGGGTCAGCATCAGGCCGCCCCACTGGCTGGTGGCGACGTTGCTCAGGCCCAGTACGCCGCCGTGCAGCAAGGTGTAGGCGAGGACCGGGTACAGCACCAGGAAGCCCAGGCCGTAGAAGGCCTTGCGCGGGAAGCGCTTGATGAACAGCGGCGCCGCGCCAAGCACAGCCAGCCACACGGTGAGGTCCACGCGCCAGCGCAGCTCGACCGGGTAGTAGCCGTACATGAACTGGCCGAAGCGCTGCTGCACGAACACCCAGCAGGCGCCCTCTTTGGTGCAGTCGGCACGGGTGGTGCCGACCCAGTTGGCGTCGATGAACGCCCACTGCACCAGCGGTGGCACGATCAGCCACACCAGGTACACGGCGAACAGGGTCAGCAAGGTGTTGAGCCAGCTGGAGAACAGGTTTGCACGCATCCATGCGAGCACGCCGACGGTTTTCACCGGTGGCGGCATGTCGGGTTTGAAAACATGGGCATTCACGGGCGTATCCTCACCGCTCGATCAGCGCGATGCGCTTGTTGTACCAGTTCATCAGCAGCGAAATGCTGATGCTGATGGCGAGATAGACACTCATGGTGATGGCGATCACCTCGATGGCCTGGCCGGTCTGGTTGAGCACGGTACCGGCGAACAGCGAGACCATCTCCGGGTAGCCGATACCGGCCGCCAGCGACGAGTTCTTCGCCAGGTTCAGGTATTGGCTGGTCAGCGGCGGAATGATCACCCGCAGTGCCTGGGGGATGATCACCTTGCGCAGCGTCGGGCCATCGCGCAGGCCGAGCGAGTGGGCCGCCTCGGTCTGGCCGTGGCTCACCGAACGAATGCCCGAACGCACGATCTCGGCAATGAAGGCCGCCGTGTAGATGGTCAATGCCAGGGTCAGCGCCAGCAGCTCAGGGATCAACACCCAGCCGCCGACGAAGTTGAAGCCCTTGAGCTGCGGCACTTCCCAGTGCACCGGGCTGCCGAACAGCAGCGCGCAGGCGCCTGGAATGGCGATGAGCAGCGCCAGCCCCACCCAGAACTTGTGGAACGGCTCGCCGGTTTCGTCGAAACGCTTGTTGGCGTAGCGCACCATCGCCACGATCGCCACCAGTGCCAGCACCACGGCGAGCACGAACGGC
The DNA here is from genome assembly GCF_017744435.1 of Pseudomonas sp. Classification (GTDB taxonomy): domain Bacteria; phylum Pseudomonadota; class Gammaproteobacteria; order Pseudomonadales; family Pseudomonadaceae; genus Aquipseudomonas. The sequence continues at coordinate 129,106 of NZ_JAGIBG010000002.1, forward strand.
CAGAAGCCATCGGCCATCGAGGCGCCGGGCATGTTCAGGCCACGGTTGCTGATGAAGAAGGTGTCATTGATGTTGATGCTGCCCCTTGGCCCCGGCAGGGTCAGGAACACCGCGAAGTACCAGAACAGGATCTGCAGCAGCGGCGGGATGTTGCGGAAGGTTTCCACGTACACAGTCGCCAGCTTGCTGATCATCCAGTTTGGCGACAGCCGCGCCACGCCGATGATGAAGCCGAGGACCGTCGCCAGGATCACGCCAATGAACGTCACCAGCAGGGTATTGAGCAGGCCGATGACGAACACCCGCGCATAGCTGTCGGACTCCACGTAGGGAATCAGGTGCTGGGCGATGCCGAAACCGGCGCTACGCTCGAGAAAGTCGAAACCCGAGGTAATGCCCCGGTGTTGCAGGTTGGTCTGGGTGTTGTGGAACAGATACCAGCCCAGGCCCACCACGAAGACTATCGTGAGAATCTGGAACAGCCAGGCGCGCACACGCGGGTCGTTCAGGGACAGCCCCTTGGGTGCGCCAATTTGATTTTGCATGAAGTGCCCCGAAAAATAGGGATTCGAACAACCTGCGGCGGCGGGATGCCGCCGCAGGGTGCAGCCATCAGCGCACAGGTGGCGCGTACTGGATGCCGCCGTTGTTCCACAGGGCGTTCATGCCACGGTCGATCTTCAGGTCGGTGCTCTGGCCCAGGTTCTTCTCGAACACTTCGCCGTAGTTGCCGACTTGCTTGACGATCTGCACTACCCAGTCTTTGGGCAGCTTGAGGTCCTTGCCATATTCACCGTCCGCGCCCAGCAGGCGGGCGACGTCCGGGTTCTTGGTGGACTTGGCCTCGGCCTCGACGTTCTTCGAGGTGATGCCGGCCTCTTCGGCGTTGAGCATGGCGAACAGGGTCCACTTGACGATGCTGAACCAGTCTTCGTCGCCTTTACGCACCACTGGGCCCAGCGGTTCCTTGGAGATGGTTTCCGGCAGTACCACGTAGTCGGTCGGCGCGGCCAGCTTGGAGCGCTGGGCGAATAGCTGAGACTTGTCCGAGGTCAGCACGTCGCAACGGCCGGACTCCAGCGACTTGGCGCTTTCGTCGGAGGTGTCGAAGGTGATCGGGGTGTACTTCAGGCCATTGGCACGGAAGAAGTCCGACACGTTCAGTTCGGTGGTGGTACCGGCCTGGATGCAGATGGTCGCGCCGTCCAGTTCCTTCGCGCTGGAAACACCGAGCTTCTTGTTGACCAGGAAGCCAACGCCGTCGTAGTAAGTGACACCGGCGAACACCAGGCCCATGCCGGCATCGCGCGAGCTGGTCCAGGTGGTGTTGCGCGACAGCACGTCGACCTCGCCCGACTGCAGGGCGGTGAAGCGTTCCTTGGCGTTGAGCTGGCTGAACTTGACCTTGCTTGCGTCGCCGAACACAGCGGCGGCCACGGCGCGGCAGACGTCGGCGTCGATACCGACGATCTTGCCCTGCGCATCAGGGACCGAGAAGCCTGGAAGACCGTCGCTCACGCCACACTGGACGAAGCCCTTCTTCTTTACCGCATCGAGGGTGGCGCCGGCCTGGGCGGTGCTCACGGCGCCCAGTGCAGCGGCAGCGGTCAGGACTGCCAGGGTGGTTTTCAACATCTTCATTCACAACCTCCAAATCGCTCTTGTTGTATGAGCCGGAATTGCACCGCACCCTTATGAGGCGTATCCGACCCGTGTTGGCTTGTTCTTGGGTCAATTGGCGCAATGGGCTGTTCTGTGACAGCCTTCGCGTGCAAAGGGTGTTACCGTCACGACCTGCCCTTTGCATCGAATGAAGAATTGCAAAGCGCGTACCAGATTTGTTGGCTGTAGCGTTTAAGCGATCGTCAAGTAGGGAAAGTTGTATCGTTGCGACATTCTTTTTCTGACAATCAATTGCAGCGCCTTCTTTTCACGCACGCCATAACAAGACCCGCACTCTTTCGGAGCAGTCATGACCAACCCGCTGATTCTCGAACCCCAGAAAACCGCTGACGCCTGTGTGATCTGGTTGCACGGTTTGGGTGCCGACCGTTACGACTTCCTACCTGTGGCCGAATTCATGCAGGAACGCCTGCTCAGCACCCGCTTCGTCATGCCCCAGGCGCCGACCCGCCCGGTGACCATCAACGGCGGCTACGCCATGCCCAGCTGGTATGACATCAAGGCCATGACCCCGGCCCGCGCCATCGACGAAGCGCAGCTGGAAGAATCGGCCGAGCAGATCATCGGCCTGATCAAGGCCGAGCAGGCCAAGGGCATCAACCTGTCGCGGATCTTCCTCGCCGGCTTCTCCCAGGGCGGCGCGGTAGTCCTGCACACTGCCTATATAAAGTGGCAGGAAGCGCTGGGCGGCGTGATCGCCCTGTCCACCTACGCCCCAACCTTCACCGACAGCCACCAGCTGAGCGCCTGCCAGCAACGCACCCCGGCCCTGTGCCTGCACGGTGTGCACGACCCGGTGGTGATTCCGTCCATGGGCCGTACCGCATTCGAATACCTCAACACCTGGGGTGTCGCCGCACGCTGGCACGAATACCCGATGGAGCACGAAGTGGTGGTCGAGGAACTGAGCGATATCCACGACTGGCTGAGCAAGCAATTGCAATAAGCCAACCCCATCTGTAGTTGTGGGAGTTTTCCGCTACGCCGCGCCCAGATCTTGCATTACACTGCCCGGCGTACATTCCTTAACCAGTTGATGAGACGACCGTGCTCAAGGCACTCAAGAAAATATTCGGCAAAGGAGACGCCGCGCCACAGGCCGTCGCTCCTGCTGCCAGCGTGACGCCAGCGGCGCCCGCCCCCACTGCAGAGGCCCGGCCCGAACCGAAACCGGCCGCGCCCCGCGCCAAGCCCGCCGCTAAGGCAGAAGCACCCGCCGACGCCCCAGCGCCTGCCGACAAGCCGGCCAAGGACAAACCACGTCGCGAACGCAAGCCCAAGCCCCAGGCGAGCCTGTGGAAGCCGGAAGACTTCGTGGTCGAGCCGCAGGAAGGCAAGACCCGTTTCCACGACTTCAAGCTCTCCAACGAGCTGATGCACGCCATCCACGACCTCGGTTTCCCTTACTGCACCCCGATCCAGGCGCAGGTGCTGGGTTACACCCTGGCTGGCCAGGACGCCATCGGCCGCGCCCAGACCGGTACTGGCAAGACGGCGGCGTTCCTGATTTCGATCATTTCCCAGCTGCAGCAGACGCCGCCGCCGAAAGAGCGCTACATGGGCGAGCCGCGCGCGCTGATCATCGCGCCAACCCGCGAGCTGGTGGTGCAGATCGCCAAGGACGCCGTCGCCCTGACCAAGTACACCGGCCTGAACGTGATGAGCTTCGTCGGTGGCATGGACTTCGACAAGCAGCTCAAGGCCCTGGAAGCCCGCCACTGCGACATCCTGGTGGCCACTCCCGGCCGTCTGCTGGACTTCAACCAGCGCGGCGAAGTGCACCTGGACATGGTCGAGGTGATGGTGCTGGACGAAGCCGACCGCATGCTCGACATGGGTTTCATCCCCCAGGTCCGGCAGATCATTCGCCAGACCCCACCGAAGAGCGAACGCCAGACCCTGCTGTTCTCCGCCACCTTCACCGACGACGTGATGAACCTGGCCAAGCAGTGGACCACCAACCCGGCGATCGTCGAGATCGAGCCGGAGAACGTCGCCAGCGAAACGGTCGAGCAACACGTGTATGCGGTGGCCGGCAGCGACAAGTACAAGCTTCTGTACAACCTGGTGACCCAGAACAAATGGGAACGGGTGATGGTGTTCGCCAACCGCAAGGACGAGGTGCGGCGCATCGAGGAAAAACTCGTGCGCGACGGCATCAATGCCGCGCAGTTGTCGGGTGACGTGCCGCAGCACAAGCGTATTCGCACCCTGGAAAACTTCCGTGAAGGGCGCATCACCGTGCTGGTGGCGACCGACGTGGCCGGGCGCGGGATTCACATCGATGGCATCAGCCATGTGATCAACTTCACCCTGCCGGAAGACCCGGACGACTACGTGCACCGCATCGGCCGTACGGGCCGTGCCGGTACCAGCGGTGTGTCGATCAGCTTTGCCGGTGAGGATGACTCCTACCAGTTGCCGGCGATCGAAGAGCTGCTGGGGCGCAAGATCAAGTGCGAGATGCCGCCGGATGAGCTGCTGAAGCCGGTGCCGCGCAAACACCACTGACCGGTGCCGGCCTCTTCGCGGAACAAGCCCGCTCCCACAGGTAATGTGCTGGACCTGAGGGCAGCGGGGTACCTGTGGGAGCGGGCTTGCCCGCGAACCGGGGCAAAGCCCCGGCCATCAAACAGAAGTTCTACCAGCGCCCTGCAGCATCCTGGTCACTCTGCTTGCCTTCCACCCAGCGCGGCCCGTCCTGGGTATTTTCCTTCTTCCAGAACGGCGCCCGGGTCTTCAGGTAGTCCATGATGAAGTTGCAGGCATCGAACGCCGCCTGCCGATGGGCACTGGCCACACCGACAAAAACGATCGGCTCACCCGGCTCCAGCGCACCGATGCGGTGCAGCACCTCGACCTTGAGCAACGGCCAGCGCTGCTCGGCCTCGACCACGATCTTGGCCAGGGCCTTCTCGGTCATGCCCGGGTAATGCTCGAGGAACATCCCCGCCACATCCCGACCATCGTTGAAATCGCGCACATAGCCAACGAAACCGACCACGGCACCGACGCCGACGTTGGCCGCATGCATGGCATTGACCTCGGCCCCCGGGTCGAACGCCCCGTGTTGCACTCGCACTGCCATGTTCAGCCTCCGGTTACCGGCGGGAAGAATGCCACTTCATCACCCTCTTCCAGCGGCTCGTCGAGCTTGCACAGCTCTTCATTGCGCGCACTCATCAGGTTCTGTTCGGCCAGTACTGCGTACTGCCCGCCCTTGGCCACCAGGGCCTGGCGCACATCGTCGACCACCTTGAACTCGCCTTCCAGGCGCTCGGCATCGATGCCCAGCAGCTCGCGGTAACGGGCGAAGTACATCACCTTGACCTTCATCACGCCTCCACCTTGTAGTGCCCGCTCTTGCCGCCGACTTTTTCCAGCAGGCGCACCTGCTCGATGACCATGCCCTTGTCCACCGCCTTGCACATGTCGTAGATCGTCAGCGCAGCGACGCTGGCGGCGGTCAGTGCTTCCATCTCGACGCCGGTCTGCCCGGCCAGCTTGCAGCGGGCGACGATATGCACCGCATCTGCGCCGTCGGCGCTCAGTTCGACCTTGACGCTGGTCAGCATCAGCGGGTGGCACAACGGGATCAGGTCACTGGTCTTCTTCGCCGCCTGGATACCGGCAATACGCGCCACAGCGAATACATCGCCCTTGGGATGCTCGCCGTCGACGATCATCTGCAAGGTCTGCGGCAACATGCGCACCCGCGCTTCGGCCACGGCCTCGCGCTCGGTCACGGCCTTTTCAGTGACGTCGACCATGTTGGCGCGCCCCTGGGAATCAAGATGAGTCAGCACTGCTCTGCTCCTGTGAAGGGAACAGAGAGTGTAAACCCGTGGGTCAGGTTTGAGCAGTGGAATGTGTCGGCAGGTCAGGCCTCTTCGCGGGCACGCCCGCTCCCACAGGATCTCCACTGCCTCGAATCAAGTGGAAGTCCTGTGGGAGCGGGCGTGCCCGCGAAAAGGCCGGGCAGCGATCTGCCCGGCTGAACAGCTTTACAGGTGAGACTCGGCGTACTCGGCCAGCACCGAACGTGGCACACCCTGCAGGGTGATGTGCACGCCATGGGGGAAGTCCTTGAAGCGCTCGGTCAGGTAGGTCAGGCCCGAGCTGGTCGCGGACAGGTAAGGCGTGTCGATCTGTGCCAGGTTGCCCAGGCACACCACCTTCGAACCAGAGCCGGCCCGGGTGATGATGGTTTTCATCTGGTGCGGCGTGAGGTTCTGGCATTCATCGATCAGGATCAGGCTCTGCTGGAAGCTGCGCCCACGGATGTAGTTCAGCGACTTGAACTGCAGCGGCACGCGCTCGAGGATGTACTCGACGCTGCCGTGGGTGCTTTCATCGTCCATGTGCAAGGCTTCGAGGTTATCGGTGATGGCGCCCAGCCAAGGCTCCATCTTTTCCGCCTCGGTGCCCGGCAGGAAGCCGATCTCCTGGTCCAGCCCCTGTACGCTGCGGGTGGCGATGATGCGCCGGTAGCGCTTGCTGACCATGGTCTGCTCGATGGCTGCGGCCAGGGCCAGGATGGTCTTGCCGGAGCCGGCAGCGCCGGTCAGGTTGACCAGGTGGATATCCGGGTCGAGCAAGGCGAACAGCGCCAGGCTCTGATGAATGTCCCTTGGCTTCAGGCCCCAGGCCTCCTGATGCAGCAATGGCTCCTGGTGCAGGTCGAGCAACAGCAGTTCATCGTTACGAATACCTTTTACCCAGCCGACAAAACCTTGCTCGTCGATGATGAACTCATTGATGTGCACGGCGGGCAGGTTGTCGATCATCTGCACCCGATGCCAGGTGCGACCACGCTCCTGGCGGGTATCGACCTTGCTGACCCGGTCCCAGAACGAGCCGGTGACCGAGTGATAGCCCTTGGAAAGCAAGGAAACGTCGTCGACCAGCTGGTCGGTGCTGTAGTCCTCGGCCGCGATCCCGCAGGCGCGCGCTTTCAGGCGCATGTTGATGTCTTTGGTGACCAGCACCACGTCCAGGTCGGTGCGCCGGGTCCGTACGTCGAGCAGGGTGTTGATGATGATGTTGTCGTTGAGGTTTTCCGGCAGCAACTTGCTGGGCTCGTTGCGCGGGCTCATCAGGATCGACAGGAACCCCTTGGGCCCGCTCTTGCCGCGCTGGATCGGCACGCCCTGCTCGACATCGCTGGGCGAAGCGTCACCGAGGGTCTGGTCGATCAGGCGGATGGCCTGGCGACATTCGGCGGCGATGGTCTGTTTACCGGTCTTGAGCTTGTCGAGTTCCTCCAGCACCGTCATCGGAATGGCGACGTGATGCTCCTCGAAGTTGAGTAATGCGTTGGGGTCGTGAATCAGGACGTTGGTATCGAGCACATAGAGGATTGGCTTGCTGGAGGAAGGGTTGCGTCCTTGGTCATCCATACTCGGTCACCTTATGTCGAAGCCACACGGCACGCTCTGTAGTGCGCCGCAGAGTGACCGCCGTTCTCCCCGTATCCGCGTTGCTACGGGCGGGAAGCGTACCTGGCAAGGTGGGGTGGATGACGCCACCTGTGCTGCAGGAATCGGCTGTCTGGTTTCTTCATACCGCAAAAACGATGACCGAAAAAAGCATTTTTACGAGATTTTGAAGTTTATTTTTCCGATTGACGAAGAGCGCTTGGCGGCAACGCCAGACGAGACTACAGTCAAAAGTCATACCCTCTATTCGCGATAAGCGTAATCACGGCAGCCTTCCCAGCCGATCCCGCTCTGCACCGTGTTGCGCAGCACCCACTCGACCGCCGGCTGCGCCTTGGGCAGGCTGTCGTGGAACTGGATCACCCCCTTTCGCCATAGCAGCATCAAGGTCACCACCCGCTGGGCCGAAGCGTCGGCAGTCAGCGGGCCATCATCCTGAGCGTCGATATCCCATAGCGAAACCCGCAGCTGCTGGCTGGCCATGAACGCTTCACCGTCAGTTCGGCGCTGGCCATAGGGCGGGCGGAACAGCGGCACGTATTGTTCCGGCAGGTCGGCCTGGACCCGCGCCTGGGCACGCCTGATCGAATCCTGCCAGCCCTGCCACTGGGCGTGGGAGCGATATTCCCAACCCTGAATGCCCACGCATTGGCCGGCGTAGAGCTGCGCCAGCGCATTGGCCGCGCCGGTATCACGCCGCTGCTGCAGGCGATTGCCCAAGACAAAGAAGGTGCCCTGCAGCTTCTGCTTGCGCAGGTACTCGGTGAGCGCATCGGTGCTGCCACCATCGGGCCCCGGGCCACCGACGAAGGTCAGCAGGAACATGCGGTCGTTCAGTTCATCGCCATTGCGCTCGCGACTGGACAGCCGTTCGACCTCGCTGCTGGTCTGCGGCAACAACGCGGCCTTGCGCAGTTGCTCATCCAGATAACGCATATGGAACTGATGGCTGGGCTCGATCCAACCGGTATAGAACGTGCCGACATCGGTGGCGAATGTCGCTGCCTTGGTGCGCAAGTCGGCCATGGACTCGAGCAGGTAGCAGAATGAGGCATCCTGCTCGCAGCTGCGCTGCGCCTGCTGGTAGCCCTGCCACAACCGCTGCCACATCTGCGCGCGCACGGCGCGGATCTTCTGCAGGTTGATCTGCCGCAGGCCCAATCGCGCTGCCAGCGCGCCATCATCGAGCAGCTCGCTTTCATGCAGCACCCGGGCAAACGACAGGATCTCGGCCAGCGAGGCGACGTCGAACAGCACCGGGCTGTCCAGCTGCTCGGGCCACTGGCTGCGGTCCAGGCTGGCCGGGGGCATGGGGGCAGCCTGGGCGGCCAGGCTCAACAAGGTGGCCAGCAAGGCCCCGGCAATGCGCACGATCGCTCTCTCCGTGACAGCCAAAACGCGCACTATAACGCCTGCTTCGGCGATGGTCTGTGACTATTGTCGCCATAGTTTGGCGTTACCGGCCGCGATCCGTAGAATTCCCCGCAACGATTTCAGGAGCCGACCCGATGCTGACGGTGATTTCCCCCGCCAAGACCCTCGACTACGACACCGCGCCGGTGACCGAGCGCTTCACCCTGCCGCAATACCTGGACGATTCCCAGGAACTGATCCTGCAGCTGCGCGACCTGTCGCCGGCGCAGATCAGCGAGCTGATGCACCTGTCCGACAAGCTCGCCGGCCTCAATGCTGCGCGCTTCGGCAGCTGGACCCCGGATTTCACCCCGGCCAACGCCAAGCAGGCGCTGCTGGCGTTCAAAGGTGACGTGTACACCGGCCTGGATGCCGAAACCCTCGGCGAGGACGACTTCAGCTACGCCCAGGAGCACTTGCGCATGCTCTCCGGCCTGTACGGCCTGCTGCGCCCGCTCGACCTGATGCAGCCCTACCGCCTGGAAATGGGCACCAAGCTGGCCAATGCCCGCGGCAAGGACCTGTATGCCTTCTGGGGCACGCGCATCAGCGAATGGCTGAACCAGGCGCTGGCCGACCAGGGCGACGACCTGCTGCTGAACCTGGCCAGCAACGAGTACTTCAGCGCGGTGAAACGCAGCGCGCTCAAGGGCCGGGTGATCAACGTCGACTTCAAGGACCTGAAAAACGGCCAGTACAAGATCATCAGCTTCTACGCCAAGAAGGCTCGCGGCATGATGAGCCGCTTCGTGATCCAGGAACGGGTCAACGACCCGGAGCAGCTCAAGCAGTTCGACGTGCAGGGCTACTACTACAGTGCCGAGCAGTCCAAGCCGGATCACCTCGTTTTCCTGCGCGATCATCCTGCCGAGTAAACCTGTAACGGCCTCTTCGCGGGTTTACCCGCGAAGAGGCCAGCAGCCGTAATCAATCCCTCCCGCCCTGCAATGGGGCAAGCTTCAAAGCGCCACTACGTCATTATCCCAACGCCAAAAAACCAACACCCATCGCTTTATCGCCAAACGCCATAAGACCGTTCGTACTTTTTTGACGAATTTTGAAAAATATTTTTTCATGGTGGCATAACAACACTTCGCTTCAGTCTCGTCCTTTATAACCGGGGGTGAAACTCTGCCGTGCTATCAATTTGAAAGTATTTACCACTGAAAAATTATTTAGAAATCTTTCATCGAAGCGGAACCCGCTCAGGAACTTCTGCTGCGACCCATCGCTCATAGTGCCGTAACGAATTTCCTGCCCATGGGGTGTGAGAGATGACTTACAGATGACAACCGGCAGGTGACTAACACCCGCCCCATAAAGTTAGACCGGTGCAACGGGTTCCCCCGAAGGCCCCGTCCATGGAGGACAGACGCGCCCCTTACAATACGTCCTAGTGGTTGATTTCAAAGGATTTTTCCACTTGAAAGAACAAGCACAGCAGTGCGCCAAGTAGCGCTTTGCAATAAAGACGGCTGCATTACAGGGCACGCCTTTTAAATACTGGCTAATTACTGCCAACTTTTAGTGCACAACTTTGTGCGCGACGGATTTATTCATGCCTGCGCTCGGCGAAGTGAGCAATTCGCCATGGGTCCGTGCGCCCGAAAACTGTTGTTAATCAACCCAGTCCGGCTCTTCCCGGAAGAGCTGGCGTGATAAACACATGAGGTGATAGCGATGCGTATCAGCATCTTTGGTTTGGGTTATGTGGGTGCGGTCTGTGCAGGCTGCCTGACGGCGCGAGGCCATGACGTGATTGGTGTGGACGTGTCCAAGACCAAGATCGACCTGATCAATCAGGGCAAGTCGCCCATCGTCGAACCTGGCCTGGAAGCACTGCTGCAACAAGGCATCGCCAACGGCCGCCTGCGTGGCACCACCGACTTCGCCGAGGCCATCCGTGCCAGCGACGTGTCGATGATCTGCGTCGGCACCCCGAGCAAGAAGAACGGCGACCTGGGCCTGGAATACATCGAGTCGGTGTGCCGCGAAATCGGCTACGTGCTGCGCGACAGCGAGCGCCGCCACACCATCGTGGTCCGCAGCACCGTGCTGCCGGGCACCGTGAAGAACGTGGTGATCCCGATTCTCGAAGACTGCTCGGGCAAAAAGGCCGGCGTCGACTTCGGCGTAGCCGTGAACCCGGAGTTCCTGCGTGAAAGCACCGCGATCAAGGACTACGACCAGCCGCCGATGACCGTCATCGGTGAACTGGACAAGGCCAGCGGCGACGTGCTGCAAGCCCTGTACGAAGAACTCGACGCACCGGTCATCCGCAAGCCGATCGAAGTGGCCGAGATGATCAAGTACACCTGCAACGTGTGGCACGCCACCAAGGTCACCTTCGCCAACGAGATCGGCAACATTGCCAAGGCTGTCGGCGTGGATGGCCGTGACGTGATGGACGTGGTCTGCCAGGACAAGGTGCTGAACCTGTCGCAGTACTACATGCGCCCTGGCTTCGCCTTTGGTGGCTCGTGCCTGCCGAAAGACGTACGCGCCCTCACCTACCGCGCCGCTTCCCTCGATGTACGCGCACCGCTGCTCGACTCGCTGATGCGCAGCAATGAATCGCAGGTGCAGAACGCCTTCGAACTGATCGAAGCCCACGACAAGCGCAAGGTCGCCCTGCTCGGCCTGAGCTTCAAGGCCGGCACCGACGACCTGCGTGAGAGCCCACTGGTGGAACTGGCCGAGCGCCTGATCGGCAAGGGCTACCAACTGGATATCTACGACGAGAACGTCGAGTACGCCCGCGTCCACGGGGCGAACAAAGAGTACATCGAGTCGAAGATTCCGCACGTCTCGTCGCTGCTCAACGCCGACTTCCAGAAGGTCATTGCCAACGCCGACATCATCGTCCTGGGCAACCGTGACGAGCAGTTCCGCGCCCTTGCCGAGCAAGCGCCGGCCGGCAAGCAGGTGATTGACCTGGTCGGCTTCATGAGCAAGCCGACCTGCACCACCAGCCGCACCGAAGGCATCTGCTGGTAAGTGCCAGGCCGGGCAGCGGAAGCCTCCCCACTTCCGCTGCCCACCCTTTCCCGAATTCTCGACGGATGCTGAACATGCAAAGGCTCCAGACAGTGCTGTTGCAGTGCGCCGGGTGGCTGCTCTACATGAGCCTGCTCATGCTGATCGCCCTGGCCCTGCCAGCCGATATCTTCGACTCGCAGTCGAAGCACTTCATCTTCCTGGTCGGCGCAGTCGGCATCTGGCGCTATTCCATGGGCGCCACCCATTTCATCCGCGGCATGATCTTCCTCTACGGCGTCTACCCGTACCTGCGCCGCAAGGTCCAGAAGATGGGCGATGCCGCCGCGCCGTCGCACGTGTACCTGATGGTCACCAGCTTCCGTATCGAAGCGCTGACCACCGCCCAGGTGTACAGCTCGGTGATCCGCGAGGCGATCGAATGCGGCTACCCCACCACCGTGGTCTGCTCGCTGGTGGAGATGTCCGATGAACTGCTGGTGAAGAGCCTGTGGGCCCGCTACAACCCGCCCGCACACGTCAAACTGGATATCGTGCGCATTGCCGGCACCGGCAAGCGCGACGGCCTGGCCTATGGCTTCCGCGCCATCTCGCGGATGCTGCCGGACGAAAACGCCGTGGTCGCGGTGATCGACGGCGACACCGTGCTCGGCGAAGGCGTGGTGCGCAAGACCGTGCCGTGGTTCAAGCTGTTCCCCAACGTCGGCGGCCTGACCACCAACGAGTTTTGCGAAGTGCGCGGCGGCTACATCATGAGCGAGTGGCACAAGCTGCGCTTCGCCCAGCGCCACATCAACATGTGCTCGATGGCCCTGTCCAAGCGCGTGCTGACCATGACCGGGCGCATGTCGATGTTCCGCGCCAGCGTAGTGACCAACCCCGAGTTCATCGCCGACGTCGAAAGCGACTCGCTGATGCACTGGCGCCTGGGCCGCTTCAAGTTCCTCACCGGTGACGACAAGTCCAGCTGGTTCAGCCTGATGCGCCTGGGCTACGACACCTTCTACGTGCCGGATGCCGCGATCAACACGGTCGAACACCCGCCGGAGAAGAGCTTCCTCAAGGCCAGCCGCAAGCTGATGTACCGCTGGTACGGCAACAACCTGCGGCAGAACTCCCGCGCCCTGGGCCTCGGCCTGCAGCGCCTGGGCCTGTTCACCAGCATCGTGCTGTTCGACCAGCGCGTGTCGATGTGGACCAGCCTGCTCGGCCTGACCGTGGCGGTGATTGCCAGCCTCAAGTTCGGCATGGCGTTCCTGCTGGTGTACCTGCTGTGGATCGGCATTACCCGCCTGATCCTCACCATCATGCTGCTGTGCTCCGGCCACAACGTCGGCCCCGCCTACCCGCTGATTCTCTATTACAACCAGATCGTCGGCGCGCTGATGAAGATCTACGTGTTCTTCCGCCTCGACAAGCAGTCCTGGACCCGCCAACCGACTGCCCTCAAGCGTGACCTCGCCAGTTTTCAACAATGGTTCAACACCTGGTCCTCGCGGACCATGACCTTCTCGGCTGCCAGCATCTTCGTCGCTGTGCTGTTCATGGTCGTGTGAGCCCAACCCGGATCGGAACTAACAGGAACAAACCCAGATGAATACCGCCGTGAACGTCAACGTCGTGCATGAGTCCGAAGCCCAGCGCCAACACGCCCGGGTGCGCATCCCGGCCAAGCTGCGCTTCCTCGACAAAGAGCGCCAGGCCCACGATGTGAAGGTCGACGACCTCTCCGCCGGTGGCCTGAGCTTCCACACCAAACAGCCACTGTCGGTTGGTGAAGTGCTGCGTGGTCGCCTGCAGTTCACGGTCGACAACCTCGGCCTGTCGATGGACATCGAGTTCCAGGTGCGCGGTTACAACAGCGGCAGCGGCCGTACCGGCGCGCAGTTCCAGAACCTCGAACCCCGCGACATCGCCACCCTGCGCCACATCATCACCACCCACCTGTCGGGTGAACTGATCACCGTCGGCGACGTGCTCAGCACCCTGCAGCGCGACAACTTCACCAAGGCCCGCAAGCAGAAGGACGGTGGCTCCGGCCTGTCCGCCTTCGGCCGCCTGAAGGCGGTGACCGTGACCCTCGGCGTGTTCGTGGTCGGCGTGGCCGCCTTCGGCTTCGTCGCCAAGTCGCTGTACGGCATGTACTTCGTCAGCCATGCCGAAGCCGGCGTGGTCGCCGTGCCGACCACCACCGTCACCATGCCGCGCGACGGCACCGTCAACAGCCTGGCCGAAACCGGTGGGCAGATCGTCAAGGGCGCGCCGCTGGCCAGCTTCACCACCAGCATGCTGGACATGCTCAAGGGCAACCTGGACGACTCGCAGCTGGAGCCGGCGAAGATCGAGGAACTGTTCGGCAAGCAGCTCTCCGGCACCCTCACCAGCCCTTGCGATTGCGTGGTTGCCCGCCAGCTGGTGGATGACGGCCAGTACGCCGCCAAAGGCCAGCCGATCTTCCAGCTGGTGCCGCGCACCACTACTCCGATGGTCGAGGCACGCTTCAGCTACCGCCAGTTCGACGAGGTCAAGCCCGGCACCCGGGTCAACTTCCAGGTGGCCGGCGAAGACGAAGTGCGTACCGGCCAGATCGTCAGCAGCGCCAGCCTCAACAGCGATGACCTGGCCTCCGACATCCGCGTGCAGATCAAGCCCGACAGCGCCATGCCGGCCGAACTGGCCGGCCGCCCGGCCGCGGTCAACAGCGACCGTGGCCCTTCGTTGAACTGGCTGATCGATAAAGCCGTGGCCCGCGGTCTGTAAGAGGATCCCGTGATGATTCCCCATAAGAAAAGCGCAAGCCTGGGCCTCTGCGCCCTGGCTGCGGCGGTCGCCCTGGCCGGCTGTGCGGGCCTGCCCGACCAGCGCCTGGCCAACGAAGCCCTCAAGCGCGGTGACACCGCGCTGGCCGAGCGCAACTACAAGGCCCTGGCCGACCTGGGTTACAGCGATGCACAAGTGGGCTTGGCCGACATCAAGGTCTCTACCCGTGACCCGGCGAAAATCAAGGAGGCCGAGGCCACCTACCGCGCTGCGGCTTCCACTTCGCCGCGTGCCCAGGCGCGCCTCGGCCGCCTGCTGGTGGCCAAGCCGGACAGCACCCAGGCCGAGCGTGAAGAAGCCGAAACCCTGCTCAAGCTCGCCGCCCAACAAGGTGAAGGCAACACCCTGATCCCGCTGGCGATGCTCTACCTGACCTACCCGCAGAGCTTCCCCAAGGTCAACGCGCAGCAGCAGATCGACCAGTGGCGCGCCGCCGGCAACCCGGAAGCGGGCCTGGCCCAGGTGCTGCTGTACCGCACCCAGGGCACCTACGACCAGCACCTGGGCGACGTCGAGAAAATCTGCAAGGCCGCGCTGAACACCACCGACATCTGCTACGTCGAGCTGGCCACCGTGTACCTGAAGCGCGGCCAGGCCGATCAGCAGGCCGCCCTGCTCGGCCAGCTCAAGTCCGCCTATGCCCGTGGCGCGGTGCCGGCCACCCGGGTCGACAGCGTCGCCCGCGTGCTGGCTGACCGCAGCCTCGGCCAGACCGACGAGAAAACCGCCAAGGACCTGCTCGAACAGGTCGCCCCGGCCAACCCGGCGTCCTGGGTCAGCCTGGCGCAGTTGCTGTACGACTTCCCCGAGCTGGGCGACACCGACCAGCTGATGGCCTACATCGACAAGGGCCGCGAGGCCGAACAGCCACGCGCCGAACTGCTGCTGGGCCGCCTGTACTACGAAGGCAAGACCTTGCCCGCCGATGCGCTGAAGGCCGAGCAACACCTGCAGGCTGCCGCCGATGCCGGCGAAGTCAGCGCCCATTACTACCTCGGCCAGCTGTACCGCCGCGGCTACCTGGGCAAGGTCGAGCCGCAGAAGGCTGTGGACAACCTGCTGACCGCCGCCCGTGGCGGCCAGAACAGCGCCGACTACGCCCTTGCCCAGCTGTTCAGCGAAGGCCATGGCATCCGCCCGCAACCGGGCAACGCCTGGGTGTTCGCCCAGCTGGCCCAGGTCAACCCGACGCCACAGTCCAGCGAACTGCTGCAGCAGCTCGACCAGCAACTCACGCCTGACCAGCGCAGCCAGGCGCAGAGCCTGCTGGCGCAGGAAAAGCAGGCCCGCGGCAGCATGGCGCCGATCAACATGGCACAGCGCGCCAACAGCACCCTGGCCCTCGAAGCCCTGCAAGACGACGAAAAAGAAGTAGACGGTGAGGACTCGCTATGACGCTCAATCCCTTCGTGAAAGCCGGCATCGGCCTGAGCTTCGCCCTGCTGTGGTCCTGCCCGACCCTGGCGGACATGACCGCCCAGAAGAACTTCGGCCTGGATGTGAAAATCACCGGCCAGTCGGAAGACGACCGTGACCTCGGCACCCGCCCTGGCGGCGACGTCAACGGCCTGGGCCTCGACCTGCGCCCGTGGGTCTACGGCGAGCGCGGCAACTGGAGCGCTTATGCCATGGGCCAGGCGGTCACCGCCACCGACACCATCGAAACCGACACCCTGCGCCAGAACGACGACGGCACCAGCACCGACACCGCCGCCGATGGCCGCAAGCAGGACAAGAGCTACCTGGCCATGCGCGAGTTCTGGGTCGGCTACAGCGGCCTCACCGCCTACCCGGGCGAGCAACTGCGCCTCGGCCGCCAGCGCCTGCGCAGCGACGACGGCATGTGGCGCGACACCAACATCGAAGCGCTGAACTGGACCTTCGACACCACCCTGCTCAAGGCCGACCTGGGCGTGGCCCAGCGCTTCAGCGAGTACCGCACCGACCTCACCGAGCTGGCCCCGGAAGACAAGGACCGCACCCACATCTACGGCAACGTCGCCACGCAGTGGACCCCTGGCCATTGGGTGGGTGTACGCGCCCATCACACCCATGACAGCGGCAGCCTGAAAAACCCAGGCGAGACCGTCGACGCGCTGGACAAGACCCGCACCGGCGACCTCACCTGGCTGGGCCTGGAAGCCAACAGCGACGCCTACAACTGGCGCAACGACCACACCGTCAACTACTGGGGCAGCGTCACCTGGCTGACCGGTGACCGCGACACCCTCAGCAGCCAGACCGTCGGCGACCAGACCGTGGCCACCGGCAAGCAGAGCGGCAACGTCAACGCCTGGGCCACCGACCTCGGCATCCGCCTGCGCCTGGACCCGCAATGGCAGGTCGGTGCGGCCTACGCCCGCGGCAGCGGCGGCGGTGGCGACGACGGTTCGAACAACTTCGAGCAGACCGGCCTTGAGAGCAACCGCTCCAACTTCACCGGCACCCGCTCGCGCGTACACCGCTTCGGCGAAGCCTTCCGCGGCGAGCTTGGCAACCTGCAGGCGGCCACCCTGTTCGCCTCCTGGCAGCTGCGCGACGACTACGACGCCAGCCTCATCTACCACAAGTTCTGGCGCGTCGACGGCAACCAGAACATCGGTTCCAGCGGCATCAACGCGGTGGTCGACGACAACGGCGTGAACCGCCAGCTGATCGATGGCGAAAAAGACCTCGGCCAGGAAATGGACGTGGTCGTCACCAAGTACTTCAAGCAAGGCCTGCTGCCGGCTTCGATGAGCCAGGCGATCGACGAGCCTTCCGCCCTGGTGCGCCTGCGTGCCGGTGTGTTCAAGCCGGGCGATGCCTACGGCAAGGAAGCGGACTCGTACATGCACCGCGCCTTCGTCGACGTGATCTGGCGCTTCTGAGGCCGGGAGACCCCTGATGAACCTTCATCCGCACATCCGTCACAGCCTCCTGGCCAGCGCTTTGCTGCTGGCCAGCGGCCTGGCTGTCGCCGCAGAGCCCCAGGTGATCGCCAAGGAGCTGCAGCAGGCCAAGACCTACACCGTGGCCAGCGCACCGATCGAGCCGCTGCAGATGGACCCGCCAAAGCTGCCCGACCTGACCGGCTACACCGCCGAAGCGGTGCAGAAGAAGATCGACCGCCGCCTCAAGGGCAAGGTCAGCGTGCGCCGCATGTTCCAGGAGGACACCCTCAAGGAATTCGTCGGCGGCGACAACAAGGCCGCCGAGTGGGTGCAGCGCCAGCACGGCATTCCCCAGGCGATCTTCATCGACGACGGCCATGTCGACCTGGTCGAGCTGAGCAAGAAGGTGCCCAAGCAGTACCTCAGCGAAGTCGAGCCAGGCGTGTACCTGGCGCGCCTGCCGATCGTGGTCGGGCAGAAGGGCATTCTCGAGATCGACGGCAAGGTCAAACAGCTGCGCCTTTCCCAGGAAGGCGGCGCGTTCCTGGTCAACGACGGCAAGCTGTTCGTCACCGACACCCAGGTAACTGGCTGGCGCGAGAAGGACAACGGCCCGGCGACCTTCCGCTCGCCCAAGGAATTCCGCCCGTTCCTGCTGTCGTGGGGCGGTACCGAGACCTATATCGTCAACACGAAGATGGCCAGCTTCGGCTATGCCAAGTCCAAGTCGTACGGCGTGAGCATTTCGCAGTACACACCAAACATGTCCCAGCGCATGGGGCGCCCGGAGCCGACCGGCTGGATCATCGGCTCGACGTTCAGCGACATGTGGTACGGCTTCTACTGCTACGAGACCCAGGACTTCGTGGTCAAGGACAACACCTACCACGACAACATCGTCTACGGCATCGACCCGCACGACCGTTCGCACCGCCTGATCATCGCCGGCAACACCGTGTACGGCACCAAGAAGAAGCACGGCATCATCGTTTCCCGTGAGGTCAACGACAGCTGGATCATCAACAACAAGAGCTACGACAACAAGCTCTCGGGCGTGGTGATCGACCGTAACAGCGTCAACAACCTGGTGGCCTACAACGAGATCTACCGCAACCACACCGACGGCATCACCTTGTATGAGAGCGGTGACAACCTGATCTGGGGCAACAAGCTGATCAACAACCGTCGCCACGGCATCCGCGTGCGCAACAGCGTGAACATCCGCCTGTACGAAAACATCGCCATGGCCAACGGCCTGGTTGGCGTGTACGGGCACATCAAGGACCTGTCCGACACCGACCGCGACATCGCCCTCGACCCGTTCGACACCAAGGTGTCGCTGATCGTGGTCGGCGGCGAGCTGGCGGCCAACGGCTCCGGCCCGCTGTCGATCGACTCGCCGCTGTCGGTCGAGTTGTACAAGGTGTCCATGCTTGCCCCGCGCAAGGCCAGCGGCATCAGCCTCAACGGCGTGCTCGGCGAGCGCCAGGACGAAATCCTCGACCTGCTGGTGCGCCAGCAGAAGGCCGTGCTGATCGACCCGGTCGAACGCCAGACCGAAATGATCGATTAAGGAAGCCCAGACCATGACTCCACACCTGATGAAACTGCTGGGCCTGTCCGCCGCCCTCCTGGCCATCAGCCAGGGCGTGCACGCCGACGAAGTGAAGGCCCCGACCTTCACCGCCGAGCCTTGCTGCCAGCTGTGCCCCGAAGCGCACGACGCCAGCCGCTACACCACCCGCTACCAGCAGAACTTCACCACGCTGGTGCAGGCCCAGGGCGACTGGCTGTTCCGGACCCGCGAAGACCTGCGCACCGAGTTCAACACCACGCCGGCCGGCTACAAGCGCCTGCAGCAGGTGCACGACGCGTTCAAGAAGCGCGGTGTGGAACTGGTCGTGGTCTACCAGCCAACCCGTGGTCTGGTGAACCGCAACATGCTCAAGCCCGAAGAGAAAGCCGCCTTCGACTACCAGAAGGCGCTGGGCAACTATCAGGCCATGCTCAAGCGCTTCGCCAGCATGGGCTACAACGTGCCCGACCTGTCGCCGCTGACCAACGAGCAACTGGCCGCCGCCGACCAGGGCAAGGATTTCTACTTCCGCGGTGACCAGCACTGGACGCCGTACGGCGCCGAGCGCGCGGCGAAGATCGTGGCCGACACGGTGCACAAGATGCCGGCCTTCGAAGGCATCCCGCGCAAGGAATTCGAAACCCACAAGTCCGGGCGCATGGGCAAGACCGGCACCCTGCACAACGTCGCCGGCCAGCTCTGCGGCACCAGCTACGCGGTGCAGTACATGGACCAGTTCGCCACCGAACCGAAAGGCTCGACCGGCGGCGGCGACGACCTGTTCGGTGACAGCGGCAACGCCCAGATCACCCTGGTCGGCACCAGCCACAGTGGCAAGAACTACAACTTCAGCGGCTTCCTCGAACAGTACATCGGCGCCGACGTGCTCAACGTCGCCTTCCCCGGTGGCGGCCTGGAAGGCTCGATGATCCAGTACCTGGGCAGCGAAGAATTCCAGAAGAACCCGCCGAAGATTCTGGTGTGGGAATTCTCGCCGCTGTACCGCCTGGACCAGGAAACCATCTGGCGGCAGATCCTCGGCCTGCTCGACGACGGCTGTGATGCGCGCCCGGCACTCATGAGCGCCAGCACCACGCTCAAGCCTGGCAAGAACGAGCTGATGGTCAACGGCAAGGGCGGCGTGATCAAGGACCTGGTCAACCGCAACCTGCAGATGGACATCAAGTTCGAAGACCCTTCGGTGAAGGTGCTGCAGGCGACTCTTTGGTACCTCAACGGCCGCCACGAGGACATCAAGCTGGAAAAACCGGAAACCTCCGACACCGACGGCCGCTTCGTCTTCCAGATGCGCGAAGACGAGGACTGGGCCAGCCAGAACCTGCTGGCCTTCGAAGTCCAGGGGCCGGAGAGCGGCACCCAGAAAGTCGAGGCCAAGCTCTGCAAACGCAACAACTTCGCCGTGCCCGCGCAGACTGCGCAGGCCGGACAGTGAGGCGATCATGACCCTATTCAAGCGAATCTTCAGCCCCACCCTGCTCACCCTCGCCATGTTCGGCGGTGCCGCCCATGCCGCGCTGGTGCCCCCGCAGGGTTACTACGAGGGCATCGAGAAGCTGAAGACCGGGGACGGCAACTTCCGCTGCGAACCGGCACCCAAGCCATACACCGGCGCGCTGCAGTTCCGCAGCAAGTACGAAGGCTCGGACAAGGCCCGGGCGACGCTCAACGTCGCCTCGGAAAAAGCCTTCCGCAAGTCCACCGAAGACATCACCACGCTCGAGAAGGGCGTGAGCAAGATGGTCGGCCAGTACATGCGTGACGGCCGCCCGGCGCAACTCGACTGCACCCTGGCCTGGCTCGGTAGCTGGGCACGTGCGGGTGCGCTGCTGTCCACCGACTACAACCACACCGGCAAGTCCATGCGCAAATGGGCGCTGGGCAGCATGAGTGGTTCGTGGCTGCGCCTGAAGTTCTCCAACTCGCAGCCGCTGGCCGCGCACCAGGCCGAGGCCGAGCTGATCGAAAAGTGGTTCGCCCGCCTCGCCGAACAGACCGTGCGCGACTGGAGCGACCTGCCGCTGGAGAAGATCAACAACCACAGCTACTGGGCCGCCTGGTCGGTGATGGCCACCGCCGTGGCCACCGACCGCCGCGACCTGTTCGACTGGGCCGTGAAGGAATACAAGATCGGCGCCAACCAGGTCGATGACCAGGGCTTCCTGCCCAACGAGGTCAAGCGCAAGCAACGTGCCCTGGCCTACCACAACTACGCCTTGCCGCCGCTGGCGATGATCGCCAGCTTCGCCCAGGTCAACGGCGTGGACCTGCGCGCCGAGAACAACTTCGCCCTGCAACGCCTGGGCGAAGGCGTGCTGGCCGGTGCCCGCGATCCCATCCACTTCAAGGAACGGGCTGGCGAAAAGCAGGACCTGACCGACCTCAAAGAGAACAGCAAGTACTCCTGGCTCGAGCCCTGGTGCGCGCTCTATCACTGCGTCGGCGACACCCTGCAGCGCAAGCAGCACATGCAGCCGTTCAACAGCTTCAGGCTGGGTGGTGACATGACACGGGTCTACGACCCGAGCGCAGAAATCAAGAAATGAATTGAACCCCATCTGGGGTCGGAACCTGTGGGAGCGGGCATGCCCGCTCCCACAGGTTCCTAGGTTGCCTTCCGGTTTTGCACTGGGGGGTTTGGGGGGCGCTGTGCCCCGGATGCTGTGAACAACAAGGAGAACCGGGATGGTCTTCTCGTCCAACGTGTTCCTGTTCCTGTTCTTGCCGGTCTTCCTCGGCCTGTACTACTTGAGCGGGCAACGCTATCGCAACCTGCTGCTGCTGGTCGCCAGCTACATCTTCTATGCCTGGTGGCGGGTCGACTTCCTCGCCCTGTTCGCCGGCGTGACCCTGTGGAACTACTGGATCGGCCTGAAAGTCGGTGCCGCCGGCGTGCGCACCAAGCCGGCCCAGCGCTGGCTGCTGCTCGGCGTCGGCGTGGACCTGGCGATCCTCGGCTACTTCAAGTACGCCAACTTCGGCGTCGACAGCCTCAACGCGATCATCACCTCGTTCGGCCTCGAACCGTTCATCCTCACCCACGTGCTGCTGCCGATCGGTATCTCGTTCTACATCTTCGAGTCGATCAGCTACATCATCGACGTGTACCGCGGCGACACCCCGGCCACCCGCAACCTGATCGACTTCGCGGCGTTCGTGGCGATCTTCCCGCACCTGATCGCCGGCCCCGTGCTGCGCTTCAAGGACCTGGTCGACCAGTTCAACAACCGCACCCACACCCTGGACAAGTTCTCCGAAGGCTGCACCCGCTTCATGCAGGGCTTCATCAAGAAAGTGTTCATCGCCGACACCCTGGCGGTGGTCGCCGACCATTGCTTCGCCCTGCAGAACCCGACCACCGGCGACGCCTGGCTCGGTGCCTTGGCCTACACCGCGCAGCTGTACTTCGACTTCAGCGGCTACAGCGACATGGCCATCGGCCTGGGGTTGATGATGGGCTTCCGCTTCATGGAGAACTTCAAGCAGCCGTACATCAGCCAGTCGATCACCGAGTTCTGGCGGCGCTGGCACATCAGCCTGTCGACCTGGCTGCGCGACTACCTGTACATCACCCTGGGCGGCAACCGCAAAGGCACCTTCAACACCTACCGCAACCTGTTCCTGACCATGCTGCTGGGCGGCCTGTGGCACGGTGCCAACTTCACCTACATCATCTGGGGCGCCTGGCACGGCATGTGGCTGGCGATCGAGCGAGCGCTGGGCATCGACACCAACCCGCAGCGCTTCAACCCGGTCAAATGGGCCTTCACCTTCCTGCTGGTGGTGGTCGGCTGGGTGATCTTCCGCGCCGAGAACCTGCACGTCGCCGCCCGCATGTACGGGGCCATGTTCAGCTTCGGCGAGTGGCAGCTGTCGGAACTCAACCGCGCCCAGCTCACCGGCCTGCAGGTGGCGACCCTGGTGATCGCCTACCTCACCCTGGCGTTCTTCGGCCTGCGCGACTTCTACCGCAACGCGAAACCGACGGCGAACGCCACCCCGGTGCAGGTCAACGCCGACGGCTCGATCGGCCTGGACTGGACCCGGGTGATGACCCGCGCCCTGATCCTGCTGCTGTTCGTGGCCTCGATCCTCAAGCTTTCGGCGCAGAGCTACTCGCCGTTCCTGTACTTCCAGTTCTGAGGTGGATGACATGACCCGGACATTACGCGTCACTTATTCCCTGTCGTTCCTCGGCCTGCTGGTGGGCATGGGTGCCTGGTCCACCAGTGGCTTCGACAGCTTCCACCGTACCGAGCAGATGACCCTGCTCAACGGCAAGCTGGCCAAGGCCGCCGAAACCCACTACGACGACCAGTTCCCGATCAAGCGCCTGGGCACCAACCTCTGGGCCGCGCTGGACTTCAAGCTGTTCAACGAAGGCCGCCCGGGCGTGGTGCTGGGCCGCGACCAGTGGCTGTTCAGCGATGAAGAGTTCAAGCCCACCGCTGGCGCCGAGCAGCTGATGCAGGACAACCTGGCACTGATCCGTGGCGTGCGCGACACCTTGCAGAAGCACGGCAGCCAGTTGGTGCTGGCGATCATCCCGGCCAAGGCGCGGGTGTATTCCGAGTACATCGGCAAGGAGCAACCGGCCAGCCTGCATGACGACCTGTACAACCGGTTCCATGCCCAGGCGCGCCAGGCCAACGTGTTCGCCCCCGACCTGATGGCAGCACTGGAACAGGCCAAGGCCCGCGGCCAGGTATTCCTGCGCACCGACACCCACTGGACGCCGATGGGCGCCGAAGTGGTGGCGCAGGCACTGGCCGAAGCGGTCAGCCGCCAGAGCCTGCTCAACGGCGACCCACAGACCTTCATCACCGAAGCTGGCAGCACCGCCCCGTACAAGGGCGACCTGACCAACTTCCTGCCGCTGGACCCGCTGTTCAGCAACCTGCTGCCGACGCCGGACAACCTGCAGCAACGCACCACTCGGCCAGCCGAGGCTGAAGGCGACGGCGGCGACGCCCTGTTCGCCGACAACCAGATCCCGGTCGCCCTGGTGGGCACCAGCTACAGCGCCAACCCGCACTGGAACTTCCTCGGTGCGCTGCAGCAGGCACTGCACAGCGACGTCGCCAACTACGCCGAAGACGGCCACGGCCCGCTGCTGCCGATGCTCAAGTACCTGCAGAGCGATGCCTTCAAGAACGCCGCGCCACAAGTGGTGGTGTGGGAATTCCCCGAACGTTACCTGCCCATGAGCAACGACCTCAGCAGCTTCGACCCGCAGTGGATCGCGCAGCTGAAGAACGCCCGTAAATCCGAAGAAAACCTGGCCTTGTCGTCCACCCGGACGAATCACTGATCGATAGAGAGGAAATGCACATGACTACCAAGACTTCCATTGCCAAAGCCCTCACCCTCGCGGCCGGCCTTTCCCTTGCTTCCATGCAGGCCTTCGCCGGTGCCGACGCCGCACTGTACGGCCCGAGCGCGCCGAAAGGCTCGACCTTCGTGCGCCTGTACAACGCCGCCAGCGCCCCGGCTGCGGCCAGCGTCGGCAACACCCAGATCAAGCAGGTTGGCGCCCAGGCCAGCAGCGACTTCAGCTTCCTGCCGGGCGGTGACTACACCGCCCAGGTTGGCGGCAAGAGCGTGCCGGTGAAGCTGGCCGCGGACAAGTACTACACCCTGGTCAACAGCACCAGCGGCAGCCCGCAGCTGATCGAAGAACCACCGTTCAAGAACAAGCAGAAAGCCCTGGTGCGCGTGCAGAACCTCAGCGACCAGGCGGTGACTCTGAAGACTGCCGACGGCAAGACCGAAGTGGTGCCGTCGGTGGCCACCAAGGGCCGTGGCGAGCGTGAGATCAATCCGGTCAAGGTCAACCTGGCCTTGTTCGAAGGCAACAAGAAAGTCAGCGACCTGAAACCGGTCGCCCTGGAGCGTGGCGAAGCGGCCGTGCTGTACGTAACGGGTTCCGGCAGCAACTTGTCGCCGGTGTGGGTAACTCGCCCCGTGGCTAGCAACTGATCCCCCTGCCTCATAACGACTATTGGAGAAACATGATGATCCCGGTAATTCTTTCTGGTGGTAGCGGTTCCCGTCTGTGGCCTCTGTCGCGCAAGCAGTTCCCCAAGCAGTTCCTGGCGCTGACCGGTGAACACACGCTGTTCCAGCAGACCATCGAGCGCTTGCGCTTCGAGGGCATGGACACCCCGATCGTGGTCTGCAACAAAGACCACAAGTTCATCGTCCAGGAGCAGCTCGCGGCCCTGAAACTGGAAACCCAGGGCATCCTGATGGAGCCGTTCGGCCGCAATACCGCGCCGGCGGTGGCCATGGCGGCCATGAAACTGGTCAACGAAGGCCGCGACGAGCTGATGCTGGTGCTGCCTGCCGACCACGTGATCGATGACCAGAAGGCCCTGCAACGCGCCCTGGCCTTGGCCACCGTGGCCGCCGAACGTGGCGAGATGGTGCTGTTCGGTGTGCCGGCCACCAAGCCGGAAACCGGCTACGGCTATATCCGTTCCAGCCAGGACGCGCTGCTGCCCGAAGGCGTGGCCCGGGTCGCCCAGTTCGTCGAGAAGCCCGACGAGAAGCGCGCCGCCGAGTTCGTCGCCGCCGGTGGCTACTTCTGGAACAGCGGCATGTTCCTGTTCCGCGCCAGCCGCTTCCTCGAAGAACTGAAGAAGCACGACGCGGACATCTACGACACCTGCGTGCTGGCCCTGGAGCGCAGCGATGAGGACGGCGATGTGCTGAGTATCGACGAAGCCACCTTCGAATGCTGCCCGGACAACTCCATCGACTACGCGGTGATGGAAAAGACCCAGCGTGCCTGTGTGGTGCCGATGTCGGCCGGCTGGAGCGATGTGGGCTGCTGGTCGTCGCTGTGGGAAGTGCACGACAAGGACGCCGACGGCAACGTCACCAAGGGCGACGTGGTGGTGCAGGACAGCCGCAACTGCATGATCCACGGCAACGGCAAGCTGGTGTCGGTGATCGGCCTGGAGAACATCGTCGTGGTCGAGACCAAGGACGCGATGATGATCGCCCACAAGGACAAGGTCCAGGGCGTCAAGCAGATGGTCAAGACCCTCGACGAGCAGGGCCGCAGCGAAACCCAGAACCACCTGGAAGTGTATCGCCCGTGGGGCTCGTACGACTCGGTGGACATGGGCGGCCGCTTCCAGGTCAAGCACATCACCGTCAAGCCGGGCGCCAGCCTGTCGCTGCAGATGCACCACCACCGCGCCGAGCACTGGATCGTGGTGTCCGGCACCGCCGAGGTGACCTGTGACGAGAACGTGTTCCTGCTCACCGAGAACCAGTCGACCTACATCCCGATTGCCTCGATCCACCGCCTGCGCAACCCGGGCAAGATCCCGCTGGAGATCATCGAGGTGCAGTCCGGCAGCTACCTGGGCGAGGACGACATCGAGCGCTTCGAGGATGTGTATGGGCGGACGTCCACACCGGTCGAGCGTGGGATTTCGGTGAAGACCATCGCGCAGTAAGCAACACCCAAGGGGCCGCCAATGCGGCCCCTTCCTTTTGAGGCCAGCCCGATTTGGCGCTACGATGGTCAGACCTGCGCAACCAAGGTCTGCCTGCCCCATGATCATCGGTGCCTTTCTCATCCTCACCTGGCTGGTGCTACTGTTGCGCTACCCGGCCAAGGCCTTGCCGATCACCCTCGCCGCTGTCTGTGGCCTCGGCCTCGTGGCAATGTTCGTGATCTGGCAGGACAGCCGCGAAGCCTCGCAACTGGCACGCCTGGAACTGCGCCTTACCTATTCTCCCGAACACTGCCCTGCCGACCGTGCGTTGCAAGTGCGCATGAAGAACGGCAACCAGGCGCCACTGACCGAACTGCGCTGGCGCGTGGCGGCGTATGCGCCGGGCGATACCGTGAACCTGGCAGAAAACACCTACAACGCTCCTCGCTATCGTGGGCCGGGTGAATTGCAGCCGGGCGCCGAGTGGAAAGATTGTTTGCCTCTGCCACCACTACGCTCGGGGTACCGCCCACAGACATTGGAATTCCGTGCAGAGCATCTGCAAGGTACATTTGCCAACTGATCCAGCGCCTGTTCCGGCCCTTTCGCGGGCACGCCCGCTCCCACAGTTACAGCGTTGCCCTCAGGCTCGGCGCGGTCCCTGTGGGAGCGGGCGAGCCCGCGAAGAGGCCGGCACAGGTTCATACAAATCCACCTGCTAACAGGCCTCACAATGCCCACCGTCCTGATCACCGGTTGCTCCAGCGGCATCGGCCGCGCCCTGGCCGACGCCTTCCGCGATGCCGGCCATGAAGTCTGGGCCACGGCCCGCAAGCCCGAAGATGTCGAGCAACTGTCCGCCGCCGGCTTCACCGCGCGGCAACTGGACGTCAACGACGGCGAAGCGCTGAAGCGCCTGGCCGATGAGCTGGAAGCACAATGCGGCCGCCTCGACATCCTGATCAACAACGCCGGTTACGGCGCCATGGGCCCGTTGCTCGATGGCGGCGTCGAGGCGCTGCGCCAGCAGTTCGAGACCAACGTCTTCGCCGTGGTCGGGGTTACCCGCGCATTGTTCCCTCTGCTGCGCCGTGCGCGCGGGTTGGTGGTGAACATCGGCAGTGTCTCGGGCGTACTGGTCACGCCGTTCGCCGGGGCCTACTGCGCGTCCAAGGCCGCCGTGCATGCCTTGAGCGATGCCCTGCGCCTGGAGCTGGCGCCGTTCGGTATCCAGGTGATGGAAGTGCAGCCCGGGGCAATTGCCTCGCAGTTCGCCAGCAATGCCCAGCGCCAGGCCGATCAGGTGTTGGCGGCGGACTCGGCGTGGTGGCCGCTGCGCGAGCATGTACAGGCGCGGGCACGGGCGTCACAGGACAAGCCGACGTCGGCAGCGGTGTTTGCCCAAGGGGTGTTGGCGGCAGTGGGCAAGTCGCCGGTGCCGGCGGTGGTGCGGTTGGGCAATGGCAGCACGGCGTTGCCATTGATGGCCCGGTTGCTGCCTACGCGGTTGCTGGATTGGGCGCTGCGCAAGCGCTTCGGGCTCCTGCGCCCACTCTGATTGATGGGTTGCCAACGCCGGCCTCTTCGCGGGTAAACCCGCTCCCACAGGGATAGCATTACTCCGAAGTTAGCTCTGTTCTTGTGGGAGCGGGTTTACCCGCGAAGAGGCCAGCCCAGGCAACGACAAATCAGGCGATGGACCGCAGCACCCCGCCATCCACCCGCAAGGCAGCCCCGGTAGTTGCACTGGCCTGCATGGAGGCCAGATAAACCACCATGTTGGCCACTTCCTCGACCGTCGCCAGCCGCTTGATCAGGGAAGTCGGCCGGTGCTCGGCGAGGAAGTTGGCCTCCAGCTCATCGCTGGAAACCCCCTGCTCCTGCGCCAGCTTGGCAAAGAAGTCGCCCACCCCTTCCGAGCGGGTCGGCCCCGGCAGCACCGCGTTCACGGTCACCCCGGTACCGGCCAAGGTCTCGGCCAAGCCACGGGAAACCGCCAGCAGCGCCGTCTTGGTCATGCCGTAATGAATCATCTCGGTCGGGATCTGCAACGCCGACTCGCTGGACAGGAAGATCACCCGCCCCCACTTGCGCTCGGCCATGCCCTGGGCGTAATGGCGCGACAGGCGCACGGCGCTGAGCACATTGACGTCGAAGAAGCGCTGCCAGTCGGCATCGTCGATCTCGAAGAACGGCTTGGGCTCGAAGATGCCGAGGTTGTTGACCAGGATATCGGTGTGCGGCACCTGGTCGAACAGCTGCTGCGCGCCCTCTGTCGTGCTCAGGTCAGCAGCGATACCGATGATGCGCGCTTGCGGCAGACGCTCACGCACGGCCTTGAGCGCTTCGTCGACACGGGCCTGGGTGCGGCCGTTGAGTACCACTTCGGCGCCCGCCTCGGCCAGGCCGATGGCGATGGCCAGGCCAATGCCGGCGGTGGAACCGCTGACGATGGCACGCTTGCCGTTCAAGGAAATTTGCATCTGTGCTCCCTCTCTAGCTGTGAGAATGCTGCGGCTGCTCATCGAATGCCTGCCAGCCACCGCCCAGGGCCTTGTACAGCCCCACCAGCGCCTGCGACACCGCGGCAGAACTGTCGATCCACTGCTCTTCGCTGGCCAGCAAGGCACCCTGCACGGTCAGCACGTTGAGAAAGTCCACCGCCCCTTCCACATACTGGCGCTGGGCGGTTTCCAGGGCGATGCGGTTCTGTCGCACCGCTTCGGCCAGGTGGTCGCGACGCAACTGGCTGGCGTTGTAAAGGCGTAGCACATCGTCGATTTCGTGCCAGGCGCCGAGCACTACCTTGCGGTAGTTCAACGCGGCCTCCTGCTGCTGCGCCTCGCGCAGTTCCAGGGTGCCCTTGAGCCGGCCCCCCTCGAAGATCGGCAGCGACAGCTGCGGGCCGAAGGCGAATCGGCGCGAATCCCAACCGCCGAAATCGGCCAGTTGCATGGCTTGGAAGCCGACGTTGCCGGACAGACGGATACTTGGATAGAAGTCGGCCTTGGCCACACCAATGCTCGCAGTGGCGGCATGCAAGCGCGCCTCGGCCTGGCGAATGTCCGGGCGCCGCTCGGCCAGCTCGGACGGCAAGCCGATGGCGAACGTCTGCTGCGGTGCCGGCAGCTCACCGCCCTGAAGCAACTCGGCCTGCAGGCTGCGTGGCGGTTCGGCGGCAAGCAGGCTGAGGGCATTGATCAGGTCGTCGCGCCGGGCTTCGAGACTTGGCAAGCGCGCCTCGATGGATGCCACCTGAGCGCTGGCCTGGGCCACGTCGAGACGGGTGGCGACACCTTCGGCCTGACGATCCTGGGAAAGCTTCAGGCTATGTTCGGCGACCTTGAGGTTGTCGCGGGTCACGTCCAGGGTGTGCTGCACGGCACGCAGCTGGATGTAGTTGCCGGCCGTTTCCGAGAGCAGCGCCAGCAGCACGCCACGGCGGTCGTTCTCGGCCACTTCCACGGTGGCATCGGCCGCTTCCACCTGGCGCCGCACGCGGCCCCAGAGGTCCAGCTCCCAACCGGCGACCAGGTCGCCCTGCCAGAGGTTGAAGGCTGATTTGCCGGCATTGCCGGATGGGTCGCTCAGTCCTTCGGCGCTGTTGCGGGCACGGCTGTAACCGATATTGGCATCCACCGATGGCGTTTCATCGGCCGCCACCGTGCTACGCAGTGCGCGGCTTTGCAGCAGTCGGGCGCTGGCCATCTGCAGGTCGAGGTTGTTGTCGGCAACTCGCTGGATCAGCGCGCTCAGGCGGGCATCATGGAAAGTTTCCCACCAGCGCAGTTCCAGCGGTTCGGCTTGTGGCTGGCTGGCAGCGGCCTCGCCTTGCAGTGCCGCCCATTGCTGTGGCGCCTGGCTGTCCGGGCGCTGGAAATCCGGCCCGAGCGTGCAGCCGGCCATCAGCACGGCCAGCAACAGCGGGCTCAAGCGTACGGCAGGTTTCATCGGGCGCTCACCTCTTTGCCGGCCAGCTGGTCGCCGTGGGTGTCGATGGTTGCTTCCACCGACATGCCCACACGCAGGCGCTCGAGCAGCGGCTGGCCGTCATCGAAGACGATCTTCACCGGAATTCGTTGCACCACCTTGGTGAAGTTGCCGGTGGCGTTGTCCGGCTTCACCGCAGCGAAGGTCACGCCGGTGGCCGGGGCGATGCTCTCGACATGGCCCTTGAGGGTTTCACCGGAGAAGGTGTCGACGCTGATGCTGACCGGTTGGCCGGGCTGCACATGGGTCAGCTGGGTTTCCTGGAAGTTGCCGACCACGTAGGCATGCTGCAGCGGCACCACCGACAGCAGGCGCGCGCCCGGGTTGACGAAGGCGCCGACGCGCAGCGCCCGCTCGCCGACCATACCGTCGACCGGCGCGGTGATGCGGGTGTAGGACAGGTCCAGCTGGGCCTTTTCCAGGCCGGCTTCGGCACGCTTCAACTGGCCATCGGCACTGGCCACCTGGGCCGTCAGGATGTCCACCTGCTTGCGTGTCGCCACCAGCGCCGCCTGGGCATTGGCCAGCCGTGCGCGGGCCTGGTCGACCCGGCTGCGCGCCTGCTGGGCGTTCTGCACGGTACCGGCGCCCTGCTCGGCCAGGCGGCTGTAGCGGTTGACCTCATGGTCGGCAAACGCCGCCTCCGCCTGGGCCGCCGTCACCGCCGCCTGGGCCTGGGCAATCAGTGCGGCCTGGCGCTCCAGCGTGGCGCGGGCATCGGCGCTCTGCGCCTTGGCCACCAGCAGTTGTGCCTGGGCGGCATCCAGCGCCGCCTGGTAATCGCGGGCATCGATGGTTGCCAGCAACTGGCCGGCCTGCACCTGCTGGTTGTCTTCGACCAGCACTTCCTTGATGAAGCCGGCGACCTTGGGTGCGACCACGGTGTAGTCGGCGATCACGTAGGCATCGTTGGTACGCTGCCGGTGGTCGCTGCCGAACAGCCAGGGGCCGACGATACCGGCCAGCACGGCCACGGCGAGCACCGAGCCGATGAGAAGGGTCTTGCGGTGGTTGGTCATGTTCAGTGTCTCGAGTTCATCCAGGGTTCAGGCCACCGCGCGCGGCGGATAGACCCGGGTAGGCACGAAAGGAATCAGGCAGATCAACGCCACGGCGATACAGGCCATGACCAGGTACAGGTCGGCCGAAGTCAGCACCAGCGCCTGGTCATGGAGACGCTTGGCAAGGCCCGCGGCGTTGTCGTCGATCAGCGGGGCATTGCCCAGGCTGTCCACCAGGTGGTTGGAATGAAAGTGCCGGCGCAGGGTGCCCAAGGCATCCAGCAGGCCACCGGCAATCACAGCGGCCAGGCCTTTGACGGTGTTGAACCAGCTGGAGGCGAACGGGCCTTCCTGCGGGCTCATGCCATTGGTGGAGAGCATCAGCAGCGGCAGCACGGCCATTGGCTGGCCGAAGACCTGCAGCAGGTAGAACGGGTAGAAATCGCCACGGATCCACTCGCTGGTCAGCAAGCTGCTCCCCACGCACGACACCGCCAGCATGGCCAAGCCGATGGCCAGCACCCAGCGGCAGTCCACCGCACGGATGTTGCACAGCGCTGCGGTCAGTGGCAGGGCGATCAGCTGCGGCATGGCCACCAGCATCATCAGCGGGCTGGTCTGCGCCGGGCGGTAACCCTGGATCTGCGCCAGGTACGCCGATGGAATGCTGCCCACGCCGGACAACACGATCAGCACGCCAGCCAGGGTCACCAGGGCGAAGCTGAGGTTGCGCCGCTGCAGCATGCGCAGCTGGAAGAATGGCAGCGGCTCGGACCATTCGTTGTACATGAACAGCACCAGCAGCAGCACGCCACCGCCCAGCAACCAGCAGATCAGCGGCGAATCGAACCAGCCCCAACGGTCCCCCAGTGACAGGCCGAGGACGATGCCACTGATGGCCGGCAGGCCAAGCAACACGCCGCGCCAGTCGAACTGCTTGAAGCGCTCCAGGCGCAGCGGGTCCTGCGGCAGGCCCCAGCCGACGCAGAACATGGCCAGTGCCGAGGGCAGGATGATCTGCCAGAACGCCCACTGCCAGCCGACGTATTCAGTCCACAGGCCAGCCAGCGGCGTGCCGAGGTTGGGCCCGAAGGTGGCGGTCAGGGCGTAGCAGGCCAGGCCATAGACCTTGATGCCAGGGGGCAGGAAGCGCAGCGCCACGCTCATCAGCATCGGCGGCAAGGCGCCCGAGGCGAAGCCCTGGAGCACGCGCAGCAGCATCAGGCTGTGCAGGTTGGGAGCGAACGGTTGCAGCAGCCCGAGCACGGCAAACAGGCCGACCGCGCTCATGGTGAAGCGGCGCAGGGAAAAGGTGGTGGCCAGCCATGGGGCAAAGGCCATGGCCGACACCGACGCGGCGCTGTAAACGGCCAGCAGCCAGGCGCCCTCGTCGGCACCGATGCCCATGGCGCCGCGGATGTCGGCGAGGGAAATCTTGGTGACCGACTCGTTGAGGCCGGCACACAGCACGGCCAGCAATACGCCGAACAGCCCGACCACCACCCGCAGGCCGAACGCCGTCTGCGCAGGCGCGGCCGGCGCGGGGGCGGCGGCTATCGCGGCAGAAGGGGCGGACAGGGAACTCATGGGCAGACATCTCCAGCAACAAATTTGCGACTGGAGCCAGTCTAAGAAGGTCGAATGCTGACGAAAACTGACTTCTCGGCAGGTTTATGTTGCGCCAGGCGCAATCCGCTCCTGAACCGAGTCGCCTGCTTCGCGGGCGCGCCCGCTCCCACAGCGATATTCACAGTCCTTGAGGGTTGCGGTGTACCTGTGGGAGCGGGCATGCCCGCGAAGAATCCAACCTGGTCTCACGGGTCGACGCTGCAGCAGGCCTTCAAGGTCTGCCGCAGCCAGCGATGCGCCGGGTCGTTGTGAAAGCGCGGGTGCCACGCCTGCAGCACGGTCACCCGCTCCAGCGGCACCGGGATCTCGAACGAACGCAACGGCAGCCCGAGCTTGTGCACGCTGTTGAGGATATTGGCCGGCATGGGCAGGATCAGGTCCGAATCCGGTAGCGAGAACAGTGCCGAATGGAAACTCGGGGTAATCAGCGCCACCCGCCGCTGGACCTTGAAGTTGGCCAGTTCGACATCGATTGGCCCGTTGGCCCGGCCACGGCGGGACACGCTGATCTGTGGATAACTGGCGAAGCTGGTAGGCGTGATCGGTTGGTCGAAGATCGGATGGTCGCGTCGGGCCAGGCCTACATAGTAAGTCTGGAACAGGCTCTGCACCTTGATCTCCGGGCCCAGGTCCACGGTCGAGCTGATGATCAGGTCGGTGCGCCCATCGCGCAGCACACTGTCGTCATCGCCACCGGGGCTTTCCGGCACGAAACGCAGCACCGTGCGTGGCGCCTGCTCATGCATGCGCCGCAACAGCTGGGCGCCATACAAGGCGATGAACAGGTCATTGGTGCGAATGTTGAAAGCGCGATCGAGCCTCGGCAGGTCGACTTCATCGGCACTGCGAAACACCTCGCCGGCCTGCTCCACCAGCGCCGCCACCTGCTCGCGCAGGGCCAGTGCCCGCGGGGTCGGCACCAGGCCACGGCCGGCACGCACCAGGATCGGGTCGCCCAGGGCATCGCGGATACGCCCCAACGTGCGGCTCATCGCCGCCGGGCTCAGGTTCATGCGCTGCGCGGCGCCGACCACGCTGCCTTCATCGAGCAGGGCATCGAGGGCGACGAGCAGGTTCATGTCCGGGAGTTGCATGGCCGTTTTCCGTTACAGCTGTGGGGAAAGGCGATGGTAGCAGGTTGCTGGATTGCACCAGACGCAATGCGCTCGTGCGTGGTGGGGCATTTATTCACTGGCCGTGTTCGGCCATAAATGAGGTATTGGCAGGCCCGGCCCTTTCGCGGGGAAACCCGCTCCCACAGGTTCACCACTGGATTCAAATCCTGTGCAGTCCCTGTGGGAGCGGGTTTACCCGCGAAGAGGCCGGACCTGCTGAACATCTTGCCAGCTCCAAGAAGGATCCCGCATGCCCAGCCCCGTCCTGATCGCCATCGATGCCTCACCCGCCTCCACTGCCCTGCTCACCCTCGCCCGCCGCTACTGCCGCCCCGGCGAGCACGAACTGCATGTGCTGCTGGCCATCGACTCCACCTTCGCCGTGCACGACAAACCCGCACCCTATACCGCCGAGGAACTGGAGGAATACCCCGCCGCCTGCGAGGAGCAACGCCTGGGCGACCGCGCCATGGCCGAGGCCGTGGAGCTGCTGCAACAAGCCGGCTTCAGCAGCCAGGGCTGCATGGTTGCCGGGCAGCCGGTCGAGGCGATTGTCACCAAGGCAAAGGAACTGAATTGCGAGCTGATCATCATGGGCCACCGCCACCTGTCTCGGCTGGGGCGATTGCTAGACCCGTCGATCAGCACGAAGGTGATTGACCGGGTTGAGGTGCCGGTATTGGTGGGGGCCGCTTGAACCGCTGATCAGTCAGGTAATGCGATTGCATTGACCAGGCAATGCAATCGCATTACCTTGATGGACATCGTTGTAACTCTATGGACAACCGCCCATGGCTACCACCTTTGAAGTCGAGTCCACGCTGACCGAACGTTACCAGACCACCGTTCCTGAAACAGTGCGCCGTGCTTTGGGCTTGAAAAAGCGCGACAAGATCCATTACTCGATTCGCCCTGACGGTGATGTGATACTCACCCGCGCAGAGGCAACCGAGGACGATCCCGTGCTAGGCCAGTTCCTGAAATTTCTGGCTCACGACATCGCCACCAATCCTCAACGGCTGCAGGTTGTCGATGCTGACCTCATCGCTCGCCTCGACAAGCTCGTGGGTGATGCAGAGGTCGACCTGGATCAACCTCTGTCGGCGGAAGATGAATGAATGATGCGAACAGGAAGCCGCTTGTAATTCATGGATGGACTGTCTTTGCCCACCCGCTGTTCCTGGCCAAGCTGGAAGCGCTGAGCACACAAGTTCAGGCTCAGATGCAGAAAGACCCGGCGGGTTACACGAAGAAGAATGCTTTCAAACGGCTGGCGGCCATCAGACGCTTGGCATTTGATGTGATCCCCCAGGACCCAACCAAGGCGGAGTACCGGCAGGGCGCAACGCTGGGTAGTGACCACAAGCACTGGTTCAGAGCGAAGTTCTTCCAGCAATACCGATTGTTCTTTCGCTACCACGCTGCCAGCCGGATCATCGTGCTGGCATGGGTCAATGACGAATCTTGTAAGCGGGCCTACGACAGCAGCGACGACGCTTACAGGGTCTTTCAAAAGATGCTGCTAACCGGCCACCCTCCGGACGATTGGGATCAATTGCTGCGGGAATCCGGGCCTGCAGATGTCAGGCCCGAATAGCAACATTCACTCCTCGCTCGGCTTCACTACCACCGTACAGGTCGTCCCCGCCGCCAGCAGGAACCCGTCCGGCACTTCATCGATGTGAATGCGCACCGGCACCCGCTGTGCCAGGCGCACCCAGTTGAAAGTCGGGTTCACATCGGCGATCAGCTCGCGGCTCTGTGGGTTGTCACGGTCGTAGATGCCGCGGGCGATGCTCTCCACATGCCCCTTGATACGCTCACCGCTCATCATTTGCAGCTCGGCCTGGTCGCCGACCTTCACATGCGGCAACTTGGTCTCCTCGAAGAAGCCGTAGACCCAGAACGAGTTCTCGTCGACCACCGCCATCACCGCTTCGCCGGTACGCGCATAGTCACCCTTGTGGATGTTCAGGTTGGTCACGTAACCGTCCACCGTGGCGACGATATGGGTGCGCTTGAGGTTCAGCTCGGCCGCCGCCAGTTCAGCCTGGGCCTGCTGGTAGTCAGCCAGGGCGGAGTTGGCGATGTTGCTGGCGTCGTCGCGGTTTTCCTTGGAAATCACCAGGTTGTCCATGTCGGCGCGGCGCTTGGCGTTGACCTTGCGCATTTCCCAGGTGGCCTTGCGCGAGGCGACCAGGGCCTTGGCCTGGTCGACCGCCAGCTGGTAGTGCTCGGGGTCGATCTGGATCAGCAGGTCGCCCTTCTTCACCCGCTGGTTGTCCTTGACCGGCACATCCACCACATAGCCCGGCACATCGGCGGCGACGTTGATGATGTCGGCACGCACGCGGCCGTCGCGGGTCCACGGCGTGGTCATGTAGTGCAACCACAACTGGCGACCGATCACCACGGCAGCGGTCAGCACCAGCAGGGTGGCGATCAGGCTGAAGAACTTTTTCATCGAAGGATTCTCACCAGTAGAGCGACAGCGCCAGGGCGCCGAACAGGCAGACGAACAGGCTCAGGCGCAGCAGCGCCGGGTGCCAGAAGAAGCGGTAGCCATCATGGCTGGCGATGAACCGGTCCAGGCCCCAGGCCAGGCCCAGGGCGAACAGGAACATCAAGGTCATGGTGGGCATGTACACGCCATGGAAGGCGATCTCGCGGGGCATGATTTCACGAAGCACGGTGCAATCCTTTCGCCGGTGCCAGCGGCGACTGTGGGTCCAGCAGGGATGAACGGATGAAGTGCAGGTAGCTCTGCGCACGGCGCAGCACCGAGGTGTCGAAGTGCCGGGCGAACGGTTCGTCGGTGGCCTGCACGCGAGCGATGGCGTGGTCCACCGCGACCAGGGCGCGTTCGTGGTTGCTGGCGCTGGGCTGCAGGAACAGGCGGGCCAGGGCGCGGCCCATGACTCGAATGGCCTGGCGCCACGGCTGCGACTCGGCGTAGGCCGGGTGGATCGGCGCGCGGGCCTGCTCCTTGCGCAGTTCGATGATCGCGTGGCCGATCTCCAGCACGGTGAACATCCAGCCCATCAGCTGGCTCTGCACCTGCGGCTTGCCGGCAGCCAGGCCATAGGCCTGGTGCAACAGGTCGCGGGTGCGGCTTTCGAAGGCCGAGCCGAGGCCACGCAGGCGCCCGCTGATGGCAAACAGCACCTGCCCGCGCAGCTCCTGTTCGAGGCGGCTCCACAGCCAGCGGCTGTTCGGCGGCAGGATGATCGCGCCGGCCGCGGCGCAGACGAACATGCCGATGACCATGCCGATGTAGTCGTTGATGAAGCTGTACGGGTCGTAGACGGTCAGGTTGTTCGGCACCGAGCCGATGGCGAAGAACACCAGCAGGCCGATGCCGTAACCGGCGTACGCCGGCCGCGACGACAGGAACGCACCGAGCACGAACACCGGCGCCAGGACCATGCACAGCAGCGGGAAGCCGTCGATCCACGGGAACACGAAGAAGGTTTCGAAGAAGCCGATGAAAGCCCCGATCGCCGTGCCACAGGCCATCTGGAACGACATTCGCTTGGGGTTCGGCGAAGCGGCCGAGAGGCCCACGGTGACGGTGGCGATCAGGGTCATCATGGCCCCACTGGGCCAGTCGCTCATCAACCAGTAGCTGCCCAGCAGCAACAGCACCGCCGAAGCCCGCACACCGGCGGCCAGCGACACCAGCCAGCTGGTCTGCGCCACGTAGGGCTCGTCCCACTGCTCGCGCTCGTGCTTGTGCGCGGCCAGCGAGGCGTGGGTTTCGGCGTAGCTGTACATCTCGTCGACGAAGCGGTAGAGCAGCTCGAACGCGGTGTGGAAATCGAGCAGGTCGGATTCGCTGGGCTGGGTTGCCACATAGTCGGCGCGCAGGCCACGCACCTGTGCCTGCAGGCCTTCCTTGTAGGCCGCCAGCTCCAGCGTCAGGCGCAGCGCATCGGCGTCGGTCAGGGCCCGGCCAACATAGGGCTGCAGCAGCTCCACCAAGGTGTTCAGGCCCGGCTCGATGGCGCCGACGATCTGCAGCGGGCCGCGGGCGCGCAGGCGCTCCAGCAGGCGGTGCAGGGCGTTGAAGCGCGTGGTGATGGCCATGAACTCGCTGTTCATGCGCACCAGGCGGCCAGAGCGGCGACGCATGTGCGGGTCTTCGAAGGCGGTGACGTTGCGCAGGCTTTCCAGCCCCACCGCCTCGGCGACGAAGCGCACGTTGCTGGTCTCGAAGCGGTCGCGCTGGCTATCGCCGCGCAAGGCTTCCACCACCACCCCGGCGAATACGCCAAAGCGCTGGTACAGGGCGTTGCGCATGGCGGCACTGGCCGACTGTGGCAGGATCGCGGCGCTGACGAAAGTCGACACCAGGATGCCCAAAGCAATTTCCAGCACCCGCCACACGGCCGCCATGAACGCCTGGTCCGGGTGCTGCAGCACGGGCAGGCCGATCATCGCCGCGGTGTAGCCGGCGAGGACGAAGCCATAGGCGCGGAAGGTGCGGTAGCGCATGGCGCCGGCCGAGCACAGGCCAACCCACACTGCCAGGCTGGGCAGGAACAGTTCAGTGTTCTGCGGGAAGATGGCAATCAGCGCGACCATCATTGCCGAGCCGGCCAGGGTGCCGAGCACCCGGTAGAAGCTCTTGGCGAACACATGGCCGCTCTGCGGCTGCATGACGATGAACACGGTGATCATCGCCGTGCGCGGTTGCGGCAGCTCCAGGCGCATGGCCAGCCACAGGGTGATGAACGCGGCCGCCAGCACCTTGAAGATGTACACCCAGGTCACCCCGTCGGTGCGTGCCCAGGCAAAGAAGCCCCGGCGCCATTCGAGGCTCTGCAGCCAGCGCACGGGCAAACTGGAAGTGCTCATTCGGCGTTATCCGGCTTCTTGTCGAAAATGGCCAGGGTGGCCGGGGTTTTCGGCGCTGCCTGGCGTTCTTCCTTCGGCACGTCCTGGCCAGCCTGCAGGCCGCCACCCAGGGCGGTGACCAGCTCGGCATGGGCGATCAGGCGTGCGGCCTGCACCTGCTGCTGCACCTGCTGCTGGCGGAACAGCAGGGTCTGCGCATTGAGCACGTTGAGGTAGTCGGTCAGGCCGCGCTGGAAGGCCACCGTGGCGATGTCGTAGGTCTTCTGCGCAGCGGCCACCGACTCGGCGGCGAAGTGCGACTGCTCCTTCATCGATTCACGGCGGATCAGCTGGTCGGAAATGTTCTTCAGCGCACCGACTACGGTCTGGTTGTAGCGCGCCACGGCCACGTCATAACCCGCCGAGGCAACGCCCAGCTGCGAGCGCAGGCGGCCGCCATCGAAGATCGGCAGGCTGATCGCCGGGCCGACGTTGTAGTTGAACTTGCGCCCGGTCAGGAACTCCAGCGGGCCGCCGCCGGTGGCCATGAAGCCGAGGCTGCCGACCAGGTCGACGTTGGGGAAGAAACCGGCGTGGGCGACATCGATGCCACGGGCCTGGGCGGCGACCTGCCAGCGGCTGGCGACCACGTCCGGGCGCTGGCCGACCAGTTCGGCAGGCAGGTTCGAAGGCAGTTTCAGAGGGGCCGCGAGGGCCAGGGTCGGCCGTTGCAACTGCGCGCCCTCCCCTGGGCCTTTGCCCGCCAGCGCCGCCAGCTGGTTGCGGGTCAGGGCGATTTCCTCGTCGAGGCTGTCGAGCTGGCGATGGGTCTCAGGCAGCGGTGCCTCGGCCTGGCTGACCTCGAAATGGGTGCCGATGCCGCCGTCCAGGCGGCGCTTGGCCAGGGCCAGGATCTGTTCCTGCTGCTCGAGCTCGGCCTTGACGATATCGCGCTGGGCGAAATGCAGGCTCAGCTGAATGTAGGCTCGCACCACGTTGTTCTGCAGTTCCAGCTGCGCCTGGCGGGCCTCGGCCACGCTCATGTGCGCCTGGTCCACGGCCTGCTCGCTGGCGTTGCGTTCGCGGCCCCACAGGTCCAGCGCGTAGCTGAAGCCGAAGGCGGCGTTGTTGTCCCAGGTGTTGGCGCCCGACAGCGCGCCAGGGCCGTAGAACTGATCCTCGGGCCAGTTGTGTCGCTTGAGCGTGGCGTCACCGTTGACCTGGAGCTTTTCCGCCGACTCGACCACACCGGCCATTGCCTTGGCTTCACGCACGCGCGCCGCGGCCATGGCCAGGCTCGGGCTACCGGCCACG
Source organism: Pseudomonas sp. (assembly GCF_017744435.1). Classification (GTDB taxonomy): domain Bacteria; phylum Pseudomonadota; class Gammaproteobacteria; order Pseudomonadales; family Pseudomonadaceae; genus Aquipseudomonas. The sequence goes on from NZ_JAGIBG010000002.1 coordinate 169,260, forward strand.
GCCAGGTCGATCCAGCGGTCGAGTTGTGGGTCGCCATAGGCCTGCCACCAGCGCTGGTCAGGCCAGTGCGCGTCGCTGGCCGCTTCGCGAATGGCCGCGTCGGTGGTCAAGGTATTGGCTTGCAGGGTCTTGCTTTGCGGGGCGATACCCCAGGTTCCGATACAGCCGCTCAAGGTGAGACTAAGGGCACAGGCACTGAACACTTGAAGCGTTCTGATGATGCGACGCGGCACAGCTGCGATTTCCCGAGGAAGAGGTGGAGGGGCCGGGCAATTCTAGGGGGCCGCCGCACTGGCGATAAGCGCATATTCCTGCGAATCTTTGTTACCGAAACAGCGATAATCCGGCTTTGGTCGAACGCACATTCGCGTTACTTCGTGACACAATTTTGTCCTCTACCTTGAGAGTGACCCATGGACACCCTGCAAAACATGCGTGCTTTCAGTTGCGTAGCCCAGCTAGGCAGCTTTACCGCTGCCGCGGCGCAACTGGATACGACCACCGCGAACGTGTCGCGGGCGGTCTCCAACCTGGAAGCCCATCTGCAAACCCGGCTGCTCAACCGCACCACCCGGCGCATCGCTCTGACCGAGGCTGGCAAACGTTACCTGATGCGCTGTGAACAGATCCTCACCTACGTCGAAGAAGCCGAAGCCGAAGCCAGCGATGCCCATGCCCGGCCCGCCGGCCAGCTGAAGGTGCATTCGATGACCGGGGTCGGTCAGCACTTCGTGGTCGATGCCATCGCCCGCTACCGCGAGTCGCACCCGGACGTGACCTTCGACCTGACCATGGCCAACCGCGTGCCCGACCTGCTCGACGAGGGTTACGACGTGTCCATCGTGCTGGCCACCGAGCTGCCGGACTCCGGTTTCGTCTCGCAGCGCCTGGGCATCACCTACAGCATTGTCTGCGCCTCGCCCGAGTACGTAGCCAAGCACGGCTTTGCGCAAAAGCCGGTCGACCTGCTCAAGCATTCTTGCCTGCGCATGGTCAGCCCGGTGATCCCACTGGAAAAATGGCTGTTCGACGGCCCGGAAGGCCAGGAACTGGTGAACATCACCAGCTCGCCGTTCCAGGTCAACTCGGCGGATGCGATGAAAACCGCAATCCGCAGCGGCATGGGCATGGGTGTGTTGCCGATCTACTCGGTCATCGATGGCTTGCGTGATGGCAGCCTGGTGCGGGTGATGCCGGAGTACCGGCTGCAGGAGCTGAACCTGTATGCCATCTACCCTTCGCGCCAATACCTGGATGCCAAGATCAAGACCTGGGTCGAGTACCTGCGCAATTCGCTGCCGGAAATTCTGGCGGCCCATGAGGCCGACCTGAAAACCCATGAGTTGCTGATCGCCAACTGAAAAAGCTGCTGCACCACGGCGGTGGACAATGGTAGGTTGCTAACCAATCAACCCCAGCCACCGCCCTGAGAAGTTGCCCGATGAAAAAGACCGTCCTGGCCTTCAGCCGCATCACCCCGGCCATGGCCGAGCGCCTGCAGCAAGACTTCAACGTGATCGTGCCGAACCCCAAGCTCGGTGATATCAGTGCCCAGTTCAACGAAGCCCTGCCCGAGGCCCACGGCCTGATCGGCGCCGGTCGCAAGCTCGGCCGCGCGCAGCTGGAAGGCGCGGGCAAGCTCGAAGTGGTGTCGAGCGTCTCGGTCGGCTATGACAACTACGACGTCGACTATTTCAACGAGCGCGGCATCGCCCTGACCAACACCCCTGACGTGCTCACCGAAAGCACCGCCGACCTGGGCTTCTCGCTGATCATGGGCTGCGCCCGCCGTACCGCCGAACTCGACGCCTGGACCAAGGCCGGCAACTGGCAGGCCACGGTCGCTCCGTCACACTTCGGTAGCGATGTGCATGGCAAGACGCTGGGCATTGTCGGCCTGGGCAATATCGGCGCTGCGATCGCCCGCCGGGGCCGTTTCGGCTTCGACATGTCGATCCTGTATGCCGGCAACAGCCGCAAGGCTGCACTGGAGCAAGAACTGGGCGCCCAGTACCGCAGCCTCGAGCAGCTGCTGGCTGAAGCCGACTTCGTTTGCCTGGTGGTGCCGCTGTCCGACGCCACGCGCAAACTGATCGGCGCCCGTGAACTGAAGCTGATGAAACCGAGCGCGTTCCTGATCAACATCGCCCGGGGCCCGGTGGTCGACGAGGCGGCGCTGATCGAGGCGCTGCAGAACGGCACTATTCGCGGCGCCGGCCTGGATGTGTACGAGAAGGAGCCGCTGAGCGAGTCGCCGTTGTTCCAGCTGCCCAATGCGCTGACCTTGCCGCACATTGGTTCGGCGACTGCCGAGACCCGAGAGGCCATGGCCAACCGGGCGATGGAGAACCTGCGTGCGGCGTTGCTCGGTGAGCGGCCGCGGGATCTGGTGAATCCACAGGTTTGGAAAGGCTGATAATTCTCTAGCGCCTGTACCGGCCTCTTCGCGGGCGCGCCCGCTCCCACAGGTACCGCACAAGGCTCAAGCCTGTGGTGATCCTGTGGGAGCGGGCGTGCCTGCGAAGAGGCCAGTACTAACAACAGATCTTACCTAGGCTGACGCCGACGCCCCAGCACCTTGCGCACTACATACCGCGGCCGATGCTTGGTCTCCTGGTAAACCCGCCCGACGTACTCCCCCAAGATCCCGATGCCGATCAACTGCACCCCACCCAGGAACAGGATCGCCGTCATCATCGAGGGGTAGCCCGGCACATCATTGCCGTGCAGCATCTTGTCGATCAGCATGTACACCGCAAAGGCAAAGGCGAACAACGACACCCCTGCGCCCACGTAGCTCCAAAGCCGCAGCGGCACGGTGCTGAACGAGGTGATGCCGTCCAGTGCCAGGTTCCACAAACGCCAGAAACTGAACTTGCTGTTGCCTGCCGCACGCTCCGGCCGGTCGTATTCGACGATCGCGGTGCGAAACCCCACCCACGACAGCACACCCTTCATGAACAGCTGCTGCTCGGGCAGTTGGCGGATCGCAGCCACCACCTTGCGGTCGAGCAGGCGGAAATCGCCGACGTTCTCTTCGATATGGGTCGAGGCGATACGGTTGTGCAGGCGATAGTAGAAGCGTGCGCTCCAGCGCTTGAGGGGCGTATCGGCGGCTCGGCTACGGCGCTTGGCCAGTACCACGTCGGCGCCATCCCGCCACAGCGCGATCATCTGCGCGATGAGGTCGACCGGGTCTTGCAGATCGACATCGATCGGCACCACGGCATCGCCCTCGGCATATTCGAGGCCGGCGAACAACGCTGATTCCTTGCCGAAATTGCGCGAAAAGTTGACCACCGTGACCCACTCGTCCCGCGCCGCCAACTCGGCGCAGATGTCTTCGCTGGCATCGCTGCTGCCGTCGTTGACGAACAGGATCTCCACCGTCACGTCCTGCAGCGTCGGTTCGTTGCGCACTGCGTCATAGAAGCGCTCCAGGGTGTCCTGCTCGTTAAACACCGGCACGATCAGGGTAATGTTCATGAGCCCCTCCGTTTGAACACCACGGTGTGCGAAAAGCAGTAGCCTGCAACCAGACTGGTTGCCGAAAAGGTCAGCAAAGTCAGCCAGGGCGACAGACCCGCCAAGTCGGAGAGCGCTCCCAATGCCACGCTGAGGCTGCCCATGCCCAACAGGAACAGCAGGTAGCGCTTGCCGGTCGGCCTGACCGCGAAGGTGTAGCGGGCGTTAAGCTGATAGGACACGGTGGCAGCCACAGCAAAAGCCAGCAGGTTGCTCGGCGCCTGCTTGAGGCCCAGGGCCAGGTGCAGGCCGAAGAACACCAGCCAGTGCACCAGCGTGTTGCCGATGCCGACCAGGCCGTAGCGGGCAAAATGGTGCCAGGTCACTGGCCATTTCCTTCAAGTGGTTTGACCAGCACGTAGGCGTCGTCGCCGACCCGGTGGATGTCATAGAAGCGGTTCGACACTTGCGGCGTCGGGCTGGCCGCCAGTACCTGTTGCCGGTCCAGCGGTGGTGGCTGGTAGAACGTGTGCAGGTCGTCGATGCCCACGCGGGGCAGCATCTCGGGTAGCACCAGGTAGTTGTAGGCGTGGACCTTCGCCATGGCCGGCATGGCCTGCAAGGTGCCCGCCGCCGCTGGAATCCAGGGGCGTTTCAACCAGTAGCCGAGCACGTAGTAATGCTCTGCCTTGCCCAGCGAAAGCAGATCATGGGCCAACATCTGCGCGATGGACTGATGCAACGTTTTCTGCAAGACCAGCACCCGGCCATAGGCGAACGAGAACGACAGCATGAACAGCAAGGGCGCGATCAACGCCAGCAAACGCAAGCGCGGCCAACGAGTCAAAGCTCGGTGGACCAGGAAATACAGCAGCATCAACAAGACACCCAGCCCCATCAACACCCGTACCGACTGCTCGAACTCCGCCAGCAACAGGATCAAGCCGGGGACGCACAGGACAACCAGCACAATCGCCATCAACATGGCTGCCATCAAGCCCAGTCGCTCGCCCGCAGCGGCTGGGCGTTGCCATACACGCTGCAACTCACGCAGCAATGCCAATACGGCGCAGAGCAGCAGGAGCGCGAACAGCCAGGCATTACCCGGGGTGATCAGCAAACTGACGACCTCGGCCGTGGTCCTCAGTCGTACCAAAGCTTCGGTCGGCCATCGACCATCCAGGGGCAACAAGCCGCCGCGCGTCGAGGTCACCAGCCAGGCGCTGCTGGCGTAGTACAGCAAAACGCCGAGCAGAAGCTGCCCCGCACGTGCCGCAGCCAGCCGGCAGATCACAGTACCCCGGTCAGCCTCGATCACTCGACGCATCACCTCCAGCGCACAGAGCCCGGCAAACACGTTGACGCTGGGCTGATAGAGCGCAGCGCCGGCAGCCCCCAGCAAAGCCCCACACAACCCGTCACGCCAGCGCTGCGTACCCAGCGTGATGGCCCAGACTGCCGCTGCCATGGACAACGCCATGCTGGCGCCGTCGTACTGGTAGGAAAGGTTCTGCAGGAAATACGGTTGGAACCACAAGGGCAACACCAACAGCACGCTACTCAGGCTCGGTGTCTCGAACCAGTAGTGCAGCAAACGCACCAGCGCGTAACCGGTTACCAGCACCACCAGCAGCAGCGGCAATGGATAGAGGTTCACAGCAGCGGGGGCGAAACTGAGTGCAGCGAACAAGGCGACCATCAACGGCCGCCCTACGTCCATCCAGTCATTGCGCGCCAGATGCTCACGGGCGTAGTCGTCGAGAAACGGCATGTCGGCCATCAGCAACGGCAGGACATGCAGCAGCAACGCCGCGCAGCAGAGCAGCCACAGTTGTACAGGCGTAAGTGGCTTGTCCCATGACGGCGGTGGCGGCATCTCCTTTCCCCGGATATGGACTCCCGCAGAAAAGTCTAGCCAGCCGCCAACGCCCTATCCGGCATTTTTTGGCAGCCTCAAGCCATGGCAGCAGCCGGCTTGGGCCGAGGCTTGCGGAACACCAGCACATTGCCTGCCATTACCGCCACCAGGCCCAACAGCGCCGGTGTCGTCCACTGGTAGCCTTCGGCAAAGGCCGACACGTTCAGCGCCACCAGCGGGAACAGCACGGTGCAATAGGCCGCCCGCTCCGGCCCCATGCGCCCGACCAGGGTCAGGTAGGCGGTGAAGCCGATCACCGAGCCAGGGATGACCAGGTACAGCAGCGAGCCGATGTAGCGGGTGTTCCATTCCATGGCGAAGGGGATGCCGCTGATCAGGCAATACACGGCCAGCATCGACGCGCCATAGACCATGCCCCAGGCATTGGTGGTCATGGGCTTGAGCCCGGCCTTCTGCTGCATGCTGGAAAGCATGTTGCCGGCCGAGAAGCACAGCGTGCCAAGCAGTGCCAGGCCCAGGCCGTACAGGGTTTCGCGGCTGGCCGTGTGGTGCGAAAGCTCGGGCCAGAACAGCAGGCCCAGGCCGAGCAAGCCAAGCGCACCACCACCGAGGACATTGCTGGCGATCTTCTGGCCGAAGAAGATCCGCGCGTTGAGGGCATTCCACAAGGTGGCAGTGGAGAACACCACGGCGATCAGGCCGCTGGCGATCCATTGGCTGGCCGTGAGGAAGCACATGAAGTTGACGCAGAACAGGCAGAAACCCTGCGCCAGGCAGATCAGGTGGCCACGCCGGTTCATCGGCTGCAGGCGGCGGGTGAGCAGAAGAATGGCGAACAGGATCAGGCCGGCCAGGGCGAAGCGGTAGACGATCGACACCGGAATGGCGACGACGCCCAGTTGCAGTTTCAGGGCGATCCAGGTGGTGCCCCAGATCAGGACGGTGAGCAGGTACAAAGAGAGGTTCATGGCGGCGGTTCCTTGGGCCTTTCAAATTCAACGCCATCAGTGTTCTCCCTGCCCACCACCCTGCGCTTGCACAAATTTGCGCTTTTTGCCCACTGGTGGCTGTCAGCGAAACGTTGGCGCAGTACGATGAGCGCCAGAGGACCCGCCCATGACGCCACTCACCCAGCTGCAAGTGTTCAACGCCATGCATGCCTCGCCCAACGCGCGGCTGGAGCTGAGCGCGCACCTGGGCGACGGGCTGGCGGCGGCGTTGTGGAGCAACCGCGACGATGCCCGCGACTACCAGGCGCCGAGCCATCACACGCTGTCGTGCTACATCGCCGACGGCACCGGTACCTTCCGTCGCCAGCGCCCGGCCGACAAGGGCGGGCCGGACAAACTGTGCATCATGCCGGCGGGGCACGAATCGAACTGGGTGGTGAATGGTGCAATCCGCCTGGCCCACCTGTACATCAGCGAAGCGCAGTTCGCCCTGGGCTGCGTGCGCCTGCTTGACCGCGAACCCCGCGAACTGCAGCTGCGAGAAGCCACCTTCCTGGACGACCCGCAGCAATCCGTGCGCTTTCGCCAGCTGATCACCCTGGACTGGGATGAACCCGCCGAACGCCTGTTGGCCAGCAGCCTGGCCCACGAGATCGTCGACCATGCCGTGCTCAGCCAGGTTGGCCTGCGCCAGGGGTTGCGCCTGAAAGGCGGGTTGGCGCCTAGCCTGCGCCGGCAACTGGTGGAATACATCGAGGCGCACCTCGACCAGCCGATTACCCTGGGTGAACTGGCACTGCGCTGCAACCTGTCCGAATACCACTTCGCGCGGATGTTCCGCACCAGTTTCGGCTTGCCACCCCATCAGTATCTGCTGGCGCGGCGCCTGCATCGCGCTTGCCAGCTGCTGCGCCTGGGCGAGCTGCCCCTGGGCCAGGTGGCGCTGCTGTGCGGCTTCGCCAGCGCCAGCCATTTCAGCAACCGCTTCCGCCAGGCATTCGGTGCAACCCCAGGCAATTACCGTATGGCCATTCGCGGCTAAAGCCGCTCCCACAGGTACTGCGCCGTCTCTGTGGGAGCGGCTTTAGCCGCGAAGAGGCCGGCACAGGCTGCACAAGGTTCAAAACTCGAAAGTGCCCGACAGGCTCACCTGCCGCGCATCGCCAATCGCCACGAAATACTGGTTCACCGCCGAGCTGTAGTAGACCTTGTCGAACAGGTTCTTCACGTTCAGCTGCAAGCGCACGTTGTGCTCGTCGAGCTTGGTCTCGTAGGTGGCGAACGCATCGGCCACGGTGTAGCTCGGCAGGTCGAAGGTATTGGTCGAGTTCCCCGGCCGCTCGCCTACATAGCGCGCCCCGGCGCCGAAACGCAGGCGATCGCCGCCGAACAGGCTGCCGAAGTCATACACCGCCGACAGCGAACCGGTGTGCCGGGCCACGTTCTGCAGGCGGTTGCCTTCAAGGTCGGGATCCTTGGTCACCTTGGCATCGGTATAGGCGTAACTGCCGATCAGGCTCCAGCGCTCGCTGAGTTGCCCGGTCAGGTCGAGTTCGACACCCCGCGAGCTGACTTCCCCTGCGTTGCTGTAGACCGTCTCGCCGGTGCCACTGTCGAAGTTGGCGACCAGCACGTTGCGCTTGGTGATATCGAACAGCGCCAGGGTACCGGTGAGGCTGCCCGGCATGTCGAGCTTGGCCCCCAGCTCCCAGGACTTGCCCTCCTCCGGCGCCACCGACGAGTCCAGCACCACGCCACCGGTCAGCGGGGCGATGCTGGAGTTGGGCTTGAACGACTCGCTGTAGCTGCCATACAACGACAGCTGGTCATCGACCTTGTAGACGATGCCCGCATGGGGCACCCAGGCTTGGCCGTTGCTGTCGGTATTGGCCTTGAACGGGCGACCGCGGCCGGCGTACTGGTCGTATTGCTGGTAACGCGCGCCAGCGACCAGGATCCAATGTTCGTCCAGGTGCAGCGCGTCCTGTACGAACAAGGCGTCGGTGCGCAGCTTGTCGGTCTGGTCGCTGTCGCTGGCGCGCACCGTGGTGCCCTCCACTTCCTGGCCGTAGACCGGGTTCAGGTAGCTGAAGGTGGATTGCGAGGTCTGACGGATCAGGTCGCCGCGAAAGATCTTGCGGTCTTCGTGGTCGATGCCGAACAACAGGTCGTTCTGCATGCCGGCCAGTTCGACATTGCCATTGAGGCTCAAGGTGGCGAACTGGTCGCGGCTCATGGCGTTGTGGGTGCCATCGATGCTGCGTGTCAGCGTGCCTTTGGCCTCGTTCACGCCGGTGACGCGAACCTGGCTGGCATCATAGGTCTCGCGGTTGAAGCTGTAGCCGAAATGCAGCTTCCAGTCGTCGGTCAACTGGTGGTCGACCTCCAGGCGGTACAGGTCGGAGCGCCCTTCCATGTCGTTGAACGGCTCGTCCAGGCGGCGGGTAGCCGGAATGTCCAGCGGGTGGCCGTTGCTGCCGAATGCCGTGCCGCGGTCGAACGGATAGAGGAATTCGCGGTGCTCATAGGCCAGCACCACCTGGGTGTCCTCGCCGAGCCAGGCCAGCGACGGCGCCACCAGCGACTCGCGATGCACGCCGAAGTTGCGCCAGTAGTCCTCGTCCTCGTGGTCAACGATGAGGCGGTAGGCGAAGTTGCTGTCGCCCAGTGCGCCGGTGCTGTCGAAACCACCGCCGCTGCCGTTCTTGCCGCTGCCGTAGGTGGAGCCACGCACGGTCAGGGCGTTGTACTGCTGCAGTTGCGGGCGCTTGCTGACCACGTTGATCACCCCGCCTGGGTCCTGAATGCCGTACAGCAGCGAGGCCGGGCCCTTGAGCACTTCGACCCGCTCGGTGCTGGCGTTCAGGCTGCGGCCCTGCACCAGCGGCATGCCGTCGCGCATGATCGAGCCGTCGCGGTTGTCACCGAAGCCGCGCTTCATCACCGTGTCGGAGGTGCCACCGAAGTTGTTGCCCTGGGTGATGCCGCTGACGTTGGCCAGGGCGTCGTCGAGGTTGCGCGGGGCCTGGTCGCGGATGACCTGGGCCGGCACCACGTTGATCGCCTGGGGGATGTCCTGGGACGGGCCCTGGCCGCGCATGATCGAGGCACTGGCGGGTGGCTGATAGCTATAGCTGTCCATTTGCGAGGTCACCGTGGTGGCCTGCAAGTTGAGGGCGCCCGAGGTATCCACAGGTTCGAGGGTCAGGGTGCGTGCGTCGAGGCGGCGCCAGGTCAGGCCGCTGTTGCCCAGCAGCTGTTGCAGGGCCTCTTCGGCACTGAACGCGCCGTTGACGGCCGGGGCCTGCACGCTGGGCAGTTCGAGGGTGTAGACCACGCTCTGGCCAGTGGCACGGCTGAACGCGTTGAGGGCTTGAGCCAACGGCTGGCTGGCCTGGGCGAAGGTGTGCAGCTGGCGTTGCTCGGCGGCCATCAGACCAGGGGCAGCGGCGATGGCCGAGCAAGCAGAAAGGCCGAGCCAGAGGGGGACGCAACGCGGAGAGAACTTCATGGACGCTGACCTGTGAGAGGGTTATTACTGCGAATGAATCGCACTTCCACTCATTACACGGATGCCAACTCCAGTTACCTCATCCGCTTTTGAAATTTTTTGTCAGCGGATTACAGTCAGCCGCCCCAACAAGGTTTGCCGCGAGAAACCCAGCACCTTGCCCAGCGAGTCCAGTGCTGCCAAAGGCTCATCTGCCGGGAAGCTGCCGCTGACCTTGCGCTGCCCCAACTCGCCGTCGAGCATCACGATGCGGCCGGGGTAGTAGCGGCCCAGGTCTGCCACCACCTGTGCCAGCGGCACCTGGTAGTAGTTCAGCCAGCCTTGGCGCCAGGCCAGGCGGCTGTCGCTGTCCACGCTCGCCAGCTCGCCTGTTTGCCCGTCGGCATAGGCCAGCTGCTGATTGGCCGTCAGTACCTGGCCGGCCTGCCCCGCTGCCGGGATGACCGCCACGCGCCCGCTGCGCACGATGACCTGCGCGCCCTGCCCCTGGTCACGCACTTCGAACTGCGTACCCAGTACCCGTACCTCGCCGCCAGCAGCCTCCACCACGAATGGCTGCCCCGTATGGGTAACCTGGAAAAACGCTGCGCCATGCAACAGCCGCACGCGTCGTTCACCTTGCTTGAAATCGACGGCGATGGCACTGCCCGCATCCAGAGTCACCTGTGACTGGTCTGCCAAGGTCACCAGGCGAATCCCATCACTGCTGCTGAAATCGGCCTGCAGGTTCAGCAGCCAGTCACCGGGCCGCCAACCGCCCGCCATGCTGACGGCCAGCACCAGGCAGGCCGCTGCCAAAGCCATGCCGGCGCGCCGCCAATGCCCTTTGCCAGGCGGCTTGGCCATGGCCTCCAAGTAGCGCTGCAAATCTGCCTGTTCTTCCTCGGCCAGACGCGCTGCCGGTGCTTCGCTGAGTTGCCACAGCAACTGGGCCTCGGCGTAGGCTTCGCGATGCTTCGGGTCTTCCAGCAACCAGCGCTTGAACGCCGCGCTGCTGGCCGCTGCCGGCTGTTCGTTGATGCGGATCAGCCACTGCAAGGCAGCCTCGGACTGGGCTGCGGTGATCAGGTCTGGATGGCTCATCGGCGGGCGCTCCCAGGCCTGCGAGTGAAGGTCGCGGGCTCGGCAACACTGGCCTTGCACGCTTCGAGGGCGCGCATCATATGCTTTTCCACACTGCTCTGGGAAAGCTGCATGGCCTTGGCGATTTCACCGTACGTGCAGCCGTGGACGCGATTGAGCAGAAAGATCTGCCGGGTGCGCTCGGGCAGGGCTCGCAGGGCGGCCTCCACACGCTGCAGGTCATGATCGACCTCGACGGCCTGCTCGGGCGCCTGGGCCAGTCCGGCTTCATCCAACGGCAGCGAGGCTTCGGCGACGCGTTCGCGGCTGCCCTCACTGCGCAGGTGATCAATGGCCAGGTTGCCAGCGCAGCGCAACAGGTAGGTGTCGAGCGCTTCGACCTTGACCTCGGGGCGGCGCCAGAAGCGCAGGAACAGTTCCTGCACCAGGTCGGACGCGGTGGCACGGCAACCTACCCGGCGACTGACCAGCGCCTCCATGCGCGCACGCTGGGCCAGGAACACCTCGACGAAGCGCGCGCGGGTACCGTCGCTGTTGGTTTCGTTCAAGGCATCACCCGGCAAATACAGCCAACAGCGGGCCCAGCACCAGGCTGACAGCAGCCAGCCCCAGCAGCACGCGTGGCAGATAGGGCAAGCCGAACACCCACAGGGTGACGCCGGCCATCAACAGCGCGACCCACTCCACCAGACCGTGAGCCCAGCCACGCCAGTGAACGCAGAGGAACAGCGACAAAGTCAGCAACAGCCAGCCCGCAACGCGCAGTGCACGCAACTGACCGGGACCGGGCTTGCGCTTGAGCAGCTCGCTGAAGTGTTTGTCCATCGCCAGGCACAATGCGGCGAAGCCGGCGTATCCGATCAGGGCAATACTCAGCATCACAGCACCCCGACCCTTTCGGCCGTTGCCTTGCTCGCCCGTGGCGCATGCTTGGCGACAGGCTTCGGGGCGCGCAACATCTTGCTCGCCGCCCAGGCCAGGAACAGCCCGCACGCCAGGGCGGTCAGGTCGAACCCGGCCATGGCCCAGTCACCCGCAGGCACAGAGATGTTCAACCCTTGGCCGGTGCTCAGGGCATTGAGCACCGGCAACAGGGCAAAGGCCACCGCGCCCAGCGCCAGCTGCTCGCCCCAGGCCTTGCGTCCTGGGCGTAGCGCGGCATGCAGCAACGACGCCAGCCAGACCAGGAAGAACGTGCTCACTTCCCAGTCGGCGCGCCCTTGCAGGGCCACGGGCAGCAGCCGATTGGCCCAGAAGAAGCCGGCCACGGCCAGGATCAGGCCACTCATGCTGGCGATGTTGAGCACTTCGACCAGGCGCAGCTCGCCCGGCAGGCGTTCGCTTTTGGCATGCTTGAGCTGGCGCTTGCCCAACCACATGACCAAGCCGGTACCGATCACCGCCGTGCCGGCAAGCCCGAAGGTGAAGTACAGCCAACGCAGCCAGGGCCCGGCGTAGTTGCCCATGTGCAGGCCGGCGAAACTGAAGGAGGTCATCATCGTGGCGCTTTCCGCCGCGCCCTGTTTCAGCAGCTCGCCGGTGGCACCGTCGAAGGTCCAGTTGGCACTGCGCTTGTAGGGGACGTTGTCCGCCGATGACTGAGTGAGGGTGACACGGGCGTTGCGATCACCGGCGTTCTGCACCTGGATGAAGCCCATGCGCGCACCGGGTACCTGCGCCTGGACCTTGGCATAGAGGCTCGCCAGCGGCACCAGTGGCGCAGCGACATTGGCCACCTTGGGCGCCTCGTCGCGGCCGAACAGGTCATTGAAGTAATCGCCGGTATTGCCATAGCTGGCCATGATGCTGGCCGGCATGACCATGTACATGAACAGCACCAGGCTGCTGTAGCTGATCATCAGGTGAAACGGTAGCACCAGCACGCCAATGGCGTTGTGGCCATCCAGCCATGAGCGCTGGCCCTTGCCGGGACGGAAGGTGAAGAACTCCTTGAAGATCTTCTTGTGGGTGATGATCCCGGTGACCAGGCCCAGCAGCATGATGAAGGCGCACAGCGTCGACAGCCAGCGGCCCCATGGATACGGCATCTGCAGTTCGAAATGGAAGCGGTAGAAGAACTCGCCGCCACGGCTGTCTCGCGCCTCGACCGGCTGCCCGCTCTGCGCGTCCAGATCTTTCCTGACAAAGCCTCGACGCCCGCCCTCGGGGTCGCGCCAGCCCACATTCAAGGCCGCGTCGCGCTCGCTCGGCAGGCGGATCATCCAGCTGCCCGAATGCGCGGCGTTGCTTTCCAGATAGCGCTGGGCCAGCCCCAGGCTGGCTATCGGGTCGAGTGCATGACGGCGCACTTCCGGCTGCGCCCAATGGCTGACTTCATCCTTGAAGTACGACAAGGTGCCGGTGAGGAAGATGGCGAACAGCAGCCAGCCGAAGATCAGGCCGGTCCAGGTATGCAGCCAGGCCATGGCCTGGCGGAAGCCTTCCTTCATGGGTTTTTCATCCAGTAGGCGAACCCGCCGAGCAGCCCCAGCACCAGGCTCGGCAGCAGCACGCCGAGCCAGGCATGCCAGGCGCTGCGGCAGGCGAAACACCAGATGAACGCCAGCAGGTAGAACACGAACGAGAGCATCAGGCCGGTCAGCGTGGCGTCGACCTGGGGCAACGGCAGCAACAGGGCCAGACAGACACTGACCAGCGACGCCAGCAGATAGCCGCCCAGCAATGCAGCCAGGCTGCGTGAAACCACGGCCAGGCGATAGCTGAGAGGAAGTCCGGCGGCGGAGCGTTTCATGGCGTGGGTCCGGGAAATGGGAGTGCAATAGTAATGATTTCAATTCTCATAAGCAAAGATCCCGCGCCGATCACCCGTTCCTATCGCAGGTGATCAAGCCGGATTTGCAACAGAAAATTTATTTTCAGAAAGGGGTTGTAATCGCTTCGCCGTTGCCTGACCTTAGAGTCAAGAGGCGCAGAAATACCAAGGCCCTCAATGGCCTAGGCACGCCTCCATGCGAGCAAGCTGAATAAGGATTGGAATCATGCAAATCCAGGTCAACAGCAGCAACCATATCGAAGGCAACATCCGTCTCAACGAGTGGGTCCGCAGTACGCTGGAAGCCACCCTCGAACGCTATGACGACGACCTCACCCGCATCGAGGTGCATCTGCGTGACGAGAACGGCGCCAAGCCCGGCCCGCATGACAAACGCTGCCAGTTGGAGGCTCGCCCGAAAGGCCATCAGCCGATTTCCGTGACCCACACCGCCACCTCGCTGGACCAGGCGGTCGACGGTGCCGCCAGCAAGCTGAACAATGCGCTGGAACACTTCTACGGCAAGCTGCGCAGCAAGCGCGGTGCACTGGAACTGAGTGACCCCGAGGCCTGATCATCGGCAAGAACAACAACGCCCGGCCTGTGCCGGGCGTTTTCGTTTGCCCCGATCGATGGGGCTGAACCAACCTGCGGGTTACCCGGTCAACTTCTGTAGTCATTCATTGCAGAACCCGACCATGAACAACCCCTTCGAACAGATCAGCGTCGCCTTCGCCCCCGAGTACCGGGTCAACCTGAGTATCGAACGGCTCGACGGCAGCATCATGCTGACCCTTTCCGATGACGCCGGCGTGGTCGCCAAGCGCCCTGATCAGCCAGGCCCAGCGCAACGACCCGGTGCGCCTGCAGCGGGTCATCGACAGCATCCGCCTGGGCCTTGCGATCGAGCTGGGACAGAACCCGTTGCAGGTCCTCGCCGCCCTGACCCGCGACCGCCACGAGCCACGCCCCCTGGCAGCCGTCGGTCTGGCCAACTGAGGGCTACTTGCCCTCCTCCACTTCCTTGCCGCTGGCATCCAGCACCTTGGTCGAGGGATAGCGGTACGAAGCGTAGCGCACCACCAGGATCGAGAACGCCAGCAGCAGGATGCTGCCACACACGTACAGCAGCCCTTCGTCCGGCGCCTTGTGGTGCGACACATCGCCAATCAGCAGGCGCGTCAGCGCGGTGATCGCCACATACAGCAGGAAGCGGATCGGCATGTGGTTGGTCTTGAAGTAGATACCGACCATCGCCCCGAGCTCCAGGTAGATGAACAGCAGCAGGATGTCATCGACGCTGACGCCACCCTTGCCGAGCATGTCCAGGAAAGTCACCACCGCCGCGTAGGCGGTAATCGCGCCAATGCCGAACAGCGCCAGGTAGTGGAACGCTTCCACACACAGGTTGCCTAGCGCGTCGGCCGAGCCGTGCAGGCCCTTGCGCAGTTTTTCAGCCCATTTGATATCCACGATGTGCGATTCCCCGATACGACATGAAGGATGATGCGTCACGCCTGTGACGCTTGTGCCATGCAGTTAAAGGGCCAGGCCCCTGCCTTGGAAGGCGACCGATTGCCGCAAGGCACGGGCGGCATGCGATTTCAGCACAGCTACAATTTCTGGTTGCGAAACGACCGCATTGCCATTACTGTACATCGATACAGTATTCGGTAACGGCAATCTGCCTGACTGCCTGGATAGCAACTGAACCGCACAGCAGAAGGCGCACGACCGCCCCCTGCTACCACTGACCGAGAGGCCTCGTATGGCTGTTGAGATTCTTTACCGCAGCACGCGCGATTTGGAGA
Source organism: Pseudomonas sp. (assembly GCF_017744435.1). Taxonomy (GTDB): domain Bacteria; phylum Pseudomonadota; class Gammaproteobacteria; order Pseudomonadales; family Pseudomonadaceae; genus Aquipseudomonas. The sequence goes on from NZ_JAGIBG010000002.1 coordinate 184,732, forward strand.
CCACGTTCTTGGACCGCAAACTCGCAGACGCCCATGACCAGATGCTGGAACTGGCCGAGGTGCTTACTCAGGTTCTGGTGAAACATGTGCCGGGGCTGGATGAAAACATTGCCGAAGAGGCAAGCATCTTCATGGCCAAGAACCGGGCGGTATTTGCCGCAGCGTTCAAGAACAATGCGTCGGCCTTGGCCGACCTGGACACGCCTACCGATAGCGGCGAGTAACCAGCCCTTCGCAAGGGTGGCAAACATGTCACCCCAAGTGAATGCATCGCCAGCAGCGGCTTTGCACCCCTGACCTCCCCCGCCATTATCCTTGCACCGGGATCAACTCCTGCAAGAGCACCACCTTCCTCTGCAGTTGTTCGATCTGTGCCTGCTCTGCGCGCAGCGCCGAGCGCAGTTCGCGGTTCTCTGCCTCCCAGATCTTCGCCCAACGCGCGTTCTTCTGGCAGGCAAGCCCCAGCTTCCACAGCTCGTGCAGCCGCAAACTCTGATACAGCAGCACCAGCAGAATGATACCCATCACCACAACAGCACCTGTCGCAACCACTTCCCACATATCCATTTCCCTTCTCCTTGAGTGAGCCCTGAAGATGAGGGAATATATGTAGAGTTTAACGACAGATCTAGAATGTAGACTTATACAGGTAAACTACTCATGCACATTGGAATGCCCCAAGTCAGCCGTTTTCAGGCAAGGCATCCTAGCCCTAAGTAGCCCTTTGACATCATCTTCACGTGGCATCGCCCCATCCGCAAGGCGCTTGCCGGCCAAATGCCCTTGGGCTGCGCAAAGTCAATATCACGACAAGACCTTGCGCTATACATGACCCCAAACTTTACACATAATCAGGCTTTCGATATGCCACCCCGGCATCCCTTCTCAGGAGAGGTCATGAAACGCAAGCAAACCGTCGAGCAGGTACGCTGGGACCTGGCACTGCGCTACAAGCTGATCGAGACCGTCGCCTGGTGGGAAGGCCGCCTGACTACCGGCCATCTGATGCAGAGTTTCGGCATCAGCCGGCAGCAGGCATCCAAGGACATCAATACCTACATCACCGAGCATGCGCCGAAGAACCTGGCCTATGACAAGCAGCTCAAGGGTTATGTACCCAGCAAGCAGTTCAAGCCTAAGTTCATCGAGGAGAGTGCAAGCGCTTACCTGCACCTGCTGTATCAGAACGGTGAGCGCGCCCCGCACATTGACGGCCTGGCGCTGGCCTACGCCCATACCAAAGTGCTGGAAGTGCCGGACCGGCCTATCCGGCCGGAGGTGCTGCGGCCCCTGCTCAAGGCCTGCCGTGAAGGCCTGCGCCTGGAAACCGAGTACGTGTCACTTAACACGCCGAACGTCGAGGTACGCCTCATCGCGCCGCACACGCTGGTCTACACCGGCATGCGCTGGCATGTGCGGGCGTACTGTGAAAAGAACGGCCAGTACCGCGACTTCGTGCTCAGCCGCCTGCGCGGGCAGCCGGACCTGCTGGACGAGTCACCCAACACCCGGGAGCAGGACGAAGACTGGAATGCCGAGATGCCGGTGATCTTCGAGCCCGACGGGCGTTTGAACGAGGCGCAGAAGGCGATCATCGAAGCCGACTTCGGCATGGCCCAGGGTCAATTGGTCGTGCCGAGCCGCAGGGCTTTGGTGAAGTATGTACTGCAGCGTTATCAGATCGACCCGCGCAACGTGGCGACCAGCCCTGAAGCGCAACAGATCGTGGTAGCCAATCTCAAGGATCTGCGGCCATGGCTGATGCATGACTGACGTAACCGGCGCCCAGGCTCAACCGTAAAGCAAGCGTTCGGCCAGCATCTGTGCCACCCTCGCCGGCGAGCGCTTTTCCGCCTGGGCATGGCCGAACACCTCGGTCAGCCGCGTCGGTATCCGCGCCAGGTGCGCGGTGATGGTGCCCAGGTCGCCGCCCCGATGCTTCAGCGCCACGTAGATCAGGCCACCGGCATTGATCACATAGTCGGGGGCATACAGGATGCCGCGCGTCTCCAGCTGGTCAGCGACCTGCAACGTGGTCAGCTGATTGTTCGCCGCCCCCGCCACCGCTGCACAACGCAGCTGCATCACCGTCTGGCCGTTGAGCACCGGCCCTACGCCACAGGGCGCGAAGATATCGCAGGGCGTGCTGATGAGGGCGTCATTGGTCACCGGATGAGCGCTGAACTGCTCTACCGCCAGCCGCACCCGGCCTGGGTCCAGGTCGCTGACCAGCAACTCTGCACCCGCCGCATGCAGCTGCTCGGCCAGGGCATAACCGACGTTGCCCAGCCCCTGCACGGCCACGCGCAGGCCTTCGAGGTTGCTGCTGCCCAGGCGCGCCTGTGAGGTGGCGCGGATGCCGGCGAACACGCCCATGGCGGCATGCGGTGACGGGTCACCGGAGGCCGTGGTGCTGGTGACATGCGGTGTGCTCTGGGCAATACAGTCCATGTCCAGGGTCGAGGTACCACTGTCCACGGCAATGATGAAACGCCCTTGCAGGGTATCGATGAAGCGGCCGAACGCCTCGAACAGTGCCGCGCGGTTTTCCACGTGCGGGTTGCGCATGATCACCGCCTTGCCGCCTCCCAAGGGCAAGCCCGCCAGCGCCGCCTTGTAGCTCATGCCCTGGGCCAGGCGAATGGCGTCGGTCATGGCACTCTCGTCATCGGCATAGGGCAGGTAGCGGCAACCGCCCACCGCCGGGCCCAACTTCTCGCTGTGAATCGCCACGACGGCCTTGAGGCCGGTGGGCGGGTCAATGAACAGGTGCAGCGACTGGGTACGGGTGCTTTGCATCAGCGCGAACATCGACGGGCTCCCCAACGAGGTGCTCCTACCAGTATAGGCACGCGCCAGAGGCCGGCGCCGTGGGCGGACCACTGGACGAATCCACGCCCCCCAGCTAATACTCAAGCGTGTGTGGAGAGCCCCCATGAAGCCACGTCAAGCCTGCCTGGCCTGCCTGGAGCGCGAGCCGGTCGCCCTGCTGGAAGCTGCGTTGTGGATCGCCGTCGAGCATGATCGAAAGGTCGAGCCTGCGGCCAGCCTTGCCACACTGCAAAACCTGCAAGGGCAGATCAGTGCCTGCCTGCCCATGCTGCCATTGTCCGAACTGGCCCAGCCGCTGCTGCGCCAGCTCAACGCACTGGGATTCCAGCAAGACGAATACCACCCGCTGCGCCCGCAAGCAGCGCTGCTGGACAAGGTACTGCAGCGCCGACGCGGCCAGCCCCTGGCACTGGCCATCATCACCCTGGAACTGGCCCGGCGCCTGTCCATCCCCCTGGAAGGCGTGGCATTCCCTGGGCACTTCCTGCTGCGCGTGCCCGGTGCCGATCACCTGCTCGACCCGTGCGGGGGCCGCCGTCTGTACCCCAATGATTGCCGCGAGCTGCTGGCGCGCCAGTTCGGCCCGCATGTGCCACTGACTGCCGAACACCTGCGCAGCGCCAGCGCCACGCAGATGCTGCAGCGCCTTTCGCGCAACCTGCGCCAGTTACATATCAGCAACGACAACCACCTGGCCGCGCTGATCGACGCCGAACGGGTCATGCAACTGGGCCCGGCGCAGGTCAGTGACTACATGACCCGCGCCACGCTGTATCAACACCTGGACTGCCCCCAGGCCGAACGTTTCGACCTGGAGCATGCCCTGCTGCTGACCGACGACCCGGTCCAGCGCCTGAAGCTGTCCGAACGTATCGGCAAGCTACCGACGGTGAACCGTTCGATTCACTGAGCCGGCGTGTCCGCCTGGCAGGACGGATGCGCCTTGGCGAACGCCGGATGCCCCTTGGCCAGTGCCGCGACCCGGGCGATGCGTGGGTAGCCGCTGAGGTCGATGTTGAAGCGCTCGGCCGCGTACAACTGTGGAATCAGGTAGACATCCGCCAACCCCGGTTCATCGCCAAAACAATAACCGTGATCGCCAATCAACTGCTCCACAGCGGCCAGCCCCTGACCGATCCAGTGGGCGATCCACTGATTGATCTGCCCCTCGTCATGGCCCAGCTGGCGCAGCTGGTTGAGCACGCTGACATTGTGCAGCGGGTGCACATCGCAACCGATGATCGCCGCCACGCCACGCACCTTGGCCCGCAGTGCCGCGCCAGCCGGCAGCAACGCGGGCTGTGGATAAACCTCTTCCAGGTACTCGATGATCGCTGGCGACTGCACCAGCAATTCACCGTCGTCGGTGCGCAAGGCCGGCACCCGGCCTTGCGGGTTCACCGCGACATAGGCATCACCGCGCTGGTCGCCCTTGAGCAGGTTGACCGGCAGGGCCTGGTAGTCCAGGCCTTTCAGCGCCAGGGCAATGCGCACCCGGTAGGAAGAGGTGGAACGGTAATAGGTATACAGCTCCATGGCCTGCTCCCTCAGTTGGCTGCGATGATCTTGCCGCGGCATTCGCCGAAGCCGATGCTGGCCACGCCATCGCGCTTGCAGCGCGCGCGCAGGATGATCTCGTCACCGTCTTCAAGGAACTTGCGGATTTCACCGCTGGCCAGCTCCACCGGCTGCTTGCCGCCCACGGTGGTTTCCAGCAGGCTGCCGTAGGCGTCTGGCGTGGCACCGGACAGGGTGCCGGAACCGAACAGGTCGCCGGGCTGCAGCTGGCAGCCGTTGACGCTGTGGTGGGTGATCAGCTGGGCCACGGTCCAGTACATGTTCAAGGTGTTGCTCAAGGCCAGACGGTGCGCCGGCATACCTTGCTCGCGCATGCGCTCGGTGAGCAGCAGCACTTCCAGTTCGATATCGAAGGCGCCATTGGCCTGGTCATGCTGATCGAGCAGGTAAGGCAGCGGCTGCGGGTCGCCTTCCGGGCGGGCCGGCTGGGCACAGCGGAAGGGCTCCAGGGCTTCGGCAGTGACTACCCACGGCGAAATGCTGGTGATGAAACTCTTCGACAGGAACGGGCCCAGTGGCTGGTATTCCCAGGCCTGGATATCCCGCGCCGACCAGTCGTTGAGCAGGCACAGACCGGCAAGGTGCTGGTCAGCCTCGGCAATCGGGATGGCCTGGCCCATGTCGTTGCCCTGGCCGATCCAGATGCCCAGCTCCAGCTCGTAGTCCAGGCGCGCGCAGGGGCCGAAGCTCGGCTCGGTGTGGCCGGCAGGCAAGGTCTGGCCTTTCGGGCGACGGACCTCGGTACCCGATGGGCGCAAGGTCGAGGCGCGGCCGTGGTAGCCGATCGGTACGTACTTGTAGTTGGGCAGCAGCGGGTTGTCGGGGCGGAACAGCTTGCCGACGTTGGTGGCGTGCTGGATGCCGACGTAGAAGTCGGTGTAGTCGCCGACCTTGGCCGGCAGGTGCAGCTGGCACTCGCTGGCCGGATACAGCGCAGCCTTGAGCACAGCCTGATGTTCGCTGTGTTCGCCCAACAGCACCAGCAGACGCTCACGCAACGCTACCCGGGCAGTACGCCCCAGCGCAAAGAAGGCGTTCAACGCACCGCCACGGGTGGCTTCCACTGCTGCCTTGGCCTGGCCAGCGAACAGGCCTGCGGCCAGTGCGGCTTCCAGGTCAAGGATGGCATCGCCGATGGCGACGCCACAGCGCTGCGCTTCACCCGGGCGGCTGAAGATGCCCAGCGGCAGGTTCTGCAGCGGGAAGTCGCGGTGCCCGTTGGCGTGCTCGACCCAGCTACGGGCAATGGCGGTCTGGTTCATGGTTATCTCCGGTTCGGGTTGAAGGTGCTCGGCAAGGTGGCCCAGCAACTATCGTAGTCGGCCTGCAATTGCGGGCTGTCGAGTGCCTGCAGGCTCGGGCGCAGCACCTGGCTGGTCTCGAACATGAAAGCCATGGTGTTGTCGATCTTGTGCGGCGCCAGCTCGGCGGCGATGGCCTTCTCGCAGGTTTCGGCGTCCGGCCCGTGGGCGCTCATTACCCCGTGCAACGAGGCACCACCCGGCAGGAAGCCTTCGGCCTTGGCGTCGTAGGCACCGTTGATCAGGCCCATGAATTCGTTCATCAGGTTGCGGTGGAACCACGGTGGACGGAAGGTGTTCTCGGCCACCATCCAGCGCGGCGGGAAGATCACGAAGTCCATGTTGGCCATGCCGTGCACACTGGTCGGCGAAGTCAGCACGGTGAAGATCGACGGGTCCGGGTGATCGAAGCTGACCGTGCCAATGGTGTTGAAACGGCGCAGGTCATACTTGTAGGGCACGTTGCTGCCGTGCCAGGCGACCACGTCCAGCGGCGAGTGCTGCAGCTCGCAGGCCCAATGCTCGCCGAGGAACTTCTGCACCAGCTGCACCGGGCCATCCACTTCTTCGTAGTGCGCCACCGGGGTGAGGAAATCTCGCGGGTTGGCCAGGCCATTGCTGCCGATCGGCCCCAGGTCAGGCAGGCGCAGCGGCGCGCCGTGGTTTTCGGCGATGTAGCCGCGGGCCTGGCCATCGGGCAACTCGACGCGGAATTTCATGCCGCGCGGGATCACGGCGATTTCCATCGGCTCGACGTCCATCACGCCCAGCTCACTGGCGATGCGCAGGCGGCCCTGTTCCGGCACCAGCAGCAGCTCGCCATCGGCGTTGAAGAACACACGCTCCATGGAGCGGTTGGCACGGTAGATGTAGATGCTGACCCCGGCCGGCTTTTCGGCTACCGAGTTGGCCACCATCGGCACCCAGCCTTCGATGAAATCGGTTGGCTCGCTGGGCATGGGCTGTGGGTTCCAGCGCAGGCGGTTGGGCGTGACCGCACCCAGCGGGCCGCTCAAGGGCTGGCGTTGCAGGCGCTCGAAGCGCGGGTGCAGTGCCGACGGGCGGATGCGATACAGCCAGGTGCGGCGCAGTTCGCTACGGGCCATGGTGAACGCCGTGCCCGACAGCAGCTCGGCGTACAACCCGTAGGGGGCCTTCTGTGGCGAGTTTTGCCCGACCGGCAGGGCGCCAGTCAGGGCTTCGCTGGCGAATTCGTTGCCGAAACCGCTCAGGTAATGAAGGTCGGGGGACGTGTCGTGGTTCATCGAAGCCTCCGGATTTTGTTTTTATCGTAATCTGATTACGAATAACGTAATTTGCTCCCCGCCAGGCGTCAAGCTATAAAGGCGCGACGCGAAAAATCCGGAAGCTTCCTACCCATGGCCAAAGCCAGCTCCCCCGCCGACAACGGCAAGCAGAAAGTCCGATCGGCGGAAGTCGGCACCGACATCCTCAAGGCCCTCGCCGAACTGTCCCCCTCCACCTCGCTGTCGCGCCTGGCCGAGCATGTGCAGATGCCGGCGAGCAAGGTGCACCGCTACCTGCAGGCGCTGATCGCCAGTGGTTTCGCCGAACAGGATGCCGCCACCAATCACTATGGCCTGGGGCGTGAGGCATTGCGCGTGGGGCTGGCGGCACTGGGCAGCATCGATGTGCTGAAAGTGGCGGCACTGCCACTGTCGCAACTGCGCGATGAGCTGAACGAGAGTTGCTTCCTCGCCGTATGGGGCAACCAGGGCGCCACCGTGGTCAGCATCGAGCCCGCCGTACGGGCGGTCACGGTAGTGACCCAGATCGGTTCGGTACTGCCGCTGCTCAGTTCCTCCACCGGCCTGGTGTTTGCCGCCCATCTGCCCGAGCGTGAGACCGTGGAGCTGCGCGACCGCGAGCTGGCCGCGCTGCAGCAGAACGCCAGCGACTACGAAGGTTTGCTGGCAGGGATCCGCGAACAGGGCTTGCACCATGTGCACGGCCTGTTGATGCCGGGTGTGGATGCGTTGTCTGCGCCAGTGTTCAACGCCATGGGGCAGATTGCGGCGGTGATGACCGTGGTCGGCCCGACCTCGATCTTCCATGCCGATGAGCACGGCCCGGCAGCACAGCGCCTGCTGGCGGCAGCACGGGACACCAGCTGGCGCATGGGCTACTCGCCAGCGACGTGAAATGCCCGCCGGGCACTGTTGCCCGAAACGTAAAGGTGAATGTCACAAGCGGCTATTTTTCCCACAGGATCAAGCGCTTATTCTTACCTCACTGGCCGGCATGAAGGGCTCTACCCCCCGCCTTTCAGGCCCGCGAGGTTCACCGACGTAGATTTTGAAGCTCCTTGATCTAACGTCTCGATTGGCCGCTGCGTCTTGCAGCGGCCTTTTTTATTTCTGCAGGTTGGCCATCATCTGCTGCAACGCCTGCAGGTTGTCGCGCGGGTGCACCGCCCCCGCGAAATCACCAATCTGCGCCCATTGATCCGCGACCTGCTCCGGGGTGAACCCTTGCTCAGGATCGAAACCGACACCGAGGCTACGCTCCCAGCGCACCTTACCCACCCAGCCACCGCCTACCTCGAACAACTCACCGCTGTCCTGGCACTGTTCGCTGCCCAGGTACACCACCAACGGGCTGATCAACTCGGGCCTGAGCCGCTCGAACAGCTGCGGGGGTATCAGCCCTTCGGTCATGCGCGTGCCGCCGGTCGGGGCGATGGCATTGACCAGCACGCCATGCTTGCGCCCTTCGATGGCCAGGGTCCGGGTCAGGCCATACAGCCCCAGCTTGGCCATGCCGTAGTTGGCCTGGCCGAAGTTGCCATAGATGCCCGAGGTCGACGCTGTGAAGATCACTCGCCCCCAGTTCTGCTCGCGCAAGTGTGGCCAGGCCGCCCGGGTGACCTTGTAGGCACCTTCGACGTGGACCTTGTAGACCAGTTCCCAATCGCTGTCGTCCATCTTGTGGAAGGCTTTGTCGCGCAGGATGCCGGCGTTGTTCACCAGCACATCGACCCTGCCGAAACTGTCCAGCGCCTGTTCGACGATGCGCGCACCGTCGCCCACCGAATCGTGGTTGGCCACCGCCGTGCCCCCGGCTGCGCGGATTTCGGCCACGACCTTGTCGGCAGCCGACGCATTGGCCCCCTCACCCTGGGCCGTGCCGCCCAGGTCGTTGACCACGACCCTGGCGCCACGTGCGGCGAACAGCAAGGCATGGGCACGGCCCAGGCCGCCACCGGCTCCGGTAACGATCACTACACGGTCTTGCAGACGTACCGGCTCGCTCATGCCCAATGCTCCAGGTCAGGTTGAAGGCATCGAGTGTCCGCCAGCCCGGGCAGGCGGACAATCAAGCTCACCCTGGCTAATGCCAGGCGATAACGGCGGGCGATGATCGCCGGTTCAGGACCAGGCGACGCGTTGCGGCAGGTAGCTCAGCAGCTGTTCGCGAAAGGCCAGGTAGTGTCGCAGTACCTGCACGGGCGCTTCGGTGTGCGGGTAATGGCCGATGCCCTGCAACTGCACGGTGTCGGGGTTTGGCACCAGCTGCCGATAGCGCTCCACCATATGCGCACCGGACAAAGGGTCAGCGATGCCATTTATGAACCGCAGCGGCACTCCATCGCGCTGCAATGCCCCAACCCAGCGCTCGCGGTGCTGCCTGCGCTCAGGCTGGTAGCCCACCAGCTTGTGCAGGATGCGCGTACCGTAGTTCGCTGCGATCAGGCTCCAGCAATCGTCCAGCGCGCTTTCGCTTGGGTGGGTGCACGGGCCGTAGATCCGGGTCACGTTGCGCACCAGGTCGTCGCGCCCGAAGGAACGCCCCACCAACCAGCCCAGGCGGCTGAGCAGCAGCTTCTGGACCAGTGGTATCTGGCAGCTTTCTGGGAACAGCCCGCTGTTGAGGAACACGCAACTGGCGATGTCGACGCGCTGTTCATGATGCCGAGACAACAGTTCCTGAGCCACGCTGCCACCGTAGTCGTGCGCCAGCAGATGCACAGGCTGCTCGACCTGCAGGTACGCCAGCAGCGCCTGTTGCAGGTCTGCTTGCTCCATCAGGCTGTAGTGGTGGTTGAGCGGCTTGGCAGAATCGCCGAAGCCGAGCATGTCACAGGCGATCACCCGGAAGCGTTGGGTCAGTGGAGCCCACAGGTAATGCCAATCCCAGCTCGCGGTGGGAAATCCATGCATCAAAAGCAGGGGCTCTCCTTGCCCTGCGGTCCAGTAGCGGATGCTCTGGCCCCGGAATGTAAAACTCTGTCCCCGGGTACGCCAGACGCACAATGGAATCTCGGCGATAGGCATCAGAGTGGTCCCGGTGGAGGGGTGTTGACGGAATAGGGCAAGGCTGCGGTCATTGCATGTCACCTCGGCACTTTCATGTGCTCTCTATGTCGAGGTTGAGTGTAATCAGCAGCCCGCCAGGTGAAACTTGCGTTACCAGCCAGCTTGATGACCGAACGGGTCAGTGGCACGAACGGTCACAGCAACATTGCCAGCAACGGCGCGGCGAACAGGTTGAGCAGGCCGGTGAGGACCATGACCAGGCCGGCCACCGAACCTTCTTCGCGGCCCACTTCCTGGGCCCGGCTGACCCCGGCGCCATGCGCGCCCACACCGAACAGTGCACCCCGCGCCAGCGGTGTGCGCAATGGCAGCCAGCGCAGCAGCACGCCGCCGAACATGGCGCCCAGCACCCCGGTGAACATCACGAACACCGCTGTCAGTTCCGGCACGCCACCCAGGTCATGGGCCAGCGGCATGGCGAATGGCGTGGTGATCGAGCGCGGCACCAGCGACAGGCTGATCGCATCATCCAGCGCCAGCAGGTGCGCCAGGCCCCAGGAACTGGCGATCGACGCCGCGCTGCCCGCGACCATGCCCACCAGCAGCGCCGGCCAATGCCGCGCCAGCATCGCCCGCTGTTGCCAGATCGGCACGGCGAAGGCCACGGTCACCGGGCCCAGCACGCTCATCAGCCAGTGGGTGTTGCGCGCATATTCGGCGTAGGCCGTGTGCAGCGGCACGGCCACTGCCAGCAACAATACCGGGACCAGAATCAGAGGCGACATCAGGTAGCGCCCGGTGCGCCGATACAGCCAACGGCTGGCCAGGTAGGCAGCCAAGGTCAGTGCCAGCCAGAACAGCGGCATGGGTTCAAGGCTCATGGCGCAGCCTCCAGCGGCAGACCAGTTCCACGGTCACGGCGGTAACCACCATGACCATCAGAGTGCTCACGGCGATGACCAGCAGGATGCGCCAACCTTCGCTGCGCACCAGGCTGCCGTAATCGAGCAGGCTCATCAGTGCCGGGATGAAGAACAGCAGCATTTCCGCCATCAGCCAGCCAGCGCCCAGTTGCAAAGTGGCCGGCTTGAGCACGCCACAGGCGAACAGCAGCAACAGCAAGCCCAGGCCCATCACTCCGCCAGGGATCGGCCAGCCCAGCCAGGCGGCCAGTTGGCCACCGAACAGGAACAAGGCCAGCAGGACCGCCAGCTCGGCGAGCAGGCGCAGGGGCTTTTTCAGTAATGCGGGTTTCATGGGCGGGGGTTCCTCGACAGGCCCTCATTTTAAGATTCGCCTGCCCAGGCCAAAAGCGAATTGTTAGACTTGCAGCCATTCCACATTGGAATTGAGATCATGGAATTCAAACAGCTGCGCAGCTTCATTGAAGTCGTTCATCGCGGCGGCTTTACCCAAGCCGCCCAGACCCTGCATATCAGCCAGTCCGCCGTGAGCAAGCAGGTCGCCCAGCTGGAGCAAGATGTGGGCCAGCCACTGCTCGAGCGCCAGGCCTCGCAGCTGCATCTGACGGCGGCCGGGCGCATCGTGCTGGCGCGCGGCGAAGCGCTGCTGCGCGAGCGTCAGGCGCTGCTCAGCGAGCTCGACGACCTCAGCCAGATGGCGCGCGGTGAGTTGCGCCTGGGCTTGCCGATGCTGGGCAGCGATACCTTGTTCGCCGGGTTGTTCGCCGAATACCGCAGGCGTCACCCGAATATCGCCATTCAGCTGCTTGAAGGCGGCAGCCGTAGCGTCGAACAGGCAGTGAGGACTGGAGAGCTGGAGCTGGGCGGCAGCCTCACCCCGAGCGACCCGGCGTTCGCGTACCAGCCGTTCTGCAATGAGCCGCTGGATGCGCTGCTACCGGCCGGGCATGCGCTGGCCGCGCTGGACCAGGTGAGTCTGAAGCAGTTGGCGGATACCCCGTTCCTGCTGTACCAACGCAGCTTCGTGCTCAACGACCGCCTGCTCAAGGCTTGCCAGCAGCAAGGCTTCACCCCGAAGGAAGGTGGCCGTAGCGGCCAGGCGGACTTCCTGGTGGCACTGGTCGCGGCCGGCCAGGGTGTGGTGCTGCTGCCCCGTGTGGTGGCAAGAGCGCTGGAGCGACCCGGGGTGGTGCGTTTGCCGCTGAAGGCGCCAACGGATCTACGCTGGGATATCGCCTTCATCTGGCGGCGTGGGGCTTACCTGTCGCGAGCGGCGCAGGCATGGCTGGAGTTGCTGCGGGAGGAAACGCCTCAGGCTTTCAGTGCTTGAGCAAGCTCTGCCAGCCAAGGCTCGGCATCAGCCTCTGGGGTCACGGTCTCACTGGCATCGAGCTTCAGCATCGGCAGCACTTCCCGCACCCCCAGCTCGGCAAACAGTTCGCGCATCTGCTCGCCGCCGCCGCAATAGGTATCGCCATAGCTGGAATCACCCAGGGCAATCACTGCGCCCGGCAGCCCACGCCAGGCCGCTGGCAGGGTGTCGCGAATGCTGCTGAACAGCGGCATCAGGTTATCCGGCAATTCACCCATGCCGGTGGTCGACGTCACCGCGAGCAACGCTTCAGGGGCAAAACCCTCGAGATCCTGCTGGGTAGCACGGGCAGCGTGCCAGGCTTCAAAGCCTGCAGCCTTGAGCAACGACGCGGCATGGCGGGCGACTTCTTCGGCGGTGCCGTACACCGAGCCGGAAATAATGGCGACTTTCATCAGGAAGAGGATTCCGAAACTGAGTGAAAACGTAGGATACTAGCATTCGGAGCTGGCAAAAGGCCGCCTCTACCAAAGTCCCCCTCATTGACCCATGGTCCGGACATGATCAACGCGCAGCTGCTGCAATCGATGGTCGACGCCTCCAACGACGGGATCGTGGTCGCCGAACAGGAAGGCGACGACACCATCCTGATCTACGTGAATGCGGCCTTCGAACGCCTGACCGGCTATAGCCGTGACGAAATCCTCTATCAGGATTGCCGCTTCCTACAGGCCGATGATCGCGATCAGCTGGGCCGGGCACGCATTCGCAAGGCCCTGGCCGAAGGCCGTCCCTGCCGTGAAATACTGCGCAACTACCGCAAGGATGGCAGCGCATTCTGGAACGAACTGTCGATCACCCCGGTAAGGCACGATGCCGATCAACGCACCTATTTCATCGGCATCCAGAAAGACGTCAGCCGTCAGGTCGAACTGGAGCGCGAACTGGCCGATATGCACGCTCGTCGGAATTCCGACGAACGCGGCTGAACCAAGCGCTCTGAGCACGGTCAATTCCCGTTGAAGAAATCGTCATCACCGAGTTCGATCATGCAAGCAGACGCGCTCCTGACTCAGGACGAACTGGATTTCATCCAGGACATGCAGCATTCCCCGCAATTGAATCTCGCCGACCCCATGTCGAGCCTGCTGGTCAATGGCGACCGCCGCATCCAGTCCCTGCTCGCCCGCCTGGTGGCCAACGAGCAGGTAACCCTGCAGGCGCAGTTCAACAACCAGCAGATCAGCTTCCCGCTGCAGCTGGTGGAAGACGAGTTCCATGCCGTTCACCTGCAGATCGGCTCACCGGAAATCTACGAAGACGACGGCCCCATGCTGCGCCCCTGGCGCCTGTCGATGGCGCAGCCCAGCGCACTGCTGGATGCCCAGGGCAAGGCCAGCAGCTTGCTGGTCAGGGACATTTCGTTCAAGGGTGCACTGCTCGAGGTACGTGGCCTGGCCAAGGCCCCGTCGCGTTTCAACCTGCATTTCGCCCCGGATGGCATCAGCCCGATCGGCCTGCATGGCCGGCTGCGTCGGCGCATCGGCCCGGACCTGGCCGCCTACGACCTCAGCCGCAGCCCCGCCGAAGAAATCGACCGACTGCGTGAGTACATCCTCCAGGCCCATCGTCAGGCCCATCCAGAACTGCACGATCAGGTATCGAGCTGACCGGCCAGGTACTGTCGCAAGCGACGCCGCATCAGCTCACCTTCCGCACCAAGGCACGCAATCGGGCTGCCCGCAAGGCTGTCCTGGGCGTTCTCGGCTGCCTCGCCGGCCAACAGCAATGGGCATTCCAGGCCTGCAGCCAGACGCCTCAGGCGCTTGTTCAATTCGACTGTCGGCGAATGGTTGGCAAACAGCACCAGCGCATCTGGCCGCAACCGCTCACACACCAGCGGTAGTTCTTCCAGCGACTGGCCGGGCATGAGCAGGTTCACGCCAATGTCATCGCTGCCCAGAAGCAAGCCGGTCACCAGCAGTTCCAGTTCGTGGCACAGCCCGGGCAAGGGAGCCAGCAGCACATGACGGGGGCGCGGCTGGCGAGCAAGCTGCAAACGGGAGAACACCCGACCACGCAGGAACTGGTCGAGGAACAACCACTCGCTGGCCTGGCCGAACGCACCCTGCCCCGCCGCCAGGTCATGCCAGACGGGCAAGAACACTTCGCTGAACACCTGGTCCAGGGCAATTGCCGCGAACACCTGGTCGAACAGCCGGTCCAGGCTCGGCGCATCGAAGCGATTCACAGACTTGCGCACCTGGGCCTGCCAGTGCGTTCTGTTATCAGCTGAAATCACGCCCTGGGCGACCGCCTGGCCGCGGGCGAGAATACCCCCGACCTTGCTGACCGCGACACCACGTTCGAGCCAACCCAGGATGCTCCGGACCTGTTCGATATCCGCCTGGGAATACAGCCGGTGACCGCTGTCGGTGCGTGTCGGCTGGATCAGCCCGTAGCGGCGTTCCCATGCACGCAGGGTCACGGCGTTGACGCCGGTCAGGCGGGAAACCTCACGGATCGGGAAGAGGTCCTGGTGTTGCAGGCCTGTCTCGATATCCGAGCCACGTCCCTGTTTGTTCATCTGCACTGAGTAACCTGTGTGCGGAATTAGAAGGGACATTCTACTACGACATCTTATGCCGCAGGCCAGCAACCGTTTGCTGACAGATGTTCGCCGAGCATGTCCTCTGGAAGGGGCTTCGTGCCCGATTCTTGCATCCATGTTCGCGTTGCCCACCACCCCGGGCCACGCAGCCAAGGGGCCGGCTACCCGCCAGCCCCGTCGCCAGGAGATACACGATGTCTACCCCACCCGTCACTTTGATGGTGTCGCGCCGCGCCGCCCACGGCCGCTACCAGGACCTGCTGGCCTGGCTGCACGAAGGCGAGCAGCTGGCCACCGACTTCCCCGGCTACCTCGGCTCGGGCATCCTCGCTCCGCCCCGCGACAACGACGAATTCCAGATCATTTTCCGCTTCAGCGACGAACCTACCCTGCACGCCTGGGAACATTCCGCCTCGCGCCGAGCCTGGCTGGCTCGCGGCAACGGCCTGTTCGAACGCCCCAAAGAGAGGCGCGTCAGCGGCATCGACGACTGGTTTGGCACCAATAAGGTGCAAAAGCCGCCGCGCTGGAAGCAGGCCGTAGCTATCTGGCTGGCCTTCTTTCCGGTCTCGCTGCTGTTCAACGTCGTGTTCGGGCATTGGCTCGCGACGCTCGAACTGCTCCCCCGGGTCATGCTCAGCACGCTGGCCCTGACACCGCTCATGGTCTACCTCTTCATCCCCTTGTCCACCCGGCTGCTGACCAACTGGCTGCACGCCACGCCATCCGCCAGCCCGGCGCTGCGTAGCCGCTGAGGCAGGTCATACAAGCGGGAACAGTTCGGGTATGCTGGGCGGCAACGACAGGACAGACAAGTTGACCGCCCGCACATGAACAGCCCTATTCTCGTCACCGGCGCCAGCCAGCGCGTCGGGCTGGCCCTGGCCCTCGAACTGGCTCAGGCCGGCCATACGGTGGTCAGTGCCAGCCGCAGCCTGCAGCCGCAGTCCGCGCACCCGAACATCGTGCATTTCCAGGCCGACCTCTGCGTCAAAGCTGACCGTGAAGCGTTGATCGACCACCTGCAGCGCAACTACGACGGTCTGCGCGCAATCATCCACAACGCCTCGCTGTGGCTCGACGACGACCTCGACAACCTCGAGACCATGTTCCGCCTGCACGTCGAAGCGCCGTACCACCTCAACCTGGCCCTCGGCGAGCTGCTGAACAAGGTCGACAAGGCCGACATCATCCACATCTGCGACGAAACCTCCTCGCGCGGCAGCAAAGGCCACATCGGCTACGCCGCGACCAAGGCCGCGCTGCAGAACATGGTGCTGTCGTTCGCTGAAAAGTACGCGCCCAAGGTGCACGTCAACGGTATCCTGCCGGGCCTGCTGATCCTCAAGGAAGGCGGTGACGAGGCCTACCGCCAGCAAACCCTGAAAAAGGCCCTGCTGGAATTCGAACCCGGCGCCGGGCCACTGATCGAGACAGTGAAATACCTGCTCGCCAGCCAGTACAGCACCGGCAGCCAGGTGGTCATCAACGGTGGCCGCCACCTGAAGAACCGCATGATCTGAGAGACTGCCATGACTGAGCAACAACAGCTCGAACTCGAAGCCGCCGCGTTCCGGCGCCTGGTCGAACACCTGCAGAAACGCACCGATGTGCAGAACATCGACCTGATGAACCTCTCCGGCTTCTGCCGCAACTGCCTGTCCAAGTGGTACAAGGCCGCCGCCGACGAGCGCCAGGTCGACATCAGCCTGGATGACGCCCGCGAAGCGGTGTACGGCATGCCCTATGCCGAGTGGAAAGCCCAATACCAGAAAGAAGCCAGCGCCGAGCAGCAAGCGGCGTTTGAACAAGGAAAACCTCGTGACTGATCTGAACACCCTGCGCACCAGCCTGGCCAGCGGCCAACACGCCTTTGCCGACACCCTGGCTTTCATCGCCGGCAACTACAGCTACCAGCCTCAGGCCTTCAACAACGGTGGCGTGGAAAATGCCGCCGGGCAGAACGAAGGTTCTTGCAAGACCCTCGGCCTGGCCCTGCTGGAAGGCCTGAGCGACCAGGAAGCGCTGCTGGCCTTCGGCGAGCACTACCGTGACGTTTTGGCCACGCCGGAAGGCAGTGACCATGGCAATATCCGTGCGCTGATCAAGCATGGTCTCGCTGGCGTGAAGTTCGCCGCGCTGCCTCTCTCGCGCAACGCTTGAGATTGCCGGGGCCGCTTTGCGGCCCTTTCAACTGATCGTCGTCCCCGGCACACCCTCTTCCAGCCCGCCCTGCTGCAACCACCGCAATGCAATCGGCCACAGGCTTTCGCGAAAACGATCATGGAAGAACGCGAAGTGGCCAATCTCATCGACCGAGATATCCACAGGCGCAATCCGCAAATGCCGCCGCTGCGACGCAGGCAGATATCCCAATAACCGCTCGG
Source organism: Pseudomonas sp. (assembly GCF_017744435.1). Lineage (GTDB taxonomy): Bacteria > Pseudomonadota > Gammaproteobacteria > Pseudomonadales > Pseudomonadaceae > Aquipseudomonas. Next base: position 201,953 of record NZ_JAGIBG010000002.1, read on the forward strand.
TCGCCGCCACGGTGCCAAACGGGTCATCCGTCAGGCTGATGGCCAGGGTCGCGGCCTTTACCTGAGCGAAGGGCAACGCTGCCAGGCCACGCCCGCTCGGGCGCTGTTCATAGCGCGGTGTGCGAGTGGTCCAGTCATGCACCACGCCGGCGGGCGTATCCTCAAGCCAGCCCAGGCGCTTGCCGGGGAAGTAGCCAAAAGCACGGGTCAGCAACGGCATCACCACATGCCATTTGCCGAACAGCCGCCAGCGCTGGTCGGCGGCATAGTCGCGCCAGTAGGCGAACTGCGCACCGACCATCACCACCCGCCGCACCTGCCCGGCCGACGGCGCCAGGCCCACGGCGCAACCCCCGAAACTGTGGCCCACCACGTCCACCGGCTGCCCGGGAAAATGTTCGGCGGCGTGCGCCAGCATGGCTTCGAAATCCAGACGGCCCCAATCGCTCCACGACGCCTGGAAGCCGCGCAACGAGTGCGGGCGTGATTCGCCGATACCGCGATAGTCGTAGGTCAGTACATCGCAGCCTTGGGCGAACAGGTAGTCGGCAAAACGTGAGTAGTAGCGGCAGCGCACCGAAGTGGCCGCGTTGATGATCACCAGCGGGCGCTGGACGTCCGGGTGGGCGTGACGCCAGCAGAAGCCGCCGAGGCTGTAGCCGTCGGCCGTGGCCTGGCGAAAGGCGGTGGCGGGTTGGGTGAGGCTGCTCATGGCACACTTCCTGTTGTTGTGCGCCAAAACTAGCAAAAAAAATGGGGGCCTGTATCGGCCCCCATTTTTTACATCGACTTACAGCTCGATGCAGTCGAACTTCACATCGGTCGCCACGTCTTCGTCGTAGTTGACGTCAGCGCGCTCGAAGCCGAAGAGGTTGAGGAACTGCTTCTTGTAACCGGCGTAGTCGGTCAGCTCGAACAGGTTCTCGGTGGTCACTTGTGGCCACATGGCCTTGCACGCGTCCTGTACGTCGTCGCGCAGCTCCCAGTCGTCCAGGCGCAGGCGGGCTTTTTCGTCCACTTGTGCCGGGGCGCCATCGGCGCGGTACATGCGATCGCGGAACATGCGGTCCAGCTGGTCCTGGGTGCCTTCGTGCACACCCTTTTCCTGCATGATCTTGAAGACCATCGACAGGTACAGCGGCATCACCGGGATGGCCGAGCTGGCCTGGGTGACCACCGACTTCAGCACCGCCACGTTGGCGCCGCCTTTCACTTCACCGGCCAGTTTCTTGTCCAGGCGCAGTGCGGTTTCGTCCAGGTCCTGCTTGGCCTGGCCCAAGGCGCCGTGCCAGTAGATCGGCCAGGTGATCTCGGTGCCGATGTAGCTGAAGGCCACGGTACGCGCGCCTTCGGCCAGCACGTCAGCGCCCGCCAGGGCGTCGATCCACAGCTGCCAGTCCTGACCACCCATCACGGTGACGGTGTCGGCGATTTCCTGCTCGGTGGCCGGCTCGATGCTGGCCTCGATGATGGTGTCCTTGTTGGTGTCGATGGCGGTCGACTTGTACGGCTGGCCGATCGGCTTCAGTGCGGAGCGGATCAGTTCACCGGTCTGCGGCAGCTTGCGCACAGGCGAAGCCAGCGAGTAGATGACCAGGTCGACCTTGCCACCCATTTCGTTCTTGATCAGCTCGATGACCTTGGCGCGGGCTTCGTCGGAGAAGGCGTCACCATTGATCGACTTGCTGTACAGGCCCTCGGCCTTGGCGAACTTGTCGAAGGCGGCAGCGTTGTACCAGCCGGCGGTACCGGCCTTGGTCTCGGTACCTGGTTTTTCGAAGAACACGCCCAGGGTGTCGGCCTTGAAGCCGAAGGCCGCGGTGATGCGGGCTGCCAGGCCGTAGCCGCTGGAAGCGCCGATGACCAGGACCTTCTTCGGGCCATCCTCGCGCACGCCCAGCTTGCGGGTGGCTTCGATCTGGTCACGGACGTTGAGCTCGCAGCCCTTCGGGTGAGTCGTGGTGCAGATGAAACCGCGAACCTTAGGATGAATGATGGCCAATGTCTGTACCTCGTCAGGTTTATGCCGGGGGAAGCGCCGCAGGGGCGATTCCGATTGATCAGAGGGTGAGACTACCCCCGCAGGTTATCCGACACATATTACGGGCTGATCGGGGGGATGCAAAACCGGGGATCGCCTGTGCTGGCCCTTTCGCGGCTAAAGCCGTTCCCACAGGAACTGTGCAGCACTCAAGTTCTGCGCGGTCCCTGTGGGAACGGCTTTAGCCGCGAAAGGGCCGGCACAAGCAGCATCAATCTACTGCCAGAGCCCCTTTCAACCACCCGAGAAACTGCCGGGCCAGCGGATCATCCTGGCTGTCACGATGCACCAGGCAGGCCCAGGCCGGCCCGCGCACCCGCTGCGCAGACAGCGCCTGCAGCCGCCCCTCGCCCACCGCCCGCTGCGCCAGCAACTGGCTGACCAGGGCAACGCCCAGCCCTTCGCTCGCGGCATCCAGCAGCAGCCCGGGGTCGGAAAAATTCAGCCCCTTGCCCTGCTGCCCCACCGCCTCGCCGCCTTCCAGTTGCCAATGGCTCCAGTCCATTTCGCGCTCGCCATGCAGGGTGGTGCGTTGCTGCGCAGGGGTTTGCAGCAATGAAGGGTGGCAGGCGGGATACAACTGGTCGTGATGCAGCACGGTAAAGCTGCACTCAGCCTGGGCACTCAGATCATCGCGAATGGCCAGGTCGATGGTTTCGCTGGCCATGTCCGGCACCTCGAAGCTGGTGAACAGCCACAGGTCGACCTGCGGGCAGCGCTGATGGAAATCGGCCAGGCGCGGCAGCAGCCAGTGCCGGGCGAACGCCGGGCTGGTATTGACCACCAGTTGATTCGGCTTGCGGTACTGCTCCAGGCGGCGGATGCCGACGGCCAGGTGCTGCAGCATGGACTGGGTGGTGCTGAGCAGGTCATGCCCGGCATCGGTCAGGCTGACGCTGCGGCCACTGCGGTAGAACAGTGGCTGCTCCAGGTAGGTTTCCAGGCTGCGGATCTGCTGGCTGATCGCCGACTGGGTGAGGTTCAGGGCTTCGGCGGCCTTGTGGAAGCTGCCAAGCCGCGCGGCGGCTTCGAAGCCCCTGAGGGCATTGAGCGGTGGCCAGTGTTTGAGCATGATCGATAAGCCCTGCTAATCAGATGTCGGCTAAATCTATCGTTTGTCGCCACCTCTTCATAGCCATAGCATGGACATCAACACCCGCGACGGCGGGCTTCGTTGATAAAAATCCTTAATAGATCGGAGTTCACTATGCATCTGTCCCTCGACAGCGGCTGGCGCATGCCTGCCGAATGGGCCCGCCACGCGGCAACCTGGATGGTCTGGCCACACAATCAGGCGCTGTGGGAAAGCGGCTGGCGCGTCAGCCTGGCCGATGTGCAGCGCGACTATGCCCGTGTAGCGGCAGCCATTGCCCGCTTCGAGCCGGTGAAGATGGTCGTCGACCCGTCTGCCCTGCAAAGCGCCCGCGCCCTGTGCGGCGCCAACATCGAACTGATCGAACTGGCCGTGGACGACAGCTGGTGCCGTGACAGCGGCCCGAGCTTCGTTTGCCATCCGCAGCATGGCCTGGCCGGTCTGAGCTGGCGCTTCAATGCCTGGGGCGGTAAATCGCAACACAGCCAGGACTGCAGCCTCGGCCGCCGCATCCTCGACCAGCTGGGCCTGGACGGTTTCAGCACCTTCCTGTGCAACGAAGGCGGCGCGATTCATGTCGACGGTGAAGGTACGCTGATCACCACCGAATCGGTGCTGCTCAACCCCAACCGCAACCCCGGTATCGACAAGGCCGAGTTCGAAGCCTGCTTCGCCCGCTACCTGGGCATCAGCAAGACCATCTGGCTGCCCGGCGACCCGCAGTACGTCACCGGCGACATGACCGACGGCCACGTCGATGGTGTGTGTGCCTTCGCCCGTCCAGGCGTGCTGCTGGTCGATGCCACCCACGACCACGGTTCGGTCTACGCCGAAGTGGTCCGCGAAAACCGTCGCGCCCTGGAACTCGCCACCGATGCACAGGGCCGCCATTTCGAACTGCTCGACCTCTATGAAGCCAGCGCCGCAGTCGACCAGGACGCTGAAGTGTTCTGCGCGTCCTACACCAATTTCTACATCGCCAACGGCGCGATCATCATGCCGGCCTACGGCATCGCCGCCGACCAGGACGCCGCCGAGCAACTCGCCCACGCCTTCCCGGGCCGCGAAATCGTGCCGGTGCGCATCGATGCCATCGCCCACGGCGGCGGCGGCATCCATTGCATCACCCAGCAGCAGCCGGAGGTGCAGCCATGAGCCTGCTGCGCATCGCCACCACCCAGATGCCTTGCAGCTGGAACCTGCCCGACAACCTCGACCGCGCCGAGCAACTGGTACGCCAGGCCGCCGCCGATGGCGCGCAGGTGATCCTGCTGCAAGAGCTGTTCGCCACGCCCTACTTCTGCATCGAGCAGGACCACAGGCACCAGGTGCTGGCCGAGCCCTACCCGAACAGCCCGATCCTGCAACGCTTCGCGGCCCTGGCCGGCGAACTGGGTGTGGTGCTGCCGTTGAGCTGGTACGAGCGCGCCGGCAATGCCTTCTTCAACTCGCTGACCGTGGCCGATGCCGATGGCCAGCTGCTGGGCGTCTACCGCAAGACCCATATCCCCAACGCCATCGGCTACCAGGAGAAGGAATACTTCAGCCCCGGCGACACCGGTTTCAAGGTCTGGGACACCGCCTTTGGCCGCCTGGGCATCGGCATCTGCTGGGACCAGTGGTTCCCGGAAACGGCCCGCTGCCTGGCCCTGATGGGCGCCGAGGTGCTGTTGTTCCCCACCGCCATCGGCTCCGAGCCGGGCTGTGCCGAGCTGGACTCGCGCGACCATTGGCAGGTCGCCATGCGTGGCCATGCCGCTGCCAACCTGTTGCCTGTGGTGGCCGCCAACCGCGTCGGTGTGGAGGTGGCCGATAGCGATGAATCACTGAGCATGCGCTTCTACGGCTCGTCGTTCATCTGCGACCACAAGGGCGCGATGCTTGCCGAAGCCGACCGCAACAGCAGCGGCATCTGGCTGCACGACCTGGATCTGGCACGCATGCGCGAAGACCGCCTGAGCTGGGGCATCTACCGCGACCGTCGCCCGGAAATGTACGCGCCGCTGCTGACCCTGGACGGCAAACACCCACACAGCCTGAGGGCCTGAGCATGAAACGCCACGTTATCGCCGCACTGGCCCTGGCCTTCTGCGCCAGCCAGGCCCAGGCCGACCAGCCCACCCTGCGCCTGTACAACTGGGCCGATTACTTCGCCGAGGACACCCTCAAGCAATTCACCGCCGAAACCGGTATCCAGGTGATCTACGACGTGATGGACGGCAGCGAGGTACTCGAAGCCAAGTTGATGTCCGGGCGCAGTGGCTACGACCTGGTGTTCCCCGGCGATACCGTGGCGGAACGGCTGATGCGTGCCGGCAGCCTGCAGCCACTCGACCGCAGCCGCCTGGAAGCCCTCGACGACATCGAGCCCGGCCTGCGCAAGCTGCATGCGCAATACCCCAAGGCCAGCCAGGCGACCGTGCCCTACACCTGGGGCACCATCGGCCTGACCGCGAATGCCGAGAAAGTCCGCCAGCGCATGCCCGATGCGCCGCTGGATAACCTCGACCTGCTGTTCAAGCCGGAGCTGGCGGCCAAGTTCGCCGATTGCGGCATCTCGATCATCGACTCGCCTGACGAAGTGCTGGCCGTGGTACTCCATTATCTGGGCCGCGAACCGCGCAGCGCCAAGCGTGAAGACCTGGCGGCCGCCAGCGAACTGCTCAAGGCAGTACGCCCGTACATCCGCAAGTTCCAGTCGCAACCGGTGACCGAGCTGGTCAACGAGAACCTGTGCCTGTCGCTGGGCTACAGCGGCGACGTGATCCAGGCCCAGCGCGCCGCCGACGCTGCCGGCAAGCACCTCGACTTCCAATACCGCGTACCGCGCCAGGGCACCACGGTGTGGATGGACACCATGGCCATCCCGGCCGATGCCCAGCACCCGGAATACGCCTATCGTTTCATCAACTTCGTCATGCGCCCGGCGAACATGGCTGCCATCAGCAACTTCACCGGCTACCCCACGGCCAGCGCCAAGGCGCGCCAGGCAGTGGACCCGCGCATGCGCGACAACCCCGACATCTACCTCGACGAAGCCACCTATGCCCGGCTGATCCCGGGCCGGGACATTCCACAGGCCGACATGCGTGCGCGCATGCGCGTGTGGACCCGCTTCAAGACTGCACAGGACTGACCCATGCCCAGCCGTAGAACCTTCCTGCAACTGTCACTGGCTGCCGGCCTGGGGGCCGGCCTCGGCCTGCCGCTGGGCCTGGCCCGCGCCGAGGAGCCTGGGCGCTGGTTCATGCCCGACGAGGGCGAACCGCAGCAGCGCGCGTTCATCGCCTTCGGTGCCCAGAAGGCCATCTGGGAGGACTTCACCGCCGACGTGCAAGCCGCCTTGGGCCGCATCGCCCAGGCCATCGCACGCTACCAGCCAGTGACCGTGTTCTGTCGCCCCGGCGAACGCGAACTGGCCGAGCGGCACTGCGCCAGCCACAACACCCGCTTTGTCGAATGCAATCTGGACGACATCTGGATGCGCGACATCGGCGCCAACTTCGTCGTCGACGATGAGGGCGCCCTCGCTGCAGTGGATTTCAACTTCAACGGCTGGGGCAACAAGCAACGCCACCAGAACGACGCGCAGCTGGCCAAGCGTGTGGCCACCCTTGCCGGCGCCCGTTACCAGCGCAGCGAACTGGTGGGCGAAGGCGGCGCCATCGAAGTGGACGGCCACGACACCGGCATCATGACCGAGAGCAGCTGGATCAATGCCAACCGCAACCCGGACTGGAGCAAGGCCGACGTCGAGGCCGAGCTCAAGGCACGCCTGGGACTGAGCAAGGTCATCTGGCTGCCGGGCATCGCCGGCGAAGACATCACCGACGGGCATGTAGACTTCTATGCCCGCTTCGTCCGCCCGGGGGTGGTGATCGCCAACCTGGACAACGACCCGGACTCCTATGACCACGCGGTGACCCGCAAGCACCTGGAGATTCTCAAGAAAGCCACCGATGCCGAAGGCCGGCGCCTGCAGGTGCATGTGGTATCGCCGCCCATGCGCGGGCGGCGCAACAGGTTCAGCCAGGGTAATGACGACTTTGCGGCGGGGTACATCAATTACTTCGTGATCAACGGCGCGATCATCGCGCCGCAGTTCGGCGATGCGCAGGCCGATGAAAAAGCCCGGGCATTACTGGCCGTGCTGTATCCAGGGCGGGATATCGTACAGCTGGATATCGATGCGATTGCGGCGGGTGGCGGGGGGATTCATTGCGTCACCCACCAGTGCCCGGCAGTCTAGCAGCGCACTGCTCATGGGCGCCGACGGCGCCCGGTCAGCATCGACAGTGGCAGGTTCTCCCGCAGGCGTACGCTCTCGACCACCGCTGCCAACAAGTGCACGCAGACCAGCGCCAGCAAGGCATCGGCGATGAAGCTGTGGATATCCAACGGCCAGTCCGCGCCCCAAAGCGCATCGACCTCCTCCATCAGAAAGCCGGTCAGGCCCAGAGCAGCGAGGCAGGTCAGCATCAGCACCATCACCAGCGCGCCGATCGGCGAGTGCCCCAGGCGGTGGAAGGGTTTGCCCTGCAGCAGTGCCTTTGCGTGGGCAACCAGCCGCGCCCGGGTCGGCCAGAAGTCCGCCCAGCGCGCACTCTGCGGCCCGACGAAGCCCCACATCAGGCGCAGCAACACACAGCCAACGGCGTAGTAACCCAGCCAGCGGTGCCAGCCATCACCCTCTTCGTTGAAGAAGTAGTTGGCAAAGAACACCGTGGCGAACGACAGATGGCACAGCCGCAGCAGAGGGTCCCAGAGCCGCAACGTGGCGGCGGGCATCAGTAGCCTTCGACCTCGCTCTTCACAGCCTTGCCGGTGACCGGGTCATGGTAGATCTCGACTTTCTTGCCGTCCTTGTTGAAGCCGTAGATCTCGTAGCAATTACCTTTGGTGACCTTGAACTTGCTGATCTTGTAGCCCTGCTCCTTGAGCTGGGCCTGGAACTTTTCCGGGTCTTGCCAGGTGCTCTTGTCGGCCGTGGTGCATTGGGTGGCGGCAAAAGTGGATCCGCTGGCAAGTAACAGGGCGAGAGTGAAAACAATACGCATGGCGAGAGTCTCCATTCGGATGAGAAGCGAACCTGGTTCAGCTTAGCTCACACCCGGCAGCGGCCCCATTGATTGGCTTTTCACATCAATCACAAAGAAAAACAAACTTAACAAATCAACCCAACCCGCCGATGCTGGCAGCACTACGCCCATTGCCCGGAGAACAACAACATGAACGACGTGGTCATCGTCGCCGCAACCCGTACCGCCATCGGCAGCTTCCAGGGTGCCCTGGCCAGTGTGCCGGCCGTCGACCTCGGTGCAGCAGTGATCAAGCAACTGCTGGAGCAGACCCGGCTGGACCCGGCCCAGGTCGATGAGGTGATCCTCGGCCAGGTGCTCACCGCCGGTGCCGGGCAGAACCCGGCGCGCCAGGCCGCGATCAAGGCCGGCCTGCCCTACAGCGTGCCGGCACTGACCCTGAACAAGGTCTGCGGCTCGGGCCTGAAGGCCCTGCACCTGGCGGCGCAGGCGATCCGCTGCGGTGATGCCGAGGTGGTGATCGCTGGTGGCCAGGAGAACATGAGCCTGGCCCCCTATGTAATGCCATCTGCTCGCACCGGCCAGCGGATGGGCCATGGCCAACTGATCGACAGCATGATCAGCGACGGCCTGTGGGATGCCTTCAACGACTACCACATGGGCATCACCGCCGAGAACCTGGTGGACAAATACGGCCTCAGCCGCGAGCAGCAGGATGCCTTCGCCGCCGAGTCGCAGCGCAAGGCCGTGGCAGCGATCGAAGCGGGCCGCTTCAAGGACGAGATCACCCCGATTGTGATGCCACAGAAAAAAGGCGAGCCGAAAGTCTTCGACCGTGATGAACAACCCCGCCCGGACACCACCGCCGAGTCGCTGGCCAAGCTGCGCCCGGCCTTCAAGAAAGACGGCAGCGTCACCGCCGGCAATGCCTCCAGCCTCAACGACGGTGCCGCCGCGGTGCTGCTGATGAGCGCCAGCAAGGCCAAGGCCCTGGGGCTGCCGGTGCTGGCGAAGATTGCCGGTTATGCCAGTGCCGGCGTGGACCCGGCGATCATGGGCATCGGGCCGGTGTCGGCGACCCAGCGTTGCCTGGACAAGGCGGGCTGGCAGCTGGCTGACCTTGACCTGATCGAAGCCAACGAGGCCTTTGCCGCGCAGGCACTGGCAGTGGGCAAAGCGCTGGAGTGGGATGCCAGCAAGGTCAACGTCAATGGTGGCGCGATTGCCCTGGGGCATCCGATTGGTGCGTCCGGGTGCCGGGTGCTGGTGACCTTGCTGCATGAAATGATCAAGCGTGACGCCAAAAAAGGGCTGGCCACCTTGTGCATTGGTGGTGGCCAAGGTGTCGCCCTGGCGATCGAGCGTTGATCAGGCCGTAGCGCGCACCTCGCGGGCAGCCGCTTCATTGACGCCAGCGGCCAGCAGCGCGACTTCCTGGCACTTGTGCACAGCCTGCTCCACCGGGCTCTGCAGTAACGGGCAGGCTGTGGCCACCCACAGCCGCTCGCCCAGGCGGTCGTGGGCATCGCGCAGCAGGTCCAGGGTATTTTCCAGGTCGCATGGCGAGGCGTTGCGGCCGTCGACCAGGCCCAGCGACAGCACCTTGTAGGCCGGCAGCCGGTCAAGGAGGGTCTGGTACTGGTCGGGGGCCTGCACCAAGTCGACGTGCAGGCCATCGACCGGCAGGGTGACAGCCAGGCCGAGGTTGCCTTCCAGGCCACCGAAGTAGGTGGCGATCAACTTCTTCAGCGGTGCACGCTGAAGGATGTTGTAGACCCGTTCGAAAGCGTTTTTCCAATCCTGCGGCAGTTCCTGGGCCAGAATCGGCTCATCGATCTGCACCCATTCGGCGCCTAAGGCAGCCAGGCGGTTGAGGCCAAGGTCATACAGCGGCAGCAGGTGTTCCAGCTCGTCAAGGTCAGCGTTACCTTTGCTGGCCTGCCACAGGTAGGTCAAAGGGCCGATCACCACCGGTTTGACTGCATGGCCCAACGCCTTGGCTTCTGTCACTTCGTCGAACAGTTGCTCCCAGCATTGGGCAAACGGATGATCGCACCAGGCAAAGTCGCCAACTGGCAGCAGCTCGATGCCGGCGTCTTTCTGCACTTGCCAGTGGCGGGCACGCAGCTCGCGGTCACTGCCAAAGCGTGGAAAGCCCAGGTTGTGTGCCAGTGCCATGTCTTGTCCCTCAGAGTTCGAAAAAGTACCGAAATGAATAGGGGAATTTTCCGGCCATCGACCGCCTGAGACAAACTCATTAAATTTGAGATGAACTCAAGAAATGCTCATGATGCCCATGAACCTGAATGTCTTGTTCAGAGCAGCACCCTACGTATTCAGACATGAGCCCAACCGACCACCTGCTGCACAATGCCAACCTGAACACGCCAGGTGCCCCCGAGCCATGAGCCTGCTGAAAGCCGCGCTGCGCGAAAAACACTTCGTCTGCGTCATGGAATTCGTCCCCAAGCCGTCGGCGGAACGCTTCGCCGCGATGGAGGCGATCATGGCCCGCGGGCAGTTGTGCGGCTGGCCCATGACCGTCGCCATCGGCGACCGCGTGGGCAGCCCGCTGGACATGTCGCCGCTGGACGCCCTCGGCTCTTTCAGCACCCCACTCCCCGCCTTGCCGCATTTCTCCGGTAAAGACCGCGAACGCCATCATCTGTTGGCTCAGCTACAGCGCATGGACGCCGCCGGCCTCGATCAGTTGCTGCTGCTCACCGGCGACCGTCTGCCCGGCCACCAACCCGGTGAACGCCCGGTGCGCTACCTGGAGTCGGTCGCGGCCTTACTGATTGCCCGCCAGGCCTGCCCGCACTGGTTGCTCGGCGCGGCACTGAACCCGTTCAAGTACCACGAGGAAGAAGGCGGCGCGCAGTACTTCAAGGCCGAGAAAAAGCTCGCCGCCGGCGCCGACTTCCTTACCCTGCAACTGGGCTTCGATGCCAGCAAGCACCAGGAGGCCATCCACTGGATGCAGCGCCAGGCCTCGCCCAAACCGATGCTGGCCTGCCTGATGAGCCTGACCCACGGCCGCGCGACGATGCTCGAGCATGTGGCGGGGGTTACCGTCTCGCCTTCGATGCGCGACCTGCTTGAGGCCGAAAGCCATGTCTCCAAGGCCTTTGCCCAGGCGCGCAGCGTCGACCGCCTGGCCTTGCAGATCATCGGTGTGAAACTGATGGGGTATGCAGGCGTGCACCTGTCGGGGATTCACGAGCTCAAGCAGCTGCTGGCACTGGAAGAGCGCCTGGAACACTGGCAGGCGCAGATCCATTCACTGGAGCACTGGGCACCCGCCTGGGCCGACAGCTGGCAGATGCCAGGCCTGCCCATCGTTGCGTTCCATCCGCCGCAGGGCAACTGGCGCCAGGGTGAATCGACCGTCAGCGCCTCAGGCAAGGAGAAAGCCCGCTACCACCTGCTGCACGGCGCCCATTCGCTGCTGTTCAGCCGCACCAATTGGCTCAGCAAGGCGTTCGGCTGGGTCGTGCGCCAGCCACTGTGGGCAACCCAGCGTGGGGCCCGGGTGCTGCACGGGCTGGAACGGGCGGTCAAACGTCCGCTGACAGGCTGCGACACCTGCGGCCGCTGCCGCCTGGAAGACACCCTCTACACCTGCCCGGAAACCTGCCCCAAAGGCCTGGCCAACGGCCCTTGCGGTGGCACGGCGCTGAACCGCTGCGAGTTTGGCGACCGCGAGTGCATCCACAGCGTCAAGTACCGCACCGCCAAGGCCGTGCGGCAAACCGCCGTGCTCACTGAGCGACTGATCCCGTGCATCGAAGTCGAGACACGCCACCGCAGCTCGTGGCCGCAGTGGTTCGAGGCTGAGCCGCCGCGCCAGCTCAGCCCGCAGCCAGCGCCTCGAACCCAGCCCGAATCTTAGCTTCGGGCAGTTCATCGGCGATGAACACCATCACGCTCTCGCGCAGCTCGCCTGCTGCCCATTCGGCATCCCAGTCGAAGCCATAGAGCTTGAGCACGCCCTGGAACACCAGGCGACGCTCCTCGCCGGCGATGTTCAGCACGCCTTTGTAGCGCAGCAACTGCTTGCCGTGCTCTTCCAGCAATTCGTTCATGAAGTCGCTGAGGCGGTCGATGTCCAGGGCGGTCTCGGTGCGCAGCACCAGGGTGGAAATCCGGTCTGGCGTGGCCGGCTTGAGCACCGGGCGCAGGCTTGGCTTTAGGTTGGCACCCAGGTCCGGGTTCAGGTTGAAGCCGCGCACATCGAGCAGCTCGGCCAGGTCGATGCGGCCATGCTCGACCACACGGATCGCCGCCCGGCCGTTGATCCGCGCCAGGTGCTCGCGCAGGGCCTCCACCGCAGCCGGTTCGACCAGGTCGGTCTTGCTCAGCAGCAGGCGATCGGCAAAACCGACCTGGGCCTGGGCGATGGTCTGGGTCAGGTGTACCTCGGCGTGGGCAGCATCGACCAGGGTGATGATGCCGTCGAGGATGTAGCGATCACGCAGTTCTTCATCGATGAAAAAGGTCTGCGCCACCGGTGCCGGGTCGGCCAGGCCGGTGCATTCGATCACCAGGCGGTCGAAGGCGATCTCGCCAGCGTCCAGGCGTTCAAGCAGCAAGTACAGGGCGCGGGTCAGGTCGCCATGGATGCTGCAACACACGCAGCCGTTGGCCAGGGTCATGACTTGTACCGGCTCGTCGCCAAGCAGTTGGCTGTCGATACCGGCCTCGCTGAACTCGTTCTCGATCACGGCGATCTTCAGCCCGTGCTCGGCCTTGAGCATGTGCTTGAGCAGGGTGGTCTTGCCGGCACCGAGGAAACCGGTGAGGACCGTTACGGGAATGGGCGTCTGCACGCAGAAATCTCCTGAAGCTGAAAATGATTGTGGGAGGCCGGTTGCCCGGCCTCCCACAGGTTCACGCACGTTGCAGGTTCAACAGCACTTGGGCCCGGACTTGCCACCGTAACGTGCTTCCTGACGTTCGCGGAAGAACGCCTCGTACGTCATCACCGGCTGGTCCGGGTGCTTGTTGCGCATGTGCTCGACGTAGTTGTCGTAGTCGGGCATGCCGACCATCAGGCGGGCTGCCTGCCCCAGGTATTTACCCAGTCGACCCAGGTCGTTGAACATCACTGCAGTCCTCTCAAGCGTCAGGCAGGGCCTGGAACGGGGTTTCCTTGTCGGTACGCTCTTTGCGGCCGAGGGCGGCGTAGCCGACCTTGAGGGCGAAGAAGAGCACACTGAACACCACCAGCAGGAACAGAATGGTCAGGCCGGCGTTGGTGTAGGCGTTGAAGATCACGTGCTGCATCTGATTGATGTCCTTGGCCGGGGCCAGGACCTGACCGGCGTCCAGCGCGGTGCTGTACTTCTTGGCCAGGGCCAGGAAGCCGACGGCCGGGTTCGGGTCGAACAGCTTGATCAGGCCCGCCGCAGTGGTGCAGATCAGCAGCCAGGCAGCCGGCAGCAGGGTGACCCAGATGTAGCGCTCGCGCTTCATCTTGATCAGTACCACGGTACCGAGCATCAGGGCGATACCGGCCAGCATCTGGTTGGAGATACCGAACAGCGGCCACAGGGTGTTGATGCCGCCCAACGGGTCGATCACGCCCTGGTACAGCAGGTAGCCCCACAGCGCCACGCAACCGGCGGTGCCGATCAGGTTGGCAGTCCACGACTCGGTGCGCTTGAGCGCCGGCACGAAGCTGCCCAGCAGATCTTGCAGCATGAAGCGACCGGCACGGGTACCGGCGTCCACCGCAGTGAGGATGAACAGTGCCTCGAACAGGATCGCGAAGTGGTACCAGAAGGCCATGGTGTTTTCACCCGGCAGCACCTGGTGCAGGATCTGCGCGATACCCACCGCCAACGTCGGTGCACCACCGGCACGGGCGAGTACGGTGTGCTCGCCGATGTCGCGGGCCACTGCTTCGAGCTGCTCAGGGGTGATCATGAAGCCCCAGCTGCTGACCGTTTGCGCCACCGAAGCCACGTCCGCGCCAACCACGGCGGCCGGGCTGTTCATGGCGAAGTACACACCCGGCTCGATCACCGAAGCGGCGACCATGGCCATGATAGCGACGAACGACTCCATCAGCATGCCGCCGTAGCCGATGTAACGGGCGTTGGCTTCGTTGTCCAGCAGCTTCGGCGTGGTCCCCGAGGAGATCAGCGCATGGAAGCCGGACACCGCGCCGCAGGCGATGGTGATGAACAGGAACGGGAACAGGGTGCCCTTCCACACCGGGCCGGTGCCATCGGTGAACTGGGTCAGCGCCGGCATTTTCAGCTCGGGCATGGTCACCAGGATGCCGATGGCCAGGGCGATGATGGTCCCGATCTTGAGGAAGGTCGACAAATAGTCACGCGGTGCCAGCACCAGCCACACCGGCAGTACCGCGGCAACAAAGCCGTAGCCGACCAGCATCCAGGTGATCTGCACGCCAGTGAAGGTGAATGCCGGGCCCCAGACCGGATCGGCTGCAATCTGGCCCCCCAGCCAGATCGATGCCAGCAGCAGGACCACGCCGACCACCGAGATCTCGCCGATGCGGCCCGGGCGGATGTAGCGCATGTAGATGCCCATGAACATCGCGATCGGGATGGTCGCCATCACCGTGAACATGCCCCACGGGCTTTCGGCCAGGGCCTTGACCACGATCAGCGCCAGCACCGCGAGGATGATGATCATGATCAGGAAGCAGCCGAACAGGGCGATGGTCCCCGGGATGCGGCCCATCTCCTCGCGCACCATGTCGCCCAGCGAGCGGCCGTTGCGGCGGGTGGAGAGGAACAGGACCATGAAGTCCTGCACCGCACCGGCCAGCACCACGCCGGCGATCAGCCATAGCGTGCCGGGCAGGTAGCCCATTTGCGCGGCGAGTACCGGGCCGACCAGGGGGCCGGCGCCAGCAATGGCGGCGAAATGGTGGCCGAAGAGGATGTGTTTGTTGGTCGGAACGTAGTCCAGACCGTCGTTGTTGAGCACCGCTGGGGTGGCTCGGCGAGGGTCGAGTTGCATCACCTTGGTGGCGATGAACAGGCTGTAGTAACGGTAGGCGACCAGGTAGATGGCCACCGCGGCGACCACGATCCACAAGGCATTGATCGCCTCGCCGCGACGCAGGGCGACGACACCCAGCGCGCAGGCCCCTATGACCGCCAACGCCAGCCACGGGATGTGGCGTAGCAGGCTGTTATTGTTGTTCATGGCATGCTTCCAGCTAAGTGGTTGGAATAGACAGCCTCTTGAGTCTAGGGCCTGCTTGGCAGCTTTACCATATGCAATTGTGATCGAGGTTTGGGCGCCAGTGCCCGCGCTAGAGCGGTGAGCGCCTTGCGCGGTTTTTTTTTGATAAGCCAGCCGCCTCAGCCCTTGAACGCTGAGCATTATTTTCTTTCACATCCTCCACGCTGTTTACGGCCACCTGATAATTTT
This sequence comes from Pseudomonas sp., assembly GCF_017744435.1. GTDB lineage: Bacteria > Pseudomonadota > Gammaproteobacteria > Pseudomonadales > Pseudomonadaceae > Aquipseudomonas. Next base: position 217,539 of record NZ_JAGIBG010000002.1, read on the forward strand.
GCCAGTTGTGCCGTCATTGCCGACGCCCTTAAATATTCCTGGCAGATCAGCCAAGTCAGTTTCCCTGACAGGTTGTTTGGCTTGCTTAAACTTCTGACAACAGGAATATGTCATGTCTTCGAAAAAGCCAGGCAGCACTCGCGACCCACACGCCATCAGTTGGAAAGTAGCGCCACGACATGGCGTCGTGGCCTCGCCCAAATCCCGTGCCTATTTTGCGGATGAAAAGGGCCTGATCGAGGGAAACTTGAAATACGGCATTGAGTGGGGCAAGTTTTTCCCGGCCGTGGTGGGCGGTCTGCAAGACCCTTATGCTGCCACGGATGCTACCAATATTACGCCCCCCGTTGATGGCAAGATTGCCAGTGGCGAAAGGCCCGGCGCAGCCTATCTGGACAGAACGGATGTCAATTGGCAGAAACATAAAGTCTATGGCGGCGAGGCGCTGGATTTCGTTTGGGAATTCTCTGCACGCCACAAGTACCGCCGCTTCAACTACTTTATTACCCGCGTCGGCTGGGACCCTGATCAACCGCTGTCACGCGCACAATTCGAAGCAGAACCCTTCGCCACGTTCCTTAATACCCGACAGCCTTACTGGTCATATACCGATGTCGAAATGTGGCCCGCCAATCCGACTACGCATACTCTGACCCTGCCCAAACGAGAAGGCTATTACGTCTTGTTGGGCGTGTGGGAAGTCGCCGAAACTGACAAAGCTTTCTACCAGGTTGTCGACCTTGAGTTCTTGCCAGATGGCGAGGGGCCAGAAGGCCCTGGGGCACCCTATGAATTGCACGATATGGGTACCACCGAAACTTCAGTGGACCTGATGTGGGCCGCCCCAGAGAACGGCGCTCCAGTTGATGGCTATATCATTTATCGGGACGGTAACGAAGTTGGCCGAGTGCCTTCGCTACAACGAACATTCACCGATGACAACCTCAAGCCCGACACCAGCTATCGCTACACCGTCAAGGCGTTTGATGCCGAGGGTCAGCTTTCTCCATCAAGCAATGTGCATTCGGCTCGCACCAAGCCCGGTGAAGGCGGCGGTGAGTATCGGGACTGGAAGCTGAAAGACAGCTACAGCACCGGTGAAATCGTCCGTCATGACCAATTACTGTGGCAGTGCCTGACAAGCCATACCGCCCATGTGGAGAGCTGGGCTCCAGGGGCTGCGGATGGCTTTACCTTGTGGAAGGAATATGTGCGTCGGCGCTGAGCCATGAACTGATAACCCAACCACGTCTCGGTACAAGGCAGAGGTGGCCATGCCTGGTCTATAGTCAGTGCAACTGACGAGGGGCCTGCCATGACCACTTCTGCCGACGACCGCCGCCGTTTCCAGCGCATCGATTTCGACGCCCCTACCGAGCTGCGCCAGGGCGATCGCCGCTGGCCGGTGAAACTGCTGGACCTGTCGCTCAAGGGGCTGCTGATCGAACGCCCGTCACCCTGGGATGCCGACCTGAGCCAGGATTTCGATGCAATCATCCACCTCGACTGCAATGTCCGCGTGCAGATGCAGGTGGAGCTGCGCCATGAAGAAGCCTCCCGCCTGGGCTTCATCTGCCTGTACATCGACGTTGAATCGATGACCCACCTGCACCGTCTTGTGGAACTGAACGTGGCCGACAGCACCGAAATGATGCGTGAGCTGCGTGAACTCATCGAATAATGCAATCTCTTAGCTAGCTAACAGCATCCCCGCCCTCTGTTTCCTGTCTACCCAGACAGCTTTCTGCCTGGGTAGCAGCGCTTTGTACACACCCCTCTAGCTCAGCCTTTATCGACTTGGTACGCGATCTGCATTGGCGTCTTGCACACATTGCAAGGCCAGCTGTTCGCGCTCCGATCAAAAACTTGTATACAATTTATGTGGCAATCATTTGTAGGAAATGTCTACAGTAGTGCCACAACAATAAACAGAGAGCCTGCTCCATGACTACGTCCCCTAGCACGTCTCCCGCCCAGCGCCCCGAGGACGAAAACCTCGGGCTGGGTGCCAACCTGGCCTATGGTCTGCAGCATGTGCTGACCATGTATGGCGGGATCGTCGCGGTACCCCTGATCCTGGGCCAGGCAGCCGGCCTCAACGGTGCCGAGATCGGCATGCTGATCGCCGCGTCGCTGTTTGCCGGTGGCCTGGCGACCTTGCTGCAGACATTGGGCATCCCGTTCTTCGGTTGCCAGTTGCCGCTGGTGCAGGGCGTATCGTTCGCTGGCGTGGCGACCATGGGCGCCATCCTCAGCAGCGAGGGCGGTGGCGGCCTGCCGGGCGTGCTCGGCGCGGTCATGGCAGCGTCGGTGATCGGTTTCCTGATCACCCCGGTGTTCTCGCGGATTACCAAGTTCTTCCCGCCGCTGGTGACCGGCATCGTCATCACCACCATCGGCCTGACCCTGATGCCAGTCGCCGCGCGCTGGGTGATGGGCGGCAACAGCGCTTCGCCGGAGTTCGGCAGCGTGGCCAACATCGGCCTGGCTGCGCTGACCTTCGCCATCGTCCTGGTGCTGAGCAAACTCGGTAGCGCCACCATTTCGCGCCTGTCGATCCTGCTGGCCATGGTGGTCGGCACGCTGATCGCCTGGGCATTGGGCATGACCGACTTCAGCAAGGTCAGCCAAGGCCCGATGTTCGCCTTCCCCACTCCGTTCCACTTCGGCATGCCTGAGTTCCACATCGCCGCGATCCTGTCGATGTGCATCGTGATCATGGTGACCCTGGTGGAAACCTCGGCGGACATCCTCGCCGTGGGTGAGATCATCGACACCAAGGTCGACTCCAAGCGCCTGGGCAACGGCCTGCGCGCCGACATGGCGTCGAGCATCCTGGCGCCGATCTTCGGTTCGTTCACCCAGAGCGCCTTCGCCCAGAACGTCGGCCTGGTGGCCGTGACCGGGGTCAAGAGCCGCTACGTGGTGGCCACCGGTGGCGTGATCCTGGTGGTGCTCGGCCTGCTGCCGGTGATGGGCCGGGTGATTGCCGCCGTACCGACCCCGGTACTGGGTGGTGCGGGCATCGTGCTGTTCGGCACCGTGGCCGCCAGCGGCATCCGCACCCTGTCGAAGGTCAACTACAAGAACAACGTCAACCTGATCATCGTCGCTGCCTCGCTGGGCTTTGGCATGATCCCGATCGCCGCGCCGACCTTCTATCACAACTTCCCGAACTGGTTCGAGACCATCTTCCACTCGGGCATCAGCTCGGCGGCAATCATGGCCATCCTGCTGAACCTGCTGTTCAACCACTTCAAGACGGGCAATTCGGAGAACCAGTCGGTATTCGCCGCAGCCTACGAACGCACCATCCAGTACTCGGACATCTCGTGCCTGCGTGATGGCGACTACTTCAAGGATGGCAAGCTGTTCGATGCCGATGGCAACGAAGTACCGGTGATGGAGCTGGACGAGCACGGCAACCAGGCGCCCAGGCGCAGTGCGGTTGCCGAACATTGACCACTGACTGAGTGGTGACGTGGGGGGAGCCGATGCGCATCGTCGGCTCCCCTTTTTCGTTTACTCGAACAAGGCATCCAAGGCCTGTTCCAGTCGGGTCACGGCAATCACCTGCAGCCCCGCTGGCGGCTCCTTCGGCGCATTACCTTTGGGCACGATGGCGCGCTTGAAGCCATGCTTGGCCGCTTCTTTCAGGCGCTCCTGGCCACTGGGCACTGGCCGCACCTCGCCCGACAAGCCGATTTCGCCAAACACCAGCAGCCCATGGGCCAACGGCCGGTTGCGCAGGCTGGACATCACCGCCGCCAGCAACGCCAGGTCCGATGCTGTCTCCAGCACCTTTACCCCGCCGACCACGTTGAGGAACACGTCCTGGTCATGGGTGGGAATGCCACCATGCCGGTGCAGCACCGCCAGCAACATGGCCAAGCGGTTCTGGTCCAGGCCCAGAGTGACCCGGCGCGGGTTGGCCAGGTGGCTGTCATCGACCAGCGCCTGCACCTCGACCAGCATCGGCCGGGTGCCTTCCCAGGTGGCCATGACCACACTGCCAGGCACTTCTTCCTGGGTACGGTTGAGGAAGATCGCGGACGGGTTGGACACCTCTTTCAGGCCACGGTCGGTCATGCCGAATACGCCCAGCTCGTTAACCGCGCCGAAGCGGTTCTTCACCGCCCGCAGCAAGCGCAGGCGGCCGTCGGATTCGCCCTCGAAATACAGCACGGTATCGACCATGTGCTCCAACACCCGCGGCCCGGCCAACGAACCTTCCTTGGTGACGTGGCCGACCAGGAAGATCGCCGTGCCACTCTGCTTGGCATAACGCACCAGCAACGCCGTGCTCTCGCGCACCTGGGCCACGCCGCCAGGGGCGGACTGCAACTGCTCGGTGAAGATGGTCTGGATCGAGTCAATCACCATGACCCGGGGCTTTTCCACCCGCGCGGTGGCAATGATGGTTTCGATACAGGTCTCGGTCATCACCTTGAGCTGGTCCTGGGGCAGGCCCAGGCGCCGCGAGCGCATGGCCACCTGCTGCTGCGACTCTTCGCCGGTGACGTACAACGCCGGCAGGCCCACAGCGATATTGCACAAGGTCTGCAACAAGATGGTCGACTTGCCGATGCCTGGATCACCACCGATCAGCACCACCGAGCCATCGACCAGGCCACCGCCGAGCACACGGTCGAGTTCGGTGCTGCTGGTGGTGAAACGCGGGATCTCTTCGACGCTGACTTCGGCCAGGGTCTTGATCTGCGCCTGCTGCCCGGTCCAGCCGGCGCGGCCGCTGGGGGCCGCCGCGCCACCGCTTTCGATCATGGTTTCGACCAGGGTGTTCCAGGCCCCGCAGTCGGCGCACTGGCCGGCCCATTTGGGGAAGGTCGCGCCGCACTCGGTGCAGCCATACAAGCGCTTGGCCTTGGCCATGGGCAGGGTCTCCTGGAAAAAACCGCCATGATAGCCGAGGCCGACGTGTCTCGAACCGCTCGAGATGCGACAAAACTATTCGTTCTAACCGCAGTCACTACCCCTGAAGCCAACGCATGAAGCGTTTTAGTGGCTTACACTGCGTTAACCTCACCATTTGTTACAAGGAATCAAACATGGGCATGCTCAGTGAGTTCAAGGCCTTCGCGGTCAAAGGCAATGTCGTCGACATGGCGGTCGGTATCATCATCGGCGCGGCCTTCGGCAAGATCGTCTCCTCGTTCGTCGGGGACGTGGTCATGCCACCACTGGGGCTGCTGATCGGCGGCGTCGACTTCAGCGATCTGGCAATCACCCTGAAGGCTGCCGAAGGTGATGTACCGGCCGTGGTGCTGGCCTACGGCAAGTTCATCCAGACCGTGATCGACTTCGTCATCGTCGCTTTCGCCATCTTCATGGGTGTGAAGGCGATCAACCGCCTCAAGCGTGAAGAGGCCGTGGCACCGACCACGCCACCAGTACCCACCCCGCAGGAAACCCTGCTGACCGAGATCCGCGACCTGCTCAAGGCGCAGAACCAGAATCGGTTGCCCTGAAATGGCTGGGGCCGCATCGCGGCCCCTTTGCATTACCAGTAGTTTTCCACCGCCACCTGCCCCGGCCGCTTGCTCAGGCTCAGTTGCAGGTCACGCGCCTTGAGCACCTTGCGTGTCTCGTCGATCATGTCGGGGTTGCCGCAGAGCATGATCCGAGAATGCTCGGGCGACAGCTCCAGCCCCGCCGCCTTTTCCAGCTCGCCATTCTCGATCAGCGTGGTGATACGCGCATTTAAAGCCCCTGGATGCTGCTCACGGGTGACCACCGGAATGAACTGCAGCTTGCCAGCGAACTCGGCCAGGTAATCCCGCTGCTCCAGCCCGGCGATGTCGTCTATATACGCCAGCTCTTTTGCCTCGCGGACCGAATACACCAGCTTGATGCTGTCGAAGCGCTCCCAGGCTTCGAAGTCCTGCAGGATCGACATGAAGGGCGCAATGCCAGTACCAGTCGCCAGCAACCACAGGTCGCGGCCGCCGACGAAGCGGTCGAGGGTCAGGTAGCCGAACGCCTGACGGTCGATCAACAGGCTATCGCCCTCGCCCAGGCGGCTCAGCTCGCTGGTGAATTCTCCCCCCGGAACCACGATTGAAAAGAAGTCGAGGTATTCGTCATGGGGAGCGCTCACCATCGAATAGGCACGCCAGACCACGCTGCCATCGGCCTTGGTCACGCCCAGCCGGGCAAACTGACCGGCCCGGAAGCGAAACCCTGGATCGCGCGTAACCCGCAGGCTGAACAGGCTTGGCGTCAGCGGCTGGACGTCGAGCAGGGTCTGGCGGGTAAATTTGTCGGCACTGGCGGTCATGACGGGCTCCGTGTATGGCGTGCGCCCAGTGTCGCGCAAAGCGGCCTGGATAAAAACCGCCGGAAAGTAGGGGCTCATCAAGTCGGCCATGTCTGGCCACATGAAAAATGCGGCCTCTATAACAAAAAATCCCAACATAACAGTCGGTCTTTTCCTACAATCATCCCGGTATGCAAACGGATCGGATCCACCACATCCAAGGGAGTGTGACAGATGCTTCAGTGGAATCATGAGCATCTCCATCAGTTGATCAGCGAAAGCACGCCGCAAAAGGTTTTTGATCTTGCTGTGCACCTGGCGCAAGACCTGGACATGGTGTTCCTGGGGCTGAAAGTCCGCATTCAACTGGCCGCGCAATCACCACGGCTGTACCTCTACAGCAACTATCCAGTCACGTGGATCGAGCGCTACCAGCGTGACGACTTCTACAAACGGGACGCAGCGGCGATCCGAAGCCATACCTCGACCCTGCCGGTGTTGTGGACCGACGACCTGTACCGCGAAGTGCCCGATTTCCGCGAGCAGGCTTGCGCACACGGGCTGCGCCATGGCTGGACGCAGTCATTGCATGACCTTCAGCATAATGAGAGCCAGGTCAGCATTTGCAGGCCAAGCAATGAAGTGAGCATCGCCGAGCTGTACGACAAATCCTGCAAGGTGCAATGGCTGTGTCACACCCTGCACGCGATCATCAGCGAACATCACCTGGCCAAGCTCAGCACGCCGTTGAATATGACCGAGCGCGAAATCGAAGTGCTCAAGTGGTCGGCCGCCGGCAAGACCGCCGCCGACGTTGCCTGCATCCTGACGCTGTCGCAAAGCACGGTGAACTTCCACATTCGCAGCGTAATCACCAAGACCAACGCCGCCAACAAGGCCGGTGCCATCGCCATCGCCATGATGCGCGGCCTGATCGAACAGTAGCCAGGCCTGCGGCCTCGGGCAAAGCCCTGTAGAATCGCGTACCAAAGCTCGTGGCGAACCGCCATGGGCAGATCCGTACCCGAGCCAGACGCCATGCCCCTGTTGACCACCCCCTACGCCGAACTCGACCTGATCCGCCAGCCGGACCAGGCCAACGACCCGCTGCAAGCCTTCGATGCCGCCGATGAATACCTGCTCGAACAGCTGCATGCCCAGGGCCTGGACGCCGGCAGCCGGGTGCTGGTGCTCAACGACAGCTTCGGCGCCCTGGCCGCCAGCCTGGTCGATCATCTGCAGGTAGTCAGCAGCGGCGACTCGCACCTGGCGCACATGGCGCTGGAGAAAAACCTGGCGCGTAATGGCAAGGCGTTCGACAGCGTGCCCTTCGTGCCGGCCAGCGAGCACTGGCAAGGCCCGTTCGACCGCGTGCTGTTGCGCGTGCCAAAGACCCTGGCACTGCTCGAAGAACAATTGATCCGCCTGCAAGGCCACTTGGCACCCGGCACCCAGGTGATTGCCGGCGCCATGATCAAGCACCTGCCGCGCGCGGCCGGTGACTTGATGGAAAAGTACATCGGCCCGGTACAGGCCTCGCTGGCGCAGAAAAAGGCTCGTCTGCTGACCGCCACGGTCGCCGACCGCCCTGCCGCCCGGTCGCCCTACCCGACCCGCTACTCGCTTGACACACCGGCACTGGACCTGGTCAACCATGCCAATGTGTTCTGCCGCGAGGGCCTGGATATCGGCACCCGCGCCTTCCTGCCCCACTTGCCGCGCAACCTGGGCAACGCCCGCATAGCCGACCTGGGCTGCGGCAACGGCGTGCTGGCCATTGCCAGCGCACTGGCCAACCCGGATGCGCACTTCACCCTGGTCGATGAATCGTACATGGCGGTGCAGTCGGCGCAGGAGAACTGGCAAGCGGCTCTGGGTGAGCGGCCGGTAACGGTCATGCCGGGAGATGGCCTGGCCGGGGTGGAAAAGCAGTCGCTGGATGTGGTGCTGTGCAATCCACCGTTCCACCAGCAGCAGGTGGTGGGTGACTTCCTCGCCTGGCGCATGTTCCAGCAGGCGCGCGAAGCGCTGGTGGTAGGCGGCGCGTTGTACATCGTCGGCAACCGTCACCTGGGCTACCACAGCAAGCTGGCGCGGTTGTTCCGTGGCGTGGAGCAGGTGGCCGCAACCCCGAAATTCGTGATCCTCAAGGCCCGTAAATAAAGACAGGGGGCGCCAGGCGCCCCCTTTTCATTCAATGGGTGGTCAGGCCAGCGGCCCCCATGAACAATCGCATCACCCAGGCCGCCACACCCAGGGCCGCCACGCTCATCGCCCAGATCAGCACCAGCCAACCCAGCCGTTGCCACAGCGGTTTCTTGTCTTCCAGGCCATGTTTACCGGTCATCATGCGGCCCTCCTAGTGATAGCCGTCTTCATGGGTCACCTTGCCGCGGAACACGTAGTAGCTCCAGAAGGTGTACATGAGGATGAACGGCAGGATGAACAACGTGCCCACCAGCATGAAGCCCTGGCTCTGCGGCGGCGCGGCGGCATCCCAGATCGAGATCGACGGCGGGATGATGTTTGGCCACAGGCTGATGCCCAGCCCGCTGTAACCCAGGAAGATCAACACCAGGGTGAGCAGGAACGGCGTGTAGTGCGCATTGCGCGCCACCGCCTTGAGCAAGCCGTAGAAGGTCACCAGCACCAGCAGCGGCACCGGCATGAACCAGAACAGGTTGGGCATGCTGAACCAGCGGTCGGCAATCTGCGGGTAGGCAATCGGTGTCCACAGGCTGACGATGCCGATCACCGCCAGCAGCACCAGCGCCAACGGCCGGGCGAGGTCGTGCATCTTCAATTGCAGGTCGCCCTCGGTCTTCATGATCAGCCAGGTACAGCCCAGCAGGGTGTACGCGACAATCAGGCCAAGGCCGCAGAACAGGCTGAACGGCGTCAGCCAGTCGAGGGTGCCACCGGCGAAGTGCCGGTCGACCACCTTGAAGCCTTCGAGGAAGGCGCCCAGCGCCACGCCCTGGAAGAAGGTGGCGACCAGCGAGCCGCCGATGAACGCCTTGTCCCACACATGACGCTTGTCGGCCTTGGCCTTGAAGCGGAACTCGAAGGCCACGCCACGGAAGATCAGGCCGATCAGCATCAGGATCAGCGGCAGGTACAGCGCTTCGAGCACTACGGCGTAGGCCATCGGGAACGCCCCGAACAGCCCGGCGCCGCCCAGCACCAGCCAGGTTTCGTTGCCGTCCCAGACGGGCGCAACGGTATTCATCATCACATCGCGGTCACGCTCGCCCTTGACGAAGGGGAAGAGCATGCCGATGCCCAGGTCGAAGCCATCCATCACCACGTACATCATGACGCCAAAGATGATGATCACGGCCCAGATCAGCGGAAGGTCGATACCCATGGCTCAGTTCCCCTTGCTCAGGCTGGCAGACTCGGCCTCATGGCCATCATCGGCGGCGGACAGCGGCCGCGCCGGCGTGCGTTGGGTGCCAGGGCCACCGGGGTTGTGTTCATCACCCTCGCCGGTCTGCGGGCCTTTGCGCACCAGGCGCATCATGTAGCCAAGGCCGGTGCCGAACAGGGCGAAGTACACCACCACGAACGCCACCAGGGTGAAGCCGAGCTGTGCATAACTGTGGTTGGACACACCATCGGCGGTGCGCATCAGGCCATACACCACCCACGGCTGGCGGCCGATCTCGGTGGTGAACCAGCCGGCGAGCAGTGCGATCAGGCCGGACGGCCCCATCCACAGGGCCAGGTACAGGAACGGCCGCGACGTGTAGAGGGTGCCGCGCTTGCGCAGCCACAGGCTCCACAGGCCGACGAAGATCATCAGGAAGCCGAGCCCGACCATGATCCGGAACGACCAGAACACGATGGTCGAGTTGGGCCGATCCTCAGGCGGGAACTCCTTCATCGCCGGCACCTGCTTGTCCAGGCTGTGGGTCAGGATCAGGCTGCCAAGCGCCGGGATCTCGACCTTGAAGCGAGTGGTTTCGGCCTTCATGTCGGGGATGCCGAACAGGATCAACGGGGTCGGCTCACCGGGCACGTTCTCCCAGTGGCCTTCGATCGCGGCGATCTTCACCGGCTGGTGCTTGAGCGTGTTGAGGCCATGGAAATCACCGATCACCGCCTGGATCGGGGCAACGACCAGGGCCATCCACATGGCCATCGACAGCATCTTGCGCACCGCTGGGTTGTCACGCCCACGCAGCAGGTGCCAGGCGGCCGAAGCGCCGACGAAGAACGCCGTGGACACGAACGCAGCAGTGGCCATGTGCATCAGGCGATAGGGGAACGACGGGTTGAATACCACCGCGAACCAGTCCACCGGCACCACCCGGCCATCGATGATCTCGTGGCCCTGAGGGGTCTGCATCCAGCTGTTGGAAGCGAGAATCCAGAAGGTCGAGACCAAGGTGCCGAGCGCGACCATCACCGTGGAAAAGAAGTGCAGGCCACGGCCAACGCGGTTCCAGCCAAACAGCATGACGCCCAGGAAACCCGCCTCGAGGAAGAAGGCGGTGAGCACTTCATAAGTCAGCAACGGGCCGGTGATGGAGCCGGCAAAGTCGGAGAAGCGGCTCCAGTTGGTGCCGAACTGGTAGGCCATGACCAGGCCGGAGACCACGCCCATGCCGAAGTTGACGGCGAAGATTTTCGACCAGAAGTGGTAGAGGTCACGGTAGACCTGGTTGTGGGTCCGCAGCCAGAGGCCTTCGAGGACTGCCAGGTAGCTCGCCAGGCCGATGGTGATGGCCGGGAACAGGATGTGGAACGACACGGTAAAGGCAAACTGCATTCGGGCGAGCTCTAAGGCCTCTATTCCGAACATGGTGCTTCCTCTTCAGATAATCCGGCGTCCGGGCTTGTGCCCCGTCGCCCACTGCCCCCACGGTAGTCGAGTGCGGCACATTGGAATTGTTCTGTTCGATCGCAGGGATTCCGGCCCGAGGGCCAATTCGTTAGATCTGGAACGATTGATCCAAGTCAACGATTGCTAGGAAGCATAGTCCCGAATGGCCCGCTGGGCCGTGTGGTTGATTGCCGCGTGACCCGTTGCCCCACCCTCTTTCGCGACACGTGAAAAAGTGCCGACCACGGCAAACAGTAACCGTTTGTTACAAACAGATGATACGCTGCGGGCCCCTCTACTGCGCCGAGGCCAACAGGTTTCCGATGTCCGATTCCGCACCGCAGTTGTTGCGTCATCACCGCCCCTTCATCGCCTTCTGGTTGGCCCGGGTGTTCACCGCCAGCGGCTTCCAGATGCTCACCGTGGCCATTGGCTGGCACCTCTACCAGCTGACCGGCAATGTGCTCGACCTGGGCCTGGTCGGCCTGGTCGAATTCGCCCCGCGGGTGCTGTTCATGCTGCACACCGGGCACGTCGCCGACCGCTATGACCGGCGCAAGGTCGCGGCGCTGTGCCAGAGCCTGCAGGGGCTGATTGCCCTGGCGCTGGCCGTGGGCAGCGCCACCGACAACGTCAGCCGCGAACTGATCTTCGCCCTGGCCTTCCTGCTCGGTGCCACCCGCTCGTTCGAGATGCCGGCGACCCAGGCGCTGTTGCCCAACGTAGTGCCGCCAGGGCTTTTCCCGCGGGCGGTGGCGGCCTCGGCCTCGGCAACCCAGGCGGCCACCATCGTCGCCCCGGCCGTGGGCGGCTTCCTGTACGCCTTCGGCAGCATCTGGGTGTACGGCCCGACCGTCGCCCTTTACGCCATCGCCTGCCTGTTGATGCTCAGCCTCGACTCGCGCCAGCAGGTGCCTCAGCGCGGCCGCGCCAGTATCGAATCGCTGATGGCCGGGATCCGCTTCATCCGCAGCCGGCCCGACATCCTCGGGGCCATTTCGCTGGACCTCTTCGCCGTGTTGCTCGGTGGCGCCACCGCCCTGTTGCCGGTGTTCGCCAAGGACATCCTGCTCACCGGCCCATGGGGCCTGGGCCTGCTGCGCTCGGCACCGGCGGTGGGGGCACTGCTGATGTCGCTGTGGCTGGCGCGCTTCCCGGTCGAGCGCAAGGTCGGCCGCACCATGTTCACCGCCGTCGGCCTGTTTGGCGTGGCAACCATCGCCTTCGGCCTGTCGACCTCGTTCTGGTTCTCGCTGGCGGTGCTGGTGGTGCTGGGCGCGGCAGACATGATCAGCATGGTGATCCGCGGTGCCTTCGTGCAGCTGGAGACGCCGGACGAGATGCGCGGGCGGGTGAGCGCGGTGAACGGCTTGTTCATCGGTGCTTCGAACCAGTTGGGTGAGTTTGAATCCGGGGTGACGGCGCACTGGTTTGGCACGGTGCCGGCAGTGGTACTGGGCGGCGTGGGCACGCTGGTGGTGACCGGGGTGTGGATAAAACTGTTCCCCACTCTGGCCAAGCGGGATCGTTTGCACAACGATTGATCGTTCGCTTGTACCGGCCTCTTCGCGGGCACGCCCGCTCCCACAGGGATCACCACAGATTTACAGATTTGCGCTGTACCTGTGGGAGCGGCGTGCCCGCGAAGAGGCCGGTAAAGGCTATAGAGCACCCTTTCCCCAACGGCGATAGGCCCCCGCCGAGCATGCTGGTATGATGCGCGGCTTTTTTCCGCCCCACACAAAACCACGGCATCCGCTACGGTCTGTGCTTTGCTGATGGGGTCGATACATTCACGGCGCGAGGGCGCCCTGGGGAGCGGGCATGCTGGACAGGCTGTTTCAACTAAAAGCACACAACACCAACGTGCGCACCGAGATTCTTGCGGGCGTCACCACCTTCCTGGCCATGGCCTACATCCTGTTCGTCAACCCGAGCATCCTCGGCGAGACCGGCATGGACAAAGGCGCGATCTTCGTCGCCACCTGCCTGGCCGCCGCCATCGGCTCGGCCACCATGGGCCTGATCGCCAACTACCCGATCGCCCTGGCGCCGGGCATGGGCCTGAACGCGTTCTTCACCTACACGGTGGTCCTGCACATGGGCCACACCTGGCAGGTGGCCCTGGGCGCGGTGTTCCTCTCCGCGGTAATGTTCTTCCTGCTGTCGATCTTCCGCATCCGCGAATGGATCGTGAACAGCATCCCGCTGCCGCTGCGTTCGGCGATTGCTGCAGGCATCGGCCTGTTCCTGGCGTTCATCGCCCTGCATAACGCCGGCATCGTCGTCGATAACCCGGCAACCCTGGTGGGCTTGGGCGACCTCAAGCAGCCAGCGCCGATCCTCGCCACCCTGGGCTTCTTCCTGATCGTCGGCCTCGAGTCGCTGAAGGTTCGTGGCGCGGTGCTGATCGGCATCCTGGCCGTGACCATCGTCTCGATCCTGATGGGCGTGACGCCTTTCGGTGGCGTCGTGTCGATGCCGCCATCGCTGGCGCCGACCTTCCTCCAGCTGGACATCAAGGGTGCCCTCGACGTCGGCCTGGTCAGCGTGATCTTCGCCTTCCTGTTCGTCGACCTGTTCGACAACTCCGGCACCCTGATCGGCGTGGCCAAGCGCGCCGGCCTGATGGGCAAGGACGGCCACATGCCGAAGATGGGCCGTGCCCTGATCGCCGACAGCACCGCCGCCATGGCCGGTTCCCTGCTGGGCACCTCGACCACCACCAGCTACATCGAATCCGCCGCTGGCGTGAGCGCCGGGGGCCGGACCGGCCTGACCGCCATTGTGGTCGCGATCCTGTTCCTGCTGGCGCTGTTCTTCGCCCCGCTGGCCGGTAGCGTGCCGGCCTTTGCCACTGCCCCGGCGCTGCTGTTCGTCGCCGTGCTGATGGCCTCGGGCCTGGCGGAAATCAACTGGGACGACGTCACCGAGGCCGCACCGGTGGTGGTGACCGCCCTGGCCATGCCGCTGACCTACTCGATCGCCAACGGCATTGCCTTCGGCTTCATCTCCTGGACCGCCGTCAAGCTGATCTCTGGCCGCCACCGCGACCTGAACCCGGCGCTGGTGATCCTTTCCATCCTGTTCGTCATCAAGCTGGGCTGGTTCAACGCATGAGTGCTGTCTTCGATCCCTCCGCCTACGACACCCAGCTCGAGGGCAAAGTCGCCCGCCTGCGCGAGCTGCTGGCGCCCTTCGGCGCGCCGGAACCGGCCGTTTTCGACTCGCCGCGCGAGCACTACCGCCTGCGCGCCGAGTTCCGCCTGTGGCGCGAGGATGGCCAGCGCCACTACGCGATGTTCGCCCCGGGCGACAAGCACAAGGCGATCCTGATCGACGACTTCCCCATCGCCAGCCAGCGCATCAATGAGCTGATGCCGCGCCTGAAGGCCGCCTGGCAGGCCAGCGAGGAACTGGGCAATCGCCTGTTCCAGGTGGAGTTCCTCACCACCCTCGCCGGCGATGCCATGGTCACGATGTGCTACCACCGCCCGCTGGACGAAGCCTGGGAAGTGGCTGCGCGCCAGCTCGCCAGCGACCTTGGCGTGAGCGTGATCGGCCGTTCGAAGGGCAAGCGCCTGGTGATCGGCCGCGACTATGCGGTGGAAAAGCTCGATGTGGCCGGTCGCGTCTTCAGCTACCGCCAGCCGGAAGGCGCGTTCACCCAGCCCAACGGCGCAGTGAACCAGAAGATGCTGAACTGGGCGTTCGAGGCCATTGGCGAGCGTGAGGACGACTTGCTGGAGCTGTATTGCGGCAACGGCAACTTCACCCTGCCGCTGGCCACCCGCGTGCGCCAGGTGCTGGCCACCGAAATCAGCAAGACCTCGGTCAATGCTGCGCTGAGCAACCTCGACGAGAACGCTGTGGATAACGTGCGGCTGGTGCGCCTGTCGGCGGAAGAGCTGACCCAGGCGCTGAACGAAGTGCGGCCGTTCCGCCGGCTGGAAGGGATCGACCTGAAAAGCTATGAGTTCGGCACCGTGTTCGTCGACCCGCCGCGTGCGGGGATGGACCCAGATACCTGCGAGCTGACCCGGCGCTTCGAGCGGATCCTGTACATCTCGTGCAACCCGGAGACGCTGGCGGCGAACATTGCCCAGTTGCAGGACACGCACCGCATCGAGCGTTGTGCGTTGTTCGACCAGTTCCCTTACACCCACCACATGGAAAGTGGCGTCCTGCTGGTACGGCGCTGACTTACAGATCGCCGGGGCTGCTTTGCAGCCCATCGCCGGCAAGCGCGGCTCCCACCTTGATCGGCGTACACCGGCCACTGTGGGAGCCGCGCTTGCCGGCGAAAGGGCCGCAAGGCGGCCCCAAAAGGCTTGAATCAGAAGTCGAAGAAGACCGTCTCCCCTTCCCCCTGAATACGGATATCGAAGCGATATGCCGTTTTCCCATCTACCTCGCAACGCTTGGCAATCAAAGTCTCGCGGCGCTGCGGCTGCTCGATCAGGTTGAGCACCGGGCACTTGGCATTGGCCTCGGCCTCATCATCGAAATACAGACGGGTATGCAGGTGGATGTTGATCCCCCGGGCAAACAGGCTGATGTTGATGTGCGGCGCCATTGGCACACCCGCAGCATTGTTCACCACACCCGGCTTGACCGTATACACGGTCCACTCGCCGGCATCGAAGGTGGTGGCGGTGCGGCCGAAGCTGTTGAAGGCGTTTTCCAGGTTGTAGGCATCCTGATACTGGCCATTGGCGTCGGCCTGCCACAGTTCCAGGAACGAATCACGCACCAGGTGGCCGTTGCCGTCATACACCTGGCCGATCAGCAGGATGTGCTCACCCGCAGCGTCGGGCTTGGCCAGGCGGTTCCAGATTTCCTGGTCGCGGGTCGGGTTGCCGGCCGCTTCCAGGGCCAGGCCGATGTGCACGTAGGGGCCGGCGGTCTGCGAGGGGGTTTCCGGCAGCAGTTCGATTGGCATGGCGGGGTCCTCAGCAGTTTTCAAAGTGGGTCTTGCGCTGGCCGCGCAGCACGATGTCGAAGCGGTACGCCAGGCAGTCCATCGGGTTGGCGTTGCTCATGTCGAGCTTGGCAATCAACTGCTGTACGGCTTCGGGGTTGGCGATCGACTTGACGATCGGGCACATCGGGATCAGCGGGTCACCTTCGAAATACAGCTGGGTGATCAGCTTGGTGGCGATCGAAGGGCCGCTGATGCCGAAGTGGATGTGCGCCGGGCGCCAGTCGTTCGGGCCGTTGCGCCATGGGTACGGGCCCGGCTTGATGGTGCGGAAGCTGTAGTAGCCGTCGCGGTCGGTCAGGCAACGGCCGACGCCACCGAAGTTCGGGTCCAGCGGCGCCAGGTAGCGGTCGTTCTTGTGGCGGTAGCGGCCGCCGGCGTTGGCTTGCCACATTTCTACCAGGGTGTTCGGCACAGGCTTGCCGTACTGGTCGACGACGCGGCCGGCAACGATGATGCGCTCGCCGATCGGCAGGCCACCGTTGTTGAAATTCAGCAGCAGGTCATGGTCGTGGGCACCGAAGCCCAGGTGGGAAAAGTCCGGGCCGGTGGTTTCGCTGATCGACTGCGGAATGCTGACCAGTGCCTGGCGCGGTGAGCGGGCAATGGACGTCTTGTAGTCGGGCGTCAGGGCCTTGGGGTGCCAGTTGCGATCACGGATCACGAAGCGGCTGTTGTCCTGGGCGGGCATGCCGGATTCCTCTCTTGGAATTATGAAAACGCCTGTACACGGCAGGCGGACTTGCAGTTTCAGATAGGTCGCGCGGGATGAATATTGAAATCAGCTGCCCATTACATAACCAAACGGTTATGTATTAGTGGCTTTGGCTGGGGTGATCTAATCTTTATCCCCATGTTTCACGCTCTGGAGAGCACTTCATGGAATGGCGAAAAGGCCGGCGCAGCGACAACGTGGTCGATGCCCGCGGCGAAGGGGGTGGCGGCGGCGGTATGCGATTTGGCGGCGGCAAGGGGCTGGGGCTCGGCGCGGTGCTGCTGATAGTCGGCATCGGCTGGCTGACCGGCCAGGACCCGCTGCAGATTCTTGGCCAGCTCGCCGGGCAGATGGATCAACAGCAACAGCAGACAGCGCCAAGTGGTGCCGGCGGCAAGGCACCGCCGGCCAATGACGAACAGGCGCAGTTCGTCGCCTCGATCCTGGGCGACACCGAAGACACCTGGAAGGCCTTGTTCGCTCAGGCTGGCAAGCAATACCGCGACCCCAAGCTGGTGCTGTTCAGCGGCCAGGTGAATTCGGCCTGCGGTTTTGCTTCCGCCGCAGTCGGGCCGTTCTACTGCCCGGCGGATCAGCGGGTCTACCTGGACATGTCGTTCTTCCGCGAAATGGAAACCCGCTTCGCTGCGGCTGGCGACTTCGCCCAGGCCTACGTGATCGCCCACGAGATCGGCCACCACGTGCAGACCTTGCTGGGGGTATCGGCCAAGGTCGATGCCGCACGGCGCAGCGGCCAGCGCATGGAAGGCGACAATGGCCTGCTGGTGCGCCAGGAACTGCAGGCTGACTGCCTGGCCGGGGTGTGGGCCTATCAGGCGCAGAAACGGCTGAACTGGCTGGAGCCCGGCGATGTCGAGGAGGCACTGAACGCGGCCAATGCCATTGGTGATGACCGGCTGCAGCAGCAGGGCCAGGGGCGCGTGATGCCCGATTCGTTCACTCATGGCACCTCGGCGCAGCGGGTGCGCTGGTTCAAGGCCGGGTTTGCCCAGGGTAATGTGAACAGCTGCGATACCTTCAGCGCGCGTTCTCTTTGAAATTTTGCGGCCGGTGTGGGAGCCGCGCTTGCCGGCGATGGGCTGCATAGCAGCCCCCAGCCATCTCCAAAAAGCAAACGTTTTCACATAGTTACAAATCAGCTGAAAAAGCGATTCAGCTTTCCCTTCGTCGTGCCGATAACACCTGCACGAATCAGCGGGCCCCCAGAACAACAACGCCCTGCGATCGATGATCAAGTGAGCGAATGAATTTTCTGGAGAGCGTGCATGAACAGCTGGTTCGCCAACATCAGCGTCAACCTCAAACTCGGCCTGGGCTTCGGCCTGGTGCTGTTTCTAACCGGCCTGCTGGCCCTGACCGGCTGGACCAGCCTGGGCAGCCTCATCGACCGCAGCAACTGGATGGGCGACATCGGCCAGCTCAACAAGGACCTGACCGACCTGCGCATCTCGCGCCTGCAGTACATGATCGCCAACGGCGATGACGCCGCCGCTGCCAACACCCAGGCCAAGCTCGACGCCTTCAGCAAGCAGCAGCAATATCTGGTCACCACCTTCACCAGCCCGGCCAACGTCGCGTTGCTCAAGGAGCTGGGGCAGACCATCAGCGAGTACAAGGTGTCGCTGAACAAGATGCGCGCCGGCTACAAGAGCTCGCTGGCCGCCCGTGATGCGATGAACCTGTCGGCGGCCAAGGCCGATGACGCCATGGAGTCGCTCAGCCAGGACGTCATGTCCCGCCCCGAGGCCGACAGCGTGCGCCTGGCCCAGTACCAACTGATCAGCAAGGCGCGCCAGCTGCTGCTGCAGGTGCGCATCGACGTGCGCGGCTACATTGCCGACAACTCCGCCGCCAACGAGCAGGCCGCCCTGCGCCAGCTGGAAGGTGCGCTGGCCGACATCGACAACCTCAAGCGCCAGCTGCCCGCTGAAACCACCCGCGTGCAGCAGTTCGAGCAATCGGTGCAGGCCTATCGCGATGCCGTGCGCCAATTCCGCGATGCGGTCGCCGATATCACCGTTGCCCGTGCAGAAATGACCGTGCAGGGTGCCGACATCGTCAAGCGCAGCGACGCGCTGTACCAGATCCAGCTGGAGCGCCGTGACGCCGAAAGCATTCAGGCCCGCAGCCTGCAGACCATCGCCACGCTGCTGGCACTGCTGGCTGGCGTCATCGCCGCCGTTGTAATCACCCGCCAGATCACCCGCCCGCTGCGCGATACCCTGCAAGCCGTGGAACGCATCGCCGGTGGCGACCTGACCCACGACCTGCGCGTCACCCGCCGCGACGAAATCGGCGTGCTGCAGCAAGGCATCGCGCGCATGGGCACCACCCTGCGCGAGCTGATCAGCGGCATCCGTGACGGCGTCACCCAGATCGCCAGCGCCGCCGAAGAGCTGTCGGCGGTGACCGAGCAGACCAGCGCCGGCGCCAACAGCCAGAAGGTCGAGACCGACCAGGTGGCCACCGCCATGCACGAAATGGCCGCCACCGTTCAGGAAGTGGCGCGCAACGCCGAGCAGGCTTCACACGCGGCCACCGGTGCCGACGACGAGGCCCGTGCCGGTGACCGCGTGGTGGGCGAGGCGATCAGCCAGATCGAACGCCTGGCCGAGGAAGTGCACCGTTCCACCGAGGCCATGAACCTGCTGCAGCAGGAAAGCCAGAAGATCGGCAGCGTGATGGACGTGATCAAGTCGGTGGCCGAGCAGACCAACCTGCTGGCGCTCAACGCCGCGATCGAGGCGGCACGTGCCGGTGAAGCCGGCCGTGGTTTCGCCGTGGTCGCCGATGAAGTGCGTGGCCTGGCCCAGCGCACGCAGAAGTCCACCGAAGAGATCGAAGAGCTGGTGGCCAGCCTGCAGCACGGTACCCAGCAGGTGGCCAATGCCATGCAGGGCAGCCGCACGCTGACCGACAGCAGTGTCGAGCTGGCGCGCAAGGCCGGTGCCTCGCTGGAGAACATCACCGGCACGGTGTCGAGCATCCAGTCGATGAACCAGCAGATCGCGGCGGCGGCCGAGCAGCAGAGCGCGGTGGCTGAAGAGATCAGCCGCAGCATCCTGAATGTGCGGGATGTGTCCGAACAGACTGCTGCGGCCAGTGATGAAACGGCAGCGTCCAGCGTCGAGCTGGCGCGCCTGGGTGGTCACCTGCAGATGCTGGTCAGTCAGTTCCGCGTCTGACCTTCAGATCCTGGGGCCGCTTTGCGGCCCTTTCGCGACACGAGGCCGCTCCTACAGTGAAACGCGATTTCCTGTAGGAGCGGCCTCGTGTCGCGAAAGGAGGGCAAAGCCCTCCCCTAGCTTATTTGACGATCATCCCCACCCCACGCCCACGCGGATCCGAAGCGGTCTCAAGCTGCGCGCCGTTGACCCGGATCGCCTGGATATCGCCCATCTCCCAGCCCTGGTCCTCCAGCACATAGCCCATCTTCTTCAGCTCATCAGCCACCGGCCCGGTCAATGGCGCGTAGCTGTCGAAGTAGATGGTGTCCTTGGGCAGCAACTGATGGTGCACCCGCTGCGCCGCCACGGCCTTCTCCAGCGGCATGCCGTAGTCGTACAGGTTGTTCATCACCTGGAAGATCGAGGTGAAGATCCGCGAACCACCCGGGGTACCGATCACCAGTTCGACCTTGCCGTCGCGGGTCATCAGGCTCGGGCTCATCGACGACAGCATGCGCTTGCCCGGCTCGATGGCGTTGGCATCTCCGCCCACCACGCCAAAGGCATTCGCGGCGCCCGGCTTGGCGCTGAAGTCGTCCATCTCGTCGTTGAGCAGGAAGCCCGCGCCCTTGACCACCACACCGCTGCCGTAGTCGAGGTTGAGGGTGTAGGTGTTGCTGACCGCGTTACCCTGCTTGTCGACGATCGAGAAGTGCGTGGTCTGGTGCGGCTCCAAGCCCGGCTTGACCTTGTCGGTTTCGGAAATGGCCTTCGGGTTGACCTGGGCGGCACGCTTGGCCAGGTAGTCCTTGGCCACCAGCTGGTCGACCGGCACCTTGGTGAAGGCCGGGTCGCCGAGGTAGTCGGCACGGTCGGCGAACACGCGCTTTTCAATCTCCGAAAGCAGATGGATGTACTGCGCCGAGTTGTGCGCCACACCCTTGAAGTCCGCCGCGCGGTCTTCCTTGATGCCCAGCAGCTGGGCCAGGGCCACGCCGCCGGAGCTTGGCGGTGGCGCGGTGTAGACCACATTGCCGCGCCAGCTCAGGGCCATCGGCTCGCGCCACACGGCCTTGTAATCCTTCAGGTCTTCCTTGGTGATCAGGCCCTTGTCGGCCTGCATCTGCGCCACCAGCAAGTCGGCGGTCTTGCCTTGGTAGAACTCGCTCACGCCTTTGTCGGCAATGCGTTCGAGTGTCTGGGCCATTTCCGGCTGTTTGAACAGCTCGCCGACCTTCATGTTGCCGAAGTAATCGTTGAAGTTGGTCGCTGTCTTGAACATGCCCTGGGCATCGTTGCGGTACTGGTACTGCTTTTCGGCGACCTTGAAGCCGTTCTTGGCATAGCCAATGGCCGGGGTGAGCAACTCGCTCCAGGGCAGCTTGCCGAACTTCTGGTGGGCTTCCCACAGGCCCATCACCGTGCCAGGTACGCCTGCGGCGCGCACGCCGACCAGGCTCAGGTTCTCGACCACCTCGCCCTTGTCATCCAGGTACATGTTGCGCGTGGCGGCCTTGGGTGCCACTTCGCGGTAGTCGAGGAAGTACGGCTTGCCGTCGACGAACAGGGTCATGAAGCCACCGCCGCCAATGTTGCCCGCCTCGGGATAGGTCACCGCCAGGGTGAAGGCAGTGGCCACTGCCGCGTCCACCGCGTTGCCACCCTTCTTGAGAATATCGGCGGCTACCTGTGCACCATATTGATCGGGCGCGGCGACAGCGCCGCCTTCCAACGTGGCGGCGTAAGTCGAGGAACAGCTCAGGATCGCGGCTGCCAGAGCCAGGTACTGGAACGGGACGATACGCATGACACTTCCTTGGTGTTGTTTTTGTTGAGCAGTCAGTAAGGCCGAAGCGCTGCGACTGTGCAATCAAACGCAGGAAGTTTCGCCGCCTGTGGACAGGACCTGTCGCGTTCAGGCAACTCAGCAGGCGTACATCGCCAGTTTGCGCTGGATGAAATCGAGGAAGCACTGGATACGCAGGGCCAGCTGCGTGTTGCGGTAGTACACCGCGTGGATCGGCTGACGGTAGCCATTGTTGGCGTCGCTCAGCAGCACCTTGAGGCGACCGGCGCGGATGTCTTCGTGGGTCATGAAGTGCGACAGGGCGACGATGCCCTCCCCGGCCAGCGCCAATTGGCGCAGGGTTTCGCCGCTGGAGGCGATCAGCGCCGGGCGAATGCTCCAGCGGTCGCCCTGGGCGTGGCGCAACGGCCACTGGTTGAGCGACTCGGGTTGGCTGAAGCCGAGCAGGGCGTGGCTGTTCAGGTCTTCGACCTTTTCCGGCGTGCCGTGTTGCTTCAGGTACGCCGGGCTCGCCAGCACCTGAACCGGGCTGCAGCCGAGCGAACGGGCATGCAGGCTGGAGTCGGCGAGGTCACCGATGCGGATGGCCACATCGGTGCTCTGCTCCAGCAGGTCGATGATCAGGTCGTCGGTGTTCAGTTCCAGCTCGATGGCCGGGTACTGGCGACGGAATTCGCCAATCCACGGCAGGATGGCATGCAGCATGAACGGTGCGGCGGCATTGATGCGCAGGCGCCCGGAGGGCGTCTGGTGGTTCATCGACAGATGCTCTTCCATCTCGTCCATCTGCTCCAGCACCCGGCGCGAGCGTTCGAGGAAGAAGCGGCCCTCTTCGGTCAGGTCCATGCGCCGGGTGGTGCGATTGACCAGGGTGGTGCCGAGCTTGGCCTCCAGGCGCGACAGCGTGCGGCTGACGGCCGACGGGGTCTGGCCCATCTGCTCGGCGGCGGCGGAGATCGAGCCGCAGTCGATGACGGCGACGAATACCTGGAGTTCTTCGGATCGGGTTTTCACGTCTGGGTCCGTGGCGGGTGCTTGCAGGGATTAGATCGCCTTGCCAAAGACCTTGTCCAGATGCGCGGCATAAGCCGCCAGCGCCGCCGGCACGTCCGGGCGTTTCATCACATCCACCGCCAGGAAGGTTGGCAAGCCGCTCATGCCGAGGAACTGGTTGGCCTTGTGGAACGGGAAGTACACCGCATCCACCCCCTTGCCCTCGAAGAAGTCGGTCGGGTCATCGAACGCCTGCTGTGGGGCGTTCCAGGTCAGCGACAGCATGTATTGCTTGCCGTGCACCAGGCCACCGCTGCCGTACTTCTGCGAATGGTCGGAACGGGTCCGGCCGTCGTTGGCGTAGAGGCTGCCGTGGCCGGCGGTGAAGACATCGTCGATGTACTTTTTCACGGTCCATGGCGCGCCCATCCACCAGCCCGGCATCTGGTAGATGATCACGTCGGCCCAGAGGAATTTCTCCACTTCGGCCTGGGCGTCGTAGCCACCGTCGATGAAGGTCTGCTGCACGTCGTAACCGGCGCGGTCGAGATGGGCCAGCGCGGCGTCGTGCAGGGTCTGGTTGAGGCGGCCGTCGGAATGGGCGAACTGTTTGCCACCGTTGAGCAGAAGGATCTTTTTCATGCTGGGCCTCCCGGGCCGAGTCAAAAATTCAGGGCCGCAGGTTAGAGGCTCGCAGGCGCGGGATACAGCAGGTGCGGGGCAAAATACAATTGATCTGAAGTCAAAAATACAAGGCGAATTATTGCCGTAGAATCGTTTCAATTCCCTACTATCGTGAGAACCGATCCATGAGCGAGCAGCACGCATTCATCCTCAAGGCCAAGACCCGTCCGGAAATGGCCGAAGCGTTCGAAACCCTGTTCCGCGCCTACGTCGAACCCAGCCGCCAGGAACCCGGCTGCATCGAATACCACATGCTGCGCGACCAGCAGGACCCGAGCCTGTTCGTGTTCTATGAGGTGTGGGCCGACAAGGCTGCACTGGATGTGCACTCGGCACTGCCGCACATGGTCGCGTTCTTCGAAAAGCGCATGGACTACCTGGAGCGTGATTTCGACATCCAGCCGATCGTGATGCTCAGCACCTCGTCTGCTAACCGTTGATCAGCAGATGGCCGCCCAGCGCGGCCAGGCCGATGAAGAAGCAGCGCTTGAACAGCGCTGCACTGATGCGCTGGCGCAGCCACTGGCCAGCAAGCATGCCCAGCAGCGCCGGCGCCAGCATCAGCAGTGATGCACTCAATGCCTGCCCACCCAAGGCGTCCTGGCCAGCCAGGCCAACGGCCAGCGCCAAGGTCGAGACGGTAAACGACAGGCCCAGCGCCTGGATCATCTCGTCGCGGCTCAGGCCCAGGCTCTGCAGGTAAGGCACCGCTGGCATCACGAAGACACCCGTGGCCGCAGTGACCACACCGGTCAGCAGCCCGCAGACCGGCCCCAGCCACCCTTCCCGCTCCGGCGCCACTTGCAGGGCCGGGCCTGCCAGCCCGTACAGCGCATAGATCACCAGCGCCGCCCCCAATGCATGCACCGCCCACGGCCCACTGTCGATCCCAAGCCAGACACTGCCAAGCAACGTCCCGACGAAGATCATCGCCAACATCGGTCCGAGCCTGCGCAGCAGTGCCGGCAGATGCCCACCGGCCGCGAGTTGCCAGAGGTTGGTGAGCGTCGAGGGCACGATCAACAGCGCCGCAGCCTGCGCCGGCGGCATAGCCAGCCCCAGCAGGCCCATGGCGACAGTCGGCAGGCCGAGACCGATTACCCCCTTTACGGCACCGGCCAGCAGGAAGGTAATGACCACCAGCAGCGTCAATGCCGGGCCGATGTTCTGGTAGAAAGCGATCAAGGTATCCATGGCCGCCATGATGGCGCCCTGCGGTTGGACTGAAAATCTGCCATATACTCAGCCAGACTCTTGCCAGGACAGAGGCAGATGCATTTCGACCTGATCGACCTCCGGCTTTTCCAGCACACCGCCGAGTGCGGCAACATCACCGCCGGCGCCCGCCGCAGCCATCTTTCGCTGCCAGCGGCCAGTGCGCGCATCCGCGCCATGGAGGCCTCGCTAGGAACGCCGTTGCTTGAGCGCAACCGCCGTGGCGTGCAGCCAACACCGGCCGGCCAAGCGCTGCTGCAACATGCGCGGCTGATCGGCCAGCAGGTCGAACGCCTGCAGTTCGA
Source organism: Pseudomonas sp. (assembly GCF_017744435.1). Classification (GTDB taxonomy): domain Bacteria; phylum Pseudomonadota; class Gammaproteobacteria; order Pseudomonadales; family Pseudomonadaceae; genus Aquipseudomonas. Next base: position 242,529 of record NZ_JAGIBG010000002.1, read on the forward strand.
CTTGGCCCACTACGCGCGCGGCCAGCAAGGCCAGGTACGGCTGTTGTGCAACACGGCAGCGCTGACCGAGTATTTGCCGGAGCTGCTGGCCAGCTACCTTGCCGACAACCCCGGGATCAGCATCGATGTGCAGGAGCTGCCGAGCCTGCGCATCGTGCAATCGATCACTCAGGGCATGGCTGACCTGGGCATCATTTCCACCGCTGCGCCCAGCGCGCATCTGCAGACCCTGCCCTTTCGCGATGACCCGCTGGTGCTGGTGACACCACTGGATCATCCCCTCGCCGCGGAACCCGCCCCGAGCTTTGTCGACTGCCTTGCCCATGGCCATGTCGGGCTGGGGGTGAACAGTGCCCTGGCGTTGTACCTGGAGGAACAGGCCCTGCGCGAAGGCCACCGCATGCAGGTACGCGTGCGGGCCGAAGGGTTTGACGGGGTGATTCGCATGGTCGCCGGCGGTGCGGGTATCGGCGTGGTGCCGCTGGCATCGGTGCAGCGTTGGAAGGGCGTGTTGCCGATGCATTGGGTGGCACTGCGGGAAGACTGGGCCAACCGGCGGTTGCTGTTGTGTGCGCGAAATTTTGCCGGGTTACCGGGCTATGCGGCGGGGTTGGTCGAGCGATTGATGGAAGCGTGAACGTCCAGCGTCGCCTGAGCTGACGTATTTGCGGCGGTTCGGCGCCCCGATTCACCCACTTCCACAACTGATGGATTCCAAAGCCGACTCGTTGTTCAGTGCGCGAGCGCCAGCTCTCGCAGTGCAGCCGAGGCCAGAAATCCGGAACGGGAGGCATACCGATGATCACGCTTCACTTTTTCGTCGATCCGCTGCAGCAGGTTTTCCGGAAGTGTTGCATTGAACCGCACGGCCTTCCCTAGATAGGGCGTTACATCGAAATCAACGACAGCCCAGACCCCACCGGCAAAATCGGGATTCGCCACATGGACATCGACTTCCTGTGCTTGCGGTAGCGCCTCGTTATCGGCAACCAGACCCTCAAAATGAAGCGCCAGCGCCTCCTGAACGTTCTCTAGCGCCTGGGCGACAGTCAACCCGGCAGAGAAGCAGCCGGGCACATCGGGAATGGTCACGCCGTAATCCGAATCGGCGTCCTTGTGCAATACGACCGGAAATTTCATTGCGCGTCTCCACTGATGTTCGCGCTGACGAAGCCACTGGACTGCTTCAAGCCAGCTTGTTTCAAGATGCTGTGTACGGTGCCTTTAGGCAGATCACTCTTGGGATGAGGAACTGTCACCCTCCCCTTCTTGAACGGATGCCTGAACTGGTGATGGCTGCCCTTCACCTCGACTTCATACCACCCATCCGCCTCAATGAGCTGGATCACTTCACGACTGCGCATTCACTCTTCCTTCGGCAGTCGATGTGTATGATACACACCGAATTAACCAAAACGAAGCGCAGTACACACTATGCACACTTCAGGCGACCAGCGGATGGTTCAGTTCATCCAGTAGGCTTCCACTTATAGCTCTGTAGGAAACCTACATTCCTCCCGTATACCCCCAGGGGGTATCACTTCAGATAAGACCGCAACAGCGCCGCCACCTTGTCCGCCTCTTCCTGCCGTTCCTCGGCGCTCAGCCCTTCCGCAACCAAGTGTTCGCGGATGTGCCCTTCCATCACCTCGGTCATCAGCCCGTTCACCGCGCCGCGCACGGCGGCGATCTGCTGGAGGATCGCCAGGCAGTCCTTGTCCTGCTCCAGCGCGGTCTCCAGAGCTGCGGCCTGGCCTTTGATCTTGCGCACGCGGGTCAGCAGCTGCTTCTTGCTCTTGATCGTATGTGCCATATGCTTTCACACCATGCTAGGTATACTGGGGTATAGTATATTTCTCGACATTCAGGGAGCATGATAAACCATGGCGACACAAACCTCAGGCCGCTGGCAGCACAGCCACCAGTTCCACACCAGCAACCTCGGCGCCGAGCGCAAGACACGCCTGGCCGTGTGGCTGACGGCGATCATGATGGTGGCGGAAATCGCCGGTGGCTGGTTCTTCAACTCCATGGCCCTGCTCGCCGACGGCTGGCACATGAGCTCGCACGCCCTGGCGCTGGGACTGTCGCTGCTGGCCTACGCTGCCGCGCGTCGTTATGCCAAGGACCAGCGCTTCACTTTCGGTACCTGGAAGATCGAGATCCTTGGCGGCTACTCCAGCGCCTTGCTGCTGCTCTGCGTGGCTGGGCTGATGGCCTTCCAGTCGGTTGAGCGCCTGCTGATGCCGGGGCCGATCCACTATGACGAGGCGATCTTCATTGCGGTGATCGGCCTGGCCGTGAACCTGATCTGCGCCTGGCTGCTGCGTGACGACCACGATCATCACCACCATGGCCATGACCATCATCATGACCACGGTCATCACCATCATCACGACCTGAACCTGCGCTCGGCCTACCTGCATGTGATTGCCGACGCCGCCACCTCGGTACTGGCAATCGTCGCCCTGCTGGCTGGCAAGTTCTGGGGCGCCAGCTGGCTCGACCCGGTGATGGGCCTGGTCGGCGCCGTGCTGGTGGCGCTCTGGGCCCGCGGCCTGCTGCGCGATACCGGCCGCGTATTATTGGATGCCGAGATGGATGCGCCGGTGGTCGAAGAGATTCGCGAGGTGGTCGCCGAACTGCCGGTGCCCGCCACCATCACCGACTTGCACGTGTGGCGCGTGGGCAAGGACCAATATGCCTGCATCCTCAGTCTGGCCACCCAGGACGCATTGAGCGCCGACAGCGTGCGCCGGGCACTGGGCGTGCACGAGGAACTGGCCCACATCACCGTCGAGGTCAACGCCCTGGCATAGCGCGGGCAGGCAGCTGGACGTCGAGCCCAGGCAACTGCGACACGGCGGATGGCCCTATGGTGACGAGTCATTCAGCCAGTCACCAGGAGTTGTGCCATGTCCGATTTCATCACCGTCCTGCGCGAAACCTGCCCGACGCCGGTCGTGGACGCCACCAAGTGGAAGCGCATCGGCGGCGATCCGCACACCGTCAACCTCAACGCCTACCTGTCGGCCGACGGCAGCAAGATCATGGGCACCTGGATCTGCACCCCAGGCAAGTTCGAGGTGAACTACGAGAAGTGGGAGTTCTGCCACTTCCTCGATGGCTACTGCATCATCACCCCGGAAGGCGAAGAGCCGAAGCACCTGAAAGCGGGTGATGTGTTCGTGATCGAACCGGGGATGAAAGGCACCTGGGAAGTGGTCGAGACCGTGCGCAAGTACTTCGTCTTCGCCTGATAAAAAACATCGCAGGAAGGGTGCCCTTCCCTCTGGTGCGCAGTTACAGAGGGAAGGCCGCCCGGCCCGCGATGAAGTCCTCGCTCGTCAATCCTTCTTGCGGTAACCCTCGACGATTGCCGAGAAGTCCTTGCCGCCTTCCCCGCGCAGGCTCATGGCCTGATACAGCTGCTGGGCCACGGCGCCGAGGATCACCGGTTGGTGCGCCTGTCGCGCAGCCTCAGTGGCCAGCCCCAGGTCCTTGAGCATCAGTTCGGCGCCAAACCCACCGGTATACCCACGCGAGGCAGGTGCAGTCTCGATGATGCCCGGCCAAGGGTTGTAGGTATCGGAACTCCAGCAACGCCCGGTCGAGCTGTTGATGATCCCCGCCAGCACCTTGGTGTCGATACCCAATGCATTGCCCAGGGCCATGGCCTCGGACACGCCGATCATCGAGATGCCCAGCAGCAGGTTGTTGCAGATCTTGGCGATCTGCCCGGTACCGACCTCACCGCAGTGCACGATGTTGCGGCCCATCTGCTCAAGCACGGGCTTGAGCGTGGCGAACAGCTCGGTGCTGGCGCCGACCATGAAGGTCAACGTGCCCGCTGCCGCGCCACCGGTACCGCCGGACACCGGCGCATCGCCCATGTCCACACCTTTGGCCGCAGCGGCCTTGGACACATCACGCGCGGTTTGCGGGTCGATGGTGCTGCAGTCCAGCGTCGGCGTGCCTGGGCGGATGCCCGCCAGCACACCGTCGTCTTCGTTGAGGTACACGGCGCGCACATGGGCCGCCGCCGGCAGCATGGTGATCACCAGCTCGCTGCTGGCTGCCGCGTCCCGGGGCGAGGCGCTGACCTGCCCGCCCAGTTCGGCAAGCTCGGCCAGCACGGTCTTGTTCAGATCGAACAGGTTCAGCTGGTGCCCGGCCTTGATCAGATTGCGGGCCATGGGTGCGCCCATGTTGCCCAGGCCGATGAATGCGATACGCATGGCGTTCTCCTTAGCGCAGGCTGATGGTGGTGTTCACACCGTCATTGACGCTGTCGTCATCGAACCAGCGGGCGGTGACGGTCTTGGTCTGAGTGTAGAACTGCACCACTTGCTTGCCGTATGGCCCGAGGTCGCCGAGCTTGGAGCCACGCGAGCCGGTGAAGCTGAAGAACGGTACCGGTACCGGGATCGGGATGTTGATACCGACCTGGCCGATGTCGATCTCGCTCTGGAACTTGCGCGCCGCCGCGCCGCTCTGGGTGAACAGGCCAGTGCCGTTGCCGAACGGGTTGGCGTTGACCAGGGCGATGGCTTCGTCGAGGGTGTCGACTTCCAGGGTCACCAGCACCGGGCCGAAGATTTCCTGGGTGTACACCTGCATGTCGGTCTTCACCCCGGAGAACAGGGTCGGGCCGACGAAATTGCCTTGCTCGTAGCCCGGCACCTTCACGCCACGGCCATCGAGTTCGAGCTTGGCGCCTTCCTGGATGCCGCTTTCGATCAGGCCCAGCACCCGCTCCTTGGCGCGCTTGGAAACCACCGGGCCGACATCCGTGCCCGGCTCGCAACCGGCATTGACCTTGAGCTTGCTCGCCGCGTCCTTGATGTCCGGCAACCACTCACGCGCCTTGCCCACCAGCACCGCCACCGAGGTGGCCATGCAGCGCTGGCCTGCCGCGCCGAAGGCGGCACCGACCAGGGCGTTGACGGTTTGTGTGCGGTTGGCGTCAGGCAGCACCACGGCGTGGTTCTTCGCGCCCATCATCGACTGCACGCGCTTGCCGTGCTGGCTGGCCAGGTTGTACACGTGGGTGCCGACTTCGGTGGAGCCGACGAAGGAAATCGCCTTGATGTCCTGATGGGTGCAGATCGCATCCACCACTTGTTTGCCGCCGTGCACCACGTTCAGCACCCCGGCAGGCACACCGGCTTCCAGCGCCAGCTCGACCAGCAGCATGGTCGACAGCGGGTCCTGCTCGGACGGTTTGAGGACAAAGGTGTTGCCGCAGACGATGGCCATCGGGAACATCCACAGCGGGATCATCGCCGGGAAGTTGAACGGGGTGATGCCAGCGCACACACCGATCGGCTGGCGCAGGGTGTAGGTGTCCACGCCACCGGCGACGTTCTCGGCGAACTCGCCCATCTGCAGGGTGCCGATGGAGGCCGCATGCTCGACCACTTCCAGGCCGCGGAAGATGTCGCCTTCGGCGTCGGCGAGGGTCTTGCCCTGCTCGGCGCTGAGGACCTGGGCGATGCGCTTGGTGTGTTCGCGGATCAGCGCCTGCAGCTTGAGCATGATGCGCATGCGTGCCCCGATCGGGGTGTCACGCCAGGTCTTGAAGGCGCGCTGGCCCGCGGCCACGGCGGCATCCACTTCTTCGACGGTGGCGAACGGTACCCGCGCCAGCACCTCTTGGGTGGCCGGGTTGACGATATCGCGCCATTCGCTGGTTTTCGACTCGACCCACTGGCCGTCGATCAGCAGCTTGACCTGCTCGACCTTGGTCTTGTCAGGGGATTGTGGTGCGTTCATCTGCGTTCTCCTTGGAATTATTGTCAGGACGAGATCGCCAGCGCCGGGTAAACGCGAGGTGGCGCCTTGGGGCTTTTTTCGAGTATAGATGTGCAAACATCCAACAAGAATGCACAAAAAAGCCGGATCAACATGCAAAAAGACCTGACCTCCCTCAGTGCGCTGAACTGGGACGACCTGAAGTTCTTCCTCGAAGTGGCGCGCACACGCAAGGCCAGCAGCGCGGCCAAACGCCTGGCCGTCGACTACACCACGGTGTCGCGGCGCATCAGCTCGCTGGAGGGCGCGTTGGGCACGCTGCTGTTCGAGAAATCACGCACCAACGGCTTCGTCCTGACCGCCGAGGGGCAGCGCCTGCTGGGCTACGCAGAGTCGATCGAGAGCACCTTGCACATGGCCTGCGAGCAGGTCTCCGGCTCCGGCGTGGCGCTGTCGGGGCATGTGCGCATGGGCTGTACCGAGGGTTTCGGCAGCTTTTTCGTCACCCCGCAATTAAGCCATTTCGTTGATGCCTACCCGGCGATCTCGGTGGATATCCTGCCGCTGCCGCACTTCATCAGCCTGTCCAAACGCGAGGCAGACATCGTCATTGCCCTGGAACGGCCGGAGCATGGGCCTTATGTGTGCTGCAAGCTGTGTGACTACCGGTTGCGGCTTTATGCGACCCAGGACTACCTCGACAGCCACGCGCCGATCCGCCAGGTCAGCGACCTCGTCAGCCACCCGTTCATCAGTTATGTGGACGACCTGGCGTTCAGTTCGGAGCTGCTGTACCTGGCCAACCTGATTCCCAATGCCAATGCGCATTTGCGCAGCACCAGCATCATAGCCCAGTACACGGCGGCGCTGCAGGGGCGTGGGTTGGCGATCTTGCCGTGCTTCCTGGCGGCGCAGGATGCGCGGCTGGTGACGGTGTTGCCGGAGGAGATCGAGGTGACGCGGCAATTCTGGATGTATTGCCGGGAGGATTTGCGCAAGCTGAAGCGGATTACCCTGTTGTGGGATTACATCCGCGGGGTGACCGAGGCGAATGCGCCGTTGTTGATGGGTGAGACACGCGAGATGCGCTTCGCTCAGGATTGAAGGGCACGCATTGCGCCCCTATCGCGACACCATCAGTAGGATGCGACCACGATCGATACCCGGCGGTTCTCGGTCCGCCCCACGCTGGTGCGGTTGTCCGCCACCGGCTGCGTGCTACCCAGCCCACGGGTATGGATGTTCTGCGCCAGCATGCCAACGTCAATCAACGCCTTGGCCACACTCTGAGCGCGCCGCTCGGACAACTGCTGGTTGTACGCCGCCTTGCCCGAGGCATCGGCATGGCCATCGACCCGCACGCGCTGGATGCCCACGCTCAGCAAGGCCTTGCCGATCCGCTCGACAATTGCCTGGCTCGGGCCATTGAGGCTGTCCAGGTCGCTGCCGAACAGCACCTTGCCCGACAAGTCGAACGCCCAGCCCTCCTCGGTGGGGGCAAAGCCTTCACGCTTGAGCACGGCAATCTGCTCGGCGGTCAGCCCTTTGGGGGGCGTGCTCTGGCACCCTGCGAGCGCCACAAAGGCCAGCAACATCACGACGATCGAAAAACGCAAACGCTGTATCACGGTTCAGCTCCTGTTCCTGAAGTCGGCGGCGGACCGTTCCGTCTGCGCCGCTTGCCACTGGCCACGGCGCTTGCGCTTGGCCTGGTACATCGCCGCATCCGCGGCATTGAGGAGGCTGGCAGGGTCATTGCCATCATCCGGGTAGTATGCGATGCCGACACTCAGCGACGTGGTGAGGCTTTCGCCGCCCTCGAGCAGCATCGGCAACTGCATGCTGGCGATGATCTTTTCAGCGATGCGCTCGGCGTCCTCGCGAGCGTGCAGCGGAGTCAACAGCACGGCGAACTCGTCACCGCCCAGGCGGGCCACCAGGTCATGCTCGCGCAGTTGCGCACGCACGCGGTCGGCGATGTTGATCAGCACCTCGTCGCCCACGGCATGACCGAGGCTGTCGTTGATCTGCTTGAAGTGGTCACTGTCGAGGAACAGCAGCGCCAAATGGTCATGCTGCCGTGCGGCGTTACGCAGGCTGCGGCTGAGGCGGCCCTCGAAGAACGCGCGGTTGGGCAGGCCGGTGAGGCTGTCGTGGCTGGCCTGGTGAGCCAGGGTCGCGTTCTCGTTCTGCAGGTGGCTGTGCCAGACCTCCAGTTCATCGAGCAACGCGTTGAAGTCGTTGCCCAGCTCGTTGAGCTCGGCAATCGGCGCTTCCGGTACCCGGCGGTCGAAACTGCGCTCGCGACGGGCAGCGTGGGCGACACTGGCCAGGCCGCGCAGGGGGCGGACGATATCGCCGAGCATGCGCCGTGACAAGTACAAGGCAACAAAGGCACTGAGGATCGTGCAGAACAGGATGCCGCCCAGGCCGCTGAGCAGGAACAGCAACAAGCTGCGGCCCTGGCCGATCAGCTCGATATGCCCGACCTTCTGTTGCTGGTGCAAGATCGGCAGGTTGATCGGCTCATCCAGCAAGGCCGTCGCCACTTGCGCCTCCAGGTGCCCGAGCACGCCCTCATCACGGCGTTGCCAATGCGCCAGCTGCTCCCCGTCGTTGTTGAAGACCTTGGCGTCCGCCACCTCTTCCGTTTTGGCGATCAATTCCAGCGCCTCACTGGCCGCGGCGCCGTCGTCGAACACCACGGCGGCTTCGACGGTGTAGTTGATCGAACGGGCAATCAGGTGGAGGTTGTGGTTGGCGTACACGCGCAGGACCAACACGCCGAGCAGGGTTAGCGAAATACCGGCCAGGCCCACCGCCATCAAGGCCACGCTGAGGTGGCCACGGCCGAGCACCGAACGCAAGGTCGGGCGCACGCCGCGCTTCTTGCCGGCCTTTTTGGCTGAGCTGTTCATGGCCGGGCGCTTCATGGCATGGCTCCGCGACGCCGTGACAGCTGCAGCACACTGGGGTGGATACGCACGCCGGAACGCGCCACGGAGTCGAGGTTGACCTCGAAAGCCACCTGCTGATCGCCGACGCGCAGGCAAAACAGGCTACCGACCGTGCACGGGTCATCGGCTTCGCTGATGCTCAGTACCGGGTGGCCAGTGATGGCCTGGAACAGACGGTCGCGCTGGGCATCGTCGAGCTTGCCGATGTACACGGCGTCACAGGCCTGGGCGACCTGCCGGTCGTCGGCCAGCAGGCGGCGCACCTGCAAGGGTTGCCCAGAGTTCTGCACGCTGCCTTTGATCAGGTCGTCGGCGTATTCGGTGGGGCCGACCAGGCACAGGCGCAAGGGCACAGGCTCGGTCGGCCAGCGCGCATAACTGAGGATACCCAGGACCACCTGGGTTACCGCCCTGGCACGCTGCTGGGCCTGTGCGGAGGTGGCCGAACCGTCCGCCTGGGCAGGGCCGGCCAATAGCGACAGGGCAACTAGCAGCAGCGAAAGCGCACAGCCTGTCAACCGCTCCCTGGCGCCTGTCATGTGAGAATTCTCTCAAAAAGCCTGTCTGAGTCGGCGCAACGATAGCACAACGCCGGCTATCTGTAGGAGCGGGCGCGCCCGCGAATCAGGCAACTCGGTGTATGGCACCGGCTACGCCGGTGTTCGCGGGCAAGCCCGCTCCCACAGGGTCAGTCACAAGGCCTGGTCAGACTTGTTCGAGCATCAGGCCGGAAATACGCCGTACCTTGCGCAGTACCGCTTCCTCGAAAATGCCCTGGCGCGGCTCGATCAGACTGAAGCAATGCTTGGCTCGGGTGATGCCGGTGTACACCAGTTCCTTGGTCAGCACCGGGTTGAGTGCATCCGGCAGCACCAGCGCGGTGTGGCTGAACTCGGAGCCCTGGGACTTGTGAACGGTCATGGCGTAAACGGTTTCCACCTCGTTGAGGCGGCTGGGCAGGACGAAGCGCACACCACCACTGCCGTCATTGCGCGGGAAGGCCACACGCAGCAGCGCTTCACCGTGCTCGTCTGGAAGGCGCAAGGCGATGCCGATGTCACCGTTCATCAAGCCCAAGCCATAGTCGTTGCGCGTGACCAGCACCGGGCGGCCTTCATACCACGGCTGCTGGCTGTCGATCAGCCCGGCATTGTGCAGCACCCGCGCCACCCGCTCGTTGAGGCCTTCTACCCCCCAGGCCCCCTTGCGCACGGCGCACAGCAGCTGGAAGTCTTCGAAACTGTGCAGCACCTTGGCGGCCCACTGCTCCCAGCGCGGGTCGTCGAATGCGCTGCCCGGTGCCGGGCGATAGCGGCCAATGGTACGCAGGTAGCTGCGGTAGCCCTGCGGCCCTTCATTACCGCGGTTGAGGCCGTCGAGAATCAGGCGGTCGAAGGCCCGATCCTGCTCGCCACGCAGCGCCAGGCCGAACACGTCCGCTGGCGGCATGCTCAGCAGGTCCCGTGCTGCCTGGGCCTCCTGGCGGTTGACCAGGCGCGCCAGCTGGCCGATGCCACTGCCTTCACCAAAACGCCTCGAGAAGCGCAGCATCACCACCTGCTGGGCCAACGGATTGCGTTGTGCATCACCGGTTTTCAGACCGCTGGCGGCCAGCGATTGGCCACCGATCTGTTCCAGCCAGGCCTGGGTCGCGGGCGAATAGCAGCCCTCTTCGGCATCCCGGCACAGGTCACCGAGCACGGCACCCGCCTCGACCGAGGCCAGCTGGTCCTTGTCCCCCAACAGAATCAGCCGTGCCTTGGGCGGCATAGCCTGCAGCAGGTTGGCCATCATCTCCAGGTCGATCATCGACGCTTCGTCGACCACCAGCACATCCAGCGGCAGCGGGTTGCCGGCGTGGTGACGGAAGTGCCGCGAGCCGGGGCGGCTACCGAGCAGGCGGTGCACGGTGCTGACGTCGGTGGGGATCTGCCCGCGCACCTCGGCGCTCACCTGCAACCGTTCAACCTGCTGGCCGATGGATTCGGTCAGGCGTGCGGCAGCCTTGCCGGTCGGCGCGGCCAGGCGAATGCGCAGCGGCCTGCCCTGCTCTACCGCGGGCGCCTGCAGCAGCGCCAGCAAGCGCACCACCGTGGTGGTCTTGCCGGTACCGGGGCCGCCAGTGATGATGCTGAAGCCTGCGCGGGTGGCCAAGGCACAGGCGAGTTTCTGCCAGTCCACCTGGCCTGCCAAGGCGCCTTCGTCGAACAACTGCGCCAGGCGCGCGGGAAGGTCTGCCGGGGCCGCTTCGTTTTGATTCAGGCGTTGGCGCAGGGTCTGGTCGATCTGCCGCTCGTAACTCCAGTAGCGACGCAAGTACAGGCGCTGGCCACTGAGCACCAGCGGGCGCGCGTGCTGGCCCGGCGTATCGCCGGCAGCCACCAGCGGGCTGGCAGCTATGCGCTGCAGCCAGGTGGGCAAACCGAGGTTGGCCAGCAGCTGCGAAGGCAACAGCAACGGGCCGGTCAAGGCATCGCCTTCCGGCGGCAGCGACAGCGCGAAATCGGGTTCGGCGAGGGTCTGTTGCAGGTCGAGGCAGACATGCCCGTGGCCCAGTTGGTGGCTGGCCAGGGCTGCCGCCAGCAAGAGCAATGGGTCACTGCCAGGGGCACGCTCTTCAAGAAAACTGACGAACGCCCGGTCGAGCGCACGCAGCCAGCCCCGCTCGACCCAGCGATCGAGCAACTGCACAAGGTCCGCACTGTTGTGCTGGGGGGCCAGGGCCAGCAGATGCTCGGCGTGCAGGGGCGTAGGCAAGAGATCGTCGAGGGTTCGGCTCATGGCGCGGCTCATGTCACGGCTCCGGCAAACAGGTCCTGCTGCTCGGGCGCGTGCACGCCACGGAACAGCGCGTCGAGGGCCTCGATCAGCGCGCGTGGCGGCTTGGCGAAGTACACACCGTGGCCACTGCTGCTGGCGCCGCGCAGGAAGATGAACAGGGCACCGCCGACATGGCGGTCGTAATCGTAATCAGGCAGCCGTGCCCGCAACTGGCGATGCAGGGCCAGCAGGTAGAGCACGTATTGCAGATCGTAGCGGTGTTCGAGGATGGCTTTTTCCATGGCCTGGGTGTCGTAGGCCTGGATGTCCGGGCCGAGCCAGTTGGACTTGTAGTCCGCCACGTAATAGCGCCCGTCGAGCTCGTAGGCCAGGTCGATGAAACCTTTGAACATGCCGTTGAGTACGGTCGGCTGCGCAGCAGCGCGTGCTGTACCGGGGTGGGTATGCCGGGCCACCAGGCGGTCGAGCTGCTCGGCGTCGACATTGTGGCTGGCGAACCAGAACTCCATCTCGATCTGGTAATGCTGCAATCGCCCAAGCGTCAGCTGCGCAGCGCCGGCCGGCATGGGCTCGTTGAGCAGGCGCTGCAGCCATTGGCTGAGTGTCGGGATCCAGCCGGCCCAGTCACGGCGGTTGCAACGCTGGCCAACGGTACGCTCGATGAGCTTGGGGTTGCCGGCGACTTCGCCAAAACCTTCACGGCCGGCCCACTCCAGCAGCCCGTGGAGGAAGGTGCCTGGGTTGGGCCCGCGGGGAAAGCGATGGATGTCGCCACCGTCGGCAGGCACTTCGCGGATCAGCTGGGTATCGGCCACTTCGTCATCGAGCAGTTGCTGGGCCTGAGAGCTGTCGGCGCCGAGGGTCTGTTCGCCAACGCGCAAGGCACTGTAGGAGGCGATCCACCAATGTTCGGCGGCAGCCCGGCGTGGTTTGCGGGCGGGTAACAGCTCGAGCTCGGACTGGGCCGCACGGTAGCGTTCATCGCCGGCTTCCGGCAGTGCCGGGCAGGCAATATCCGCGCAGCCTGCCAGCAAGCTCTGCAGCCACGCCTTGAGGTGCTCCGAGCCAGGCAGGGCCAGGCCGCCACCCAGCAGGTAACCTAGTGCCGAGCGATGCAGCTGCGAGCTCTTCTGGTTGCCGCGCTTGAGGTCGGCAACCCCCAGCCAGCAGGCGTGCTGGGCACGCGTCAGGGCCACATAGAGCAGGCGCAGGTCTTCGGCCAGGCGCTCCTCGTCGGCCAGGGCGATCTGCGCGGCATCAGGGGTCAGCGTCAGTTGTGCATTGCCCAGGCTGTCGTGCCAGGCCAGTGGCAGGCGGCTGCCGTCCACCGGCTTGCTGGTGCAGATGAACGGCAGGTAGACCAAGGGGTATTCCAGGCCCTTGGACTTGTGGATAGTCACCACCTTGACCAGTTGCTCGTCGCTTTCCAGGCGCAGGATCTGCTCTTCGCCCGCCTGGCCGGCGTTGGCCAGGTGTTCGGCCAGGTGACGGATCAGCGCCTGTTCACCGTCCAGCTCGCCGGCCGCCTGCTGCAGCAATTCGGCCAGGTGCAGCAGGTTGGTCAGCACGCGTTCGCCATCCGTGCGGCCGATCAGCATGCGCGGCAGCTCGAAGTCGTGCAGGAGGTGCCGCAGCATGGGCAGCACACCCTGACGCTGCCAGATTTCGCGGTAGCGGCGGAAGCGCATGACCCAACCTTCCCACACCCGCTCGTCCTGGTTCAGCTGGTCCAGTTCAGCCAGCGACAGCTCCAGGGTCAGGCTGGCCAGTGCGGCCTTGAGCAGGCGCTCGGAATCCGGCTCGGCGCAGGCCTTGAGCCAGGCCAGCAAGTCATGGGCCTCCTGGGCGGCGAAGACCGAATCCTTGTCGGAAAGGTACACGCTGCGCACATCGCGGGCGGCAAGCTCGCTACGCACCAGCTGCGCTTCATGGCCATCACGCACCAGGATGGCGATGTCCGAAGGCTGGCACGGGCGCAGTTCGCCCTGGTCATCGCTGAAGCCGGTCACTCCACGCTGGCCACCATTCAGCACGGCAACGATATGGCTCGCGCAGCTGGCGGCCAGCTGCTGCCGGTAAAGCGTGCTGGATACCGGCTCTTCGCTTTCCAGCTGCCAGCATTGCAGCGCCGCACAGGCCTCGCCGTCGATCAGCAGGCGTTCGCGACGGCCCTTGGCGCGGACCTCGACGAACGGTAGCGGGTTGTCATCGGCTTCGCGGAACAGGAAGGCGCCCTTGCCCTGCTCCCGGTCTTCGGCCTGCAGGAACACCTGGTTGACCGCCGCGACCATCGCCTGGCTGGAGCGGTAGTTGGTATCCAGACTATGCAGGCGGCCAGCGGTCGCACGCCGGGCCGACAGGTAGGTGTAGATGTCGGCACCACGGAAGGCGTAGATCGCCTGCTTGGGGTCGCCGATCATGAACAGGCCGGTTTCCGGGTGGTTCTCGCTGATGCGATAGATGCTTTCGAAGATGCCGTACTGGACCGGGTCGGTGTCCTGGAACTCGTCGATCAACGCCACCGGGAACTGCTCACGGATCAACGCCGCCAGGCGCTCACCCGAATCCGTACCCAGCGCATGCTGCAGCCGTAGCAGCATATCGTCGAAGCCCATTTCGGCACGCCGGCGTTTTTCCACTTCAAAGCGCGCCGCAACCCAGGCCGCTGCGTGTTCGAGCAAGCGCGCTTCCGGGCTGACCAGGGCCTGCAGCTGTTGCTGCAGGTTGTGCATGGCATGAAAGGCCGGATGGTCGGGCGGATCACCGGCTTTCCAGGCTTCGGCCATCCCAGCCGGTGTCAGCCGGGTAAAGCCGGTGCCCAGGTCGAGCTCCACCTCTTGTTCATCACCGGCCCAGGTACGCAGTTTCTCGAACCAGGGCTCGAAGTAGCGCGCCTGCAGTTTGCGCCCATCGGCCTGCTTCGCGGCCACGGCGTCGCGGCAGATCTGCTGCAGCTCGTCCGCCCATTGCGCCCAAGGCGCCTTGAGTTGACGCAACTGCTCGACCCGCTGTTGCAGCGCGGTATCGATCAGCGCTTGCGGCTCCGCTTCGTCCTGCTGTGCACGCACACGACCGAACAACGGGCGGATGCGCGGCAGCAGGGCATCGGGGCTGACCCAATGGCTGCGCACCCAGTTCAGCGCTTCGCCATGCATGCCATAGCAGAAGCGCCGCCAGTAATCGCGCATGACCTGGCCGAGGAGGTCGCTGTGGTCGGTTTCCAGGCTCTGGGTAAACAGGCTGCCGCTGTCGAAGGCATGCTCACGGAGCATGCGCTGGCACCAGCCATGGATGGTCGACACCGCCGCTTCATCCATCCACTGCACAGCGACTTCCAGGCGATTGGCGCAACGTGGCCAGTGCTCTTCGGCATAGTCGTCACGCAGCAGATGCAGCAGCGGGTCGCCACCTTCCAGCTCACCGCGGAAGAAGCGCGCGGCCTCGGCAAGGCGGGCGCGGATACGCTCGCGCAGCTCCTTGGTGGCGGCATCGGTGAAGGTCACCACCAGAATCTGCGGCGGCAGCAGTTCGCGGCCAAAGCCTTGCTCACCGCCGTGGCCGAGGATCAGGCGCAGGTACAGCGCGGAAATGGTGAACGTCTTGCCCGTGCCGGCACTGGCTTCGATCAGCTGGCTGCCATGCAGGGGAAAACTCAGTGCCAGGGGGCGGGCCTGGGTCATGCTTCACTCTCCAGATTGCCCTGGGCCTGCCAGGCGGCGCTGAACAGGGGGCGGTACAAGGCTTCACACCAGCCTTCAAAGGTTTCGTCGGCGCTGAGCGCGGCGAAATCGCGGAACTGCCGGGCCAGAGCAACACTTTCGCTGCGCTCGCCGAGACTGGTACGGCCATCCCCGTCGTAGGCACGGGTGGCGGCTGCCAGGGCCTTGTCCGGATCCTCCTGAGCCAGCCAGGCAAAGGCGGTCTTGGCAGCGACAGGCAGCGGGGCATTCATTGCGGCCTGGCGCGCCACCAGCAGGTGACCCAGTTGTTCGGCAGCCTGAGCCTGTGGCAACGGGCCGAGCAGCAGGGTGATGTCACTGGCCAGCAGCGCGCTATGCAGGGGATAACCGGCGGCGCAGGCGGCCAGGTGCATCACCCAGCTGGCAATCAGGCGGTGCCACTTGAGGTTGTTGCGCCCGGCGCTGATGGTGTTGGGCACCGTGGTGATGCTCAACAGGCTGTGGTCGTCGGCCTGATAGACCCGGCCCAGCCAGCCCTCTAGACGGTGGCTGGCGTGCTCGAAATGGATCGGCAGTGCGCCGTCGACCACCGTGGGCCAGCGCTGCAGCAGTTGGCGATGACGTTGCAGCAGATCGGGCAGTGGCTGGATCAGTTCGGCTTGCAGCAGTTCACCGAAACCTGCCAGGGGTAGCATGCCGCAGGCCTGCAGGCGGCGGGCCTGGGCCTGCAGCGCACGTTCGGCGTTGTCAGGGTCGCTCAGAGCAGCGCCCAGCAGGCTTTCACTGGCGCTGTAGCGCTGCAAGGCGTCAAGGACGAATGGCTCTTCGTCTGGTGTGGGCGCTTCCAGGGCTTCGAAGAACACTTTCAGGCGCTGGCTGAAGAAATGCCGGACTGGGTGACGCAAGAAGTCCTGCAACTGGGTCAGCGTCAGCGCTTCATCGCTGACGTAAGGGGGCAGGCCGAGATCGGGCTGCTCGTCGTCGGTGGTTTGCTGGTGCAGCAATTGCCACTCATGGGCATAGCTGAACAGCGCGCTGCCCTTCTGGAAGTAGCGCGCACTGAAAGGCTGTAGCGGGTGCTCCTGGGTCAAGGCGTGCAGCAGTTGCTCGCCGCCAGCATCTCCCTTGAGGCGCCAACCGGCAGCCAGGTGATCGCGCAATTGGCCGATCAGCACCGAGGCCGGCCGCTCACTGTTATCGCGAATGCTGCGGCCCACCCAGCTGATGTAGAGCTGGTCACGTGCCGACAGCAGCGCTTCGAGCAGCAGGTAACGGTCATCCTCGCGGCGCGAACGATCACCGGGGCGGTAGTCACTGGCCATCAGGTCGAAGTCCAGCGGCGGCTGGGCACGCGGGTAGTCGCCATCGTTCATGCCCAGCAGGCAGACGACGCGGAAAGGAATTGCCCGCATCGGCATCAAGGTGCAGAAATTCACCGAACCGGCGAGAAAGCGCTGGGACAGCTTGCCTTCGTCGAGTCCCGACAGCCAGGCTTCACGGATTACCGTGAGTGGCAGCTGGTCTTGCAGGCCTACGGTTTCGCAGACTTCCAGCCAGCTATCGCGCAACTCCTGCAGCTGCATCAGAAGGTATTCGTCGTGCTCCTCCTCGGCGAGGAAGAACACTTGCAGCAAAGCGTTGAGGCGTTCGCCCCACTCGCTGGCGGTGGCGGGCTGGGACAAGGCCTGGTTGGCTACCTCCAGGGCATCGAGCAGCGCAACCAAGGGGCCGATCAAGGCGGCATCCAGGCCGCCGATTTCATCGTAGGGTTCGATGCCGTCGCAGCCCTCCCCCACGCCCACCGCGTAACCCAGCAGCATGCGCCGCAGACCGAAGCGCCAACTGTTCTGCTCCAGGCCCTGGGGCAACCCGAGGGTGGCACGCTGATCGGCGTTCAACCCCCAGCGAATGCCCGCGCCTTCGATCCAACGGTGCAGGGTAGGCAGGTCGCTCTCGCGGATGCCGAAACGTGCGCGTACTGCCGGGACGTCGAGCAGGTCGAGCACTTCGCTGACGGCGAAGCGGCTGTCCGGGAGCTTGAGCAGGTGCTCCAAGGCAATCAGCAGGGGGTCGCGGCCACGCTGGCCCTGATCGGTCAGGGTGAAGGGAATATAGCGTGGGTCGTTGCGCTGCAATTGCCCGAACACCGCACGGATATGCGGCGCGTAAGCGTCAATTGCCGGGAGCATGACGATGACGTCACGCGGGCGAAGCGTGGGGTCGGCACTGAAGCGGGCGAGTAACTGGTCGTGCAGGATTTCCACTTCGCGCTGAGGGCCGTGTGCCACGTGAAAGCGCACGGAACGGTCCTTGCTCAGGTCAACCTCAGGCCAACGTTCGCGGGTTTCTGCGAGCGGACGCAGTTCGAGAATATCGTCCTGCAGCTGATTCAGCAGCGTGGTGGGCTGGCCTTCACTGAACAGATCGATGCGCCCGTCGCTGAACACGCCCTGATAGCTGCCGGGGTCGTCGTAGCTGTCCAGCAGGTTGATGTAATCGCGGCCTTGCTTGCCCCAGGCGGCCAGCAGTGGGTGGGCGTGTTGATGCAGCGATTCGTCGTCCAGCTGCAGGGGCATGCCTTGCTTGCGCTGCTGACGCTTGTACTGGTGGCGTAGCAGGTCCTTGTCGGCAACGATGTCGGCCCAATGATGACGGCAAGGGTTGTGAACGCAGAGCAACACCTGGCTGAAACGGGCAAGACCGGCTAGTGCCTCCAATGCCTGGGCAGGCAAGGAAGAAATACCAAACACGATGACCCGCGAAGGGAGCCCGTGGGGTGCGGTTTCCAGGCTGTTGATGCGTTCGATGAAGCGCTGGTGCACCCCTGCCCGGCTCTGCGCCATGCCCTGTTCACCGACATCCTCAAGCAACGCTCGCCACAGTTCAGCCTGCCAACGGTTGCCCGGGGCGAGCGGCTTGCGCTCACCACGAGCGGTATTGAGGATGTGCTCTCCGGTTGCCCAGTCCTTGAGCCAGTCGGCGCGGTAGACCTGGTATTGGTCGAACAGGTCGGCCAGTCGCTCGGCCAGCTGATAGCGCTTGCGCAGGTCACTGTCATCGGTGAGGAAGCGACGCAGCGGCTCGAAATGTGGGCGCTCGATCAGTGCAGGCAGCAGGCGCATCAGGCGCCAGGTCAGCGGTGCCTTGTCGAGCAGCGATACTTCAGGGATCTCATCGCGTCCGAGCACCTTGCGATACAGCTGCCACATGAAGCTACCGGGCAGTTGCACATCGATGGCAGCAGCAATACCGCAACCGCCCATGTCATCGTCCTGTGGGTCCTCGGCAAGGGCCAGCTTGAGCCATTGGGCAATGCCATTGCTCTGTACCAGGGCGATTTCGTTCTCCAGCGGTGCCAGCGGATAGCGGCGCATCCAACTCACCACCAGGCTGCGCAGGTCGTCCAGGCGATTGCCGTGGACGATCATGAATCCGGGCTGCAGCGAGGTGGTGTTGGGCATGGAGAAGTCCCTGGGAGGAGAATGGGGAACGATATCACGGCTGACTGCCGATACTGCCCCAAGTAAAAGCCAGAAAAGACAAAACCCCTACCTGCATGTGCAGATAGGGGTTTTGCGAAATGAATCTTGACGATGACCTACTCTCACATGGGGAAACCCCACACTACCATCGGCGATGCATCGTTTCACTGCTGAGTTCGGGATGGGATCAGGTGGTTCCAATGCTCTATGGTCGTCAA
>NZ_JAGIBG010000030.1 GCF_017744435.1 Pseudomonas sp.
CCTGTGGGAGCGGGCGTGCCCGCGAAGAGGCCAGTACAGGCAACCAGAAAATCTCAGGCCAACGCCCGATCCACCAGCACTTGCAGCCTTCCCTGCGAACAGCGCTCGACCCGCGCCTCGACGCCATACACCTCAGCCAGCAGCTCAGGCTGCAGCACCTCCCCCGGTGCCCCACACGCCACAACCCTGCCCTCGCGCAACACCACCAGCCAATCGGCATGGCTGGCCGCCAGGTTGATGTCATGCAACACCGCCACTGCCAGCAACCGATGCGCCACCACCCGCTCGCGCACCGCGCCCATCACCCGCAACTGGTAATGCAGGTCCAGCGCACTGGTCGGCTCATCGAGCAACAGCACCTGCGGATTGCGCGCCATCAGCTGCGCCAGCGCCACCAATTGCCGCTGGCCACCGGACAGGCTGTCGAGCGAACGCTTGGCCAGCGCCTCGATACCCAATTGGCGCAACGCCTCGTAGGCGCTGCCGAGCAGGTCATCGGCACCACTCACACGCAACGCCGCGACAATGCTTTCCAGTACCCCAATGGCAATCCCCGGCGGCAGTTGCTGGGGCATGTAGGCCAGCCGCCGCGAGCGCTCGGCAAAGCTCAGCCGGGTCACGTCCTGGCCATCCAGGCTCAAGCCGCCCTTCATCCGCTCCAGCCCTGCCAGCGCCCGCAGCAAGGTCGACTTGCCCGCGCCATTGGGCCCGACCAGCGCCACCAGGCTACCGGCCGGCAGCTCGGGCAAACTCACCCCGTGCAGGATCTGCCGCGCGCCATAGGCGACCGCTACGTCATCGATCAACAGGCTCACAGTCTTCTCCCCCGGCGGAACACCAGCAGCACGAACACCGGCACCCCGACCAACGCCGTGACGATACCCACCGGCACGATCACCCCGGGCAGGATCAGCTTGCTGGCAAGCGACGACATCGACAGCATCAACGCCCCCACCAGCGCACTGGCCGGTAGCAGGAATCGTTGGTCCTCACCAACCAGCAAGCGGGCGATATGCGGCCCGACCAGGCCGACGAAACCGATAGTGCCGACGAACGCCACCGCCGTGGCCGACAACAGGCTGATGCGCAGCAGCGAGGCAAAGCGCAGGCGCCGGGTATCCACGCCAAAGCTGCGCGCGCGGTCCTCGCCCATGCGCAACAAGGTCATGGCCGGCGCGGCGCGCAGCGAGAACGGCAACAGCAGCGCCAGCACCAGGGCCAGGATGCCGAGCTTCTGCCAGTCGGCCCGGGCCAGGCTGCCCAAGGTCCAGAACACCAGTTGCTGCAGCACGTCCTCGGTGGCCAGCAACTGCAGCAGCGAGACCAGCGCATTGCAGCTGAACACCAGGGCGATGCCGAACAGCACCAGGCTCTCCACCCCCGCGCCACGCAAGCGTGACATCGCCTGCAGCAACACCACCGACAGGCAAGCGAAGACGAAGGCCATCAGCGTCACCTGCGCGCTCGGCGCCAGCCAGGCGATACCCAGTGGATAGGCGATCGCCAGCGATGCACCCAAAGCCGCCGATGACGACACGCCGAGGGTGAACGGGCTGGCCAGCGGGTTGTCGAGGATCGCCTGCATCTCGGCGCCAGCCAGCGCCAATGCCGCGCCCACCAGCACCGCCATCAGCGAGTACGGCAGGCGCACGTTCCAGATGATCACCCGCTCGGTGGCGCTCAGCGTCGCCGGGTCGAAGATGCCCTGCAGCAGTTGCCCCAGGCCCATGCCCGAGGCACCGCTGGCCAGGTCACCGAGCACCGACAGCAGCAGCAACAGCGCCAGCGCGAACACCAGCAAGGCTCGCCGCCAGAGCAGGCGGCGGTAATGCCAGGCCGCAAGTGCCGCACCCTCCTGCGCCAGCGCGGTCACTTGGCGTCGACCCAGTACTGGCCGTCCAGGCCTACCTTCAGCATGCGGTTGATTTCACCCAGGGTGGCCTGTGGGTCGACATCCTCGAAGCGCTCGGGGTGCACCCAACGCGCCATGACC
The DNA here is from genome assembly GCF_017744435.1 of Pseudomonas sp. Lineage (GTDB taxonomy): Bacteria > Pseudomonadota > Gammaproteobacteria > Pseudomonadales > Pseudomonadaceae > Aquipseudomonas. The sequence goes on from NZ_JAGIBG010000030.1 coordinate 1,994, forward strand.
TCGATCGCGAGGATGTTGAACGGCGAGTTGTAGAAGTCATGCCACAGGCCGTGGGCCTGCCCGGCCTGGATTGGCCGCAGCGGCGCGAACTCGGGGCGTGCGGTGATCTTCGTCAGGCTCTGGCGGGCTGTCTCGGTGGCTACACCCGCGCCCAGCAGCACGCCCGGTGCACGGTTGCCGGTGGCGATGTACACGTCAGGGTCTGCCTGCAGCACGTACTCGACACTGACGTCGCCGAGTGCGCCCGGCACCACGTCGGCACCGATATTGTGCCCCCCGACCGCCTCGACCACGCTGCCCAGGCCGCTTTTTCCGGTGGTGTGACCCGGTGCCTGCCACACGCCTGCCAGCAGTTCGAGAAACACTTTCGGCCGCTCACTGGCCTTGAGCATGGCCACGCTGTCGGTGATGTGCTTGAGGTGACGGTCGTACAGGCTCAGGTATTCCTGCGCCTGCTGTTCACGCCCGAGCAGGGTGCCCAGCGCCTGCATGCTGACCCGGGTATTGCGGATCGGGTGCACGCGGAAGTCGACGAACAGCACCGGCACCCCGGCCTTTTCCAGCAAGTCGGCCACCGGGCTGTGCTGGGTCGGGCCTTCGCCAGCGATGCTGAAGATCGCCAGGTCCGGCTTGAGCGCGAGGATCTGTTCGGCACTGACGCTCTGCTCCGAGGCCTGGCCGATCAATGGCAGCCTGGCGACCTGCGGGTACAGCTTGGCGTAGACGTCGTAGGTGTGCGGGTCGAGCAGGCGCATGTCGTTCTGCCAGCCGACCACGCGCTGGAACGGGTTGTCGCGGTCGAGCAAGGCCAAGGCAAAGAACAACCGCCCTTCGCCAAGCACGATGCGCCGCGGCGCATGGTCGATCTCGACCTGGCGCCCAAGCACGTCAGTCACTTGCAGGGCGCTGGCGGTTTGCGCAAAGCCGGCAGCAGTCGCCAGCAGAACGAGGGCAGGCAGCAAGCGCTGCCGGATACGGGAAAGGAAGCTCATCGGGGGGAATCCTCTTGAAGAGAATCAGTCGCAGCTGAAGCGGGGCATTCTAGCCAGCCGCTTTCCCCTGCCGATGTGCGCAAATGTATTGGCTTGTCGGGCGCCTGTTACAGTTTCACCAGGTCAGGCAGATCTTGCCGAAATGCCGGTTGCTCTCCTGATAACGGAACGCCTCGACGATCTGCTCCAGCTCGAAATGCTTGTCCACCACTGGCCGCAAGCCGTTGGCATCGATCGCCCGCACCATCGCCTGCTGCTGCGCACGGCTGCCCACCAGCACACCTTGCAGGCGGATCTGCCGCACCAGTGCCTGCACCAGCGGCAACTGCCCGGCCACGCCTGTGAGAATGCCGATCAGCGACACATGCCCACCGATGCGCGCGGCGATCATCGACTGCTCCAGGGTCGCCGGCCCACCCACTTCGATCACATGATCGACGCCGCGATTGCCCGTGAGCTCACGCGCCTTCTCGCCCCAGGCCGGGGTGCTCTTGTAGTTGATCAGGTGGTCGGCGCCGAGGGCTTTCAGGCGTTCGAGCTTGGCGTCACTGGACGACGTGGCGATGACCGTCGCCCCCGCCAGCTTGGCAAACTGCAGGGCAAAGATCGACACGCCGCCAGTGCCCTGCACCAGCACCGTGTCACCCGGCTTGAGGTGGTCATCGCTCATCAAGGTGCGCCAGGCGGTGAGGCCGGCCGTGGTCAGGGTCGCCGCCTCGGCATGGCTGAAGCCCTTGGGTGCCAGGGTGAACGAGGTGGCCGCAGCGGTGACCTGTTCGCGGGCATACCCATCGATGCCGTCACCGGGCACCCGGCCAAAGCCTTCGACATTGGCCTGGCCGTCGAGCCAATCGGGGAAGAAGGTGCTGACGACGTTATCGCCGACCTGGAACTCGCTCACACCCGCACCGACCGCGATCACTTCGCCGGCACCGTCGGCCATGGGAATGCGCCGCTCGCTCGGGCCCCACATGCCACTGACTACAGCGTAGTCGTGATAGTTGAGGGAGCTGGCATGCAGCTGCACGGTGATCTCGCCGGCCTTGGGCGCCGGGGCCTCGCAGGTGCCGACTTCGACCTTGTCGTAGCCGCCGCCGGGTTGCACATAGATGGCCTTGTTGGTCATGACTGAGGTTCCATTCAGAGGAAAGACTGGGTTCAGCATAGCCAGTGCGGGCCTCTTCGCGGCGGTTCGGCGCCCCGACACGCCCGCTCCCACAGGGAGCACCACAGGCTCGAATCTTGTGGGATACCTGTGGGAGCGGGCGTGCCCGCGAAAGGGCCCTCATTGGCAACAGATCATTCAGCCCAGAAGCACCTGCAACGCCCGGCAATCCGCCGCATGCCAGTCCACCAGCGCCGGCCATGGATTATCCGGCAGGTTCACCAGCACCGTGCGCGCACCTGCGGCCCGCCCGCAGTCCAGGTCAAAGCGGTAATCCCCGACCATCACCAGCTCGCCAGGCGCCACGCCCCAGGCGCGGGCAATCTTCAACAGCCCATCCGGGCTCGGCTTCGGCTCTGCTTCATCACGCCCGAGAATGTGCTCGACCGCGAAGCAGTCCGCCAGGCCGATGGCCTCCAGCGTCACATGCGCCAGCTCCCGCGCATTGCGGGTCAGGATGCCCAGGCGGCAGCCACGCCCGGCCAGCTCACGCACCAGCTCCACTGCCCCGGCGGCCGCTGTCGAGGCAATCGCCAAGTCGCGCTCATGCTCCAGCAGCCAGGCATGCTTGGCCGCCGCTTCCGCCGCCGGCAGCGCCGCCAGGTGGGTGAGAATGTCGTGCTCGGCCGGGATGTCCAGGGCGACGCGAATGGCGGCGAAATCGTGCACCGCCACGGTCAGGGTGCCGTCCATGTCGAACACCCAGTTGCGGATTTCGCCCAGGTTCATGCCCAGTCCTTACGGTGGCGAATCAGGCCTTCCTGGGTCGACGACGCCACCAGCTGGCCGGCACGGTTGAAGATGCTGCCGCGGCAGAAGCCACGGGCATTGCCGGCCCACGGGCTGTCGGTGGCATACAGCAGCCACTCATCGGCACGCAGGTTGCGGTGGAACCACAGCGAATGGTCGAGGCTGGCGATCTGCATGTCGCGCTGCCATACCGACTTGCCGTGGGGCAGCAGCGAGGTGGTCAGCAGGCCAAAGTCGGAGGCGTAGGCCAGCAGGTACTTGTGCAGGGCAGGTACGTCCGGGAGTGTGCCGTCGGCGCGGAACCAGGCGTACTTCACCGGGTCGCCGGGCTGGGGGTTGAACGGGTCGCGCTCGGTCACCGGGCGGATCTCGATCGGCTTGGCGCACAGCACCTTGTCACGGATGCGCTCGGGCAGCTTGTCGGCATGGGCGCTGGCCAGCTCGACTTCGGTCGGCAGGTTTTCCGGGCCGACCACATCGGGCATCTGCACCTGGTGCTCGAAGCCTTCCTCGTCGTACTGGAACGACGCGCTGCAGGTGAAGATCGGCTGGCCCTTCTGGATCGCCGTCACTCGCCGGGTGCTGAAGCTGCCGCCGTCACGCACGCGGTCGACCGAATAGACCACCGGCAGGCTGGCATCGCCCGGGCGCAGGAAGTAACCGTGCAGCGAATGCACATGGCGCGCGTCCTCGACTGTCTGGCTGGCGGCCGACAGCGACTGGCCCAGTACCTGGCCACCGTACAGCTGGCGGAAGCCCAGGTCCTGGCTGCGGCCACGGAACAGGTTCTCCTCGATCGACTCGAGGCTCAACAGGTCGACCAGGTCGTCCAACACATGACTCATCGGGGGTTCTCCTAGCAAGGCATCACAGCTCTACGGCGCTCTCAGGTGGGAAATGATACAGGGTTTGCCATTGACGCCGTGCATGACGGCTCATTCAGTGCGCAGGGTCTGTTCCCAATGTGCGCGGTCAATGCGATACAGCACATGGAGGCGCAGCGGGTGGCCGATGGGCAGCCGGGGGTGGTCGAAGCTGCCATTGGCGTCCTGGACCATGCCGATGGCCTGCATGACTTTCTGCGACGGCAAGTTGCTCTCGCTAGTGAACGACACCACCTCTTCCACGCGCAATTGGGCGAAAGCACAACGCAGGCAGGTCCACGCCGCCTCGCTGGCAAACCCCAGGCCCCAGTGGCGCCGGGCCAGGCGCCAGCCAATCTCCACCGCCGGGGCGAACGGTGCGTCGAAATTGACATTGAGCAACCCCGTCATACCGATGAAAGCCCCGCTATCCTTTCGCTCCAGGGCCCACAGGCCAAAGCCGTATTCGTTGAAGTGCCCACGAATCCTGCCGATCAGCGCCGCCGCTTCCAGCCGCGTCATCGGCGCCGGGAAATAACGCATCACCTGCGGGTCGGCACACAGCGCGGCGAACTCGCGCAGGTCGTCATCGTGCCATTGGCGCAGCACCAGGCGTGCGCTTTCCAGGTGGAGGATGGGGTTCATGGGGCGAGCTCCGGTTTTGCGCGGTGGCATCTAACAGCGTAGGCGCGGCCAGGTTTTTCACGCAACCGACGGCGCCCAGAATGCAATTTTCACAACCCCTTCACCAGCTCCCGACAGACGGCTGAGCACAATACCGCCACACCACCGCCGCGCCATTGGAGTGACGCATGCAGCCAAGCAACACCTCGGGCCATCCCGCCATCCACGCCCGTCGCAAGCGACGCATGTCACGCAAAGCCCTCGGTGCCGCTCTCGGCCTGTGCATGGTCATCGCGGCAGTGACCACCTGGCTGGCGACGAGGACCCATATCGTGGACCTTGGCAACGAGCAGCAGTTGAGTGAAAGCGGCCTCCTGCAGGACTGGGCCGAAGGTGCGGTGATCGTGATGATCCGCCATGCCGAACGTTGTGACAGCGCACCCGGCCCGTGCCTGAACGACCCCACCGGCATCACCGTGGCCGGCAGCGAGGCCGCCACACGCGTCGGCCAGGGCCTGAAGCAACTGGGCCTGAGCAATGCCGACATGCTCGCCAGCCCCAAAGTGCGTACCCAGCAAACGGCGCACTTCATCCTTGGCCAGGCCGTGCCGAGCGAAGCCTGGCTGGAAAGCTGCGACAACCAGTTCGCCAGTGAAGCGCTGGCACGCAAGCGTGCAGGGCACAATTTGGTGCTGGTGACCCACAATGGCTGCATCGACCACTTCGCCCGGCAGCAGCGCGTGGCTGGCGGTGAGCGGGAAAGCAACTATGCCAGTGCACTGTTCGTCTCCGTGGATGCCAATGGCAAGGCACGCATCCTTGGTCGGCTGAACGAGCCGGACTGGCAACGCGTATTGGCCAGCGCAGGGAAATAACTGGCAAGATCAGCGCTGGCCCCGATTACGAAGTCCCCATGCCGCTGCCGCTGATCTACCACGAAGACTACAGCCCGGAATTCCCCGCCGAGCACCGCTTTCCCATGGACAAGTTCCGCCTGCTGCGCGACCACCTGGTCGACAGCGGGCTGACCACCGACCAGGCCCTGCTGCGCCCGGACATCTGCCCCAACGATATCCTCGCCCTGGCCCATGACCGCAGTTACATCGAGCGCTACATGAACGGCGAACTGTCCCGCGAGGACCAGCGCCGCCTCGGCCTGCCCTGGAGCGAAGCCCTGGCCCGGCGTACCGTGCGCGCGGTGGGCGGCTCGCTGCTGAGCGCCGAGATGGCGCTGCAGCACGGCATCGCCTGCCACCTGGCGGGCGGCACCCACCACGCCCACTACGACCACCCGGCCGGCTTCTGCATCTTCAATGACCTGGCCGTGATCAGCCGCTACCTGCTCGAAGCCGGCCGCGTGCACCGGGTGCTGATCTTCGATTGCGATGTGCACCAGGGCGATGGCACGGCACGTATCCTCCACGACACCCCGGACGCCATCACCGTGTCCCTGCACTGCGAGCAGAACTTCCCGGCGCGCAAGGCTCACAGTGACTGGGACATTCCCCTGCCCCGTGGCATGGGCGACACGGCTTACCTGAAGGTGGTGGAGGATGCGCTGAACTACCTGCTGCCGCTGTATCAACCCGACCTGGTGCTGTACGACGCCGGCGTCGATGTGCACAAGGACGATGCCCTGGGCTACCTGCAACTCACCGACCAGGGCCTGGCGGCGCGTGACGAGCGGGTGATGCGTCACTGCCTGGGCCGCGATATCCCGGTGGTCGGGGTGATCGGTGGGGGCTACAGCAAGGACCGTGAAGCCTTGGCCAGGCGCCACGGCATTCTTCACCACAGTGCGGCACGGGTCATCGGTTGTTCACAATGACTGTGGAACCGCTTGTGGATAACCTGCGGGAAAGGCGCTGCAGCCCTTTGCGGGCGTGGGCTGTAGAACATTGATCATTTTTTGTTCAGTGCTTAGGTTGGCCCGGCTGCGCTAGAATGTGCAGTCTTTTCCACAGCCTGCTGCCTACCATGTCAGAAAAATCCCCCGCCTCCCCTTCCCTGGCCGTCGTTATCGGCGGCGGCCCTGCCGGCCTGATGGCTGCAGAAGCCATGGCCCAGGCGGGCCTGGCGGTGGAAGTGTTCGACGCCATGCCATCGGTGGGCCGCAAGTTCCTGCTGGCCGGCGTCGGCGGCATGAACATCACTCATTCGGAAGCTTATCCACAGTTCGTTTCGCGCTACGCCGAGCGGCAGAGCGAGATCGACGGGTTGTTGCGCGACTTCGATGCCGATGCGCTGCGCCAGTGGATTCACGGGCTGGGTATCGAAACCTTTGTCGGTACGTCGGGCCGGGTTTTCCCGACCGACATGAAAGCAGCCCCGCTGTTGCGCGCCTGGTTGAAGCGCCTGCGTGACAACGGCGTAGTTATCCACACCCGCCATCGCTGGCTGGGCTGGAATGCCGACGGCAGCTTGCGGATTGCTTATCCACAGGGTGAACTGCAGGTCGAGGCCGACGTCGTGGTGCTAGCCCTCGGTGGTGCCAGCTGGGCCAGGCTGGGCTCCGATGGTGCCTGGCAACCATTGTTGGCCGAACGCACTGTGGATATCTCGCCGCTGCGGCCAAGCAACTGTGGTTTTGAGGTCGAAGGCTGGAGTCCAGTGCTTGTGGACAAGTTTGCCGGGGCGCCGCTGAAGAACATTGCTCTGAGCGTGCCGGGCATGACGCCGCGCAAGGGCGAGTTCATCCTCACCGCACAGGGCGTCGAGGGTAGCCTGGTGTATGCATGGTCGGCGCAACTGCGCCAGGCCATCGAGCATCAGGGGCAGGCCAGGCTGTTGCTCGATCTGCTGCCGGACAAGCCTGTGGACAAGATTGCCCAGGCGCTGGCCAAGCCACGCGGGTCGCGGTCGATGGCCAAGCATCTGCACAGCCAGCTGGGGATCGATGGGGTCAAGGCGGGGTTGCTGCGGGAGCTGACGGATCAGGCGACGTTTGCCGATCCTCAGGCGCTGGCGCGGGCGATCAAAGCCTTGCCGATCACGCTGGTACGCACGCGTCCGCTGGACGAAGCGATCAGCAGTGCCGGTGGCGTGCGTTTCGAAGGGCTGGATGAAGGGTTGATGGTTCGCCGGATGCCGGGGGTGTTCTGTGCGGGCGAGATGCTGGACTGGGAGGCGCCGACTGGGGGGTATCTGCTGACGGCGTGCTTTGCCAGCGGATTGCGGGCGGGGCGAGCTGCTGCAGACTGGCTCAATTCCTGACGCAAACATCGTCCCCTGTGGGAGCGGGCTTGCCCGCGAAGCAGGCAACGCGGTGCATGGCACGGGCTTCGCCCGTGTTCGCGGCGGTTCGGCGCCCCGACGAGCCCGCTCCCACAGAGGTACGTGTTGCTCCCGAAACTACGGCTTACGCTTGCGCGGCCCGCCGTTGAAACTCGGCACCTTGCGCACGGCCTTCACCGATGGCTCGGCAGCACCCGCTTCGGCGCTGTCCATCCACCGCCCCAAGCCACGCTTGGCGCTGTTCTCTTTCGGTTTCTTGGGTTTCTTCGGCTTCTTGATCACCTGGCCGCTGGCATCGGTCATCGGTACCCGGTGCTCGGGGATGAAGTCGGGCTCTTCATGACGCGGCAGGGTCTGCCGGGTCAGCACTTCAATCGCCGACAGCATCTGCACTTCATCGGCACACACCAGCGAGATCGCCTCGCCCTTGTTGCCAGCCCGGCCGGTACGGCCAATACGGTGCACGTAATCCTCCGCCACGATCGGCAGGTCGAGGTTGACCACCAGCGGCAGGTCGTCGATATCCAGGCCACGGGCCGCGACATCGGTTGCTACCAGCACCTGGATCTCCCGCGCCTTGAAGCTGTCCAGCGCGCGCTGGCGGGTGGCCTGTGGGCGGTCGCCGTGGATACCGTCGGCATTTACGCCTTCAGCCAGCAAGCGCTCGACCAGTTGGTCGACGCCATTGCGGGTCTTGGCGAATACCAGCACCTGTTTCCAGCGCTGCTTGCGCAGCAGGTGCATGAACAAGTCGGCCTTGCGCTTCTTGTCCACAGGCACCAGCCATTGCTTGACCGTGGTCGCCGCAGCGTTGCGCGGGCTGACTTCAATACTCAGCGGGTCGTTCAGGGCCAGGCCGGCGAGCATACGGATCTGCTCGGAGAACGTGGCGGAGAACAGCAGCGTCTGACGCTTGCGCGGCAAGGCGGCGTACACCGACTGCAGCTCCTCGGCAAAGCCCAGGTCGAGCATGCGGTCGGCTTCGTCGAGCACCAGGGTCTGCACCTGGTTGAACTTCACCGCGTTCTGACGGAACAGGTCGAGCAAGCGACCGGGCGTTGCCACCAGCAGGTCGACGCCACGGCGCAGGCGCATCATCTGCGGGTTGATGCTGACCCCACCGTACACCGCGTAGGTGCTCAGCGGCAGGTTCTCGGCATACTCGCGCACGTTGTTGTGCACCTGCTCGGCCAGCTCGCGGGTCGGCACCAGCACCAGCGCACGGATCGAGTTGCTGGCAACCTTCTCACCTTCCAGAGCCAGGCGTTGCAGCACCGGCAAGGCGAAACCGGCGGTCTTGCCGGTGCCGGTCTGGGCCGCGGCCATCAGGTCGCGGCCGGCCAGCACGGCAGGGATGGCCTTGGCCTGGACCGGGGTCGGGGTGGTGTAGTCCAGCTGCTGCAAGGTGCGCAGCAGCGGTTCGATCAGGCCGAGTTGGGCGAAATTCATGGCAATACCGTCAGGGGGTTCAGCGAAGGCGGCAAGTTTACCGCATCGCCCCTGGCTACTTGCAGATTTCGCCCTTCAACGGCTGCTCGGGCGCCTTGCGCCACTGCGGCAGGCCGATCAGCACCACGGCGCCGATGATCACCGCCATGGCCAGGCATTCTTCCGCACCGATCTCTTCGCCGGCGAAGAGGATGCCCAGCAGCACCGCCACCGCCGGGTTGACGTACGCATAGCTGGTGGCAGCGGCCGGGCGCACGTTCTTGAGCAGGTACATGTAGGCACTGAAGGCGAGGATCGAACCGAACAGCACCAGGTAGGCCAACGCGCCCCAGCCAGCAGCCGTCGGCATCTGCGTCATGCGCTCACCGGACAGCACGCTGCCCAGCAGCAATACCGCACCGCCGACCAGCATCTCGGCAGCACTGGCCATCGGCCCCTGGGGCAGCGGCAGGCTTTTGCTCCACACCGAACCGAATGCCCACGAAGCCGCCGCGAACAGGATCAGCGCCGCGCCGATGGGGCTGGCCTGCAGGTTCGAGCCGAGGTTGAGCAAGCCGATGCCGAGCAGGCCGAGGAAGATCCCGGCCCATTCCAGGCGCGAGTTGCGGTGGCCGAACAGCAAGCCAAAGACCAGGGTGAACAGTGGCACCGTGGCCACTGCCAACGCCGCCACACCCGATGCCACGCCAGCATGTTCGGCCACGGTCACACCACCGTTGCCGCAGCTGAGCAGCAGAAAGCCAATGGCACCTGCCGCACGCCATTGCGGCCAGGTCGGTGCCGGCACCCCGCGCCAGCGCAGGAAGCCATACAGCAACCCGCCCGCGATCAGAAAGCGCACTCCCGCCATCAGCATGGGCGGCCATGACTCGACGCCGATGCGGATGAACAGGTAGGTGGAACCCCAGACCAGGTACAAGGCCAGAAAGGCGCCGACGAGCAACAGCGGAAAACGACGGGAGGCAGGCATGGCAGACAACTCAGAAATCCATTTTCGGGTGACCGAGTTTAAGGCTGCGAGCAAGTAAAGATAAGTTACAAAACAGCGCGAAATGAGCGGCACACTTTTGCTGCGCTCATCAGGCGAGCTTGGCCAGGGTGTCGCGAACTTTCGCAGCCGGCGTTTTCTGCAAGCGGCAGAGGAGCTCGTGGGAGAGTTGCTGCACGCCGTGGGTCTGGCGTAGCACGCCCGCCAGGTGTTGCAACAGGTTGGCGGCCATTTCCGCATCGGCCATGGCCCGGTGCGCGGTACCGGTATCCGGCAGCCCGGCCCAACGGGTCAGGGTGCCCAGCTTGTGATTCGGTGCCGCCGGCAGCAGGCGCCGTGACAGCAGCAGGGAACAGGCGAAGGATTGCCGGCGGCTGCGGCCGATGCGGCTCAGTTCGTAATCCCAGAACTTCTGGTCGAAGGCGGCGTTGTGCGCCAGCAACGGGGTATCACCGACGAACTCGGCCACTTCGTTCATCACCTGGTCCACCGGTGGCGCAGTGCGCAGCATGGCGGTGGTGATGCCGGTCAGCCCGGCGACGAAAGCAGGCACCGGCACACCGGCATTCATCAGGCTTTGATAGCGCTCGACGATACGCCCGCGTTCCAGCATCACCACCGCCACCTCGGTGGCGCGGCAGCCGGCACCGGGGGAAATACCGGTGGTTTCAAAGTCGATGACAGCAATACGTTCCATGAAAAAACCTTAGTGCTTGAGCAACAGCGCGCCCTCGATGGGCACATAGCGGGTGGCGGCGCGAATCAGCGACAACGCGGTCAGGCCGGGGACGCCATAAACCACCGCCTCGGTGCCGTGGCGCTGGATGACCCGCTCCAGCAGCAGGTCGAAGTCACCATCACCGGAGGCCAGCACCACCTGGTCGACCCGGCTGGCCGCATCGATCACATCGAGGGTGATGCCCACGTCCCAGTCGCCCTTGGCCGAACCGTCGCTGCGCTGGATGAACGGCTTGAGGCGCACGTCGAAACCGAGGTTGCGCAGGATCTGCTGGAATTGCTGCTGCTTGCTGTCACCGCGGTCGATGGCATAGGCCACGGCCTCGACGATCTCGCCTTCGCGGCTGACGTCCTTCCACAATGCGGTGTAGTTGAAGTGGCAGCCGTAGGCCTGGCGCACGGTGTAGTAGAGGTTCTGCACATCGGCGAACAGCGCGATCTTTTTCACCACATACCTCGACATGAAAAGGGGCGCAAAGCGCCCCTTCGAAATGCCAGCAGTATGCCAGACCGGTCAGACGAACGTATCGTCATCCGAGAAGAAGCCACCACCATCATTACCGTAATCAGTATCGGCCCAGCCACCCTGGTCATTGCCCCAGCCACCGTTGTCGGCGACCTGCTGCTGTGCCCCCTGATCATTCCAGCCGCCGTTGTCACTGGCCGGTGCCGGTTCTTCCTTGATCACCTCGACCACCTCTTCAGGCTGCGAGTGGTGGTTGAACAGGCTGCTGATGCCTTGGGCCAGCAACACACCACCGGCGACACCCGCAGCAGTCTGCATCGCGCCGCCGAGGAAGCTGCTGGCACCGCTGCGCGCCGGCGCGGCGCCAAAGCCGGCCTGTTGCGGCTGTGCTGGTGCCTGCATTTGCGGCTGCGGCTGGGAGAAGCCCGGTGCACTCGGCTCGCGCCAACCACCACCCGTTGCCACCGGCGCACTTGGCCGCTGCGGCTGAGCCGGCTCCGGATTGCGCGCACCGGCACCGAAGATGCTGGAGAGGAAACCACCGCCGCCATTGCCACTGCTGGTACGGGTCGCTTCAAGTTGGGCCCGGGCCTGCTTGAGTTCGGCCTCCAGCTGCTTGTTCTGCTCGTCCAGGCGCTTGATCGCGGCTTCCTGAACCAGGATCGCCTGGGTCATGTAGTAAGGCGCCGCCGGCTGCTGGCGGACATGCTCCTCGATCCGTGCCTGCGCCTGCGCATCACGCGGCTGGCTTGGGTCTTCGGCTTGCTTGATGCGGCCGAACAGGCCGTCGATCAGGGTTTGTTCATCAGTGTTCATTGGGCTACCTCATGGGCTAGCAGGACATCGGACATGGCAAAGATGGGGCGCACGGGCTGCGGATTCAATCACCGCGCGGGTGAAACTTTTTTCAGCAAGTGACAGCTCTGGGCTAAAGTTAGGCCCCTGCTTTTACTGCCTTGCGATGTTGACTGATGAATCCGCTGAGCGTTCTGCGCGACTCCCTGTACTTCTTCCGCCTTCACCTGGCCAGCATCATCCCGCTGTGCCTGCCGCTGGTGGTGCTCGAAGCCCTTATTACCCAACTGCTGTATCGCCATCTGGGCGACCAGGCCTCGCCGGCCTACGGCATGCTGGTCAGCCTGTTGTTCTATCCGCTGTACAGCGCGGCGCTGATCCTCTACCTGGATACCCGCAGCAACGGCCAGGAGATTCCCAAGCGGGACCTGTTTGCCCGCGCCGTGCAGCTGTGGCCGCAGCTGGCCCTGCTGATCATGATCAGTTCGCTGCTGATCATGGCCGGCCTGGCGCTGCTGGTGTTTCCGGGCGTGTGGATCATGATCAACCTGGTGTTCGCCGAATACCTGCTGGTGCTGCGCGGCCTGCCGGTGGTGCAGTCGATGCGCGAAAGTGCGCGGATGACCACCGGGCACTTCATGCGCATCATGATCTGCGTGGTGGGCGTGCTGGCGCCGATCTGGCTGATCGACGGGCTGCTGCTGATGGCCATCCCCGAGCCCTCGCCAGCAGCCGAACTGGCCATGGACAGCTTGAGTGGCTTCCTGCAGCTGTTCAGCACGGTGGTGCTGTATCGCCTGTTCATGTTGCTGGAAGCAGAAAGCTGAACAGCGTCCTCCCGCCCCTCAAGTACCGCGTGGCTTGGCCCGCGCGGTAGCCTCGGCCACCAGTGGGTCATCCGGCCAGTAGTGCTTGGGATAGCGCCCCTTCAAGTCCTTCTTCACTTCGGCATAGGTCGTGCGCCAGAAGTTGGCCAGATCCTGGGTCACCTGCACTGGCCGTCGCGCAGGCGACAACAGGTGCAGTTTCACCTGCTGGCGGCCCTGGGCAATGCGCGGGGTATCCGCCAGGCCGAACAGCTCCTGTAGGCGTACGGCGAGAATCGGCGGGTTTTCGCTGTAGTCCAGGCGGATGTTCGAGCCGGACGGGACTGCCAGTTGCGCTGGTGCCCATTCGTCCAGGCGCTGCGGCAGCGGCCAGGGCAGTAGGTTGCGCAAGATCGAGGACAGGTCCAGGGCGGCGAAATGGCTCAGGCGCGAAACCTTGCCCAGATAGGGCTGCAGCCAGTCTTCCAGCGTCGCCAGCAGCGCCTCGTCACCCAGGTCGGGCCATTCGCTTTGCCCCTCCTTGTCCAGGTCCAATTGACGCAACAGCGCCACCCGCGCTTGCCATTGGCGCAGCTCCGGGGTCCAGGTCAGCAGGTTCAGGCCCTTGCGTCGCACCAGGCCAAGCAGCGCCCTGGCGCGGGCTTCATCATCCAGCCCGGGCAATGGTTCGCGGCCCAGCACCAGCTCGCCGACCTTGGTCTGGCGTTCGGCACGCAGCACCTGCTCGCGCTCGTCCCAGTCAAGGATATCGACGCGCTCGACCTGCTCGGCCAGCACATCATCGAGCAGCGCCGGGTCGAACTCGGCCGCCAGGTAGATGCGCTCTTCCCGCTGGCCCTGGCGGCTACCGAGGTCGGCGACCACCAGCCACGGGCATTTCATCAACGCGTCTACCTCGGCAAACAAGGCGGCACGGCCATTGGCCAAGCGATATTCAGCGCCACCCTCGCGACGCTGCTGGGCAACCCGGTCGGGATAGGCCAGCGCCAGCAGGGCACCGAGCCAACGTGGATGGTCAGGATCGGCAACCGCTGCAGCGGCCTTGCCGCGCAACAGGCCACGGTACTGCCGAGCGAGTTGCCGTGCACGCTGCACGCCACCCTGGCCTCCTCGGTTGGCCTTGCTTTCGCCGCTGACCAGCGCCAGGCGGCTGTGCAGGTCGGCACCGCCACCGCGCTGGATATCGCGCTCGCCCAGCAAGGCGGCGACATCGCAGGCCATCGTGGCCAGGCCCAGGTCCTGGCCGCGCAGCAGCAGGTGGGCGATGCGTGGGTGGGCCGGCAGTTCGGCCATGGCCTGGCCGTGGTCGCTGAGGTTGTCGCGGCTGCCCGGCTTGAACGCGCCCAGCCGTGCCAGCAGGTCCTGGGCCTGGGAGAAGGCAGCTGCCGGCGGCTGGTCGAGCCAGCGCAGCTGTTCCGGCGTAACACCCCAGCGAGCAAGCTGCAGGGCCAGGCCGGCGAGGTCGGCCTGGAGGATCTCGGCGCTGCCGTGGGCGGCCAACTGGTCATGCTGGGCTTCGGACCACAGGCGATAGCACACCCCGGGCTCCAGGCGCCCCGCCCGGCCGGCGCGCTGGGTGGCACTGGCCCGGGAGATACGTTGGGTGTCCAGGCGGGTCATGCCGCTACCCGGATCGAAACGCGGTACGCGCGCCAGGCCGGCATCGATGACCACGCGCACGCCGTCGATGGTCAGGCTGGTTTCGGCGATGTTGGTGGCCAGCACCACCTTGCGCAGGCCCCTGGCCGGCGGGTCGATGGCGGCGCGCTGGGCATTGAGGTCCAGTTCGCCGTGCAGCGGGCACAGCAGCACATCTGGCCGCTCACCCAGGGCATCCTGCAGGCTTTGATGCACGCGACGGATCTCGGCCTGGCCGGGCAGGAACACCAGCACGCTGCCGGGCTGTTCGGCCAGCGCCAGCAACACGTTGTCCACCACCCGCGGTTCGATGAACTCGCCCGGCTGGAACGGCCGGCCCCAGCGGATATCCACCGGGTGCATGCGGCCTTCGCTGCTCACCACCGGCGCGTCGCCCAGCAAGCGTGACAGGCGCTCACCTTCCAGGGTCGCCGACATCAGCAGGATTTTCAGCGCAGGGTCGTCACGCAGCAGTTCGCGGCCATTGAGGCTCAGCGCCAGGGCCAGGTCGGCATCCAGGCTGCGTTCATGAAATTCATCGAAGATCAGCAGCCCCACGCCGTCGAGTGCCGGGTCGGCCTGCAAACGGCGCGTGAGGATGCCTTCGGTGACCACCTCGATGCGCGTGTTCGGCCCGACCTTGCTGTCCAGGCGGATGCGGTAGCCCACGGTTTCACCGACCTTTTCGCCCAGCTCACTGGCCAGGCGCTCGGCCGCCGCCCGCGCAGCCAGGCGGCGCGGTTCGAGCATGAGGATGGTCTGCCCGGCCAGCCACGGCTCGTTGAGCAGCGCCAGCGGCACGCGGGTGGTCTTGCCCGCACCGGGGGGCGCTTCGAGCACCGCTTCGTCACGGTTTTCCAAGGCTTCGCGCAAGGCGGGCAAGACAGCATCGATCGGTAAAGAAATCATGGTGGTCCTCGAACAGTCTGGCGAGTATAACGGCGAACCCAGCCTGCTCTATCATGGTCTTAGCTTCAGGTGCTGGCGCTTCGCTTGCCCTGCTGAATACTTCTCGGAGATTTACATGCGCATCCCATCCCGCGTCATTGGTGGCGCCCTGATCGTCACCCTGCTGACCCAGCTGACGGCCTGCGGCACCATCTTCTATCCAGATCGCCGTGGCCAGATCGGCGGCAAGATCGACCCCGTGGTTGCCGCGATGGACGCCATCGGCATCCTGTTCTACGTGATCCCGGGCCTGATCGCCTTTGGCATCGACTTCGCCACGGGTGCCATCTACTACAAGGGCGGGCACACGGCCCAGGTCGACCCGGTAAAACTGCGTGACGCCGTCAGCCCCGATGGCAAGGTCGACAACCTCAAGCTGCAAGCCATCCTCGAAAGCGAACTGGGCCAGCGCCTGCCGCTGGATGACCCGCGTCTGATCCAGCACCGCGGCAGCGTCGAGCAGCTGGCGGCCTTGGGCCTGGTACCTGCAGCCTGATTTTCACAAGGACATCACCCTGGGCATGATTACCTCGGCCGAACACCAACGCCTGCTGCGCCTGGCCACCCGTGCATCACTGGCGGTGGCCAGTATTCTGGTCGTGAGCAAGGCCGTCGCCTGGTGGCTCAGTGGCTCGGTCAGCCTGCTGGCCGGGCTGACCGACTCGGCACTGGACGCCGTCGCCTCGTTCCTCAACCTGCTCGCCGTGCATTACGCCCTGCGCCCGGCCGATGACGACCATCGTTTCGGCCACGGCAAGGCCGAGGCGCTGGCTGGCATGGCCCAGGCCCTGTTCATCGGGGTCAGCGCGGTGTTGATCGGGGTGCAGGCTGTCGAGCGCCTGAAAGCGCCCGAGCCGCTGGGTGACACGGCCATCGGCATCGCCGTGATGCTGCTGTCGCTGGCGCTGACCGTGGCCTTGCTGGCATTGCAGCGCAAGGTCATTCGCCTGACCGGTTCCACTGCGGTGCGCGCCGACTCACTGCACTACCGCTCCGACCTGCTGCTCAATGGCAGCATCCTGCTCGCCCTGCTGCTGGCACGCTTCGGCTGGCCGCAGCTGGATGCGCTGTTCGGTCTCGGCATCGCGTTCTACATCCTCTGGAGTGCCCTGCAGATTGCCCGCGAGAGTACGGCGATCCTGATGGACAAGGAATTGCCCGGCGACATTGGCGAAGGGATGGTCGAACTGGTCCTGGGCATTCCCGGCGTGAAAGGCGTGCATGACCTGCGTACGCGGGTGTCGGGCAACCAGTGGTTCGTGCAACTGCACCTGGAACTGCCGGGGCAGCTGCCACTGAATGAGGCCCACGACTTGTGCGTGCAGGCCTCGGCAATCATCCGCCAGCGTTATCCACAGGCGGATGTAATGGTGCATGCCGACCCGGTGTGAATCAGTTGACGCTGTAGCCTCGGCCACTGAAGCAGGCACTCAGCGCCCGACGGTAGTTGCTCGCCACTTCGACAGGTGGCGCATAAGGTGCCGTTGCCGGGTCAAAGCCTGACTGGCTCACCGCCCAGCGGTGGCACTGGTAGCGGTCCTGATCCTGCTGCTCCTGCCCTTGGCCATACATCGGGTAGGCAATCACGTCGTAACTGTTGCTGGCCGGGGCGGCTGCCGGCAATAGTGCCGGGGCCATGGCGGGCGGGTTGACCACGACATACTCCTGGCTGTCGGCCAGGTACTGGTAGTAGGTGTCGGCCACCAGGAAAAACAGTGCGCCGCCCAGCCAGACTTCCCGCGCATAGGACGGCAGGTAGTTGACCCGCACGCCGTAGGGCGGGGTCACCACCACGTAGCTGCCGCCATGGGGGCGGTACCAGTAGCCACCGGAGTAGAAGTAGTCATTGCCGCGGTACGGCACCTTCCAGTAGCGGTCCGGGAAGTGATCGATGGTGTGCCCGGGGCGATACTGCGGTCCGGGGCCCCAGCCATTGCCGTGGCCATCCGGACGGCCTTGCCAGTCGCCGCCGGGCCGTTGCCCTGGGCCGCCGGCTTGCCAGTGGCGGTTGTCGCCGTTATGCCGGGGGATATCCTGGTAATAGCCCTGCCGCGGGGGCTGGGTCTGCTGCACTTCGCCACGCGAGTTGAGCGGGCGACCAGGGCCACCCTCGTTGCCATGCCCTTCGCCATGCCCCTCATCCGGCCCTTCGGCCATGGCCCCGAGGCTGATGCTCAAACCCAGCAAACCAACACCTGCCAACTGCCAGATGCGCGACTTCATGTTGTTCCTCACGGTAAAGAAAACGGCATGCTGCCAGTCTACCGCGCTGCTACCACGGCCAGATGAAATCGCGGACATGAAAAAAGGGAGGCCAGTGGCCTCCCTTTGAGAATTGTCGTCCGTGCTCGGCACTTGTGGCGCCGGCTCACCTCACAGCGTCTTCTGGAAGCTGTGTAGCCCGGGGGCCTGCAGATCCTGTTGGATGGCTGGCCGCGACCGCCCGCCTAGGGCGCGTCGCCGTGGACTGATGTCCGGGCAGTGATTCTGTAGGTAAAGATACGGGAGCGGCTGCGGCAGAGGATTGCGAAGATTGCTCAGATAAATAGCACTTGCGCAATTTTTAACCCTGGATCGATAATTCACCGCAATCCGAACAGAAAAGGCTTTTTCCATGAGCAAACTTGACCGCTACGACCTGAGCATCCTCGCCGAATTGCAGCGCGACGCGCGCATCTCCAACCAGGAGCTGGCCGAACGCATCGGCCTGTCGCCATCGCCATGCTCGCGTCGGGTCAAGCAACTGGAAGACGACGGCTACATCTCGCGCCAGGTCGCCCTGCTCGACCGCAAGAAGCTCGGCCTTAGCCTGACCGCCTACGTGCTGATCGGCATGGACCGGCACACCCCGGAGCGTTTCGAAACGTTCGAAGCCGCCATCCGCAACCTGCCGCAGGTGCTCGAGTGCAGCCTGGTCACCGGTATGGACGCCGACTACCAGCTCAAGGTGGTGGTGCCAGACATGGACCACTATCAGAAACTGCTGCTGGGCAGCCTGACCCGTATCGAAGGCGTGACCAGCGTGCGTTCGAGCTTCGTGCTCAACCAGGTACTGGCAAGCACCGAGCTGCCATTGACCCACCTGCGCTAAACGCCCGCTCGCCCGCGTATAATCGCAAGCTCAGCCTGCCTGGAGAACACAGATGGATCCCGCCGTATTCGAAGAGTGGATGATGATCGTGCTGGTCACCGTACTGATCGGCTTCATGGGTTTCATCGTCTGGGACCTGGCGAAAAAGTCCAAGGCCGGGCGCTTTGGCACGATGATCCTGTTCTTCGTGCTCGGCCTAGGAGTGCTGGCCTTCATCATCAAGAGCGTGGTGGTGGCGTTTCTCGAAGGGGTCTAGGCCATTAACGCGTGAGCTTCGGGGCCACCTCACGCCAGCACCCCTGCTCCAGCCCATCCAGCGCCCAGTCGCCGATCCGCACCCGCACCAGGCGCAAGGTCGGCAAGCCCACTGCGGCAGTCATCCGCCGCACCTGGCGATTACGCCCCTCGCGAATCACCAGCTCCAGCCAGCTGGTCGGCACACTCTTGCGAAACCGTACCGGCGGATTGCGCGGCCATAGCTCGGGCTCGTCGAGACGCCGAGCTTCAGCAGGCAACGTCGGCCCGTCATTGAGTTCCACGCCATCGCGCAACCGCTGGATCTGTTCGTCGCTCGGTTCACCTTCCACTTGCACCCAGTAAGTCTTGGGCAACTTGTGCTTCGGATCGGCAATCCGCGCCTGCAGCCCGCCGTCGTTGGTCAGCAGCAACAAGCCTTCACTGTCACGGTCGAGACGCCCGGCCGGGTAGATGCCTGGGATGTCGATGAAATCCTTGAGCGTCGCGCGCCCTTCTCCGTCGCTGAACTGGGTCAGCACGTCGAATGGCTTGTTGAACAGGATCAGGCGTGGCTCGGCCGGTGGCGCCTTGGCCTGGCGACGGGGGCCGACAGGCCGCGCCTGAGGGCGGCGCGGCTTGGAACGGGGTGGCAGTGGCATGGATCCTCAGCGGAACGGCGGCTCATCGAAGCTGCGCAGTTTACGCGAGTGCAACGAATTGAGCTCGGTGCGCAGCAGGTCGAGGGCGGCGATGCCGATCTTCAGGTGCTGGCTGACCGCACGGTTGTAGAAGGCGTTGGCCGAACCCGGCAGCTTGATTTCGCTGTGCAGCGGCTTGTCGGAGACGCACAGCAAGGTGCCGTAAGGCACCCGGAGGCGATAACCCTGGGCCGCAATGGTGCCGCTTTCCATGTCCACTGCCACGGCACGCGACAGGTTGATCAACGGGCGCTCCTGGGCCCAGCGCAGCTCCCAGTTGCGGTCGTCGTAGGTCAACACGGTGCCGGTGCGCAGGCGCTTCTTCAGTTCTTCGCCACGCTCGCCGGTTACCTGTGCCGCGGCCTCCTGCAGCGCCAGCTGCACTTCGGCCAGGGCCGGAATCGGAATGTTCGGTGGCACCACACGGTCGAGAATGCCATCGCGGCGCATATAGGCGTGGGCCAAGACATAGTCGCCGATGGTCTGCGACTGCCGCAGGCCACCGCAGTGACCGATCATCAGCCAGCAGTGCGGGCGCAGCACCGCCAGGTGGTCGGTGATGTTCTTGGCGTTGGACGGGCCGACGCCGATGTTGACCAGGGTCACGCCATCACCGTCGCCAGCGATCAGGTGGTAGGCCGGCATCTGATAGCGGTGCCAGACCACGCTGGCCACCAGGGCCTGGGTTTCACCGTGGTCCATGCCCTTTTCGATTACCACGTTACCCGGCAGCACCATGCGCACGAAGCGCGGGTCTTCGCGTAGCTGCTCAAGGCCGTGGCTGATGAACTGGTCGACGTAACGGTGGTAGTTGGTCAACAGGATCCACGGCTGTACGTGGCGCCAGTCGCTGCCGGTGTAGTGCACCAGGCGGCGCAGCGAGAAGTCCACGCGGGCGGCATCGAACAGCGCCAGCGGCAGGGTTTCGGCATTGCCCCAGTCGTACAGGCCATCGGCGATGTTGTCGGTGGCTGCCGACAGGTCGGTGCTGGGGAACACCCGCGCCAGTTCGGCGGCAGTGATGCCGCTGCCGGCCAGCTCATCGCCCTGGTCGACCACATAGGGGTACGGGATGTTCTGTTCACTGACGCCGACTTCCACGGTCACCGTGTAGTCATGCATCAACGGGCGCAGCTGCTCCAGCAGGTAACCCCGGAATGCCGCAGGCTGGGTAACGGTGACGCTGTAGGTGCCCGCCACCTGGACCTTGGCATAGGCGCGCGTGGTGGCGGCCACTTCGCCGTGGCTGTAGTAGGTCAGGCGCAGTGCCGGGTAGCGGTACAAGGCGCGCTCGTCGGCACCCGGCTCGGTACGGTCCTTCAGGTAACGCTTGAGGGCCTGGCTCAGGGCCCCGGTGGCCTGTTCATGCAAGGCCGCCAGACGGTCGACGGCCTGTTCGGGGGTATCAACGACTACAAAAGCTTGGCTCACACTGGGCTTCCTGTCTGGACATGCATGTCAGCCATCTTGCCTGCCTTTGGTGCTAAATACATCCCCGGTGGTCAGCCGTCATATTCAACTTGGCCAGGACGGTGTCGCCCGCGCCACCAATGCCCCGACATCGATGCCGCGCGGCAATGCGCCATACACCCGCCCGCCACCGGTCAGACGGCTGCCGATAAAGGCATCGCTGACCACGGCATTGCCCGCCTCCAGCAGCAGTTTGGCCTGCAGTGCCAAGGCAATGTCCTCGGTCAACTGACGTGCCCGGTACTGGATATCGCTGGTATCGGCGAAGGCCCCCTTGAGGTTGCCGATATGCGCGGCCAGACGCGGGTCGCCATGCCCATCGCCCAGCTCGGCGAACAGGGCATCGAGCACCCCGGGCTCCTTGGACAACGCCCGCAACACATCCAGGCACTGCACGTTGCCGGAACCTTCCCAGGTCGAGTTGACCGGCGCTTCGCGATACAGTCGCGGCAGGATGCTGTCTTCAACATAACCGGCACCGCCCAGGCACTCGGCGGCCTCGTTGATCATGGCCGGCGCCCGCTTGCAGATCCAGTACTTGCCCACCGCCGTGACCAGCCGCGCGAAGTGCGCCTGCTGCGGGTCGTCGAGCTGCTCCAGGGCTTGGCCCATGCGCAGGCTCAGGGCCAGAGCAGCCTCGCTTTCCAGGGCCAGGTCGGCCAGCACGTTCTGCATCAGGGGTTGTTCGCTCAACACCCGGCCGCCGACCTTGCGATGGGCACAGTGGTGTGCCGCCTGGGTCAGCGCCTGGCGCATCAATGCACTGGAGCCGACCATGCAATCGAAGCGGGTCATGGCGACCATCTCGATGATGGTCGGCACGCCACGCCCCTCCTCGCCCACCATCCACGCCAGGGCACCGCGAAACTCGACTTCGCTGGAGGCATTGGAGCTGTTGCCCAGCTTGTTCTTCAGGCGCTGGATGTAGAACTGGTTGCGGTTGTCATCAGGCCGATGGCGCGGCAGCAGGAAACAGCTCAGGCCCTTGTCAGTCTGTGCCAGGGTCAGGAAGGCGTCGCACATCGGTGCCGAGCAGAACCACTTGTGCCCGACCAGTTCGTAGGCCTGCCCCGGGCCGGGGCTGCCGACCGGGTAAGCGCGGGTGGTATTGGCGCGCACGTCGGTGCCACCCTGCTTCTCGGTCATGGCCATGCCAAGGGTCACGCCGGCCTTGTGGCGGTCACCGACATTGCGCGGGTCGTATTCGCGGGCGAGGATCTTCGGTAGCCAGTATTCGGCCAGCTCGGGCTGCAGCCGCAATGCCGGCACGGCGGCGAAGGTCATGGTCAGCGGGCAGCCGGTACCGGCTTCGGCCTGGCTGTGCAGGTAGGTCATTGACGCCCGCGCCACATGGGCACCGGGCCGAGGTTCGGCCCAGGGCAACGATGGCAGGCCATGTTCGACGGCGGTGCGCATCAGTTCGTGGTAGGCGGGGTGGAACTCGACCAGGTCGATGCGATGGCCGTATCGGTCATGGCTGCTGAATTCCGGCTTGTGCGCATTGGCCAGGAAGCCTGCGGCCATCAGCGGCCCGCCGGCCAAGGCACCATAGGCGTCGATCCGCGCTTCGGCCCAACCGGCCCCGAAACGCCGTGACCACTCCTGCAGCGGCAGGTCGAGGCGGTACAGGTTGGCACCGTCGAGTGACGGTGGCTGATTGGTGACTTCGTGGGTTTCAGCGTACTGGTGCAGGTTCATCGGGAGCTCCTGGATCCGGGCATGCCTGAAAAGCCCAGTGAAGCACTCCCTGCGGGTCAGTCAAAGTGACAATAATGACTAAACATGTGGCACGCAGCCCTGGCAAAGCGCCCTCAATCAGAACCGAGCAGCGCCCGACATGGCCCTCCCCGGCGGCGTCTGCACCTGGGCAATCGCCACATTCAAGGTCAGCTCAAAGCGGCTCCCCAACCCGCGCGTCGACTCATGGGACAGCTTGGCGTCGAGCAGTTCGGCCAACTGCCGACAGATCGACAAGCCAATACCGAGCCCGCCATAGCGCCGGGTCATCGAGCCATCGACCTGGAAGAAGCGCTGATAGAGAATCGCCTGGTCCAGGTCATCGAAACCGATGCCGCTGTCACTGATGGTGAACGTCAACGCCAGGCTGTCGGGGCCAAGGCGACGGCCGCGAACCTGCACCATCACACCACCGTGATGCGTGAACTTCAGGCCGTTGTCCACCAGGCAACCCAAGCAGCGGGCGACTTTCTGCGCATCGCCCAGCAACTCGTCCGGCAGCTCGGCGGGGATATCCAGGCTCAGGTACAAGCCCTTGCCCAGGGCCGTTCCGGCATAGCCGGCACGCAGGTCCTGCAGCGTGCGCCGCAGGCTGAACGGCAGTGCCTGCGGGCGCATGCGGCCGGCCTGCAGCTCGGTCAAGGTGAGAATGTCGTCAACCATGTCCATCATGCTCTGGGCCGAGCCGACCGCCGTGCGGTGGTACTGGGCCATCTCGGCAGTCATGGGCAGTGTGTGCATCAATTCCAGCGAGCCGATCACGCCATTCATCGGTGTGCGCAGTTCGTGGGTAACGGTGGCGAGGAATTCGTCCTTGAGGTGATTGCTCCTGGCCAGCTGCTGGTTCATCTGCTCCAACGCCTCGCCGGTATCACGCAGGGTCTGCGCCTGCTGTTCGCGCATGCTGTTGATGCGGTCGGCCAGCGCCAGCGACAGCAACGCCACTTCCAGCGCCGACCCCAGCTGGCTGGAATACATGGTGATGAACAGGTTGGGCAGGTAACCCAGCACCATCAGGGTATTGACCAGCCCGCCAAGCAGGAACGCCGTCCAGGCAATGATGAACCAGCGCGCCACACGCAGGCCGCGTACCCAGGCATACAACCCGGCGGCAAAGATACTCACGGTAAACAGCAGGGCCAGCACCGTGGCCATGCGCAAGGCGATGCCGTAGCGCATGCTCACCGACAACACCATCACCAGCACGCCACCGAGCATCAACAGCTGCAGCAGCCGGTCGAAGCTGCGACTGATTTTGCCCAATTGCAGGAAGTGACGCGCGAACTGGCAACCGAACAGGCCCGCTGCGCCGATGAACAGCGGCGTTGCGGCGTTGGCCCACCACGGGCTGTCCGGCCAGAAGTAGGCGACCCCTGCGCCGTTGACCGACACCTGATACAGGCCGAACGAGGCAATGTAGAGGATGTAGTAGAGGTAACTGACGTCTCGCACGCTGAGGTAGATGAACAGGTTGTACACCGCCATCACCAGCAGCACGCCATAGATCATGCCCAGCACATAAAGGCGGGTCGGCTGGTCTTCCATGTAGGCTTCGGCTGACCACAACGCCAGCGGTGCCTGTACCGAACCCTGACTGTGCAGGCGCAAGTAGGCGGTGGTCGACTGCCCGGGCTGCAGCGGCAGTTCGAACAGGTAATTGTTCTGGCGGATCTGCCGGCTGTCGTAGGGCAAGGCGTCGCCGGTACGCTGGGCCAGGCGGAACTCGCCATCGCTGCCCGGCAGGTACAGCTCGACATGGTCCATGGGAGGGTATGCCAGCTCAAGCAACCACTGGCGCGGCTGCGCATCGGCAGAGGCCACATAGTGCAGATCGACCTTTAGCCAGAACACCGAAGTCGAGTAACCGGCGTTCAGCACGTCCTGGTGATGCGTGCGGAAACGGCTGGCAAAGATCGGCGCGCTGACCTGGGCAATGCTCGCGCTGCCATCACGGTCCTCATAGACCTGCATGATTTTGCCCAATGGAAGATGCCGGGTCGCCTCGTCGAATTCGACGGCTCCGGCCAGCACGGGCAACAAGCCCAGAAGCACAATCAGCAAATAGCGCATACAGCCCCAGCATGGCCTGTCCGGTCGCGTCGCGATGGCCTCCGATCCTTTTGAGACGACGAAATCCGGCAGAGCCCGTTTGTCGAGTTATCCGAGCACTCTAGCATAGCTTTCAACGCTGTCGACGGGCTACTCCAATTTTCAAAGAAAAGGCTCTAGAACAATACTTTCAGAGCAAACACGCAGGATAATCTGACCGCTCGATCAACAAATCTCATTTGTAGGACGATCCGCACAAAAGGGTTTGGTGGTAAGCTCGCCGACCATGAATACCTACAGCTCCCGCCCCGTTGTCCTCTGTCTCTCCGGCCACGACCCAAGTGGCGGCGCCGGCTTGCAGGCAGATATCGAAGCCCTGATCGCCCAAGGCTGTCACGCCGCACCTACCGTGACCGCCCTGACCGTGCAGGATACCGTCAACGTTTCCGACTTCCGCGTGCTCGACCGCGAGTGGGTCCTGGCCCAGGCCAATGCCGTGCTGGCCGACTCCACGGTCGCTGCCGTCAAGCTGGGCATGCTCGGCTCGATCGGCATGGTCGACACCGTCGCCGAACTGCTCAGTGCCCACCCGCACCTGCCGCTGGTCTGCGACCCGGTCCTGCGTGCCGGTGGCGGTGGCCGCCTGGGCAAGGACGAAGTCGGCTATGCCCTGCGCGAACGCCTGCTGCCGCTGGCGACCATCGCCACGCCGAACCTGCCAGAAGCGCGTATCCTGGCCGAACTGCCTGAAGGCACCGCTGACGAGTGTGCCGAGAAACTGTTGCCGTACTGTAGACACCTGCTGATTACCGGTGGTCACGGCGACGAGGACGAAATCCACAACCGCCTGTATAGCCGCGATGGCCAGAGCCACACCTGGACCTGCCAGCGTCTACCGGGCAGCTACCACGGCTCGGGCTGCACCCTGGCCAGCGCCCTGGCTGGTCGCCTGGCCCTTGGCGAGCAACTGCAAAGCGCGGTGAAAAGCGCCCTGGACTACACCTGGCGCACCCTGCGCGACGCCGAGCAGTTGGGCAAGGGCCAGTTCGTCCCACGCCGCCTGCCCCTGGATTTCTGCTCCTGATACGAGGCTTTCAATGAAGCTACGCGGTCTGTACGCAATCACCGACAGCCAGCTGCTCGCCGGCCGTTTCCTGTCCCACGTCGAAGCCGCGCTGGAAGGCGGTGTGTGCCTGCTGCAGTACCGCGACAAGAGCGACGATGCCGCCCGCCGCCTGCGCGAGGCCGAGGCGCTGATGAAGCTTTGCGAGCGCTACGGCACGCAGTTGATCATCAACGACGACGCCGAACTGGCCGCGCGCCTGGGCGTCGGCGTGCACCTGGGCCAGACCGACGGCCCGCTGACACCGGCTCGCGCCCTGCTCGGTCGCCAGGCAATCATCGGTTCCACCTGCCACGCCAGCCTCGAGCTGGCCGTCCAGGCTGCCAGCGAAGGCGCCAGCTACGTGGCCTTCGGCCGCTTTTTCAATTCCGTCACCAAGCCCGGTGCGCCGGCTGCCAACGTCGATCTGCTGGAGCAGGCCCGTGCCCAGGTGAAGCTGCCGATCGCCGTGATCGGCGGCATCACCCTCGATAACGCCGCCCCGCTGATCGCCCATGGCGCCGATCTGCTGGCGGTGATCCACGGCCTGTTCGGTGCCGACAGCGCGCAGGAAGTCACCCGCCGCGCCCGCGCCTTCAACGCCCTGTTCGCTTCCTGATTTCGAGAGAAGATCCCATGTCCCGTTCCGAAGCCCTGTTCGCCCAAGCCCAGAAGCACATCCCTGGCGGCGTCAACTCGCCGGTCCGCGCTTTCAAGAGCGTCGGCGGCACCCCGCTGTTCTTCAAGCATGCCGAAGGCGCCTACGTCGTCGACGAAGATGACAAGCGCTATGTCGACTACGTCGGCTCGTGGGGCCCGATGATCCTCGGCCACGGCCACCCGGACGTGCTCGATGCGGTCCGCCGCCAGCTGGAACACGGCCTGTCCTACGGCGCACCGACCGCGATGGAAACCGAGATGGCCGACCTGGTCTGCTCGCTGGTGCCGTCGATGGAAATGGTGCGCATGGTCAGCTCCGGCACCGAAGCGACCATGAGCGCCATCCGCCTGGCACGCGGCTATACCGGCCGTGACGCCATCATCAAGTTCGAAGGCTGCTACCACGGCCACTCCGACAGCCTGCTGGTCAAGGCCGGCTCCGGCCTGCTGACCCAAGGCGTGCCGAGCTCGGCAGGCGTACCGGCGGACTTCGCCAAGCACACCCTGACCCTGCCGTTCAACGACATCGCTGCGGTCGAGAAGACCCTCGCCGACGTCGGCCAGACCGTGGCCTGCATCATCGTCGAGCCGGTGGCCGGCAACATGAACTGCGTACCGCCGGCGCCAGGTTTCCTCGAAGGCCTGCGCGAGCAGTGCGACAAGCACGGTGTGGTACTGATCTTCGACGAAGTGATGACCGGTTTCCGCGTCTCGCTCGGCGGCGCCCAGGGTTACTACGGGATCAAGCCGGACCTGTCGACCTTCGGCAAGATCGTCGGCGGCGGCATGCCGGTCGGCTGCTTCGGTGGCAAACGCGAAATCATGGGCTGCATCGCCCCGCTGGGCCCGGTCTACCAGGCCGGCACCCTGTCGGGCAACCCGCTGGCCATGGCCGCCGGCCTGACCACCCTGAAGCTGATCAGCCGCCCAGGCTTCCATGACGAACTGACCGCCTTCACCAGCCGCATGCTCGATGGCCTGCAGCAGCGTGCCGATGCCGCGGGCGTGCCGTTCGTCACCACCCAGGCGGGCGCCATGTTCGGCCTGTACTTCAGCGGCGCCGACGACATCGTCACCTTCGACGACGTGATGGCCAGCGATGCCGAACGCTTCAAGCGCTTCTTCCACCTGATGCTCGACGGTGGCGTGTACCTGGCGCCAAGTGCGTTCGAGGCGGGCTTCACGTCGATCGCCCATGGTGAAAAAGAGCTGCAGATCACCCTGGATGCGGCCGAAAAAGCCTTTGCCGCGCTGAAATAAGCCACCACGCGGCCGCTGTAGGAGCGGCCTTGTGTCGCGAAAGGGCTGCAGAGCAGCCCCAGAGTTTCAGCGTTGACGCAGACAATGTCGGGGCCGCTTTGCGGCCCTTTCGCGACACAAGGCCGCTCCTACACAATCATCCAATTCACCAGCAAGACAGAAATTCGCGTAAAACTTTGTAAGGTTGGCGCTGCTTATCCCATAATGTGCCACCAGAGACATTGGCCGCAGCTTTGCAGAGGTAAGTCGATCCCCATGAACCGCACCGGCCGCGCCCTGACCTTGGGCTGCCTGTTGCTTCTTCAGCCCCTGCTGGCCCTGGCGGAGGGCGGTAACTCGTTGCTGATTCCGGCAACGGGGCGCTGCACGCTCAATGTTCAGCCAGAAGACCTGCAGAACGCGCTGAAAGCCTGCGAGGAAACAGCGGCGACCGGGGACGCCCAGGCACAGTTCGAGCTGGGCGAGTACTACTACACGCTAACGCCGAAAAACCTGAAAAAGGCGCTGGACTGGTTCGAGAAGGCCTCGCTGCAAGGCCACGCCGAAGCCCAGTACCGCCTTGGCGCCATGTTCTTCCATGGCGAAGGGGTCAAGGCCAACAACGTGCAGGCCTATATCCTGCTGAAGATGGCCGCGGTCAACGGCGCCGAGGATGCGCTGGACATGGCCGACGAAGTGACCGAGCAAATGCCGCGCGACGAGCTGGAGCACGCCACCCAGGTGCTCGGCCAGATCTTCCGCAAGTACCTGCTGGAACTGCAGAACGCCGAAGGGCGCACGCCGTTCTCGCCACTCCCCTGATCCTTACTTCTCCGGCATCGGCATGGGGAACGGCATCACGTTGCCGCTGGCCCGGGCCTCGCTGATCTTGGCCGTGCCCAGGCGCTCCACCTCGTCGATGCGCACGATCGAGTGCATCGGCACGAAACTGCGAATCACCCCTTCGAACTGATTCTTCAGCTTCTCTTCACTCGGGTCGACCACCACCTGGGTACGCTCGCCGAAAACGAACTCCTCGATTTCCAGAAAGCCCCACAGGTCGCTCTGGTAGATCTGCTTGGCATACATCTCGAAGACCTGCCCCTGGTTGAGGAAGATCACTTTATAGATGGCGGGTTCGCGCTTGCTCATGTTCGGCGGGATAACACATGCGTAAGAAAAGGCGCGCATCATAGCAGAGCGGGCCCAGGCCCGCGCAGGTACACAGTCTGTACCCACCCTTGATCGTTTCAGTGCTTTCGCCACCGCCGTTCAAGGGTTATTCTTGAGTTCACATTCATTGCCGTCGAGCGGCTAAAAACGACCTTGAACGCACCCATACAACCCCATCGCTTCATCCTCGAACCCTTCGAGGCCCACCGTTTCGCCAACTTGTGCGGCCAGTTCGACGAGCACCTGCGCCTGATCGAACAACGCCTGGCTATCGAAATCCGCAACCGCGGCAACCAATTCGAGCTGATCGGCGAACCCAAGACCACTTCCGCTGCCGAGCAACTGCTGCGCCGTCTCTATCGCGAGACCAAGGCGAATGACCTATCGCCGGAAACCGTGCACCTGTACCTGCAGGAATCGACGGTGGAGAACATCGACAACCCGGCGGTCAACGAGGTCAGCGTCTCGCTGCGCACGCGCAAGGGCAATATCCGCCCGCGCGGTGTCAACCAGCAGCGCTACGTCAAGGAAATCCTCGGCAACGATATCAACTTCGGCATCGGCCCGGCCGGTACCGGCAAGACCTACCTTGCCGTGGCCTGCGCCGTCGACGCCCTGGAGCGCGAGCAAGTGCGCCGCATCCTGTTGGTACGCCCGGCAGTCGAGGCGGGCGAAAAGCTCGGCTTCCTGCCTGGCG
Organism: Pseudomonas sp.; assembly: GCF_017744435.1. Taxonomy (GTDB): domain Bacteria; phylum Pseudomonadota; class Gammaproteobacteria; order Pseudomonadales; family Pseudomonadaceae; genus Aquipseudomonas. The sequence goes on from NZ_JAGIBG010000030.1 coordinate 31,624, forward strand.
ACCTGGCCCAGAAGATCGACCCATACCTGCGCCCGCTGTACGACGCGCTGTACGAAATGCTCGGCTTCGAGCATGTGGCCAAGCTGATCGAGCGCCAGGTGATCGAGATCGCTCCGCTGGCCTACATGCGCGGCCGCACCCTGAACAACAGTTTCATCATCCTCGACGAGAGCCAGAACACCACGCTCGAACAGATGAAGATGTTCCTCACCCGTATCGGCTTCGGCTCGACCGCGGTGATCACCGGCGACATCACCCAGGTCGACCTGCCTCGTGGCACCAAGTCGGGCCTGGCCCATGTCATCGAGGTGCTCAGGGACGTACCGGGGATCAGTTTCACCCATTTCCAACCCAAAGATGTGGTTCGTCACCCACTGGTGCAGCGTATCGTCGAGGCCTATGACCGCTTCGATGCCCGCCAGGCCAAGCCCGAGGCGCCCGGCAAAGATGCTTGAACTTGACCTGCAACGGGCCACGGATGCTGCCGCCCCGGATGACACCGCCTTCCGACGCTGGTGCGAACTGGCCCTGCGCCAGCGCACGGCCGATTCGGAAATGACCATTCGTCTGGTCGATGAAGCCGAAGGCCGCGAACTCAACCACACCTACCGGCACAAGGACTACGCGACCAATGTGCTGTCGTTCCCGGCCGATGTGCCCGATGACCTGCTCGATATCCCGCTGCTGGGCGACCTGGTGATCTGCGTGCCGGTGGTCGAGCGCGAGGCGGCCGAACAGGGCAAGTCACTGGAAGCGCACTGGGCTCACCTGGTCATCCACGGTTGCCTGCACCTGCTTGGCTACGACCACATCGAAGACGATGAGGCCGAGGAAATGGAAGCGCTGGAACGGGAATTGCTGGCAGAACTGGGTCACCCCGACCCGTACGCCGACGATGAAAACGAACCTCTCACACACTGATACACGAAGGATCACGAGAACCGCCATGAGCGAAGATCGATCGAGCAACGGGCAGAAGTCCTGGCTGGGTAAACTGACCCAGGCTTTTGCCCATGAGCCGAAAAACCGCCAGGAGCTCCTCGAGCTGCTGCGCGAAGCCCATCAGAACAAGCTGCTCGACAGCGAAGCGCTGACCATCGTCGAAGGTGCCATTCAGGTCGCCGACCTGCAGGTTCGCGACATCATGGTCCCGCGTTCGCAGATGATCAGCATCAAGGCGACCCAATCGCCGCGCGAGTTCCTCCCGGCCGTCATCGACGCCGCCCACTCGCGCTACCCGGTGATCGGCGAAAGCCATGACGATGTGCTCGGGATCCTGCTGGCCAAGGACCTGCTGCCGCTGATCCTCAAGGAGAACGGCGAGAGCTTCAACATCAAGGACCTGCTGCGCCCGGCTACCTTCGTGCCGGAATCCAAGCGCCTGAACGTGCTGCTGCGCGAGTTCCGCGCCAACCACAACCACATGGCCATCGTCATCGACGAGTACGGCGGCGTGGCGGGCCTGGTGACCATCGAAGACGTGCTGGAGCAGATCGTCGGTGACATCGAGGACGAGCACGACGTCGAGGAAGACAGCTACATCAAGCCGCTGCCCAGCGGCGACTTCCTGGTCAAGGCGCTGACCCCGATCGACAACTTCAACGAGTTCTTCGACAGCGAGTTCTCGGATGACGAGTTCGATACCGTCGGCGGCCTGGTGATGAGCGCCTTCGGCCACCTGCCCAAGCGCAACGAGACCACCGAGATTGGCGCCTACAAGTTCCGTATCCTCAATGCCGATAGCCGGCGGATACACTTGCTGCGCCTGACCCCGATCACCCGCTAAGGACAAACATGCGTTGGATCACCCGCCCCGGCTGGCCCGGTAACCTGCTGGCCCTGGCGGCCGGCGCATCGACCCTCCTGGCCCTGGCGCCGTTCGACATCTGGCCGCTGGCCCTGCTGTCCATCGCCCTGCTCTACCTTGGCCTGCGCGAGCTCAGCCCGCGCCAGGCCATGTGGCGCGGCTGGTGGTTCGGCTTTGGCCTCTACGGCGCAGGCACCTGGTGGATCTACGTCAGCATGAACACCTACGGCGGTGCCTCGCCGTTGCTGGCGATCGTGCTGCTGCTGGCGTTCTTCGCCGCCCTCGCCTGGTTCTTCGCCCTCCCCACCTGGCTGTGGGCGCGCTGGTTCAGGCGCAATGAGGCGCCCCTGGCCGACGCCTTGTGCTTCGCCGCCCTGTGGCTGCTGCAGGAGGCCTTCCGAGGCTGGTTCCTGACCGGATTCCCTTGGCTGTATGCCGGTTACAGCCAGCTCGATGGCCCGCTGGCGGGCCTTGCGCCGCTGGGTGGCGTGTGGCTGATTTCCTTCGTCCTGGCGCTGAGTGCGGCGCTGCTGTGCAACCTGCACCGCTTGCGCGAACGCCCGTCGTTCCTGGCCATCGGTGCAGTACTGCTGCTGGCGCCGTGGGTGATCGGCATGGCCCTCAAGGATCACGCCTGGACCAAGCCAGCCGGCGACCCACTGAAGGTCGCAGCCCTGCAAGGCAACGTCGAGCAAGACCTGAAATGGGATCCGGCGCACATCGACGCGCAGTTGGCGCTGTACCGCGACATGAGCTTCAGCTCCAAGCCGGTTGACCTGCTGGTGTGGCCGGAAACTGCGGTGCCGGTGCTCAAGGACCAGGCTCAAGGCTATATCGATGTGATGGGCCGCTTTGCCGCCGATCGGCATTCCGCGCTGATCACCGGCGTGCCGGTGCGCGAAGTGGTGCATCACCAGCGCCGCTTCTACAACGGCGTAACGGTCACTGGCGAAGGCGACGGTACCTACCTCAAGCAGAAACTGGTGCCGTTTGGCGAATATGTCCCCTTGCAGGACCTGCTTCGCGGTGCGATCGAGTTTTTCAACCTGCCGATGTCGGACTTTGCCCGCGGCCCCGCGGACCAGACACTGCTACAGGCCAAGGGCTACCAGATTGCGCCGTTCATCTGCTACGAGGTGGTCTACCCCGAGTTCGCGGCTGGCCTGGCCGCACGCAGCGACCTGCTGCTGACCATCAGCAACGACACCTGGTTCGGCACCTCGATCGGCCCGCTGCAGCACTTGCAGATGGCACAGATGCGTGCACTGGAGGCTGGCCGCTGGATGATCCGCGCTACCAACAACGGCGTGACCGCACTGATCGATCCGTTTGGCAGGATCACCGCAGAAGTGCCGCAGTTCCAGCGGGCGGTGCTGTATGGCGAAGTGGTGCCGATGCAGCAGTTGACGCCTTATCTGCAGTGGCGGTCGTGGCCGCTGGCGATTCTGTGTGTGCTGTTGCTGGGTTGGGCGTTGCTGGCCGGGCGTATCGCCAAGACAGTCTGATTCAGCCTGGGCCGGCCTCTTCGCGGGCAAGCCCGCTCCCACAGGGACTCCACAGGCCTTGAGCCTTGTACAGTTCCTGTGGGAGCGGGTTTACCCGCGAAGAGGCCAGCACAAGCGCTACAAGGTTCAGTAGAACAACCGATACCCCACCAACCCCACCGCTTCATTGAGCAACTGCCCGCTCTGCCACATGGCCCGACTCTCCGGCAGCAAGCCACCGAACGGCCGTGCATGATCGCGCCCCAGGAACCCCACTGGCGCGGGCACCACCTCGAACCCAGCCCGCTCGAAACTCCAGCGTGAGCGCTGCATGTGCCAAGCCTGGGTCACCACCACCACTCGTCGTATACCCAGCGGCTGCAACACCTTGGCGCTCAACTGGGCATTCTCCCAGGTGGTACGACTGGCCTCTTCCTTCCATTTCACCTCGACGGCGAAATCCTCGCGCAGGCGATCCGCCATCAGCTGTGCTTCGCTAGGCGGCGTACCGTAATGCAAGCCACCGCTGGTCAACACCGGTAACCCCGAGGCTTTCGCCAACCGGGCAGCAAACCGCATGCGTTCAAGGGCCGTTGCCGTAGGCTGGTCATCACCGCCCCAGGCCGGGTCACCCCGCTCACGCCCTGCGCCAAGCACGACGATGGCGTCCGCCCTGCTCGCCAGGCCGGCCCAATCACCTGTCGACAAAGGCGGTTCGGTCTCAAGCAGGCGGGCCGACTCCTGCACCACCAGCGGTAAGCTCATCAGCCACAGGCCTCCCAGCCCCACGGCAAAACACAGCGCCGCCAGCCGCGGCCGCCGCCTGCGCAACCACCACGCTGCGAGCAGCAGCAGGAACAGGACGCCAGGCGGCATCAGCCATTGCTTGATGAAAAACCGGATCGGCATCGACACACCTCCATGGAAGGTGTGCAGCCTATAGAGGATCGACGCCGGTCAACAAGTCCGGGCCGGCGTCGATCATGGGAAGTGTGTTGTAGAACCGGCGCGCGATTGCCTGCGCCTGGCGTCCTGAACGGCTAGCGATGTGGCAGCGTCCTGGATCTCGCCGAGTTGGCGGGGCGTTTCTTGTCCTTGAGCCAGATAATCTTTGCCGTTGCCGGTTCCGCTTGCGGGAATGTACCGGCGCAGGCATTGCGGCGTTCCGGGAGGGATTCCAGGTAGGCCTTGATCACTTCGAACTCTGCATGGCTCAAGCCACGCAACTCCAGCTCGGCTGGCATCTCGTCGCGTAATCTCACCGAGGTCCTGGCGACTTCCAGTGCCAGGCCAAGACGGTCGATCAGGCGTTCGTAAAGCTCCGGTTTGATTGCGGGTAGCTGCGTCTCTCCCATCCGTTCACCTCATTGAAGATAAAGATTATCTCCCCCCACACCTGAGCTTAGCGTTGCTGCAAAAAGCAGCCGGATGCCGCGACCAGCGGGCATTCGCAATCAAGGTTTCCCACGATGCGCGGCGCTGCTGTATGCTACGGCGTTCACTCTAAAACGACACCGGAGTGCCGGACGCAGCGAGGTTCCGCTGCCTGGAACAAGGTCTCTTCTCTCTCAGCAAAAAGTAGCCATGCACGAACAATACACGCCCCGTGATATCGAAGCCGCCGCCCAGAACTTCTGGGACGAGCAACAATCGTTCGCTGTTACCGAACAGCCAGGTAAGGACACCTACTACTGCCTGTCGATGTTCCCGTACCCGAGCGGCAAGCTACACATGGGCCACGTGCGCAACTACACCATCGGTGACGTGATTGCCCGCTACCAGCGCATGCTGGGCAAGAATGTCCTGCAGCCGATGGGCTGGGACGCCTTCGGCATGCCTGCGGAAAACGCGGCGATGAAGAACAACGTCGCCCCGGCCAAGTGGACATACGAAAACATCGACTACATGAAGACCCAGCTCAAGAGCCTGGGCCTGGCCATCGACTGGGCACGTGAAGTCACCACCTGCAAGCCGGACTACTACCGCTGGGAACAGTGGCTGTTCACCCGCCTGTTCGAGAAAGGCATCATCTACCGCAAGAACGGGACCGTGAACTGGGACCCGGCCGACCAGACCGTACTGGCCAACGAGCAGGTCATCGACGGCCGTGGCTGGCGTTCGGGCGCGCTGATCGAGAAGCGCGAAATCCCGATGTACTACTTCCGCATCACCGACTACGCCGACGAGCTGCTGGAAAGCCTCGACGAGCTGCCGGGCTGGCCTGAGCAGGTCAAGACCATGCAGCGCAACTGGATCGGCAAGTCGCGCGGCATGGAAGTGCAGTTCCCGTTCGACCAGGCCAGCATTGGCCACGAAGGCACCCTGAAGGTCTTCACCACCCGTCCGGACACCCTGATGGGCGCCACCTACGTCGCCGTTGCCGCCGAGCACCCGCTGGCCACCCAGGCCGCCCAGGGCAACCCGGCGCTGCAGGCGTTCATCGACGAATGCAAGAGCGGCAGCGTCGCCGAGGCCGACATGGCCACCCAGGAGAAGAAGGGCATGCCCACTTCCCTGTTCGTCGAGCACCCGCTGACCGGCGAGAAGCTGCCGGTGTGGGTCGCCAACTACGTGCTGATGCACTACGGCGATGGCGCCGTGATGGCGGTGCCGGCCCACGACGAGCGCGACTTCGAGTTCGCCCACAAGTACAACCTGCCGGTCAAGGCCGTGGTGCGCACCAGCGCAGGCGATGACGTCGGCAGCGAGTGGCTCGCTGCCTATGGCGAGCATGGCCAGCTGATCAACTCCGCCGAGTTCGACGGTCTGGACTTCGCCGGTGCCTTCGACGCCATCGAAGCGGCCCTGATCCGCAAGGAGCTGGGCAAATCGCGTACCCAGTTCCGCCTGCGCGACTGGGGCATCAGCCGCCAGCGCTACTGGGGCTGCCCGATCCCGATCATCCACTGCCCGTCGTGCGGCGACGTGCCAGTGCCGGAAGACCAGCTGCCGGTCACCCTGCCGGAAAACGTGGTGCCGGACGGCGCCGGTTCGCCGCTGGCACGCATGCCCGAATTCTACGAATGCAGCTGCCCGAAATGCGGCGCCGCGGCCAAGCGCGAAACCGACACCATGGACACCTTCGTGGAATCGTCCTGGTACTTCGCCCGTTACGCTTCGCCGAACTACGAAGGTGGCATGGTCGACCCGAAAGCGGCCAACCACTGGCTGCCGGTCGACCAGTACATCGGTGGTATCGAGCACGCGATCCTGCACCTGCTGTACGCGCGCTTCTTCCACAAGCTGATGCGTGACGAGGGCCTGGTCACCTCCAACGAGCCGTTCAAGAACCTGCTGACCCAGGGCATGGTGGTCGCCGAGACCTACTACCGCGTGGCCAGCAACGGCGGCAAGGACTGGTTCAACCCGGCCGACGTCGAAATCGAGCGTGATGCCAAGGCCAAGATCATCGGCGCCCGCCTGAAGACCGACGGCTTGCCGGTGGAAATCGGCGGTACCGAGAAGATGTCGAAGTCGAAGAACAACGGCGTCGACCCGCAATCGATGATCGACCAGTACGGCGCCGACACCTGCCGCCTGTTCATGATGTTCGCCTCGCCGCCTGACGCGAGCCTGGAGTGGTCCGACTCTGGCGTCGAAGGTGCAAGCCGCTTCCTGCGCCGCGTCTGGCGCCTGGCCCAGGCTCACGTCGCCCAGGGCCTGCCGGGCAAGCTGGATGTCGCCGCCCTGGACGACGCACAGAAAGTCATTCGCCGCGCCATCCACGCTGCGATCAAGCAGGCCAGCACCGACGTGGGCCAGTTCCACAAATTCAACACCGCCATCGCCCAGGTGATGACCGTGATGAACGTGCTGGAAAAGGCCCCGCAAGCCACCGAGCAGGACCGTGCCCTGTTGCAGGAAGGCCTGGAGGCCGTGACCCTGCTGCTGGCGCCGATCACCCCGCACATCTCCCACGAGCTGTGGAAGCAGCTGGGCCACGATCAGGCCGTCATCGACGCTGGCTGGCCGGCAGTCGACGACAGCGCCCTGGTACAGGACAGCATCACCCTGGTGGTGCAGGTCAACGGCAAGCTGCGCGGCCAGGTGGAAATGCCGGCCGCCGCCAGCCGCGAGGAAGTCGAAGCCGCTGCCCGCAGCAACGAAAATGTCCTGCGCTTCATTGATGGCCTGACCATCCGCAAGGTCATCGTGGTACCGGGCAAACTGGTCAACATCGTCGCCAACTGATGGCAACGCCCACCTGCACAGCGTGCGGGTGGGCGGTATCGGCCCACAAGGGAGCAACAACATGATCAAACGCAATCTGCTGGTAATGGGCCTGGCTGTCCTGCTCAGCGCCTGCGGTTTCCAGCTGCGCGGCACCGGCACCAACGCAATGAGCGTCAAGGAGATGGACGTCAGCGCACGCAACGCCTACGGCCAGACCGTGGTGCAACTGCGCGAGATACTGAAGCGCAGTGGCGTCAACGTCCACGCCGGCGCACCGTATCGCCTGGTCCTGACCAACGAGCAGGAAAACTCGCGCTCGGCCACCTATACCGGTGGTAACCGCACCGCCGAGTACGAACTCACCACCATCCTCAACTACAGCATCCTGGGCCTGAACAACCTCGAACTGCTGAGCGACAAGGTGGAAGTGCGCAAGGTTTACGTGCGTGACGGTTCCAACATCACCGGCTCCGATCAGGAAGCCCTGCGCTCGCGCGAAGAAATGCGTCGCGACCTGGTACAGTCGATGGTCGCGCGCCTGCAACTGCTGAGCCCTTCGCAGCTCGATGAGCTGCAACGCAAGGCAGACGCACGGGCCAAGGCCGAAGCCGATGCACTGGAGGCAGCACGCCGCCAGCAGGCGGAAACGCCGCAGCAGTCGCCTCTGGAAATCCCGGGCAACTAAGCCCGAGCGGGGCATTCCGGTGCCCCGCCTGTTCCCCATGAAGCTCGCCCCCGCCCAACTCAACAAGCACCTGCAAGGCAGCCTGGCCCCGGTCTATGTGGTCAGCGGCGATGACCCGCTGCTGTGCCAGGAAGCCGCCGACGCCATCCGCAATGCGGCGCGCCAGCAAGGCTTTGACGAACGCCAGGTATTCAGCGCCGACGCCAACTTCGACTGGGGCACCCTGCTGCAAGCGGGTGCCAGCTTGTCGCTCTTTGCCCAGCGGCGCCTGCTGGAGCTGCGCCTGCCGTCGGGCAAGCCCGGCGACAAGGGCGCGGCGGCGCTCATGGAGTATTGCGCCAGGCCCGCCGAAGACACCCTGCTGCTGATTAGCCTGCCCAAGCTCGATGGCAACGCGCAGAAGACCAAGTGGGGCAAGGCCCTGATCGAAGGTGCCCACTGCCAGTTCATCCAGATCTGGCCGGTGGATGCCCAGCAATTACCCCAGTGGATCAACCAGCGCCTGTCCCAGGCCGGGCTGTCGGCCCAACGCGATGCCGTCGACCTGATCGCCGCGCGGGTCGAAGGCAACTTGCTGGCCGCTGCCCAGGAAATCGAAAAGCTCAAGCTGTTGGCAGAAGGCAACCAGATCACCGTAGAAACGGTGCAGGCGGCCGTGGCCGACAGTGCGCGCTTCGATGTCTTCGGGCTGGTTGACGCCATCCTCAATGGCGAAGCTGCCCATGCCCTGCGCATGCTCGAAGGCCTGCGCGGAGAAGGCGTGGAACCTCCGGTGATTCTCTGGGCACTGGCCCGTGAACTGCGCCTGCTGGCCGGGCTGGCGCAACAGTTCAGCCAAGGTGTGCCGCTGGACAAGGCGTTCAGCCAGGCGCGCCCGCCAGTGTGGGACAAACGCCGACCATTGGTCAGCAAGGCCCTGCAGCGTCTCTCGGCTCAGCGTTGGGCGCAACTGCTGCAGGATGCCCAGCGTATCGATGCGCAGATCAAGGGGCAGGCCGAGGGGTCGCCCTGGACCGGGTTGTCGCGGTTGGCGCTGTTGATGGCTGGCCAGCGATTGGTGCTTCCTTCGGAATAGCTGAGGGCGTTGTGGGAGCGGGTTTATCGATGCGTCGAACCGCCGCGAACACCGGCAAAGCCGGTGCCATCCACCGCGTCGCCTGCTTCGCGGCTAAAGCCGCTCCCACAGGGATCTCGCAGCTCTCAAGGCGTTGTCATAAGCACAATCTATTTGCTCTGCCCCGTTCCCAGGCCTAAAGTTCGCCCCGAAACTCACCCAATCGGGAACCCCGCCATGAGCAAGAAGCCGAAAAAGCACGGCCCCAACAAGGCCAAGTCGATCATCGCCCAACCGCTGTTCCGCTGCCGCCAGGAACAACCGGAAAAGGGCAAAGGCAGCTACCGCCGCGAAGCCTTCCAATCGAGAGATTGGGAGGCTTCTTACTTTTTGGCCGCATGAAAGCATCGCAAGCGCAGGCATGGTATGGTCGGCACCTGACCTGCAATTCTGGATCTGTGCATGCTCTTGAGTCTTCTCCCCCGTTGGAATTCCCGCCAGTTGCTCGCGGCCTCCAGCTTCATCCTGCTCGTCGCCTGCGCGGAAAAACCCACCGCCGCCGACGCCCTGCCGCTGGCCCCCGCCCAGCCTGCCCCGGTCGTTACCCTGCCTGGCGCCACGCCCGACGTCAGCACTGAAATCCAGCCGCTGCAAACCTTCGCCCAATGGCAAGCCGGTTTCCGCCAACAAGCGCTGCAGGCCGGCATCGCGGCAGGCACCTTCGATCGCGCGTTCCTCGGTGTCACGCCAGACATGGATGTGATCAAGGCCGACCGCAGCCAACCCGAATTCACCCGCCCGGTATGGGAATACCTGGATGGCGCGCTGTCGCCCCTGCGCGTGCGCAACGGCAAGAAACTGCTGGAACAGAACGCCGAACTGCTGACCCGCATCGAGCAACGCTATGGCGTCGACCGCCAGGCGCTGGTCGCGGTGTGGGGCATGGAGAGCAACTTCGGCCAGTTCCAGGGCAGCAAGTCGGTGATCCGCTCGCTGGCGACCCTGGCCTATGAAGGGCGTCGTCCTCAGTTCGCCCAGGACCAGCTGATCGCCGCCCTGCAGATCATCCAGCATGGCGATATCCAGCCTGAGGCCATGCGTGGTTCGTGGGCCGGCGCCATGGGCCAGACCCAGTTCATCCCGACCACCTACAACACCTATGCGGTGGACTTCGACGGTGACGGCCGTCGCGATATCTGGAACAGCACGCCCGACGCCCTGGCCTCGACAGCCAACTACCTGCAAAGCTCGGGCTGGAAGCATGGCCAGCCATGGGGCTTCGAAGTGCAGGTACCAGCAGGCTTCGACTACTGGCAGGCCGACGGCGCGCTGCGCAAGCCGGTCTACGAGTGGCTACAGATGGGCGTGAAACTACCGGCGGGTACCCAGCTGCCTGCCGGCAGCAACCAGCTGTCAGCGGCCCTGCTGTTGCCGGCGGGTGCCCGTGGGCCGGCGTTCCTGGTGCTGGACAACTTCCGCGCGATCCTCAAGTACAACAACTCGTCGTCCTATGCCCTGGCGGTGAGCCTGCTGGGTGATCGCTTCTCGGGTTGGGGCTTCATCAACGGCAGCTGGCCGAAAGAAGACCTGCCTTTGAGCCGTAGTGAACGGATGGAGCTGCAGAATCTGCTGAATACCAGCGGGCATGAAGCGGGGAACCCGGATGGCATCATCGGGGCCAATACCCGCAAGGCCATTCGCAATGCCCAGCAGCAGCTGGGGTGGCCGGCGGACGGTTATCCGACCCACAAACTGCTCGACAGCCTGCGTCAGCGCTGATGCACCTGGGGCCGCTTTGCGGCCCCGGCTATTTCAAGCTCTGAACAGGTCCTGCCCCAGCACCAGTGTCTGCCTCTCGCTGTCCAGCCTCACCAAGGCCCCCAGCGGCAAGCACACATTCGGATCACAATGCCCGCTGCGCCATCCGGCCAGCACCGGCACGCCCAGCGGCCCGAAAGTCTCCTCCAGCAGCGGCGCCAGCGCCGCGACGGTAATCCCGGCAAAATCCCCCACCAGCACGCCCTTGATGCCCTCCAGCTTGCCTGCGAGGCGCAACTGGGTCAGCAGACGATCCACACGATACAGCGGCTCGTTGACGTCCTCGATGAACAGGATGCAGTCCCGGGTATCGATTTCCGCCACCGTCCCCAGGGTCGCCCCCAGCATCGACAGATTTCCCCCCAGCAAGCGCCCACTGGCGACACCGGGCACCACGCAGTTCAAGGCGAAATCAGCCGGATGGACAATTTCATCCCCCTCTCCCAAAAGCCCACCCAATTGCGCCAGCAGCGACGACTCGGTCGGTTGCAACTTGGCACCCAGCAGGTCGGCATTGAGCATCGCGCCGTGGAAGGTGATCAGCCCGGTACGCTGATAGATCGCCGTGTGCAGCGCAGTGATATCGCTGTAGCCGATCAGCGGCTTGGGGTTGCGGCGGATCAGCTCGAAATCGAGCCGATCGAGCAGGCGCATGCTGCCATAACCACCGCGCATGCACAGGATCGCGTCGACCTCCGGATCGGCAAAGGCCGCATGCAAGTCTTGCAGGCGCTGCTCATCGCTACCGGCCAGATAGCCCTCGGCCTCATAGACGCCTGGGTAGATCCGGCAGCGGTAGCCACGCTCGGCGAACCACTGGCCAGCCTTCTGCGCATCCAGACGCGCCGGCCCGGCCGGGGCGACGATGGCGAAGCAGGCATTGTCCGCCAGCACCTTGGGCAAAAGGGATTCCATGGTTTCAGCGCAATTCATCGCAGCTCCTTTCTATACCGCAAAAACAAAAATGCCGATGCCGCCTCTCAGCGCGCATCGGCATGGTCAGCTCAAGCCCGGATCAGAGCTTGATCTTGGCTTCGTGAGCCTGCTGGTCGGCGTGGTACGACGAACGTACCAGCGGGCCCGAGGCGACGTTCTTGAAGCCCATCTTGTAGCCTTCCTCGGCGAACCAGGCGAAGGTGTCCGGATGGACGAAGCGCTGCACCGGCAGGTGGCTGCGCGACGGCTGCAGGTACTGGCCGAGGGTGAGCATGTCGATGTCATGCTCGCGCATGCGGTGCATCACTTCGATCACTTCCTCGTCGGTCTCGCCCAGGCCGAGCATCAGGCCCGACTTGGTCGGCACGTGCGGGACCATCTGCTTGAACTTCTGCAGCAGGTCCAGCGACCAGTCGTAGTCCGAACCCGGGCGCGCGGCCTTGTACAGGCGCGGTACGGTCTCGAGGTTGTGGTTGAACACGTCCGGCGGCGTTTGCGCGGTGATTTCCAGGGCGACGTCCATGCGGCCACGGTAGTCCGGCACCAGGGTTTCCAGCTGCACGCCCGGCGACAAGGCACGGATTTCGCGAATGCAGTCGGCGAAGTGCTGGGCACCACCGTCACGCAGGTCGTCACGGTCCACCGAGGTGATCACCACGTACTTCAGGCGCAGGTCGGCGATGGCCACGGCCAGGTTCTTCGGCTCGTCCAGGTCCAGCGGCTTCGGCCGACCGTGGCCGACGTCGCAGAACGGGCAGCGACGGGTGCAGATGTCGCCCATGATCATGAAGGTCGCGGTGCCACCAGAGAAGCACTCGCCCAGGTTCGGGCAGGACGCCTCTTCGCACACGCTGTGCAGCTTGTGCTTGCGCAGCAGCTGCTTGATGCGGTCGACTTCCGGGGATACCGGGATGCGCACGCGGATCCAGTCGGGCTTTTTCGGCAGTTCGTCGGTGGGGATGATCTTCACCGGGATACGCGCAACCTTTTCGGCGCCACGCAGTTTTACCCCGGCTTCCACTTTCTTCGGCGCTGGGCGCGCGGTGGCATCCTGGGTAGGGATCAGGTTCGGCACGGCTTCTTGCACAGTTGTCATATTCAGTCGATTCCGCCCGTGAGGGTCGTCTGCTCAGCATAGTCGAGGTGCCTGACCAGCTGTCCGCGCAGCCTTGTCCTGACCTCGTCGAGTTCGATCGGGCCTGCCAGGTCGCGCAGCTGGGTCATGGCCAGCCCCGCATACCCACAGGGGTTGATTCGGCGGAATGGAGCCAGGTCCATGTCCACGTTCAGAGCAAGGCCGTGGAAGGAACGGCCATTGCGGATTCGCAGGCCGAGGGAGGCAATTTTCGCTCCATCGACATAGACACCCGGCGCATCGGGCTTGGCCACGGCGTTGACGCCATAGCTGGCGAGCAGGTCGATCAGGGTCTGCTCGATGCGGCTGACCAGCTCGCGCACGCCAAAGCCCAGACGGCGCACGTCCAGCAGCAGGTAGGCCACCAACTGCCCGGGGCCATGGTAGGTCACCTGGCCGCCGCGATCGGTCTGCACCACCGGGATGTCGCCCGGTACCAGCAGGTGTTCGGCCTTGCCGGCCTGGCCCTGGGTGAAGATCGCGGGGTGCTCGACCAGCCAGACTTCGTCCTGGCTGTCCGGGCTACGCTGCTCGGTGAAGCGACGCATGGCCTCCAGCACCGGTTCATAGGGCTGCAGGCCAAGCTCGCGAATACCGAGGCAAAGCGACATCAGAGCACCATTTTCACGATGCCGGTGGCACGCAAGGCACTGTTGATGTCGTGCAGCTGGTTCTCGCTTTCGGCGACGATGTGCAGTTGCACGGTGGTGTACTTGCCTTCCTTGCTCTGGCGCTCGGCCAGGGTGGAAAGGTCGACCTTGGCATGCTTGCTCAGGATCTCGATCACCGTGTCCTTGAAACCGACTACGGTGTCGCCGATTACCTTGATCGGGTAATCGTCGCAGGGGAATTCGATTTTGTGCGACTTGACGTCAGGTTCGCTCATGGCGGAAACGGCCTCGTAAGCCGTGGCAACAACAACGCCCCCGCAGGATGCGCGGGGGCTTGCAGGTCACGTATCAGTTGAACAACCCGTAGAAGAATAGACGGATGCTATCCCACATACGGCGGAAGAAACCACCTTCCTCGACGCCATCGAGGGCGATCAGGTCGGCACTGTGAACCACGTTCTCGTCCAGTTTGACTTCCACTTTGCCGATCACGTCACCTTTGGCGATCGGTGCGGTGAGCTGCGGGTTCATGGTCATCGAAGCCTGCAGGCGCTTCAATTGGCCTTTAGGCATAGTCATGGTCAGGTCGTCGGCCAGGCCAGCCTTGACTTGGCCAGTTGCGCCCTTCCAGACCGGAGCCTGGGTCAGCTCGGTACCCTTCTGGTAGAAGGTCTGGGTTTCGAAGAAACGGAAACCGTAGGTCAGCAGCTTCTGGGTCTCGGCAGCACGGGCTTGCTCGCTGTTGGTACCGAATACCACGGCGATCAGACGCTGGCCGTCACGTACGGCCGAAGCCACCATGCAGTAGCCGGCTTCATCGGTGTGGCCGGTTTTCAGACCGTCGACGGTCTTGTCACGCCACAGCAGCAGGTTGCGGTTTGGCTGCTTGATGTTGTTCCAGAAGAACTCTTTCTGCGAGTAGATGGCGTAGTGGGCCGGGTCGATGTTGATGATCGCGCGAGCCAGCAGAGCCATGTCGTGAGCCGAGGAGTAGTGCTCCGGGTTCGGCAGGCCGGTCGGGTTCATGAAGTGGCTGTTGGACATGCCCAGTTCAGAAGCCGTCTTGTTCATCATGTCGGCGAAGGCGTCTTCGCTGCCGGCGATGTGCTCGGACAGGGCGACCGAAGCATCGTTGCCCGACTGGATGATGATGCCGTGCAGCAGGTCGCTGACGGTGACCTGGCTACCGACCTTGATGAACATGCGCGAACCGCCGGTACGCCAGGCGTTTTCGCTGACGGTGACCGGGTCGTTCTCGCCGATCTGGCCACGACGGATGTCGACAGTGGCGATGTAGGCGGTCATCAGCTTGGTCAGGCTGGCTGGCGGCAGGCGCTCGTCACCGTTGTTCTCGACCAGCACGTTGCCGCTGGACGCGTCCATGAGTACGTAGGACTTGGCGGCCAGCTGCGGTGGCGCAGGCATCATCTGCTCTGCTGCGAAGGCAGCAGGCGTGAGCATCAGCAGTACAGGCAGGCAAAGTCGTTTGGCAAGGTTGGTGATGTTCATCCGTCTCTCGAAAATCGCTAATGGTCTGATGTTCCCTGGGCCACATCGTGTGCCCAGCGCCAGTCAGTCTAGTTTTGATGGCCATGGCCGGCCCACCCCTGAACGGCTGAATCAGGGTGCGGCTTTATGTCGCTGCGGGCAAAAGCCGACATTGTACATGGCCGGGGCCGGCAATTCATGACAAAACCGACAGTTTGTGGGGGCCAGGGCCCCCGCAAGAACTGTCAGTCAGCTGTGACAAGCTTGGCCTGGCCAAGGTTCGCCAGGCGAATGCTGTCTTGTGCCTGCTGGATTTCGCCCTGGCTGCTGAACGGCCCCAGGCGCACGCGGTGCAGGGTTTGCTGGTTACGCACGATGGAGCTGATGAACACCGGCGCGCTGACCATGGTGCTGAGCTTGGAACGCAGCAGTTCGGCAGCATCCGGGTTGGCGAAAGCGCCCACCTGAAGGACGTTGCCGGCGGCGCCGGCTGGCACGTTACTACCACCCACCTGCACCGGCACCACCGGCGCCGCGTGCTGCTGCGGCGGCGGGGTCCACTGCTCGACCCGCCCGGTGCTGACCGGGATCGCCTGGGTCTGCGCGACCTGCGGCTCTTTCAGCATCAGCGGCGGCTGCTGGCCCTTCTGCGCCCACCACTGCTGCGGATCGATACCCTCGACCCGCACGTGCGCGGTGCCGATCTCGGCGTAGCCGAGCTTCTTCGCCGCAGCGTAGGACAGGTCGATGATGCGGTCGGAATAAAACGGGCCACGGTCGTTGACCCGCAGGATTACGCTGCGGCCGTTAGCCAGGTTGGTCACTCGCACATAGGCCGGCAATGGCAGGGTCTTGTGCGCCGCGCTCATTCCATACAGGTCGTACAGCTCACCGTTGGCGGTGTTCTGGCCGTGGAACTTGGTGCCGTACCACGACGCGGTGCCCTCGGCGCGGTAGTTGCGCGAGTCCTGCATCGGGTAGTAGGTCTTGCCCAGCACGGTGTACGGGTTGGCCTTGTAGGCACCGGTATGCATGGTCGGCGTGGCATCGGGGATCTTGTTGACGTCCACATCCCACCACGGCGCACCATCCTTA
The DNA here is from genome assembly GCF_017744435.1 of Pseudomonas sp. Taxonomy (GTDB): domain Bacteria; phylum Pseudomonadota; class Gammaproteobacteria; order Pseudomonadales; family Pseudomonadaceae; genus Aquipseudomonas. The sequence continues at coordinate 47,910 of NZ_JAGIBG010000030.1, forward strand.
TGGGCACGGTTGATGTCCAGGCCAGGCTGTGAACGGACAACGTTGCCACTGCCCTGCGAGGTCGGGCGACTGGAGGAACAGCTGACCAGCAGCATGCCGACGGTCATGCAAGTCAGCAGTTTGAAGGTGTTGCCAGAGAGGATTGCGCGCATTACTTGACGCCCCGTACTTGGACCAGCTGTTCCGCAAGCTGATGCACCGCCATGGCATACATCACGCTGCGGTTGTAGCGAGTGATCGCGTAGAAGTTCTTCAGGCCCATCCAGTACTCGGGGCCGTTTTCGCCATCCAGGCGGAAGGCAGTAACCGGCAGATCATCGCGCAACGCATCATGGCTCGACCAGCCCAGCGCTCGCAACTCCCCGTAGGTTTTCGCCGGCTCGATACCGGTGGTCAGGCCAAGATCTGCCTGCGCGCCACTGACCTGGGCGCGGCTGACCACGCCCTCGCCGGCCACCCAGCCATGGCGCTTGAAGTAGCTGGCCACGCTGCCGATGGCGTCGTCGGGGTTGTTCCAGATATTGATGTGGCCGTCGCCGTCGAAGTCCACCGCGTAATTGCGGAAGCTGCTCGGCATGAACTGCGGCAGGCCCATGGCACCGGCATAAGACCCCTTGAGGGTGAGCGGGTCGACCTGCTCGTCACGGGCCAGCAGCAGGAACTCACGCAGTTCCTTGCGGAAGAATTCCGCGCGCGGCGGGTAGTCGAAGGCCAGGGTCGACAAGGCATCGATCACCCGGTAGTTGCCGGTGTTGCGGCCGAAGAAGGTTTCTACGCCAATGATCGCGACGATGTACTGCGCCGGCACGCCATATTCTCGCTCGGCACGGGCCAGCACCGCTTCGTGCTGGCGCCAGAAGTCCACGCCACGAGCGATGCGCGCGTCGGTGATGAACATCGGCCGGTATTCCTTCCACGGCTTGACCCGCTCGGCCGGGCGCGAGATGGCGTCGAGGATCGACTGCTTGCGCTGCACCTCGCGAAACACACCGTTCAATTGCTCGGGGGCAAACCCATAGTCGCGGCTCATCTGGAGAACGAACTCGGTCACTTGCGGCGAGCCGTCGTAATCGCCGGCATGGGCCAGCTGTACAGCGCCGAACAGGCCCACCGCGCCGATCCACGGCGCACAACGGGCAGCCCAGTTACGCACTGCTTGCATGAAATTCTTCACCTTATTCAAACCTGCGCGATCCATTTGCGGTGCGTGTGGATCGACATCAGAACGCCAAACGCTGACAGCAGCGTCACCAACGAAGTTCCGCCATAGCTAATGAAGGGCAGCGGCACACCCACGACGGGCAACAGGCCACTGACCATACCGATATTGACGAACACATATACAAAGAAGGTCATGGTCAGGCTGCCCGCGAGCAGCTTGCCAAACAGGGTCTGCGCCTGCGCAGTGATCATCAGCCCGCGGCCGATCAGCAGCAGGTAGACGATCAGCAGCAGGCAGATACCGACCAGGCCGAACTCCTCGCCAAGCACCGCGATGATGAAGTCGGTGTGGCTTTCAGGCAGGAAGTCCAGGTGCGACTGAGTGCCCAGCAGCCAACCCTTGCCGAATACGCCACCGGAGCCGATCGCCGCCTTCGACTGAATGATGTTCCAGCCGGTTCCCAGCGGGTCGCTCTCAGGGTCGAGGAAGGTCAGTACGCGCTGCTTCTGGTAGTCGTGCATCACGAAGAACCACATCGCCACCGCTACCGGCACCGTCGCCGCGAGTACGCTGAGGATCCAGCGCCAGCGCAAACCGCCCATGAACAGCACGAACGCACCGGAGGCGAGAATCAGCAGCGCCGTGCCCAGGTCAGGCTGACGGACGATAAGAATGAACGGCACGCCGATCAACACCAGGCTTATTGCCACGTGTTTCAGGTGCGGCGGCAAGGTGCGCTTGGACAGGTACCAGGCAATGGTCGCCGGCATGATGATCTTGAGGAATTCCGAGGGCTGGAAGCGGATCACCCCGGGGATGTTGATCCAGCGCGTGGCGCCCATGGCGTTGTGACCCATGACGTCCACCACCACCAGCAGGAACACCCCGACCAGATACGCCAGCGGCACCCAGCGGGCCATGAAGCGCGGTTCCAGCTGGGCGATGACGAACATCGAGACCAGGCCGATGCCGAACGAGGTGGCCTGCTTGAGCAACAGGTCCCAGTTCTTGCCACTGGCCGAATAGAGAACGAACAGGCTGCCGGCCGCGAGGGTCAGCAGGATGATCAGCAAGGGACCGTCGATGTGGATGCGCTGCAGGAAGCTGGCGCGTCGACGCATCACGTCCTCGCTGGAGAGCATGCGATCGAAATTGTTCTTCACGGGGCCGTTTCCTGGGCGACGGTAGTAGGCGCAAATTCGCTTTTCAGCCGGCCACTCTCGTCGAGCAGCCAGGCGTCCATGATCTGCCGCACCACTGGCGCGGCAACACCGGAGCCGGATTCACCGTTCTCGACCATCACCGAGACCACGATCTTCGGATCGTCGGCCGGGGCAAAGGCCACGAACAGCGCGTGGTCGCGGTGGCGCTCCTGGAGTTTGTTGCGGTCGTACTTCTCGCCCTGCTTGATCGCCACCACCTGGGCGGTACCGCTCTTGCCGGCGATGCGGTACTGGGCGCCGGCTGCAGCCTTGCGCGCAGTACCGCGGGCGTTGTGCATCACCTGCTCCATGCCGTGGGTGACCTTGGCCCAGTCGGACTTGTCGCGCAGGACAATGTCGTCCATCGGGTTGGGGTCCACCGGCGGCTGGCCCTCGATGGTCTTGGCCAGGTGCGGGCGGTTCCACACGCCCTTGTTGGCGATCAGTGCAGTGGCCTGGGCCAGCTGCAGCGGCGTGGCCTGCATGTAGCCCTGGCCGATGCCGAGAATCAGCGTTTCACCCGGGAACCAGGCCTGGCGGCGGGTGGCGCGCTTCCATTCGCGTGACGGCATCAGCCCGGGCGACTCCTCGAACATGTCGAGGGCAACCTTCTGGCCGATGCCGAACTTGTTCATGTAGCTGGACAGCCGATCGATACCCATCTTGTGGGCAAGGTCGTAGAAGTAGGTGTCGTTGGAACGCATGATCGCGGTGTCCAGGTCGACCCAGCCGTCACCGGTGCGGTTCCAGTTACGGTATTTGTGATCGTAGTTGGGCAACTGGTAGTAGCCCGGGTCGAATACCCGGCTGCTGGCGTTGACCACCCCGCTGTCGAGGCCGGCAATGGCCACCGCCGGCTTGATTGTCGAGCCCGGCGGGTACAGGCCACGAAGCACGCGGTTGAACAGTGGCCGGTCGATCGAGTCGCGCAGCTCGGCATAGGCCTTGAAGCTGATGCCGGTGACGAACAGGTTGGGGTCGAAGCTCGGCTGGCTGACCATCGCCAGCACCTCACCGGTACGCGGGTCGAGCGCCACCACCGCGCCGCGCCGGCCACCCAAGGCGGCCTCGGCGGCTTCCTGCAGCTTGATGTCGAGGCTCAGCACGATGTCCTTGCCCGGCTTCGGGTCGGTGCGCTTGAGCACCCGCAGCACACGGCCGCGAGCGTTGGTCTCGACTTCTTCGTAACCGACCTGGCCGTGCAGCTCGGGCTCGTAGAAGCGCTCGATACCGGTCTTGCCGATATGGTGGGTGCCGCTGTAGTTGACCGGATCGAGGGTTTTCAGCTCTTTTTCATTGATCCGCCCGACATAACCGACCGAATGGGCGAAATGCGCGCCCTGTGGGTAGTGGCGCACCAGCTGGGCGACGACTTCAACGCCAGGCAGGCGGAACTGGTTGACCGCCACGCGGGCGATCTGCTCTTCGTTCAGCTCGAACAGGATCGGCACCGGCTCGAACGGCCGACGCCCCTGTTTCATGCGCTTCTCGAACAGCGCCCGATCATCCGCTGTCAGGTCAAGCACTTCGACGATGTTATCCAGCACTTCCTGCCAGTTACCCGCACGTTCACGGGTCATCGACAGACTGAAGCTAGGCCGGTTATCGGCGATGATCACCCCGTTGCGGTCGAAAATCAGGCCACGTGTAGGCGGAATCGGCTGCACATGCACCCGGTTGTTCTCCGACAACGTCGAGTGATAGTCGTACTGGATGATCTGCAGGTAGTACAGCCGCGCGACCAGCACGCAGATGAGCAGGATGACCGCCACCGCGCCGACCACGACGCGGTTACGCACCAGGCGGGCGTCTTTCTCGTGGTCCTTGAGACGGATCGGCTGCGACATCGGACTGCTTACAGGCTCATTTGTGGTAAGGGTGCCCGGACAATACCGTCCAGGCGCGATAGATCTGCTCGCCGATGAGTATCCTTACCAACGGGTGCGGCAGGGTCAGCGGCGACAGCGACCAGCGTTGCTCAGCGCGCGCACAGACCTCAGGCGCCAGCCCTTCCGGGCCGCCCACCATCAAATTCACCGTGCGCGAGTCCAGGCGCCAGCGGTCCAGCTCGGTTGCCAGCTGCTCGGTACTCCAGGGCTTGCCATGGACCTCGAGGGTGACGATGCGTTCCCCAGGCTGAACCTTGCTCAGCATGGCTTCGCCCTCCTGACGGATCAGGCGGGCGACGTCGGCATTCTTGCCACGGGTGTTCAGCGGGATTTCCACCAGCTCGAGCGACAGCTCCTGGGGCAGGCGCTTGGCATATTCATGCCAGCCTTCCTCGACCCACTTGGGCATGCGCGAGCCGACCGCGATCAGGCGCAGACGCACGACGCTTCCTTATTCCCGGTCTTTCAGTTTGTCGGTGAAGTAGTCGCTGGCGTTTTCCGGGCTGTGGTGCTTGGCATCGGCGGCACGGCTCTGCTCGGCACCCAGCCACAGGCGCTCCAGGTCGTAGAACTGACGGGCAGCGGCGGTCATCATGTGCACGATGACGTCGTTCAGGTCCAGCAGTACCCAGTCGCTGTCGCCCTTGCCTTCTTCACCCAGAGGTTGCGCGCCCTCTTTCTTGACCGTTTCACGGACCTTTTCCAGCATCGCGTTGATCTGGCGGTTGGAGGTACCGGTGGCAATGATCATGTAGTCGGTCAGGCTGTGCTTTTCGCGCACGTCGATGACCTGGATGTCCTGGGCCTTGACGTCTTCCAGGGCGCTGATGGTCAGTTTGACCAGTGCTTCGCCATTGATTTTCTGCTTGCTCATATAAAACTCTTCAACTCGTTTGGATGAGGCGCCCTGGGGCACCGTCAGTTAGGGGCACGATACAGCTCGTGCGCCTCGATGTAGGCCAGTACGGCGTCCGGCACCAGGAACCTCACCGATTTGCCGCTGGCCAGCAGCTGTCGGATCTGTGTAGCCGACACCGCGAGCGGCGTCTGCCAGACGAACGAAATATTCCCCGCCGGGCCGGACATGGCGGTGGGATCGCTCTCCGAGCGCGCAGCCAACAGGTTGCGCAACTCGTCAGGGGGTTCAACGTCGGCATCCGGGCGTTGCAGCACCAGGATGTGACAGTGTTGCAGCAGTTCTTCCCAGCGGTGCCAGGTGGGCAGGCCGCAAAAGGCATCCCAGCCCAGTACCAGGAACAGCTGGTCGTCGACGCGCAATTCGGCGCGGATCGACTCCAGCGTGTCGATGGTGTACGACGGTTTGTCGCGTTCAAGCTCGCGGGCATCGACGCTCAGGCAAGCGACGCCCTGCACCGCTTCACGGACCATGGCCAGGCGATCCTGCGCCGCCACCTGCGGGGTATCGCGGTGTGGCGGACGGGCATTGGGCAACAGGCGCAGCTCATCGAGCGCCATGAACTCGGCCACTTCCAGCGCGCTGCGCAGGTGGCCGATGTGCACGGGGTCGAAGGTACCGCCAAGAATGCCGATGCGCCGGACTGCCTGGGCCTTGCTCAACTCAGCAGGACTCCTGGCCACGCAGCTGGCCGTCACCGATCACCACGTACTTCTCGCAGGTCAGGCCTTCCAGGCCGACCGGGCCGCGGGCGTGCAGCTTGTCGGTGGAAATGCCGATTTCCGCGCCCAGGCCATACTCGAAGCCATCGGCGAAGCAGGTCGGGGTGTTGAGCATCACCGATGCCGAGTCGACCTCGGCCATGAACTGACGGGCCTGGCCCTGGTGTTCGGTAATGATCGAGTCGGTGTGATGCGAGCCGTACTGGTTGATGTGCTCGATGGCCTGGTCCAGGCCGTCGACGACGCGGATCGACAGGATCGCGTCGAGGTACTCGGTGTGCCAGTCGTCTTCAGTGGCCGGCTTGGCCTCGATCAGCGCGCGGGTACGCTCGCAGCCACGCAGTTCGACGCCCTTCTCCTGGAAGCGGCGGGCCATTTCCGGCAGGAAGCCTTCGGCCACGCGCTGATCGACCAGCAGGGTTTCCATTGCGCCACAGATGCCGTAGCGGTAGGTCTTGGCGTTGAATGCCACGCGCCAGGCCTTGTCCAGGTCGGCGTGCTCGGCAACGTAAACGTGGCAGATGCCGTCCAGGTGCTTGATGACCGGCACGCGGGCATCGCGGCTGATGCGCTCGATCAGGCCACGGCCGCCGCGCGGCACGATGACATCGACGAACTCGGGCATGCTGATCAGCGCGCCAACGGCTTCGCGGTCCGTGGTCTCGACCACCTGCACCACGGCAGCTGGCAGGCCCGCCGCAGCCAGGCCACGCTGGATGCAGACGGCGATGGCGCGGTTGGAATGGATGGCTTCGGAGCCGCCACGCAGGATGGTGGCGTTACCCGACTTCAGGCACAGGCTGGCAGCATCGATGGTCACGTTCGGACGCGACTCGTAGATGATCCCGATCACCCCCAGTGGCACGCGCATCTTGCCAACCTGAATGCCCGACGGGCGGTAGCTCATGTCGCGAATCGCGCCGACCGGGTCCGGCAGGCCGGCCACCTGGCGCAGGCCAGTGATCATGCCGTTGATGCGCGCCGGGGTCAGCGCCAGGCGGTCAAGCAGCGCGGGCTCCAGACCATTGGCACGGCCAGCGGCCAGGTCCAGTTCGTTGGCTGCGGCAAGCTCGGCGCGCGCAGCATCCAGCGCATCGGCGGCGGCCTGCAGGGCGCGGTTCTTCTGCGCGGTGCTGGCACGTGCGATGACGCGGGAAGCCTGGCGTGCGGCGCGACCCAGGCGGGTCATGTAGTCAAGAACGGACTCAGTCATGGGTTCGGTGTCTTGGCGAAGGGGAAATCGGCTGATTATAACTGTCGCGCAGGTATACGCCCAGCGGCGGGTGGCGGATGGTAGAAAATGGCTCGCAAGAATCCATAAGAAAGATGTAACCACGCTTATCGAACTGTCCCGGTTAAGCCTCGATTAAGCCATTCATTGCTATCATCCCCGCCTTTACTGCCACGAACCGCCAGCATGCCAGCCTCAGCCCCCTGCCCTGCACGCGCCCTCCCTGACAGCTTCTTCGACCGCGACGCCCAGACCTTGGCCAAGGCGTTGCTGGGCAAAGTCATTCGTCATCGCCATGGCAACCTGTGGCTGGCCGCACGGATCATCGAGACCGAGGCCTACTACCTGACCGACAAGGGCAGCCATGCCTCACTCGGCTATACCGAAAAGCGCAAGGCGCTGTTCCTCGATGGCGGGCACATCTACATGTATTACGCCCGCGGCGGCGACTCGCTCAACTTCAGCGCCCAAGGCCCGGGCAACGCGGTGCTGATCAAGTCCGCCTACCCTTGGGTCGATGCCATCTCCGATGCCAACAGCCTGGCGCAGATGCAGCTGAACAACCCCGATGCCAGCGGCAACCTGCGCCCACCCGAGCGCCTGTGCGCCGGGCAGACCCTGCTGTGCAAGGCCATGGGCCTGAAAGTGCCGCACTGGGACGCACAACGCTTCGACCCCGAACGCCTGTACGTCGAAGACTGCGACATCGCCGTGCCACGGGTGATCCAGGCTGCGCGCCTGGGCATCCCCCATGGGCGCGACGAGCACCTGCCGTACCGCTTCGTCGATGCCGAATTCGCCCGTTTCTGCACCCGCAACCCGCTGCGACGGGGCCAAGTCGAAGGGCAGGACTTTTTCATTCTCAAACAAGGAAGCTGAAACATGGGCCAATGGCTCGATAGCCTGACCGGCTGGCTCAGTGCTCACCCCCAGTGGCTTGGCCTGGCGATTTTCCTGGTGGCCTGCGTGGAATGCCTGGCCATTGCCGGCATCATCGTGCCCGGCACGGTGCTGCTGTTCGCCGTCGCCGTACTGGCTGGCAGTGGCGCCTTCAGCCTGGGTGAAACCCTGCTGCTGGGGTTCCTCGGCGGCCTGCTCGGTGACGCGCTGTCGTACACCATCGGCAAGTACTTTCACCAGAACATCCGCCGCCTGCCGCTGCTGCGCCACCACCCGGAATGGATCGGCAGCGCCGAGGCCTACTTCCAGCGCTACGGCATTGCCAGCTTGCTGGTCGGCCGCTTCATCGGCCCGCTGCGGCCGATGCTGCCGATGGTCGCCGGGATGTTCGACATGCCGCTGCCACGCTTCATCGCCGTCAGCCTGGTGGCGGGTGCGGGCTGGTCGGTTGCCTATCTGCTGCCCGGCTGGGCCACCGGTGCAGCCATGCGCCTGCCCTTGCCGGAAGGCTTCTGGCTGGATGCAGGCATCATCGCCGGGACCCTGGCGGTGCTGATCGGCCTGAGCCTGAACAGCAGCCTGCGCGATCAGCGTCATGGCACCCGGCTGATCGCCGGCCTCAGCTTCATCGCCTTGACGGCGGTGTTTCTTGGCTGGCCCTACCTGGAGGCCTTCGACCAGGGTGTGATGACGCTGGTACAGGAGCACCGTAGCAAGGTGATCGACGGCACCGTGGTGCTGGTGACCCGGCTGGGCGACTTCAAGACTCAGTTTTTCCTGGGCGGCTTGCTGACCGGCTTGCTGCTCCTGGCGCGTCAGTGGCGCCATGCCCTGTTCGCGGGCGGCACACTGATTGGCACGGCGCTGGCCAATGGCACGCTGAAATGGCTGTTCGCCCGCGCCCGTCCGGAAGTACTGAGCGACCCGCTGACCAGCTACAGCATGCCCAGCGGGCACAGTTCGGCTTCGTTCGCGTTCTTCCTGACCCTGGCGGTACTCGCCGGGCGCGGCATGCCACCCCGCATGCGCCTGACCTGGGTGATGCTGGGCTGCATTCCGGCGCTGGCGATTGCCTTGTCGCGGGTGTACCTGGGCGCGCATTGGCCGACCGACATCATGGCCGGGGCCTTGCTGGCCTGCTGCGTGTGTGCACTGAGCCTGACGCTGGTGCAGCATCGACAGCCGCTGACAGCGCTGCCGCAGAAGGTGTGGTGGCTGGTGTTGCCGGCGTGTATTGCGTTACTGGCGTTCTTTGCCATGCATGCGTTGCCGCACGCCCTGCTGCGTTACCAATATTGAGATAGCCTGCACCGGCCTCTTCGCGGCTAAAGCCGCTCCCACAGGGATCGCACATTACCGGTAGGAGCGGCTTTAGCCGCGAAGAGGCCGGTACAGGCCACTGAGTTCAATCAGGCAAACAGCTCACCCTGAATCCGTTCCAGCAGCTTCTGGATCTCTTCCAGCCGCTGCGCCGGCGAGTCGATGGCCAGCAAGTCCAGCTTGTCCTCCTCCATGAACGGCAACAGGTAGGCCAGCTGGTTGGCCAGGGCCTGGCGCCCGTCGACCTCCCGCGGCATGTCCAGCGCCTCGACCATCGGGTGCTCGCCCAACGCCACCAACAGCGCCAGCAGGTCATCGTCGTGCTCGGTGAGCGGACTGTCCGGTTGCTCCGCCAGCCAATGCACCTCACCCACCAGCAACTGGTCCTTCTGCACTTCGGTCTGGCTCAGCTCGAAGCGCCGTACACCTTCCACACGAATGCCCAGCAAGCCGTTGTCCTGCTGGACGAAGTCGCGGATCACGGCCTCGCAACCGATCGAAGCCACCACCGGCGGCGCCTTGCCGACCTGTTCGCCTTCGACGATGCACACCACGCCAAAACCGGCACCCTGCTTCATGCAACGGCCAATCATGTCCAGGTAGCGTGCCTCGAAGATCTGCAGATCCAGCAGGCAACCGGGAAACAACACGGTATTGAGGGGAAACAGCGGTAGCGTCATCACAATTCCTCAAGCCACCAGGCTGACCGCCAACGGCAGGAACACCGCCGTGGCCACCCCCATCAGGCTCATCGCCAGCGCGGCAAAAGCGCCGCACTCGTCACTTTCCTGCAAGGCCACCGAAGTGCCCACGGCATGGGCCGTTACCCCCAACGACATGCCACGCGCCTCCGGGCTGTGTACACCCAGGCGGGTCAGCAGCGCCGGGCCGAAGATCGCCCCGATCACGCCGGTAATCAATACGAACACGGCCGCCAACGCCGCCACACCACCAATCTGCTCGGCCACCAGCATGGCGATCGGCGAAGTGACCGACTTCGGCGCCATGGTCATCAGGATCATGTGCTCGGCACCGAACCACCAGCCCAGCAGCAGGCAGCAGACCGTGGCGAACAGGCCCCCGATTACCAGCGTAGTAAAAGTCGGCCAGAACAGCTGCCGGATGCGTCGCAGGTTGAGATAGAGCGGTACCGCCAGGGCCACAGTGGCGGGGCCGAGGAGGATGTTCATGATTTCGGTGCTCTTGCGGTACTCGGCGTAGCTGATGCCGCAGGTCAGCAAAACGCCAATCACCAGCAGCATCGATACCAGCACCGGCTGCAGGAAGATCCAGCGGGTCTTTTCATAGGCTGCCAGCACGATCTGATAGGCACCCAGGGTGATGCCGATGCCAAACAAGGGGTGGTGGATGACTGCGTCGAGCGCGCCTTGCCAGTCGAGAATCATGGCTGCTCCTCACGCTTGCCGTGCTGGCGATCGATGAGCTTCTGCATCAACAGGCCGACGAACACCAGGGTCACCAGGCAGGAAATCAGCAAGGCACCGGCAATCGCCCAGAAGTCTGCAGCAATGTCCTTGGCATAGACCATCACCCCCACCGCCGGCGGCACCAGCAGCAGTGGCAGGTAGCGCAGCAGGCTACCGGCGGCCTCGCTCAGCGGCTTGCCAACTTCGCCACGGGCCATGAGGAAGAACAGCAGCAGCAACAGGCCGATGATCGGGCCCGGCAGAATCGGCACGCACAAGTGATTGAGCGCCGTACCCAGCAGTTGAAACAGCACCAGCCAGGTCAAACCACGCAACAGCATAAGGATCTCCTTCAGGCATGCCGGCCATTATAAGCACGCGCTGCCTGTAAGCCGATATTCGCCGAAAAGCGGGCATCTTGACTGAAACGGTTCGCCGTGCTGATCTTGCACCTTCGTACCAAATGACAACCTGGAGAGTCGCGATGCCCTATGTACCGGTAAACGAGCTATCGCAGTACGTTGGAAAGGAGCTGGGACGTTCCGACTGGCTGAAGATCGACCAGCAGCGCATCAACCTGTTCGCCGAGGCTACCGGCGATTTCCAATTCATCCACGTCGACCCGGAAAAGGCGGCGAAAACCCCGTTCGGCACCACCATCGCCCACGGTTTCCTGACCTTGTCGCTGATCCCCATGCTGATGCTGGACATCCTGGTGCTGCCTGAGGGGGTAAAGATGGTGGTCAATTACGGGCTGGACAGCGTGCGGTTCATTCAGCCGGTGAAGGTCGACAGCAGAGTGCGGCTGAAGGTGGACCTGGGTGAGGTGACCGAGAAAAAGCCTGGGCAATGGCTGCTGAAAGCCACCGTTACCCTGGAGATCGAAGGCGAAGAGAAGCCGGCCTATATCGCAGAACCGCTTTCGCTCTGTTTCGTCTGACCTGGCCTCTTCGCGGCGGTTCGACGCCTCGATGAACCCGCTCCCACAGGATCGCCACAGGGCCAGGCCTTGTACTGTACCTGTGGGAGCGGGCTTGCCCGCGAAGAATCCAACACCGATTTCGATTGGATCACAGATACCTCCGCCCCACATTCTGCGGCATACTCGGCAGACTTTTTGCCTGGATTCCGCCATGCGTCCACTGCTCCCCCTCGCACTGACCCTGATGCTCGCTGCCTGTGGCGATGGGGAGTCGTTGTCCCCGCCCGACGCGCGCCTGCCCGATGGTGGCCGCTACCGGGGCCAGGTGGTCGATGGCTTGCTGCAGGGCGAGGGGCGCATCGACTACCCCAATGGCAGCTGGTACGCCGGCAGTTTCAAGGACGGCCAGTGGCATGGCCAGGGCGAATGGCACGGCAGCAATGGCGAGATCTACCGGGGCCAGTTCGACAAAGGGCTGTTTCATGGCCTGGGCGACCTGACCACCCCGGGCAGCCACTATGCCGGCACTTTCAGCCACGGCCGGCGGGACGGCGAAGGTAGCCTCAAGCAGGCCGACCAGACCTACCGCGGCCAGTTCAAGGACGACCAGTACGAAGGTGCAGGCGAACTGGAAATGGCCGACGGCAGCCGTTACCAAGGCTTGTTCGCCAAAGGCAAGCCCAATGGCGCCGGTGTGCGCAGCGATGCCAGCGGCAACCAGTTCAGCGGCCGCTTCGTCGATGGCCAGCTGCAAGGCAGCGGCACCTACGACAGCGTCGATGGCGAGCAATACATCGGTGAATTCAAGGACAACCGCCTGGAAGGCCGCGGCCGTTATGAAAATGCCGACGGCGACGTGTGGATCGGCGATTTCAAGGACGGCTCACTGATCGGCGAAGGCGAAATGCTCGGCAGCGACGGCAGCCACTACAAAGGCACGTTCATCGACTGGCGCCTGTCCGGCCAAGGCAGCCTGCAACTGCCTGATGGCAGCAAGTACGTTGGCGGTTTCGATAGCGATGCCTACCAAGGTCACGGCAAGCTGACCCTGGCCAATGGCAAGGTCGAAAGCGGCACCTGGGTCAATGGCGTGCGCGTTCGCGACCAGAAAGGCAAACTGCTGCCCGACCCGCTGGACCTGGCCCTGCTCAACCAGGGCCGCCTGCTCGAAGAAGCCCTGGCCCGGGTACCGCGCTCGGCGTCGCCTATCCAGCTGTACAGCCTGGTAATGGCCGGCGATGGCCAGCAGAGCGTGTTCCTGCGCGAAGCCGACTATGTCAGCAACATGCTCAAGGTGCGTTTCGGTGCCAGCGGCCAGGTCACCCTGGTCAACCACCGCGACCAGATGGCCACCCGGCCCATGGCCACCCGCGAGAACCTTACGCGCGCCGCCCGCACCCTGGCCGAGCGCAGCGGTCCGGAAGACCTGATTTTCATCTACCTGACCAGCCACGGCAGCGAGGACCACCAACTGGTACTCGACCAGCCACGCCTGCAACTGGCCGATCTGTCCGCCGACGAACTGGCCAGCGCCCTGGCACCGCTCAAGGACCGCGACAAGATCATTGTCATCTCCGCCTGCTATTCAGGTGGCTACATCGCCCCGCTGAAGGATGAGCGCACGGTGATCATGACCGCGGCACGTGCCGACCGGGTATCGTTCGGTTGTTCGGAAGAAGCTGACTTCACCTACTTCGGCGATGCCCTGTTCGCCGAGGCCCTGAACCAGACCGACGACCTGAAACAAGCGTTTGAACTGGCACGCACCAGTGTTGCCGAAAGAGAACGAAGGGAAGGTTTCGAAGCCTCCGAGCCACAATTCTGGGCTCCGCCCGCAGTGCTGGCACACTGGCAGCAACTGCGTAAGCAACAGGCCGAAGAAGCCTTGCGTAATGCGGCACAGGCCAAGGCCGAGGAACAGGCAAAAACGCCTGCCAGCCGCTAAGCTTGTGTGTAACAAGGGAGAGACATCATGTATTTGACGCCTCAGCATGTCCTGCTTGCCGGAGCTACCGGCCTTACTGGTGAGCACCTGCTCGACCGCCTGCTCAACGAACCCACCATCAGTCGCGTGCTGGCACCGACCCGTCGGCCACTGGCCGAACACCCTCACCTGGAAAACCCGGTGGGCGACCCGGCAGTGTTTCTCCCACAATTGGCCGGTCGGGTCGATATTGCCTATTGCTGCTTGGGTACCACCCTCAAGCAGGCGGGCTCGGAGCAAGCGTTTCGCGCCGTCGATCTGGACATGGTCGTCGCCTTCAGCAAGCGCGCGCGGGAAATGGGGGCGCGCCATCTGTTGGTGGTCAGCGCGATTGGTGCCGACCCCAAATCACCGATCTTCTACAACCGGGTCAAGGGCGAGATGGAAGAAGCGCTCAAGGCTCAGGACTGGCCACAACTGACCATCGTGCGGCCATCGCTGCTGCTGGGTGAACGGATACAGCCACGGCTCGGTGAGAAGCTGGCATCGCCGTTTTCGAAGTTGATGCCTGGCAAGTACCGGGGGATCGAAGCCTGTACCCTGGCCCGCGCACTCTGGCGCCTGGCGCTGGAGGAAGAGGACGGCATTCGGGTCATCGAGTCCGACGAGTTGCGCAAACTCGGCAAGAAATAGCCCCTACAGGCCGCCCGTAGCCTGAAACCCTATGCCTGCCGCCGTCAGCAATGACAGCGGCAGGAACAGGGTATCCAGCAGCATGCTGCCAGGCAGGTCCAGGTGCGGATACGCTGGCGCCTCTGCCCCGAAGCGATCCTTGGGGCAGCACCCGCCATTGATCACATACATGTCCAGCCGGGTCCCGGCGTATACCACCGGTGCCCCTGGTTTGTTGGCATCCAGCGTGCGCACCGTGGCGCAGCCGCCGAGCAGGCTTGCCGCCAGCAACCCGGCCATGAAACGCCTCAATCGTCAGCCCCGAAATGATGCTCGCCCCAGCGCGGCAGCATGTCCTGCGGAATGTTCAGCAGGTTGAGGATGCGCGCCACGACGAAGTCGACCAGGTCATCGATGGTCTGCGGCTGGTGATAGAACCCCGGCGCCGCCGGCAGGATCACTGCGCCCATCTGCGACAGCTTGAGCATGTTCTCCAGGTGAATGGTCGAGAACGGCGCCTCGCGCGGCACCAGGATCAACTGCCGACGCTCCTTGAGGGTGACATCGGCGGCCCGCTCGATCAGGTTGTTGCAGGCGCCGGTGGCGATTGCCGACAAGGTACCGGTAGAACACGGCACCACCACCATCGCCGCTGGCGCACCGGAGCCCGAGGCTACCGGTGACATCCAGTCTTCCTTGCCGTATACGCGGATCTGCCCATCGGCAGCACCGGTGTATTCGGTGAGAAACGCCTGCATGGCCTGCGGCTTGGCCGGCAGGACCACGTCGGTCTCGGTGGCCATCACCAGTTGCGCGGCCTTGGAGATGAGGAAATGCACCTCACGGTCTTCGCGCACCAGGCAATCGAGCAGGCGCAGGCCATACTGCGCCCCGGAGGCGCCGGTCATGGCCAGGGTGATACGCTCCGGTCCGCTCACTTCAAGGCCTCAGCCAGCTTGCCGTGCAGGCCGCCGAAGCCGCCGTTGCTCATGATCACCACATGGGTGCCCGGGCGTGCCTGGCCCTTGACCCGCTCGATGATCGCATCGAGGCTGTTGGCGACCACGCTTGGCACCTTGCACTGCGCAGCAGTGGCAGCCAGGTCCCAACCCAGGTTGGCGGGCGCGTACCAGATCACCTGGTCGGCATCGTTCACGCTTTCCGGCAAGCCGTCACGATGGGCGCCGAGCTTCATGGAGTTGGAGCGCGGCTCGATAATGGCGATGACCGGTGCTTCACCAACCCGCTTGCGCAGGCCGTCGAGGGTGGTGGCGATGGCAGTCGGGTGGTGGGCGAAATCGTCGTAGATGGTCACGCCCTGCACTTCAGCAACCTTCTCCATGCGCCGCTTGACGCTCTTGAACGCACTCAGGCCGTCGATGCCCATGGCCGGCACCACGCCCACATGGCGGGCAGCGGCCAGGGTGGCGAGGGCGTTGGCGACGTTGTGCTGGCCGGTCAGGGCCCAGTCCACCACGCCCTGCACTTCACCTTCGAACAGCACCTCGAAACGCGAGCCATCGGCGCTGAGCAGGCGCGCCTGCCACTGGCCACCTTCACCGGTGGTCTGCACCGGGGTCCAGCAGCCCATGCCGATCACACGCTCCAGCGCCTGCTCGGTGGTCGGGTGAATGACCAGGCCTTCGCTCGGGATGGTCCGCACCAGATGGTGGAACTGCCGCTCGATGGACGCCAGGTCCGGGAAGATGTCCGCGTGATCGAACTCAAGGTTGTTGAGGATCGCGGTGCGCGGGTGGTAATGCACGAACTTCGAACGCTTGTCGAAGAAGGCGCTGTCGTATTCGTCGGCCTCGACCACGAAGAACGGCGTGCCGCCCAGGCGCGCCGACACCGAGAAGTTCTGCGGCACACCGCCGATCAGGAAGCCCGGGCTCATGCCGGCATGCTCCAGCACCCAGGCCAGCATGCTGCTGGTGGTGGTCTTACCGTGGGTACCCGCCACGGCCAGGACCCAGCGGCCCTGCAGCACATGGTCGGCCAGCCACTGTGGGCCGGACACATAAGGCAGGCCCTTGTTCAGCACGTACTCCACTGCCGGGTTGCCCCGCGACATGGCGTTGCCGATCACCACCAGATCAGGTGCAGGGTCCAGCTGAGCCGGGTCGTAACCCTGGGTCAGCTCGATGCCCTGGGCTTCGAGCTGGGTGCTCATGGGCGGATAGACGTTGGCGTCGGAGCCGGTGACGCGGTGGCCGAGCTCTTTGGCCAGCACGGCCAGCGAACCCATGAAAGTGCCGCAAATACCGAGAATATGAATATGCATGGTCGACCTCGCAAAACTTCGAGGCAGGGTAGCCCAGGGCGCGGGAAATCGCACCCGGTGTTTTGCTCAGACGCCCCTGGCGATGCCGTGTTTGCGCAGTTTTCGATACAAGGTATTGCGGCTGATGCCCAGGTGCTCGGCGACCCGGGTCAAGTGCCAGTGTTTTGCCTCCAGGATGTCCATTAATGCCTGACGCTCGGCGCTCTGCAATACATCGACGCCCACCGAAACTTCAGGCTCGACACCGGCCTTGTGGGAGCGGCGGTGCAAGGCGAGGGCGTTGCCCTCGTTCGCGGGCATGCCCGATCCCACAGAGGGCGCGTATGCCCTGATGATGGAGGGGAGGTCCAAGAACCGGATGATGGTGTCTTCGCACAGTGCCACCAAGGTCCGCAACACATTGCGCATCTGCCGAACGTTGCCCGGCCAGGCAAAGCTCAGCAGCGCCTGCCGCGCCTCCGGCGCCAACTGCACCACCTGCCCTTGCGCCTCCTGGCGTAACAGAAAGTCCAGCAACGCCTCCTTGTCACTCCGCTCGCGCACCGCTGGCAGCGCCACTTCCAAGCCATTCAATCGGTAGTACAGGTCCTCACGGAAACTGCCCTGCTCCACCCGCTCCAGCAGGTCGCGGTGGGTGGCACTGACGATGCGTACATCCACCGCCTGCGGCTCACCGCCAATCGGTACCACCTGGCGCTCTTCCAGCACCCGCAACAGGCGGGTCTGCAACGCCAGCGGCATGTCGCC
Organism: Pseudomonas sp.; assembly: GCF_017744435.1. GTDB lineage: Bacteria > Pseudomonadota > Gammaproteobacteria > Pseudomonadales > Pseudomonadaceae > Aquipseudomonas. The sequence goes on from NZ_JAGIBG010000030.1 coordinate 65,228, forward strand.
GATCTCGTCCAGCAACAAGGTACCGCCATCGACCTGCAGCAGCTTGCCGCGCATGCCCTCCTTGCGCGCGCCGGTAAAACTGCCGCCGCGATAGCCGAACAGCTCGCTCTCGATCAGGCTCTCGGGGATCGAGGCACAGTTCACCGCCACGAACGGCTTGCCATGGCGCTGACTGGCCTGGTGCACGGCCTGGGCGAAGGCCTCTTTGCCGCAACCGGTCTCGCCGCGCAGCAGCAGCGGCACATCGCGCTCGAACACGCGCACGGCACGGTAGAAGTCATGTTGCAAGGCCGGGTCCAGCAGGCAGATGCCCGGCTCCGCTGCGGGCCTGGCCTGGGGCAGGCTGGCCGGCACCGTCCACAGCGGTGCCCTCGCCTGCCCGCGCAGGCTGGCGAACACCTGGCGGCCATCACGGGTGTGCAACGGCCAGACCGTACTGCCGCCTGGCGTGGCACGGCTGAACAGCTCGTCATGGCTGCAGGCGAAGAACATTTCCAGCGGCTTGCCCAGCACGCCGCCGCGTATGGTGCCCAGCAGGTTCAGCGCGCTCTGGTTGGCGGCGCAAATGCGGCCATCGCCGTCGAACGCCAGCAACCCTTCGCTGAACTGGCCGACCGACTCGGCCTGCACGTGAATGCGCAGCAACCACTGCTGCTCGAAATGACGCAGGAAATAGCAGCTCTCGATCATCTTCGCCGAGAGGTTGACCAGCGCCATGGTGTGGAACTGGCTCTGGCGCGACACGTCCGGCCGTGCCGAAGACACATCGAGCACCGCCAGCAGTTCACCGTGCGGGTCGAACACCGGGCTCGCCGAGCAGGTCAACCCGGTATGGCGACCGCGAAAGTGCTCATTCTGGTGAATGGTCAGGGCCTGGCGCTCGACCAGGCAGGTGCCGATGCCGTTGGTGCCCTCGCGGGCCTCACTCCAGTCGGCCCCCAGCCACAGCCCGGCGCGCTCGAAGTTGCGCCGCTCGGAGGGCGCGGTGACACAGTTGAGGATCACCCCACGGGCGTCGGTCAGCAGCACCGCATGGCCGGCGCCGGATAGCTGCTGGTGCAGACTGTTCATTTCGTTGTCGGCGATCTTCAGCACCTGGCGCAGGCGTTCGCGGCTCTCCAGCAGGCGGCCGTGCTCAAGCACCACAGGTGCCTCGATCACTGACGGGTCGAGGTGATAGTCGTCCAGGCAGCGCAGCCAGGAGCGGGCAATGGAAGGATCGCTACCCGCTTCGCCACGGGCAACGGTATGCACTTGCTGGGCATGGCGGCTGAATGAATTGCTCTGCATTTGTTGTTGTTCTCCGCAGATAGAGATTCACGCCAGCATCCTCCACCCGCGCAGGCTTTGCAACGTACCCGCCGGCCACGTGTCGCAAACGGTACAAAGTGTCACTCCGGCCGTGCCAGGCCTGGCACAGCGCGCCTTACCGCAGCACCTGTGCATGACCCAAGTCATTGATTCCACATGGGTGCACCACGCTGGCCCAACCTTTGCTCTACGCTTTTCAACTCCTCAACAAACATAACAGCCAGGAGACACACCATGCGTTACGCACATCCCGGTACCGAGGGCGCGAAGGTTTCCTTCAAGAGCCGCTACGGCAACTTCATCGGCGGTGAGTTCGTGGCCCCGGTCAAAGGCCAG
>NZ_JAGIBG010000031.1:0-2973 GCF_017744435.1 Pseudomonas sp.
AAGGGGTCTGATGGGGTTTGATAGACCGGTGCTGGCCTGAAATCAATTTTCGCCAGGACCGGCCTTTTCGCGGGTGAACCCGCTCCCACAGGGATCGCCACAGGCTCGAATATTGTGGTGATCGTTGTGGGAGCGGGTTCACCCGCGAAAAGGCCGGTCCTGGCGAAAATTGATTTCAGGCCAGCACCGGTCTATCAAACCCCATCAGACCCCTTGCGGAATCTCCTCGCCACCGAGCACTTCGAACAGCGCCGGCAGGAACTCGGCAAAGGTCATCATCATCAGCTGGAAGCTGGCATCGAACTGTTGTGCAGCCTCCTCGCCACCGTCCTGTTCGGCCTGCTCCTGCAGCAGCTCTTCGAACTTCAGGCGCTTGATCACCATCTTGTCGTCGAGCACGAACGACAGCTTGTCCTGCCAGGCCAGGGCCAGCTGGGTGACCACCTTGCCGGTGCTCAGGTGCAGCTGGATTTCCTCGCTGGTCAGGTCCTGGCGCTTGCAGCGCACAATGCCGCCGTCTTCGGCGGTGTCACGCAGCTCGCACTCGTCCAGCACGTAGAAGCCTTCGGCAGCCTGTTGCGACTTGACCCAGTCGGTCATGGTCGCGGTTGGTGCGATCTTCACGGTGACCGGGCGCACCGGCAGCGAGCCCATCACTTCGCGCAGGGTCGACAGCAGGTCTTCGGCGCGCTTGGCGCTGGCCGAGTTGACCAGGATCATCCCCAGGCGCGGGGCGATGGCGGCGAAGATCATCGAGCGGCGGATGAACGCGCGCGGCAGGAAGGCCTGGATGATCTCGTCCTTGATCTGGTCGCGCTCTTTTTTATAGACCTTGCGCATCTGCTCGGTCTCGATCTCTTCGACCTTTTCCTTCACCGCATCGTTGACCACGCTGCTCGGCAGGATGCGTTCTTCCTTGCGCGCGGCCACCAGCAGGAACTCGCCGCTGACGTGCACCAGGGGAGCGTCTTCGCCCTTGCCGAACGGCGCGATGAAACCGTAGGTGGTCAGCTCCTGGCTGGCGCAGGGGCGGGCTGGCTTGGTGGCCAGCGCGGCTTCCAGCGCTTCAGGCTCGAACGGTACTTCCTGGGTCAGGCGGTAGGACAGCAGGTTCTTGAACCACATGGGGGGCAATCTCTCCTTAATGCATAAGGCGGGCATTATTCTCCGAGCAGTGCCCACAGGCCAACCCTGTCAGAGGGCCAGTAGCCGTTTATAAGGGAAGAAAAGCCCCGGCTGCGCTAGGTCTTTGAAAGGCTTGGAATTTTTTTTGAGAAAAATTAAAAAAGTGCTTGCCAGGGTGGCAGGCCCTCCGTAGAATGCGCGCCACACCGAGACGAAGGGTGATTAGCTCAGCCGGGAGAGCATCTGCCTTACAAGCAGAGGGTCGGCGGTTCGATCCCGTCATCACCCACCACTCGATGTATAGCGCAGCGGTAGTTCAGTCGGTTAGAATACCGGCCTGTCACGCCGGGGGTCGCGGGTTCGAGTCCCGTCCGCTGCGCCATATTCCACTTCCAGGGCCCACTGAACACCCGGAAGTAACAAAGAAAGCGACCTTAGGGTCGCTTTTTTTGTGCCTGAAATTTGAGGCTGATATTTTTTGCGAAAAAGTTGCATCAATGGCTTGCCAGGCTGCTGGTTCGTCCGTAGAATGCGCGCCTCACCGAGACGAATGGGTGATTAGCTCAGCCGGGAGAGCATCTGCCTTACAAGCAGAGGGTCGGCGGTTCGATCCCGTCATCACCCACCACTCGTTGAATAGCGCAGCGGTAGTTCAGTCGGTTAGAATACCGGCCTGTCACGCCGGGGGTCGCGGGTTCGAGTCCCGTCCGCTGCGCCATATTCCGCTTCCAGGGCCCACTGAACACCCGGAAGCCACAAAGAAAGCGACCCTCGGGTCGCTTTTTTTGTTTCTACGGCATGTGCGCTCTTCTTGTAGGAGCGGCCTCGTGTCGCGAAAGGACCGCAAAGCGGTCCCAGCAGTATCAGCTCTAACGCTCTTCTTCCCGCAACGTCAGCACCTCGACCCCATCCTCGGTCACCGCCACCGTATGCTCCCACTGCGCCGACAGGCAGTGGTCCCGGGTAATCACCGTCCAGCCATCCTTCAGCGTCCGCGTGCCGCGCCCGCCCTGGTTGATCATCGGTTCGATGGTGAACACCATGCCCGGCTGCAACTTCATGCCCATGCCGCGCAGGCCGAAATGCAGCACTTCGGGCCCTTCGTGCATCTGCTGGCCGATGCCATGGCCGCAGTACTCGCGTACCACGCTGTAGCCGGCCGCTTCGGCATGGGCCTGGATGGCGTGGCCGATGTCACCCAGGGTCGCCCCGGGGCGTACCTGTTCGATGCCTTTCCACAGCGCATCGTAAGTGGTGTCGACCAATCGCTGGGCGTCTTCGCTGATCGCCCCGATGCTGTACATCTTCGACGAGTCGGCAATGTAGCCGCCCTGTTCGAGGGTGATGTCGACGTTGATGATCGAGCCTTCCTTCAGCACCTCATCGACCTTGGGGATGCCGTGGCAGACCACATGGTCCACCGAGGTATTGAGCGAGTAGGGGAAGCCGTACTGGCCCTTGCTTGCCGGGCGGGCCTTGAGGGTATCGACGATGAAGGCCTCGGCGCGGTCGTTGATCTGCATCGTGGTCACGCCGGGGCGGATGAAGCTGTCGAGTTCGGCGAACACCTGGGCCAACAGCCGGCCGGCGTTGCGCATCAGTTCGAGTTGGGCGGGGGTCTTGAGGATCACCTTGGACATGGAATGCGGGCTGTGGCTCGTGCTGGAAATTGCCCCAGCATAGCGCCATGGGCCTTGTTGCTGCCACCGCATGGTGCGGTTGCCTGTACCGGCCTCTTCGCGGGCACGCCCGCTCCCACAGGTACTGCGCAGTTTTCAAACCTGTGGAGGTCCTGTGGGAGCGGGCGTGCCCGCGAAGAGGCCGGTACAGGCAACCGCACCATGCGGT
>NZ_JAGIBG010000031.1:3039-66348 GCF_017744435.1 Pseudomonas sp.
GTACAGCTGGCCCACAAATTGCTGACTGACTGCTATCCAGGGCTATCAACGTCGACAGCCCCAACACCCACGACAAAGGCGCCGTGTTGCCCCGCTTGCCATGCAAGCCCGGGCAGCCGGCGCCTTTTTGCGTTCCTGAAAGGGGAGACCGCCCATGACCACCCGCGAAGTACGCAGCGTCTGCCCCTACTGTGGCGTTGGTTGCGGCATCGTCATGAGCATCAAGGACGGCAAGGTCAGCAAGACCAGCGGCGACAAGCAGCACCCGAGCAACTTCGGCCGCCTGTGCACCAAGGGCCTCACCGCGCATCTGCCCCTGACCGCCGCCGGGCGCATGGAGGACGCCTACCTGCGCCAGCAACGCAGTCAGCAGCCGGCGCGCAGCAACCTGGACCAGGCCATTGCCCAGGCCGGCGAGCGCCTGCGCGGCATCATCGACCAGCACGGTGCGGACGCCGTGGCGCTGTATGTGTCCGGGCAGATGTCGCTGGAAGCCCAGTACCTGGCCAACAAGCTGGCCAAGGGTTTTATCCGCACCCGGCATATCGAGTCCAACTCGCGGCTGTGCATGGCCAGTGCCGGCAGTGGCTACAAGCTGTCGCTCGGCGCCGACGGCCCGCCCGGCAGCTACCAGGATTTCGACCGCGCCGAGGTGTTCCTGGTGATCGGCGCGAACATGGCCGACTGCCACCCGATCCTGTTCCTGCGCCTGCTCGACCGGGTCAAAGCCGGCGCCAGACTGATCGTCGTCGACCCACGGCGCACCGCCACGGCCGACAAGGCCGACCTGTTCTTGCAGGTGCGCCCCGGCACTGACATGGCCCTGCTCAACGGCCTGCTGTATCTGCTGCACCACAACGGCCACACCGACCCATCCTTCATCGCCCGTCACACCGAAGGTTGGGACGAACTGCCGGCCTTCCTCGACGATTACACCCCGGAGCGCGTGGCCGCCATTACCGGTTTGAGTGAAGCCGACATCCGCCAGGCAGCGGAATGGATCGGCACTGCCGGGGAGTGGATGAGCTGCTGGACCATGGGCCTCAACCAGAGTGTCCACGGCACCTGGCACAGCAACGCCCTGTGCAACCTGCACCTGGCCACCGGCGCCATCTGCCGCCCCGGCAGCGGGCCGTTTTCCCTGACCGGTCAGCCCAATGCCATGGGTGGCCGCGAGATGGGCTACATGGGCCCGGGCCTGCCGGGCCAGCGTTCGGCGCTGGTGGCGGCTGACCGTACCTTCGTCGAGGAACAATGGCGCCTGCAACCGGGCAGCCTGCGCAGCGAAGGCGGTGAGGGCACGATCGCGCTGTTCGAGCAGATGAAGGCCGGGGAAGTGAAAGCCTGCTGGGTGATCTGTAGCAACCCGGTGGCCAGTGTGGCTAACCGTCAACAAGTGATCGATGGCCTGCGCCAGGCAGAGCTGGTGATCACCCAGGACGCCTTTCTCGACACCGAGACCAACCGCTACGCCGATATCCTCCTGCCCGCCGCACTGTGGGCAGAAGCCGAGGGCGTGATGATCAACAGCGAACGCAACCTGACGCTGATGCCACATGCGGTCCAGGCCCCGGGCCAAAGCCTGGCGGATTGGCAGATCATCGCCCGGGTCGCCTGCGCCATGGGCTACGCCGAGGCCTTCGATTACCCCGACGCCGAGGCGGTGTACGACGAGATCCGGCGCTTCTGGAACCCGGCAACCGGCTACGACCTGCGCGGCATCGGTTATGAACAATTGCGCCAAGGCCCACGGCAATGGCCCTGCGCGCCGGGTCGCGAAAATGACCGCAGTCCGCTGCGTTACCTGAACGACGGCAGCAGCCAACCCCTGTTGCGCGATGCCGAGGGCCATGCGCCTGCCCTGGCGTTCCCCACCGCCAGCGGCAAGGCGCGCTTCTTCGCCCGGCCCTGGCTATCGGCGCCCGAGCTGCCAGATGCCGACTACCCGCTGGTGCTCAACACCGGCCGCGTGCAGCACCAGTGGCACACCCTGACCAAGACCGGCAAGGTGCCGGCGTTGAACAAGCTGGAGCCTGGGCCCTTCGTTGAAATCCACCCTGATGATGCTGCCCGCCTGGGCATCGCCGACAAGGATCAGGTTGCCATTCGCTCACGTCGCGGCCAGGCCGTGTTGCCGGCGCGCATCAGCGACCGGGTCATGCCCGGCAACTGCTTTGCGCCATTCCACTGGAATGACCTGATCGGCGAGCAGTTGGCGATCAATGCCGTCACCTGCGATGCCGTCGACCCGCTGTCGCTGCAGCCGGCGTTCAAACATTGCGCGGTGGCGCTGGAACGGGTCGCCGGCGAGCGCATCGATGCCCTTGAACTGAACACTGCGATTCCGGAGCCTGCCCGCATGCCGACCGCGACCCTGTCCCGCCTGCTTGGCCTGGACACTCTGCCAGCTCCGGTGCTGGCCGATGACGAGCGTCACTACCTGCAGGGCTTCCTGCTTGGCCTCGACCAGGCGCGTGCCGAGGGCGTACCCAGCCTGCCGGCCAGCGCGCCGTTGGCTGCTTCGCGGCGGCTGTTCGTCGATGGTTTGCTGGCGGGGTTGTTTGCGCAGCCAGCCGTCGCCCCGGCCATTGCCGCGCCGCGCCACCAGGTGCTGTGGGCTTCGCAGACGGGCAATGGCGAGGCGCTTGCCGAGCGTTGTGCCGCGCACCTGCGCGGCGCGGGTCTGGAGGTACAGCTCAGCTGCATGGAGGCGGTCAGCCCCAGCCAGCTGCAAGGCGCCGCCAGTGTGGTGCTGATCACCAGCACCTTTGGCGACGGTGACGCGCCTGACAGCGCCACGGCGTTCTGGCAGGCGCTGCAAGGCGAGCAGGGCGCCTGCTGCGCGCAATTGCCATACGCCGTGCTGGCCTTGGGTGACTCCAGCTACGACCAGTTCTGTGGCTTTGGCCGCAAGCTCGACCAGCGCCTGGCCGAACTGGGAGGACGCCGCTTGCTGCAGCGGGTCGATTGCGAACCGGATTTCGATGAGGCCTTCACCGGTTGGCTCGAAGCCCTGCTGCCGGAGCTCGGCAGCGCAAGCTCACCAGCACCGCTCAGTGAACCTGCGCCAGTCGCGAGCTACAGCAGGCAGCAACCGTGGTCGGCCCCGCTGCTGGATAATCACCTGCTCAACGGCCCGGGCGCCAGCAAGGAAACCCGCCAGCTGGTATTCGACCTGTCGGGCAGCGGCTTCACCTATGCTGCTGGCGATGCCTTGGGCGTCTGGCCGCGCAACTGCCCGGCACTGGTCGAGGAGCTGCTGGCGCTGATGCGCCTCGATGGCCAGGTGTTGGTGGCGTTGAAGGGGCAGCCGGTGATGCCACTGGCCGAGGCCCTGGAAGCGCACTTGGAAATCGCCAAGGTCACCCCGCAGCAACTGCAGATGTTCAGCACGCATGCCGCCGACCTGCAGCGCCTGCTGCAACCCGAGTGCAAGGCCGAACTACAGGACTGGCTATGGGGGCGGCAGTTGGTCGACGTGCTGCGGGCGTTCCCTCAGCAGTTGCCGCTGGCCACCTGGCTCGAGCTGCTCAAGCCGCTGCAGCCGCGCCTGTATTCGATCAGTTCCAGCCCGCTGGCTCATCCCGATCAGGTTCATCTAACCGTTTCCACCGTGCGCTACGGCGTGCGCAAGGGCGTGTGCTCCACCTTCCTCGCCGATCGGGCGCAGGCGCTGAAGGTGTCGATCTATCCGCAGGTCTCGAAGCACTTCCGCCTGCCTGAGGACGACACGGTGCCAGTGATCATGGTCGGGCCCGGCACCGGCATCGCGCCGTTCCGGGCCTTCCTCGAAGAACGTGAGGCACGGGGTGCCAAAGGCGGTAACTGGCTGTTCTTCGGCGAGCAGTATGCGGCCACGGATTTCTATTATCAGGACCAGCTCGAGGCCTGGCAGGCGAGCGGGCATCTGCGCCTGGACACGGCGTTCTCGCGGGACCAGGCCGAGAAGTTCTATGTGCAGCAGCGCATGCTCGAACAGGGCGCGCAGTTGTGGCAGTGGTTGGAGGCGGGGGCGTACTTCTATGTGTGCGGTGATGCGCAGCGCATGGCCAAGGATGTGGATGCGGCGTTGCGTGAGGTCATAGCCGTGCACGGGGGTGTGGATGCCGATGCTTATGTCGAAGCGTTGAGCAAGGCCAAGCGGTATCGGCGGGATGTGTATTGATGTGCTCCAGGATGGTGAGTAGTGCACTTGAAATGTGCATTGGTTGTGCCGGCTTCTTCGCGGGCAAGCCCGCTCCCACAGGTACTGTGCAGTGCTTGAGGGCAGTGGAGGCCCTTGTGGGAGCGGGTTTACCCGCGAAGAGGGCCTTACAGGAAACAGGATTGGCACAGTCCCTGCTTTATCCCTGATACAACAAAGCCCACTGATCAACGGCGATCAACCTGGGCCACCCACCGTGATGAATACAGGCAAAGGCGCCTGGAGCTTCGGCTCCAGGCGCTTTTTTTTGATCGAGGATCGGCTTATGAAGGCAACAGCGAGCGGGCAACGAGAGCGACTGGTCATCGTCGGCAACGGCATGGTCGGCCACCATTGTGTGGAGCAACTGGTCGAACGCGGCGCCCTCGAGCGCTTCGAGCTGCATGTGTTCGGTGAGGAGCGCCAACGTGCCTACGACCGCGTACACCTGTCGGAGTATTTTGCCGGCAGCTGTGCCGAGACCCTGGCCCTGTGTGGGCAGGATTACTACGGCAACAGCGGCGTGCACCTGCACCTGGGCGAAGCGGTGCTGGAAATCGACCGTGAACGCTGCGAGGTGGTGACTGCCGAAGGCCGCTACGGCTATGACCATTTGGTCCTGGCCACGGGTTCCTACCCGTTCGTGCCGCCGATCGAAGGCTCCAGCGGCAACGCTCGCCTGGTCTACCGCACCCTCGACGACCTCGATGCCATTCGCGCCGCTGCCGGCCAGGCGCGCCGTGGCGTGGTGGTCGGTGGCGGCCTGCTCGGCCTGGAAGCCGCCAACGCTTTGAAGTCCCTCGGCCTGGAAGCGCACGTGGTGGAGTTCGCCCCACGGCTGATGCCGGTGCAGCTGGACGGTGAGGGCGGCGCCGCGCTCAAGGCACAGATCGAAGCGTTGGGTGTGGGCGTGCACCTGTCGCGCGCCACCCAGTCGATCAGCGCAGGTGTTGCCTACCGCTACCGCATGAATTTCGACGGCGGCGAACACCTGGAAACCGACCTGATCGTGTTCTCTGCCGGTATCCGCCCACAGGATGCCCTCGGTCGAGCCTGCGGCCTGGAGATCGCTGCGCGGGGTGGCGTGGTGATCGACAACCACTGCCGCAGCAGCGACCCACGCATCTTCGCCATCGGCGAATGCGCCTCGTGGAATGGCAGCGTGTTCGGCCTGGTCGCCCCGGGCTACAGCATGGCGCGCAATCTGGCTGCGCTGCTGACGGGCGAAGCTGCCAACGCATTCACCGGTGCCGACATGTCGACCAAGCTCAAGCTGCTGGGCGTGGATGTCGGCTCCATCGGCGATGCCCACGGGGCCACGCCGGGTTCGCGCAGCTACCGCTTCATCGACGAGGCCAGCAGCGCCTACCGCCGGCTGGTGGTGGATGCCAGCGGCAAGCACGTGCTTGGCGCCGTGCTGGTGGGCGACAACAGCTACTACGACACCTTGCTGCAGTACGCCCAGAACGGCATTACCCTGCCGGCCGACCCGGCAGCGCTGATCCTGCCGCAGAGTGGCGGTGCGCCTGCGCTCGGTGCCGACGCGCTGCCTGACAGCGCGACCATCTGTTCATGCCACAACGTCAGCAAGGGGGCAGTGTGTGCGGCCATCGACAGCGGTTGCGGCGACCTGGCCGCGGTCAAGAGCTGCACCAAGGCCGGCACCGGCTGTGGCGGTTGCGCGGCGCTGCTCAAGCAGGTGTTCGAGCACGAACTCACCGCCCGTGGCGTGACCGTCGACAAAAGCCTGTGCGAACACTTTGCCTATACCCGTCAGGAGCTCTACGGGCTGGTACGGGTCGAGGGCATTCGCACCTTCAACGAATTGCTCGAACGCCACGGCAAGGGCTATGTCGGCTGCGACATCTGCAAGCCAGCGGTGGGCTCGATCCTCGCCTCGTGCTGGAACCAGCCGATCATGGACCCGGCGCTGGTGCCGCTGCAGGACACCAACGACACCTTCATGGCCAACATGCAGAAGAACGGCACCTACTCGGTGGTGCCGCGCATCCCGGGTGGCGAGATCACCCCTGACAAGCTGATCGTGATCGGCCAGGTGGCGAAAAAGTACGACCTCTACACCAAGATCACCGGCGGCCAGCGCATCGACCTGTTCGGCGCCCAGCTGCACGAGCTGCCGCTGATCTGGGGCGAGCTGATCGCAGCCGGCTTCGAGACCGGCCACGCCTACGGCAAGTCGACGCGCACGGTGAAGTCGTGCGTGGGCAGCACCTGGTGCCGCTACGGCGTGCAGGACAGCGTCGCCATGGCCCTGCGCCTGGAAGACCGCTACAAGGGCCTGCGCAGCCCGCACAAGCTCAAGTTCGCCGTCTCCGGCTGCACCCGCGAGTGCGCCGAGGCGCAGAGCAAGGACATCGGCGTGATCGCCACCGACAAGGGCTGGAACCTGTATATCTGCGGCAACGGCGGCATGCGCCCGCGCCACGCCGAACTGTTCGCCACTGACCTGGACGACGAAACCCTGGTGCGCCTGATCGACCGCGTGCTGATGTTCTACATCCGCACCGCCGACAAGCTGCAGCGCACCTCGGTCTGGCGTGAAAGCCTGGAAGGCGGCCTGGACTACCTCAAGCAGGTGATCCTCGACGACAGCCTGGGCCTGGCGGCCGAGCTGGAGGCGCAGATGCAGCATGTGGTCGACCAGTATGAATGCGAATGGGCCAATGCCCTCAACGACCCCGAGAAGCTCAAGCGCTTCCGCACCTTCGTCAACGACAAGCGCGCCGACCCGGACGTGCACTTCGTGCGCGAGCGCGAACAACGCCGGCCGGCTGCACCGCTGCACCTGATTCCAACCGTCGAGGAGGCTGTCTGATGAACCATTCCAATGCTGCTGTGAAAGCCCAAGAGGCCTGGCGGGCGGTGTGCCAGGCCGATGATCTGGTGGCCGACTCTGGCGTGGTGGTGTGGCTTGAGGGCGCGCAGGTGGCATTGTTCTACCTGCCCGAACTGGAGCAGAGCCTGTACGCGGTGGACAACCGTGATCCGCGGTCGGGGGCCAATATCATCGGGCGTGGGCTGGTGGGTAGCCTGCAGGGGGAACTGGTGGTGGCGGCGCCGTTGTACAAGCAGCACTTCAGCCTGCAGAGCGGGGCATGCCTGGAAGATGCCGGGCAGCGGCTGCGGGTGTGGCCGGTTCGGTTGAATGGCTCGGCGGTGGAGCTGGCGGTGGCCTGATAGATCGCAGGGGGGCGCTATGCGCCCCTTTCGCGACACGAGGCCGCTCCTGCCCCGGGCAGTTGTGCCGCTTGCAGCGCGACCCGGATACGCCGCAGGTAGCGATGCGGTAAGCTTGCCGGCATGAACCTCGACACCCGTATCAAGTACCGCCACTTGCTGTGCTTTCTGGAGATTGCCCGGCAGGGCAGCCTGGCCAGGGCGGCGGACATTCTGGCGATCAGCCAGCCGGCGATTTCCAAGACCCTCAAGGAACTCGAAGACCTGCTCGAGGCGCGCCTGTTCGAGCGCAGCCGCCAGGGCGTCGAGCTGACCCCGGCTGGCACGCGCTTCATGCGCTACGCCGGGCCTAGCGTGCAGGCGCTGCGTGATGGGGTCAGCAGCCTGCGTGGCGAAGCGCGGGCACCGTCGCAGGTGCGCATTGGCGTGCTGTCGACGGTCGAGGGGCTGCTGATGCCCGAGGTGTTATGCCGCCTGCATCAGCGCCACGAGGCGCTGGTGATCAGCGTGGTCACCGGGGTCAGTGCGCAGTTGCTCGGGCAACTGCGCTTGGGTGAGCTGGAACTGGTGGTTGGGCGCATGACCGACAGCCCACAGATCCAGGGGTTGTCGTTCGAGCACCTGTACAGCGAGTCCATGGCGCTGGTGGTGCGCCCTGGCCATCCCTTGCTTTCCAGTGCACTGGTGGAGCGGCAGCGGGTCGGCCAGTATCCGTTGGTGCTGCCACCGCCGGGTACCACCATCCGCCAGCATGCTGACAGCCTGTTCGTGCAGTGCGGCATCCAGATGCCGGCGCAGCGGCTGGAGACCTTGTCGTTGGCATTGAGCCGTCGTTACCTGCTGGGTAGCGATGCGCTGTGGGTGGCGCCGCGTGACGCAGTGCTGCTGGATCTGCGCCGGGGTGAGCTGGCCGAACTGGATCTCGGTGTGCGTGAGCCGGGCGGTTCGGTGGGCATCTGCCGGAATGCGGCATTGCCACTGAGCCTGCCGGGGCAGTGGGTGTGCGAGGTGCTGCGCGAGCTCGCTGAGCAGTACCGGGAAGGCACCTATCCCTGATCAGAACTGCCAGAAATAAAAAGCCACAAAAACCAGGAAAACCCGGCACAAAGGGTCAATACTGGCCAATGGCTGTAAAGCTTCCATGAAGAAGCCTTTACCTACTGAACTTCCTTACGAAAACCCGCTCTTATGCCGGTAGCCATTGGTGATGGCCGCCTGATAAGCTCGCGGCTTTACCCTGATTGCCCTTATGGCGCATGAACAAGGAAATAGCATGAAACAGCATCGTCTGGCGGCTGCGGTTGCCCTGGTAGGCCTGGTACTGGCTGGCTGTGATCAACAAGCCAGCAGCCCCGAGCTGAAGACTCCGGCACAGAAAGCCTCCTACGGTATCGGCCTGAACATGGGCAAGAGCCTGGCTCAGGAAGGCATGGAAGACCTTGATTCGAAAGCGGTCGCCCTCGGCATCGAAGACGCTGTCGGCAAGAAGGAGCAACGCATCAAGGACGAAGAGCTGGTAGAGGCCTTCACCGCGCTGCAGAAGCGCGCCGAAGAGCGCCTGGCCAAGGCCAGCGAAGAAGCCGCCAGCGCCGGCAAGAAATTCCTCGAAGAAAACGCCAAGAAGCCTGGCGTGGTCACCACCGCCTCGGGCCTGCAGTACGAGGTCGTGAAGAAGGCCGACGGTCCGCAGCCGAAGCCGACCGACGTGGTCACCGTTCACTACGAAGGCAAGCTGATCGATGGCAAGGTGTTCGACAGCTCGGTCGAGCGCGGCAGCCCGATCGACCTGCCAGTCAGCGGTGTGATCCCAGGCTGGGTCGAAGGCCTGCAGCTGATGCACGTTGGCGAGAAGTACAAGCTGTTCATCCCGGCTGAACTGGCCTACGGCGCACAGAGCCCGAGCCCGCTGATCCCGGCCAACTCGGTCCTGGTGTTCGACCTGGAACTGATCGCCATCAAGGACCCGGCCCAGCTGCAGGGTGGCGAAGCGCCGGAAGCTGAAGCCCCGGCCGAAGCACCCGCCAAGTAATATCGGCTGGTACCTGCACAACGCCCCGTCCTGACGGGGCGTTGTCGTTTGTGGGGGATCGTTGGGCGAACCTCGTGCGGCTGGCATTGTCCGACCTAGGGCAGTGTGAAGAAGCCGCAAGCGTCCTGACGCAAATCGTTTGCGGATCTGAAACGACTGTGTAAAAAACGCCCGATCTGACCGGGGCCCTTGCCTTGTGGGCGCCTGCCGTCACAAACTTCGCCCTGTTCACAAGGTTATCCACAATAAATGTGGATAACCTTTCCCTGCTGGAGGCTCCATGAGCGCACCCTGGAATTTCGCCCGTTTCCTGCCCCTGGCCGAGCGCCTGCTCAGCCGTGGCCGGTTGCCGGCCTTGCTGTTCGCAGTGGCCCGCAAAGGCCCGCGCATCGGCCAGTTGCGCGACGATGTCAAGCTGCTGCAGTCGCTGTGCCTGGCCTGGTGGCGCGGCGAGTACCGTGCCGTCAGCCCCAAGGCACTGGTGACCATCGTCGCCGGCTTGCTGTACTTCGTCAGCCCCATCGACGCCATCCCCGACTGGATCCTGGGCGTCGGTTTTCTCGATGACATCGCCGTGCTCGGCTGGGTATTGAAGACCGTGGCCGATGAGTTGGCACGCTTCAAAGCCTGGCGCGACAGCCAGGCGCCTGAGCGCCTGCGGGTGGTCGAACGCCTGCCCGATACCCCCGAAGCGCTGCGCCTGGAGCGCAATACGCACTGAAATTGAGCAAGTCCCCACAGACTCCCGCGCTTGGTAATATAATTGGCATAAGCGTTATGCCTACGGATTACATGCGGTAATCCTTACGTAAGGGGGTTGTAATGGGTATTCAGGTCATTAGCCGGGACGGTCAGCCCGAGTACGCCGTCGTGCCCTGGGAGCAGTATCAGGCGCTGCTCAAGGCAGCCGGGCAGGCACCCGCCGAGGTGGCTGCCGAATCAGCGCAACAGAGCGCCCCGGCAGCCAGCCTGCCCGCGTTCAGTGAAGTGGCACAGCTGCGCCAGGCCAAAGGTATCGCCCCTGAGCAGTTGGCGCGTAATGTCGGGGTCAGCCCGGCTTACCTGGCCATGATCGAGTCGGGCGAGCGCCAGCCGGATGCTGCGATCCGCCGTGCCCTGGCCTGGCACCTGGGGGTGGCCGGCTGGAGCGAACCATCATGAGTCAGGTCAGGATCAGCCGACAGCATTGGCAAAACCTGCTGGACGAGCTTGACCTGGCCCGCCGTCAACGCCACCTGCTCACCTACCGTGCGCTGATCGAGCGCCTGCAGTTGCCCAGCCCGGCCATGCAGACCCTCACCGCTGCGCTGGAGTACCTGGCGGTGCTCGATGCCCGTGCCGAGCAGCCGCTGCGCAGTTCGCTGGTCATCAGCCAGGGGGCCAGCCGTTTGCCGCGCACCGGCTTTTTCGAATGCGTGGAGCGCCTGGGGCGCTTCTCCGGGCCGGTGGATGGCATGGAGGCTGCTTCCTGGCATGCCTCCGAAGTAGTTCGGGTGTTTGAGTACAGCTATCCCGAGCACGCCTGAGGGTTATGCATTGCCTGTACTGGCCTCTTCGCGGGCACGCCCGCTCCCACAGGCTCATCACAGCTTCGAAATCCATGGTGTTCCTGTGGGAGCGGGCGTGCCCGCGAAGAGGCCAGTACAGGCAGTGCATCTCGATGGATCACGCCGCAGGGGTTGCCATCGGCATCCAGTACATCCAGTTCCTTCAGGGCACCATTGCGGCCAAACAGTTCCATGACCTGGCCAAGCGTGGCATTCAGCCCTACCGTCGGTTGCTCGACCAGAGCCACGGGCAACACCTGCGCCAGTAGCTGCTGACTCTCCCGCACCCCCAATTCCTGCGGCCGCCCCAGCAGGTACCCCTGCACCAGGTCCACACCCATCTCGGTCAATACCGCCAGCTCTTCCGGCAGTTCGATCCCTTCGGCTATCACCTGCGCCTTCGACGCCCGGGCAATCTGCAGGATGGAGCCGACGAACTCGCGCTTGAGCGGATCGCGGTGGATGCCATCGATGAAGTGGCGGTCGATCTTCACGTACTCGGGACGCAGCTCCGACCACAGGCGCAGGCTCGAATAGCCCGCGCCGAGGTCGTCCAGGGCGATGGAAAAGCCCATGTCGCGGTAGTGGTGCAAGGCATTGGACAGCAGCTGGAAATCGTCGGTAGGGGTCTGCTCGGTGAGTTCGATCACCACCCGGCTGGGTGCCAGCCCCACGTGCTCGAGCAGCTTGAGGGTACGCCCGGAAGGGTAGTGCGGTTCCAGCAACGATTCGGGCGAGATGTTGAGGAACAGCTTGCCGTCCAGCCCCTGCTCGCTGAAGCGTCGGCAGGCACTTTCCCGGCACGCGGCCTCCAGCTCGGTCAGCTGACCGGCCTGGCGGGCAATGGCGAACAGGTTCAATGGCGAATGCAGCGGGCTGTTGGACGGGCCACGGCTCAAGGCTTCATGGCCGAAGACACGCCGCTCGCTGAGGCTGACGATCGGTTGGAACAGGCTGTGAATGCTGCGCTGAGCCAGAATTGCGCTCAAGGCAGTGAGCTGTTCGGCGACGGTCATGACGGTATCCTGAAAATGAAAGGGCCGGGCATTTGCATGCCCGGCCCCTCTATTTCACGACAGTGCGATGACTGTTTGATGACGGGTCACATTAATCTGCCATCATCGGTCGGATTACTTCTTGGCCATCTTGGCGCTTTCGCTCAGGTAGTCGATGAGGATGCGACCGGTCTCGGCCAGGTAGGCGTCGTCTTCCGGCTTGGTCTTGTCATCTTCGTCCGGCAGGGCGTCCTCGTCGACTTTCTTCAGTTCCTTGAGCGGCTCCTCGCCCTTGGCCTTGCGACGGATGTTCTCCATGGCCAGCTGCTTGGCTTCGACGTCATCGTGGCGGGCACGGCGCTCCTGCTCGTTGAGGCTGACGGTTTTCTCGTCCATCAGCTTCTGGGTCAGGGCCAGGCGATCACGGATGTAGGTGAACTCGGCATCCTTGGCGCTGCGTGCGTCATGCTTGGCCTTGAGGTCGGCCAGGAACGGCTTGAACGGGTCGACTGCCGGCTTCACCACCGGGCGGATGGTGTCCCACGGCATGGCCTCAGGCAGGGCGCTTTCGCCGATTTCCTTGGTGTCGATGATCGACGGGTAGTCG
This sequence comes from Pseudomonas sp., assembly GCF_017744435.1. Classification (GTDB taxonomy): domain Bacteria; phylum Pseudomonadota; class Gammaproteobacteria; order Pseudomonadales; family Pseudomonadaceae; genus Aquipseudomonas. The sequence goes on from NZ_JAGIBG010000031.1 coordinate 15,599, forward strand.
ATGTCCGGGAGCACGCCCTGGTGCTGGGTGCTCTGCCCGGAAACCCGGTAGAACTTGGCCAGGGTCAGCTTCAGCTCGCCATGGTTGAGGGGCTGGATGGTCTGCACGGTGCCTTTGCCGAAGGTCTGGCCACCGATGATCAACGCACGGTGATAGTCCTGCATGGCGCCCGCGAAAATCTCCGAAGCCGAGGCCGACAGGCGGTTGACCAGCAGCGCCATCGGGCCTTTGTAGAAGGCGCCCGGGTTTTCGTCCTCGAGCACATCGACGCGGCCGTCGCTGTTGCGAACCAGCACGGTCGGGCCTTTCTCGATGAACAGGCTGGTCAGCTCGGTGGCTTCCTGCAGGGAGCCGCCGCCGTTGTTGCGCAGGTCGATGACCACGCCGTCGACTTTTTCCTTCTGCAACTCGGTGAGCAGTTTCTTCACGTCGCGCGTGGTGCTCTTGTACTCAGGGTCACCGGCACGGTAGGCCTTGAAGTCCAGGTAGAAGGCCGGGATTTCGATGATGCCGAGCTTGTAGTCACGCCCGTCCTGCTTGAGCTTGAGCACCGACTTCTTCGCCGCCTGCTCTTCGAGCTTCACGGCTTCGCGGGTGATCGAGACGATCTTGCTGGTCTGGTCGCTGGGTGCGTTGCTGGCCGGGATGACTTCCAGGCGCACCACCGAGCCTTTCGGGCCACGGATTAGCTTGACCACTTCGTCCAGGCGCCAGCCGACCACGTCGACCATTTCCTTGTTGCCCTGGGCGACGCCGATGATCTTGTCCGCCGGTGCCACCTGCTTGGTCTTGGCCGCCGGGCCTGCCGGCACCAGGCGCACGATCTTGACCTGGTCGTTGTCGCTCTGCAGCACCGCGCCGATGCCTTCGAGCGACAGGCTCATGTTGATGTCGAAGTTCTCGGCGTTGTCCGGCGACAGGTAGTTGGTGTGCGGGTCGTAGGACTGGGCGAAGGTATTGATGTAAGCCTGGAAGATGTCCTCGGCACGGGTCTGGTCCAGGCGCGCCAGCTGGTTCTTGTAGCGCTTGGTCAGGGTTTCCTGGATCTGCTTCGGCTCTTTGCCAGCGATCTTCTGGCGCAGCACCTCGTCCTTGACGCGCTTGCGCCACAGGTCGTCGAGCGCGGCCTGGTCCTTCTCCCACGGGGCATCCTTGCGGTCGATCAGCAAGGTTTCGTGGGTGGTGAAGTCCATCTTGTCGACGCCCTTGGCCAGTTCGCCCAGGGCGAAGTCCAGGCGCTGCTTGACGCGGTCGAGGTAGCGCTTGTAGATGGTGAAGCCGGGGTCGAGGTTGCCGCTCTTGAGGAAGTCGTCGAACTGCGTCTTCCACTTGTCGAATTCGGCGATGTCGGCAGCGGTGAAGTAGCTGCGGGCCGGGTCGAGCAGCTTGATGTAGCTGTCGTAGATGATCACCGAGCGGGCGTCATCGAGCGGTGGCTTGCTGTAATGGTGACGCTTGAGCAGCTCCACCACGTTGAGGCTGGCGACGATTTCGTCGCGGTCCGGCTGCAGGCTGTCCCACTTGTTGGCGGCCGCCGCATTGCCGCCGAGCGTGAGGCTACCCAGGCCAACCATGAGGGCGAGGGCGGTGCTTGGGAGGAAATGCTTCATGCTGATTCGACGTGGAGGCAATTGATCACGCATAGTAGGCCGTCTTTTCCGTTCGCCGGTTCCATCGGAGCCGGACAAATACTGCAAAAAGCCTGGGGAGCGGGCTCCTCAGGCTCAGTCTGTGATTCAACTATGGAGGCACTGTGAAGGCATTGCAAGGCGTTGACGGACATGTGGCCTGGGTCGAGGCCGAACGCCCGGCCTGTGACGCGGGCCAAGTGCGCATTCGCGTGGCCGCTGCGGGGCTGAACCGCGCCGATCTGCTGCAGATGAAGGGCCTGTATCCACCGCCGCCAGGCGCCAGCCCGTACATGGGCCTGGAGTGCGCCGGGGTGATCGAGGAAGTCGGTGCCGGCGCTGATTGGCGCGTGGGTGACCGCGTCTGCGCGCTGCTGGCCAGCGGTGCCATGGCCGAGGAAGTGGTGGTCGATGCCCGCCATGTATTGCCCGTGCCAGAAGGCTTGAGCCTGCACGAAGCGGCGGCGCTGCCGGAAGTGTATGCCACGGCGTGGCTGAACATCTTCCAGCTGGGTAATGTGAAGGCTGGTGAAAAGGTGCTGGTCCATGCTGGCGCCAGTGGTGTGGGCTCGGCGGCGATCCAGCTGTGCAAGGCGTTTGGCAGCCCGGTTTGGGTCAGTGTCGGTTCCCAGGACCGCCTGGACTACTGTGAGGCGCTGGGCGCTGCGGGGGGCGTGGTGCGTAACCAGAACCTCGACGCGCTGGAAGGCTTCGGGCCGTTCGATGTGATTCTGGACCCGGTGGGAGCCAGCTACGGCGAGCTCAACCTGAAGCTGCTGGCCCGTGACGGGCGTTGGGTGATCATCGGCCTGATGGGCGGGCGCAAGTTCGAGCTGGACCTGGCCCAGGTACTGGGCAAACGCCTGGAGATTACCGGCTCGACCCTGCGCAACCGCGATGACGGCTTCAAGGCCGAGCTGCTGCGCGAACTGCAGCAGCAGGTGTGGCCGCTGTTTGCCGAAGGGCGCCTGTCGCCGCAATTGGTCGATACCTACCCGGTGGAGTTTGCCCAGGCGGCGTATGCCGAGCTTGAGAGCAACCAGGTGTCCGGCAAGCTGGTGATGGTCATCGACCCGAGCCTGGCTTAAGCAGGCCAGGCCTCTTCGCGGGTGAACCCGCTCCCACAGGGATCGCACAGTTTTCGAACCTGTGGTGATCCCTGTGGGAGCGGGCTTGCCCGCGAAGAGGCCGGTGCAGCCTACACAAACCTTCAGGTCCAGCTCAGGATCGGCCAGCCATTGATCTGGGCATGCTCGCGCAACACCGCATCCGGGTTCACCACATGCGGATGATCCACCTTCAACAACAGCGGCAGGTCATTGCGCGAATCGGAATAGAAACTCGCGCCTTCCAGATTCTCCTGTTCCTGATCCAGCCATTCCAGCAAACGGGTGATCTTGCCCTCGCGGTAGGTCAGCACCCCATGGGTCTTGCCGGTATACACCCCGTTCACCGCTTCCAGCTCGATCGCCAGGTACTCATCCACCCCCAGCCGGGCTGCAATCGGCCCGACCAGGTGCGTGCCTGAGGCAGAAATGATCAGGATCCGGTCACCGCGCTGGCGATGCTCGGCAATGCAGCGGCAGGCGTCGCCGTAGATGATCGGCTCGATCACCTCCTCGACCCACGGTTCCACCAGATGCTCGACTTCCTCCAGCGTGCGCCCGGCAATCGGCTCCAGGCTGAAGGCCATGTAATCCTCCATCTGCAGGTGGCCCTTGCCGTAAGCTTCCATCAGTTCATGGTCGCGGCGCAGGAACTCCTTGCCATCGACCCAGCCCAGCCGGGCCATCTGTTCACTCCACAGCGACGCGCAGTCGCCGTGGATCAGGGTTTCGTCCAGATCGAAAATTGCCAGTGCCATCTTGTTGATTCTCCTTAGGCCACTTCGCGCAGCGCCGTGGGGTCGATCGACAGGGAAACCCGCTGGCCGTCGGCATGCAGGTCCTCGGGCGAACGGTTGAGCACGTCGACCACCAACTCCACCTCGCGCACTTTTACGCGGTAGCGGATGACGTTGCCGAGCAGGCTGTGACTGCGTACCTCGGCGTCCAGTTCACCGTTGACGCCCAGGGTGATCGACTCCGGGCGGATTGCCAGGCGGCCGGCCACCGGGCGTTGCAGCAGGCGGCTGGCGCTGTCGGCGTCGAGCAGGTTGTAGTTGCCGATGAAGCCGGCGGCGAACAGGTCCACCGGTGCGGTGTAGAGGGTTTCGGCATCGCCGCTCTGGACGATGCGCCCCTGGTTCATCAGGAAGATGCGGTCGGACATCGTCAGCGCCTCCTCCTGGTCATGGGTGACGAAAATGGTGGTCAGCCCCAGCTCGCGCTGGATCGCGCGGATCTGCTCACGCAGGTGCTTGCGAATGCGCGCATCCAGCGCCGACAGCGGCTCGTCGAGCAGCAGCAGGCGGGGGCGGGTGACCAGCGAACGGGCCAGGGCCACGCGCTGGCACTGGCCGCCGGACAGCTGATGCGGGTAGCGCCCGGCGAAGTTGCCCAGCTCCACCAGGTCCAATGCCTCACGCACACGCTGCTGGCTTTCTTCGGCCTTGACCTTCTGCATGCGCAGGCCGAAGGCAACGTTCTGCTCCACGGTCATGTTGGGGAACAGCGCATAGCTCTGGAACACCATGCCGATGCCGCGCTTTTGCGGGCTTACCGGCACGATGTCGTGGCCGTCGAGGAGAATCTTGCCACCGTCCACCGGGGTCAGGCCGGCGATGCAGCGCAGCAGGGTGGACTTGCCGCAGCCGGAGGGGCCGAGCAGGGTGACGAACTCGCCGCGTTCGATCTGGCAGTCGATGTGCTCGAACACCGGGCTGCCGGCGTAGCTTTTTTGCAGGTTCTGTACGCTGACGAAGCTCATGTCAGGTTTTGTCCTTGTTCAGGCGGTTGGCGACCCAGGTCAGCACCAGCACGAAGGCGAAATACGAGATCACCAGCGCGCTGTTGAAGTGGCCACTGCTGTTGCGCATGTTGTTCAGGTAAACCTGCAGGGTCTCGTAGCGGGTGCCGACCAGCAGGTTGGCGAACACGAACTCACCGAACAGGAACGAGAACGACAGCAGCAACGCCACCATCAGGCCCTTGCGCAGGTTCGGCAATACCACCAGCAGGGCGGCCTGCCAGGTGCTGGCGCCGAGCAGTTGGGCAGCGTCCATCAGGTCGCGCAGGTTGATCGCCTGCAGGTTGTTGGTGATCGCCCGGTACATGAACGGCAAGGCGATGGTGAAGTAGCAGCCGATCAGGATCCACGGCGTGCCGACCATCGCCATCGGGCCGCTGCCATAGAGCTGCAGCAGGCCCACCGACGACACCACCGGCGGTACCGCGAACGGCAGCAGGATGAGGATGTTCATCAGGGCGTCGAGTTTCGGGAAGTGGTAGTGCACCACGAACAGCAGCGGCAGGATCAGCACCACCGACAGCAGCAGTGCGCCCACGCACACCAGCAGCGACTGGCCGAACGCGGCCAGAAAGCGCGGCTCGCTCCACAGCGCGACGTACCACTTGAGCGTCAGGCCGCTGGGCAGCAGGCTTGCCGACCAGCTGGTGGCCAGCGAGTAGAGCAGAGTGCCGGCCAGCGGAAGCAGCAGGATCAGGAAGAGCAGGTACACCACCAGCCGATGGTAGAGCCCGGCGGAGGTTTTTTCAGCGCGCATGGTAGCTCCTCTTGAGCAGCCATTGATGAACCATCGTGACCAGTGTCATCAGCCCCACCAGCACCATCGCCAGGGCGCTGGCCAGGTTCGGGTCGAGGCTGATGTCGCCGGCCACCAGGCCGGCGATGCGGATCGGCAGCACGTTGAAGTTGCCGGTGGTCAGGGCATACACGGTGGCGTAGGCGCCGAGGGCGTTGGCCAGCAGGATGACGAAGGTGCCGAGCAGCGCCGGGGTCAGCACCGGCAGGCCGATGTGCCGCCAGAACTGCCAGTGGCTGGCGCCGAGCAGCGCGGCCGACTCGCGCCAGTCTTCGCGCAGGGCGTCGAAGGCGGGGTAGAGCAGCAGCACGCCGAGCGGGATCTGGAAGTAGGTGTACACCAGGATCAGGCCGCTCTTGGAGTAGATGCTGAAGTCCTCCAGCAGGCCGATCTGTTTCAGCAGCAGGGTCAGCGCACCGTTGAAGCCGAGCAGGATGATGAAGGCGAAGGCCAGCGGCACCCCGGCAAAGTTGCTGGTCATGTTGGCGAAGGCGCTGACGAAGTCGCGCAGCTTCGAGTCGACCTGGCGTAGCGAATAGGCGCCAAGGGTGGCGATGACGATGCCGAACAGGCTCGACCAGAAGCTGATCTCCAGGCTGCGTTGCAGCGCCTGCAGGTAGAACTTCGAGGCGAACACCTTGCTGAAGTTTTCCACGCCCCAGCCGGCTTCCGATTGCAGGCTGTTGATCGCCACCCAGGCCAGCGGGGCGATCTGGAAAATCACGAAGAACACGGCGAACGGTAGCAGGCAGAGCAACGCCAGGTAGCGGCCACGGTTGCCGGCCTTCACTTGAGTAGCTCCCGGCACACGGTCTTGTCATGCGCGGCGCCGAGCAGCTCGCAGATGGTCCCGCACAGTTCGGTCTGCAGCGGTTTGGCGGCCGGGTCGAGGCTGAAGGCGTCGCCGAACACGAACAGCGGCACTTCACGTTCCTCGGCCAGCAGGCCGTTGTGCGAGCGGTCGTTGTTCATGCCGTGGTCGGCGGTGACCAGTACCTGGTAACCCTCTTCGAGCCAGCCTGGCAGGTAGTCGGACAGCAGGATGTCGGCGCTGCGCGCGGCATTGCGGTACTGGCTGCTGTCCAGGCCATGGCGGTGACCGATATCGTCGATGCTCATCGGGTGCACCAGGAGGAAATTCGGCGCATGGCGGCGACGCAGGTACTCGCCGTCGGCCAGCAAGTGCGAGTCGGGATAGCGGTCGTCCCAGTAGAACAGGCCGTGCTGGATCGGCAGCTTCGGCGCGTGCGTGTGGCGGTCGCGCTGTGGGTCGAAGGGCGAGCGGTTGTACAGCTCGCTCATCCAGTGATAGGCCGCCGCCGCAGTGCCCAGGTTGGCTTCGCGGGCGTAGTGGAACACGCTGCGCTGGTTGGACAGGCGGTTGACGTTGTTGTGCACGATGCCGCTGTCGATCGGTGCCACGCCGGTGAGGATGCACTCGTACAGCGGCCGTGACAGCGACGGCAGTTCGCATTCCATGCGGTACAGCGCGGCGCGGTCGGCCTCGACATAGGCATGGAGGTGGCCCATGGCGTGGTGGGCGACCTGGTAGTTGAGGCCGTCGAGCAGGACCAGGATGACGTTGTGTTGCATGATTGCTCCAGTCTTGAACCGCATTGGCTTCTTCGCGGGCAAGCCCGCTCCCACAAGGGCTGCGCGAACCGTGAGGTGTGCGCCGTACCTGTGGGAGCGGGCGTGCCCGCGAAAGGGCCGGATCAGGCACTACAAAAGCTAGCCCCTTACTCCATCTCGATGATCACTTGCTCCTGCCACTTCTGCGGCAGTGCCTTGGAGGTGGCTTCCCAGGCCGCGGCATCCTTGATCGGCTGCGCTGCCTTGTACTGCTCGTTCGGCAGCAGCTTGGCCTGCACATCCTCCGGCAGCTTCAGGTGCTCGGCACGGATCGGCCGCGCATGCCCCTTGGCCAGGTTGATCTGCCCGGCGTCGCTGAAAATGTACTCACGCGCAAACTTCGCCGCGTTCGGGTGCTTGGCGTACTTGTTGATGATGGTGGTATAGCCGGAGATCACCGTACCGTCCGACGGGATCAGCACTTCGAAGCGCTTGGGGTCGATCTGCTCGCGGTAGCTCAGGCCGTTGAAGTCCCACACCACACCGACCTCGACCTCGCCTTTCTCGATGGTCTGGATGGTCGGGTTGGCCAGCGACAGGCGCTTCTGCTGGGCCAGCTTGGTGAACAGCTGCATGCCAGGCTCGATGTTCTTCTCGTCACCTTTGTAGGCGATGGCCGCAGCCAGCACGCCGTTGGCAGCCTGGGCGGCGGTACTGACGTCACCGATGGCGACCTTGTACTTGCCTTTTTCCAGGTCGTGCCAGCTGGTCGGGCGATCGCCTTCCTTGACCAGGTCCTTGTTGATGATGAAGGCGATGGTGCCGGTATAGGCCAGCGCCCAGTGGCCGTCCTTGTCCTTGGCCCATTCAGGTACCTGGTCCCAGGTGCTTGGCTTGTACGGCTGGGTCACGCCCTTGCTGGCGGCGATCGGGCCGAAGGCGGCACCGACGTCGCCGATGTCGGCGCTGGCGTTGTCCTTCTCGGCTTCGAACTTGGCGATTTCCTGGGCCGAGCTCATGTCGGTGTCGCTGTGCTTGAGGCCGTACTTGCTGGCCAGGTCTTCCCAGGTGCCTTTCCAGTTGGCCCAGGCATCGGGCATGCCTACGCTGTTGACGGTGCCTTCCTTGCGGGCGGCGTCTTCCAGGGCCTTGAGGTCGGGGCCGGCGGCCATCGCCGAGGTGCACAGGGTAATGGCCGAGCCGAGCAGTGACGCCATGAACAACTTTTTCATCCGAAGCTCCTTGGGTGGGTGCCTTTAGCGATCGTTGTTATGAGTGAAGCTGTTTTTGCTGACCGTTGGTCTAGGTCAGCAAAGCTTGAGCCAAGGTAGGCCGCTTGCGTGACAGTTTGATGTAAGGCAGAACCTGCGCAGGCCTTGAAGCTACAGCGTAGACCACGCAAGAGCCCAGGTTTTGCTGGCTTGGCGCGTTTCTGGCAGTGCTTGGCCAAGGCCTTTGTCACAGGATGTTCATCAGCCCTGCCTAGGCTTGCTCTATTCTCCAAAGGCCCCGTCTTGGGGCTGGACTAGTCCAGATAGGTAACCTTTTGATGCAGTCGACGCCACCGCGCGCGGTAACAGCCATCTGCCATGCCCTGCAGGAGCAGATCGAGCACGGCTTGCTGGCGCCGGGCGGCAAATTGCCGGCCGAACGCAAGCTCAGCGAAGTGTTCGCCACCACGCGCATCACCTTGCGCGAAGCGTTGGTGCAGCTGGAAGCCCAAGGGCTGATCTACCGCGAAGAACGGCGCGGCTGGTTTGTCGCACCGCAGCGCCTGACCTACGACCTGATCGAGCGTAGCCACTTTCATGCGATGGTGCGGGACCAGGGGCGGGAGGCCAGCACCGAGCTGCTTTCGGCGCGCCTGCAGCCGGCCTCGGCGGCCATTTGCGCACGGCTGCAACTGCCGGCGCTATCCAGCGTGGTGCGGATCTGCCGATTGCGGCGCATCGATGGGCGGGCGGTGCTGTATGCCGAGCACTACCTGAACCCGAAGTATTTTCCTGGCATCCTCGACCAGGACCTGGCGCAGTCGCTGACCGAGATCTACGGGCGGGTGTATGGCATCCAGTACGGGCAGGTGTGCTTCGAGATTCTGCCGACTGCCTTGCCAGTCGACGCGGCGGGCGCGCTGAAGGTATCGGCCGGCAGCCCGGGCCTGCATATCACCCGGGTCAACAGCGACCAGCATGGGCATCTGATCGACTGTGACCTGGAATATTGGCGGCACGATGCCATCCGCATCCGCGCCCAGGCGGGCTGAGGTGTTGGATTCTTCGCGGGCTTGCCCGCTCCCACAGGTAACGCGCAGGTTTCAATACCCGTGATCACCCTGTGGGAGCGGGCGAGCCCGCGAAAGGGCCTTAGCTGGAAGAACCGGATTGCGCCATTTGGCCACCTCCGGCAGTCACCACCTGCACCGACAGGCGCGGCGTGGCCAGGTCCAGCCCGGCTTCATCAAGCTGGCGCTTCAAGGCCAGGTTGAACGCCCGCGACACTTCCCACTGCTTGATGGGTGCGGTCTTGAACCGTGCCCGCAGGATCGCCGAGCCTGACTCGAAACTCTCCACCCCCTGCAGCTCCAGCGGTGACCAGATGTTGCGGCGCATCAGCGGGTCATTGCGCAGCTTTTGCCCCACTTCGCGGATCAGCGTGATCGCCTGGTCGATGTTCATGCTGTGCGGGATGGCCACGCGGAAGATCGCGTAGCCAAACTCGCGTGAGTAGTTCTTGATGCTCTTGATCTCGCTGAACGGGATGGTGTGCACGATGCCGTCGATGTCACGCAGGCGCACGGTACGAATGGTCAGGCCTTCGACCGTGCCCAGGTGGCCACCGACATCGACGTAGTCGTCGATTGCCAGCGAGTCTTCGATGATGATGAACAAGCCGGTGATCAGGTCGGCCACCAGCGACTGTGCGCCAAAACCGATGGCCAGGCCGATCACACCGGCACCGGCCAGCAGCGGCGTGACGTTCATGCCCATGTTGGCCAGGGCGACGATCACCGCAATGATGAAGATCACCACGAACAGCACATTGCGGATCAGCGGCATCATGGTCTGCGCGCGGGCGTTGGCCAGGCCCCGGCGCGACCGCACCAGGGCATGGTGCACCGCCGTGTCGGCGAGAATCCACACCAGCCAGGCGACGATCAGCGTGCCGGCAAGGCCCAGCAGGCGCACGCTCACGTCATGGCCGTCGCCCTGGGCGAAGCCGATCATCGACAGGCCCCACACGCGTAACCCCAGCTCGATGAACACCAGCCAGATGAACAGGTGTACCAGCAGGTAGCCGAAGTTGCGCAGGCGCTCGGCGTACACCGCCTGGCGCTTGTTGGCGCGTTTGGGGTTGGCGGCATGGCGGCGCACCAGGCCGTTGAGCACCATGCACACCACCACCAGCACGGTGCACATCAGCGATTGGCGCAGGGCGGTGCTGGTGTCGCCGGCGGAAATGAAGGTGGCGAACAGCGAGACCGCCACCAGGATCAGCGCCGGCACGAACCAGAAGCTGCCAAGGATCTCGATGGTATCGCTGAGGGTGCGCCGGGTCAGGCGCCGGGCCAGCGGCTGGTTGCGGATCAGGTGGGCGATCGGCCGGCGGAAACGCAGGATGAACAGGCCGGACGACAGCGCCGCGATGACGTTGGCCAGTGTCGCCAGGGCATGGGCCAGGTGGGTACCCAGGGCGACCAGCATGCGCGGGTCGCTCATGGCCTCGCCAAAGGCGGCGAAGCTGCCGATCAGCCACAGCGGGCGGAAGGCCTGGTGGCGCAGGATGTGCAGGGCGCGGTGGCGATGGGGGCCGTCGAGCAGCGAGAAGGCGATCACGCAGATGGCCGAGAAGCAGGTACCGACCACCAGTGCATAGGCCAGCACCATGGCCAGCGATTTGCCCAGCGACGGGGGCAGGGCGAAGCTCAGGTACACGGTGAAGATCAGTGCAACCAGCCACGGCCCCAGCTTGCGCAGGGCAAAGCGCACCAGGTCCCAGGTACGGGGGTGTTGCGGCAGTTCCTCGGTCAGGCCGAAACGCACCCGCACGCGGTGACCGACCCAGTTGAAGGCATAGGCCAGCAGGCTCCACACCGCAATGACCGCAGCAAAGCCGAACAGGATGGCCGGCCACTGATGCACCGGCACGATCAGCTCGGTGAGCTCGGCCTGGGCCTGTTCGATTTCCTGCGACCAGCGGTAGAACGGGCTGGAGTCACCGCTGAATTGCTTTTCGAGGTCGTTGAGGGCACCGCCGATAAGGCCCAGGACCCCCTGTTCGACGGTGGGTTGCGATTGCTTGGTGGCGTCGCGCAGCTTCTTCAGGTCGGCCAGTAGCTTGGCGCGTTGCTGGTCGTTTTCGAGGTTCTTGATCACCTCGTCCAGCGATTTGCCCAGTGGTTCGGTGGCTTCGGGCTGGGCGGGGGTGCTGGAGCCCAGCAGGCTGGGCAAGCCCGCCGCCTGGAGCGGGGACATGAAGAGGAACAGCAGCAGGGCTAGGCAACGCAGGAAGGCTGGCACCGGGAAATCTACCTCAGGTCAAACGATTGACCGAGTGTAGAGGTTTATGTCGGCAGTTTCTCCAGGATCGTCCAGCAGGTGAGGCCAAAGATGCCCAGCGTGCCGATCCACATCATCAGCACGCCGATATTGCGCTCGCGCATACTGAAACCGATGGTCAGCAACATCAGGAACAGGAATACCGGCACGAACAGTGAGAGGAAGGGAGACATGGACAGCGGTCCTTCTGCTTGGGGGCCATACAACAAGCATAGCGGGTTAGGCAGAAGGGGGATTGATCCTGGGCAGTTGTTTGCAGGCCGGGCCCTTTCGCGGGCAAGCCCGCTCCCACAGGAAGTGCACAAATCTTGAGCATTGTGATTTCCCTGTGGGAGCGGGCTTGCCCGCGAAGAGGCCGGACCTGCCTAGATCAATCTCAAGGCAGCTCGCGGCTGCGGTAGAACGCCGACAATACCTTCACCAGGTGCGCCAGGTCATGGCTGCCGCACAGCTCGCGGATCGAATGCATGGCAAAGGTCGGCAAGCCGATATCCACCGTGCGCACGCCAAGATGGCTAGCCGCAATCGGCCCGATGGTCGAACCACAGCCCATGTCGCTGCGCACCACGAAGCTCTGCACCGGCACTTCCTCGGCCATGCACAGGTGGCGGAAGAACCCGGCGGTTTCGCTGTTGGTGGCATAGCGCTGGTTGTTGTTGACCTTGATCACCGGCCCGGCGTTGAGTTTGGGCCCGTGGTTGCCGTCGTGCTTGTCGGCGTAGTTGGGGTGTACGCCGTGGGCGTTGTCGGCCGAGACCATCAGCGAGCGCTGGATGGTGCGCACGTAGGCGTCGCCGTCCGGCAGCAGGCGTTGCAGGGTCTGTTCGAGCATCGGGCCATCGGCGCCGCAGGCCGAGCAGCTGCCGACTTCTTCGTGGTCATTGCACACCAGCACGCAGGTCTCGTCGCTGTCGGCAGTCAGTAGCGCCTGCAGGCCGGCATAGCACGACAGCAGGTTGTCCAGGCGGGCGCCAGCGATGAAGTCGCCGTTCAGGCCGATCAGCGCGGCGTCCTGGGTGTCGTAGAAGCTCAGCTCGTAATCCAGCACCACGTCGGCGTTGAGGTCGTGCTCGCGGGCCAGTTGCTCGGTGAGCACGGCACGGAAGTCGATGCGCTCGTCACCGGCCACCTGGGCCAGCACCGGCGGCAGCTCGTTCTGCGGGTTGATCTGCCAGCCTTCGTTGGCGGTACGGTTCAGATGGATCGCCAGGTTGGGGATGATCGCGATCGGCAGCTTGAAGTCGATCAGCTGGCTTTCGACCTTGCCGTCACGGCGGAAGGTGACGCGCCCGGCCAGCGACAGGTCGCGGTCGAACCACGGTGCCAGCAGCGCGCCGCCGTAGACTTCCACGCCCAGTTGCAGGAAGCCCTGGCGCTGCAGTTCGGGCTGCGGCTTGACCCGCAGGCACGGGCTGTCGGTGTGTGCGCCGACCATGCGGATGCCGTTCAGCAGCGGTGGCTGCTTGCCCAGCTTGATGGCGATGATCGAGGAGTCGTTGCGGGTAACGTAGTAGCGGCCACCGGGCACCGTGGCCCAGCTGTCACGCTCGTCCAGACGCTGGTAGCCGGCCGCCTCCAGGCGCTGGGCCAGGCTGGCGGTGGCATGGAAGGGCGTCGGGGAGGCCTTGAGGAATTCGATCAGGCCGGTATTCAGTGCTTCGCGCATAACTCACTCCAGACAGCAGTGGCGCGAGTTTAGCCTATTGAGTCGACAATTTGTGTCGGCCTCTTCGCGGCTAAAGCCGCTCCCACAGGTATTGCACAGCCCTTCAGAGCAGTGCGCTCCCTGTGGGAGCGGCTTTAGCCGCGAAGAGGCCGGTACAGGCCCTGCAAGATCAGAAGGGTGCCGGGCACTCGAACCTCAAGCGCTCCCCGGAGACCGGGTGGGTGAAGCTCAGCATCGAGGCATGCAGGCACAGCCGTTCATGGGCTGCCAGCGCCTCCGGGTTGGCATACAGGCGGTCGCCCAGCAACGGATGGCCGATCGATAGCATGTGCACGCGCAGCTGGTGCGAACGCCCGGTGATCGGCGTCAGCTCGACCCGGCAGTGATCCCCGCAACGCTCGACGATGCGCCAGAAGGTCAGCGCATGCTTGCCCTGCTCATGGTCCACCACGTGCCGAGGCTTGGTCGGTGGATCGTAGCGCAAGGGCAGGTCGATGCTGCCGCTGTCCAGCGCCGGCTGGCCCCAGCACAACGCGGTGTAGGCCTTTTCGGTCTCGCGGTCGTGAAACTGGCGCGACAGCTCGCGGTGGCTGTCGGCATCGCGGGCCAGCAGGATGATGCCGGAGGTTTCCCAGTCCAGGCGGTGCACGATCAGCGCGTCCGGGTAGCCGTTTTCCTGCAGGCGAGTGATCAGGCAGTCCTTGTTGTCCTCGGCACGGCCGGGTACCGACAGCAGCAGCGTCGGTTTGTTGATCACCAGGATGGCGGCGTCTTCATGGAGGATCTGGATGTTCGACAGCGGCATTGCGGGTTCTCTATGAAAATGACAAAAACCACTGGGGCTGCAATGCAGCCCCAGTGGTTTTTGCCTGTGCCTGAAGCGACCGGATCAGCGATCAGGCAAGGTGATGTTCAGTTCCAGAATCGAGCAGCTGCCCTGGTTTTCCAGCTCGATGTGCACATCATCGTTGCCGATGTTCACATACTTGCGGATCACTTCCAGCAGTTCTTTCTGCAGCGCCGGCAGGTAGTCCGGTTCGCTGCGCTGGCCGCGCTCATGCGCCACGATGATCTGTAGACGCTCTTTCGCTACCGACGCGCTGGTCTGTTTCTGTCTGCCACGAAAGAAGTCAAAAAGGTTCATGGTTTACTTGCCTCCAAACAGGCGCGCGAAGAATCCTTGCTTCGGCACTTCGATGAAACGCAGGGGTTTCTCTTTGCCCAGGAGGCGGTCGACCGTGTCGCTGTACGCCTGGCCGGCATCGCTCTGGTCGTCGAGGATGACCGGGATGCCCTGGTTGGAGGCCTTGAGCACGGCCTGCGACTCAGGGATCACACCCTTGAGCTTGATCGCCAGGATCTCTTCGACGTCGGCGATGCTGAGCATTTCGCCCTTTTCGACGCGCTCCGGGTGGTAACGGGTGATCAGCAGGTGTTCCTTGATCGGCTCTTCGCCATTCTCGGAGCGGCGCGACTTGCTCGACAGGATGCCCAGCATGCGGTCCGAGTCACGTACCGAGGACACTTCGGGGTTGGTCACGACAATGGCTTCGTCGGCGAAGTACATCGCCAGGTGCGCGCCTTTCTCGATACCGGCCGGGGAGTCGCAGATGACGTAATCGAACTGTTCTTTCAGCTCCATCAGCACCTTTTCGACGCCTTCCTGGGTCAGCGCGTCCTTGTCGCGGGTCTGGCTGGCGGCCAGCACGAACAGGTTCTCGAGGCGCTTGTCCTTGATCAGGGCCTGCTGCAGGTTGGCTTCGCCGTTGACCACGTTGACGAAGTCGTACACCACGCGGCGCTCGCAGCCCATGATCAGGTCGAGGTTACGCAGGCCCACGTCGAAGTCGACGATGACAGTCTTGTGGCCGCGCAGTGCGAGGCCGGTGCCGATGGCGGCGCTGGTGGTGGTCTTGCCCACACCCCCCTTGCCGGAAGTAACGACGAGAATCTTGGCCAAGGTGTTTCACCCCTAAATAAGTCGGGACACGTGTCCCAGCAAAATGCAAAAAACGGCAACAGATGAAAAAGTTGCTCTAAAAATGACGGCAAGTATCCGTTAAAGACGGGTGATGTTCAACACGTCACCGGACAGGCTGACTTGCACGCCGGCACCCCACAGCGGGTCGCGGCGCAGGTCTTCGCACACCTTGTACTGGCCGGCGATCGAGACCATTTCGGCGGTCATCTGCTGGCAGAAGATACGCGCCTTGGTATTGCCTTTGATCCCGGCCAGGGCGCGGCCGCGCATGGCGCCGTACACATGGATGTTGCCATCGGCGAGAAGTTCCGCACCCGGGCTGACCGAAGCGGTGACGATCAGGTCGCCACCCTGGGCGTAGATCTGTTGGCCGCCGCGCACAGGTGAGGTGATGATGCGGGTAGGGCGCACTTCTGGCTCGGCTGGCGCTGGAGCCGGGGCCGGCTCAGGCACGGGCTCGACCTTCTTCACCTCGGGTTCGGGCTCCAGCGGCCGCTCGCGGGCGCCGGACGGTGGCAGCACCGGCAGGTCGATGGCGATCGCCGCAGCGATGTCTTCGATGCGGTTGGCGCGGATCGCCAGGGTTCGCAGGCCATGGTGGCGGCAGATACGCATCAGCCCGGGCAGGTCGATTGCCCCTTCGTCGGCCGGCAGCTTGTCCAGCGCCAGCACCAGCGGCGTGTTGCTGAAGAAATTCGGGGCCTGGGCCACTTTCGCCGCCAGCTGGCGGTCGAGGGCTTCCAGGTCGTTACGCCCCAGTTCCAGCACAGTGATGGCGAGCATGCTGCCCTTGAGCTGGAACACGGAGGCGGTGTCGGATGTGTGGTTTGGGCTCATGGTCTGCATAGACGGCTTGTTGCGAAAAAAGTGCCCTGACTTATAGCGATAAGACCGGTTGGCCGCAACCGGTGCCGATCCGTTGTAGAATGCTCGGCCTTTGTCTTGCCGGAAGCTTCAATGGAACGCCCGCGTTTTCGACCCTATTTCCTCCACCCGCGATTCTGGGGCCTGTGGCTGGGCCTGGGCCTGCTGTGGCTGGTGGTGCAGTTGCCCTACCGTGCCCTGCTGTGGCTCGGCGGTGCCCTGGGCGCGCTGATGTACCGCGTGGCCGGTGAGCGCCGGCGCATTGCCGCACGCAACCTCGAGCTGTGCTTCCCGGAACTGTCCGACGACGAACGGCGGCGTCTGCTCAAGGCCAACTTCGCCTCCACCGGTATCGCCTTCTTCGAAATGGCCATGAGCTGGTGGTGGCCCAAGGCGCGCCTGGCGCGCCTGGCCCACATCGAAGGCCTCGAGCACCTGCAGGCGGCGCAGCAGGCCGGGCAGGGCGCCATCCTGATGGCAGTGCACTTCACCACCCTGGAGATCGGTGCCGCGTTGCTTGGCCAGGCGCATACCATCGACGGCATGTACCGCGAGCACGGCAACCCGCTGTTCGACTTCATCCAGCGCAGCGGCCGTGAGCGGCACAACCTCGATTCGCTGGCCGTGGAGCGTGATGACGTGCGTGGCATGCTCAAGCTGCTGCGCTCGGGCCGGGCGATCTGGTACGCACCGGACCAGGACTACGGCGCCAAGCAGAGCATTTTCGTGCCGTTGTTCGGTATCCCGGCGGCCACGGTCACCGCGACCACCAAGTTCGCCCGCCTGGGCAAGGCGCAGGTGATTCCGTTCACCCAGAAGCGCCTGGAGGACGGCAGCGGCTATCGTCTGGTGATCCACCCGCCGCTGGAGAACTTCCCCGGTGAGAGCGAAGAAGCCGATTGCCTGCGTATCAACCAGTGGGTCGAGGGTGTGCTGCGCGAATGCCCGGAGCAGTACCTGTGGGCGCATCGGCGCTTCAAGTCGCGGCCCGAGGGTGCGCCGCGGCTGTACGACAAGAAAAAACGCTGAATCTTGTGTTGACTGTGCCGGCCTCTTCGCGGGCACGCCCGCTCCCACAGGGACTGCATAACCTGTGGGAGCGGGCATGCCCGCGAAGAGGACAGGCCTGAAAGCACATCAACCCCAGGAAGGAATCCATGGCGCCACCCCCGGTAACCGGTCTCATCCTTTCTGGCGGCGGCGCCCGCGCGGCTTATCAGGTCGGGGTGCTCGCCGGCATCGCTGAACTGCTGCCGCCTGGCGCGCACAACCCGTTCCCGGTCATCGTCGGCACCTCGGCCGGTGCCATCAACGCCGTGACCCTGGCCAGTGGCGCCACCCGCTTCAACGACGCCGTGCAGCGCCTCACCACGTTCTGGCAGAACTTCCGCAGCCGCCTGGTCATCCGCAGCGACTGGCCCGGCGTGGTGCGCCAGGCCAGCCGCTTCGTCGGCCACAACCTGCTGGGCCTGGGCGGCCAGGTGCCGGTTGCCTTGCTCGACAGCAGCCCTTTGCGTGGCCTGTTGCAGTCCCACCTGGACCTGGATGGCATCGGCCATGCCATCGCCGCCGAGCAATTGCGGGCAGTTGCCGTGACCGCATTCGGCTATGAAAGCGGCCAGGCGGTAACCTTCTATCAGGGTCGCGGCACCATCGACGCCTGGCTGCGCCACCGCCGCATCGGTGTGCCCACGCCGTTGACCATCGATCACCTGCTGGCCAGCGCCGCAATCCCGCTGCTGTTCGCCCCGGTGCGCCTGGGCGACGAGTACTACGGTGACGGTGCGGTGCGCCAGTCGGCACCCATCAGCCCGGCCCTTCACCTGGGCGCCAGCCGGGTGCTGGTGGTCGGGGTCAGTGGCAACCCGCAGCGCCCGGCGGCGCCGTTGCCGACCCAGCGCGTGTTCAGCGGCCAGCAGCCGAGCCTGGCGCAGATCGGCGGGCACATGCTCAACAGCACCTTCATCGACAGCCTCGAGGACGATATCGAGCTGCTGCAGCGGCTCAATCACCTCAGCCGGCTGTTGCCGGCGCACCTGGATGCACGGCGCCTGGGGCTGGCGCCGATCGAGGTGCTGGTGGTCGCGCCGAGCCAACCGCTGGACGAGATCGCCGCGCGGCACCGGCGCGAGTTGCCGGCAGCATTGCGCCTGTTCCTGCGCGGTCCGGGGGCGACCCGGACCAGCGGGGCAGGGGTATTGAGCTATCTGTTGTTCGAGGCCAGCTACTGCAGTGAACTGATCGAGCTGGGGCGGCGCGATGCCCTGGCCAAGAAGCGCGAGCTGTGCCAGTTCCTGGGGATTTGATGTTGCCTGTACTGGCCTCTTCGCGGCTAAAGCCGCTCCCACAGGTAGTGTGCAGGTCTCAGGCCTGAGGTGATCCCTGTGGGAGCAGCTTTAGCCGCGAAGAGGCCAGGCCTGCTTACTCGGCGATCTGCAGCTTGCGCGCCTGGGTATACACGTACCGCACCTTCTCATACTCGAACGGCGAGTTGAGCTGCCCATAGCGGAATTTGGTGGTGTAGCGCTTGTCCACCACGCGCAAGGCGAAGATCTCAGGGTGATTCTCGCTGGCCTCGGCCACGTTCAGGTAATTGACCGCCTGCTCGCCGGCATAGTCCACCACCAGCCCGGTGGTGTCGCGCAGGTTCGATGGGCCGAGCACCGGTAGCATCAGGTAGGGCCCCTCCGGCACGCCATAGAAGCCCAGGGTCTGGCCAAAGTCCTCGCTCTGGCGCGGCAGGCCCATGCTGGTTGCCGGGTCCCACAAGCCCCCCACGCCGATGATGGTGTTGAACATCAGCCGCGCGGTGATCTCCGCCGAGCGCTTGGCCTTGAGCTGCAGCACGCTGTTGAACAGGTTCGGCACGTCACCCAGGTTGTTGAAGAAGTTGCTGACCCCGGTGCGCACGAAGCTGGGCGTGACGTGCTGGTAGCCACTGACCAGCGGCAACAGCACCCATTGGTCCAGGCGGTAGTTGAAGTGGTAGATGCGCCGGTTCATCGATTCCAGCGGGTCGTACACGTTCAGTGCTTCGAGGGTCGAGCGTTCGAACTCGCGCTGGTCGAGCCCGGGGTTGAATTTCAGTTCGCGCAGCGGGTCGATGAAGCCGTCGGCCTCCGGTGTCAGCGGCGCCTGGGTAACTTGCGGGTCGGCTTCGACCACGCTGGTCCGTGGCGCGGTTTCCGCGGCCAAGGCATTGCCGGCGACGACGAGCAGCGCGGTGGCGAGGAGGAATGGGTTAGCCACGGAAGAACTCCAGCATGGCGTCGCTGTTGACGCGGTAATTGAGGTTGCCGCAATGGCCGCCATGGGGGTAAAGGGTCAGCCGGTCGCCGAACACCTTGCGCAGGAAACCGATATCGCCGGGGCCGAGGATGACGTCGTCGGCATTGTGCATCACGGCGATCTTGTCGCTGTTGTGCAGGTAGTCTTCCAGGGCATACAGGCTGACCTGGTTGACCAGTTGCAGGATGCTGTTGCCATCGGTGCGGGCGCGCCACATCGGGATCACCTGCTCGGTCATGTAGCAGTCGAAGTCGCACTGCAGGGCCCGTTTGAAGAACGGTGTCAGGCTGCTGCCCTCGGTGATCGGGAACTTCGGCGGGATGATCAGGCCGCGGCGGTTGATCAGGTCGGAGGTGAAGGCGATGTCGGCCGCCGAGAAGCGGAACGAAGTGCCGATGAGCATGGCCATCTGCTCGTTGGACAGGTGCTGTTTCGACTGCTGGAAGTCGTACAGCAGGGCATCGTTGAGGTCGATATAACCCTTGTCCTGGAAGTAGCGGGTGAGCTTTTCGAGCATCAGCTCATAGAAGGTGGTGCTGCGGTCGATGCCCTTGACCTGGGTCTGTACCAGCTTGTCGAGGTTGTTGATCGAGGTGTACAGGTTGACCGGCGGGTTGAGCAGCAGCACGCGCTTGAAATTGAAGCTGCGACGGGTTTCGTCGAGGTGGCTGACGAAGGCGGCGTCCAGCGCGCCCAGGCTGTAGCCGGTGAGGTAGTACTCGCTGACCGGCAGGCGCGGGTGCTGGGCACGCACGGCCTGCATCACCCGGTACATGTCTTCGGCGTCTTCCCGGCTGACCCCGGGGGTGGCGAAGCGCGAGGCGGCGCTCATGAAGTCGTAGCTGGTTGGCGATGACAGCTGCACCACGTGGTAGCCAGCCTGGTAGAACAGCTTCTTGAGGTATTCGTTGATGCTGCTGGAGTAGGGCGCACCGGTACCGGCGATGAGGAAGATCAGCGGCGCCTCGTGGTCCTGGCGTGCCAGGCGGTACTTGAGCTTCTTCACTGCCCAGAAGTTGTCGGGCAGGGAGAACTCGCGCTCGGGGCGCAGGTTCAGGCTGTAGTCGGACTGGTCGATGTCATCGTCGCTGGGCAGCGTCGGGCGTTGCTCCGGTGGCGTGGTGACGATGGTCGCCTCGAACGGGTTGGTCAAGGGGTAGCCGTAGCTGGCGGCGTCGATATCCCGCGCCGAAGCGGCCGCAGCCATGAGCAGGCCGCCAAGAAGGGCGGCGAGGCGCCAAGATCGAAGCATGTATTCCCCCAGAAGGATCAAGGTCGTGCAGTATGCAGGCTAGGACCACGGTTGCCTGGGCAAAGTTGCCGAGTGCGCTGGCCTTTGGTGTGCTTGTTATCTGCAACATAGCTGCAGGGTTGTGATTTTGCCTTACAACAGGGCTTGGGCGATCATGGATGATTTCGATTACCGCTATTGGAGAATGGGATGTCTCGCTCGCTGCCGGCCGCTCTACTGCTGATGTTTCTGGCCATCTGGCTCGCGGCCAGTTATGGCGTGCGCTATGGCTTGATGGAAGATGGGCAGTGGGTCGGGCTGTGCGCGGTGCCGGGCGACCACTGGCAGTGCCAGGTGCGTGCACTGCTGGGGTTGGGTATTCACTTTCAGGTGATGGCCTTGGCCGGGTTGGCGCTGGCATTGATCGCGCAACTGGTCACGGGGCGCACAGGGTGGTGGTTGGCGGTGTTGGCGCTGGTGTTCGGCATTCCTGCTCTGGTGCTGTATACCGCCAGCATCGCAGTGTTCGTGGTGGTGCTGGCGGGGTTGCGCCTGGTTCGAAAACCGCGTCGGGGCTGACAGGGGCTGCTGTGCAGCCCATCGCCGGCAAGCGCGGCTCCCACAAATACTGCACAAGTCTGCGGGCTTGCGCGGTCGGTGTAGGAGCTGGCTTGCCTGCGATGGGCCGCGCAGCGGCCCCAAGACCTCAAGCCTTGCGCAACCGCAGGCTTCTCCACAGGGCTGCGGTCATCAGCACACTGACCACCGCCCACCCCAAAGCCTGCTGATTCTCCAGCCCTTCCCGATACAACTGCGGCAACACCCCAGCCCCAACTATAAAGGCCAGCAACGCCACCTCCGCTCGCCGAGCCGCCACCGGCTTCAGCAGGTACACCACCGCCGGCAATGTCAGCGCCACGCTCGGGAAGCTCCGGTAGCGCGGGTCGAACACCATCGCCAGCATGCTCACCGCCGCCGCAAAACCGGCTGCCAGCAGCAACCACCCTGCACGTGCCTGCAGCCAGGCGAACAGCCGTTCACGCCAGCCTGCGCGACGCACCAGGGCCAGTGCGGCATGGGCCAGCACCAGCAGGTTCAACCCGGCCAGCACCACCGCCCACACCCATTCCCCGGCAAACCGCGCATGGGTGCGCATCAACTCGCCCCACAATCCCAGGCAGCCCGCGCCAAATGCGGCCAACAGCGGCAACAGCAGGGCCGCCAGCGGTGTGGCAGGGCGCCCGGCCATCAGCAGCGTGACCGCCATCAACACCACGCTCGCCAGCAACCACTGCGGCCAGTAATGCAGGTTGCTGACCGGCCCTTCGAGCACGCCCTTGTCCTGCCGGTCGGCATCGTACAGCCCCCAATAGCCCCCCACAGCGCCCTCGCTGGCACGCTTCCATGGCTGGTCGAACGCTTCGATCAGGTTGTAGTGCCAGCCATTGGCCTCGGCCATGCTGACGAAACCACGAATGAAACGCGCCTCGTTGGCCCGGCTGGGTACGGCGGTCTCGCGCTGGCGGCCTTCGCTGGGCCAGCCGGTTTCGCCGATGAAGATGTCCTTGGGCGCGAAACGGTTGCCGAACACCTGGCGCACCTCGGCGACATGGGCCAGGGCATCGTCGATGCCGCGCGGCTCGTCTTCCCAGTAGGGCAGCAGGTGGATGGTCAGGAAGTCCACGGCTGGCGCCACCTGCGGGTGCTGCAACCAGAACTCCCAGACATCGGCATAGGTCACCGGCACCTTGACCTGGCTTTTCACCGTGTTGATCAGCGCAGCCAGCTGCTCGCCGGTCACCTCCTTGCGCAACAGCGCCTCGTTGCCGACGATCACTGCGCTGACCACGTCCGGGTTGGCATTGGCGGCGGCGATCAGCGCGTCCACCTCCTTGCCGGTGTCGACCGGGTTGGCGTTGACCCAGGCCCCGAGCATCACTTTCAGCCCATGCTTGCGTGCCAGCGCCGGGATTGCCTCAAGGCCGGTCATCGAATAGGTGCGGATGCACTGGAATCGCTCGGCCAGCAACGCCAGGTCGGCGTCCATGCGCGCCGGGCGCAGGCGAAAAGGCTGGTCGAAGGGCGACTGGTCCTTGTCGAACGGCGTGTACGACGCGCACTGCAGTTTATGCGTGGGGCTGGCGGCGTCGGGCAGCAGGACTGGCTTGCCCAGCCCGTACCAGAGCGCCCCCAGGCCAAGCAGGGCAAGCAGGCAGGCGAGCAGGTACAACGGCAGCAGCAGGCGGGAAGCATCAGGCATCGGGCGGTCCATCGTCAGGCGCAAAACGTTAGATAGTAGCCCGGCGCCAAACCTTTGGCATGCAAGGATCGCGCAGGGCGGCGTAAGTCGACGCCGCTAATGGCACAGTGCTGTCGCATATGGGGCAGGTACAGGTCGCAGTGGGAGCAGGTCGACCTTTGTTGCAGGAAGATGATGCAATCTCCAAGACCTGACGAGGGGATGCTTTGATGGCAACTATTACAAGAATGCGCCGTTTCCTGGGGGTGGGCACCGCCCTGGTATTGGCCATGGGCACTGCACAGGCCATGGCCAAAGAAGTCAGCATTGGTTACGTGGATGGTTGGGCCGACAGTGTGGCGACCACCAACGTGGCCGCAGAAGTGATCAAGCAGAAACTCGGCTATGACGTGAAGCTGCAGGCCGTGGCCACTGGCATCATGTGGCAGGGGGTCGCCACCGGCAAGCTCGACGCCATGCTTTCGGCCTGGCTGCCGGTGACCCATGGTGAATACTGGGCCAAGAACAAGGACAACGTGGTCGACTACGGCCCGAACTTCAAGGATGCCAAGATCGGCCTGATCGTCCCCGAATACGTCAAGGATGTCAGCATCGCCGACCTGAAGAACGACAGCAGCTTCAAGCAGAAGATCGTCGGTATCGATGCCGGCTCCGGGGTGATGCTCAAGACCGACCAGGCGATCAAGGACTATGACCTGACCGGCTACAAGCTGCAGGCAAGCTCCGGTGCGGCGATGACCGCCGAGCTGGGCCGCGCGTACGCCAAGCAGCAGTCGATTGCCGTGACCGGCTGGGTGCCGCACTGGATGTTCGCCAAGTGGAAGCTGAAGTTCCTCGAAGACCCGAAAGGGGTGTATGGCGCGGCCGAGACCGTGAATAGCATCGGCAGCAAGGAACTGGGCACCAAGGCGCCGGAAGTGGCGGAGTTCCTGAAGAAATTCCAGTGGCAGTCCAAGGACGAGATCGGCGAGGTGATGCTGGCGATCCAGGAAGGCGCCAAGCCTGAGGCTGCGGCCAAGGATTGGGTGGCCAAGCACCCGGACCGGGTGAAGGAGTGGACGGGCAAGTGATCACCCGTTAGGGCCAGTTTTGCTTCTTCGCGGGGCAAGCCCGCTCCCACAGGTACTGCACAGGCCTTGAGCCCTGTGGCGAACCTGTGGGAGCGTGCTTGCCCCGCGAAAGGGCCGTCACTTTGTTACGCATTCGGTAAAACACCGTTGCATCTAAGACTAAGGTCGTCTGGTTGGCGTCCAGCAGCTGCATAAAGTAAGGGTGTGGGTTCCATCCCCTACCTGTGCTGCTAGGACAAAAACAATGAACGACAGCATTTACCTCTCGATACAAAACAGCCCGCGCTTCAAGGAGCTGGTCAGCAAACGTGAACGGTTCGCCTGGATTCTCTCGGCGATCATGCTCGGCCTCTACTGCGCCTTCATCCTCCTGATCGCCTACGGTCCTCAGATTCTGGGCACCAAGCTCAGCCCTGACTCGTCGATTACCTGGGGCATTCCCCTGGGCGTCGGCCTGATCGTTTCGGCATTCGTCCTGACCGCCATCTACGTGCGCCGCGCCAACGGCGAGTTCGATGAGCTGAACAAGGCCATCCTGAAGGAGGCGCAACAATGATTCGCCACGCCAAAGCCCTGGCCGTACTGGCCTGCGGAGCCTTTGCACCCGCCGTGTGGGCCGCCGATGCCCTGACCGGCGAGGTGCAGAAACAACCGCTGAACGTTCCGGCAATCGCCATGTTCGTGGCCTTCGTCGCCTTCACCCTCGGCATCACCTACTGGGCCTCCAAGCGCAACAAGTCGGCGGCGGACTACTACGCCGCCGGTGGCAAGATCACCGGCTTCCAGAACGGCCTGGCGATTGCTGGCGACTACATGTCGGCGGCCTCGTTCCTGGGTATTTCCGCCCTGGTGTTCACCTCTGGCTACGATGGCCTGATCTACTCGATCGGCTTCCTGGTCGGCTGGCCGATCATCCTCTTCCTGATTGCCGAACGCCTGCGCAACCTCGGCAAGTACACCTTTGCCGACGTCGCCTCGTACCGCCTCGGGCAAAAGGAAATCCGCACCCTGTCGGCCTCTGGATCGCTGGTGGTGGTGGCGTTCTACCTGATCGCGCAGATGGTCGGCGCGGGCAAGCTGATCGAGCTGCTGTTCGGCCTCGACTACCACGTCGCGGTGATCCTGGTGGGTATCCTGATGTGCCTGTACGTGCTGTTCGGCGGCATGCTGGCCACCACCTGGGTACAGATCATCAAGGCCGTGCTGCTGCTGTCCGGTGCCAGCTTCATGGCGCTGATGGTGATGAAACACGTCGGCTTCGACTTCAACACGCTGTTCTCCGAAGCGATCAAGGTGCACGCCAAGGGCGAGGCGATCATGAGCCCGGGTGGCCTGGTCAAGGACCCGATCTCGGCATTCTCGCTGGGCCTGGCGCTGATGTTCGGTACCGCTGGCCTGCCGCACATCCTGATGCGCTTCTTCACCGTCAGTGACGCCAAGGAAGCGCGCAAGAGCGTGCTGTACGCCACCGGCTTCATCGGCTACTTCTACATCCTGACCTTCATCATCGGCTTCGGCGCGATCCTGCTGGTCAGCACCAACCCGGAATTCAAGGACGCCGCTGGCGCCCTGATCGGCGGCAACAACATGGCGGCGGTGCACCTGGCCGATGCCGTGGGTGGCAGCGTGTTCCTCGGCTTTATTTCCGCCGTGGCCTTCGCCACCATCCTGGCGGTGGTCGCCGGCCTGACCCTGGCCGGTGCCTCGGCGGTCTCCCATGACCTGTATGCCAGCGTCTGGCGCAAGGGCAAGGCCAACGACAAGGATGAAATCCGCGTGTCGAAGATCACCACCGTCGCCCTCGGCGTGCTGGCGATCGGCCTGGGCATCCTGTTCGAGAAGCAGAACATCGCCTTCATGGTCGGCCTGGCGTTCTCCATCGCTGCCAGCTGCAACTTCCCGGTACTGCTGCTCTCGATGTACTGGAAGAAGCTGACTACCCGCGGCGCCATGATCGGCGGCTGGCTGGGCCTGGTGAGCGCGGTGACGCTGATGATCCTCGGCCCGACCATCTGGGTGCAGATCCTCGGTCACGAAAAAGCCATCTACCCGTACGAATACCCGGCGCTGTTCTCGATGGCCATTGCCTTCGTCAGCATCTGGTTCTTCTCGGTCACCGACAAGTCCAAGGCGGCCGACGACGAGCGTGCGCTGTTCTACCCGCAGTTCGTCCGTTCGCAGACTGGTCTGGGGGCTTCTGGCGCGGTTTCGCACTGATACCCTTCGGCAATTGAAAAACCGCGCCTTGGCGCGGTTTTTCGTTTTCTGTTGCTAGATCATGCCTAGCAGCAATAGCACCAGCAGAATCACCAGCACCACGCCGACGATGCCGGACGGGCCATAGCCCCAGCTGCGCGAATGCGGGAAGACCGGTAAGCCACCAATCAGCAGAAGGATCAGGATGATGATGAGGATCGTGGTCATGACGGAGTCCTTGCGTGGTTGAGGGTCAAGGGCCTCGGACTGCTGGCCTCTTGTAAATTCGGACTGCTGCCGCTTGTGAAAGATTCCATCTGTGTGCTGCCTGCACCGGCCTCTTCGCGGCTAAAGCCGCTCCCACAGGTACTGTGCAGGTCTCAAGCCTGAGGTGAACCCTGTGGGAGCGGCTTTAGCCGCGAAGAGGTCGGTACTGACCACACAGTCATGCCCGCTCATTCACTATCCTGATGAATCCTGCCTCTGGCCAAGGCCTTGATTAGACTCGTTGCACAACCTGTCAGAACAAGGCGTGCCACCATGCAAAACCGCATCATGATCACTGGCGCCGGCTCCGGCCTCGGCCGCGAGATCGCCCTGCGCTGGGCGCGCGAGGGCTGGCGCCTGGCGTTGGCCGATGTCAACGAAGCGGGCCTGCGCGAAACCCTGGCGCTGGTGCGGGCCGCAGGCGGCGAGGGGTTCGTCCAGCGTTGCGACGTGCGCGACTACAGCCAGCTCACCGCCCTGGCCCAGGCCTGCGAAGAAAAATTCGGCGGCATCGATGTGATCGTCAACAACGCGGGGGTCGCCTCGGGCGGCTTTTTCGCCGAGCTGTCACTGGAAGACTGGGACTGGCAGATCGCAGTCAACCTGATGGGCGTGGTCAAGGGCTGCAAGGCGTTCCTGCCACAGCTCGAGCGCAGCAAGGGGCGCATTATCAATGTCGCCTCCATGGCGGCGCTGATGCAGGGCCCGGGGATGAGCAACTACAACGTGGCCAAGGCCGGGGTGCTGGCGTTGTCGGAAAGCCTGCTGGTGGAATTGCGCCAGCTTGAAGTGGCGGTGCACTGTGTGTGCCCGTCGTTCTTCCAGACCAACCTGCTCGACTCGTTCCGCGGGCCGAACCCGGCGATGAAGGCCCAGGTCGGCAAACTGCTGGAGGGCTCGCCGATCAGTGCGGCGGATATCGCCGCCTACATCCACCAGCAGGTTGCGGCGGGCGAGTTCCTGATCCTGCCCCATGAGGCCGGGCGCCAGGCCTGGCAGCTCAAGCGCCAGGCGCCGGAGCGGCTGTACGACGAGATGGCGGACATGGCGGTCAAGATGCGGGCCAAGGCGCAAGCGCGCTGATCGTAGGAGATGTCTGTAGGAGAAATTACCAGCCCTTGTAGTCTCGGTCTGAATTGCCGGCGAAGTATTGTCCAGACGAATATCCCCAAGCATTCTGCGGTTTTTTCCTGTTGCGAGAGGACCGGAGCATGTTGGTGATCGGGCGTGAAGTCGGCGAAGTCATCACCATTGGTGACGATATTCGGATCAAGGTGGTGGAGTCGCGTAATGGCATGGTGCGCTTTGGCGTGGAAGCACCGCGCAAGGTGGCGGTGCACCGGGCCGAAGTCTATCGGCGGATCAAGGCAGCGCAGGTGTGCAAGGCTGATTGACCTGCACCGGCCATTGTGGGAGCGGCCTTGCGTCGCGAAAGGGCTGCAGAGCAGCCCCAGAATTCTCGGCGTCGTCGCTGATATCCTGGGGCCGCTTTGCGGCCCTTTCGCGACGCAAGGCCGCTCCCACAGAATCCGCGACAAGGCCCGATGTCAGTCGAGCAGCTCGCGGGGCACATCATGCTTGGCCAGCAACTGGCACTGCTGGCTCTCCAGGTCGAACAGGATGAACGCCTGGCCCTTGGCCAATGCCTGGCGCACCCGCAGCACGCGGGTTTCCAGCGGAGTGTCGTCGCCGTTGTCGGTGCCGTCGCGGGTGACGAAGTCCTCGATCAGGCGGGTCAGGGTTTCGGCTTGCAGTTGGTCGTAGGGGATCAGCATGGGCAGCGCACAGTCGTGTTCAGGAATCCCTGCATGCTACGCGATTCCATGGCCATCAGCTTTTGTTTCCTACCAGGCTGTCCACCGCTGGCACCCGGGTGTCGCTCTCCATCTGCGCATCGTGCTCCAGCTGGTGACTGAAGCGCTCGAGCGAGGCATTGGCCGGTTGCGAGTCGCTGGCGAACACCGGTGGGCTGAGCAGGTAGGCCGAAAGCAGGCGACTGAGCGCGGCCAGGCTGTCGATATGGGTGCGCTCGTAGCCATGGGTGGCATCGCAACCGAACGCCACCAGCGCGGTGCGGATGTCATGTCCGGCCGTCACGGCCGAGTGCGCATCGCTGAAGTAGTAACGGAACAGGTCGCGGCGCACTGGTACGTCCTGATCACCGGCCAGCTTCAGCAGGTGGCGTGACAGGTGGTAATCGTACGGCCCGGAAGAGTCCTGCATGGCCACGCTCACCGCATGTTCGCTGGAGGCCTGGCCAGGGGCGACCGGCGCGATGTCGATGCCGACGAACTCGCTGACGTCCCAGGGCAGGGCGGCGGCGGCGCCAGAGCCGGTTTCTTCGGTGATGGTGAACAGCGGGTGGCAGTCGATCAGTGGCTGGCGGCCGCTTTCCACCACCGCCTTGAGTGCGGCCAGCAGGGCCGCCACGCCGGCCTTGTCGTCCAGGTGGCGGGCGCTGATATGGCCGCTCTCGGTGAATTCCGGCAGTGGGTCGAAGGCGACGAAGTCACCGATGGCAATGCCCAGCGCTTCACAATCGGCGCGGGTGGTGCAGTAGGCATCCAGACGCACCTCGACATGTTCCCAACTGATCGGCATCTGGTCGATCGCGGTGTTGAAGGCGTGCCCGCTGGCCATCAGCGGCAGCACGCTGCCGCGGAACACGCCGGTATCGGTGAACACGCTGACCCGGCTGCCCTCGGCGAAGCGGCTCGACCAGCAGCCCACCGGGGCCAGGGCCAGGCGGCCATTGTCCTGCAACTGGCGCACGCTGGCGCCGATGGTGTCGAGGTGGGCCGAAACGGCGCGGTCGGGCGAACTCTGCCGGCCCTTGAGGGTGGCGCGGATGGTGCCGCGGCGGGTCAGTTCGAAGGGGATGCCCAGTTCGTCGAGGCGTTCGGCCACGTAGCGCACGATGGTGTCGGTGAAGCCGGTCGGGCTGGGGATGGCGAGCATCTCCAGCAGGACGCGCTTCATGTAGTCGAGGTCGGGTTCGGGGAGTCGTTCGGTCATGGGTACTCCTTGGTTCCTGTGTTGGGGCCTTCGCGGGCACGCCCGCTCCCACAGGTACTGCACCGCCCTTGTGGGAGCGGGCGTGCCCGCGAAGGCCTCAACACTGATTCATGCCAAAGCCCGGCTATGCGGGAACAGCAGGTCGACAAACCGCTCAGCCGTCGGCTGTGGTTCATGGTTGGCCAGGCCGGCCCGTTCGTTGGCTTCGATGATCACGTAATCCGGCTGCTCGGCATCGCGGACCATGAAGTCCAGGCCCACCACCGGAATCTCCAGCGCCCGCGCCGCGCGCACCGCGGCATCGGCCAGCACCGGGTGCAGGCGCTCGGTGACGTCTTCCAGGGTGCCACCGGTATGCAGGTTGGCCGTGCGCCGCACCGCCAGGCGCTGGCCGGCCGGCAGCACAGCGTCGTAGCCCAGGCCCGCGCCGTGCAGGGTGCGCTCGGTCTCGTCGTCCAGCGGGATACGGCTTTCGCCACCGGTCGCCGCCTGGCGCCGACGGCTTTGCGCCTCGATCAGCTGGCGGATGTTGTGCTTGCCGTCACCGATCACCTGGGCCGGGTGGCGAATCGCTGCTGCCACTACCTCAAAGCCGATCACCAGGATGCGCAGGTCGCTGCCGGCATGGAAGCTCTCCAGCAGCACGCGGCTGTCGAAGCGGCGGGCGTTTTCCACGGCCTGGGTCACGTCCTCGATGCGGGTGAGATTGACCGCCACGCCCTGGCCCTGTTCGCCGTCCACCGGCTTGACCACCACCGCGCCATGCTCGTCGAGAAACGCCAGGTTGTCGTCGGCATTGCCGGCCAGTTGCTGCGCCGGCACCTGCAGCCCGGCGTTGTGCAGGGCATGCTGGGTCAGACGCTTGTCCTGGCACAGAGTCATGGTCACCGCGCTGGTCAGGTCGCTCAGCGATTCGCGGCAGCGAATACGGCGGCCGCCGAGACTGAGGGTGAACAGGCCGCCAGCGGCATCGTCGACTTGCACCTCGATGCCACGGCGCAAGGCTTCGTCGACAATGATGCGGGCGTAGGGGTTCAGGCCCGCTTCCGGGCCGGGGCCGAGGAACAGCTGCTGGTTGATGCCGTTCCTGCGCTTGACCGCGAAGGTCGGCAGGTTGCGGAACCCGAGCTTCTCGTACAGGCGCTTGGCCTGGCGGTTGTCGTGCAACACCGACAGGTCCAGATACGCCAGGCCACGGCTCATGAAGTGCTCGACCAGGTGACGCACCAGCACTTCGCCGACGCCCGGGCGGGTGCACTGCGGGTCCACGGCCAGGCACCAGAGGCTGCTGCCGTGTTCGGGGTCGTCGAACGCCTTGCTGTGGTTCAGGCCCATCACGCTGCCGATCACCGCGCCGCTGTCTTCATCCTCGGCCAGCCAGTACACCGGGCCACCGAGGTGGCGCGGGGTGACCAGCTCGGGGTCGACCGGCAGCATGCCGCGTGCCTGGTACAAGGTGTTGATCGCCTGCCAGTCGCCGGGGTTCTGCGCCCGGCGCACGCGGAAGCCGCGGAACACCCGCTGCGCCGGTCGGTAGTCGGTGAACCACAGGCGCAGGGTGTCGGAGGGGTCGAGGAACAGCTGCTGCGGCGCCTGGGCCAGCAGCTGCTGCGGGGCGGCCACGTACAGGGCGATGTCGCGCTCGCCGGGGCGTTCGTCCTGCAGCGCGGCGGCCAGGCTGGCGGCGTCCGGGTAGGTGTGGCCGATCAGCAGGCGCCCCCAGCCACAGTGCAAGGCCCGCGGCTGGTCGTGGGGCTCGCTGCCGTCGCCGGCCAGGCGAGCCTGCAGGCGCTCGTAGGACGGCGCCTGGCCGCGCAGTAGGCGCTGACCGTAAGCGATTTCGTGGGCTTTCATCGGTCAGATTCCTTGTTCGCTGAGCCACAGGTTCAGGGCCGCCAGCTGCCACAGCTTGGAGCCGCGTAGCGGGGTGAGCTGGCCGTGCGGGTTGCTCAGCAGGCGGTCGAGCATCGCCGGGTTGAACAGGCCGCGGTCCTGGCTCGGGTCGGTCAGCAGGTCACGCACCCAGCCCAGGGTCGCGCCTTCCAGGTGCTTGAGGCCGGGCACCGGGAAGTAGCCCTTCTTGCGGTCGATCACCTCGTGCGGGATCACCCGCCGTGCGGCCTGCTTGAGCACCTGCTTGCCACCGTCGGGCAGCTTGAAGCGGGCAGGAATGCGCGCCGACAGCTCGACCAGGCGGTAGTCGAGGAACGGCGTGCGCGCCTCCAGGCCCCAGGCCATGGTCATGTTGTCGACCCGTTTGACCGGGTCGTCGACCAGCATCACCGTGCTGTCCAGGCGCAAGGCCTTGTCCACGGCATCGGCTGCGCCGGGGCGGGCGAAGTGCTCGCGGACGAAATCGCCAGCGGCATCGGTTTCCAGCAGCCAAGGGGCCTGGACCGTGTCGCGATACTCGTCGTGGCTGCGGTCGAAGAAGGCGCCGCGGTAGGCGGCGAAGGCATCGTCGGCGCCGTCCACCTTCGGGTACCAGTGGTAGCCGGCGAACAGCTCGTCGGCGCCCTGGCCGCTCTGCACGCCCTTGCAATGCTTGGCCACCTCCCGCGACAGCAGGTAGAAGGCGATGCAGTCGTGGCTGACCATCGGCTCGCTCATGGCGCGGAAGGCGGCCGGCAACTGCTCGATGATCTCCTGTTCGGCGATGCGCAGCTGGTGGTGGCGGGTGCCGTAATGCTTGGCGATCAGGTCGGAATACTGGAACTCGTCACCGCGTTCGCCGCCGGCATCCTCGAAACCGATGGAGAAGGTCGACAGGTCGTCCACGCCGACCTCGCGCAGCAGGCCGACCAGCAGGCTGGAGTCGACACCGCCAGACAGCAGCACACCCACGTCCACGGCGGCGCGTTGGCGGATCGCCACGGCATCGCGGGTGGCGTCGAGCACGCGGGTGGTCCAGCCTTCCAGGTCGAGGTCGCGCTCGTCCGGGTTGGGGTCGTACTTCAGCTGCCACCAGGTCTGGCGCTCGACTTCACCGTGACGGTCGATGCGCATCCAGGTGCCGGGTTCGAGCTTCTGCACATTGGCCAGCAGCGTGCGCGGTGCAGGCACCACAGCATGGAAGTTGAGGTAGTGGTTGAGCGCCACCGGGTCGATCATCGGGTCGATGTCGCCACCCTTGAGCAGCGCCGGCAGGGTCGAGGCGAAGCGCAGGCGCTCGCCGTTGCGCGACAGGTACAGTGGCTTGACGCCGAGGCGGTCGCGGGCCAGGAACAGGCGCTGGCTGTCGCGCTCCCAGATGGCCAGGGCGAACATGCCATTGAGCTTGGGCAGCAAGGCGGCGCCCCAGGCGTGGTAGCCCTTGAGCAACACTTCGGTGTCGCCTTCGGACCAGAAGCTGTAACCCAGGC
Source organism: Pseudomonas sp. (assembly GCF_017744435.1). Lineage (GTDB taxonomy): Bacteria > Pseudomonadota > Gammaproteobacteria > Pseudomonadales > Pseudomonadaceae > Aquipseudomonas. Next base: position 48,258 of record NZ_JAGIBG010000031.1, read on the forward strand.
CCTGAAGCTCCTGGCGCAGTTCGGGGAAGTTGTAGATGGCGCCGTTGAAGGCCAGCGACAGGCCCAGGGTATTGTCGAGCATCGGCTGTGCCGAACCGTCGGACAGGTCCATGATCTTCAGCCGGCGGTGGCCGAGGGCGATCGGGCCCTGGCTATGGAAGCCCCAGGCGTCGGGGCCGCGGGGCGCCAGGTGATGGGTGATGCGCTCTACCGCAGCCAGGTCGGCTGGGCGAGGGGCTTGGTCGATAGGGGTGAAACGCAACTCTCCTGCTAATCCGCACATAGGTCCTTACCGGTTTTTCCGTTGGGGAATGAGTGCCCCGGATTAGGGCACCCTGTAAGGAACTGACCTGTGTGGTTTGTGGGAGTTTTAGATCAATCTGTTATAACGATCGGTATCTGTCTGTGCTGGCCCCTTCGCAGGACAGCCCGCTCCCACAAGTACAGCGCAGGTTCTGATGCTAGCGCCGCACCTGTGGGAGCGGGCTTGTCCCGCGAAGGGCTGCGCAGCAGCCCAATCTGTCACTTCCCGCGAATCAGCTTGCGCAGCATGAAACGGTTCGGGTGGCAGGCCTCGGCCACCGCCCGTGGCAACGGCAACGGTTCACCACTGGCCCAGGCGGCAATCAGCTCGCCACTCAACGGCGCTGTGATCAGTCCCCGCGAGCCATGCCCACTGTTCACATACAGCCCGTCCAGCCACGGGCACGCCACCTCCGGCACCTGCCGCGCATCCTTGCCGAGCACGGCATAAGCCTCGGCAAACAACGCCGGGTCGGCTACCGGCCCGACAATCGGCAGGTAGTCGGGGCTGGTACAACGAAACGCTGCGCGGCCCTGCAACTGCTCGGCGTCGAGTGCCTGTGCACCCAGGCGCGAGGCCAGGTCGGTGGAAATCTCGTCCAGCAATGCCAGGTTGCCCTGATGCTCGGCGACCGTCGGCGTCAGGTCGTCGTTGTGGAAATCGAAACTGGCGCCCAAGGTGTGCTCTCCCTCCCGAGGCGGTGCGACGTAGCCATCGGCACAGACCACGGTGCGCAATGCTCGGCTGGCGTCGGTGGCCGTCAGGCGGGTGATCTGCCCGCGAATGCGCTTGAGCGGTAGCTGTGCACAGGGCTCGAAGCGGTGCACATCGGCAGCCCCGGCCAGCACCACCAGCGGCGCACTGGCCAGCAAACACTCGCCATCCCAGGCCTGCCACCGGCCGTCGGCCTTACGCAGTTCGACCACGTTCTGATGCAACTGAACGCGTATGCCTGGGTGCTGCAGCTGTGCCTGGCACAGGGCGGGAGGGTGCACCCAGCCACCTTCCGGGTAGTAAAGACCGCCCGCCGGCAGCGCCACCCCGGCAATTGCCTCGGCTTCGGCCTGCGTCAGTGCACGCAGCAGGCTTCCGTCGAAGGCCTCGGCCAGCTTGGCCTGGCGTTCGCCTTCCTTGCTGTCGAAGGCCAGCTGCAGCACGCCGCAAGCGTCCCAATCACGGCCACGCTGCAACCGTTCGAGCTGGCGCCGGGTGAAGCCGAAGCCGGACAGGATCATCTGCGACAGGGCGGTGCCATGGGCGGACAACTTCAGGTACAGCACGCCCTGCGGATTGCCCGAAGCCTCCTGCGCGGGGGCCGCGTGCCGCTCCAGTACCGTCACCTGCCAGCCGCGTGCGGCCAGGCTGGCGGCACTGGCGCTGCCCGCAAGGCCGGCGCCGATCACCAGTGCCTGGCGCGGGCCCGCCACGGGGGCAGGGCGGGCGTACCAGGGCGCGGCGATGGCCGCTGACGAATGCCCGGTGTATTCGCCACTCATCACTTCCCACTTCTTGCCGATGCCTGGGATCTTCTTCATGGTGAAGCCGGCATCGATCAACCCGCGGCGAACCCAGCCGGTAGTGGTGAAGGTGCCCAAAGCGGTACCGGCATGCGCCAGCCTTGCCAGTTGCGCGAACAGCTCGGGGGTCCACATGTCGGGGTTCTTCGCCGGCGCGAAGCCGTCGAGGAACCACACGTCGATCCGCGCGTCGAGCTGTGGCAGTTGCTCCAGCACGTCACCGATCAGCAGGGTCAGGGTGACCCGGCCATTGTCGAAGCTGAACTGCTGGAAGCCCGGGTGTACCGCCACGTACTGCGCCAGGAACGGTTCGGTATAGGCCGCCATCTCGGGCCACAGGCGCACGGCGCGGGCCATGTCGTCATGGCCGAGCGGGTACTTCTCGACACTGATGAAGTGCAGGCGCGCATCGCCATGGGCCTGTTCGGCGAACAGCTGCCAGGCGCAGAAGAAGTTCATGCCGGTGCCGAAGCCGGTCTCGCCGATCACCAGGCAGCCATGTGGCGCCAGGTCGGCGAAGCGCTGCGCCAGGCGGGTCTGCTCGAGGAACACATAGCGGGTTTCGTCGGTGCCTTCATTCTTGGAGAAGTAGACGTCGTCGTATTGCCGCGAGTGGGGGCGGCCCTGGTCGTCCCAGTCGATCTGGGCATGCTGGAGGAGGGTGGACATGGTTGGCTCGGTTGCAGCGGATGTGCGGATTTTATGTCATCTGCCCGGTTTGCACAGGCACTATGCAAATCCGCTAGTCTTGCTTATCCAATGAAGGAGCCAGTGCATGTTCGAATCCGCGGAAATCGGTCACAGCATCGACAAGGAAACCTACGACGCAGAAGTCCCCGCCCTGCGCGAGGCGCTGCTGGAGGCCCAGTACGAACTCAAGCAGCAGGCGCGTTTCCCGGTGATCGTGCTGATCAATGGCGTCGAAGGCGCCGGCAAGGGCGAAACGGTCAAGCTGCTCAACGAGTGGATGGACCCGCGCATGATCGACGTGCTCACCTTCGACCAGCAGACCGACGAGGAACTGGCCCGGCCACCGGCCTGGCGCTACTGGCGGGCGCTGCCGCCCAAAGGGCGGATGGGCGTGTTCTTCGGCAACTGGTACAGCCAGATGCTCCAGGGCCGGGTGCACGGCGTGTTCAAGGACGCTGTGCTCGACCAGGCGATCACCGGTGCCGAACGGCTCGAGCAGATGCTCTGCGACGAAGGCGCACTGATCATCAAGTTCTGGTTCCACCTGTCCAAGAAGCAGATGAAGGCACGCCTGAAGTCGCTCAAGGACGACCCGCTGCACAGCTGGAAGATCAGCCCGCTGGACTGGCAGCAATCGGAAACCTACGACCGTTTCGTGCGCTTCGGCGAGCGCGTGCTACGCCGCACCAGCCGCGATTATGCGCCGTGGCATATCGTCGAAGGGGTCGACCCGAACTACCGCAGCCTGGCGGTGGGGCGCATCCTGCTGGAGAGCCTGCAGGCGGCGCTGGCCAACAACCCCAAGGGCAAGCACCAGGGCAACGTCGCCCCGCTGGGCCAGAGCATCGACAAGCGCAGCCTGCTTGGCGCCCTGGACATGACCTTGCGCCTGGACAAGGGCGACTATCAGGAGCAGCTGGTCACCGAGCAGGCCCGCCTGGCCGGCCTGCTGCGTGACAAGCGCATGCGCCGGCATGCCCTGGTGGCGGTGTTCGAGGGCAATGACGCCGCGGGCAAGGGCGGTGCCATCCGCCGTGTGGCGGCAGCGCTGGACCCGCGCCAGTACCGCATCGTGCCGATTGCCGCGCCCACTGAAGAAGAGCGTGCACAGCCTTACCTGTGGCGGTTCTGGCGGCACATCCCGGCGCGCGGCAAATTCACCATCTTCGACCGTTCCTGGTATGGCCGGGTGCTGGTGGAGCGGGTGGAGGGCTTTTGCAGCCCGGCCGACTGGATGCGCGCCTACAGCGAAATCAACGATTTTGAAGAGCAACTGGTGAATGCCGGCGTGGTGGTGGTCAAGTTCTGGCTGGCGATCGACCAGCAGACCCAGCTGGAGCGTTTTGAAGAGCGCGAGCAGATCCCGTTCAAACGCTACAAGATCACCGAAGACGACTGGCGCAACCGCGAAAAGTGGGACGACTACACCCAGGCCGTGGGCGACATGGTCGACCGTACCAGCAGCGAGATCGCACCCTGGACGCTGGTCGAAGCCAACGACAAGCGCTGGGCACGGGTGAAGGTGCTGCGCACGATCAACCAAGCCCTGGAAGCGGCCTTCGCCAAGGACAAGAAATAGCCAGGCATGCCGCGAGGGAATGACCCGATGAATTTATTTCCCGGCATTTTCCTCCGGCGCGGTGCGCCAAGCCCTTAGAATTCGGTTACCCCCACCAAGGGCTAATTCGAGGACTGTATGCACACAACTTCCGGCCGTTGGGGCTACGGCCTGTTCCTGGCACTGCTGACCGCGCTGCTCTGGGGCATCCTGCCGATCAAACTCAAGCAGGTGCTGCAGGTGGTCGACCCGATGACCGTCACCTGGTACCGCCTGCTGGTCTCCGGCGGCCTGCTGTTCGCCTGGCTGGCGGCCCAGCGGCGCCTGCCTTCGCTGCGCAAGCTGGCGCCCAAGGGCAGGGCCCTGGTGGTGGTGGCGGTGTTCGGCCTGATGGGCAACTACGTGTTGTACCTGATCGGCCTGAACCTGCTGAGCCCCGGCACCGCCCAGCTGGTGGTGCAGATTGGCCCGGTGCTGTTGCTGGTGGCCAGCGTGTTCGTGTTCAAGGAGCGCTTCAGCCTGGGGCAGGGCATTGGCCTGCTGGTGCTGCTGGGCGGTTTTGGCCTGTTCTTCAACCAACGCCTGGAAGAGCTGCTGACTTCGCTGGGCACCTACACCACGGGGGTCCTGACCGTTCTGCTGGCCACCAGCATCTGGGTGTTCTATGCCTTGAGCCAGAAGCAACTGCTGACGGTGTGGCATTCGCAGCAGGTGATGATGGTCATCTACCTGAGCTGCGCGGCGCTGCTGACGCCCTGGGTGCATCCGCTGGAGGCGCTGCAATTGACGCCGGTGCAGGGTTGGCTGCTGCTGGCCTGCTGCCTGAACACCCTGGTGGCGTATGGCGCGTTCGCCGAGGCGCTGGCGCATTGGGAGGCGTCGCGGGTGAGTGCCACGCTGGCGCTGACGCCGCTGGTGACCTTTGTCGCGGTGGCGTTGGCGGCCGTGGTGTGGCCGGAGTATGTGCAGGCCGAGGATATCAATACCCTGGGCTATTTAGGGGCGGTGACGGTGGTGGCGGGGTCGACTCTGGTCGCCCTGGGGCCTTCGCTGGTGGCCGGCTGGAAGGCCAGAAGGGCACGCCTGGCATAGGATTGCGCGCTCTTTGTGGGAGCGGGCGTGCCCGCGAAGAATACACCGCGGTGGATGGCACGGGCTTCGCCCGTGTTCGCGGGCGAGCCCGCTCCCACAGGGATCGCGTAAAGCCTGTTGGCAGAGTCAGCCCTTGCCGCCGGGGGCCAGCATGTTCTCCGGCCTCACCCACTGGTCGAACTGTTCATTGGTCAGGTACTTCAACTCCAGCGCCGCTTCGCGCAAGGTCTTGCCCTCGCTGTAGGCCTTCTTGGCAATCTCCGCCGCCTTGTCATACCCGATGTGCGGGTTCAACGCCGTCACCAGCATCAGCCCGCGCTCCAGGTGCGCCGCCATCTGCTCCGCATCCGGCTCGATCCCGGCCACACAATGCTGCTGGAAGTTGCGGCAGCCATCGGCCAGCAGCTCGATCGACTGCAGCAGGTTGTGGATGATCACCGGCTTGAACACGTTCAGTTGCAGGTGCCCCTGGCTGGCGGCAAAGCCGATCGCCGCGTCATTGCCCAGTACCTGGCAGGCCAGCATCGACAGGGCCTCGCATTGGGTCGGGTTGACCTTGCCCGGCATGATCGAGCTGCCCGGCTCGTTGGCCGGCAGGCGGACTTCAGCCAGCCCCGCGCGCGGGCCGGAGCCGAGCAGGCGCAGGTCGTTGGCGATCTTCATCAGTGCCACCGCCAGGGTCTTCAGTGCACCGGCCAGGCTGGTCAGCGGCTCATGGCCGGCGAGGGCGGCGAACTTGTTGGGGGCGGTGATGAAGGGCAGGCCGGAGAGCGCCGCCAGCTCGGCGGCCACGGCTTCGGCAAAGCCATGCGGGGCGTTCAGCCCGGTGCCCACGGCCGTACCGCCCTGGGCCAGCTCGCACACCGCCGGCAAGGTGGCGCGGATGGCGCGCTGGGCGTAGTCGAGCTGGGCGACGAAGGCCGACACCTCCTGGCCGAAGGTGATCGGCGTGGCGTCCATCATGTGCGTGCGGCCAGTCTTGACCAGCTTGCTGTGGCGCGCCGACAGCTCGGCCAGCCCCGCCGAAAGCTCGGCAATCGCCGGCAGCAACTGATGGTGCACCGCCTGGGCGGCGGCGATGTGCATGGCGGTGGGGAAGCAGTCGTTGGAGCTCTGCGAGCGGTTGACGTGATCGTTGGGGTGCACCGGCGCCTTGCCACCGCGGCCCTTGCCGGCCAGCTCGTTGGCGCGCCCGGCGATCACCTCGTTGACGTTCATGTTGCTCTGGGTGCCGCTGCCGGTCTGCCACACCACCAGCGGGAACTGGTCGTCATGTTCGCCATCGAGCACTTCGTCGGCGGCCTGTTCGATCAGCCGGGCGATGTCGGCGGGCAGGTCGCCGTTGCGGTCGTTGACCCGCGCGGCGGCTTTCTTGATGAGTGCCAGGGCGTGCAGCACCGCGAGCGGCATGCGTTCCTTGCCGATGGCAAAGTTGATCAGCGAGCGCTGGGTCTGAGCGCCCCAGTAGGCGTCCTCAGGAACTTCGACCGGGCCCAGGCTGTCTGTCTCGATACGGCTCATGCTGCGTTCACTCCTTTGTCAGTCAGAATCAGCAGTTTAGGCCCTCATGCGATCGAGCGGTTCATTCGCTCGTCGTGCCACTTGAGCGCTGCGCCCCGACGGGAGCAGAATGCTCTACTCTGAGGTACCGCCTCCCCCTCCTGAAGGAAATGCAATGACCCGTCTCCGTGTCCTCTGTGCTGCCGTCGCCCTGGCCTGTGCCAGCGGCCAGGTACTCGCTGCCACCGCCAGCCACAATGCTGCCGCCGAGAAATTCCTGACCCTGGCCAATGCCGACAAGCTGGGCACCCCGGTGTACATGCAGGTCCAGCAGATGTTCGCCCAGCGTTTCGCCCAGACCAAGGCCCCGGCCTCCAAGCAGCCGGTGCTCGAGAGCTACCAGGCCAAGGCCAACGCCGCGCTGGACAACGCCATCGGCTGGAACAAGCTGAAGCCGAAGATGGTCGACCTGTACACCCAGACCTTCACCGAGCAGGAGCTCAAGGACCTGGTCAAGTTCTACGAGTCGCCGCTGGGCAAGAAAGTCCTGCGTGAAATGCCCAAGGTCACCCAGCAGTCGGCCCAGCTGACCCAGAACAGCCTGGAACCGGCCGTGCCGGTGGTCAACAAGCTGCTCGACGACATGACCAAGGAGCTGGACCCTAACGCAGGCAAGGCCGCCGCCCCGGCCAAGAAGTGAGTAACACCCGATGAGCATGCAGCAACGCATCGAGCAGCAACTGGCCGCGCTGGCCCCGCAACACCTTGAAGTGCTCAACGAAAGCCACATGCACAGCCGTGGCCAGGAAACCCACTACAAGGCGGTGATCGTCAGCGAGCAGTTTGCCGGGCTCAACAGCGTCAAGCGCCACCAGAAGGTCTACGCCACCATGGGTGAGCTGATGGGCGAGATCCACGCCCTGGCGATCCACACCTACACGTCCGAAGAATGGGCCAAGGTGGGCGTGGCGCCGGCTTCGCCAGTGTGTGCTGGCGGCGGGCACTGAATCCTTTCCGTCGTTCTGGTACAATCCGCAACATCCCAAGGGGGCCGCTGTGCGGCCCATCGCCGGCAAGCCCGGCTCCCACAGGTACAGCGCATTCCTGGAATGTTGTGCTGACCCTGTGGGAGCCGGGCTTGCCGGCGATGGGCTGCGCAGCAGCCCCTTGTTTTTTGTCAAACCCGGTCCGCCCCTTACGAGGGCAACCACTGGAGAGTCTGTTACATGTCCCAAGCTATCGTCGTGGCGGCGCTGTACAAGTTCGTCACCCTGGAAGACTACGTCGAACTGCGTGAGCCGCTGCTCAAGGCCATGCTCGACAACGGCGTCAAAGGCACCTTGCTGCTGGCCCACGAAGGCATCAACGGCACCGTTTCGGCCACCCGCGAAGGCATCGACGGCCTGCTCGCCTGGCTGCGCAACGACCCGCGCCTGGTGGATGTCGATCACAAAGAGTCCTACTGCGACGAGCAGCCGTTCTACCGCACCAAGGTCAAGCTCAAGAAAGAGATCGTCACCCTCGGCGTGCCGGGTGTCGACCCGAACCAGGCCGTCGGCACCTATGTCGAGCCCAAGGACTGGAACGCCCTGATCAGCGACCCGGAAGTGCTGCTGATCGACACCCGCAACGACTACGAAGTGGCCATCGGTACCTTCAAGGGCGCCATCGACCCGAAGACCGAGACCTTCCGCGAGTTCCCCGAGTACATCAAGGCCAACTTCGACCCGAGCAAGCACAAGAAGGTCGCCATGTTCTGCACCGGTGGCATCCGTTGCGAAAAAGCTTCCAGCTACATGCTCGGTGAAGGCTTCGAGGAGGTCTATCATCTTAAGGGTGGTGTCCTGAAATACTTCGAGGAAGTGCCTCAGGATGAAAGCCTCTGGGACGGCGACTGCTTCGTCTTCGACAACCGCGTCACGGTGCGCCATGACCTGAGCGAAGGCGAGTACGACCAGTGCCATGCCTGCCGCCACCCGGTCGATGCCAAGGACCGCGAGTCCGAGCACTATTCGCCAGGCGTGAGCTGCCCGCACTGCTGGGACACCCTGAGCGAGAAGACCCGGCGCAGCGCCATCGACCGGCAGAAGCAGATCGAGCTGGCCAAGGCCCGCAACCAGCCGCACCCGATTGGTTACAACTACAAAGCCGAGGCTTGAGCCATGACCGCCCGCCTGATCTATGTGATGGACCCGATGTGCTCCTGGTGCTGGGGGTTCGCGCCAGTGGCTGCGGCGCTGATCGCACAGGCCGCCGAGGCGGGCGTCAGCACGCGGCTGGTGCCGGGTGGCCTGCGCAGTGGCGGCAGCGCGCTGGACGGCTCGACCCGCAAGTACATCCTCGAACACTGGCAGGCGGTGGCCGAAGCCACCGGGCAGCCGTTCCGTTTCGAAGGCGCCATGCCTGACGGCTTCGTCTACGACACCGAACCGGCCTGCCGCGCCCTGGTCACTGCCCGCGAGCTGGACGCCGAGCGTGTCTGGCCGCTGCTGGCGCTGATCCAGCGCTCGTTCTACGAACAGGGCGTGGATGTCACCCGCGCCCCGCAACTGGTCGAGCTGGCCGAACAGGCCGGCTTCGACCGCGAGCGCTTCGCCCAGCAGTTCGCCAGCCACGACATCCGCGCTGCCACCAGCGCTGACTTCAGCTGGGTGCAAGACCTTGGCATCGCCGGCTTCCCGACCCTGCTGGCCGAGCGCAATGGCCAACTGGCATTGCTGACCAACGGCTACCAGCCGCTGGACAGCCTGCAGCCCCTGCTTGGCCGCTGGCTGCAGCAGGCCGTCTGTGCTTGATCTGCCAGGGTCGCCAGACCCTGTGCCAGGGAAGCCCGCTGCTGTGTCTGATCGCCTGAGCTGGGCGGAAATCCGCCGCCTGGCCCTGCATCACAAGAAAAACCTCTGGACCGCCAACCTGGTAGCCGTACTGGCGGCCTGTTGCAGCGTGCCGATTCCGCTGCTGCTGCCGTTGCTGGTCGACGAAGTGCTGCTGGGGCACGGCGATGCCGCATTGAAGTGGATGAACCACCTGCTGCCGAGCAACTGGCAAGTGGCGGCCGGCTACATCGGCCTGATGCTGGCGGCCACGCTGTGCCTGCGCCTGGCGGCACTGGCTTTCAACGTGGTGCAGGCCAAGCTGTTCGCCGGCTTGGCCAAGGACATCGTCTACCGCCTGCGCATTCGCCTGATCGAGCGCCTCAAGCGTATCTCGCTCAAGGAGTACGAAAGCCTCGGCAGCGGCACGGTGACCACGCACCTGGTCACCGACCTGGACACCCTCGACAAGTTCGTCGGCGAGACCCTCAGCCGCTTCCTGGTGGCCATGCTGACCCTCACCGGTACGGCGGCAATCCTGATCTGGATGCACTGGAAGCTGGCATTGCTGATCCTGTTGTTCAACCCACTGGTGATCTACTTCACCGTGCAGCTGGGCAAGCGCGTCAAGCACCTGAAGAAACTCGAGAACGACAGCACCTCGCGCTTCACCCAGGCGTTGTCGGAAACCCTGGATGCCATTCAGGAAATCCGTGCCGGCAACCGCCAGGGCTACTTCCTCGGCCGCCTCGGCCTGCGTGCCCGTGAAGTGCGCGACTATGCCGTGGAATCGCAATGGAAGAGCGATGCCAGTGGCCGCGCCAGTGGCCTGCTGTTCCAGTTCGGTATCGATATTTTCCGCGCTGCGGCGATGCTGACCGTGCTGTTCTCCGACCTGTCGATCGGCCAGATGCTGGCGGTGTTCAGCTACCTGTGGTTCATGATCGGCCCGGTGGAGCAGCTGCTCAACCTGCAATATGCCTACTACGCCGCCGGCGGCGCGCTGAGCCGGCTCAACGAACTGCTATCGCGGGCCGACGAGCCGCAGTACCCGGCTGCCAGCGACCCGTTCGCTGGCCGCGAGACGGTCGGTATCGAGGTGCGCGACCTGCGCTTCGCCTATGCCGATGAGCCGGTGCTGGACCAGTTGAACCTTTCCATTGCCCCCGGTGAGAAGGTGGCCATCGTCGGTGCCAGCGGTGGCGGCAAGAGCACCCTGGTGCAGTTGCTGCTGGGGCTGTACAGCGCGCAGGCCGGGACCATCCGCTTTGGCGGTGCGAGCCTGCAGGAAATCGGCCTTGAGACCTTGCGCGAGAACGTCGCGGTGGTGCTGCAGCACCCCTCGCTGTTCAACGACAGTGTGCGCGCCAACCTGACCATGGGGCGCGAATGCACTGACGAGGCCTGCTGGCAGGCACTGCGTATCGCCCAGCTGGACGCCACCATCGCCGCCTTGCCGCAAGGGCTGGACAGCGTGGTCGGTCGCTCGGGGGTGCGCCTGTCCGGTGGGCAGCGTCAGCGCCTGGCGATTGCCCGCATGGTCCTGGCCGAGCCCAAGGTGGTCATTCTCGATGAGGCCACTTCGGCGCTGGATGCCGCCACCGAGTACAACCTGCACCAGGCACTGGCGCGCTTCCTCAGTGGCCGGACCACGCTGATCATTGCGCACCGGCTGTCGGCGGTGAAACAGGCCGACCGCGTGCTGGTATTCGACGGCGGGCATGTGGCCGAGGATGGCGACCACCAGCAGCTGATTGCCGAGGGTGGGCTGTATGCCAAGTTGTATGGGCATCTGCAGCAGACCTGACAATGTTCAGCAAAAGCCTATCGGCCGTTTCCTTACCCTAAAATTCCCCTCCGCTCAGATGGCAAATGGCCTACGCTGTGCTTGTCTGGGTTGATTCAAAGTCTTATCTGCTCTGCGACAGGGACTAAATGAAGGGAAATCGCACTCAAGAAGCGCCAAGGTTGGTAGGTATCATCTGGCCCTTCATCGCCGTTGTCGTATTCCAGGTATTGCTGGGCAGCCTCAGCCTTTATGCATTGTCGGCGGTCCGTGCCTACGTGGCCGGTGAAAGCCTTTGGTCCAAGGCGCAGAAAGACGCCATCTACTACCTCAACCTGTATGCCGATGACCGTGACGAGCGTACCTATCAGCGCTATCGCCAGGCCATTACCGTGCCCCAGGGCGACCACGAACTGCGCGAGCTGCTCGATCAGGCCAGCCCGGACCTGGAAGGCGCCCGCCAGGCCGTGCTGCAAGGTGGCAACCACCCGGACGATGTCGACCGGATCATCTGGTTCTACCGCAATTTCCGCCAGGTCAGCTACATGCAGACGGCGATCGACTACTGGAACATCGGCGATGACTACCTGATCAAGCTCGATGTGCTGGCCAGCGAAATGCACGCAAGTGTCACCGCAGGCCAGGTCGACGCCGCCCAGCTCAAGGATTGGAAGAGCCGCATCGTCGCGATCAACGAAGGTGTCACGCCCGCAGCCAAGGCCTTCAGTGATGCCTTGGGTGAGGGCTCACGAATGCTGCTGCGGGTGCTGCTGGTCACCAACCTGCTGACCGCACTGTTCCTCATTACCATTGCCTGGCGCCGCTCGAGCAAGCTGCTGGCCCAGCGCCAGGCGTTCGCCAGTGCCCTGCGGGAGGAGAAGGAACGGGCGCAGATCACCCTCGAGTCGATTGGCGACGCGGTGATCACCGCCGATGTCGAGGGCAATATCGTCTACATGAACCCCGCTGCCGAGCAGCTGACCCACTGGCAGTCCGGCCAGGCGCAGGGCCTGCCTCTGGGGGCGCTGTTCAGCCTGCTCGACGAGGAGGAGCAGGGCGAAGGCTGCTCGCTGGTCGAGCAAGTGCTCAGCGGCAGCCTCAAGGGCGGCGCCGAGCACTCCCGGCTGATCCAGCGCCTGGATGGCAGTACGGTGTCGGTCAATCTGGTCGGCTCGCCGATCATCAATAACGACCAGCTGGCCGGTATCGTGCTGGTGCTGCACGACATGACCCAGGAGCGGCAGTACATTGCCAACCTGTCCTGGCAGGCCACCCATGATGCCCTGACCGGCCTGGCCAACCGCCGCGAATTCGAGTATCGCCTGGAGCAGGCGCTCAATGGCCTGGTGCGCCAGGCCGGGCGGCATTCGTTGATGTTCCTCGACCTCGATCAGTTCAAGCTGGTCAACGACACCTGCGGCCATGCTGCCGGTGACGAGCTGCTCAGGCATATCTGCGCGGTGTTGCAGTCGGGGCTGCGTGAAGGCGATACCCTCGCGCGCCTGGGGGGCGATGAATTTGGTGTGCTGCTGGAAAACTGCCCGGCCGACCAGGCCGAGCGCATCGGCGAGAGCCTGCGCCAGGCCGTGCAGAGCTTGCACTTTGTGTGGAAGGGCAGGCCGTTCGTGACCACCGTCAGTATCGGCCTGGTGCACATGGCACAGGCGCCGGGTACGCTGGAGGCCTCGTTGCGGGCCGCTGACATGGCCTGCTACATGGCCAAGGAAAAGGGCCGCAACCGGGTGCAGGTGTACCACGCCGACGACAGCGAGCTGTCCATGCGCTTTGGTGAAATGGCCTGGATCCAGCGCCTGCATGTGGCCCTGGAGGAGAACCGCTTCTGCCTCTATTGCCAGGAAATCGCCGCGCTGAAGGCCATCGACGGCCCAGGCCATATCGAGATCCTGCTGCGCCTGCACGACGAAAGCGGTCGCACCATCCTCCCGGACAGCTTCATCCCGGCCGCCGAGCGCTATGGCCTGATGACGGCACTGGACCGCTGGGTGGTGCGCAGCGTGTTCGAGGTCATCCGCCAATGCCTGGATGAAGGGCGGGACGGGCCGCTGGCGATGTGCGCGATCAACCTTTCGGGCACCAGCATCGGCGATGACAAGTTCCTCGAGTACCTGCAACGGTTGTTCGTCGAATACGCCATTCCGCCGCGCATGATCTGCTTCGAGATCACCGAGACCAGTGCCATTGCCAACCTCGGCAGCGCGATCCGCTTCATCAATGAATTGAAGGGGCTGGGTTGCAAGTTCTCCCTGGACGACTTCTGTGCCGGGATGTCGTCATTCGCCTATTTAAAACATTTACCCGTCGACTTCTTGAAGATCGACGGAAGTTTTGTCAAAGATATGCTCGACGACCCGGTCAATCGTGCCATGGTCGAGGTGATCAATCACATCGGCCACGTCATGGGCAAGCGGACCATCGCCGAGTTCGTCGAAACACCGTTGATCGAGCAGGCCTTGCAGGAGATCGGCGTGGATTACGCCCAGGGCTATCTGATTGAACGGCCACAGGTGTTCACCTGTGACAGTCTGCAGCGCCAACGGATTGCTGCGCGGCCCTTGCTGCATCGGGCGCCAGGTACTTTTCGCTGAAAACACGTCCGCAAAATCACAAGGATCAAGGAGCTGAAAGTGATTGATGCATTCGTACGTATCGGGCCCTTGATGGACCCGGCCAGTTACCCCCAGTGGGCTCAGCAACTGATCGAGGATTGCCGTGAAAGCAAGCGCCGGGTGGTCGAACACGAGTTCTACCAGCGCCTGCGTGATGGTGAGCTGCGCCAGTCGACCATTCGCCAGTACCTGATCGGTGGCTGGCCGGTGGTCGAGCAATTTTCCCTGTACATGGCCCATAACCTGACCAAGACCCGTTATGCCCGCCATCCTGGCGAGGACATGGCGCGGCGCTGGCTGATGCGCAACATCCGCGTCGAGCTCAACCATGCCGACTACTGGGTTAACTGGTGCCATGCCCATGGCGTTCACCTGCACGACCTGCAGTCGCAGGATGTGCCGCCAGAGCTGAACGGGCTGAACGACTGGTGCTGGCGTGTCTGCACCACCGAGTCGCTGGCGATTGCCATGGCGGCGACCAACTATGCGATCGAGGGGGCGACCGGCGAGTGGTCAGCGGTGGTGTGCGCCGAGGATACCTATGCCATGGGCTTCCCGGAGGATGTACGCAAGCGGGCGATGAAGTGGCTGAAGATGCATGCCCAGTACGATGATGCGCACCCGTGGGAGGCGCTGGAGATCATCTGCACGCTGGCGGGCGAGAACCCGACACTGGGGCTGCGCAACGAGCTGCGCAAGGCGGTCTGCAAGAGCTATGACTGCATGTACCTGTTCCTGGAGCGGTGCATGCAGCTGGAAGGGCGCCAGCAAGGGCGCCTGCGCCCGGCCTTGGCTGCTGGCTGAGGGCCATTGGGGCTGCGAAGCAGCCCCCGCAATCTCAAGCCTTACTGGGCGTTGAGCGCCTGCCCATTCACGTCCTTGCTGTCCGGCCCCATCAGGTACAGATAGACCGGCATGATCTCTTCCGGCAGCGGGTTGTTCTGCGGGTTCTCGCTCGGGTACGCCTGGGCCCGCATCGCCGTGCGCGTGGCGCCCGGGTTGATGCTGTTGGAGCGCACTGGCGCCACGCCTTCCAGCTCGTCGGCCAGGGTCTGCATCAGCCCTTCGGTGGCGAACTTCGACACCCCGTAGGCCCCCCAGTAGGCCCGGCCCTTGCGCCCGACGCTGCTGGAGGTGAACACCACCGAGGCGTCTTCCGACAGCTTGAGCAGCGGCAGCAGGGTGCTGGTGAGCATGAAGGTGGCATCGACGTTGATGTGCATCACGCGCATGAAGTTGTCGCCCGACAGCTGCTCCAGCGGCGTGCGCGGGCCGATGATCGAGGCATTGTTGAGCAGGCCGTCGAGGCGGCCAAACTGCTCCTCGATCATCACCGCCAGCTCGTCGTACTGGTGGGGCAGGGCGGTTTCCAGGTTGAACGGGATCACCACGGGTTGCGGGTGGCCAGCGGCCTCGATCTGGTCATAGACCTCGTTGAGGTTGGCTTCGGTCTTGCCCAGCAGCAGCACGGTGGCACCCAGGGCGGCATAGGCCTTGGCAGCAGCGGCGCCGATACCGCGGCCGGCGCCGGTGACCAGGATGACGCGGCCGGCGAGCAGGCCGGGGCGGGCGGTGTAGTCGAACATGTCAGGTGTCCTTGTAGAGCCTGGGGGGATCAGCAGCCGCACAGGGCGCTGTCGATCACCTTGCGCAGTTCCAGCGGGTGGTCCACCACCACATCGGCGCCCCAGTTGTTCGGGTTGTCCTCTGGATGAATATAGCCGTAGCGCACTGCGGCCGTACGAGTGCCGGCGTCGCGGCCGGACTCGATGTCGCGCAGGTCGTCGCCGACGAACAGCACGCTGGCCGGGTCCAGGTCCAGGGTCTTGCAGGCGAGAATCAGCGGCTCAGGGTCGGGCTTGCTGTTCTTCACGTGGTCCGGGCAGATCAGCAGTGCCGAACGCTCGGCCAGGCCCAGCTGCTGCATGATCGGTTCGGCGAAGCGCACCGGTTTGTTGGTCACCACGCCCCACAGCAGGTTGCCCTTTTCGATGTCGGCCAGCAGCTCGCCCATGCCGTCGAACAGCTTGCTGTGCACGGCGCAGTCACGCTGGTAGCGCTCGAGGAATTCCAGGCGCAGGGCCTCGAAGCCTTCGGCTTCGGGGTCCATGGCGAAGGTTGCCGCGACCATGGCGCGGGCACCGCCGGAAATCACGTCGCGGATCAGCTGGTCATCGACGGCCGGCAGGCCGCGCTCGGCGAGCATGGCCTGGCAGATGGCGATGAAGTCCGGCGCCGTGTCGAGCAGGGTGCCGTCCATGTCGAAGAGTACTGCTCGCAAACGCATGCTCATTCCTCGCGCAGGGTCTGGATCATGTAGTTGACGTCAACGTCGCTGCTCAGCTTGTAGTGCTTGGTCAGCGGGTTGTAGGTCAGGCCGATGATGTCCTTGACGGCGAGGCCGGCGACACGGCTCCAGGCGCCGAGCTCGGACGGGCGGATGAACTTCTTGAAGTCGTGGGTGCCGCGCGGCAGCATCTTCAGGATGTATTCAGCGCCGACGATGGCCAGCAGGTAGGCCTTGGGGTTGCGGTTGATGGTCGAGAAGAACACCTGGCCGCCAGGCTTGACCATGCGGTAGCAGGCGCGGATCACCGAGGACGGGTCGGGCACGTGCTCGAGCATCTCCAGGCAAGTGACCACGTCGAACTGCTCGGGCATCTCTTCGGCCAGGGCTTCGGCGGTGATCTGCCGGTATTCGACCTCGACGCCCGACTCCAGCTGGTGCAGTTGGGCTACGGCCAGTGGCGCCTCGCCCATGTCGATGCCGGTGACGGTGGCGCCGCGCAAGGCCATGGCCTCGCTGAGGATGCCACCGCCACAGCCGACGTCCAGCACCTTCTTGCCTGCCAGGCCGACGCGCTCGTCGATCCAGTTGACGCGCAGCGGGTTGATGTCGTGCAGCGGCTTGAACTCGCTTTCACGGTCCCACCAGCGGTGGGCCAAGGCTTCGAACTTGGCGATTTCGGCGTGGTCGACGTTGCTCATTGAACAATCCTCTGGAACTTGCACTTCAAATGGGGCGCAGTATACCCGAGCGTCTGCGGCCGAGGGTCGCTATAATCGCCGGCTTTTGATATCCGAACGACGGGGAGAGGCGATGCGCGAGCGACTTTTGGCGGCGGAGAAGGTGACCGGGATGCGCTGGCAAGGCGGCGCCCTGCACCTGCTCGACCAGCGCCTGCTGCCGTCGGAAGAACGCTGGCTGACCTGCGACAATGTCGCGCAGGTGGTGGCGGCAATTCGCGACATGGCCGTGCGTGGCGCCGCTGCCATAGGCATCGCTGCAGCCTATGGGCTGGTCCTGGCCCTGGAAGAGCGCCTGGCCCAGGGCGGCGACTGGGAGATGGAACTTGAAGAGGACTTCCTCAGCCTGGCCGAAGCTCGGCCCACTGCCGCCAACCTGTTCTGGGCGCTGAACCGCATGCGCGAGCGCCTGCTGCGTGTGCGTGGCGAAGAAGACGTGCTGGCTGCGCTGGAAGCCGAAGCGATTGCCATCCATGAAAGTGACCGCGAAGCCAACCTGACCATGGCCCAGCACGGCATCGAGCTGATCCGTCGCCATCAGGGCAACGAGCAGACCCTGCTCACCTACGGCAACGCTGGCGCCCTGGCCAGTGGCGGTATCGGCACGGCCCTGGGGGTGATTCGCGCCGGTTATCTG
This sequence comes from Pseudomonas sp., assembly GCF_017744435.1. Classification (GTDB taxonomy): domain Bacteria; phylum Pseudomonadota; class Gammaproteobacteria; order Pseudomonadales; family Pseudomonadaceae; genus Aquipseudomonas. The sequence continues at coordinate 65,809 of NZ_JAGIBG010000031.1, forward strand.
GAAGGGATGGTCGAGCGGGTGTATGCCGGTGAGACCCGCCCCTGGCTGCAGGGGTCGCGCCTGACGGCCTGGGAGCTGGCCAACGAGGGCATCCCGGTGACCCTCTGCGCCGACTCGGCGCTGGCCCACCTGATGAAGACCAAAGGGATCACCTGGGTGGTGGTCGGCGCCGACTGCATCGCCGCCAATGGTGACGTGGCGAGCAAGATCGGCACCTACCAGCTGGCCGTCAGTGCCATGCACCATGGTGTGCGCTTCATGGTGGTGGCGCCGAGCACCAGCATCGACCTCAACCTGGCTACCGGTGAGGACATTCCGCTGGAGGAGCGTGAGGCCGATGAGCTGCTGGACTACGCCGGAACCCGTGTGGCGCCGCAGGTCGAGGCTTTCAATCCGGTGTTCGACGTGACCCCGGCCGACCTGATTGACGTGATCGTCACCGAGCGCGGCATCGTCGAGCGGCCGGATACTGCCAAGCTGGCCCAGCTGATGTGCCGCAAGCGCTTGCACTGAGCGCGCACCCTGTGGGAGCGGCCTTGT
>NZ_JAGIBG010000032.1 GCF_017744435.1 Pseudomonas sp.
CTTCAACGACGGTGGCGTATTCGACCAGATCTACACCAACCAGCAGTAATTGATGTAGGCAGGACCGGCCTCTTCGCGGCTAAAGCCGCTCCCAGGGCCCTGCGCTGTACCTGTGGGAGCGGCTTTAGCCGCGAAGAGGCCGGTCCTGCCTACATCAATTACTGCTGGTTGGTGTAGATCTGGTCGAATACGCCACCGTCGTTGAAGTGGGTCTTCTGCACGGTACGCCAGTCACCAAAGGTCTTCTCCACCGACAGGAAGTCGACTTTCGGGAAGCGGTCGGTGTACTTGGCCAGTACCGCCGCATCACGCGGGCGCAGGTAGTTCTGTGCGGCGATTTCCTGGGCTGCTGGCGACCACAGGTACTTCAGGTATTCCTCGGCCACGGCCTGGGTGCCTTTCTTGGCCACCACCTTGTCGACCACGCTCACTGGCGGCTCGGCCTCGGCCGACACACTTGGGTAGACCACTTCGAACTGATCGCGGCCGAACTCGCGGGCGATCATCTCGGCTTCGTTCTCGAAGGTGACCAGCACGTCGCCGATCTGGTTGGTCATGAAGGTGGTGGTGGCGGCACGGCCACCGGTATCGAGCACCGGCGCCTGCTTGAACAGCTTGCCGACGAATTCGCGGGCCTTGGTTTCATCGCCGCCCTGCTTGAGTACATAGCCCCAGGCCGACAGGTAGGTGTAGCGGCCGTTACCGGACGTCTTGGGGTTGGGCACGATCACCTGCACACCGTCCTTGAGCAGGTCCGGCCAGTCCTTCAGGGCCTTGGGGTTGCCCTTGCGCACGATGAACACAGTGGCCGAAGTGAACGGCGCGCTGTTGTTCGGCAGGCGGGTTACCCAGTTGTCCGGCACCAGCTTGCCGTTGTCGGCCAGGGCGTTGATGTCGGTGGCCATGTTCATGGTGATGACATCGGCCGGCAGGCCATCGATCACCGCACGCGCCTGCTTGCTCGAGCCGCCGAAGGACATCTGCACATTGACCTTCTCGTTGTGCTCGGCTTCCCAGTGTTTCTGGAAGGCCGGGTTGTAGTCCTTGTAGAAGTCACGCATCACGTCATAGGAAACGTTCAGCAGGGTCGGGGCAGCTTGGGCCAGGCTGCCCAAGGCCAGGCCGGCGGCGAGCAGCGAGGCGGTGAAGAGTTTTTTCACGTTGCGTCCTTGTTCTGGTTCAAATGTTTGGCAATGTGCCAGCGACTATAACGTTTGGTTCTTGGGCGTTTAAAGACCGAATGGCTCTTTGCTTATTCGGTTTTTGGAAACAGCACGTTACCGCAACGCGAGCAGAATGCCGCGCCATGCTCGTGGGTCTTCTTGCTGCAGGTCGGGCAGTCATGTTGCAGCTGCTCGCCGCGCATCGCGTTGGCCAGTTCGGCGGTAAAGATCCCGGTTGGAACGGCGATGATCGAGTAACCGGTAATCATCACCAGCGACGACAGCACCTGCCCCAGCGGCGTCTTTGGCACGATGTCGCCGAAGCCCACCGTGGTCAGCGTGACGATCGCCCAGTAGATCCCTTTGGGGATGCTGGTAAAGCCATGCTCCGGCCCTTCGATCACATACATCAGGGTGCCGAACACCGTTACCAGGGTAGAAACCGTCACCAGAAACACGATGATCTTCTGCTTGCTGCCGCGCAGCGCTTCCATCAGGTAATGCGCCTGCTTCAGGTAGGGGCTGAGCTTGAGCACGCGGAAGATCCGCAGCATCCGGATCACCCGGATGATCAGCAGGTACTGGGCGTCGCTGTAGTACAGGGCGATGATCCCCGGGACGATCGCCAGCAGGTCGACCAGACCGTAGAAGCTGAAGGCATAGCGCAAGGGCTTGGGCGTGCAGTACAGGCGGGTGAGGTATTCGGCCAGGAAGATCGCGGTGAAGCCCCATTCGATGGCGGCCAGCAGGCCGGCGTATCCCTGGTGCACATCGTCGATGCTGTCGAGGATCACCGTGACCAGGCTGGCCAGGATGATCAGCAGGAGGATCTTGTCGAAGCGCCTTCCAGCCACGGTATCGGTCTGGAAGACGATGACGTAGAGCTGCTCGCGCAGGCTCGCAGGGTTGTTCATTGGCTCGTTCCACAATTGCGATGGGCAGAGCCTAGGGGCTGCGTTTCAGCTGTGCAAGCGGCTGGGGTTGCGCTGCCGGGGCTGGGCGAGGTGGCTACCCAGATGCATCAACCAGCAAGCAGCGACGAAGGGCGCAGTCAACCCGGAGACAGGCAAAAGCTTGAACACCGGTTGCAGCAGCAGGGCCAGAGCAATGGCCAGCAACGTAACCCAAGGCTTTTCACCCTGCCGGCTGAAGGCTAACGCTGCCAGCGCGGCATTGAAGCCGAACAAGCCCAGCCACGCAGCTTGCGCCTGGTCGGCGAGCAGCGCCACGCCGCCGCCAATGGCCGAACCGAGCACGGCCCACGTCGCGGCATAGGGGTTGGCAATGAACATCCCGATGATGATCAGCAACCCGGCCAGCGGCTGGTCGAGCAGGAAGATCTGCCCGACGCCCCGCGCCAGGGCATACACAGGTTCTGCGTCGACGAAGCCGCTGGGCGCGGGGCTTGCGAACAGCAGGGCAACCCAGCCGAGCAGCACGAAGGGTGCGGTGTAGGCAACCAGCAGCTTGCCGCCACGCTTGCGCCATTGGTGGGTGATGATGCTCGACAGGCCGCCGGCGGCGATGATCAGCGGCGGCAGAATGACCGACCAGGGCAGCACGGCGCTGATCAGGATGCCGATCAGCACGCCGTTGTAGCAGTACAGCCCGGCCTGGCGGTCGGCGCGGTCGTAACCGCGGCGTTGCGCGGTGAGCAGGCCGGACAGGGCGCCGAGCAGAGCGCCGCCGACCAGGTCGGGGGCGGTCAGCAGGATGGCCAGCAGGCAGCACAGGCCGCACAGGGGGTTGCGCAGCAGCAGCACCTGGCTGAAGCCGTTGAGCAGCGCCGTGGCCCAGTCGGGGCACGGGTTGACGAAATTCTTGGTGTACATGGGGCAGTCAGCAAGGTTGATGGGGGAGCGGTGGGCCTCTTTGGGCCTCGGTTTTCCGCAGGTTCGGTGTGATGGGAGGGCGTTGCCCTCCTTTCGCGACACAAGGCCGCTCCCACAGGGATCGTGTGTCCATGCCTTGGCGCGGTCCCTGTGGGAGCGGCCTTGTGTCGCGAAAGGGGCGCAAAGCGCCCCCGGCGATCTCAGACCAGGGTCTCGATCCGCAAGGTATTAGTCGAACCCGGCTTGCCGAAAGGCACACCGGCTGTGATCAGCAGCGTGTCGCCACGGCTGGCCATGCCTTGCGCCTGGGCGATTTCCAGGGCGGTGGACACCACCTCGTCGACCTGGCGCAGGCGGTCGTTGACCACCGAGTGCACACCCCAGGCCACGCTCAGGCGGCGAGCGGTGGCCAGGTTTGGCGTCAGGTTGAGGATCGGCGCCCGTGGCCGCTCGCGGGCGGCACGCAGGGTCGAAGCGCCCGACTCGCTGTAGTTGACCAGCACCGCCACCGGCAGGATGCCGCTGATACGGCGGATCGCGCAGCTGATGGCGTCCGATACGGTGGCCTCGGCCTTCGGCCGGCCGACGTCGAGCTGGGCCTGGTAGTCCGGGCCGTTCTCCACCTGGCGGATGATCTTGCTCATCATCTGCACGGCTTCCAGCGGGTAGTCACCCGAGGCGGTCTCGGCCGACAGCATCACCGCGTCGGCGCCTTCGGCCACGGCGTTGGCCACGTCGGTGACTTCGGCGCGGGTCGGTGCTGGCGAGAAACGCATCGATTCGAGCATCTGGGTGGCTACGACGACCGGCTTGCCCAGCTGGCGGCAGGTGCCGATGATGCGTTTCTGGATCTGCGGCACGCTTTCGGCCGGCACTTCCACGCCCAGGTCGCCACGGGCCACCATGATCGCATCCGCCAGTTCAGCGATGGCTTGCAGTTGTTCGACTGCCGAGGGCTTCTCGATCTTGGCCATCAGGTAGGCGCGGTCGCCGATCAGCTGGCGCGCCTCGACGATGTCTTCCGGGCGCTGCACGAACGACAGGGCCACCCAGTCCACGCCCAGTTCCAGGCCGAAGGCCAGGTCGCGGCGGTCTTTCTCGGTGAGCGGGGAGAGGTCGAGCACCGCTTGCGGCACGTTGACGCCCTTGCGGTCAGACAGCTCGCCACCGTTCAGCACTTCGGTGTCGATGGCGTCATCGTGCTTGGCGGTCACCCGCAGGCGCAGCTTGCCGTCGTCGAGCAGCAGGTCCATGCCTGGCTCCAGCGCCGCGATGATCTCCGGGTGTGGCAGGTTGACCCGGCGGCTGTCGCCCGGGGTCTTGTCCAGGTCCAGGCGCAGGGCCTGGCCGCGTTGCAGCTGGACCTTGCCCTCGGCGAAGCGGCCGACGCGCAGCTTCGGCCCTTGCAGGTCCATGAGGATGCCCAGCGGGTAGTTCAGCTGCTGCTCGACTTCGCGGATCCACTGGTAGCGCAGGGCGTGGTCGGCGTGCTCACCGTGGCTGAAGTTGAGGCGGAAGATGTTCACCCCGGCTTCGACCAGCTGGCGGATGTCGTCGATGCCTTTGATCGCAGGGCCGAGGGTGGCGAGGATCTTTACTTTTTTATCAGGCGTCATGATTGGGCAGTCTCGAGGATCAGGATGGCGCGGAAGTCGTTGACGTTGGTACGGGTCGGCTCGGTGACGATCAGGGCATCGAGCGCGGCGAAGTAGCCATAGCCGTTGTTGTTGTCCAGCTCGTCGCTGGCCGACAGGCCGAGGGCTTCGGCGCGGGCGTAGCTGCTCGGGGTCATGAAGGCGCCGGCGTTTTCTTCCGAGCCGTCGATGCCGTCGGTGTCACCGGCCAGGGCGTACACGCCCGGCAGGCCCTTGAGGCTTTCGGTGAGGCTGAGCAGGAACTCGGCGTTGCGCCCGCCACGGCCGTTGCCGCGCACGGTGACGGTGGTTTCACCACCGGAAAGGATCACGCAGGGCGCCTTCAGCGGCTGGCCGTGCAGCACGATCTGCCGGGCAATGCCCGCGTGTACCTTGGCCACTTCGCGCGATTCACCTTCCAGGTCGCCGAGGATCAGCGGGCTGAAACCGGCCTGGCGGGCTTTGACCGCGGCGGCTTCGAGCGACTGCTGGGGCTTGGCGATCAGCTGGAAGTGGCTGCGGGCCAGGGCCGGGTCATCGGCCTTGACGGTTTCCGAGGCGGGGTTGTTGAGCCAGTCGATGACGGCTTTCGGCGCTTCGATGTTGTAGCGCTTGAGAATCGCCAGGGCATCGGCCGAGGTGCTCGGGTCAGCCACGGTCGGGCCGGAGGCGATGACGGTGGCCAGGTCGCCAGGCACGTCGGAAATCGCATAGGTGTAGACGGTGGCTGGCCAGCAGGCCTTGGCCAGGCGGCCGCCCTTGATCGCCGAGAGGTGCTTGCGCACGCAGTTCATCTCGCCGATGGTGGCGCCGGATTTGAGCAGCGCCTTGTTGATCTGTTGCTTGTCCGCCAGGGTCAGGCCTTCGGCTGGCAGTGCCAGCAGGGCGGACCCACCGCCAGACAGCAGGAAGATGACGCGGTCTTCTTCGTTGAGGTTGCTGACCAGCTCCAGCACGCGCTTGGCCACGGCCAGGCCGGCGGCGTCGGGGACTGGGTGAGCGGCTTCGACCACCTCGATCTTCTGGCAGTTGGCGCCGTGACCGTAACGGGTCACGACCAGCCCGGAGACTTCGCCCTGCCAGCTCTTTTCGACCACTTCGGCCATGGCGGCTGCGGCTTTGCCGGCGCCGATGACGATGACCCGGCCGCTACGGTCGGCGGGCAGGTAGGGTTCGAGCACTTGGCGTGGGTGGGCGGCGGCGATGGCTGTGTCGAACAGGTCGCGGAGAAGTTTTTGCGGATCGACCGACATGGCAGGCTCCCAGTTATTGTTGTTTTGCAGAATCAAAAACGCCCCTGGAACTGCCTCCGTGCAGGCCGAACCAGGGGCGGGTGTTGCTCGGGTTCACCTATGGACCTGTGGTCGCAGGTTCATAGGTGTTGGCTTCTTCGCGGGCTTGCCCGCTCCCACAGGAATATCGTGGCCCTCAGGCTTGCGCAGTACCTGTGGGAGCGGGCGAGCCCGCGAAGAGGCCAGTGAGATCTACAACTGTCTTACTTGTCGTCGCGGATCGAGAAGTTGGCCATGTGCTCCAGGCCTTTGATCAGCGCCGAGTGGTCCCAGTTGCCGCCGCCCAGGGCCTGGCAGGTGTTGAACACTTGCTGGGCATTGGAGGTGTTGGGCAGGTTGATGCCCAGCTCCTTGGCGCCTTGCAGGGCCAGGTTGAGGTCCTTCTGGTGCAGGTTGATGCGGAAGCCTGGGTCGAAGGTGCCTTTGATCATGCGCTCGGCGTGCACTTCGAGGATCTTCGACGAAGCGAAGCCGCCCATCAGCGCTTCACGGACCTTGGCTGGGTCGGCGCCGTTCTTGGCGGCGAACAGCAGGGCTTCGGCCACGGCCTGGATGTTCAGGGCGACGATGATCTGGTTGGCGACCTTGGCGGTCTGGCCGTCGCCGTTGCCACCGACGCGGGTGATGTTCTTGCCCATGGCTTCGAACAGCGGCTGGGCGCGCTCGAAGGCTTTCGGGCAGCCACCGACCATGATGCTCAGGGTCGCGGCCTTGGCACCGACTTCACCGCCGGACACCGGGGCGTCGAGGTAGGCGGCGCCGGTGGCCTTGATCTTCTCGGCAAAGGCTTTGGTGGCGGTAGGGGAGATCGAGCTCATGTCGATCACCACCTTGTTCGGGCCCACGCCTTCAGCGACGCCGTTTTCACCGAACAGGACGCTTTCGACCTGCGGGGTATCCGGGACCATGACGATGATGAACTCGGCTTCCTGGGCCACTTCTTTCGGGTTGGCCAGGGCCACTGCGCCAGCGGCGATCAGGTCGGCCGGGGCAGCGTCGTGGTGGGTGGAAACGAAGATGCTGTGACCTGCTTTCTGCAGGTTCTGCGCCATGGGCTTGCCCATGATGCCGGTGCCGAGGAAACCGATTTTAGCCATGAGAAACTACCTCTTTATATTTGTTCGCATTCCCAGTGGGAGCAGTGATTCAGATCGCGTTGTGCGTTTTCAGCCAGCCCAGGCCCGCTTCGGTGGTGGTCAGCGGCTTGTATTCCGCGCCCACCCAGCCCTGGTAGCCGATGCGGTCCAGGTGTTCGAACAGGAAGCGGTAGTTGATCTCGCCAGTGCCTGGTTCGTTGCGGCCCGGGTTGTCGGCCAGCTGGATGTGGTTGATCAGTTTCAGGTTGGCTTCCATGGTGCGAGCCAGGTCACCTTCCATGATCTGCATGTGGTAGATGTCGTACTGCAGGAACAGGTTGTCGCTGCCGACTTCGGCCTGGATTTCCAGCGCCTGTTTGGTGGTGTTCAGGTAGAAGCCAGGGATGTCGCGGGTGTTGATCATTTCCATGACCAGGCGGATCCCGGCGGCCTTGAGCTTCTCGGCGGCGTAGCGCAGGTTTTCCACGAAGGTCTTGCGCACGTCGGCGCACTGCAGGCCTTGTGGGCGGATGCCGGCCAGGGCGTTGACCTGGGTGTTGCCCAGCACCTTGGCGTACTCGATGGCTTTGTCGACGCCAGCGCGGAATTCTTCGACGCGGTCAGGGTGGCAGGTGATACCGCGCTCACCCTTGGCCCAGTCGCCTGCCGGCAGGTTGAACAGCACCTGGGTCAGGCCGTGGGCGTCCAGCTGCTGCTTGATTTCGGCGGCGCTGAAGTCGTACGGGAAGAGGTATTCGACGCCGCTGAAACCAGCGTCAGCGGCAGCCTTGAAGCGGGCCAGGAAGTCCTGTTCGGTAAACAGCATGGACAGGTTGGCAGCGAAGCGAGGCATGGGTTGTCTCCTTGCGATGAAGGCCCCCAGGGCAAGCCTGGGGGCGTCAGGCGATCAGTCCAGCAGCGAGATGGCGGTTGGCGCGTCGTTGCCGACCAGGGCCAGGTCTTCGAACTCGTTGACCGCGTTGATCTCGGTGCCCATGGAAATGTTGGTCACACGCTCGAGGATCACTTCGACCACAACCGGCACGCGGAACTCTTCGGCCATCTTCTGTGCCTTGAGCAGGGCAGGGGCGATCTCGGCCGGCTCGAACACACGGATGGCCTTGCAGCCCAGGCCTTCGACCACGGCAACGTGGTCGACACCGTAGGTGGCAGCGTCGGTCGAGTTGATGTTCTCGAACGCCAGTTGTACACAGTAATCCATGTCGAAGCCACGCTGTGCCTGACGGATCAGGCCCAGGTAGGCGTTGTTCACCAGCACGTGGACGTACGGCAGGTTGAACTGCGCACCGACGGCCAGTTCTTCGATCATGAACTGGAAGTCATAGTCACCCGACAGCGCGACCACCTTGCGCTTCGGATCGGCTTTGACAACGCCCAGCGCGGCAGGGATGGTCCAGCCCAGCGGGCCGGCCTGGCCGCAGTTGATCCAGTGGCGTGGCTTGTACACGTGCAGGAACTGCGCGCCAGCGATCTGCGACAGGCCGATGGTGCTGACGTAGCAGGTGTCCTTGCCGAAGACCTGGTTCATCTCTTCGTATACGCGTTGCGGCTTGACCGGCACGTTGTCGAAGTGGGTCTTGCGCTGCAGGCTCGACTTGCGCTGCTGGCAGTCTTCCAGCCAGGCCTTGCGGCACTTCAGCTTGCCAGCGGCTTTCCACTCGCGGGCCACTTCGAGGAACACGTCCAGTGCCTTGCCGGCATCGGAAACGATACCCAGGTCCGGGGTGAACACGCGGCCGATCTGGGTCGGTTCGATGTCCACGTGCACGAACTTGCGGCCTTCGGTGTAGACGTCGACGGAACCGGTGTGGCGGTTGGCCCAGCGGTTGCCGATACCGAACACCAGGTCGGATTTGAGCAGGGTGGCGTTGCCGTAGCGGTGCGAAGTCTGCAGGCCGACCATGCCGACCATCTGTGCGTGGTCGTCCGGGATGGTGCCCCAGCCCATCAGGGTCGGGATCACCGGTACGCCGGTCAGTTCGGCGAACTCGACCAGCTTGTCGCTGGCGTCGGCGTTGATGATGCCACCACCGGCTACCAGCAGTGGGCGCTCGGCGTCATTGAGCAGGGCCAGGGCTTTCTCGGCCTGTACGCGGGTAGCGGACGGCTTGTTGATTGCCAGTGGCTCGTAGGCGTCGATGTCGAATTCGATTTCGGCCATCTGCACGTCGAACGGCAGGTCGATCAGCACAGGGCCTGGGCGGCCGGTGCGCATTTCATAGAAGGCCTTCTGGAAGGCGTAAGGCACCTGGCCTGGTTCCAGAACGGTGGTGGCCCACTTGGTGACCGGCTTGACGATGTTGGTGATGTCGACAGCCTGGAAGTCTTCCTTGTGCAGGCGGGCACGGGGTGCCTGGCCAGTGATGCAGAGGATCGGGATGGAGTCGGCCGAGGCGCTGTACAGGCCGGTGACCATGTCGGTGCCGGCTGGGCCGGAGGTGCCGATGCACACGCCGATGTTGCCTGGGTTGGCACGGGTGTAGCCCTCGGCCATGTGCGAGGCGCCTTCGACGTGGCGAGCGAGGACGTGATCGATGCCACCGACTTTCTTCAGGGCCGAGTACAACGGGTTGATGGCAGCCCCCGGGATGCCGAACGCGGTATCTACACCTTCACGGCGCATGACCAGAACGGCTGCATCGATTGCTCTCATTTTGCTCATGGTTTGTGCCTCATCGATTTTGTAATTGTATACAACTTGCTTTGTGCCAGAGTGTATTCATGGCTGGCCGCTCAGGTCAACGGGTTTTCGTCGGACAAGGTGGCTTTCGTTCGAGCGCCCGCGAAAACGGCGGTTTGCGATCTCGCATACGATCGTTTCAATTTATTGTATACAAAAATAGATTCAGTTGTGTTCTATTGGCTTATCGGTTTTTCACCTGCCCTCAGGGCTTCTCACAACAAGAAGAGGACCTTTCCATGAACGCTTTGAACCTGAAAGTCGCTGTCAGCCTGGTGAACGCCGCGCTGGCGGCGGGCCGCAAGATCAATGCAGCGCCACTGACCGTGGCCGTGCTCGATGCCGGTGGGCACCTGCTGGCCTTGCAGCGCGAGGACGGCGCCAGCCTGATTCGGCCGGAAGTGGCCACCGGCAAGGCTTGGGGTGCAATTGCCCTGGGCAAGGGCTCGCGCCTGCTGGCGCTGGATGCGCAGCAGCGGCCGGCGTTTTTCGCGGCGTTGAACGGCCTGGGCGAGCGGCCGGTGGTGCCGGCACCGGGTGGTGTGCTGATTCGTGATCAGGACGGCAAGGTGCTGGGAGCGGTGGGGATCAGCGGCGATACGTCGGATATCGACGAGCAGTGCGCGATCAGTGCTATTGAAGAGGTGGGGTTGAAGGCTGATGCGGGTGTAGCGGCTTAATTCTCTACTGCCTGTTCTGGCCTATTCGCGGGCACGCCCGCTCCCACAGGTACAGCGCTATCCCTGTGGGAGCGGGCGTGCCCGCGAATGGCTTACATAGGTGGCTCAGGCCGCCTCGGGCTCACAGCCCTTGAGCACCATGCGAATGATGGTGTCAGCTGCGGCATCGTAATCGCTGTCGGCCAGCTTGGCCTTGCCGGTCACGGCGGAAATCTGCCAATCGAAATCGGCATAGGTCTGGGTCGCGGCCCAGATACTGAACATCAGGTGGTGGGCATCGACATGGGCGATCTGCCCGCGGTCGATCCAGCGCTGGATGCACTCGATGTTATGCCGGGCCTGCTCGTTCAACTGCTCCACCTGGTTCGGCGACAGGTGCGGTGCGCCATGCATGATTTCGCTGGCGAACACCTTCGAGGCATGGGGCAGGTCACGTGAAATGCGGATCTTCGAGCGGATGTACGCACTCAGCACCTCTTTCGGATCACCGTCGGCATTGAACGGCGTCGATGCCTGCATGATCGGCGCGATGATGCTTTCCAGGACCTCGCGGTAGAGGTTGTCCTTGGATTTGAAGTAGTAATACACGTTCGGCTTGGGCAGGCCGGCCTTGGCAGCGATGTCGCTGGTCTTGGTGGCAGCGAAGCCCTTGTCGGCGAATTCTTCACTGGCTGCGCGCAGGATAAGCTCTTTGTTGCGCTCGCGAATGGTGCTCATGGTGGGACGGTCCTTTGACGCTGCGAGCGGGGATGTTATCAAGAACCGCTGGACAGAGCACCCATGCGAGGAACCGCTTGAGGTGATGCAATTCAGGCAGATTTGCGCGCAGCGCCCGCCTGCTGCCGGTTGAATACGCTCAGTGTGTGCAGGCTGATCAGGATTACAGCAGTTCCGATCCAGAACCTGGTATCGGGAAGCGTACTCCAGAGTATCCAGTCCGCTATCGCCGACAGGATGACATTGATGAAGATAAACGGGGTGATTTCACTGACTTCTGCCAAGGCGAAGGCTTTGGTGGCGAACAGTTGGAAGCCGAGTCCGAACACACCGACGAGGCCAAGAAGCAGTGCTTCGTGCGCTGAAGGCAAGACCCAGTCCGAGGTGTAGGTAAACGGCAGAATCACCGTTCCACTCAGGAAGAAATAGAAAATGATGTTCAGCGCCGAGTGCTGACGACTCAGGGATTTGACTCCCATGTAGGCGAGTGCGGCGAATACCGCACCCAGCAGCGCGGTCAGCAGGTAGGGCACGCGGCTTTCGCTCAGGCCAGGTTGATACAGCAGGATGCAGACGCCGGCGAACCCGCCGGCGGTACAAGCCAGCGTGGCCAGTGAGGTTTTCTGCTTGTAGATGATCAGGATGAACAGCGGCGCAAAGAATGCTGACGTATTTGACAGGATTATGGCGGTCGAGAGCGGCAGGTACTTGAGGCTGTAGAACATGAAAAGCATGCTCAACAGGCCGGCTCCGTTGCGCACCATGCTGGACCTGAAGTCAAGGATTCGCCAGCTGAAAGTCCGCTCCCTGATGATCAGCGGCACCGTGAACAGAAGGCCGACAAGAAAGCGAAAGAACAACGTCTCGGTGGGTGGAACATCATGGTTCGACGCCTCTTTGACCATGCTGCTCATGATCACGATGCTGGCATAGGCCACCACCATGTACAGGGTTGCCTTGCGGAAATCATTCATGATGGAAGTCAGGCTCCGTGCTGCATGTACTGCTGGATGTCATTCATGCTCATGCCGTTGAAAAGGTCGTTGGCGATTGCCCTGCCGTGGGAGAAATAGCAGGTGTCGTTGAGTAAGGACGACAGGGTGATGAGTGATTTCATTACGGCGGAATCATAGTGGGCATGCAGGCCCAGGCTGTACCAAGGCAGCATGACGTAGGGGATATCCTGAGTGAGGTATCTGTTGTTCACCGAGGCAGGGCAGAGTTTCAGTGCATTGTGTGCCGGGGATTGCGTGAAGAAGTCGTGGATGCTGCTGAAGTCATATCCGTAAAAACTGTTCATGTTGTCCAGATAGCTCGGTAGTTGCAGACCGTAGCGCTGGCCTATGTTGATTCTGTCGTTGTCCAGGGCCTGAATCAGCCTTGCCGTACTGGCACCGATACCTTCTTTGTAAAAGTAGAACTCTGCCTGGCCTTCGCCAATTCGTCCGGCGTTGGTGATCATTACCGTGGGGTGGCTGATTGCACTGGTGATATTCAGGCCAAGTTCCAGAACTGAGGTGCTGGCGCTCAGCCTGCACGGGAAGCCCGCCGACAGCCTGGCCATGATGAAAGGCGTGCTTCGGGCCGGCATTGCCGCCAGTTGCATCGACCGCTTGATTTCGATGATCTCCACATGGCCGGGGCGATGCGCTCGACAGGCATACGGCAGTGAAGCGGTATCCGCTATATGGATGGCCGGTGCGTGCGGCTGTTGCTTGAGTTCCCTGTATAGATAAAGTGCGCTGAAGTTGCCGGCTAGCGAGACGACGATCTGGTTATCGACCAGAAATGGCAACATCTTGCGAAACTGCGGCACGTGCGCGTGGGTTGGTAGGGACAGATAAATGATGTCTGCATTTTGTACGGCCATTTCGATATCGGTGGTGATGGCTGCAAGTGTGGTTGTCGCCTTGACCCTGCCCGTGAGCGTGATGGTATTGGCATGGATGCCATGCAGGCCGCCGGGGTGCTGTTCATCTGCATAGAGTGTGATCGAGTGGCCAAGCAAGGTGAGGTGCGCGGCCAGTGCCTGGCCGCCATGGCCGCAACCGATAATGCTTATGTTCACTGAATTGTTCCGCTGGATTGAGGTGGCTTGTTCGAATGATTTTGCGGTTGCCAGCCCTGGGAGTGATTAGGCGTAATTGTCCAGAGGTGTGGTCCTGTTCGTTTTGATCTGTAGTTCGTTTGCGGGTAGCCGCTCACCGTGCAATGGCGGGGCAGGCTGTCGCTTGCCTGAACAAGACGAGGATCGAGCGTTACCCTGAATGGGTGGGTGATAGAGTTTTAACGGGTCGTCCTTCGTGGAAGCACTGTCGTGGTCAACGGCGTACGGGCAAGGCACGGACTTTTGATGGGCCTGGGAGGGCTGTTGCTGCTGGGCCTGCTGACCTGGTGGCTGCTCTCGGGCCACGCGAACGCGCCGCGACCGGCCCCCGCCGGCGAGCCGGTGGCCGCGGTGGCCGTGGCGCTGCAGGATGTGCCGGTGTACATCGATGCCCTGGGTACGGTGACGCCATCGCGCAGTGTCAGCGTGACCACCCAGGTCAATGGCATCCTCGCCACCGTGGAATTCAGCGAAGGCCAGACGGTGCGCCAGGGCCAGATCATCGCCCGCATCGACGACCGTGCGCTCAAGGCGCAACTGGCCCAGGCGCGTGGGGTGCTGGCCCACGACCAGGCGGTGCTGGACAACGCCCGTCGCGACCTGGCGCGCTTTCGCGAGCTGATCAAGGCCGGTTCGGTCAGCCAGCAGACCCTCGACACCCAGGCCTCCACCGCGCAACAGCAAGCGGGCACGGTGGCCGCCGACCAGGGCGCGGTGCAGAATCTCGAGGTGCAGTTGGGCTACTGCACCATCGTCTCGCCGGTGGACGGTGTGGTGGGCTTGCGCCAGGTCGACCCGGGCAACTATGTCAGCACCACCAGCACCACGCCGATCGCGGTGATCACCCAGCTGCACCCGGCCATGGTGATGTTCGCCGTGCCCGAGGACGACCTGGGCAAGATCCACCAGGCACAGCTCAAGGGGCCGGTCAGCGTGCTCGCCTATGACCGCGACAAGCACAACCTGCTGGCCACCGGCACATTGCTGGCGCTGGACAACCAGGTCGATGTCGGCACCGGTACGGTCAAGGTCAAGGCGCGCTTCGACGAGGCGGGCACGGCGCTGTTCCCCAACCAGTTCGTCAATGCCCGGCTCAAGGCCGATACCTTGCTGCAGGTGCCGGTGGTGCCGACGCGGGCGATCCAGCATGGCAGCCAGGGCGATTTCCTGTTCATCGTGCAGGCTGCCAAGGCGCAATTGCGCCATGTGCGCAGCGGGCCCAGCAGCGGTGACGTCACGGCGATCCTCGACGACGGCGTGCGGCAGGGCGAGCAAGTGATCACCGAGGGGGCCGACAAGCTCGACGACGGCTCCGTGATCAAGGTTGTGGCGCAATGAGGCGCGGCTGATGAACATCTCCCGCCCGTTCATCGAGCGGCCGGTGGCCACCTGCCTGCTGATGTTCGCCGTGTTGCTGCTGGGGATTCTCGGCTATCGGTTGCTGCCGGTGTCGGCGTTGCCGCAGGTCGACTACCCGACCATCCAGGTGTTCACCCAGTACCCCGGGGCCAGCCCCGAGGTGGTCAGTTCGTCGATCAGTGCGCCGCTGGAGCGCCAGCTGGGCGAGATGCCGGGCCTGCGTTCGATGGGCTCGACCAGTTCCGATGGTGTTTCTGTGGTGACCTTGCAGTTCGACCTGGCGCTGTCGCTGGATGTCGCCGAGCAGGAAGTGCAGGCGGCGATCAATGCTGCCGGTACCTTCCTCCCGGCCAACTTGCCTTACCCGCCGGTCTACAGCAAGGTCAACCCGGCTGATGCGCCAGTACTGACCTTGTCGCTGACCTCCGATGTGCTGCCGCTGACCAAGGTTCAGGACCTGGCCGACACCCGCCTGGCGCAGAAGATTTCGCAGATCACCGGCGTCGGCCTGGTGACCATCAGCGGCGGGCAGCGCCCGGCGGTACGGATCGAGGCCAACACCTCGGCACTCAACAGCCTCGGTCTGTCGCTGGAAGACCTGCGCACCCTGTTGGGCAGCGCCAACGTCAACCAGGCCAAGGGCAACATCGACGGGCGTTTCCAGGCCTACTCCATCGGCGCCAATGACCAGTTGCAGAAGCCCGAAGACTATCGTGACCTGGTGATCGCCTACCGCAATGGCGCGGCCATTCGCCTGTCTCAGGTGGCCAGCTCGATCCTGGGGCCGGAGAACCCGCGACAGGTCGCCTGGACCAATGCCACACCAGCCATCGTGCTGAACATCCAGCGTCAGCCTGGGGCCAACGTGATCGACGTGGTGGACCGGGTGCAGCACTTGCTGCCGACCCTGCGTGCCGGCCTGCCCGGCACGCTGAAGGTGGCGGTGCTGACCGACCGGACCCAGACCATCCGGGCCTCGGTCAGCGATGTGCAGTTCGAGCTGGGGGTGGCCGTTGTGCTGGTAGTGCTGGTCATCCTGGTGTTTCTGCGCAGCCTGTCGGCCACGCTGATTCCGGCGCTGACCGTGCCCCTGACGCTGGTCGGGACCCTGGCGGTGATCTACACCCTGGGCTTTTCCCTGAACAACCTGACCTTGATGGCCCTGACCATTTCCATCGGTTTCGTGGTCGACGATGCCATCGTCATGGTCGAGAACATCACCCGCTACCTGGAAGCGGGCGACACACCGCTGCAGGCCGCGCTGAAGGGCGCGGCGCAGATCGGCTTCACCATCGTCTCGCTGTCGATCGCATTGATCGCGGTGATGATTCCGTTGCTGTTCATGGGTGATGTAGTGGGCCGGCTGTTCCGCGAGTTCGCCATGACCGTGGCGGTCGCCATCGTCATTTCCGCGCTGATTACCCTCACCCTGACCCCGATGCTGTGCGCGCGCATGTTGCAGCGCCGCCAGGGGCCGGCGCAGCAAGATCTGTTCGCCCGCATCGAGGGCCGCTACCTGCGGGGCCTGGACTGGGTGCTGGCACACCGTGGCCTGACCCTGCTGTCGGTGTTGCTGACCGGTGCCTTGACCTTGCTGACCCTCTCGGCCATGCCCAAGGGTTTCTTCCCTGAACAGGACACCGGCTTGATCCAGGGGATTTCCCAGGCCGCGCCGACCACCTCGTTCAGCAACATGCAGGCACAGCAGCAGCGCCTGGTCGCGCGTATCTTGCGTGACCCGGCGGTGGAGAACCTGTCATCGTTCGTCGGCATCGACCAGAACAACTCCACGCTCAACCAGGGCAGCCTGCTGATCAACCTCAAACCGCGCGGCCAACGTGACAGCGCCGCCGTGGTGATCCGCCGGCTGGCCGATGCCAATGCCGACGATGCTGGCATCCGCCTGTACCTGCACGGCGTGCAGGACCTGACCCTGGATGCGACGGTGTCGACCACCAGCTATCGGCTGGGGCTGCAGGCCGCCGACATGGACACCCTCGAACGCTGGACCGGCCAGCTGCTGGGGGCGATCCGCCAGGACCCGATGTTCACCGATGTGCAAAGCCAGGCCCTGCAGTTCGGCAACCAGATCCAGCTGACCTTTGACCGCGCCACCGCTTCGCGCCTGGGCGTCACGCCCCAGGCCATCGACGATGCGTTGTACGATGCCTTCGGCCAGCGCCAGGTCTCGACCCTGTACACGCAGCTCAACCAGTACCACGTGGTGATGGTCAGCGACCGGCCACCGCACAACCTGGCCGACCTGCTCACTGGCCTGTATGTGAGCCTGCCGGGTGGTGGCGTGGTGCCCTTGTCGAGCATGGCCAGCCAGCAGGTGCAGCGGGTGCCGCTGACGCTCAACCGGCTGGGCCAGTTCCCCTACGCCGACATCGCCTTCAACCTGGCGCCGGGGCAGACCCTGGGCGCGGCAGTGAACCGGCTCAAGGTGATCGAGGCACAACTGGGCTTGCCGGCGGCGGTGCAGGTGTCGCTGGAGGGGGCGGCGGCGACCTTCGCCGACTCGCTGGGCAACCAGGCCTTCCTGGTGGGCGCGGCGATCGTCGTGGTCTACCTGATGCTCGGCATCCTCTACGAAAGCTTCGTGCACCCGGTGACCATCCTCTCGACCCTGCTCTCGGCGGCGCTGGGTGCGTTGCTGGCGCTGTGGGTCAGCGGCCTGCAGTTCGACATCATCGGCCTGATCGGCATCGTGCTGCTGATCGGCATCGTCATGAAGAACGGCATCATGATGGTCGACTTCGCCCTGGAGCTGCAGCGCCGTGACGGGGCCGAGCCGCTGCAGGCGATCCGCCGCGCCGCACAGCTGCGCCTGCGGCCGATCCTGATGACCAGCCTGGCCTCGTTGTTCGGCGCCGTGCCACTGGCGCTGGGCAGCGGGGTTGGCTCCGAGCTGCGTCACCCGCTGGGCATTGCCATCATTGGCGGGCTGCTGTTGAGCCAGTTGCTGACGCTGTTCACCACCCCGGTCATCTACCTGGCAATGAACGGCCTGGCCCAACGCTTCTGCCGTCGCCGTTCGCTGCAGGATGCGACGCCATGAACCTCAGTGCGCCGTTCATCCGGCGCCCGGTGGCCACGGCGCTGCTGGCCCTGGGCCTGGCGCTGGCCGGCGGCCTGGCCTTCACCTTGCTGCCGGTGGCGCCGCTGCCGGAGGTGGACTTCCCGACCATCAGCGTGCGTGCCTCGTTGCCCGGTGCCGACCCCTACACCGTGGCCACTTCGGTGGCCACGCCGCTGGAGCGCCAGTTCGGGCAGATCGCCGGGGTGACCCAGATGACCTCGGCCAGCACCCTGGGGGCCACCCGCATCAACCTGCAATTCGACCTCGACCGCAACATCGACGGCGCCGCCCGCGATGTGCAGGCGGCGATCAACGCGGCGCGCAGCAACCTGCCCAGCGACCTGACCGGCAACCCGACCTACCGCAAGGTCAACCCGGCCGATTCGCCGATCCTGATCATCGGCCTGACCTCCGACAGCGCCACCCCGGGGCAGATGTACGACGTGGCTTCGACCCTGCTGGAGCAGCGTCTGTTGCAGACCCGCGGGGTCGGCGACGTGACGGTCGGCGGCGGGGCCTTGCCGGCCGTGCGCGTGGAGCTCAACCCGGACCGCCTGAACCACTACGGCGTGAGCCTGGAGCAGGTGCGTTCGACCATCGCCAACGCCAACGTCAACCTGCCCAAGGGCGTGGTCGAGCTTGGTGCGCAGAGCCATGTGCTGGCAGCCAATGACCAGCTGTACACGCCCGCCGATTACGCACCGCTGGTGGTCAAGCAGGTCGGCGGCAGCCTGGTCCGCATCGCCGACCTCGGCCAGGTGCGCGAAGACGTCGAGGACCTGCGCAACTTCGGCCTGTTCAATGGCAAGCCGGCGGTGCTGCTGGTGCTGTTCAAGCAGCCCGGTGCCAACGTCATCGACACGGTGGACGCCGTGAAGGCGCAGTTGCCGCTGCTGCAGGCCTCGATTCCCGCGACCATCAAGTTGAGCGTGCTGATGGACCGCAGCACCACCATCCGCGCCTCGTTGCGGGATGTGGAGATCACCCTGTTGGCCGCGATCCTGCTGGTGACCTTGGTCACCTACGGCTTTTTCCGTGACTGGCGCAGTACCCTGGTGCCCGCCACGGTCGTGCCGCTGTCGCTGCTGGGCACCTTCGGCGCCATGTACTTTCTGGGCTACAGCCTCAACAACCTGTCGCTGATGGCGCTGACCATCGCCACCGGTTTCGTGGTGGACGATGCCATCGTCGTGGTGGAGAACATCATGCGCCACCTGGAACGCGGCGTGCCGCGGCAACAGGCGGTACTGGAAGGGGCGGGTGAAGTCGGCTTCACGGTGCTGAGCATCAGCGTGTCGCTGGTGGCGGTGTTCATTCCGCTGCTGTTGATGGGGGGGATCGTCGGCCGGCTGTTCCGCGAGTTTTCCGTGACCCTGTCACTGTCGATCGTCATCTCCATGCTGGTCTCGCTGACGGTCACCCCGGTGCTGGCCAGCGCGCTGCTGCGCCCGCCACGGCAGGCCTCAGCCGAAGACACGCCGGACTCGCGCTTCCACCGGTTCTACGACCGCAGCCTGGCCTGGGTCATCGACCATTCGCGGCTGATGGGGCTGCTGACCCTTTTGGTGCTGGTACTGGCTGTGGTGCTGTACACCGTGGTGCCCAAGGGGTTCTTCCCGCAGGAAGACAGCGGGCGTCTGAGTGGCACCATCCTCGCTTCGCAGAGTGTGTCCTACGGGGCGATGCAGGCGGACTTTCGCGAGATCAACCGCCAGGTGGTGAGCAACCCCAATGTCGCCACCGTGGGCGGTTTCGTCGGTGGTGGCGGCGGCGGTGGCTCCGGGGCGATCAACAGTGCCCAGCTGTTCGTGGCGCTCAAGCCCAAGGGCGAGCGGCAGGCCACGGCCGACCAGGTCATCGCGCAGATTCGCCACACCCTGGGCGCGATGCCGGGCACCAGGCTGTACCTGCAGTCGGCGCAGGACATCACCGTCGGTGGCCGGCAGAGTGGGGCGCAGTTCCAGTACACCCTGACCGCGGATGACCAGGACACCCTCGACCTCTGGGTGCCCAAGGTGGTCGACGTGCTGCGCGGCCTGCCGCAGCTCACCGACGTCAATACCGACCAGCAGAACGCCAGCCTGATGACCCACCTGCAAGTCAGCCGTGATGCCGCCGCGCGGCTGGGGGTGAGCATGTCGGCCGTGGACCAGACCCTGTACGACGCGTTTGGCCAGCGCCAGGTGTCGACGCTGTACCGGGCCGCCAACCAGTACCATGTGGTGATGGGCCTGGCGCCGTCGTACTGGACCGACCCTGCGGCACTCCAGGCCATCTACCTGCCCAGCCGGCAGCCAGGCGAGCCGCTGGTGCCACTGATGGCGGTGGCCAGCCAGTCGTTGGCGCGCACGGCCATCGCCATCAACCACCAGGGCACCTTCCCGGCGGTAACCGCTTCGTTCAACCTGGCCCCTGGGGTGTCCATCGGCCAGGCCACGGCGCTGGTCGACAACGCGGTGGCGCAGCTGCGCATGCCGGCCAGTGTGGTCGGCGAGTTTGCCGGTACCGCGCAGGTGTTCAAGGCATCGCTGGCCGGCGAGCCCTTGCTGATCGCCGCCGCGCTACTGGCGGTGTACATCGTGCTCGGCATTCTCTACGAGAACCTGGTGCACCCGCTGACCATTCTCTCGACCTTGCCCTCGGCCGGGGTGGGTGCCCTGGTGGCGCTGCTGCTGACCGGTACCGAGCTGTCGATCATTGCCCTGGTGGGGATGATCCTGCTGATCGGTATCGTCAAGAAGAATGCGATCATGATGATCGACTTCGCCCTCCAAGAGCGGCGCGTCGAGGGCAGCGACGCCCGCGCCGCCATCCGCCGGGCGTGCCTGGTGCGGGTGCGGCCGATCCTGATGACCACCCTGGCAGCCACCTTGGGCGCATTGCCGCTGGTGCTGGGCCATGGCTATGGCGCGGAGCTGCGGCGGCCGTTGGGCATCTCGATCATCGGCGGGTTGCTGTTCAGCCAGCTGCTGACGCTGTACAGCACGCCGGTGGTCTACCTGTGGCTGGACCGCCTGGGCGGCAAGGCCAAGGAGCAAGGCACATGAAGCTGCGCATCGCTGGCTTGCTGCTGTTACTGTCGCTGACGGGTTGCATGGTCGGGCCGGATTACCAGCGTCCTGAGATGGCGCTGCCCCAAGGCTTCAAGGAAGGCACCCAGTGGCAGCGCGCCGCCGCCAACCCGCAAGGGGCACTGGCAAGCCGCTGGTGGCTGGCCTTTGGCGACCCCCAGCTGAACAGCCTGGTCGAGCAGTCGGCCCGGGCCAACCAGTCGATCGTCGCTGCCGAAGCAGCCTGGCGCCAGGCCAAGGCCCAGGTCGATATCAGTCGTGCGGGTTTGTGGCCGACCGTCAGTGCCGGGTTGTCGATGAGTCGAGGCGTGGGTGGCAGTGGTAGCAGCGCTGGCAGTGGTGTTGCGGGTTCAGGCACATCCGGCGGTGTGGAGCAAACGGTCAGTGCCACGTTGGGGGCAAGCTGGGAGCCTGATCTGTGGGGGCAGGTACGGCGCACCATCGAGTCCAACCAGGCCCTGGCCGATGTCTCGGACGCCCAGCTGGCCGGCGTGCGCCTGTCGATCGCCAGCAGCGTGGCGAGCAATTACCTGGGCTTGCGCCAGCTGGACCTGGACATTGGCCTGCTCGAACAGCAACAGCAGCTCAACCAGCAGTTGCTGGACATGACCCAGGCCAGCTTCCTCCAGGGCACGGCGTCCAACGATCAACTACTGGTGGCCCAGGATCAGCTGAGTGCCGTGGTCGTCAGCCTGCAGACGGCCCAGCGCAGCCGCGAGCAGTTCGAGCACGCCCTGGCCGTGCTGGTCGGCCAGGCACCGGCACAGTTCAACGTGATGCCCAGGGCCGATTACGCTTTTGTCGTGCCGCACCCGCCCTTGAGCCTGCCTTCAGTGCTGCTGCAACGGCGGCCCGATGTGATCGCTGCCGAGCGCACGGCGGCGGCGGCCAATGCCCGCATTGGCGTGGCCGAGGCGGCATTTTTCCCGAACCTGGACCTCACCGCAGAAGTCGGCTTTCGTGGCAGTGCGCTGGGCGGCTTGTTCAATACTGCCAACCGTATCTGGAGCCTTGGCCCGGCGCTGTCGGCGACGCTGTTCGATGGCGGCGAACGCGAGGCCGCCTTGCGCCAGGCCTACGCCGGCTACGACCAGGACGTGGCCAACTACCGCGGTACGGTGCTGGCGGCACTGCAGAATGTCGAAGACAACCTGTCGGCGCTGAACCACCTGCAGCGCCAGGCCGACACCTTCGGCCAGATCCACCAGCGCAACCAGCAGCTTTTCGCCAGTCAGCAGTCCCAGCAGCACGCCGGGGTGGCCAGTCGGCAGGCGGTGCTGACCCAGCAGTTGCTGCTGTTGCAGAGCGAACAGAGCCTGCGCGATGCCCAGGGCCAGCAGAGCCAGGCCAGCGTGGCGCTGATCCAGAGCCTGGGCGGTGGCTGGGCACCTTGAACGGCGCGGGGTATGCTGCGGCTTTTGAACCGTAAGGAAGCGCTTTCCATGGCCGCAAGCAGTCTGCTGGTACTGATCGACGACATTGCCACGGTGCTCGACGATGTCTCGGTGATGACCAAGGTCGCGGCAAAGAAGACCGCAGGTGTGCTGGGCGACGACCTGGCGCTCAATGCCCAGCAGGTCACCGGCGTGCGCGCCGAGCGCGAGATCCCGGTGGTGTGGGCGGTGGCCAAGGGGTCGCTGGTGAACAAGGCGATCCTGGTGCCGGCGGCGCTGCTGATCAGCGCGTTCATCCCCTGGGCGGTGACGCCGCTGCTGATGCTCGGCGGCGCCTACCTGTGCTTCGAGGGCTTCGAGAAGCTGGCGCACAAGTTCCTGCATAGCAAGGATGAGGACGAGCAGCAGCATGAGGCGCGCAAGGAGGCCGTGGCCGATGCCAGTGTCGACCTGGTGGCGTTCGAGAAAGCCAAGATCAAGGGCGCGGTG
The DNA here is from genome assembly GCF_017744435.1 of Pseudomonas sp. Lineage (GTDB taxonomy): Bacteria > Pseudomonadota > Gammaproteobacteria > Pseudomonadales > Pseudomonadaceae > Aquipseudomonas. Next base: position 22,598 of record NZ_JAGIBG010000032.1, read on the forward strand.
CGTACCGACTTCATTCTCTCTGCGGAAATCATCGCCATTACCTTGGGCATCGTCGCCGATTCGCCGCTGACGCAGCAGATCATCGTGCTGTCGGGCATCGCGGTGGTCATGACCATCGGTGTGTATGGGCTGGTGGGCGGTATCGTCAAGCTTGACGACCTGGGGCTGTGGATGACCCAGAAGTCTTCAGCGCTGGCCCGCTCGATCGGCAATGGCATCCTGCGCGCCGCGCCCTACATGATGAAGAGCCTGTCGGTGATCGGCACCGCCGCGATGTTCCTGGTCGGTGGCGGGATCCTGGTGCACGGGGTGGCGCCCTTGCATCACGCGATCGAGGCGTTCAGCGAAGGGCGCGGAGGGGCACTGACCAGCGGCCTGCTCAATGGCGTGGCCGGTGTGCTGGCCGGGGCCGTGGTACTGGCGGTGGTGGCGGTTGCGGGGAAACTGTGGCGTATGGTTCGCTCGGCCCGCTAAGGCTGTATGGCCGGGGCTTCGCCCCGGTTCGCGGGCTTGCCCGCTCCCACAGGAATCGCTCATGCCCTGAAGCTAGCGCTAAACCTGTGGGAGCGGGCAAGCCCGCGAACACCGGCGGAGCCGGTGCCATCCATCGCGATCAGTTTTCGGTCGTGGCGTCCTGTTGCTCGGGTTTCCAGGCCAGCAGGCCCTGGCTGAAGCCGTAGGCCGCGCTCTGGTAGTAGGCGATTGCCCGGCGGATCAGCGGGTTGTCGCTGGCGACCGTGGTTTCATGGCTCTTGCCCAGGGCGTCCTCATGCACACGCATGCCGCCACGCGGGCTGAGAATGGCCAGGTTGTTGCCGTCGAACAGCCCCAGGTGCTGGTAGTTGCCGATCAGCACGCGTGGCGGCAGGTCGTCTTCCTTGAGCAGGTCGCGGCCGAAGAAGGTCGAGGTGTAGTCGAAGTTGAGCAGGCCCAGCAAGGTGGGCGCCAGGTCGATCTGGCTGGCCAGCTTGGCTTCTTCGCGGGGCTCGATCATTTTCGGTGCGTAGATCCACAACGGGATCTGGTAGTTGTTCACTGGCAGGTCTTCGACCCCGGCACTGCCGGCCGTGTGGTCGGCGACAAACACGAACAGGGTGTTGTCGAACCACGGCTTGCCCTTGGCTTCCTTGAGGAACTGGGCGATGGCATGGTCGGTGTACTTCACCGCGCCTTCGCGGCCGTCGCCTGACGGGATGTCGATACGGCCGTCCGGGTAGGTGTAGGGGCGGTGGTTCGAGGTGGTCATCAGTTGCAGGAAGAACGGCTTCTGCTGGGCGTAATCGGCATCGGCCAGCTTGAGGGTCTGCCGGTACAGGTCCTCGTCAGCCATGCCCCAGGCGTTCTTGAAGCTGATTTCGCTTTCATCGACGCTGCTCTGGTCGACGATGCGGTAGCCATTGCCGCTGAAGAACGCGTTCATGTTGTCGAAGTAGCCGCGCCCGCCGTAGACGAACACGGCGTCGTAGCCTCTGGCGGTCAGTTGCTGGCCAAGGCTGGCGTAGCCGCTTTCGCGACCGATGCGCTTGACGATCGAGCGGCCCGGGGTGGGCGGGATCGACAGGGTGATGGCTTCCAGGCCGCGGTCGGTGCGGGTGCCGGTGGCGTAGAAGTTGTTGAAGTACAGGCTCTCGCGGCGCAGGGCATCGAGGTTTGGCGTGAGGTTGCGCGCATCGCCGTTGCTGCCCATGTACTTGGCGCTGAAGCTCTCGATGGTCACCAGGATGATGTTCGGCGTGCGCTGTTCACCGCTGGCACTGATGTGGCGGCGGATGTCCTGAGGTTCCTGGCCCTGGAAGCGGGCGTTGGGTTCGGCCAGTTCCTGGTGCATCTGCGCGCCGACTTCGCCGGCACCGAGGCTGGCGTAGAACTGGGTGTAGTCCAGTTCGTTGTTACGGAAGGCGGCGAAGAACTGGTACGGGCCGTTGCTGGCCAGCTCGCGTTGGTAGGCGTTGCCGCCCTGGCCGCGCGGGAACTGCTGGTCGATCACCACGATGTTCAGGCCGACCAGCACCGCCAGCACGGCTAGCCCGGACCAGCGCTGACGCGAGGTGGCGGCGGGGCTGGCGAGGGCCTGGGTCAGCGGCTTGCGCAGCACCAGGGCGAGCAGGACCGCAGCCACCGCGATGCTGCCGAGCAGTGCTGGCAGTGGGTAGGACTCGCGAATGTTATCCAGCACTTCCTTGGAATAGACCAGGTAGTCGACTGCGATAAAGTTGAAGCGTACGCCGAATTCGTCCCAGAACAGCCACTCGGCCACGGCAACGAACAGCATCACGAACAGGCTGACCACCCACACGCCGGCGAGCAGCCAGCAGTGAGCACGCGAGCGCCACAAGGCATTCGGGCACAGTACCAGGTACACGCCCAGTGGCAGGGCGGTGTAGATGAGGAAGCTCAGGTCGTAGAGGGCACCGTCGAAGAAGATCGAGAAATAATTGCCGCTGACCTCATCCAGGTGAGTGGCCAGCAATATGAAACGTGTCAGCAGGAATATGCCGAACCAGGTGGAGCAGAGTAACAGCAGATAGCGCCATGGCGCGGCGAGGGGAGTACGCATCAGGTTGGCCTGTTTTCTTTCTTGGTTGTGCGAGGGCAGCGAGTCTAGTCGAAAAACTGCAAAAATAATGTCAAAAAATCGCAGTAAAGGCGAAGGCGATGGCTTTATAGTCGTAACTTGCCATTTCAAATTTGCTCGGGAGGAAACGCCCACATGTTTGGTGTACTGACGTACGACGCCTATCACCTCGCACTTTACCTGTTCACGGCGCTGGCGTGGGGGGCTCTGGGCTTTGGCTTTCTGCTGCGCGGCGCCGACACTCAGGCCCTTTACAAGTGCTGTGCGATGTTCGGCCTGGCATTGGCGATCAATGCCGCAATGCTGGTGTTGGATATCTTCCGGGTAATTCCACACCATGCAGTGGAGTTGGTGTTGCTGGTATTTGGCATGTTACTGCCTGCGGCCATTTTTTTGACCACAAAGGCAGCTTTATCTGCAAGTAAGATAAGTCTTAAAAATTTGTAAGTTTAAACTTACAAGGCGGGATCATGACGGCGCCGTCAGGCAACGGCGCTGTCACGAATCAGCCGATCAGAAGTGCACTTTCACCAGCAAGCTCATGGTGTTCTGGTCGGTGGTGAAGCCATCGCTGTCCTTGATCCCGTACTTGTCCTTCCAGTAGTCGTACTCGACACCCACATACAACTGCTTCTCGCCCAGGTGCAGGGCCTTGCCCAGGTCGTACTTGATCTGTGGGTTGAAGTGCAGGTTGGCGTGGTAGGTGCCGTGACGGTTCTCGTCGTTGTCGACGACCCAGTCCATGAAACCATCGATCAGCACATCGGAGTCACCGACCGGAATGGTGTAGGACCAGACCGGGGTGATCTGCCAGACATTGTTGCCCGCACGGCTGCCTTCAGGCATGCGGTTGTAGAAGTTCAGCTGGAAGTAGTCGAAACCGGGGATGTTCAGGTCGAAGCCTGGGCCGATCAGGTACGACTCGACGTCACCCTCGCCAAACTCGTAGGTCGCAGCCAGCAGCACGTCTTTGACCGGGCCGAACTCGAGCTTCTGGTCGAAGATCTTGCCGAACGACAGGCGTGGGCTGAACTCGCCGTAGTAGCTGTTGGGGCCGTTGTTGGCGTCCTTCTTGCCCTGGTAGAAGATCTTGTCGACGAAGAAGAAGTTGTCGCCGTACTTCCAGCCATCGGCATGCTCGAAGGTGAAGGTTTGCTGAGTATCGGGGTTGACCTTGAAGTTCTTGCCCCACAGGTAGGTCAGGCTGTTGTTCTGCCACTGCAGCAGGTCGCCGGCGAAGGTGGTGCCGCAGGCCAGCAGGCCGCCCGCGAGAATCAGGCTATTGATGGTACGCATTGCGAGTGTCGCTCCCTTGATTGATCTGTTGTCAGCGCTCGTTACAGGCGCTTTTTTGTCTTTTGGGTCAGCTTTTTTCGATTGGCCACAGCTGTTTGGCAAGAGCTGCGCCAACTTTTCGGGGTTAGCTGCTACCTTCCTGCTCGACTTCGTTCTGAACGGATGAAAATGGGTGTATCAGGCTGGCAACACGTTGGCCAACCGCCCGAATTCATTGACTGAGCGGTCAGTAAACGCAGGCAGAATCCATCCTGCCCTGATCGAGGGGGCGCGCAGATTACTGGCTTGCGCGCCGCGCCTCAAGTGCTCCGTCCTGGAGCACGCTGACTCAAACTTGAGCGTTTGGTCAGATTTTCAGAAGTGTACTTTGATCAGGGCGCTGGCGACACTCTGATTGCTGTCCAGGTTGCCGCGGCTGTCGATGCCGTACTTGTCTTTCCAGTAGCTGTACTCGAAGCCGACATAAAGCTGCTTGGCACCGATGTTCAGGGCCTTGCCCAGGTCGTACTTGACCTGCGGGTTGAAGTGCAGGTTGGCGTGATAGGTGCCACGGTTGTTCTGGTCGTTGTCGGTGACCCAGTCCATGTAGCCGTCGATCAGAATGTCGGATTTGCCCACAGGGATGGTGTAGGACCAGCCGGGGGTGATCTGCCAGACGTTGTCACCGGGGCGGTCACCCTCGGTGTTGCGTACATAGAAGTTCAGGGTGAAATAGTTGAAGCCGGGAATGTCCAGGTCGAAGCCGGGGCCGATCAGATAGGCCTCGTTGTCGCCTTCGCCACGTTCGTAGGTCATCGCCAGCAGCACGTCCTTGATCGGGCCGAAGGCGAGCTTCTGGTCGAAGATCTTGCCGAACGACAGGCGCGGGCTGAACTCACCGTAGTAGGTGTCTTCGCCTTTGCCGGGGTCGGCCTTGCCGTTGTAGAAGATCTTGTCGACGAAGAAGAACGTGTCGCCGTACTTCCATTTGTTGGCGTGTTCGAAGGTGATGGTCTGCTGGATATCGGGGTTGATCTTGAAGTCCTTGCCGTACAGGTACGTCAGGCTTTCGCCGTGCCACAGCAGCCAATCGCCTGCATGGGCGGGGAGGGTGGCCAGCAGGCTGCTGCCCAGCAGCAGGGACGAGGTGATGCGCTTCATGTTGTGATTCCCGGACTTATTGTTTTTGTTGGCGGTTTTTTCGGCGCGCAGGCGCCCCGAGCGGCCCATTCCGGCGGGCCGACGGTGAAGCGGTTACTGCAGGAAATGAGCAGGGGCGGCAAACGGCGCCGCCCCGCTCAGGGCTCAATGCTCGTGGCAGGCGTCGTTGTGCACGGCGCGCTCGGCACCACCGAGGATGTTGAACAGCACGTTGAGCACCAGGGCACTGACCGTGGCCATGGCGATCCCGCTGTGGGTGATCGGTTCCATCCACTGCGGCATCTGCGCGAAGAACTCCGGCTTGACCACAGGGATCAGGCCGAAGCCGACGCTCACCGCCACCAGCAACTGGTTGCGGCGGTCGCCGATGTCGGCTTCCTGGAGGATCTTGATCCCGGTGGCGGTGACCATGCCGAACATGGCGATGGACGCGCCGCCCAATACCGCAGGCGGGATCGAGGCGATCAGGAAGGCCGCCTTGGGCAGCAGGCTGAGCACGATCAGCAGTCCACCTGCCGTGATCGTGACGTAGCGGCAACGCACACCCGTCATCTGCACCAGGCCGATGTTCTGGGCGAACGAGGAGTGGGTGAAGGTGTTGAAGAAACCGGCGATGAACGACGCACCGGCATCGCACAACAGACCGCGACGCAGCATCCCGGGGGTCACTTCACGGTCTGTCACCTTGCCCAGGGCGAGGAACATGCCCGTGGACTCGACGAAGATGATCACCACCACCAGGCACATCGACAGGATCGGCGCCAGGCTGAAGGTCGGCATGCCGAAGTGCAGTGGGGTCACCACTTGCAGCCACGGCGTGTCGCTCAGGCCCGACAGGTCGACCATGCCGATGGAACCGGCCAGGATGTAGCCCAGGCCCATGCCCACCAGGACCGACACGTTGACCCAGAAGCCGCGCATGAAGCGGTTGATCAACAGGATGACGGCCAGCACCAGGCCAGCCACCAGCAGGTAGATCGGCGAACCGAAGGTCGCGGCGTCCTGGCCGCCACCGGCCCAGTTGACTGCCACCGGGAACAGCGACAGGCCAATCGAGGTGATCACCGTACCGGTGACCAGCGGCGGGAAGAAGCGTACGACTTTGGACATGAACGGTGCGATCAGCATGCCGAAGAACCCGGCAGCGATGGTCGCGCCAAAGATCCCCTGCAGGCCTACGCCCGGCATGCCGGCCATGGCCACCATGCTGCCGACGGCAGCGAAGCTGGCACCCATCATCACTGGCATGCGGATCCCGACCGGGCCGATACCGAACGACTGGATGATGGTGGCGACACCGGCGACCAGCAGGTCGGCGTTGATCAGGAAAGCGACTTCTTCACGAGACAAACCAGCGGCCTGGCCGATGATCAGAGGGACGGCGATCGCACCTCCGTACATCAGCAACACATGTTGCAGGCCAACCAGGATCAGTTGGAACAGGGGCAGAGGCTGTCGCGGCGGCGCAACTGGAATGTACGCCTTGCGTGACTCGGACATGCAGCACCTCGAGTTTTGTTTTTATTCTCGGATCCAAGCGCCAGTCGCATACGGCAGGCCCGGTGGCGGCAGCCTGGGGTTCCCGCATGCAGTCGAACGCTCGATGCTTGCTTGTTGCATGAATCTATAAGGGTGAGGCCGGGGTTGCCGGCCTCTTCGCGGCGCAAGGCCGCCCCCGCCCGGGCGCGCGGACGCCCAGGCAGGAGAGGGTGGATCAGTTGACCTGGGCGCCTTTGGCGATCCAGTCACCGACGAGCTTGCGCTCTTCGGCGGTCATCTGGGTGATGTTGCCCAGTGGCATGATCTGGCTGGCGACCGCTTGCGCCTGAATGCGCGCGGCCTGGGCCTGGATCTGCTGCGGGGTGTCGAACATCACGCCGGCAGGGGCTGCGCTGAACAGTGGGCTGGTCGGTTTCGACGAGTGGCACACGCTGCAGCGTTCCTGGATGACTTTGTGGATCTTCTCGAAGTCGCCACCGGCGGCCTGTGCGGTCGCCTGGGCCGGGGCTTCGGCGGGTGCGGCTGGCGCTTCGGCGGCCTTGGCGGCTTCCTCGGCACGCAGCTCGGCGGCGGTCTTGCCACCCACGGCGGTGGCTGGCAGTGGCTGGTACTCGACCTTGGCTGCGGCCTGCTCAGGGCTGACTGCGATCGGCTTGGGGCCGGTGACATAGGCCAGGCAGATCATCGCCAGGGCACCGACCGGCAGGGTCCAGGCGTACTTGTTGCTGTCGTGGCGGGTGTTGAAGTAGTGGCGGATCAGAACCGCTGCTACTGCGATACCGGCCAGGATCAGCCAGTTGTACTGGCTACCGTAGGTGCTCGGGAAGTGGTTGCTGATCATGATGAACAGCACCGGCAGGGTGAAGTAGTTGTTGTGACGCGAGCGCAGCAGGCCCTTGGCCGGCAGTACCGGGTCCGGGGTCTGGTTGTTCTCGATCGCCGCCACCAGCTGGCGCTGGGCCGGCATGATGATGCGGAACACGTTACCGACCATGATGGTGCCGATGATCGCACCGGTGTGCAGGTACGCACCACGGCCGCTGAACACCAGGCTGAAGCCGAAGCAGGCGGCGATGATCAGGACGAACAGCACGGCGCCGAGCAGGGCAGGGTGCTTGCCCAACGGCGAGTCGCACAGGAAGTCGTAGATGAACCAGCCGGCGACCAGCGAACCGATACCGATGGCCACGCCTTCGGCACCGCTCAGGGTGCTGCCGGGTGCCAGCAGGTAGAGGCTCGGGTTCCAGTAGAACACCACGCACAGCAGGGCGATACCGGACATCCAGGTAAAGTAGGCTTCCCATTTGAACCAGTGCAGGTTCTCGGGCATTTTCGGGGGCGCGAGCTTGTATTTCTCCAGGTGGTAGATACCACCGCCGTGAATCGCCCAGAGATCACCCGACAACCCATCGCGCGGGTTGCTTCGGTTCAGGTGGTTCTCCAGCCAGACGAAGTAGAACGATGCACCGATCCAGGCGACACCGGTGATCATGTGAACCCAGCGAATGCTCAGGTTCAGCCATTCGTGAAGGTGTGCTTCCACAGTATGTACCTCTGCCGATCACCGTGAACGATGACCGACCTTTTCTTATTGGTGGGGATTGAGGATCAGCATCTGTTCCTCGGTGAAGTAATGCTCATCGCAGTTGTTGCCAGAACCGCTGCGATCAACCACCAGGAAGTCATCCCGCTTTTCGATCGTCAGCACCGGGTGGTGCCAGACGCCGCGATGGTAATTAACGCCCTGCCTGCCGTTACTACGGAAGGCACGGACCAAGCCTGATACAGGTGCATCGCCAACCGGCGCGACCACGATCAGAAAGGGGTTGCCGAGCAGCGGGATGAAAGCCTGGCTGCCCAGCGGATGGCGCTCCAGCATGCGCACGGTCAGCGGCATGTCCTGCGCGTCGGCGCGGAAGATGCTGATGATCGCCTTGTCTTCAGGCTCGGCGGTCTCGACCGTGGCGAGCTTGTGAAAGCGCATGGTCGAGCCGTTGTTGATCATGAAGTGGTCGCTGCCATCGGTTTCGATCACGTCTCCGAATTCGGCGAAGGCTTCTTTGGTCAGGGGCTCGATCATCAGGGTGCGCATGCGGTTATCTCTTCTATTGTTCGTTTTTCTGAATAAGGGTTCGGCTGTTGCTTACAGCTGCAGCAGGCGGAACAGGGCGATCAGGTTGATCTGCGCCAGGGCTTCCTTGAATTCGGCATCGGTATCGTTGTGGATGCGTTTTTCGAAGGCGGCGAGGATCTGGTGCCGGTTGCTGCCCTTGACCGCCATGATGAACGGGAACTGGAACTTGGCCTTGTAGGTGTCGTTCAGTTCGGTGAAGCGGGCGAACTCTTCGGCGGTGCACTCGTGGATGCCGGCGCCGGCCTGTTCGTTGGTGCTCGATTCGGTCAGCTCGCCCTGGATGGCGGCCTTGCCGGCCAGGTCCGGGTGAGCGTTGATCAGCGCCAGCTGGTCGGCATGGTTGGCGCTGAGCAGGATGTCGCTCATGCGCTGGTGCAGCGCCTCGATCTCGTCCAGTTCGCCCAGCTGGCCCAGGTCGTAGGCTTTTTCGGCGACCCACGGCGAGTGCTCGTAGATGTCGGCGAACACCTTGACGAAGGCGTCACGGTCCAGGGCGGATGGCTTGAGGGTCTTGAAGGCGGTCATCAGGCGTTCTCTTTCTTGTACGGGTGGGTGGCGTGCCAGTGGCGGGCGATGTCCACGCGACGGGCGAACCAGACCTGGTCGTGGCTCTTGGCGTAATCGACGAAGCGCTTGAGCGCGGCCAGGCGTGCCGGGCGGCCGACCAGGCGGCAGTGCAGGCCGATGGACAGCATCTTCGGTGCTTCGGCACCTTCGGCGTAGAGCACGTCGAAGGCGTCTTTCAGGTACTGGAAGAACTGCTCGCCGCAGTTGAAGCCCTGCACCTGGGTGAAGCGCATGTCGTTGGTGTCCAGGGTATACGGGATCACCAGGTGCGGCTTGCCGGTCGGGTTGTTCGGCTCCCAGTAGGGCAGGTCGTCGTCATAGGTGTCGCTGTCATAGAGGAAGCCACCTTCTTCCATCACCAGGCGGCGGGTGTTTGGGCCGGTGCGGCCGGTGTACCAGCCCACTGGGCGTTCGCCGGTGAGTTCGGTGAGGATGCGGATGGCTTCGAGCATGTGCTCGCGCTCCTGGGCCTCGTCCATGTTCTGGTAGTCGATCCAGCGGTAGCCGTGGCTGCAGATCTCGTGGCCGGCTTCGGCCATGGCGCGGATCACGTCGGGGTGGCGCTGGGCAGCCATGGCCACGGCGAAGATGGTCAGCGGTACGCCGCTGTCCTTGAACAGCTTGAGCAGACGCCACACGCCGGCGCGGCTGCCGTACTCGTACAGCGATTCCATGCTCATGTTGCGCGCACCCTGCAGCGGCTGGGCGGCTACCATCTCGGACAGGAAGGCTTCGGACTCTTTGTCACCGTGCAGGATGTTGCGTTCGCCGCCTTCTTCGTAGTTGAGGACGAAAGACAGCGCGATGCGAGCGTTGCCCGGCCATTGCGGGTGAGGAGGGTTGTTGCCGTAACCGATCAGGTCGCGAGGGTAGTCAGCGCTCACTGCAGTCTTCCTTCTTGTGTGTTGGTGCGGGGTGGGCGGGCCGCGTCGGGATGTCGCACCACCGGATGGGCTGATTGTATACAACTTCTGAAATCTTTTGTAAGCCTGTTTTTCCGCATTTCTTCCCTTTTGTCGCATGAGAACGTGTTGCAAGAAACCTGCCTGAATGGTCAGTTAATGACATTGACGTCCATACGCCGCCTGTATTTGCGACTGAAGGGCTGATTGGCGGGGTTGCGACGGAAGGGATTAAAAAATTGTGTACAATCTGGCGATGAAATGTCTTAATGGCGTCATTCCCGCACATCGCAGGCCCTAAGCTGGGGCGTTGGCTGTGTATTTTTTGCCCATAGATTGAACAAGAGGCGACAAGCAGATGGGACGTTTGACCACACACGTACTGGATGCCGCGCATGGCTGCCCAGGCAGCTCGATCAAGGTCGAGCTGTACCGCGTCGAAGGCCAGCAGCTGGAGCTGGTGAACACTGCCCTGACCAACAGCGATGGCCGCGTCGACGCGCCGCTGCTGCAAGGTGACGATTATCGTACCGGCGTCTACCAGCTGCAGTTCAGCGCTGGCGCCTACTACCGTGCCCGCGGCGTGCAGCTGCCGGACACTGCATTTTTGGATGTTGTCGTGCTGCGCTTCGGCATCGATGAAAAGCAGGAGCACTACCACGTGCCGCTGCTGATCTCGCCGTACAGCTATTCGACCTATCGCGGAAGCTAGTTGGTCGCTAGAAGAATCTTCGTAGGTCCTTTGGCCCGCTCCCACACTGGCGGGCTTTTTTTCGTCTGCTGTTTTTGTATGGCCTTTGTTGGCCCTTTCGCGGGCAAGCCCGCTCCCACAGGGTCACCACAAGTCCTGTGGGAGCGGGTTTACCCGCGAAGAGGCCAGCACAGATTTTAGCAATAAAGAAAGGGCGCCGAAGCGCCCTTGGTGGGTGCGGTGAGGGTCAGAGGAACACGAACTTGGCAATGAAGATCGCGCACAGGACCCACAGGCTGGCGGAGATTTCCTTGTACTTGCCGGTACCCGCCTTCAATGCCACATAGCTGATGAAGCCCAGGGCGATACCGTCGGCGACGGAGAAGGTCAGCGGCATCATGATCACCGTGACGATCGCCGGAATACTGTCGGTCGCTTCGTCCCAATGAATGTGCGCCATGCTGCCCATCATCAGCATCGCCACATAGATCAGCGCGCCCGCAGTTGCGTAGGCAGGGATCATCCCGGCCAGCGGAGCAAAGAACATCGCCGCTACGAACAGCAGGCCAACCACTACCGCCGTCAGGCCAGTACGACCGCCCGCCGCGACGCCGGCAGCACTTTCCACATAACTGGTTACCGGTGGTACACCGACCACGGCACCGAACACGCTCGAAGCACTATCTGCCTTCAATGCCCGCGACAGGTTTTCAATACGGCCATCAGGCGCCACCAGATTGGCCCGCTGCGCCACGCCCATCAGCGTGCCAGCGGTGTCGAACATGTGCACGAACAGGAACGCCAGCACCACGCTGATCATGCTGACGTTGAACACGCCCGCCACATCCATGGCCATCCAGGTCGGTGCCAGGCTCGGCGGCATCGACATTACCCCGCTGAACTTCACCAACCCCAGGCCCCAACCGGCCAGGGTGACGCCGATGATGCTGATCAGGATTGCGCCGAACACGCGCTTGTAACTGAGGATGGCGATCAGCAGGAAGCACAGTGCCGCCAGCAGTGGCCCCGGCTCATGCAGCGAACCCAGCTTGATCAGGGTGGCCGGGCTGTCGACGATGATGCCGGCGGTCTTCAGGCCGATCAGCCCGAGGAACAATCCGACGCCGGCCCCCATGGCATGGCGCAGGCTCACCGGGATGCTGTTGAGCAGCCATTCGCGCACGCGTGACAAGGTCAGGAACATGAACAGCACGCCCGAGACGAATACCGCCCCCAGCGCCGTTTCCCAGTTGTAGCCCATGGTGCCGACCACGGTGTAGGTAAAGAAGGCATTCAGCCCCATGCCTGGCGCCAGGCCCACCGGCCAGTTGGCGTACAGGCCCATCAGCAGGCAGCCCAGCGCGGCGGCGATGCAGGTGGCGACGAAGGCGGCACCATGGTCGATGCCGGCGTCGGCCATGATGTTGGGGTTGACGAAGATGATGTAAGCCATGGTGATGAAGGTGGTCACCCCGGCGATCAGCTCGGTTCTGACAGTGCTGCCGTGTTGCTTGAGTTTGAAAATCCGTTCCAGCCAACTCGTTTCGAGCGGTGGCGCGAGATCCAGCGTAGGGGCTTCGGATTTGCGGCTTTCCACAGCGAGTACTCCTCAAGTCTTTCTTGTTGTTGTTGGAGCCAGGGTCCTGAGCAATGCACTTGGTGGCTCCGCGAGGGAAGGCAGACGTCTGACGCGTTTTGTTGACTCACGGGTCAAGATGTTGCCCGATGGATTATGCTTTTGTGTACAAAGAATGCAAATAATGTTTTATCTTTTGTGTGCTCAATGCGTCGTATAACGGCTATATAGGTAAAAGGCCCCCTGCGGAATCGCCTCAGCCTGTGTACAATGGCGCCATACTTTCTCTTCGTGCCTCGAGAGCCCATGAACGAACAGCTGCAACCTCTGAAAAAACCTGCGCGCACTGGCAAGGCCGGCCGCAGTGGTACCCAGGACGACATCGTCTACGCGCACATCTTCGAGGCGATCCTCGAGCAGCGATTGGCGCCGGGCACCAAGTTGAGCGAGGAAGCGCTGGGCGAGATCTTTGGCGTCAGCCGCACCATCATCCGCCGCGCCCTGTCGCGCCTGGCCCACGAAAGCGTGGTGCTGCTGCGGCCGAACCGCGGTGCCGTGGTGGCCAGCCCGACGGTGGAAGAGGCCCGTCAGGTGTTCTTCTCGCGGCGCATGGTCGAACGTGCCATTACCGAACTGGCCGTGCAGCACGCGACGCTGGAGCAGCTCAACGAACTGCGCCAGATGGTGCGCGAGGAGCGTGACAGCTTCTCCCGTGGCGACCGTGGCGCCGGTATCCGCCTTTCCGGCGAGTTCCACCTCAAGCTGGCCGAAGCGGCAGGCAACGCCCCGCTGGTCAGCTTCCAGCGCAGCCTGGTGTCGCAGACTTCGCTGATCATTGCCCAGTACGAAACTGGCACCCGCTCGCACTGCTCGTATGACGAGCACATGCAATTGATCGATGCCATTGAGGCGCGTGATGCCGAGCAGGCGGTGAGCCTGATGATGCACCACATGGATCATATCGATAGCAAGCTGAACCTGGACGAGGAAAGCGCTTCGGACGATCTGCATGCGGTGTTCTCCCACCTGCTGAAAAAGCCCAAGGCGTCCGCCAAGGGTTGATCGTTTGCCTGGCTGATTTCAGGGCCGCTTCGCGCCCCATCGCCGGCAAGCGCGGCTCCTACAGGTACAGCACTGACCTCAAGGAATGTGCAGTACCTTGTGGGAGCCGCGCTTGCCGGCGATGGGGCGCGCAGCGGCCCTGTGCTGTTACTGGCCAATAGCCAAACCTCTGCTAAATTCTTGTGAGCAAACCTTCATCAAGCAGTTGGGCTTGCGCATCCGTTGCGTTCCACTTCTTGAGGAAAGGTCGATGACCATGTCTCTGGGTACACGGATGGGGGCCGAGCTGGTCGGCACCTTCTGGTTGGTTCTTGGTGGCTGCGGCAGTGCCGTGCTCGCAGCCAGTTCTCCCGTCGGCATCGGTGTGCTCGGTGTCGCCTTCGCCTTCGGTCTTACCGTGCTGACCATGGCCTTCGCCATTGGTCATATCTCCGGCTGTCATCTCAACCCCGCCGTGTCGTTCGGGCTGGTGGTGGGTGGACGCTTCCCGGCTAAAGAGCTGCTGCCCTATGTGATCGCCCAGGTGATCGGCGCCATCCTGGCCGCTGGCGTGATCTATCTGATTGCCAGCGGCAAGGCCGGTTTCGAACTGTCCTCGGGCCTGGCGTCCAACGGCTACGCCGACCACTCGCCTGGCGGCTACACGCTGGGCGCGGGCTTTGTCAGTGAAGTGGTGATGACCGCGATGTTCCTGGTGGTGATCATGGGCGCTACCGACGCCCGTGCCCCGGCAGGCTTCGCGCCGATTGCCATCGGCTTGGCCCTGACCTTGATCCACCTGATCTCGATCCCGGTGACCAATACCTCGGTCAACCCCGCGCGCAGCACGGGGCCGGCATTGTTCGTCGGCGGTTGGGCCCTGCAGCAGCTGTGGCTGTTCTGGGTGGCGCCGCTGATCGGGGCTGCGATCGGCGGCGCGCTGTACCGGCGCCTGGCGAAAGAGCCTTAGCGCTGGTGCACGCAACGCCCGGCGGCGTAGGTTTCGCGCACGGTGCGGTCGTCGCCCAGGGTGGTGAGCACGAACAGGGTTTCTTCGATGCTGCTGGACTGCTGAATGCGGTAGTCCAGTAGCGGCGTGGCCTTGTAGTCGAGCACCACGAAGTCGGCATCGTTGCCCGGGCGCAGGCTGCCGATACGGTCGTCCAGGCGCAAGGCGCGAGCGCCGCCGAGGGTGGCCAGATACAGCGACTTGTACGGGTGCAGGCGCGCGCCTTGCAGCTGCATCACCTTGTACGCCTCGTTCAGTGTGTTGAGCAGCGAGAAGCTGGTGCCAGCGCCGACATCGGTGCCCAGGCCCACGTTGACCTTGAAGCGCTCGGCCTGGGGCAGGTTGAACAGGCCGCTGCCGAGGAACAGGTTGGAGGTCGGGCAGAAGGCCACGGCCGAGCCGGTTTCCGCCAGGCGCTGGCATTCGCTGTCGCACAGGTGCACGCCGTGGGCGAACACCGAGCGCTCGCTGAGCAGCTCGAAGTGGTCGTAGACGTCCAGGTAGCCTTTCTGCTCGGGGAACAGCTCTTTCACCCAGTCGATTTCCTTGAGGTTCTCGGACAGGTGGGTGTGCATGTACAGGCCCGGGTATTCCTTCAGCAGCTGACCGGCCAGGGCCAGCTGTTCCGGCGTGCTGGTCGGGGCGAAGCGTGGGGTCACCGCGTAGTGCAGGCGGCCCTTGCCGTGCCAGCGCTCGATCAGCTGCTTGCTCTCGGTGTAACCGGACTCGGCGGTGTCGGTCAGGTAGTCCGGGGCGTTGCGGTCCATCATCACCTTGCCGGCAATCATCCGCAGGTCCAGGCGCTCGGCTTCTTCGAACAGGGCGTTGACCGACTGCGGGTGCACGCTGCCGAACACCAGGGCGGTGGTGGTGCCGTTGCGCAGCAGTTCCTTGAGGAAGATCTTCGCCACCTTGTCGGCGTGGTCCTTGTCGGCGAACTGCTTCTCGCAAGGGAAGGTGTAGGTATTGAGCCAGTCCAGCAGTTGTTCGCCGTAGGAGCCGATCATGCCGGTCTGCGGGAAGTGGATATGGGTATCGATGAAGCCTGGGGTGATCAGCGCGTCCTGGTAATGCACCACCTCGATGTCGGCCGCCAGGGTCGGCAGCAGCTCGCTGGCAGGGCCGACGGCGCTGATGCGGCCATCGTCGATCACCAGCAGGCCGTCCTCGAAGTACTCATGGGAAGCGTCCAGGCCTACCTCGGCCGGGTCGGCGATGCTGTGCAGGATGGCGGCACGGTAGGCTTTGCGGGTAACGGTCATAACACACTCGTCAAATGGCTTGGCTGCGCCGGGAGGGCGGCAGCAACTGGGCAATGGGGCCGGCGTTGGCGGCAGCGTCGTGCTGGCCGAAGCAGGCGTTGTAGGTGGCAATGATTTCGCCGGCGATGGACACGGCAATCTCGATCGGCAGCTTGCCCTTGACCTCGGGCAGGCCCATCGGGCAGCGCATGCGCGCCAGCACGGCATCGTCGTAGCCGCGCTCGCGCAGGCGGTGCTCGAACTTGACCCGCTTGGTCTTCGAGCCGATCAGGCCGAACCAGGTGAAATCGTTGCGTTTGAGAATGGCGGCGGTCAGTTCCAGGTCGAGCTGGTGGTTGTGGGTCATGACGATGCAGTAGCTGCCTGGCGGCAGGTCCGCGACTTCGTCGACCGGTTCTTCACTGACGACCTTGCACACCCCGTTGGGGATGAGTTCGGGGAATTCCTGTTCACGCGAGTCGATCCAGCGCACCCGGCAGGGCAGCGCGGCGAGCAAGGGTACCAGAGCACGGCCGACATGGCCCGCGCCGAACACGGCGATGTGCGCCTGCACCGCAGCCATCGGCTCGAACAGCAGCACGGTGGCGCCGCCGCAGCACTGGCCGAGGCTGGCGCCGAGGCTGAAGCGCTCCAGGTGCGGGGTGTTGCGGTGTTCCTCGAGCATCTGCCGGGCGATGTGCAGGGCCTTGTATTCCAGGTGGCCGCCGCCGATGGTGTCGAACAGGCCGGTGGCGCTGACGACCATCTTCGAGCCAGCGTTGCGCGGGGTTGAGCCGCGCTCCTCGATGATGGTCACCAGCACGCAGGCTTCGCCGCGGGACTGGTGGTCGGCGAGGGCGTTGATCCATTGGTGCATGATTCAACCTCTCTTGTGTGTACACGCGGTCCATGTGGGAGCGGGCTTGCCCGCGAAGAAGCCACCGCGGTGCATGGCAAGGGCTTCGCCCTTGTTCGCGGGCAAGCCCGCTCCCACAGGGTCAGATGTCGGCCTGGCTAGTGCGTTACGGGTTCCAGTTCCGGCTCGGCAGGCTGCGCTGCAGCCACCGCCTTGCGCATCTGCTCGCAACCCCACAACACCCGCTCCGGCGTCGCCGGCGCATCCACCTGTGGCTGCACGCGGTAGTCGGCGATGCTGGCCACGGCGTCCTTGAGCGCGCACCAGGCGGCGATGCCGAGCATGAACGGCGGCTCGCCCACGGCCTTGGAATGGAACACGGTGTCTTCCGGGTTCTTGCGGTTTTCCACCAGCTTCACCCGCAGGTCCAGCGGCATGTCGGCCACCGCCGGGATCTTGTAGCTGGCCGGGCCGTTGGTCATCAGCTTGCCCTTGGCGTTCCACACCAGCTCTTCGGTGGTCAGCCAGCCCATGCCCTGGATGAAGCCGCCTTCGACCTGGCCGATGTCGATGGCCGGGTTCAGCGAGTCGCCCACGTCATGCAGGATGTCGGCGCGCAGCATCTTGTACTCGCCGGTCAGGGTGTCGACGATCACTTCCACGCAGGCCGCGCCGAAGGCGAAGTAGTAGAACGGCCGGCCGCGCGCCTGGCTGCGGTCGTAGTAGATCTTCGGCGTGCGGTAGAAGCCGGTGGTCGACAGCGACACCTGGGCGAAGTAGGCCTGCTGCACCAGTTGCTCGAAGCTGACGATCTGGTCGCGCACGCGCACGTGGCCATTGCGGAACTCGACGTCTTCCTCGGTCACCTGGTAGTGCCGTGCGGCAAACTCGGTGAGGCGCTTCTTGAGGATTTCGGCGGCGTTCTGGGCGGCCTTGCCGTTCAGGTCGGCGCCACTCGACGCCGCGGTCGGCGAGGTGTTGGGCACCTTGTCGGTATTGGTGGCGGTGATCTGGATGCGGCTGAAGTCGACCTGGAACACCTGCGCCACCACCTGTGCCACCTTGGTGTTCAGGCCCTGGCCCATCTCGGTGCCGCCGTGGTTCAGGTGAATGCTGCCGTCGGTGTAGATGTGGATCAGCGCACCGGCCTGGTTGAGGAAGGTGGCGGTGAACGAAATGCCGAACTTGACCGGGGTCAGCGCCAGGCCTTTCTTCAGGACCGGGCTGTTGGCGTTGAAGCGGCGGATCGACTCGCGGCGCTCGGCATAGTCGCTGCTGGCTTCCAGTTCGGCGGTCATCTCCTCGAGCATGTTGTGCTCGACGGTCTGGTAGTAGTGGGTGACGTTGCGCTCGGTCTTGCCGTAGTAGTTGGCCTTGCGCACGGCCAGCGGGTCGCGGCCCAGGTGGCGGGCGATGTGGTCCATCACCTGTTCGATGGCGACCATCCCCTGCGGGCCGCCGAAACCGCGGTAGGCGGTATTGGAGGCAGTGTTGGTCTTGCAGCGGTGGCCGTGCACGGTGGCATCGCCCAGGTAGTAGGCGTTGTCGGAGTGGAACATGGCGCGGTCGACGATCGAGCCGGACAGGTCGGGCGAGTAGCCGCAGTTGCCGGCCAGGTCGAGGTTGATGCCGTGCAGGCGGCCGTCGTCGTCGAAGCCGACGTCGTACTCCACATAGAACGGGTGGCGCTTGCCGGTCATGGTCATGTCTTCGACCCGCGGCAGGCGCATCTTGGTTGGCTGGCCGGTCAGGCGCGCAATCACCGCGCACAGGCAGGCCGGGCTTGCCGCCTGGGTTTCCTTGCCGCCGAAGCCGCCGCCCATGCGGCGCATGTCCAGCACCACCTTGTTCATCGGCACGTCGAGCACTTCGGCGACCAGCTTCTGCACTTCGGTGGGGTTCTGCGTGGAGCAGTAGACGATCATGCCGCCGTCCTCGGTGGGCATCACCGAAGAGATCTGGGTTTCCAGGTAGAAGTGCTCCTGGCCGCCGATGTGCAGGGTGCCTTGCAGGCGGTGCGGAGCGCTGGCCAGGGCGGCGGCCGAATCGCCGCGCTGGTGGGTGTGGCTGTCGAGCACGAAGTGCTTCTTGCGCAGGGCATCGACCACGTCCAGCACTGGCTCCAGGTCTTCGTACTCGACGATGGCAGCCATGGCCGCACGGCGCGCGGTATCCAGGTCACGGGCCGCCACGGCGAGCACCGGCTGGCCGAAGAACTCGACCTTGTCGATGGCCAGCAGCGGGTCGCCGGCGACCACCGGGCCGATGTCTTTCAGGCCCGGGATGTCTTCGTGGGTGATGGCGATGCGCACGCCTTCGAAGGCGTAGCAGGGCGTGGTGTCGATGCGCAGGATGCGCGCATGGGCACGGTCTGCAGTGCGCGCATAGACATGCAGCTGGTTGGGGAATTCCAGGCGGTCGTCGATGTACAGCGCTTCGCCCGACACATGCTTGTCGGCGCTGTCGTGCTTGACGCTGCGGCCGACCCCGGTGGTCAGGTCCTGGCTGAACAGTTCGGCCATCTCGGCCTGGCTCTTGGCTACGTGATGGTTAGACATAGTCGGTCACCCGGGTCTCGATGTAGGGCGTTTGCTGTTCGATGAAGTACTTGCGCAGCAGGTTCTGCGCGGTCAGCAGGCGGTATTCCTTGCTGGCGCGGAAGTCGCTGAGCGGGGTGAAGTCTTCGGCCAGGGCCTGGCAGGCGCGTTCGACGCTGGCCTGGTTCCACGGTTTACCGCGCAAGGCGGCTTCGCAGGCACGGGCGCGCTTCGGGATGGCCGCCATGCCGCCGAAGGCGATGCGCACGCCGCTGACCACGCCGTCTTCGATGCTCAGGTTGAAGGCGCCGCACACGGCGGAGATATCGTCGTCCAGGCGTTTGGACACTTTATAGGCACGGAAGGCCCAGTCGTTGCTGGCGCGTGGCACGATGATCTTCTCGATGAACTCGCTGTCCTGGCGGGCCGTGATGCGGTAGTCGATGAAGTAGTCTTCCAGCGGCATCACCCGCTGGCGCTCGCCCTGGCGCAGGACCACCTGCGCATCCAGGGCGATCAGCAGGGGCGGCGAGTCGCCGATCGGCGAGGCGTTGCCGATGTTGCCGCCGAGGGTGCCCTGGTTGCGAATCTGCAACGAGGCGAAACGGTGCAGCAGGTCGCCGAAGTCCGGGTATTCCTCGTTGAGTGCGCCGTAGCAGTCGGTGAGCGGGGTGGCGGCGCCGATTTCCAGGTGGCTGGCGGTCTTGTCGATGCGCTTGAGTTCGGCGACGTGGCCGACGTAGATCATCACCGGCAGGGTCTTGTGGAACTGGGTGACCTCCAGCGCCAGGTCGGTACCACCGGCCAGCAGGCGGGCTTCAGGGTGCGAGCTGTACAGCTCGGCCAGGTCGGCCACGGTCAGAGGCACCAGGCAGCGCTTGTCGCCACTGTTTAGCTCGCCGGTCTGGGTCGGGGCGATGGCCTTGAGGCGGGCGATGGTCTGCCCCTGCTGGGCGTCGAACTGGTCGCGGCAGGGCAGCCGGCAGCTTTGCTCGGCGGCGTCGAGGATCGGGCGGTAACCGGTGCAGCGGCACAGGTTGCCGGCCAGGGCTTCCTGGGCCTGGTGCAGGTCGGCGCCCTGGCTGTTTTTCTGCAGGGCGAACAGCGACATGACGAAACCGGGGGTGCAGAAGCCGCATTGCGAGCCATGGCAATCTGCCATGGCCTGTTGCACGCTATGCAGTTGGCCGTTGTGCTTGAGGCCTTCGACGCTGATCAGTTGCTTGCCGTGCAAGGAGGAAACGAACGTCAGGCAGGAGTTCAGGCTGCGGTAGCGCAGGCTATCCTCGCCCTGTTCATTTTGGACAAGCTCGCCGACCACCACGGTGCAGGCGCCGCAGTCGCCACTGGCGCAGCCTTCCTTGGTGCCGGGTTTGCCCAGGTGCTCACGCAGGTACTGCAGCACCGTCATGTTCGGGTCCAGGGCATGCTCACTACGCAGCTCCTGGTTGACGAGAAACTGGATCACGGGGATGGCCTCGCAATGGTTTTATTGTTGTTGGGCGGACAATAAGCAGACCTGTCGCAGTGGTCAATATTTTTCTGACTCAAAGGTCAGGAAATTGCGCATGTCGACGCCCAGCCGAACACAGTGCCCTTATCACAAGCATAGATCGCGCCGTGTGGCTGGCTGCCTGGCCGTTCAAATAAAGCGCCGCGCCCCTCTGCGCGTGCGCTGGGCAAGTGCGCTACAATCGCTCCCTTGTGCCCAGTTCAATGATTTTGAAGGAAAACCATGACGTTCAAGGCGCCGGACAGCCTCTCCGAGCAGATTGCCGACTACCTGGCCGAACGCATCATTCGCGGCGAGCTTGCGCCCGGTGAGCGGATCCAGGAGCAGAAGGTCACCCAGGCCCTCAGTGTCAGCCGTGGCTCGGTGCGCGAAGCGTTGTTGATCCTCGAACGTCGCCATCTGATTGCGATCCTGCCGCGACGTGGCGCCCATGTCACTGAACTGGACGAGCGCAGCGTGCGCAGCCTGTGCACCCTGATGGGCGAGTTCTACATCCTGCTCGGCAACGCCGTTGCCCAGAAATGGCGCCTGGAAGCCGACCTGCGCCCGTTCCTGGACATCCAGCAGCGCCTGCAGCAGGCACGCGACCGCCAGGACATCAAGGTATTTGTCGCCGAGAGCTTCGCGGTGATGCGTGCGGCATACCCTTTCGCCGACAACCCTTACCTGCAGGAAACCGTAGAAAACCTGCAGCCGGCCATGAGTCGCGCCTATTACCTGGCCCTGGACCAGCGCCAGGCCAACATGGACGACTACCTCGACCTGTTCGCCCGACTGCTCGATGCCGTGGTTGCCCGTGACCTGTCGCGCATCCGCGAGGTGCTCACCGCCTATGGCCAGCGCAGCTGCGAACTGGTGCTGGCGGCGCTGGCCCGGGGCTGACCGATGCGCCTGAAGTGCATTCGCCTGGCCGGGTTCAAGTCGTTCGTCGACCCGACCACGGTCAACTTCCCCAGCAACATGGCGGCCGTGGTCGGCCCCAACGGCTGTGGCAAGTCCAACATCATCGACGCGGTGCGCTGGGTGATGGGCGAGAGTTCGGCGAAGAACCTGCGCGGCGAGTCGATGACCGACGTCATCTTCAACGGCTCCACCAGTCGCAAGCCGGTGAGCCAGGCCAGCATCGAGCTGGTGTTCGACAACAGCGAAACCACCTTGCTGGGTGAATACGCTGCTTATGCCGAGATTTCCATTCGCCGCAAGGTCACCCGTGACGGACAGAACAGCTATTACCTGAACGGCACCAAATGCCGCCGTCGGGACATCACCGACATCTTCCTCGGCACCGGCCTGGGCCCGCGCAGCTACTCGATCATCGAACAGGGCATGATCTCCAAGCTGATCGAGGCCAAGCCCGAAGAGTTGCGCAACTTCATCGAAGAGGCGGCCGGCATCTCCAAGTACAAGGAGCGCCGCCGCGAGACCGAGAGCCGCATCCGTCGCACCCAGGAGAACCTGGCGCGGCTGACTGACCTGCGCGAAGAGCTGGAACGCCAGCTCGAACGCCTGCACCGCCAGGCCCAGGCCGCCGAGAAATATCGCGAATACAAGGCCCAGGAACGCCAGCTGAAGGCGCGCCTGTCGGCGCTGCGCTGGCGCGACCTGGATGAGCGCGTACGCCAGCGCGAGACGGTGATCGGCGATCAGGACATCGCCCATGAGGCGCTGGTCGCCGAGCAGCGCAATGCCGATGCCAGCATCGAGCGCCTGCGCGATGGCCACCATGAATTGTCCGAGCGCTTCAACCAGGTACAGGGCCGCTTCTACTCGGTGGCCGGTGATATCGCCCGGGTCGAGCAGAGCATCCAGCACGGCCAGCAGCGCCTGCGCCAGTTGCAGGACGACTTCAAGGAAGCCGAGCGCACCCGCCAGGAAACCGAATCGCACCTGGGTCATGACCGCACCCTGTTGGCCACCCTGGGTGAAGAGCTGGCCATGCTCGAGCCGGAGCAGGAGCTGACCCTGGCCGCCGCCGAAGAGGCTGCCGCCACCCTCGAAGAAGCCGAATTGGGCATGCACGGTTGGCAGGAGCAATGGGACGGTTTCAATACCCGCTCTGCCGAGCCTCGGCGCCAGGCCGAAGTGCAGCAGGCACGCCTGCAGCAGCTGGAGGCCAGCCTGGAGCGCCTGGCCGAGCGACAGCGCAAGCTGGTCGAAGAAGGCGAGCAACTGGGTGTGGAGCCACAGGATGCCTCGCTGCTCGATCTCTCCGAACAACTGGCCAGCAGCGAGATGCTGCTTGAAGAGTTGCAATTGTCGGAGGAGCAGGTGGTCGAGCGCCTGGAAAGCGTGCGCGAGCAATTGCAGCAGGCGACCAGTGCCCAACAGCAGCAGCAGGGCGACCTGCAACGCCTCGGCGGGCGTCTGGCCTCGCTGGAGGCGCTGCAACAGGCTGCGCTGGAGCCGGGCGTCGGCGCCGCCGACTGGCTGCGCGAGCAAGGCCTGGAGCAGCGCCCGCGCCTGGCGGAGGGCCTGCGCGTGGAGCCGGGTTGGGAGCTGGCGGTGGAAACCGTGCTCGGCGCCGATTTGCAGGCCGTGCTGCTGGATGATTTTGCCGGGCTGGATTTCAACGGCCTGGAGCAGGGCGAGCTGCGCCTGTTGCTGGCGACCGGGGGCGGCGAGCGTCAGCCCGGCAGCCTGCTCGACAAGGTCGAAGGGCACATCGACCTGGCCCCGTGGCTGGGCCGGGTGCAACCGGTCGAAGACCTTGCCGAGGCCTTGGCAAGGCGCGCAGCCTTGGGTGAAGGGCAGAGCCTGGTCAGCCGAGATGGCTACTGGGTTGGCCGCCACTTCCTGCGCGTCAGCCGGGGTGGCGAGGCCCAAGGTGGCGTGCTGGCCCGTGGTCAGGAAATCGAACGCCTGGGTCAGGAGCAGCTCGAGCTTGAAGCAGCGCTGGAGCAGCTGGACCAGCAGCTTCAGGCAACCCGCGAGCAGCAGTTGGAGCTGGAGGAGCAGCGCGAGCAGCTGCGCCGCCGCACGCAGGATGAAAGCCGCCAGCACGGCGAGCTCAAGGCCAGCCTCTCCGCTGGCCGCGCCCGTGCCGAGCAGGTGGAGCTGCGCCGTCGCCGCCTGCAGGAAGAACTGACCGAGCTTCAGGAGCAGCGTGCCCTGGAGCAGGAGCAATTGGGCGAGGCTCGTCTGGTGCTGCAGGAGGCGTTGGACCTGATGGCCCAGGACGCCGAGCAGCGCGAACAGCTGATGGCACGCCGCGACACCCTGCGCGAAGGCCTCGATCGCATCCGTCAGGAAGCTCGCCAACACAAGGATCACGCCCACCAACTGGCCGTGCGCCTGGGCTCGCTGCGTGCCCAGCATGACTCCACCCGCCAGGCCCTTGAACGCCTGGAGCAGCAGGCCGCACGCCTGAGCGAGCGCCAGGAGCAGCTGAGCCTGAACCTGGAAGAGGGTGAGGCGCCCCAGGAAGAGCTGCGCCTGAAGCTCGAAGAGCTGCTGGAGCGGCGCATGAGCGTCGATGAGGAAATGCGCCTGGCTCGCCTGCACATGGATGAAGCCGACCGCGAACTGCGCGACGCCGAAAAGCGCCGTACCCAGGCCGAGCAGCAAGCCCAGATGCTGCGTGGTCAGCTGGAACAGATGCGCTTGGAGAACCAGGGATTGGATATCCGTCGCAAAACCCTACAGGAACAATTGCTCGCTGACGGCTACGATTTGCAGGGAGTGCTCGCCACGGTCGAGGCTGAAGCCACCGAGCAGAGTACCGAGCAGGAGCTGGAGCAGGTCGAAGGCCGCATCCAGCGCCTGGGTGCGATCAACCTGGCGGCCATCGAGGAGTACGAACAACAGTCCGAGCGCAAGCGTTACCTGGACGCCCAGGACGCCGACCTGGTCGAGGCCCTGGAGACCCTGGAAAACGTCATCCGCAAGATCGACAAGGAAACCCGCAACCGCTTCAAGGATACCTTTGATCAGATAAATGCCGGATTACAGGCACTTTTTCCAAAAGTTTTCGGTGGCGGCAGCGCTTATCTGGAACTGACGGGCGAAGATCTACTCGATACAGGGGTGACGATCATGGCGCGTCCGCCGGGCAAGAAGAACAGCACCATCCATTTGCTGTCCGGCGGCGAGAAGGCACTGACCGCATTGGCGCTGGTGTTTGCCATCTTCAAGTTGAACCCCGCACCGTTCTGCATGCTCGACGAGGTCGATGCGCCGCTGGACGATGCCAACGTCGGGCGGTACGCCCGGCTGGTCAAGGAAATGAGTGAAAGCGTGCAGTTCATCTACATCACCCATAACAAGATTGCCATGGAGATGGCGGATCAATTGATGGGGGTGACCATGCATGAGCCCGGTTGCTCACGTCTTGTTGCAGTTGATGTGGAGGAGGCCTTGGCCATGGTGGACGCCTGATGAGCGAAGATGGGACGAAAACTGTAGGCAAATGCCCCTGTCATGTGCGACAGACGGTGTAAAGTTGCCTTTGGTCGTGCTAGCTTAATGTCACTCGTTTTTTGCGTGGGTAAAACGCCTGTCAGAACATAGAGTTGGCGCCACGTGTTAAAGGGCTTTGAACCCTTTGTTTTCAAGCATATTTTTATAGAGGCACGGGATTACATGGAAATCGGTCTGCGCGAGTGGCTGATCGTCATCGGCGTCATTGTCATCGCCGGTATTCTTTTCGACGGCTGGCGCCGCATGCGCGGCGGAAAAGGCAAGCTGAAATTCCGTCTGGATCGCAGTTATTCCAACCTGCCAGACGAGGAGGGCAACGCTGAAGTGCTCGGCCCGTCGCGGGTGCTGGATACCCAGAAGGAGCCTGAACTGGACGAGGCCGACCTGCCGTCGCTCAGTGCACCGGCGCGTGAGCGCGAACGTGAGCGTGAGCCGAAGCCGGCCAAGGCCAGCAAACGCGGCAAGCGCACGGCAGAAGCGCAGCAGCAGGGCGACCTGAACCTGGCCGCCGAACCGCGTGAACCCGACCTGTTCGCCGATGCCGATGAAGATTTCGCCGCCGACAACACCCGCAACAGCGGTTTTGCTGCCACCGGCAACGCAACCAAGGAGTTGCCACCGGTCGAGGAAGTGCTGGTGATCAGCGTGATTTCCCGCGACGAAGGCGGTTTCAAGGGCCCGGCCCTGCTGCAGAACATCCTCGAAAGCGGCCTGCGTTTTGGCGAGATGGACATCTTCCATCGCCACGAAAGCATGGCCGGTCACGGTGAAGTGCTGTTCTCCATGGCCAACGCAGTCAAGCCGGGCATCTTCGACCTGGACGACATCGACCACTTCAGCACCCGTGCCGTGAGCTTCTTCCTCGGCCTGCCAGGCCCTCGTCATCCGAAGCAGGCCTTCGACGTGATGGTGGCGGCAGCGCGCAAACTGGCCCACGAGCTCAATGGCGAACTGAAGGACGACCAGCGCAGCGTGCTGACCGCCCAGACCATCGAGCACTACCGCCAGCGCATCGTCGAGTTCGAGCGCCGTGCGCTGACCCAGAAGCGCTGATGTGCCCAAGTGGGTGGACCTCGCCTCGGTCCCACCCACCCTGTTTCAAGCGCAAGAGCAGCCCTGGGCTGCTCTTTTGCTTTGCAAGAGAACCTGAAAAATGACCGCCGAAACCCGAATCCACGAACTGCGCGCCGAGCTCGACCAGCACAACTACCGCTATTACGTGCTCGACGAGCCGAGCGTGCCCGATGCCGAATACGACCGCCTGTTCAACGAACTCAAGGCGCTCGAAGCCGAGCACCCGCACCTGGTGACCCCAGATTCGCCCACCCAGCGTGTCGGCGGCGCTGCCCTGGCAGCTTTCAGTCAGGTACGTCATGAAGTGCCGATGCTCAGCCTGGGCAACGCCTTCGAGGAGGGCGACCTGCGCGAGTTCGGCCGCCGGGTGGTCGAGGGGCTCGATCAGCCTGGCGCGGTGGATTTCAGTTGCGAGCCGAAGCTCGATGGCCTGGCGGTGAGCCTGCTGTACCGTGACGGCCATTTGGTGCAGGGTGCGACCCGTGGCGACGGCACCACCGGCGAGGACATCAGCGCCAACGTGCGCACCGTGCGCAACATCCCGCTGAAGCTGCAGGGCGAAGGCTGGCCCGCCGTGCTCGAAGTGCGCGGCGAGGTGTACATGAGCAAGGCCGGCTTCGACCGCCTCAACGCCGCCCAAGCCGAAGCGGGCGGCAAGACCTTCGCCAATCCGCGTAACGCCGCTGCCGGCAGCCTGCGCCAGCTGGATTCGAAGATCACCGCCAGCCGCCCGCTGGAATTCTGCTGCTACGGCGTCGGGCAGGTTTCCGAGAGCATCGGCGAAAGCCACATCGGCATTCTCGAGCAGCTCAAGCAGTGGGGGCTGCCGATCAGCCGCGAGCTCAGGCATGCGGCCGGTATTGAGGAGTGCCTTGCCTACTACCGCGACATCGGCGAACGGCGCAACAGCTTGCCGTACGAGATCGATGGCGTGGTATTCAAGGTCAACAGCCTGGCGGCCCAGCGCGAGCTGGGTTTCCGTGCGCGCGAGCCACGCTGGGCCATCGCCCACAAGTTTCCGGCCATGGAAGAGCTCACCGAAGTGCTCGACGTCGAGTTCCAGGTCGGCCGTACCGGCGCGGTCACGCCAGTGGCGCGCCTGAAGCCGGTCAAGGTGGCAGGTGTGACGGTGTCCAACGCCACCCTGCACAACATGGACGAAATCGCCCGGCTGGGGCTGCGCATCGGTGATACGGTGATCATCCGCCGTGCCGGTGACGTGATCCCGCAGGTCATGCAGGTGGTGCTTGAGCGCCGTCCCGACGATGCGCGCCCGGTGCAGGTGCCGAGCGAATGCCCGGTCTGTGGCTCGCAGGTCGAGCGCACCCAGTTGGTCAAGCGCAGCAAGGGCAAGGAAACCACCAGTGAAGGTGCGGTGTACCGCTGCGTCGGCCGCCTGGCCTGTGCCGCCCAGCTCAAGCAGGCGATCATTCACTACGTCTCGCGCCGCGCCATGGACATCGATGGCCTGGGCGAGAAAAGCGTCGAGCAACTGGTGGATGAAGGCCTGATCAGCTCGCCGGCCGACCTGTACACGCTGGAATTCGATCAGATCGTCGGCCTGGAGGGCTTTGCCGAGGTCTCCAGCAAGAAGCTGCTGGACGCCATCGAAGCCAGCAAGCGCCCGAGCCTGGCGCGCTTCATCTACGCCTTGGGCATTCCGGATGTCGGCGAGGAGACCGCCAAGGTCCTGGCCCGCTCGCTGGGCAGCCTGGCCCGCGTGCAGCAGGCGCTGCCGCAGGTGCTGACCTACCTGCCGGACATCGGCCTGGAAGTCGCCTACGAGATCCACAACTTCTTCGAGGACGAGCACAACCGCAAGGTCATCGAACAGTTGCTGGCCTGTGGCATGCAGCTGCAGGATGAAGGCGAGCTGGCTGCCGAGTTCGCCGCCAGCACGACCCTTGCCGGCATGATCGCCAAGCTGGACATTGCCTCGGTTGGCCCGACCGGCGCCGAGAAGCTGGTCGCCAAGCTCGATAGCCTGGACAAGATCATCGCGGCTGACGGCATCGACCTGCGCCAGGCCCTGGCGGCGAAACAGGCCGAAGCGGTGCGCGAGTTCTTCAAGGATGAGGCCAACCAGAAGCTGGCCCGTGATATCGAGGCCCAGCTGTTGGCCTTCGGCATGCACTGGAGCAGCGAGAAGAAGGTGGCCGAAGGCCTGCCGCTGGCTGGCCAGACGTGGGTGCTGACAGGGTCCCTGGAGCGCTTCAGTCGCGACATCGCCAAGGAGAAGCTGGAAGGGCTGGGTGCCAAGGTGGCCGGCTCGGTGTCTGGCAAGACCCACTGCGTGGTCGCTGGCCCTGGCGCGGGTTCCAAGTTGGCCAAGGCCAGTGAGCTTGGGGTGAAGGTGCTGGATGAAGAGGCTTTCGTAGCCTTCCTGGCGGAGCAGGGCATCACCGTCTGATGACTTGCCACAATCCCTGTGGGAGCGGGCGTGCCCGCGAAGCAGGCAACGCGGTCGATGGCACCGACTTTGCCGGTGTTCGCGGGCAGGCCTGCTCCTGCCAGGGGCCTCTTTTGGTCATGCCGGCCGCCACAGCCCAGACAAGTCATTGAGAAATGATGACTTTTTCTTCCACAGAGGTTGTATCTTCGCCCCAGACCGGTACAATGGCGCGGCTCGCTGCTTGGCGAGCCGCGTAGTGGTGGCCCCATCGGTCCCCCCGCATTGATTACCCGTTAACCTGGTCAGGCCCGGAAGGGAGCAGCCATAGCGGGAACATCGAGTGCCGGGGTGTGGCTGGTGGGGCCGCCTCCATTTCCGGGGTCGGAAAGTTTCATTCGGCCCTGCGCATCACCTCTCCCAGCTTTTGATCACTGATTACAGCTGTCCGCTGTGAGAACGAGCGCCGCCTGTACGGCGCTGATTGGCTGATGCCCTCAAAGGCTGTATTTCTCTTCGATCCTGCGCTTGTCGAGCGCGTAGCGCTTGATGTCGATCGCTTCAGTTTCCAGCTGGGCATCCAGCTCGTCCATATCGCGTTTTTTCAGCGTTGCAACATGGGCCTTGGTGGCTTGATAGTTGATCATCTCTGCAGCGTCATGCCCACTGACAGGGTCCCAGAGGATGGAGAGCGGCCAGCACAGCAGGTTCACCACGCCAAAGCCGTAGGCGCGGCCGTAGAACGATCCGCCACCTGGAAGCAGGCCAAGGCCAGCGGCAAGCCCAGGCTTTTTCTCTTCTACCGAGAGGTTTCTGGCGCGGTAGCCAGCGAGTTCCGACTCTTGGACCGAATTGAGGCCGGTGGCACAGCCAGTGGTCAGCGCTATCAATGCGGCAGCGGTCAGATTTCGAACGGTGGACATGCAGCTTTCCTTAGTGTGGGTACGTTTCTCGCCCGCCGCTGGGCGTCGGGGCGCGTAACTCTACACTGAGTAATGGCCTATTGATATCAACTTGTCGCTGGCACTTCCGGGGTTATCAGAGGTGTGTTTTCCAATCCGGCTCAAGGCTGTATCACCGAAATTCCCCGCGAATACTCCGTCGCTCCATACCGCCGCACAATCCGCTCAATCTCCCCCGACTCCTTCATCCGCACCAACGCCCGCAAAACCCCCTGGGTCGGTATCGCCGGATCATTCCTCACCATGCACCCCAGCGCCTGTTCCTCCAGCACGGCCTGTATCGGCAGCCGCTGTTCGGCTGGCAATCCCTGGTTGAACCACTGCAGTGACAGCTCATTGCTTACTGCATGCTGATACCGCCCGATTTGCAGCTTCTGCAGCGCCAGTTGCTGGCTGCGGCTGTCCTCCCGCAGCAGGCGCCCCTGGGCAAACAGCGGCTCCAGCGTACCGTAGGCATACCCCAGCACCGTGCCGATCGCCTGCGGTGGCAGTTGTTCAGGGCGAGCAGGGGTGGCGTCGCCCGGTCGCCCGACCAGCACGTCGCGCTGCAGAATCAACGGAATGCTCCAGACGAAATTCCCCGGCCGATCATTGAACCACTGGCTGCTCACATAGCAGCGCACATCGATATCGCCAGCATCCATCGCCTGTTGCAGGCGCAGGCGGGCCATCACGTGGTACTCCGGGCGCACGCCGGCCTCTCGGGCCAGTGCCTGGATCAGGTCGAATACCAGGCCCTCCACCGGCTGGTCGCCTTCGACCCGCACCAGCGGCATGCTCCAGCTCTCGGCCACGGAAAAGCGCAGCACCGGGAGGTCCGCCTGGCTGTAGGTGGTCCAGAGTAATAGCAGGGCCAGCAAACGTCGCAATGCACATCCTCCATGAACAGCGCGCCAGTTGCTTAGCTTAGACGAGCCGCGCAGGGTGCAATTTTGCCCCCGCTCCGCTAGCATTAGCGATCTTCCGCTCGATCAGGCTGCGATGGTTTTTCGATGAGTTATCAGGTTCTTGCACGTAAATGGCGTCCGCGCTCGTTCCGCGAAATGGTCGGCCAGACCCATGTGCTCAAGGCCTTGATCAATGCCTTGGACAACCAGCGCCTGCACCACGCCTACCTGTTCACAGGTACCCGGGGTGTGGGCAAGACTACCATTGCGCGAATCATCGCCAAATGCCTCAACTGCGAGACCGGCATCACGTCCACGCCCTGTGGCACCTGCTCGGTGTGCCGGGAGATCGACGAGGGGCGCTTCGTCGACCTGATCGAGATCGACGCCGCGAGCCGCACAAAGGTCGAAGACACCCGCGAACTGCTCGATAACGTGCAGTACGCACCCAGCCGTGGGCGCTTCAAGGTCTACCTGATCGACGAAGTGCACATGCTCTCCACCCACTCGTTCAACGCCTTGCTCAAGACGCTGGAAGAGCCGCCGCCCTACGTCAAGTTCATCCTTGCCACCACCGACCCGCAGAAGCTGCCGGCCACCATCCTGTCGCGCTGCCTGCAGTTCTCGCTGAAGAACATGAGCCCGGAGCGGGTGGTCGAGCACCTGAGCCACGTGCTGCAGGCCGAGAACGTGCCGTTCGAGCCGGATGCCCTGTGGCTGCTCGGCCGCGCGGCCGACGGTTCGATGCGCGACGCCATGAGCCTGACCGACCAGGCCATCGCCTTCGGCGAGGGCAAGGTGCTGGCCGCCGATGTGCGCGCCATGCTCGGCAGCCTCGATCATGGCCAAGTCTATGGTGTGTTGCAGGCGCTGCTCGAAGGCGATGCGCGGGCGCTGCTCGAAGCCGTGCGCAACCTGGCCGAGCAGGGGCCGGACTGGAGCGGCGTGCTGGCCGAAATGCTCAATGTGCTGCACCGCGTGGCCATTGCCCAGGCGCTGCCCGAGGCGGTCGACAACGGCCAGGGTGATCGCGACCGGGTGCTGGCGCTGGCTTCGGCGTTGCCGGCCGAGGATGTGCAGTTCTACTACCAGATGGGCCTGATCGGGCGCCGCGACCTGCCGTTGGCGCCGGACCCGCGGGGCGGTTTCGAAATGGTCCTGCTGCGCATGCTGGCATTCCGCCCGGCGGATACCGACGATGCGCCGAAACCGGTGCTAAAGCCAGTGGGGATCAGCCAGGCCACAGCTGATCCGGCAACCCCGGTGGCAGCGCCAGCCGTTGCTGTCGAGGCGCCTGCTGTTGAGCCGTCGCAGCCTGCGCCAGTGGCGCAGGCCGAGGTCGCACCGGTTGTGGTGCAGGCTCCTGAGCCAGAACCGGAGCCGGAGCCCGAAGTCGCCGCGCCTGAGCCGGTGGTGGTGGAGGAGGTCATCGACCTGCCCTGGGAGGAGCCTGCCGCAGCGCCCGAACCCGCGCCCGAGCCCGTACCTGCTCCGGCCCCGGCTCCAGCTCCAGCTCCAGCTCCGGTTGCTGCCTCGCAGAACGCCCAGCCCGTCTATGACGAGCCACCCTTCGATCCGTCCGCCTACGCTTCGGCTGGCATGGATCGCGACGACGAGCCACCCATGGATGAGGACTACTACGGTGGCGAAAGCGACCCGGTAGGCTTCAGCTATCTCGACGAGTTGGCCGAGCACGTTCAGGAGGAGGCGCCTGCCGTCGCCCCCGAGCCCCTGCCAGCGGCTCAGCCAGCGACCGGCCTGGCCCTGCAATGGCTGGAATTATTCCCACAGTTGCCTGTGTCCGGCATGACAGGCAACATCGCTGCAAACTGTACGCTGATGGCCGCCGACGGCGACGACTGGCTGCTGCACCTGGACCCAGGCCAGGGCGCGCTGTTCAACACCACCCAGCAACGCCGGCTGAACGAGGCGCTCAACCAGCACCTGGGGCGCACCCTGAACCTGCGGATCGAGCTGATTCGCCCCGAGCAGGAAACCCCGGCCCAGGCGGCGTCGCGCAAGCGTGCCGAGCGCCAGCAGGACGCCGTGCTGTCGATCGAGCAGGATCCGTTGATCCAGCAGATGATCAAGCAGTTCGGTGCCACGGTGCGACAGGATACTATTGAGCCTGTAGAAGCCCTGGTCAGCCAGGGCCAGTAATCGATAACCATGCGGCCGGCCCCTCGCCGGGCCGCATCACATGACCTAATCGAGGTATACCCCAATGATGAAAGGTGGCATGGCCGGCCTGATGAAGCAGGCCCAGCAGATGCAGGAAAAGATGCAGAAGATGCAGGAAGAGCTGGCCAACGCCGAAGTCACCGGCCAGTCTGGTGGCGGCCTGGTGAGCGTGGTGATGACCGGTCGTCACGACGTCAAGCGTGTCAGCATCGACCAGAGCCTGATGTCGACCGATGAAGACGACAAGGAAGTGCTGGAAGACCTGATCGCCGCTGCGCTGAATGACGCCGTGCGCAAGATCGAGCAGAACAGCCAGGACAAGATGGGCAACATGACCGCTGGCATGCAATTGCCGCCGGGCTTCAAGATGCCGTTCTAAGGCATCGTGTTGCACAGAGCCGCCGCTGGGTAACCGCGGCGGCTTTTTCTTGCCTGTGCAAATGGCCCGCTCACAGGGTCTACTGATTTGACGCCCATGCCTGCGCTGGGTATAAACCGCCTCTCATTGATTTATCAGGCCTTTCCCATGAGCTTCAGCCCTCTGATCCGCCAACTGATCGACGCCTTGCGCACCCTCCCGGGCGTCGGCCAGAAAACCGCCCAGCGCATGGCCCTGCAGCTGCTCGAGCGTGACCGCAGTGGCGGCCTGCGCCTGGCCCAGGCGTTGAGCCAGGCCATGGAAGGGGTAGGGCATTGCCGCCAATGTCGGACCCTGACCGAGCAGGAGCTGTGCCCGCAGTGCAGCGACCCGCGCCGTGACGATACGCAGCTGTGCGTGGTGGAAGGGCCGATGGATGTGTATGCGGTGGAGCAGACCGGCTATCGCGGGCGTTACTTCGTGCTCAAGGGGCATTTGTCGCCGCTCGATGGCCTGGGGCCTGAGGCGATTGGTGTACCGCAGCTGATGGCGCGGATCGAGGAGCAGGGCAGCTTTACCGAGGTGATTCTGGCGACCAACCCGACCGTGGAGGGTGAGGCGACGGCACATTACATCGCCCAGTTGCTGAATGAGAAGGGGCTGGTGGCGTCGCGGATTGCCCATGGTGTGCCGCTGGGCGGAGAGCTGGAGCTGGTTGACGGTGGCACGCTGGCCCATGCCTTTGCCGGGCGCAAGCCGATTTCGCTGTAATTTCGCGGGGCTGCGTCGCAGCCCATTCGCGGGCACGCCCGCTCCCACAGGTACAGTGTTGCCCTCAGGCCTGCGGTAATCCTGTGGGAGCGGGCGTGCCCGCGAATGGGGCACAAAGCGCCCCCAAATCAGAAACTCAGTACTCGCTCAGGGAGAACTCGGTCAGGCAGAAGGTCGGTACCCCGGCCGCCTGCAGCCGGCGCGAACCATCCAGCTCTGGCAGGTCGATGATCGCCGCCGCCTCGAATACCTGCGCCCCGGTGCGACGCACCAGGTTGGCGGCAGCCAGCAGGGTGCCACCGGTGGCAATCAGGTCATCGAAGATCAGCACCGAATCGCCTTCGCACAGGCTGTCGGCATGCACTTCCAGGAAGGCTTCGCCGTATTCGGTCTGGTAGCCCTCGCTCAAGACGTCAGCCGGCAGCTTGCCCTGCTTGCGGAACAGGATCAGCGGCTTGTTCAGCTGGTGGGCGATGATCGAGCCGATCAGGAAGCCACGCGCATCCATGGCGCCGATGTGGCTGAACTCAGCCTCGACGTAACGCTCGATGAACTGGTCGGCCACGTAGCGCAGCCCGCGCGGCGACTGGAACAGCGGGGTGATGTCGCGGAAGATCACGCCGGGCTTGGGGAAGTCCACTACCGGGCGGATCAGGGCTTTGAGGTCGAAGGCGTCGCTGTGCATTGTTGCGGGTATCCTGGGAAAACGAATGCCCAAGTATACCCGCTAAACGCCGGCCTCAGGCCTCGATTGCACCGCCGGCCAGCGCGCACAGCTGGATCGGGTCGAGGATGTGCACTTCCTTGCCTTCGGCGCGGATCAGGCCGTTCTGCTGGAAGCGAGTGAATACCCGCGACACGGTTTCTACTGCCAGACCTAGGTAGTTGCCGATTTCGTTGCGCGACATGCTCAGGCGGAACTGGTTGGCCGAGTAGCCGCGGGCACGGAAGCGGGCGGACAGGTTGACCAGGAAGGTGGCGATGCGTTCGTCGGCGGTCTTCTTCGACAACAGCAGCATCATCTGCTGGTCGTCACGAATTTCGCGGCTCATCACCCGCATAAGCTGGCGGCGCAGCTGTGGCAGTTGAACGGACAGCTCATCGAGGCGCTCGAAGGGGATTTCACAGACCGAGGTGGTTTCCTGGGCCTGGGCCGACACCGGGTAGGCCTCGGTGTCCATGCCGGACAGGCCGACCAACTCGCTGGGCAAGTGGAAGCCGGTGATCTGTTCTTCGCCGCTGTCGCTCAGGCTGAAGGTCTTGAGGGCGCCGGAACGTACGGCGTAAACCGAGCCGAAATTGTCACCCTGGCGGAACAGGAACTCGCCTTTCTTCAGCGGGCGTCCGCGCTTGACGATTTCATCCAGTGCATCCATGTCTTCCAGGTTGAGCGAAAGAGGCAGGCACAGGGGTGCCAGGCTGCAGTCCTTGCAGTGGGCCTGGTTGTGAGCGCGCAGTTTGACTGGCTCGGACATTTGAATCGATCCTTGTGGGAAAGCACACATAAGTCGTAAGGGTAACTCACGACCGAGGGTGTAGGCCAGTCTGCGCTACTTTGAAGCGAACTGGCGAAACCCCGGCAGGCATATGCCGGGAGTCCTTGTCAGCCCATAGTGTGCCTGCCCAGGGAGCTTGTCCATGTGGTGGATTGACTCCGGAATCAGATGACCCGCGAGAAGCGCTGGCGGTTTTGCATCGCCAGGTAGGCATCGAACACCATGCACACCGAGCGCGCCAGCAAGCGCCCGGCCGGGAGGATGCGGATGCCCTTGTCGTCCAGGCTGATCAGGCCATCGCGCTGCATGGTCTGCAGTTCGGGCCAGAGTTCGTTGAAATAGCCACGAAAATCGACGATGAAGGCCGTTTCGATCGGCTCGAAGTCCAGTTCGAAATGGCAGATCAGTTGCTGGATCACGGCACGCCGCAGGCGGTCGTCGTGGTTGCAGACCAGCCCGCGCTGGGTCGCCAGCTGGGCGTTGGACAGGCTGTCCTGGTAGGTAGTGAGGTCGCTGCTGTTCTGGCAGTACAGGTCGCCGATCTGGCTGATCGCCGATACCCCCAGGCCGATCAGGTCGCAGTGGCCGTGGGTGGTGTAGCCCTGGAAGTTACGCTGCAGGGTGCCTTCTTCCTGGGCGATCGCCAGTTCGTCGTCAGGCAGGGCGAAGTGGTCCATGCCGATGTAGCGGTAGCCCGCGGCGGTCAGCTGTTCGATGGTGTTGTGCAGCATCTCGAGCTTTTCTGCCGGGGCCGGCAAGTCGTTGCTGTCGATGCGCCGCTGCGGCATGAAGCGCTCGGGCAGGTGGGCGTAGTTGAACACCGAGAGACGGTCGGGTTGCAGGCGGATCACTTCATCGACAGTGCGGGCAAAGCCTTCCACGGTCTGTTTGGGCAAACCGTAGATCAGGTCGAGGTTGATCGAGCGGAACTGCAGGGTGCGGGCCGCTTCGATCAGGGTGCGTGTCTGTTCCAGGCTCTGCAGGCGGTTGACCGCACGTTGAACGGCCGGGTCGAGGTCCTGTACACCGAGGCTGACGCGGTTGAAGCCCAGTTCGCGGAGCAGGCCCATGGTCGACCAGTCGGCTTCGCGCGGGTCGATCTCGATGCCGTAGTCGCCAGAATCGTCATCCAGCAGGTTGAAGTGCCGGCGCAGGGTGGCCATCAGCTGGCGCAGTTCCACATGGCTGAGGAAGGTCGGCGTGCCACCGCCGAAATGCAGCTGCTCAACGCGCTGTTTAGGGTCCAGGTGGCAGGCGATCAGCTGGATCTCCTGCTCCAGGCGCTGCAGGTAAGGCGCGGCGCGGCCGCGGTCCTTGGTGATGACCTTGTTGCAGGCGCAGTAGTAGCAGATGTTGGCGCAGAACGGCACGTGCACGTACAGCGACAGCGGGCGCACGGCCCGGCGGCTCTCGCGCAGGGCGTGGAGCAGGTCGAACGAGCCTACCTCGCTGTGCAGTTGCACCGCGGTCGGGTAGGAGGTGTAGCGTGGGCCGGCGAGATCGTAGCGGCGGATCAGGTCGGCATCCCAACGTAGGTCGGCGAGCATGTGGGCGGTCCCCGGATGATGCAGCAGTGTCCGGAGTCTATGGTCGTCTGTAGGAAACTGTGTTGATTTGTATCAAGCGCCCGTCAGTGGCCCATGAGCCAATGCTGGTGCGGGCCGGGCAAGGTCCAGATACCAAACAGGATCACCAGCAGCCCGCCCGCCATGCGCACGCTGCGCCGCCTCAGCAAGGCGTTTACCCGCTCCGCCGCCAGGCCGGTGGCCAGCAATATCGGCCAGGTGCCCAGCCCGAATGCCAGCATCAACGCCGCGCTGTACCCCGCATTGCCCTGGCTGGCCGCCCACAGCAAGGTGCTGTACACCAGGCCGCATGGCAGCCAGCCCCACAGTGCCCCCAGCAGCAGAGCACGGGGCACGCTGGACACTGGCATCAGCCGCGAGGCGGCCGGCTGGATATGCCGCCACAACCCTCGGCCCAGCGCTTCGATGCGGGTCAGCCCGCTCCACCAGCCGGCCAGGTACAGGCCCATGGCGATCAGCAGCAACGCAGCCACCACGCGCAAGGCCATGGCCGCCGGGCTGCTGGCCAGCGCCCAGCCCGCCAGGCCCAGCAGCAGGCCGGCGCAGGCATAGCTGAGGATGCGTCCCAGGTTGTAGGCCATCAGCAGGCGCAGGCGTCGGCCGCGTTGCTCGGGGGGGATGGCCAGGGTCAGTGCGCCCATCAGGCCGCCGCACATGCCCAGGCAGTGTCCGCCGCCGAGCAGGCCGAGGACCAGTGCCGAGCCGAGCAGGGGCAGCAGGTCAGGCACGGGGTGGTGCTTCCTTGTCGTTTGGCGTTGCGCTTTCTTCGGGTTTGACGGCCGCTTGATGGCGCGGATCCTGATCATCGAACAGGATGCTGTGGGCCGGGCTTTCAAGGTCGTCGTACTGGCCGCTGTCCACCGCCCAGAAGAAAATGTAGACGGCCACGCCAACCAGCAGCAGGGCGGCCGGGATCATCACATAGAGTGCGGGCATGGCGTTCTCCTTGGGTGGTGCGCTGCGTCCATCGCGGACAAGCCTGCTGGTACCGGCAGGCGGGTCAGGCGCAGGGCATTGAGCACCACGATCAGCGAGCTGACCGACATGCCGATGGCCGCCCATACGGGGGTGATCCAGCCAAGCGCGGCGAACGGCAACATGAGGCCATTATACAGGGTCGCCCAGAGCAGATTCTCGAGGATGTTACGGCGGGTGCGGCGGGCCAGGTCGAAGGCCTGCACCAGGGCCTGCAGGCGGTTGGACAGCAGCACCGCGTCGGCACTGGTCTTGGCCAGGTCGGTGGCGCTGCCCATGGCGATGCTGATGTCGGCGGCGGCCAGCACGGGCACGTCGTTGACTCCGTCGCCAAGCATCAGGACCTTGCGACCGGACGCCTGCAGTGCCTTGAGCCGGTCCAGCTTGTCGTCCGGGCGCAGGCCGCCAATGGCCTGGTCGATGCCCAGTTGCGCGGCCACCTCGGCGACCATCGGCGAGCTGTCGCCGGACAGCAACAAGGTGCGCCAGCCGCGCGCCTGGCAGGCAGCCAGCAGCGCCGGGGCATCCTCGCGCAAGCGATCATCGAGGCCGAACCAGGCCAGCGGGCCCTGGCGGTCACCCAGCAGCAGCCACTGGCCGCGAGGTTCCGGCACGGTGGGGATTTCGGCGCCACTCAGGGCGCAGACGAACGTGGCCTGGCCGATGCGCAGCGGCTGGCCGTCGACCCGGCCTTCAAGGCCGAGCCCCGGGACGGTCTGCACGTCGTCGGCGGGGGCGGCGGTGCGGCCAAAGGCGCGTGCAATCGGGTGCTCGGAGCGGTTCTCGAGGGCGGCGGCGAGGGCCAGGCAGCGGTCGGCCGGCAGCGCCGCCAGTGGGCGGATGCTGCGCAGGGTCAGGCGGCCTTCGGTGAGGGTGCCGGTCTTGTCGAAAATCACCGTGTCGATCTGGTTCAGGCCCTCAAGCACATGGCCGCGGGTCACCAGCAGGCCAAGCTTGTGCAGGGTGCCGGTGGCGGCGGTGAGCGCGGTCGGGGTGGCCAGGGACAGGGCGCACGGGCAGGTCGCCACCAGCATGGCGAGGACGATCCAGAACGCCCGCGCCGGGTCCAGGTACCACCACCACAGGCCGATGGCCACGGCGGCCAGCAGTGAGAACAGCAGGAAGAACTGCGAGGCGCGGTCGGCGATTTCCGCCAGCCGGGGTTTCTCTGTCTGCGCGCGTTCAAGCAGGCGGACAATGGCGGACAGGCGCGAGTCATGGCCGAGGGCTTCGACTTCCACGTTCAGTGTGCTCTCGACGTTCAATGTGCCGCCGGTGACGCGCTCGCCGACCCGCCGTGGTTGCGGCAGGTACTCGCCGGTCAGCAGCGACTCGTCGACGCTGGAGCGCCCTTCGACGATGCGCCCGTCGGCCGGGATCACCGCGCCAGGCAGCACCTGCACGGTGTCGCCCCGCTGCAGTTCACCGAGCAGGATGCGTTCGGCCCGCCCATAACTGTCCAGGCGCAGGCATGAGGCCGGTAGCAGGTTGACCAACTGCGCGGTGGCAGCGGCCGTGCGTTCGCGGGCGCGGCGCTCGAGGTAGCGGCCCGTGAGCAGGAACAGGGCGAACATGCCGACGGTATCGAAATACAACTCGCCGCTACCGGTCACGGCCGTCCAGATGCCGGCGCCAAAGGCCAGGCCGATGGCCAGCGACACCGACACGTCCATGGTCAGGTGGCGGGTGCGCAGGTCACGTGCGGCGCCCTTGAAGAACGGTGCGCAGCTGTAGAACACGATGGGAATGGTCAGGAACAGCGCGACCCAGCGCAGGATGGTGTGCATCTCCGGCGACAGGTCGATGTTGAATTCCGGCCAGGTGGCCATGGTCGCCATCATCGCTTGGAACCACAGCAGCCCGGCCACGCCCAGGCGGCGCAGGGCGCTGCGGTTCTCCCTGGCGAGCTGCTCGGCGGCCTGATCGGGCTGGTACGGGTGGGCGGCGTAGCCGATCTGGCGCAGTTCGGCGAGCAGCCGGGACAGCGGCAGCTGCTGGTCGTCCCAGTTGAGCAGCAGGCGGTGGTTGGACAGGTTCAGGCGGGCTTCGGCGACGCCGGGCAGGTTGCGCAGGTGCTTTTCGATCAGCCAGCCGCAGGCGGCGCAGCTGATGCCCTCGACCAGCAGGGTAGTTTCGGCCAGGTCGCCGGCATGGCGGACGAAGCGCTGCTGCACGTCGTTGCGGTCGTACAGGGCCAGTTCGTCTTGCAGTTGTTTCGGCAGTGCCTCGGGGTTGGCGCTGCTGTCGCTGCGGTGCTGGTAGTAGTGCTCCAGGCCACCGGCGACGATGGACTCGGCCACCGCCTGGCAGCCGGGGCAGCAGAACTGCCGGGGCTCGCCGAGGACCACGGCGGTGAAGCGGCTGCCGGCGGGGACGGGCAGGGCGCAGTGGTAGCAGGGGGTGGGTTGGGTCATAAGGCGAACACGGCTGGTGGGGCAGATGATATACCCTGTGGGAGCGGGCTTGCCCGCGAATGCGGTTGATCAGGCAATGATGTTTTCAGGTCTGGCGCATTCGCGGGCAAGCCCGCTCCCACAGGGTATATCATCTGCCCCACCAGCCGTGTTCGCCTTATGACCCAACCCACCCCCTGCTACCACTGC
>NZ_JAGIBG010000033.1:0-31180 GCF_017744435.1 Pseudomonas sp.
CCCTACCGTACAGTGGCTGCCTGGTACCTGTGGCGGGCCTGATTTTTTGTATGGGCTTTGCCGGCCCTTTCGC
The DNA here is from genome assembly GCF_017744435.1 of Pseudomonas sp. Classification (GTDB taxonomy): domain Bacteria; phylum Pseudomonadota; class Gammaproteobacteria; order Pseudomonadales; family Pseudomonadaceae; genus Aquipseudomonas. The sequence continues at coordinate 74 of NZ_JAGIBG010000033.1, forward strand.
GGGTAAACCCGCTCCCACAGGCACTGCACTGGGCTCGGGCATGGTGCGGTCCCTGTGGGAGCGGGTTTACCCGCGAAAGGGCCGGCAAAGCCCATACAAAAAATCAGGCCCGCCACAGGTACCAGGCAGCCACTGTACGGTAGGGGCTCCAGCCACCACCCAGCGAGCGCATCTGTGCGGGTGTCGGCGCCTTGTCCAGCCCCTTGAGCCGGCGATAGCCTTCGCGCACGCCAAAATCGTCCACGGGCAGGATATCGGAGCGCTCCAGGCTGTAGATCAACAGCATCTCCACCGTCCAGCGCCCAACGCCACGCAGCGCGATCAGCCGTTGGATCAATGCATCGTCCGACAAGCCTAATGCCTCTTCACGACTGGGTACCACGCCCTCCAGGCTCGCCCGGGCGATGCCCTGAACAGTCGCCAGCTTGCTCGCCGAAAAGCCGCACCCGCGCATCACCTCGGGGCCGACCGCCAGCAGTTGCTCTGGCGCCGGAAACGCCTGCCCGGGGAACAGCGCCAGCAGCCGCCCCAGGATCGCCTCGGCCGCCCGTGCATGCAGCTGCTGATAGGCAATCGCCCGCACCAGCGCTTCATAGGGTTCACGCCCTGGTGTCGCCTGATGCAGGCAAGGCCCGGTCGCCTCGATATGCCGCGCCCAGTCCGGGTCCAGCGCAGCCAGGTATTCAGTGGCTTCGCGGTAAGCGCCAGGCGAGAGGTCGGCGAGGATCATCCCTAGCTCCTGTGGGTTCAAGGCAGATCCAGCTTAGCCCAGCCGCTGACCGGGCAAACGCCGGATCTTGCGCCGCCAATTCCTCAGTCGGCAACGGCTCGCAGCTTCCCCACCCGCCGGTACGATTGCCGGGCAAAGCACACGAACAGCCCTGCCATCAACGCCAGTGCCATCGGCAGGCCATGTGGCGCCACATCCATCGCCGCGCCGCTCACCAGCGGCCCGACCAGGCTGCCGACACCCCACAACAGGCCCACGCTGGCGTTTGCCGTGACCAGGTCCTGCCCCTTGAAGCGTTGCCCAATCAGCACCAGCGCCAGGGTATAGATACCCCCCGCCACCGCACCCAGCAGCACCAGCATCGGCCACAGCAGCCAGGTCACTTGCAGCAGCCACGGCAGGGCGATGCCGATGGCCATCGCCACCAACCCGCACACCAGGTGCAGCCCGGTGCGCTCGACGCGGTCGGCCAGCCAGCCCAGCGGCAGCTGGAACACCATGTCGCCGGCAAACACCACGGTCACCATCAGCGCCGCCACGGCCACGGCAAAACCATGGCTGCTGGCATACACCGGCAGCAGCGACAGGACCACGGCATCGAAGAACGAGAAGAACAGCACCGCCACGCACAGCGCCGGCGCCACGCGGAAGAAGCCTGCCAGGCCGAAGCTCTTCTCACCCTCATCGCCATGCTCGACATGGTCATTGGGCACGGTCAACAGGATGCACAACAGGGCCAGGCCATAACCGATGGTAACCACGCCGATGATCCACGGGCTGTCGGCGCCAATCAGCGCGATCAGTGCCGGGCCAAGCACCTGGAAGCCGGTGAAGCTGGTGGCGTACAGGGCCATGATCTTGCCGCGGTTGTGGTCCGGGCACAGCTCGTTGACCCAGGACTCGCCGAGGATGATCGCGATGCCCATGCCGATACCCAGGCCCAGGCGCAGCACGGCCAGCAGCCACAGCGTATCGAACGCCGAATCGAGCAGGGCGATGCTCACGGTGCACAGGCTGAAGCACAGCAGGTAGATGGTGCGCCGGGTCAGGTGCCGGCAGCAGGCGTCGACCATGAACGCCGAGAGCATCATGCCCGCGGCCGGGATCGCCGAGATGACACCGATTTCCAGGGTGCCGGCACCGGCCTCGTGCAAGCGCAACGACACCAGCGGCAGGCTGGCCCCCAGGCTGAAGCCCACCACCGACACGGCGAACAGAAGGCCCGCCAGCAAACGCATGTTCATGTACCACTCCAAGCAAAACTGAAAAGACGCGCAGATACAGGCGCCCACACGCACGCCGGGAAGGCGGACGACGCAAGGGCGCGGGGGATGTCAGTTCAGGGCTGGGTGTGGCGAGAAGGTGAAGGCGAACAGCACGCTGCGGCGGCGCTTGAGCACCGTATCGCTCGGCCACGCACGACGCATGGCCTGGAGGGCAGGCTGGCGGGTGTGTGGGAGGGATTGGGTACGGCGCATTACTGTGGCTACTACGCAGGTGTTGTAAAGAGAGGCGGCACTCTAGGCCAAGGTTGACCAAGTCGTCAATTGCCGCAGGGGCCTCTGCGAGGCCCTTTCGCGGGACAAGCCCGCTCCTGCAGAAGACCGCGCAACCCGACGATGTGCAATACCTGTAGGAGCGGGCTTGTCCCGCGAAAGGGCTGCAAAGCAGCCCCCAGCGGTATCAGCGCTTACCGGTATTTGGCAGAAACACCGCCAACAAGCCGAACAATGGCAAGAACGAGCACAACCCATACACGTACTCGATCCCGCGCAAATCAGCCAGGTACCCCAGCAGCGCCGCACCAATGCCGCCAAAGCCGAACATCAGCCCGAAGAACACCCCGGCAATCATGCCCACGCTGCCCGGCACCAACTCCTGGGCATACACCACGATCGCGGAAAACGCCGAGGCCAGGATGAAACCGATCACCACGCTGAGCACGGTGGTCCAGAACAGGTCGGCATACGGCAGCGCCAGGGTGAACGGCGCCACACCCAGGATCGAGAACCAGATCACCGCCTTGCGCCCGATGCGGTCACCGATCGGCCCGCCGAAGAAGGTACCCGCCGCCACCGCGCCGAGGAACAGGAACAGGTGCAGCTGCGAGCTGGCCACCGACAGGCTGAACTTCTCGATCAGGTAGAAGGTGAAGTAACTGGTGAAGCTGGCCATGTAAAAGTACTTGGAAAACACCAGCAGCCCGAGCACCACCAACGCCGCGATCACCCGCCCGCGCGAGATGCCGTGGGTGGCCTGCACCGCCTTGCGCGCCTTGGCCTGGTTCAGGTGCTCCTTGTACCAGCGGCGCAGCATCAGGGTTACGACAAAGAAGAACAGCGCCGCCACACCGAACCAGGCCACATGCGTCTGACCGAACGGAATCACGATGGCCGCCGCCAGCAACGGGCCGAAGGCGGAACCGGTGTTGCCGCCAACCTGGAAGGTCGACTGCGCCAGGCCGAAACGGCCGCCCGAGGCCAGCCGCGCAATCCTCGAGGTCTCAGGGTGGAAGGTCGACGACCCGATGCCGACCAGTGCCGAGGCCAGCAGAATCATCGGGAAGCTGCCGACGAAGGCCAGCATGACGATCCCCACCAAGGTGCACAGGGTGCCCAGCGGCAACAGGTTGGGCGTCGGCCTGCGGTCGGTGAAGAAGCCGACCCACGGTTGCAGCAGCGAAGCGGTGATCTGGAAGGTCAAGGTAATCATGCCGATCTGGGCGAAGCTCAGGTCGTAGTTGGCCTTGAGCATCGGGTAGATCGCCGGCAGCACCGACTGGATGAGGTCATTGATCAGGTGCGCCAGGGCGCAGAAGGCGATGATGCGCATCACCAGCGGATTGGCTTGGTTCGCCGAACCGGTGCTGGCGGTGGGGGTGCTGCTGATGGTCATGGGCTTGAATTCCGTCCGCAGGTTTGGGATCCGATTATCAGGAAACAAATAGATACATAGCTACCTTTTTATGTCCCAGACAACACGTGCTTGTAAATGGTTCTCAATATATTTAGCATCCTCAACCTACCTTCCCCCGTAATCGTTGGGCGAAACCGCCCTCACGCGAGCACACCGACCCATGAGCCCGATGCCCGCCACGCAGATTCAGGCCGATCCGCAGCAGGAAGCGCTGGAATGGTTTTCCCGCCTGCGCCAGCCCGGCTGCGATGAAGGCGAACGCCAGGCATTTGGCCGTTGGTGCCAGGAGCCGCGCAATGCGCACGCCTACGCTGAACTGGAAGCCTGCTGGCAGCAACTTCAAGTGCCCCCCACCCGGCCACGGCCGCGTTTGCTCAAGGTCCGCCGCAGCTACCAGGGCAGGGTTCTGGCCACGCTGTTCCTGCTGCTGCTCGGCGCTTTTGCCTATCTTTACTGGCCAATGATGCAACGCCTGGCCAGTGAACTGGCTACTGATGTGGGTGAGCGCCGCAGCGTGCGCCTGGCAGACGGCTCGACGTTACACCTGGACAGCGCCAGCGCGATGAACGTCGACCTGCGCGGACGCACGCGCCAATTGCACCTGGTGCAGGGCCAGGTGTACCTGGAGGTGGTGCTCGATGGCCGCGCCATGGAGGTTCAGGTCGACGATACCCGTATCCAGGTGTACGGCACCCGCCTGATGGTGGCGCGCCATGCCAATCAAGATGAACTGGTGGTGCTCAATGGCAAGGCCATGGTCATCCAGGGCGGCGACCAGCGCATGGTGTCAGCGGGTGAGCGAGTGACCTTCAGCGAGGCACGGATCAACCCGGTGCAGAACGTCGACGTGAAGACGGCGGATGCCTGGCGCACCGGCCGCCTCCTCGCCAGCGACCTGCCCCTGGGACAGGTCATCGAGCGCCTGGCCAGCTATCAGGGCCGCCGGGTCTGGCTGATGGATGAGCAGACCGCCTATCGACGCGTGAGTGGCGACTTCAACCTCGACCGCCCGGGCGAAACCCTGGCGGCACTGGCTGCCGAGCAGCATTTGCAGCTGTACGGCGTGCTCGGGCAGTGGCTGATCGTCCGCTGAAACTGGGGTCGGTCGCTAAGTTTTTGAAAGGCGTGCAATTTTTTTTGAAATGAGTGTTGACACAGGTCCATCACAAGGGAATAATGCGCCCCATCGGCTACATAGCTCAGTTGGTTAGAGCATAGCATTCATAATGCTGGGGTCCGGGGTTCAAGTCCCTGTGTAGCCACCAAACACTTGTTTACAGCCTTCTTCTGAAGATCGTAAACAATACAAGAAGCCCGCCTCGTGCGGGCTTTCTTGTGTCTGGGGTATTTGTTTTTTTCAGCCCCACTCCCCCAGCCCAGTAGCGGGGACTATTCCCCACCCGCCAAAGCACAAGCCGGTACTCATGCGGCTTGCAGCCCCAGACGAAATTCCTGTCACACATTTTGCAACACTTGTCGGTGTGGACCTGGCCAGGCTTTTGCCGAGGCCGTTTATCCACCGTGACAGTCCTCAACTACTGCGATGGGGGTGTTCGATGTCTGTGGCTAAATATTCTCCGGCGCAAATTGCGCTGCACTGGTTATCCGCTGCAATCATTTTATGGTCATTGTGCGCTGGCACTTACATGTCCCTGTTTGATGTCTCGCAACGCAACCGGCTGCTGTTCACAGCGCTGAACATCTCGTTGACGACGCTGTTCATTCCCTTTTTCGTCGTACGCGTCTGGCTACGGCTCGCGCACCTGCGCAAACACCCCGCAGTACCCGGTGAACGCCTGGCGAGGTTTGTCCATAACATCATCTACCTGGCGACCGGCATGGTCCTGGCAACAGGCGTGCTGATGATGGACCGGCCGATCGTGGTGTTCGAGGTTCTGACCTTGCCAGCCCCGCTGAGCGCCCCGGATGTGCTGGAGGTGTTCCACCGGCTGCATCGCTACAGTACCGAAGCGCTGGGTGGGCTGGTGGGGCTGCATCTGCTGGCGGTGATCAAGCATGAACTCAGTGGTCATCGAGTACTGCGCAATATGGGAGTGCAGCCATTGCCCTGGAAAGCCTCTGGGGGCCAGATAGAGGTTGCCCCTGCCCCGGGAGGTACTGGCAATCCTGCCGCCCCACTTTGAAATGCAGGGCGGGGCCTTGACCAGCAAAATCCCCCCCTCAACGCACCCCGGCGAGCGCCACAGCCAGGCCCAGGCCGATCAGCGCAACACCGATCACCCGGTCGACCAGCCGCTGCCTTGCGATCATCAGCGCACGCAACCCCGCACGGGAAAAGAACAACGCCACCAGGCTGAACCAGGCCCAGTGCGCGAACGACATGAATGCCCCGTAGGCGAAATCCAGGCCCAATGGGCTGCCCGGCCGCACCACCTGGGTGTAGGCACTGACGACGAAGAGCATGGTCTTGGGGTTGAGGGCATTGGTCATGAAGCCTGTGCGCAACGCAGCCAGCACGCCGGATTGCGCCACCTCCCCTTCCAGGCTGATACGACCTGTATTGGTCAATGACTGGTAGCCCAGGTAGATCAGATAGCCCGCACCGAGCACTTTCATGGCCAGAAACAGCGCCGGGCTCTGGCTGATGACCACGGCGATCCCCAGCACCGTGTACAGCACATGCACCTGCACGCCCAGGGCGATCCCCACCGCGGCGGCCAGCCCGGCCTTGCGGCCTTGGGCGTAACTGCTGCGAGTGACCAGGGCGAAGTCGGCGCCGGGGCTGATGACGGCTAGGAGAGTGAACAGGGCGACAGCAATGAGTTCGGTCAAGGGAAAGGCCTCGATAGACGATGAGAAAGCACAGATGCATCTATTATCGAGAGCTGCCTGGCGGGAAAAAAACGATTTATAGTGAAGCAGATCTGATAATTTTCCTGACAGATATCCAATGCCCGTTCCGGCCTCTTCGCGGGCATGCCCGCTCCCACAGGGACCTCAGCAAGCCTGAGGGTTGTGCAGTACATGTGGGAGCGGGCGTGCCCGCGAAGAGGCCGGCACAGGGATACAGGGACCCCATGAAACTGCCAGCCCTCAGTGCCTTCCGCTACTTCGACATCGCCGCCGAAACCGAAAGCTTTGTCCGTGCCGCCGAGCGCCTGCATGTCACCCACGGCGCCGTCAGCCGCCAGGTACGCCTGCTTGAGGAAAGCCTGGGCATCGAACTGTTCGAACGGCGCAACCGGGCGATCTTCCTCACCCCCGCTGGCCGGGCATTGCATGGCACCACCCAGGCAATCTTCGAACAGCTCGAAGGCGCCGTGCAGCGTTTGCAACAGCAGGAACGCGACAACGTGCTGGTGCTGTCCTGCGAGCCGACCATCGCCATGCGCTGGCTGATCCCGCGCCTGCCGCGCTTCCATGCCACGCACCCGGACCTGCAGCTGCATCTGGTGGCTGCCGGTGGGCCGGTGGACTTCGCCCGCAGCGGGGTCGACCTGGCACTACGCCGGGATGACTTCCATTGGCCACCGACGCTGCACGGCATGAAAATCTGCGATGAGTGGATTGGCCCGGTCAGCCGCACAAACAGCAATAACCTGGAGGGCCAACGCCTGCTTCACAGCAGCACCCGCCCCAACGCCTGGCCCACCTGGCTGCGCTTGAGTGAGCGGCAGGCAACCCACAGCGAACGTAGCGACTTCGAACACTTCTACCTGTCACTTCAGGCCGCCAGCGCCGGCCTGGGCCTGGCCATCGCCTCGGCATTGATGGTGCGTGACGAACTCGACAGCGGCCAGTTGCACGCCCCGTTCGGCTTCCTGCGCGATGGCTCTGGCTATTTCCTGCTCAGCCCGCAGCCACTGAGCGATGGCGGCAAGCGCCAGCGTTTCGCCGAATGGGTGATGGGTGAATGCCAGGCCTGCCTTACTCACCTGGGCTTGCTGCAGAACGACGAGCTTGAACCGCCATCACCACCCCAGGTGCGATAACCTGCGGTATCGATGTGGATGCGCCCGCTCGGGTAGCGCCCAAGGCCCATGTTCCAGGCCTGGCCATGCTGCTGCCAGAAGCGACACAGCGGATTGGGGTCGGCCCAGGCCGGCAACAGGATATCGAGCGCGAAGGCGCGGGTATGGGCGCTGCCCACGGCGCCGCCCGCGCAGCGATTGAGATCGGGGCTGCGATAGGCAGACACCACTTCAAACTGGTGCAAGATGCCTTGCCCGTCGAGGGTAGCGATCAACGACAAGGTGGAGCGCACTGCTGGCCAGTTGCTGACCGGCGGCACCGCAAACGGCGAGGCATGGCACAACTTCCAGTCCGACGCCGAACGCAACAGCTGATGGATAGGCACAACACCATACAGACGCGCATCCACCAGCATCTCGCGAAACGGCCGGGTCTGATGATCACCCGCCCACTGCGCGAACATCCACACGTCGCGCTCGTCAGCCAGCGCCATTGTGCTCGACAGCACACCTGCGGCCAGCAGCAGCCCGCTTGCTCTTCTCATCCCCACGCTCCCTGCCTCAGTATGAGCACGGCCGCCAACCCGGGAGGCCACTGACAAGGAGTTAAGCATGCACAAGACTGCCTTACCGAGCCTCGCCGCCCTCGCCTTCAGCGGCCTGGCCCTGGCGGATGCACGCATCGACCTGGGCGACGCCCAGCGCGTCACCCGCCTGTTTGCCTTCCCCAACAACTGCCACGTGATCTGCTACCGCGACTGGACGCTGGAGCAGACCGTCGAGCACTACCTGACCCAAAGCGTACGCCGCGACGGCCATGCCAACGCCCAGGTGCGCGTCAGCCGTGACCACGACCGGCTGCATGCCACCATCAGCGACGTGCCCGCCAACTATGCCGAGCCCCTGCGCAAGCTGCTCGACAGTGGCGAGCTGGCCTACAAGGGTGCCACCCAGCTGAACAAGGACGGCAAATGGTCCTACGACTGGTACCTGTTCCTGCCGCTGGGCATGGCCCTGCAGAACCGCCGCAGCATCGAGCTGCTGCACTTCCCGCCGGACTACTCGCTGACCCAGGCCCAGGACTACCTGCGCTCCAATACCACCGACCGCTGGGCCGAACTGCTGACCTTCAATGGCGTCGACGCCAGCCAGACCCCGGCCTACCAGACCATCATCGACATCGCCCCGATCGCCGCCCCGGCCAGCGCGGGCGATGCCCTGACCGGTACCTACGGCTACTTCAAGGACTACCAGCTGCGCATGGTCAACGAGATGACCCTGCAGAACACCGCCAAGCCACTGCCCATGGTCGCCTTCGGCGCACCGGTGCGCAGCTGGATCCAGCAACAGTACGGGCCGCAGGTGAATGTGCTGGGCCTGGTCAGCATCAGCCCGCAGGCGGGCGCTCAGGTGCCGGTGCTGGGCGCCAACCATCCGAGTGCGATCTGGTATGCGGCGAACAAGGACAGCCATGGCGGCGATCAGGATGCGGCCGATGCGGCGGGGCTGAAGATGATGGGGCAGGACTTGACCGCAGCCTGCTGGCAGGCCGGCATGGGGCGTAACCCGGGGGCCGAACCGAAGATGACCCTGGAGGCCTGCTCGACCAAGTGGCAGGTGACGCAGAAGAAGCAGACCTGTGAGCTGTTCTTCCGCACGGTGCGCAATTACATGCCAGAGCAGGCAGCGGCTAAGTGCAATACCGGGGAGATGACCAGGAGCCTGCGGGACCTGCGCAAGCCGGTCGATCTTGAGTGATGTGTTACCGATAATGTCTCCAGCAATGCTGAGACATACTCTTTATGAGCACCTTTACGATGCCCTGGGTCCATTTTGAGCGATCATCTTCTCGCTACAACAACCCGGACCGAAGATGCCCATTGACCCCCTCGGTCACAGTGGCATAATCACTTCACTACTCAACCCCGTACGCGACGATTCAATTCGCCGGCAGTTGGGGTGAAAAAACCGGCCTAGTGCCGGTTTTTTCGTTTTCAGGGATAGGTAAGCCTTGCGCACCGCTTGCTTCATCGATGGATACAACGTCTTCTACGGCCTGGTCGCCGGCACACGTTTCAAATGGCTGAACTTGCCCGCTCTCGTCCAGCAGATCATTCGCGTAGAAACGCCAGAGAGCGAGCTGACTTCCGTCGATTTTTTCACTTCAGGCGTGAAGCCCTCGTTGGCGAGCCGCGGAAACCTATCCAAAGAAGCTCAAGACACGTATCTGCGCGCCCTGATAGCGAAAGGCGTAGTCGTTCACTACGGCCGCCATCAACTGGAAGCCCGTAATGCACCTCGCTTCATCGACAAGGCAACGCCTCCTTCGAGACTCGACCAGGTGGCTATCTGGAAGCTGGAAGAAAAAGAGACAGATGTTCACATCGCCATCAGCATGTACCGGCTCGCGTCCAGACAAGCCAGCCTCCCGGCAGAGGAACGAGTCAAACAGCTTGTACTGGTTTCTGCCGATACGGACATGACACCTGCCCTGAAGGCAATCAAGGAGGACTTTCCCGACTTGCGCCTGGGGGTAATCCTGCCGCACCGGGAAGGTATGAAGCGAACAACACCAGGCTCACTCAAAAACCATTCACACTGGATGCGACACTTGGTAACGACAGAAGAACTTGCCGCTCATCAGTTCCCGGAGCGTGTACCTACCAAGAAAAGGCCAGCCATCAAGCCTGAGTACTGGTAGGCGGGCGGCTCATATCTCAGTAGGGATCTCAGTCCTCAAGCAGGGTGCAGGCCATTACCAACGCATCTTCACGCCCACCGGCAACCGGGTAGTAATCGCGGCGACGGCCGATTTCATTGAAACCGTAACGCTCGTACAAGCGATAGGCCGACTGGTTGCTGGCCCGCACTTCGAGGAAGCACTCACGGCCATTGAGCTGATAGGCCCGCGCCATCAGGTGCTCAAGCAGCTTCAGCCCTAGCCCACAACCCTGGTTCTCGGGTTTGACGGTGATGTTGAGCAGGTGCGCCTCGTCGATGATCACATTGATCACGCCATGACCGACTTGCTGTTGGCCATCGAACATCAGCCACACTTCGTAGGATTTGAGCGCATCCTGAAAGATCCCGCGGGTCCAGGGATGACTGAACGCGGCATATTCGATCTTAAGCACGGCATCCAGATCCGCCTCGGTCATCGGGCGGAAACTGATCGAGTCACTCATTCAACGCTCTTCCAGCGCGCCATCAGCTGGCGCATCGCTTGCCAGACGTCCGCCTTGCGCTGCGGCTCGTCCATCAACAGTTCAAGGCCCGGCAAGGCCCAGGCATCGCCCAGGCCGTCGACCTTCAGTACTTGGTAATAGGCTGCAGCGTCGGCACTGGCCGCGAAACGCATGGCCGGCAGGCCGATCAGCCACAGCACGCTGCAGGGGGTTTCTTCCAGGCGTGCCTGGATGAAGCCTTGGACGAAATCACGTGCGGCATCCGGGCCCTGGTCCATGTTGCCGCGCACCAGCAACGGCCAGCGCACGGGCTCGCCGATAATCTGCGGCGCATCGGGCAGGCCGGCGGCACGCAGCATGTCCTTGAGCAGCAGATAGGATGGGTCGCGACTCTGGAAAGGCTGACCGGTAGCCAGCTCGACCAGCAACAGGCAGCTGCCGGCACGCAGCAACTGCAATGCGAAACGTGGTGGCGGCACCGGGGCCGGGCGCGGTGCGGGGGCCTCTTCCTCGGCTTCGACTGGCTTGGCAGCGACCTTGGGCGTGCTGCCCGGGCGCGGAATTTCGATTTTCGGGCGCTCGCCGGAACGGGCCTGGGGCGTGACCGGCGCCTCGCTGGCCGCCGGGGCGGATGGCCGAACCTCGAAATCGACTGGCGCTACCGGCGCTTGCGGCAACAGCAACTCGGGGCGCGACGGTGCGGCGAACGGCAGTTCGGCGCGCGGCAGCCAATGCACCACTTGCATGGCGGAAAGGTAGGCGCGGCGGCGGGGTTCGGTCAGCAAGGCTCGGGGGTCCGGGGTTCGAAACGTTGCACATTCTAACGTTGTTGGCCGGGCTGTGCTGCAACTGGTCGGCGGAAATTTGTTGCCTGAACCCTGCGAGCAAGCCAGTGAATCCCCTACAAGTGCCAAGGTTATCTCTCATTACAGACCAAGGGGTGAAATCCTCCCCCCCGGATGAAGTACAATCGCCCCCTTTTTACTTGGCAACGAGTAGACGCCAATGATCGAACCCAAGCGCGTCCTGCGCGCCCTAGCCGAACACTGGGCCCTGATCGAGCCGCTGTGCGAGCGTTTCGACCAGGGCACCCTGAGCCTGGTGGAGCTGCGCCAGCAACTGGGCCGCCAGCAGGTGGAAAGCACGCCGCAGGACATCACCCAGCTGCTCGACGTGTGGATCCGCCTGGATATCCTGGTGCCGGTGGCCAAGAGCCCGAACCGCTTCGAGCTCAACGCCCAGATCCACGACTTCCTCGCCTACCTGCGCCGCGAGCACCGGCTGGGCCTGTGCCTGGAGATCGAGGCCTACCTGCGCCACCTGGAGCGCCTGGCCGGGCACATCCAGGATGCCTTCGACAACCGCGACAGCGACGACCTGGCGCGCCAGCTGCGCCTGCTCGACATGCGCGTGCGCGACGTACTGAAGAAGCTCGACAACGACGAGCAGGCGCTGGTGGCCGTGGCCGAGCGGGCCAAGACCAGCAACCGCCAGATCCCGCTGCGCCAGCGTTACGCCGAAGTACTGGCGACCTGGGACGAATACGTCGAGCCGATGATCCAGCTGGTCAACGCCGACGGCGCCTTCGAGCAAGGCGTGCGCAAGGTCGAGACCGTGCTGCTGAAGCTGCTCGGCGAGCAGGCGCGCCTCGGCCACCTGGTCGATGACGACATGCTGCTGCGCACCCACGCGCGCATCCTGGAAATGCAGACCAGCGCCCAGCTGACCCTGCGCCACGCCCGCGAACTACTGCTGCCGCTGCGTGAAGAAGCGCGCCGGCACAACGCCGTGACCCGCGGCGCCGCGCTGGCGCTGTCGGTGATCCGGCGCAAGGGCATCGACGCCGTGCCGCAAGCGGCCATGCCGCTGTTCACCCGCCCGCAGAGCACCTTCCTTGGCAGTGCCAGCCAGGTCGAGGCCTACGTCTATGCCCTGGCCCGCTTCGAGCCGAAGCCGGCCAAGTTCCCCAAGGCGCACAAGACCCAGAAAGGCCCGCTGCCGCGAGCACCACGCACGGTCAAAGAGATGCTCGAGCGCTGCGAAGACGCCCTGCCGCTGCCAGACCTCATGGTCTGGCTGCTGGACCAGGAGCCCGAAGGCGCCACCGACGAACTGCTGTACTGGTTCTCGCGCCTGTCGCGGGAGAAGCGCTTCAAGCGCGAACGCCTGGAACGGCGCGAGTACACCACCCACGAACACCTGGTCAGCCTGCGCTCGTTCGCCCTGACGTCCAGCCGCGAAGCGCAAACTGAAACCAACGCGAGCCCAGCCAATGCATCTTGATCTTTCCGAACTGTCCCAGCTCGCGCCGATCTTCCGCGAGCTGTTCAAGGGCTTCCACGTCAGCCGCCGCGACCCTGAAATGTACGCCCAGCTGTCGAACTTCCAGGACCAGTACCGCACCCTGTTCAAGGCCCTGGGCTTCGAGCTGGTGTGCGACACCCGCGGCTTCTACTACTTCGTCCCCGAACAGGCTGCCGCGCAGGTCAACAAGACCGCCCAGCGCCTGTCGCTGTTCACCTTCATCATCGTCGAGCACCTGGCCGACCAGGGCCGCGACCCGATGGCCGTGCTCGACGGCGGCAGCATCGGCCGCGACGAGCTGCCCTCGCTGCTGGACAAGTACCGCGACCTGTTCCTGCAGGCCGAAGTGCAGACCGTCGACGAGCTGGAAGAAAAGATCATGCGCCGCATGACCCAGCTCGGCTTCGCCCATGAAGAAGGCGGCATCTACCGCTTCCTGCCGCCGATGCACCGCTTCCTCGACGTATGCCTGTCGGTGCAGCAGGACCGCGACCTGGCCGCCAGCCTGCACAGCGACCTGCCACTGCCGACCCCGGTACTGGTGGAAGAAGAAAGCCCGGAACAACTCAACCGCACCGACGACCCGCTCGACCTCACCCCGTTCGACGGCGAGGAAAGCGAAGAGGATGCCCTGGCCCGGGCCATCCGCGAAGAGCAACAGGAGATTGACGCATGAGCCAGGAACGCTACGGCATCCGCCGCTTCGCACTGCTCAACACCGCCGGCTACAGCCTCGGCCTGTTCCCGCTGGAGCACCCGCTGTCGGTGTACGGTGCCAACAACCTGGGTAAATCGGCGTCGATCAACGCCCTGCAGTTCCCGATCCTGGCGCGCATGTCGGACATGAGCTTCGGCAAGTACAGCCTTGAGCAGTCGCGCCGCTTCTACTTCGCCAGCGACACCTCGTACATCCTCTGCGAACTGAACCTGCCCCACGGCCCGCACGTGATCGGTGTGGTCGGCCGCGGCCCGGGCGGCGGTTTCGGCCACCAGTTCTTCGCCTACAAGGGCGAGCTGGACCTGGCCCACTACCAGAAGAACGACACCTGCCTGCGCCAGAAAGAGCTGTTCACCAACCTCGAGCGCCTGGGCCTGAAGGCCTATGAACTCAAGCCCGATGAACTGCGCCGGCTGCTGGTCGGCGGCCACACCTCGTGCCCGCTGGACCTGACCCTGATCCCGCTGCGCTCGACCAGCGAACAGAGCCTGAAGACCTTCCGCGCACTGTTCATCAACCTGCTGCACATGCGCGAAATCACCGCCGCCAAACTCAAGCAGCTATTCCTCGACGCCTTCGAGCACAGCCTGCGTTCGGGCAGCGTCGACTACATCGCCGCCTGCGAAGAAGCCTTCCGTGACGTACGCCGCATGGAGCAGGACTACAACGCCCTGGTCGCCGCCGGCCCGCTGGTCGAGGCCCTGGCCGGTGGCGTGGCCCAGCGCGACATCCTGCGCGGCAAGCTGCACCGCCTTTCGCCGCTGCTCGACAACCTGCTGGGCACCTGGCAGGAATACGCCATGGCGCGCAAGGAAGAGCTGGTGATCCAGGCCGAGCACTTCCGTGGCGAGCAGGACCGCCTGCAGAACGACCAGCGCGGCGGCACCCAGGAGCTGATGCGCCTGGAACGTGAAATCACCGGCATCCAGCGCTGGCTCGGCGAACTGTCGGTGCTCAAGCACCGCTTTGCCCTGGTCGATGACGTCAAGGTGCTGGAACAGGGCCTGCTGGCCGCCAAGGACGCCCACGACGAACTGGCCGGTGCCCTGGCACAGTCGCGCCAGTTCAGCGCCGAAGACCTCGACGAGCGCGTGCGCGACCTGGAAAAGCGCCTGAAGCAGGTCAAGCAGCAGCTCGACCACGCCGACAACAACAGCTACGCCCGCCTGCGCGAAGAGTTCTCGCAGCAGGACGTCGACCGCCTGATGCGCCTGTTCAATGGCGCGCTGTTCAGCCTGCCGCTGGGCGACCGTGGCATCGAGCTGGACGACAGCGACTTGTGGGTGAAATCCCTGGAAGCGGTGCTCGACGGCTTCAAGGGCGAGCGCTTCGAGGCCCCTGGCCTGTCCATTGACATCTCCAACATCGACCCGCCGGCCCTGCAGGCCCTGGCCGACCGCGCGGCCCTGCGCGACCAGAAGGAGCGGCTGGAAAAGGAGCTCAAGCAGCTCAAGACCCAGCAGCAGGTCGCCGCCGACCGCACCGCCTCCAAGGCGCAGACAGAGGCCCTGTACCAGGAAGTGCTGGACGCCCAGAAGGCTCTGGAAGACTTCCGCCGCAGCGAAACCCTGAGCGCCGAAGAGCCCGAGAAGATGGAGCAACTGGCGCAGCTGGAAGCCGCCCAGGATGAGCTCAAGCGCTCCAGCGATGCCTTCACCGAGCGCGTCCAGCAGCTGTCGGCCAAGCTGCAGCTGGTCGGCCGCCAGATCGGCGACCTCGAAGCCAAGCAGCGCACCCTGGAAGACGCCCTGCGCCGCCGCCAGCTGCTGCCGGCCGACCTGCCCTACGGCACGCCGTTCATGGAAGCGGTCGACGACTCCATGGACAACCTGCTGCCGATGCTCAACGACTACCAGGACAGCTGGCAGGCCCTGCAACGGGTCGACAACCAGATCGAGGCGCTGTACGCCCAGGTGCGCCTGAAGGGCGTGGCCAAGTTCGACAGCGAAGACGACATGGAGCGCCGCCTGCAGCTGCTGGTAAACGCCTACGCGCACCGCACCGACGAGGCCCTGACCCTGGCCAAGGCGCGCCGCGCCGCGGTCACCGACATCGCCCGGACCCTGCGCAACATCCGCAGCGACTACGACAGCCTCGAGCACCAGCTGGCCCTGTTCAACCGCGAGATCAACAAGCGCCAGGTGTCCAACCTGGAGAGCTTCCGCGTGGTGCTGGCGCCGAACAAGGAAGCGCTCAAGCACATCGACCAGATCATCCACAGCGCCGGCCAGTACGAGGAAGGCGAGACCCTGTCGGTGTTCGACCTGACCCAGAGCGCCGAGCAGGACAACAAGAACGAAGAGGCCAAGGAGTACCTGGCGCGGCTGGTGGCTGCAAACCACAACCAGCTGGGCCTGAAGGACCTGTTCGAGCTGGCGTTCGAGATCACCAAGGTCAACGGCCAGCCGATCATCCACGCCGACATCGACGGCGCGGCGTCCAACGGCACCACCATGACCATCAAGGCGCTGACCAACATGTACTTGTTGCTGCACCTGATGGACCGTGACCTGGCCGGGCGCATTCGCCTGCCGTACTACCTCGATGAAGCGGCGGACATCGACGAACGCAACCAGGCGGCACTGCTGGAGACCAGCCTGCAGCTGGGCTTCGTGCCGATTCTGGCAAGCGTGAAGCCGCAGGTGTCGGCGCGCGTGGCGATCGACCTGGAAGGTGGCAGCGGGCCGAATGGCATCTACATCGACGAGGCGGACTGGAAGTACATCAGCCGGCTGGATGAGGTGAAGGCGATTGTGCGTGAGGATCAGGCCGAAGAGCTGGCCTGAGGAATCTGGGGCCGCTTTGCGGCCCATCGCCGGCAAGCGCGGCTCCCACAGGTACCGCGCAGACCTCAAAGCTTGCACAGTACCTGTGGGAGCCGCGCTTGCCGGCGAAAGGAGGCCAAAGGCCTCCCGGCGATCTAGCAGACTATCAGTGAGCCCAAGGCAGAATCGGGATTGCGGTCACCGCATTCTGCGGGCTGCCTTCGATCATGCGGTCGCTGTACACCAGATACACCAGCGTATTGCGCTTCTTGTCGAGGAAGCGCACCACCTGCATGGTCTTGAACACCAGCGAGGTGCGTTCCTTGAACACTTCCTCACCGTCCTTCAACTCACCTTTGAAGTTGATCGGCCCGACCTGACGGCAGGCAATCGAAGCCTCCGCCCGATCTTCCGCCAACCCCAAACCACCCTTCACGCCGCCAGTCTTGGCCCGCGACAGGTAGCAAGTCACGCCCTCGACCTTGGGGTCATCGAACGCTTCTACCACGATGCGATCATTCGGCCCGAGGAACTTGAACACGGTGGACACCTGGCCGATCTCTTCGGCCCCGGCCAGCATCGGCAGGGCAAAGACGGCCAGGGCAAGCGCCTGCTTGAGCAGCTTCATACCAGCACCAGGTTGTCGCGGTGTACCAGCTCTGGCTCGGCGATATAGCCCAGCACGGCCTCGATCTGGTCGGACGGCTGGCCGATGATCTTCTGCGCTTCCAGCGCGCTGTAGTTGGCCAGGCCACGGGCAACCTCGACGCCATCCGGGCCGACGCAGACCACCATCTCGCCACGGCGGAAGCTGCCCTGCACGGTCTTCACGCCGACCGGCAGCAGACTCTTGTTCGCCCCACGCAGCGCCTGCACGGCGCCCGCGTCGAGCACCAGGGTACCGCGGGTCTGCAGGTGGCCAGCCAGCCACTGCTTGCGCGCCGCCAGCATCCCGCGCTCGGGCGACAGCAGCGTGCCCAGGCGCTCACCGGCCTTCAGACGGTCCAGCACGCGTTCGATACGGCCACCGATGATGATCGTGTGGGCGCCGGAACGGGCGGCCAGGCGCGCGGCGCGCAGCTTGGTCTGCATGCCGCCACGGCCCAGGGCACCGCCGGTACCACCGGCCACGGCGTCCAGCGACGGGTCGTCGGCGCGGGCTTCGTAGATCAGCTGGGCTTCGGGGTTGTTGCGCGGGTCGGCATCGAACATGCCGTCGCGGTCGGTGAGGATCACCAGCAGGTCGGCTTCCACCAGGTTGGCCACCAGCGCGGCCAGGGTGTCGTTGTCGCCGAAGCGGATCTCGTCGGTGACCACGGTGTCGTTCTCGTTGATCACCGGCACCACGCCCAGGTCAACCAGGGTACGCAGGGTGCTGCGGGCATTCAGGTAACGCTTGCGGTCGGACAGGTCGTCGTGGGTCAGGAGGATCTGCGCGGTGTGCTTGCCGTGCTCGCCGAAGCTCGTTTCCCAGGCCTGCACCAGGCGCATCTGGCCGATCGAGGCCGCCGCCTGCAACTCGTTCATCGCACTCGGTCGGGAAGTCCAGCCCAGCTGGCTCATGCCGGCAGCCACGGCCCCGGAGGAGACCAGTACCAACTCCACGCCTGCTTCACGCAGCGCGACCATCTGCTCGACCCATACGGCCATGGCGCCGCGGTCGAGGCCCTTGCCATCGGCGGTCAGCAGGGCACTGCCAATCTTCACGACCCAGCGCTTGGCGCCCGTCACCTTGCTTCGCATCTTCTTCCAACCTATGTCGAATCTGTAGATACCGTGGATACAAAAACGCCGCTCCTGAGAGCGGCGTTTAGTGTACTGCAACCGATCAGTCGCGCACGTAAATGATTTCCGGACCGTCTTCGTCGTCCTCGAAATCATCATCCCAGCCATCGTCGTCGTCGCCGATGTCGTGCACGCTCTTGACGCCGGTGCGACGCAGGGTACGGGCGTCGTCCAGGGCCTGCAGCTGGGCGCGGGCTTCGTCTTCGATGCGCTGGTCGAGATCGGCCAGCTCTTCGGCGTAGGCCGGGTCGTTGGCCAGGCGGTCGGCGCGGTCTTCGAGGTAGCGCATCAGGTCGTGGCTGAGCTTGTCGGTGCCCTGCTTGGAGATGGCCGAGATCACGTAGACCGGGCCTTCCCACTCCAGGCGATCGATCACTTCCTGCACGCGCTCATCGCGCTCGTCGTCCATGACCATGTCCGACTTGTTCAGCACCAGCCAGCGCTCGCGCTCGGCCAGCGACGGGCTGAAGCGGGTCAGCTCGTTGACGATCACTTCCGCGGCATCGGCCGGGCTGCTTTCGTCCAGCGGCGCGATGTCGACCAGGTGCAGCAGCACGCGGGTACGCGCCAGGTGCTTGAGGAAGCGGATGCCCAGGCCGGCACCGTCGGAGGCGCCTTCGATCAGGCCGGGGATGTCGGCGATGACGAAGCTCTTCCAGCGGTCGACGCTGACCACGCCCAGGTTGGGTACCAGGGTGGTGAACGGGTAGTCGGCGACTTTCGGCTTGGCGGCCGAGACCGAACGGATGAAGGTGCTCTTGCCCGCGTTCGGCAGGCCCAGCAGGCCAACATCGGCCAATACCTTCATTTCCATCTTCAGGTCGCGCTGGTCACCCGGCTTGCCTGGGGTGGTCTGGCGCGGCGCACGGTTGGTGCTGGACTTGAAGCGGGTGTTACCCAGGCCGTGCCAGCCGCCCTGGGCGACCATCAGCTTCTGGCCTGGGGTGATCAGGTCACCGATCACTTCCTGGGTCGAGGCGTCGATCACGGTGGTGCCGACCGGCACGCGCAGGAACAGGTCATCGCCCTTCTTGCCGGTGCAGTCGGTGCTGCCACCGTTGGAGCCGCGCTGGGCTTCGTGGTGACGGGTGTAGCGGTAGTCGACCAGGGTGTTGAGGTTTTCGTCGGCAACCATGTACACCGAACCACCATCACCACCGTCACCGCCGTTTGGGCCGCCGTTCTCGATGAACTTTTCGCGGCGGAAGCTCATGCAACCGTTACCGCCGTCACCGGCTTTGACCCGAATGGATACTTCGTCAACAAACTTCATTGAAAACCGCCTCTCGCCCGTCGGCGAGTTGAATACTGAAAAACCTGAGGCTCTTGCAAAAATGAGCGCGGCGGCCCCGTACGACCGTAGAAACCCACGCCGGCAGCCCATACAAACAGCTTTGCAAGAGGCTCACCACAAACGAAAAAGCCCCGTCGCATGACGGGGCTTCTGGAGCGACGTCGCGATTAAGCGGCGACGATGCTCACGTAACGGCGCATGAACTCGCCTTTCTTCTCGAACTTGATCACGCCTTCGATCTTGGCGAACAAGGTGTGATCCTTGCCCATGCCAACGCCGTAGCCAGCGTGGAATTCGGTGCCGCGCTGACGGACGATGATGTTGCCTGGCTTGATAACCTGGCCGCCATACATCTTCACGCCAAGGCGTTTAGATTCTGAGTCGCGACCGTTACGAGTACTACCACCAGCCTTCTTGTGAGCCATGGTTCAATTCTCCAAATAAATTCAGGGGACCGAGGCGATTAAGCCTGGATACCGGTGATTTTGATCTCGGTGAACCACTGGCGGTGGCCCATACGCTTCATGTGGTGCTTACGACGACGGAACTTGATGATGCGAACCTTGTCGTGACGGCCTTGCGAAACGACTTCGGCAACCACTTTAGCGCCGGCGACGACTGGTGCGCCGATGGTGACTTCTTCACCGTTGGCAACCAGCAGGACGCGATCGAAGGTCACGGATTCGCCAGTGGCGACTTCCAGTTTTTCGATCTTGAGGAATTCACCTTCAGCGACTTTGTACTGCTTGCCGCCGGTAACGATTACTGCGTAAGACATGGTATTTCTCCGATAATCCTGCTCACCCAGCGCTTTATATGATGAGTATTGGCTGGCATGGCTGCATGGGGCTGGAACGGCCCTGTGCAATTGCGTAAGGCAGGTGCTGCCCAGGAAGTTAGGGTGCGCGATTGTACGCAACCCCGGTTTTGCTTGCAAGTCCCGCCCCCGGCCAGCGGGCACCGCGCCTTGACACACCGGGACCCGCGACCTAGCATGCCGCGCAACCTCACTGGAGCAGCCGATGCAACCCCAAACCTTCTACCGCGCGGTAGCTGAAGATTTCAGCGCCGTCGACGAGATCATCAAGAAGCAGCTGACCTCGCGCGTGCCGCTGGTATCGAAGATCGGCGACTATATCACGTCCGCCGGTGGCAAGCGCCTGCGTCCGCTGCTGGTCCTGCTGTGTGGCAAGGCCCTGGGCCGTGAAGGCGACGACCTGCGCCTGCTGGCCGCGACCATCGAGTTCCTGCACACCGCCACCCTGCTGCACGACGACGTGGTCGACATGTCCGGCATGCGCCGTGGCCGTTCCACCGCCAATGCCCTGTGGGGCAACGCACCGAGCGTGCTGGTGGGCGACTTCCTCTATTCGCGCTCGTTCGAGATGATGGTCGAGCTGGGCTCGATGCCGGTCATGCAGATCCTCTCCAAGGCCACCCGGGTGATCGCCGAAGGCGAAGTGCTGCAACTGTCGCGAGTACGCGACGCCAGCACCACCGAAGAAGTCTACATGGACGTCATCCGCGGCAAGACCGCCATGCTATTCGAAGCCTCGACCCACAGCGCCGCGGCACTGGCCCAAGCCAGCGAAGCACAGCGCGAAGCCCTGCGCACCTTCGGTGACCACCTGGGCGTGGCCTTCCAGCTGGTCGACGACCTGCTTGACTACGAAGGCGATGCCGAAGCCCTGGGCAAGAACGTCGGCGACGACCTGGCCGAAGGCAAGCCGACCCTGCCGCTGATCTACACCATGCGTGAAGGTACGCCGGAGCAGGCGGCACTGGTGCGCAAGGCGATCCAGAAGGGTGGCCTGGAAGACCTGGAGCAGATTCGCGAGGCCGTCGAGGCTTCGGGTGCCCTGAAGTACACCGCCGAGCTGGCGCGTGACTACGTCAAGCGTGCCATCGAGTGCCTGGAAGTGCTGCCAGCCAGCGAATACCGGGATGCGCTGGTCGAGCTGAGCGAGTTTGCGGTCGCGCGTACCCACTGACAGACCGAGTCGCCTTCTTCGCGGGCAAGCCCGCTCCTACAGGTAGACACCTCACCCTGTAGGAGCGGGCTTGCCCGCGAAGCTTTTGTGCTGACGGAACACTTCCCCCGCAAAACCTTATATAATATGGGCCTTTAACCGTCCGTCTGTTTAAGGAACCGAAGTGAGCACGCTGCCACCCTGCCCCAAATGCAACTCCGAATACACCTACGAGGATGGCACTCAGCTGATCTGCCCCGAGTGCGCCCACGAGTGGTCGGCCAGCGGCGAAGCCGAAGCGGCCAGCGATGACGTGGTGAAGAAGGATTCGGTCGGCAACGTCCTGCAGGACGGCGACACCGTTACCGTGATCAAGGACCTCAAGGTCAAGGGCTCGTCCCTGGTGGTCAAGGTCGGCACCAAGGTCAAGAACATCCGCCTGTGCGACGGCGACCACGACATCGACTGCAAGATCGACGGCATCGGCGCCATGAAGCTGAAGTCGGAATTCGTGCGCAAGGTCTGATTACAAATTCTGCCAATTGGCGCTTGCTATTCTGATAATAAGAATTATTCTCATTGGAACCGCTTTCCAAGGAGAATAGCCATGACTTATCTGATCGACGCCTGGCTGGACCGCCCCCACCCCTATCTGCGCATCCTCCACCGGGAAACCGGTGAGGTGTGCGCAGTGCTCGAAGAAGAAGCACTGGACGAGCTGCGCGACCAGGGTGACCTGGACCTGTACGGGCTGAATTCGAGTGAGCCGGTGGTGCTCAAGGAGCTGGTGCGGAACCTGTTTCTGTTCTGCTATGCACGGGCCTTGCGCCCAGGGGGAACAGACTGGAATTGAGGCCGGCATCGCCGGCCTCTTCGCGGGACAAGCCCGCTCCCACAGGGATATCACAATGCCCAAGGCAGCGCGGTTCCTTGTGGGAGCGGGCTTGTCCCGCGAATGGGCCGCAAAGCGGCCCCAAAGGCATTACAGAACGTCGAGCAGCTCGACGTCGAACACCAGGGTGCTGTGCGGCGGGATGCTGCCAACGCCTTGGGCGCCGTAGGCCAGCTCGCTCGGCACGTACAGGCGCCATTTGCTGCCGGCGTTCATCAGCTGCAGGGCTTCGGTCCAGCCAGCGATCACGCCGCCAACCGGGAATTCAGCCGGCTGGCCACGATCGTAGGAGCTGTCGAACACGGTGCCGTCGATCAGGGTGCCGTGGTAGTGGGTGCGCACGTTGCTTTCGCGGGTCGGCTTGGCGCCTTCACCTGCGGTCAGCACTTCGAACTGCAGGCCCGAAGCCAGGGTGGTGATGCCGTCACGCTTGGCGTTTTCGACCAGGAATTCCTTGCCAGCGGCAGCGGCGGCTTCAGCCTTGGCTGCAGCTTCGGCTTGCATCAGGTCACGGATGACCTTGAAGCTGGCCGACAGGTCGGCTTCGCTGACACGGCTCTCGGCGCCGCTGAAAGCGTCGGTCAGGCCGGCCAGGATGGCTTCCAGGCTCACGCCTGGTGGCGGGTTGTCGCGCAGCTGGCCGCCCAGTTGACGGCCGATGCCGTAGCTGACGCGCGTTTCGTCGGTGGACAGGTTGAGTTCGGACATTGTCGTGCTCCACTGCAGGGCGCAGTGCGGCCGCGCCCTTGATGAAAAGGGCGAGCAGCCTAGCACACTGGGGCGGCGCGAGCAGCTACCAGGCCGAACGCTGGGAAATCGGCACCTTCAGGTCTTCTTCCGGGTGCGTGCCCATGCCGCACATTTCGTCCTGCACCGACCAGTGCACGAGGTTCATCGACACCATCGGAATGGTCTGCAGCAACTTGCGCGCATCCTCCACCGAGTGCACGCGCAAGCGCTCACCGCGGGTATCGGACAGGGGATGGGGATGGCCTTTGACCCGGGCCTCGATCAGGTAGTCGCCGCCTTCGATGGCAATCAGGTTCAGTTCGTCGACATGGCCGGCCCTGGCCTCGGAGTTGAGCTGATGCAGGTTCATGAGAGCACCTCGCTTTGGGAACCACGCATGAGTGCTCATTTTTTGTACGGAACGGGGGATTGCACAAGGCATTACTGACGCCGCTCGTCAGTTGGACCTTCATCTCTGTGGGAGCGGGCATGCCCGCTCCCACAGGGGCCTGACCGGACTTAGTGCTTGGTCAGCTTGTCCAGGTAGCCCATGCAGAAGGCCGAGACCACGAAGGTCATGTGGATGATCACGTACCACATCAGGTAGTCGGTGGAGATGTTCTGCGCATCCATGAACACCCGCAGCAGGTGGATGGAAGAAATCGCCACGATCGAAGCGGCTACCTTCATCTTCAGCGACGAAGAGTCCATCTTGCCCAGCCAGTTGAGTTTTTCCTTGCTCTCGTCGATGTCCAGTTGCGACACGAAGTTCTCGTAGCCGGAAATCATCACCATCACCAGCAGGCCGCCCACCAGCGACATGTCGATCAGCGACAGGATGACCAGGATCAGGTCGGCTTCGCTGAGGGCGAAGACGTTGGGCAGGACGTGGACAACTTCCTGGAAGAACTTCAGCGCCAGGGCCAGCAGGCCGAGGGACAGGCCGAAGTAGATGGGTGCGAGCAGCCAGCGCGAGGCATACATCGCGTTTTCGAGAATACGTTCCATGGAGGGTTTGGGACTCGTCAGGTGACTGGAAAATCGGCCGCGAGTATAGCCAGCCACCTGTGACAGCAAAAGCCTGCGGCCGGATGCCGCACTGCTGGGTATGTATGCTCAGGTTTCAGGGTGGAACTGGTAATCCCCCAGGTTCCGGCAGCGTTCGCCGTTGATTCGCCGCAACTGAGCCTGCAGGTGCAGGCACCAGATCTGTGGATCATCGGCTACCTGGTACCCGTGCAGGGTCAGGCTGTCGACGATGGCATTGAGCACGGATTCGGCCACCATCGGCCCATGGAACGGCCCCTGGGCCTTGATCGCCGAGGGTTGTTCACCGGACATGCCGGCGGCGAACAGCAAGGTCCACATGCCGTTGTCGCCGGCCAGTGGGCGGATGCTGCATTCGATGCGGGTCACCAGGCCCAGGCACTGGCGAGTAAGGCTGAGGTTGCGCATGGCCGCGTCCCCTCCAATGAGCCCCGTTCAGCCTGAAAACCCAGGCTGTTTCCATCCTGAACCCTGATACCGTCCTTAAGTTCCAGCATAGAAGAACAGTACAGAAAGATGGAAAACCGGCGCTGAACGGTAGCACATGGCCGCCAGCGCCGATTTATTGACTCAGGCCGGTTTGGCCTGGGCAATCACCTCTTCCAGCCGTTCCTTTTCTGCCTTCTCGATCTCTTCCTCGCTGATCATCTCGGCGATCTCGCGCAAGCGCTCGACCACACGGGCGTTGACGCTGCCTTCGGTAAATACGCCTTCATCGTTGAGCTCTCCAGCATCTTCGCCGACCAGCAGGCTCAGCGCCTCATCGGCCTGGCTCACGGCATAGACGTGGAACATGCCGTTCTCCACCGCCTGCAACACGCGCTCGTCGAGCATCAGCGTGGCGACGTTGGCGCGCGGGATGATCACCCCCTGCTCGCCGGTCAGGCCACGTGCCTCGCAGAGCCGGAAGAAGCCTTCGATCTTCTCGTTGACCCCGCCCACCGCCTGCACTTCACCAAACTGGTTAATCGAGCCGGTGATGGCGAAGCATTGTTTGAGCGGCGTGCGCGACAAGGCCGAGATCAGCGTGCATGCCTCCCCCAGCGAGGCACTGTCGCCGTCGACATAGCCGTAGGACTGCTCCAGGGCGATGCTCGCGGAAATCGCCAGGGGGAATTCCTGGGCATAGCGGCTGCCCAGGTACCCGGTGAGGATCATCACGCCCTTGGAGTGGATCGGCTGGCCGAGGTTGACCTCACGCTCGATGTCGACGATGCCGCTGCCGCCCGGGTAGACGGTGGCGGAAATGCGTGCCGGCATGCCGAACGCCGAGTCGCCGACTTCCAGCACGGTCAGGCCGTTGCACTTGCCGATCGCCGCGCCTTCGCTGTCGATCAGGATGATGCCGGCGAGCATGTCGTCGAGCACCCGCTGCGAGACACGCCCGGTGCGGGTGGCCTTGGCCTTGAGCGCACGCTCGATGTGCCCGGCATCGGTCATCTCGTCACTGGCCAGCTGGCGGATGAAATCAGCCTCGCTGACCAGCTGGAACAGGTCACCGATGCGTGCCGACAGGCGCGACTGGTTTTCCGCCAGGCGGGCACTGTAGGTGGCCAGGCGCGCCACCGCATCGCTGGTCAGCGGCGCCATGCCTTCTTCATTGGTGCGGGTGCGCAGCAGCTGGGCGAACTGCTCGAGGTTTTCGTCGACCATCGGCATGTCTTCGTCGAAGTCGACCAGCACGCGGAACATCTCCTGGAAGTCCGAATCGTGGTCCTGCAGCGCGTAGTACAGCTGGCGCGAACCGATGATCACCAGTTTGATGTTCAGCGGGATCATCTGCGGCGTCAGGCTGACCGTGGCGACACGGCCCAGCTCGCCCAGCGGCGACTCCATCTTCAGCTTGCGCGACTGCAGGGCGCGCTTGAGGGCGTCCCAGACGAACGGCTCGCCCAGCATCTTCTCGGCTTCGAGAATCAGGAAGCCGCCATTGGCGCGATGCAAGGCGCCTGGGCGCAACTGCCGATACGAGGTGTACAACGCCCCCTGGTCGGTGCTGTATTCGATGCGCCCGAACAGGTTGTCGTAGGTCGGGTGCGGCTCGAACACCACCGGCGCGCCACCGTCAGCGTGGTGGCCGACCACCAGGCTCGGCGCGTACTGCTCTTCGAGCAGCTTGCGCGCAGCGGCGTCGGTCTTGCTGTCTTCAACCAGCTGCTCGACCACGGTACGCAGCAGGTTCAGCTGCACGGACTGCAGGTAGGCGCAGACGGCCGCGTTCTCGGCGTACTTTTCCGACAGCGGCGCCAGCAGCGGCTGCAGGGCCAGGGTGATGGTTTCTTCGTTGAGCTGGCGCAGCTGGTTGTTCGACTCGCGTTTCCATTGCGGCAGGCTGGCCAGCTCCTCGTTGAGGCGCTCCTCGAGCAGGGCGATGTCCTCGTGGAACTGCTCGCGGACCTCTTCGGGCAGCTGGGCGAACTCGGCTTCATCCAGCGCCTTGCCGTCGGCCATCGGGGTGAAGGCGACGTTGCTGGCATCGCGGTACAGGGCCACGTCCTTTTCCAGCGAGGCGCGCTCGATCACATCCAGCGCACGGTCATAACGCTGGTTGAAGGCGCGGTCGATGGCGCCCTTCTTCTGCTGGTACGACGGGTGCTCGAACACCGCCGGGAAGGTCGACAGCAGGTTGTCGATCAACCCGCCCATGTCGCTGATGAACTCGGCCGCGCTGCCGGAAGGCAGCTCCAGTGCGCGGGGCTCGCGGGTGTCGTCGAAATGGTTGACGTAAAGCCAGTCGGCCGGGGTCTGCTGGCGCTTGCCCTCGGCCTTGAGGTAGCGCTTGACGAACGAGAAGCGGCCGGTGCCCGGCTCGCCCATCACATACACGTTGTAACCAGGGCGCGGCATGGCCACGCCGAACTGCAGGGCCTCGACAGCACGCTCCTGGCCCAGGACTCCGCGAAACGGCTCCAGATCGTCGGTATTGGTAAAGGCAAACTGCTCGGGGGAGAAACGCCGGGTCAGGGCTTCAGGCGCGAGACGCAGGCGCGCAGCGACAGGATCGGGCATTGGGTTTCCTTACTTCGGCGGGGCAGATACGCAGCATTCTGGCGCTGCCCGCGCGCGCCTTGCAAGGCTCCACGGGACTTTATGTCGCAGGCGAGACGCTGACCTGTATGAGCAAATTTTTCGCAATCAACAACGCAACCTTTAGATCATGCCTAAACTCCAAGCTGCGCGGGTGGGTGAAATGCTTTCCCGACCTGGCAACCGCGTTGCCAGACAACCCTGACCCTTGGTTAAGACAAAGAGAACAATGCTATGAAACGGATTCTTCTGGGTACTCTGTTCACCGTGGTCTCGCTGAACGCCCTCGCCGAAGCGCCGGGCGGCCCGAACTGCGGCTGGGGCAACATGCTGTTCGAAGGCCAGCGCGGTACGCCAGCGCACTTCCTGGCCTCCACCACCAACGGCACCTCCGGTAACGCCACCTTCGGCATGACCTCGGGCACCAACGGCTGTTCGACCAAAGCTTCGCTGACCTACGGCGGCAAATCCTGGTTCGCCATGAATGGCATGATGAACGAACTGTCCGAAGACATGGCCATGGGCCAGGGCGAAGCCCTGACCACCTACGCCGTGGTCCTCGGCGTCGCGCCGGAAGATCGCGGCTACTTCGCCTCGGTCACCCACCAGCACTTCAACCAGATCTTCAGCAGCGCCGACGTGACTGCCGAAACTGTCCACAGCAACACCCTGGCCGTTCTGAAGAACGACCCACGCCTGGCCAAATACGCCACCGAGGCCTGAGTGCAGCTGCTCCCGCCCCGGCCTCCGGGGCGGGTTTCGCCTTTTTTCGGCATCGTTAAGAAGTAGTTGCCCGACATGCTCAAACGCCTCGCTTCCCTGGCGCTGTGTGCCTGCGCCCCCGTTCATGCCATGCCCGTGCTGGACCCTGGCCGTATCCAGCAACTGGCCAACACCCCCTACTGGATTGCCCTGGGCCACTACGAAACCGCCAAGCTCGGCGGCTGGCGCAGCTATGTGGACGATGACGCCTTCTTCCTCGCTGAAGACGGCGCGCACCACCCGGACCAGGAGCTCAAGGCCACGGTCGAAGCGCTGTACGCCCCGGCCAGCCTGGGTGACAAGCACGCCCAGTGCGTATTCCCCGCACGCACCCGCTGGCTGCGTGAACAGCTCGACCTGCAAGGCCTGCCGCAACCGGACTGCCAGGAATTCAAGACCTGGTACCAGTCGATCGATCCGCACAGCGCGGCGCTGATCTTCCCGGCAGCCTACCTGAACAGCCCCTCGTCGATGTTCGGCCATACCCTGTTGCGCATCGACCAGTCCAACACCCGCAGCGACGACACCACGCTGCTGAGTTACGCGATCAACTTCGGCGCCTACATCGAAGGCAGCGACAACAGCATCCTGTATGCCTGGAAGGGGCTGATGGGCGGCTACCCGGGCCTGTTCGCGCTGATGCCCTACCAGGAAAAGCTCTCCGAATACCGCAGCCTGGAGAACCGCGACCTGTGGGAATACCAGCTGGACCTGACGCCGGAGGAAACCGGGCGCATGGTCGAGCACGTCTGGGAACTGAAGCAGATCCAGTTCGATTACTTCTTCTTCGACGAAAACTGCTCGTACCGCCTGCTGGAGTTGCTGCAGGTGGCCCGGCCGAGCCTGGACCTGACTTCGCAGTTCCCGCTCACCGCCATCCCCACCGACACGGTGAAGGCGGTGAAACAGTCGGGCCTGGTCGCCAGCGAGACTTACCGCCCGTCACGCGAACGCGAGCTGCTGGCCCGGGCCGAGCCGCTGGACCATGACGAGAAGCGCCAGGTGCTGGCTGTCAGCGCCGATACTACGCAGTTACAGAGTCCCGAATTCAAAGCCCTGCCCCGCGAGCGCCAGGCGCTGGTGCAGGATGCCGCGTACCGCCTGGAGCGCTACCGGGCCAATGGCCAGGAACGTGACCCTGGGCAGGCCAAGCGCAGCTTCGAGCTGCTGCGGGCGATCAACGGCAACCCGCCGCCGCCCTTGCAGATCGAGCGCCCCGGCCTGCCCGAGGACGGCCATGACTCGCGGACCTGGCAACTGGGCGTCGGCACCCGAGAGGATCGCGCCTACGCCGAATACGGCCTGCGCATGGCCTACCACGACCTCAAC
This sequence comes from Pseudomonas sp., assembly GCF_017744435.1. GTDB lineage: Bacteria > Pseudomonadota > Gammaproteobacteria > Pseudomonadales > Pseudomonadaceae > Aquipseudomonas. The sequence goes on from NZ_JAGIBG010000033.1 coordinate 29,459, forward strand.
GACAATGCCTATGGCTTCCCGCTGGGGGCGCAGATCGAGATCCTGCAGCTCAAGGTGCGCCAGTACGAAGGCAACGACTGGCAGGTGCAACGCCTGGACCTGGCCACCATCCGCTCGCTGACGCCGCGCAACGAGCTGCTCAAGCCGTGGTCCTGGCAAGTGGCAGGTGGCCTGGAGCGGGTGCCGGGCAAGCATGACGACGAGGTGCTGGTGAGCCATGTGAATGGCGGTGCCGGCGGCACCTGGCAACTGGCCGATGGCTTGCTGGGCTTTGCCTTGGGCACGGTGCGGGTCGAGCACCATAACGACTTCGCCCAGTTCATCGCCCCGGCGACGGGGTTCAATGGCGGGCTGCTGTGGCGCAACGGGCTGGGCAACATGACGCTGGAGGCCAAGGGCGATTACTTCACCAATGGCGAAGTGCGGCGCAGTGTGAGCCTGAACCAGCAGTGGGAGATCAGCCAGAACCTGGGGGTGAGGTTGAGCGCTTCACGGGAGTTCAGCCACCTGGCGACGGCGCAGAATGAGGTGATGCTGGAGCTCAAGTGGTATCACTATTGACGCGCCCCTTTGTGGGAGCGTCAAGGCAGACAGATGTGATCCAACCGACTCTTTGACACTGTTTTGACAGCTCCCCGACAAATCGCCACCTAGACTTTCCGGTATCTATCCAAGGATCCAGGTGGTCATGTCGCGGTACTGGTTTGGCGTGTGCATTGCGTTGTTGCTGGCGGGTTGCGAAACCACCCACGATCAGATGGTCAACCACGGTTATCCCCCCGCCTACGCCGACGGCTATCAGGATGGCTGCAGCAGCGGCCGTCAGGCAGCCGGGTTGATGGTTGGCGACTTCAAGAAGGACGTGCCGCGTTACCTGCATGATCGCCACTACGAGACTGGCTGGGACGATGGCTTTCGCCAGTGCCAGGCGATGCAGAACAGCGAGGAACAGCGCCAGTACCATGAGCGCTTCTGGGACGAGCGTGATCGCGAGTGGCAGCAGGAGAAAGACCAAGGTGCCGCCCGTGCCTATCGCAGCAAGTAGGTCGCAAACGGACATCCACTGAAACCGCCGACCTGCCATGCTGGTCTCCAACAGCAGGAGGCCATTGCATGAGCCGAGCATTCGTCAACGAAGACCAGGCCGCCGCCCAGGCTGACCAGCCAGTGGAGCGGCGCGTCAGCGACCAGCCCAATTACGTCACTGCCAGCGGCCTGCGCCAGCTGCAACAGCGCGTGAGCGAACTGAATGCCTTGCGCAGCGAGTTGCAGGCCCAGGGCGAGCATGGCGACAAGCAGCGCCTGGCCGATGCCGAACGCGACCTGCGCTATTTCAGCGCGCGGGTGCAGAGCGCGCAGGTGGTGCCAGCGGCGACTTCAGGCAGCAAGGTGCAGATTGGGAGCCGGGTCAGGTTCGTCGACGAGCAGGGCCAGGCGCATGTGGTGCAGCTGGTGGGCGAGGATGAGGCGGATGCCGGGCACGGGATGATCAACTGGGGATCGCCGCTGGGGCGGGCGTTGCTTGGGGCCGGGCCTGGGGATGAAGTTTTGTGGCAGCGGCCGGCGGGGGATCAGATGATCGAGGTGGTCGAGATTGGAGGTGGGGCCTAGGGGCCGCTGCGCGGCCCATCGCCGGCAAGCGCGGCTCCCACAGGTGTATCACCGCCCTTGAGGCCTGTGGTGTCCCTGTGGGAGCCGCGCTTGCCGGCGATGGGCCGCGCA
>NZ_JAGIBG010000033.1:31246-91218 GCF_017744435.1 Pseudomonas sp.
CAAAGCAGCCCCCGAGTCCCTCGGATCAGACCACGCCTTGCGCCAGCATGGCGTCGGCCACTTTCACAAAGCCCGCAATGTTCGCGCCCTTCACGTAGTTGACCTTGCCATCCGCCTCTTCACCGTAATGCACGCAGGCATGGTGAATCGACTGCATGATGTTGTGCAGCTTGCTGTCCACTTCACCGGCCGTCCACAGCAGGCGCATGGCGTTCTGCGACATCTCCAGGCCCGATACGGCCACGCCGCCGGCGTTGGATGCCTTGCCCGGTGCGTACAAGATGCCAGCTTCGATGAACAGGTCGACCGCCGCCAGGGTGGTCGGCATGTTGGCGCCTTCAGCCACGCAGATGCAGCCGTTGCGCAGCAGGGTACGGGCGTCTTCGATGTCCAGTTCGTTCTGTGTGGCGCACGGCAGGGCGATATCGCACGGCAGGCTCCACGGCGTCTGGCCCTTGCGGAACTCCAGGCCGAACTGGTCAGCCAGCTCGCTGATGCGGCCGCGCTTGACGTTCTTCAGGTCCATCAGCGCGTCCCACTGGGCATCGGTCAGGCCGGCTTCGGCGTACAGGGTGCCTTCGGAGTCGGACAGCGAAATCACCTTGCCGCCCAGGTCCATGACCTTGCGCGCCGCGTACTGGGCAACGTTGCCGGAACCGGAAATGGCCACGCGACGGCCATCGATGCGCAGGCTCTGACGCTTGAGCATTTCTTCCGCGAAGTACACGCAACCGTAGCCGGTGGCTTCAGGGCGAATCAGGCTGCCGCCGTAGGTCATGCCCTTGCCAGTCAGCACCGAGGTGAACTGGTTGGCCAGGCGCTTGTACTGGCCGAACATGAAGCCGATCTCGCGGGCACCCACGCCGATGTCACCGGCCGGCACGTCGCAGTCGGCGCCGATGTGGCGGTACAGCTCGCTCATGAAGGCCTGGCAGAAGCGCATGACTTCGGCATCGCTCTTGCCTTTCGGGTCGAAGTCCGAGCCACCTTTGCCGCCGCCCATGGGCAGCGAGGTGAGGGAGTTCTTGAACACCTGTTCGAAGGCCAGGAACTTGAGCACGCTCAAGTTTACCGACGGGTGGAAGCGCAGGCCGCCCTTGTACGGGCCGATGGCGCTGCTCATCTGGATGCGGTAGCCGCGGTTGACCTGGACCTTGCCCTGGTCATCGACCCACGACACGCGGAACAGCACGGCGCGCTCAGGCTCGACCATGCGCTCGAGGATGCCGGACTGCAGGTAGTGAGGGTTGGCTTCGAGGAAAGGCCACAGGGTACGCAGCACTTCTTCCACAGCCTGGTGGAATTCCGGTTGGCCCGGGTCGCGTTGCTGCAGGCGTGCAAGGAAATTGTCGACAGATTCGATCATGGTAGACATCTCACCAAGAGGATTGGACTTATTGGTTTTTTTCGAAATGTACCAAGAAGCAATCGCACCGGAATAGGGCGAAATGTCGTTTTTCTGAAATTATTTGGTGCGTTTTATATAAGTGTATACAAAATCACCCTCCGCGCCGCCTGCTTCGCGGGCACGCCCGCTCCCACAGGAACCTCGCAAACCTCAAGACCGGCGCTGTACCTGTGGGAGCGGGCGTGCCCGCGAATGAAGCCAACACCCCTTTCCAGCCAGGCACAAAAATGGGGCCGCGACGGGCCCCATTCCTGTGCATCAGAAGACTGGCTTACTGGGCCAGCTTCTTGTGCCGTACACGGTGCGGCTGGGCAGCAGCATCGCCCAGGCGCTTCTTGCGGTCGGCTTCGTACTCGGTGTAGTTGCCCTCGAAGAACACCACGTTCGAGTCGTCTTCGTACGCCAGGATGTGAGTGGCCACACGGTCCAGGAACCAACGGTCGTGGGAAATCACAATGGCGGCGCCCGGGAAGTCCAGCAGGGCTTCTTCCAGGGAACGCAGGGTTTCGACGTCGAGGTCGTTGGACGGTTCGTCGAGCAGCAGGACGTTACCGCCCTCCTTCAGGGTCAGGGCCAGGTGCAGTCGGCCACGCTCACCACCGGACAGGTCCTTGACGAACTTCTGCTGGTCGCCACCCTTGAAGTTGAAGCGGCCAACGTAGGTACGCGACGGGATCTCGTAGCTGCCGATCTTGATCATGTCGGAACCGTCGGAAACCTGTTGGAACACGGTCTTGCCGCCGTCCAGGTCCTCGCGGCTCTGGTCGACACAGGCCAGCTGCACGGTTTCGCCGATCTCGATGCTGCCCGAGTCCGGTTGTTCCTTGCCCATCAGCATGCGGAACAGGGTCGACTTACCGGCACCGTTACCACCGATCACGCCGACGATGGCGCCCTTCGGCATGGCGAACGACAGGTTGTCGATCAGCACGCGATCGCCATAGCCCTTGGTGACGTTCTTGAACTCGATGACCTTGTCGCCCAGGCGCGGACCGGCCGGGATGTAGATCTCGTTGGTTTCGCTGCGCTTCTGGAATTCCTGCGACTGCATTTCTTCGAAGCGCTGCAGACGGGCCTTGGACTTGGACTGACGGGCCTTGGCGCCTTTGCGCACCCACTCCAGTTCCTCTTTCATGGCCTTCTCGTGGGCGCTCTGCTGCTTGGATTCCTGCGCCAGACGCTCCGATTTGGCTTCCAGCCAGCCCGAGTAGTTGCCTTCGTACGGAATGCCGGCGCCGCGGTCCAGTTCGAGGATCCAGCCGGCGACGTTGTCGAGGAAGTAACGGTCGTGGGTAATCGCTACCACGGTGCCCGGGAAGTCGTGCAGGAAGCGCTCCAGCCAGGCTACCGAGTCGGCGTCCAGGTGGTTGGTCGGTTCGTCGAGCAGCAGCATGTCGGGGGCCGACAGCAGCAGACGGCACAGGGCCACACGGCGCTTCTCACCACCGGACAGGTGTTCGATGCGGGCATCCCAGGCCGGCAGGCGCAGGGCGTCGGCGGCAACGTCCAGCTGGCGCTCCAGGTTGTGGCCGTCGGCGGCCTGCAGGATGGCTTCGAGCTTGGCCTGTTCGGCAGCCAGCTTGTCGAAGTCAGCGTCCGGCTCGGCGTAGGCGGCGTAGACCTCGTCCAGGCGAGCCTGGGCGTCCTTGATCACGCTGACCGCTTCCTCGACCACTTCACGCACGGACTTGTTCGGGTCCAGTTGCGGTTCCTGCGGCAGGTAACCCACGTTGATGTCGGGCATCGGACGGGCTTCGCCGTCGAATTCCTTGTCGACGCCCGCCATGATCCGCAGCAGGGTCGATTTACCGGCGCCGTTCAGGCCGAGCACGCCGATCTTGGCGCCAGGGAAGAACGACAGGGAAATATTCTTGAGAATTTCCCGCTTCGGCGGCACGACCTTGCTCAGCCGATGCATGGTGTAGACGTATTGAGCCAAAACCAAGCCCTCTAAATAGGTAAAGACATCGACGATCGCCCAGGCGTTGTGGCCAGGGGGATGTGTTTACGGGGTTTCATTGAACAAAGTCGACCATTCTACGCCAACGCGCGGCGTTGCACAGGGTGGTCGGATGGTGGGGTGGGATCGTTGTGATCCTGGCAGGCATTTATTGCCTGTGCCGGCCCTTTCGCGGCTAAAGCCGCTCCCACAGGTACTGCACAGGATTCAAGCCTTGAGCAATCCTGTAGCCCCCACAGGTACTGCATAAGATTCAAGCCTTGAGCAATCCTGTGGCTCCCACAGGTACTGCATAAGATTCAAGCCTTGAGCAATCCTGTAGCTCCCACAGGTACTGCACAAGATTCAAGCCTTGAGCAATACCTGTGGGAGCGGCTTTAGCCGCGAAGAGGCCGGCACAGCAGCCCGAAATGGGTCAGACGTGACGCTGCTTCTTAGCCTTGCCCCGCGGCAACCGGCAACGGTCGCTCTGCTCGGCCAGGCGCGCAGCGTAAGCGGCCTTGACGCTGAAGCCAGCACTGCGGGCAGGCTGCTCGGCAACCTTGGCGGGCTGGGCAGGCTTGGCTGCAGCTGGCGTGCTGACAACCTTGCCAGCCGGCTTGGCCACGGCAGCCACAGGTGCCTCTTCAGCCGGCGCTGCCGCCTTGGCGGTCTTGCGCAGTTCCGCCAGCGATGGCGTCTTGTTCTTCGAGGCCGCAGCCGCGTCGGGTTTGACCAGCGAACGCTGGCACGATTTGCAGGATACGTCCGCGGTCACGGCAGTGCTGACAAGGGTCTGACTGCTGCGCCCACAGGCGGAATCGAGGCCATTGGTGGAAAAGTGAGTAACCAAAACCGAACATCTCCGATGCGTTGTCATTGAAGCGGGCGGCATTCTCGCACAGGATGCAGGGTCTTGCCGAACGGGCCGGCATCACCACGACCACTGGCACCGGACAACAGGGCTGGCACATTGCCATAATCACAGGCATGCTAGCCCGTTCGGAAGTCCGGCTTTATAGTGCGCGACCGCGGTCCTGGCCTGTGCAGATACCGGCATACACCGTGCATGTTCCCTCCCTGCCATCGCCAGCCCAATCGCAGGACCGACGCTTGACCGATCTCAATCATCCGACTCTGCTGCGCCCCGCTTCGCCGGCCCCAGTCGCTTCGCTGCGTGGTTCGGTCAAAGGTGCGCTGGCCCTGCTGGCCCTGATCCTGCTGGCTTTGCTGCTGTGGCAACTGTTCTCGCAGTTCCGCCACACCCAGGCCGACCAGCGCCAGCTGAGCCTCGATGCCAGCGCCGAACTCGCCGACCACCTGAGCCTGAACCTGGCGCTCAAGGCCCAGCAGGCCCTCAACGTGGTCCAGCCGTACGTCAAGGCGCCGACACCCGCCGCCCTGCCGAGCCTGCTGGTGACCCTGCGCGAACGCCTGCCCGCCCTGCGCGACCTGGCGTGGCTGGACCATGCCGGGCAACTGCGCAGTGACAGCCTGGCCGGCAGCCCCGACCGCCAGATGATTGACGAACTGGTCGGCCTGAACCAGGGCCGCAGCTACTTCTTCGCCAACTCGGCAGACAACCGCACCGTCTACCTGCTGTTGCGCCAGACGGCGGAACAGGATCGCGGCTACTGGCTGCTGCGGCTGTCTGCGGACTATTACCAGGCGCTCACCGTGCACCTGGACGGCCCCGGCCACCCGCTGTGGCTGCTGGAAAACAGCCGCAACGGCGAGGTACTGGAACGCCATGCCCCGGCACAGACCAGCGGTGAACCCCTGCAAAGCGTGATGCTCGCCTACATCGACAACAGCGCCTGGCAATTGCGTGGCCTGTTCGACGCCGGCCTGGCCCAGCAGAAGCTGCTGCCGGCACTGATCGGCAAGTGCCTGCTGGCGCTGTTCTGCGCCCTGCTGCCGGTGCTGGCGCTGATCAACATGCGCCGTCGCCAGCGCGCGCTGCAGGAAGACCGCCGGCGCTACCAGGAAATCTTCGAAGGCACGGGCGTGGCCTTGTGCGTGCTGGACCTGTCGAGCCTGCCCGGCCAGCTCGACCGCTATCACCTGCGCAACCTGGCCGGGCTCAAGCAGAGCCTGGCACTGGACCCCAACCTGCGTCGCTCACTGCTGCTGGAACTGAAGATCACCGAGATCAACCAGGTGGCGCGCCAGCTGCTCAATGTCGAGTGCCACGAAGGCGCCTGGCAACGGCTGATCGATGGCAGCGGCGTTAGCCGCGACAGCATTGGCATGCAGCTGATCGACGCCCTGATCGAACAACGCCCGTCGCTGGAGCTGGAAGTGCGCCTGCCCGCGCCGCTGGGCGGCGAGCTGCACCTGTGGCTGATGGCGCGCCTGCCGCAGCAGCGCCGCAACTACCAGGCGGTGATCCTCAGCATCAGCGACATCACCAGCCGCAAGCAGGTGGAGTTGTCGCTGCTGGAACGTGAAAGCTTCTGGTCCGACGTGGTGCGCACCGTGCCCGACCAGCTGTACGTGCAGGACGTGCTCAGCCAGCGAATGATCTTCAGCAATCGCCACCTCGGCCAGACCCTCGGCTACGACCGCACCGAGCTGGCGCAGATGGGCGACCGCTTCTGGGAGTTGCTGCTGCACCCCGAAGACGCCGCGCACTATCAGGCATTACGCCAGCAACAGCGCGACAGTGCCCACAGCCAGTCGCTGCACACGCAGTTGCGCTTCCGCCACCGCGACGGCGGCTGGCGCTGCTACGAAATCCGCGAGCAGGTGCTGACCCGCGACGACGATGGCCTGGTCACGCGCATCATCGGCGTGGGCAAGGATGTCACCGTGCAGATCGAGGCCAGCCAGTCGCTGCGTGACAGCGAACAACGCTACCGCATGCTCGCCGAAAGCATCAGCGACGTGATCTTCTCCACCGACAGCCGCCTGCAGCTCAACTACCTCAGCCCGTCGGTGCAGGCGGTGCTGGGCTACCAGGCCGACTGGATCTTCGACAACGGCTGGCAGTCGATCATCGCCAACCCGGCCCAGCTCACCGGCATCTACAGCCTGATGGAGCGGGTCAGCAAGGCCATGGGCGACAGCGAGCAGCTGGCACAACTGCGCAGCCAGCTGCCGACGCAACTGTTCCTGTTCGACTGCCTGCGCGCCGATGGCCGCAAGATCCCCATCGAACTGCGCCTGGTACTGGTGTGGGACGACCAGCAGCGCTTCGAGGGCGTGCTCGGTGTGGGCCGCGACATCAGCCAGCAACGCCGTGCGGAAAAAGACCTGCGCATGGCCGCGACGGTATTCGAACACTCCACGTCGGCCATCCTCATCACCGACCCGGCCGGCTACATCGTGCAGGCCAACGAAGCGTTCAGCCGGGTCAGTGGCTACGCGGTCAGCGACGTGCTCGACCAGTTGCCGGCCATGCTGGTGGTCGAGGACCAGCAGGAAAGCCACCTGCGCTACGTGCTCAAGCAACTGCACCAGCGCGGCAGCTGGGAAGGCGAAGTGTGGCTCAAGCGCCGCAGCGGCGACCATTACCCGGCCTGGGTCGGCATTACCGCCGTACTCGACGACGAAGGCGACCTGGCCAGCTATGTGTGCTTCTTCACCGACATCAGCGAGCGCAAGGCCAGCGAGCAGCGCATCCACCGCCTGGCCTACTACGACGCCCTCACCCACCTGCCCAACCGCACGCTGTTCCAGGACCGCCTGCACACCGCGCTGCAGCAGGCCGAGCGGCAGAAGTCGTGGGTGGTGCTGATGTTCCTCGACCTCGACCGCTTCAAGCCGATCAACGACTCCCTAGGCCACGCCGCAGGCGACCGCATGCTCAAGGACATGGCCCAGCGCCTGCTGGCCTGCGTCGATGACGATGACACCGTGGCGCGCATGGGCGGCGACGAATTCACCCTGCTGCTGCAGCCGCGCGCCACACGCGAGATGGCCCTGAACCGCGCCATTCACGTGGCCGAGAACATTCTGGGCAGCCTGGTACGGCCGTTCGTGCTGGAAGGCCGCGAGTTCTTCGTCACCGCCAGTATCGGCATCGCCCTCAGCCCGCAGGACGGCAACGAGCTGAGCCAGCTGATGAAAAACGCCGACACCGCCATGTACCACGCCAAGGAGCGCGGCAAGAACAACTTCCAGTTCTACCAGACCGAGATGAACGCCAGTGCCCTGGAGCGCCTGGAGCTGGAGAGCGACCTGCGCCACGCACTGGAGCAGAACGAATTCATCCTCTACTACCAGCCGCAGTTCAGCGGCGACGGCAAGCGCCTGACCGGTGCCGAAGCGCTGCTGCGCTGGCGTCACCCGACCCGCGGCCTGGTGCCGCCGGGCGACTTCATCCCGGTGATCGAAGAACTGGGCCTGGTGGTGGATGTCGGCGACTGGGTGCTGCGCGAGGCCAGCCGCCAGCTGAAGGTCTGGCACAAGCACAAGGTGCGCGTGCCGAAGGTGTCGGTGAACATCTCGGCGCGGCAGTTCTCCGACGGCCAGCTGGGCACGCGGATTGCCACCATCCTCGAGGAAACCGGCCTGCCACCGGCGTGCCTGGAGCTGGAACTGACCGAGAGCATCCTGATGCGCGAGGTCAACGAGGCCCTGCAGATTCTCGCCAGCCTGAAGAACCTTGGCCTGAGCATCGCGGTCGACGACTTCGGCACCGGTTACTCATCGCTGAACTACCTCAAGCAGTTCCCCATCGACGTGCTGAAGATCGACCGAACCTTCGTTGACGGCCTGCCCGAGGGCGAGCAGGACGCGCAGATCGCCCGGGCGATCATCGCCATGGCCCACAGCCTCAACCTGGCGGTGATCGCCGAGGGCGTGGAGACCCACGAGCAGCTGGAGTTCCTGCGCGAGCATGGCTGTGACGAGGTGCAGGGCTACCTGTTCGGGCGGCCGATGCCGGCCACCCAGTTCGAGGCGCAGTTCGCCAACGAGACCCTGTTCATGTTCCAGTGAGCCTTCGCCCGTTGACGCGACACGGTACCTGTAGGAGCGGGCTTGCCCGCGAAGCAGGCACCGCGGTGGATGGCACCGGCTCCGCCGGTGTTCGCGGGCAAGCCCGCTCCTACAGGGGGTGCGTCACGGCTGAAAAACGTGCCGAAAAAGCGGACCTCAGAGTCAACTCCAGCCCAGACACGGCGCGGGATGCAACATGAGCCCCATTGGTCCGCGACTTGATGCCAGTTCATATGCCAGGCGCGGATCAATCGGTTAGAATGCCCCCCCAAATTACCCCGATCCTTGAGGACCGCCATGTTCAGCCGTGATTTGACCATTGCCAAGTACGACGCCGAGCTCTTCGAAGCCATGCAGCAAGAAGCCCTGCGCCAGGAAGAGCATATCGAGCTGATCGCTTCGGAAAACTACACCAGCCCGGCAGTCATGGAAGCCCAGGGCTCGGTCCTGACCAACAAGTACGCCGAAGGCTACCCAGGCAAGCGCTACTACGGTGGCTGCGAGTACGTCGACGTGGTCGAGCAACTGGCCATCGACCGTGCCAAGGAACTGTTCGGCGCTGACTACGCCAACGTCCAGCCGCACGCGGGTTCGCAAGCCAACGCCGCAGTCTACCTGGCCCTGCTGTCGGCCGGTGACACCATCCTGGGCATGAGCCTGGCCCACGGTGGCCACCTGACCCACGGTGCTTCGGTGAGCTCGTCGGGCAAGCTGTACAACGCCATCCAGTACGGCATCGACGGCAACGGCCTGATCGACTACGACGAAGTCGAGCGCCTGGCTGTCGAGCACAAGCCAAAGATGATCGTTGCCGGCTTCTCGGCTTACTCGCAGGTCCTGGACTTCGCCCGCTTCCGCGCCATCGCCGACAAGGTCGGTGCCTACCTGTTCGTCGACATGGCCCACGTTGCCGGCCTGGTTGCCGCTGGCGTGTACCCGAACCCTGTGCCGTTCGCCGACGTGGTCACCACCACCACCCACAAGACCCTGCGCGGTCCACGTGGCGGCCTGATCCTGGCCCGTGCCAACGCCGACATCGAGAAGAAGCTGAACTCCGCCGTCTTCCCAGGCGCCCAGGGCGGCCCGCTGGAGCACGTGATCGCCGCCAAGGCCATCTGCTTCAAGGAAGCACTGCAGCCTGAGTTCAAGGCTTACCAGCAGCAGGTCGTGAAGAACGCCCAGGCCATGGCCGAAGTGTTCATCGAGCGTGGTTTCGACGTCGTTTCCGGCGGCACCCAGAACCACCTGTTCCTGCTGTCGCTGATCAAGCAGGAAATCTCCGGTAAAGATGCTGACGCTGCCCTGGGCAAAGCCTTCATCACCGTCAACAAGAACTCGGTACCGAACGACCCACGTTCCCCGTTCGTCACCTCGGGCCTGCGTTTCGGCACCCCAGCCGTCACCACCCGTGGTTTCAAGGAAACCGAGTGCCGCGAGCTGGCCGGCTGGATCTGCGACATCCTGGCTGACCTGAACAACGAAGCGGTGATCGACGCCGTGCGTGAGAAGGTCAAGGCCATCTGCAAGAAGCTGCCGGTTTACGGCAACTGATTGGCGCAAGCCTGATGTGAAAAAGCCCGGCCCTGTGCCGGGCTTTTTCATGCCTGCGTTCTGGCGCGGGAACCGCTTCCGAATAGGCGGTGTGAACCAGGCTGCCTAACCTGCCACCTCCTCTGATAAACGCGCAGGAGGCCACCCATGGCTGATCACGTAACACTGTCCTTCACTGCCACCCTGGAGGTCGCTGAAGCGCCGATCAATGTGCTGGGCAACATGACCCGCGGGCCCGTAACGCTGGCGAGCCCACAGCAAGCGCCAGGTCATGTGGTTGAAGGCGCCAGGACCCTCGGCCTGTTGAATGGCACCGACGCGGACTGGCATCACGGCCGGGAGATCGGGCTGGTCACCTTCGAGCAAGCCGCCCAGCCAGCGGCGTTGCTGCTGTATTTTCGCCACGGCGAGGCGGGTTACCGCCTCTATCTGCGCAGCGGCCCCCACACTGGCCACGGCGTGTTCATCACCGGCGACGGCCTGGTCAACGCCCAACCGATCAAGGCAGAAGACCCAAGCCTGTGGGCGCTGACCGATGCTCAAACCGGTGAGGCGTTCGACCTGACCCAGCTTGAAAATGGGCGCAGGGAAATTCAGCTGGCCAGTGCGGATGGGCATCCACTGGAAGTGCACAATCTGTATCCGGTGGGCGGGTATCTGGCCTGCTATCCGGCTGCGCAGCAAGGGACCTTGAGCCTGATCATTCAGGAGCGCGGTGTCGATTGGCTCAAGCCGGCCTGATACGTCGTGCGCCACCCGTCGTCACGTATTAACCTGTGCCACCCCAAACACAACCCAGCACAGGCCCGGTCTTGACCAGAGAGCAACTCGAAACCCAGCAAATCCCGATCTACTTTGCCGCGGTGCTCGCTGCCGTTGCCTTCGGCCTGCTGGCCAGCGACGCCGCGCAACACCTGCAAGCCCTGGTCACCCCCGCCATCGCCGTGCTCATGTATGCGATGTTCCTGCAGATCCCCTTCCTCGACCTGCGCCAGGGCCTGGGCAACCGCCGCTTCATGACCGCCCTGCTGCTCGCCAACTTCATCCTTGTGCCATTGCTGGTGTGGGGCCTCACCCGCGGCCTGGCCGAGCACCCGGCGATCCTGATCGGCGCCCTGCTGGTGCTGCTGACGCCGTGCATCGACTATGTGGTGGTGTTCACCCACATCGGCAAAGGCGACTCGCGCCTGACCCTCGCCGCCACGCCCGTGCTGTTGCTGGTGCAGCTGGTGCTGCTGCCGGTGTACCTGGCGCTGATGCTAGGCGACAGCAGCGGCGTAGCCATCAGCATCGCGCCTTTCGTGGAAGCCTTCGTGCTACTGATCGTGCTGCCGATGATCCTCGCCGTGCTCACCAGCGCTGGCGCCCGCCGCTCCCGCGCTGTCTCGGCGTGGAACGACGCCTGGGCGTGGATGCCAGTGCCTGCGATGGCCCTGGTGCTGGTGGCGGTGATTGGGTCACAGATTGCTGTGGTGTTGCGGGATTTTGATCGGTTGCTGCCGGTGATTCCGGTGTACGTCGGCTTCATGCTGCTGGCACCGCTGCTCGGGTTCGCTTCGGCACGCTTGCTGCGCCTGCCAGTGGCTGAAGCACGCTCGGTGACCTTCAGTGCCGCGACGCGCAACTCGCTGGTGGTTTTGCCACTTGCACTGGCGTTGCCTGAGGACCTGCGTGGGTTGGCCGCAGCGGCAGTCATCACCCAAACACTGGTTGAGCTGGTAAGTGAATTGATTTACGTCCGGGCCATCCCGGCCCTCCTACAAGCCCAATAGGCATTAACTCGAGCCCGAGCAGGAGCGGCCACACCGGAGCGCCGGGTCGGCCATAAGCCGTATTAGACACATCCAGCAAATCAGCCGATGAAGACTCAGTGCCCCTGAAGCAGGAAGATGATCCTGACGAGCGCATCAGCTCGCATTCGAGGAGCTCAAGGGCGAGTTCAATGATTTACGCCCAGGCCGGCTTGAATGCTGAGCGGCAACACAGCTCGCTTGGCACAGACCACTTAACCCCTTAACCGTTTGCCGTTTCGCCCTTTGAGCATCCGTTTCCAGCGTTGCATGCTATAAGGGAATCCCGTACATTCAGATGCGTACAGTAATCGAAACGCCTACGTTCCAAAGAGCCGCCGCCAGGTTGTGGTCCGACGACGAGCGCCTGGCCTTCATCGATTGGATCGCAGTCAATCCGCTTGCAGGGGATGTGATCCCCGGTGCTGATGGTGCACGAAAGATACGATGGAGTCGTGCAGGGGCTGGCAAGTCCGGCGGCACACGAGTGATCTACTTCAACCTTAATGAAGATGAGATTGTGTTGTTGCTTACGGTTTATGCCAAGGCCGAGCGAGCAAACATGAGCCCCGCTGAAATCAGCAAGGTGGTATGAAATGCGTGACATTGATCTTGAAAGCGTTGCCAAAGCCATCGAGGCTGATGCTGGTGAGCCATTGCCTGACCTGCGCCAAGCGCTCAAAGAAGCCAAGATAGGAGCCGGGCGCGTCACTACGCCTGAGCAGATACTGGTTCGCCAGGCACGTGAGCGTTGCGGATTGACTCAGGCAACTTTCGCTGAGCGTATCGCTACGCCAGTGGCGACGTTACGTGATTGGGAACAAGGCCGCTTCGTGCCCCCAGGTGGTGTTCTATGCCTGATGCGCTTAATCCTCAAGCATCCGGAACTGTCTCTGGAGCTGACTACGTCCTGAGCGTAGTTTTGCCTGTGTTTATCGCCGGCCACATGGCCGGCGATAAAGCTATGCTGTGTAAGCAGTTGGTCCTTCGCCTCACAACGCCTTCATCTCACCAATATCCCGCGCCACCTGATCGGCAGAGTGATCAAACATCGCCTGCTCCTTCGCATCCAGCGGCAACTCGATCACCCGGGCAATCCCCTCCCCAGCCAACACACAGGGTACGCCCATGGCGATATCGGTGCGCCCGTATTCCCCTTCAAGAATCGCAACCGCCGGCAGAATACGGTTACGCCCATTGGCGATCGCATCCACCATCTGCGCAATGGCCACGCCCGGGGCATCGCAGGCGCTGCCAACCTTCTTCAAACCCAGAATCTCGCCACCGCCTTTGCGTGTGCGTTCGACGATCCGCTCGATCTGCTCATCGGACAGGAAGTGCGACAGCGGCACCGACCCGACCTGGCAGTAGCGCATCAGCGGCACCATGCTGTCGCCATGCCCGCCCAGCACCAGCGCCGTGATATCCCGCGCAGAAAACCCGGTCTCCTCGGCAATGAAGCACTTCATGCGTGCGGTATCCAGTACCCCCGCCTGCCCGAACACCTTGCCCCGCCCGAGTTTGCTCAGCGACCTGGCCCGATAGGTCAGCACATCGACCGGGTTCGACACCACCAGCACCGTCGCTGCCGGCGCATAGCGGTTGATGTCGTGCATTATGCCGTCGAGGATAGGCAGGTTGATGCTCAGCACGTCCTGCCGCGACTGACCAGGCTTGCGCGGCACGCCTGCGGTAATCACCACCAGGTCCGAGTCCTGCAGCATTTCGGCCTTGGCGCCGCCAAGTACCCGGGTATCAGACCCTGACTCGACGGCCGCCTGCCAGATGTCCAGCGCCTTGCCCTGGGCCAGCTCACCCTGCACATCGAGCAACATCAGCTCACGGCAGTATTCTTCCCGGGCGATGATCTGCGCCGCCGCCTCGCCCACGATCCCGGCACCTACGATTGATAACTTGTTCACCTGACACCTCCCAGCGGCGCGCGCCACCAGGAGCACGCCTGCGTATAGAGAGAAGTATTGCCTGCCAAGGCGAAAAGACCATGTGATGCGACCGCATGCTATTGACAGCATCCCACCGTCCCGGAAATACTTTGTAAAGATTCATATAGATGACCAAATAACAAGGTGAATCGCTCCATGATCGCACTGCCCAGCCCTACGCCTTTGCCCGGCGCGACACCTCCGTCCGCCAGCCCCATTCCTCCGAAGTTCGAAGTTTGCGCATCCAGTCGGCCATATGCCCGCGACCGATAACGGCTCGCTATTGCCCGCAGAAACCCTGCCATGCCTGCAATGCCTGAGTGCCGCTAGCGCGCCAGCCCAACCGAGATTCCCTGAATGACTCCCTTAGATATACAGCTGTTGCTGACCGCCTTGGTCAGTGTCCTGGTGCTGGTAGCGCTCATCGTGTCCCGCCTCAAGATGCACCCGCTGCTGGCCTTGCTGGTGGTGTCCATTGGCGTGGGCTTTGCCACCCGCATGGAACCCGGCAGCATCGTTTCCCACCTGCTCACGGGCGCCGGCAAGACACTGGGTGCAGTCGGGGTGGTGATCGCGCTGGGCGCAATGCTCGGCAAGATCCTGGCGGACGCTGGCGTCACTGAGCAGGTCGCGGATGTGATCCTCAAGCGCACCTCGGACCGCATGATCCCTTGGGCGATGATGCTGGTTGCCTTTGTCATTGGCATCCCGATGTTCTTCGAAGTGGGCCTGGTGATCATGCTGCCGCTGATCTTCAGCGTGGCGCGAAAGCTGGAAAGCAAGGCCCGCTTCAAGGGCTCGGCGTATGTGTACGTCGGTGTGCCAGTGATTGCCGCGCTCGCCGCCATGCACGGCATGGTCCCGCCGCACCCTGGCCCGTTGACCGCCATCGCCGTGCTCAAGACCTCGGTCGGGCCCACCATGCTCTATGGCTTCCTTGCCGCGATCCCGGCCATGATCCTGGGCGGCCCGCTGTATGGCCTGTTCATTGCGCAGCGCATGAGCACCCGGCCCGATCAGGCATTGCTGGACCAGTTCACCCTGGCTGAGAAAGCTGATGGTCAACCCCGCCCCGGCGTAGTGGTCGGCATGCTGGCCGCGTTGCTGCCGGCGATCCTGATGCTGGTGCATGCCGTCGCCGAAATGCTGCTGCCCAAGGGCAATGCGCTGCTGGAACTGGCCAGCTTTCTGGGCAACCCGTTGATCGCCATGCTGCTGGGCGTGCTGTTCGCCGGCGCGAGCCTGGTACTCGCCCGCGGCGGCGATGCCGAACAACTGCGCGATGCGCTGGGCAAAAGCCTCAAGCCGATCGCCTCGATCATCATGATCATCGCCGGGGGCGGGGCCTTCCAGGAGATGCTGACCAGCGCCAAGGTCGGCGATGCCATCGTGCACCTGACCCAGCAATCGGCCTTCCCGCCGTTGATCCTGGGCTGGCTGATCGCGATGCTGCTGTCGGTGTCTACCGGCTCCGCCACGGTCGGTATCGTCGGCGCTGCCGGCTTGCTGGCACCGCTTGCAGGTGCTGACCCCAGCCTGAACCTGCCATTGCTGGCCCTGTCCATCGGCTGCGGTTCGCTGTTTTTCAACTATGCCAACCATGCCGGTTTCTGGATGGTGAAGGAGTCCTTTGGCATGACCATGGGTGAAGCTACCAAGACCATCTCGGTGGTGCAGTCCATCGTGGCGGTGGTTGGTTTGATCGTGGTGTTGATGCTGAATGCGGCGATTACGGTGGGCTGAGCCGGGAAAACCAGCCCAGCTCATCAGCTTCCTCAGCGTTTTTCTGCGACCAGGGTGTAGCACATGGGTATTTGTGCTGCGCCCTGCTCATAGACGTCGTAGACCTCCTCCCGATTGGAATGCGGGTACTCGTCGAATGCACGAAGGCTCAAGCCTGCGCCCGTAACGCTCATGAGCACATCGCTCAGCGGGTGGAGATGCCAGTAAGACTGCAGCTCGTTTGGCTCTGCCTTGCCTTCGTAGACAATGGCGCCAGTTTCCACCAGCGGTTCGGTCAGGAAATAGGACGTGCTGATGCGCCACGGGTCAACCTTCGGCGCCGTAGCGAGCATTACACTTGGGGCACTTCCATTTACCTGCGAACTGGAAATCGTAAGGTACATCGGAAAGACGCACACGACGCTCACCAACATCCCAGCAAGAAGTACAGAATCGCCCCGGCTCGCCTTCAAAGCTGTAAACACCTTCTTCGGTGTATGTAGGCTGCCCCACAGCCCTCTGCTTGACCTGGGCTTGGAGACTGACAATCTGTTCTTGGGCTGCCGCGAGCTTCAGTTTAAGCTCGCCAGATTCAAGTTTTGCATCCCCAAGTGCCGAGTGCAGATCAGCAACGATCATCTTGAAATCAGCATCACCAACCTTTTTGGCTAAGTCACGAAGTTTGTTAGATGCGTCCAATGCCTGTTGTAGCAATGCGATGATATCCATAGTTTTTAGCTCGATCCTGGAGCGCGAAAACCGCGCCTCTCCTACGGGCTTAGCCCGCACGGGGCGGGCTGTTTAGGCGGCAAGTTTTCCTATGCTCCCCACCATGTAGTGACACCGCCAGCCTTAACCAGCAAAGCCGCCACTTCTTTCTCCGTCGCTGGCTCATCCGCATTGACCGTCCAAACGCAGCCGTCATACGTCAACCAATGGTCGCCCGCAATCAGCGTAAGCGGGTAACTTCGACCATCAATCAGGTAAAACAGAAGCTGAGCCTTGGGTTCGAAAATCGGCGGTGTTGGTAGGCCAGGGCGAAGGTTGTAGCCCATACCATATTTCCTTTTAGTTCTTGGCTTGCTCCTGTTGCTCAGCAATAACCTCAATCCACATTGCCAAATCAGCGGCGGCATCGTTCATATCTGCAACGCGTTTCTTGTAACCGTTCTTTGGGCCACGTTGAGTTTCTGGTGTTTCAAGAACCTTCTTACGGGCTTCACGGAACCTACGAACGAGTCGCTGGGCATCCTTATCGAGTTTGAGTTGCAACGTATCAGTTGTTTCGCTCGTACTCATGCTCTTTTCCTTCCTCGATCCTGGGCAGCGTGAGTCGTGCCCATCTACTGCCACCGCCCAGCGGTGTAACGGCTGGGCTTTTGGTGTACCTGGGCGTTTTCCTTTAGCTGATGATGTTCCTGATGATCCGTGCAAGGCCAAGGCCCGAGTAGCCCTCCGAGTATCCGTGAGATACATCAACCTCATGCTGCGCCAATGCTTTCAGGACACGGTTCTTCACCATCTTTGAGCCACGCGATTGCCCGGCCTCATAGGCGAGGAAAGCCGCAAAACAGCCCAATACAAAACACATAGCGTAAGTGTCAAACATCTTTACTCCATTCCAATATCGCCGCGGCCGGAGGGGCTGTGGTGTACCTGGTCGTTTTCCTCGATCAAACGCGTTCGCCAGATACCTGTATTTGCTGGCCACCATTGACATCAGGCATGGTCAGAAACAGGTATACACGCTCCTTGTACTCAGAGATCTCGACCGACTTCCCGTTTGCCTTCGCCTGATTGAACCCAAGTGTGATGAGCCCGGCCAGCTCTTGCAGGTTCGGAAACCGCTCATCCGGTGAAATCCGGTATTCACGGGACGTTGCATTGTTGGCCGAGTTGATCAATTTGCAGTGGATGAACAAGTTGTCACGCCCACGCCCGTTGTCTTTGATCGTGCTCGAAAACTGCTCAACTTTGTATTTCGCCATGACGCGTTCCTTCGTAATGAGCGCGCGAAAGTCGCACCGCTCTACGGCCTCGGCCCAGCGTTTACGGCTGGGCTTGAGGTGTCAATGGGCGGCAAATCCGCCGTGATGTCCTTGATTCAGTCAGAGGTAACAGCGACACACTCTTTCGCGCTGTTGTAGTCGTCGCCTCCGTTCGGTCTACCGCTTAAGGTAAATGGCTTTGTTCGCGCTATTGCGGCGCAGCCACACGGCGATACCCAAGCGCTCAACCTCTTTCCGGAAACTTCGACCAAGCGATTTACGGTCACCACCACTCAGACGATTCCAATCCTCCCTACCCAAAACGTCATCGAACGAAAATTCAGTCATTTTTTCGATTGCGCCTGCCCCGCGTATCGCCTCGTGAAGGAAGGCATCAAGCGATTTGCTTTCCAAATCTGGGTCATCGAGCTCTTCCCGCAAGATATCGTCGAGAAGGGCCTCTGGCGTTGAGTCATTCTTGTGGGCCTGATTCAACAAGGCACGGAGTAGATCATCTTTGATCTGGATACTGACTAGCATTTTTGGGGACCTACTACAGGCTGATTTTTAAATGAATGTAAATGCAAAGCCACATGAATGCAACTGCTTTATAAAATGAATGACACATGATCAACTGATCCAGGCCCCACAGCTCATACATGATGGTGATCACAAAGCAACCTCAAATACCCGACGAATCGTCGCTTGATCAACGGTCAGATAGGGCTTGCTGTGGTCAAGGCAGGCATAGCCAAGGATGGTCTTCACCGTCTCAACATCGCCGGTTGCCGCTAACACCTTGGCCGCCAGGGAGCGTCTGCCGCTGTGCGACGATCCCTGCTTGATACCGGCCTGCCGGTAAAGCCTGCTGAATGTCTGCTGGAGTGAATCACAGGCCCGGTACACCTCGTGCCCACTGTCCAGCTCGCGGTGTTTGAACGCCAGTTCAAATGCTTGGCCCTTGTGCGTAGTGACAAGCTTTGAACCTGGGCGCAGGCCTCGGTATTCAGCATCGCCGGAAAGGCCCCAGCGGCGCTGCAAGCGAACTGCTATCCAGCTGTCCAGGGCGGCAATGCATCGTGGATGGGTCAGGTACACATTGCGCGGTCGGCAGCCTTTGGTGATTTCTGCATGAAGATAGACCTCGGGCTTGATGGCTCCACTGG
The DNA here is from genome assembly GCF_017744435.1 of Pseudomonas sp. Lineage (GTDB taxonomy): Bacteria > Pseudomonadota > Gammaproteobacteria > Pseudomonadales > Pseudomonadaceae > Aquipseudomonas. The sequence continues at coordinate 49,698 of NZ_JAGIBG010000033.1, forward strand.
GATAAAGCACGTCTGCGACACCGATCCGACCGTTACACTGCTAGGTACGAGCGGCCAAGCTAACGTGTAACTATGCTTTCGGCCTTTAAAATCAATAGATTCGTAGCTCTTGTTACACGGATTACACCTGTTACACCGCTGGATAGAGTTGGCTAGCTAGGAACCCCATGCCCCTATATATTCACGCCTTCAGCGGTAGAGGTAGTCCCGATCTCCCGTTTTCTGTAACCAGCCGGGGACCCTGGGAGTATGGGCAAGATACGGGGCAGGAAACCCGCGGCTCTTTGTTAGCGGCAGGGCGCCCAGCTTAGTGAACTGGTGAATCAGGTGAACCGAGGTGAATTGTGCAGCTTCTTGAACACCGAGCCTTACCCTTACCGCACCGGCAAGAATCAGCTTTTCATTCAGCCATCCGATAGATTTCAATGACTGAAATTTCAGTAACCTGGTGGCCTGCCCGCTAGTGCGATGGCGCGGGTTTCCGTCCCCGTTATAGTGGTATTCTCCTTGGGTCCCCTGCCTGCTACCCGTCTGTGGCTCAGACCTAGCAGTGAGCTGAAGCCGAGGGGACCATTTTTAGCTTTACCTAGGCATATGCCGAAGCACTACTTATTGTGAGCTGCCCAGCCAATGTTTAATTTGACTCTAGATCAACTTATAGCGACCTCTGCTAGCGTGGCCGCAGCAGTATCCGCAATTGCGACGTTTCTAACCGTAATCCAGATTTCTGTACAGCGAAAGGCCTCGTATAAGCCGGAGTTGGTTTTCGCTAGAACTGCTTTTGACAAGTCCCGGGGGGAAGGCAAGAGCCTAGGTAAAGATCCATTGTGGAAGGAGTTTGTGGTTAGGACATATAATATCGGCCTAGGACCAGCGAAAAATCTAACGATAAGCTGGTCATTTCCTATAGGGGCTGCCGTCGCCAAGGTGAATTCTCTAGCTGCTCTAGACGCCAAGCTAGATGCGTATAAGCTTGAGGGTGATATGCTTTCTTCAGCAGAAGGCAGTACTACGATTATGGCGTCGATGTGGAAGAACCAAAAAATACAAGAGATCGATTTCGCTCTGCCTGCTTCCATCAATGATCAACCAGTCTCGGTTTATATTCCTCATGCTTACTTAGCGCTCTGGTTTTCATACGTGACAAGTTGCGTTCATCTAAAGCGAGTATCCGATATAGCCGACTTTCCACCACTCAAGGCGGTCATCAACTTTAAAGACGTCGGCGGTTCAAGGCATAAGTTGAAACAACAGTTTACTCTCAATATGTCGTCTTACATGTATGAAGACGGAGCGATCACAGGATACGTCAGTAGCGGCTGAGTTACTCATGCGGAAATCACGCGACTCAGCAACCTCCCTATGCAGGCGCTGAAAAAGACTTTCAAGAGGTCACGCTCCTTAGGATGGTTCGAAACGCATCATTCGTCTCATACTCGCAGACCCGGACCCTCTGAGCATGGCAGAGGTGAAACCTTGTTTAGGGATACGCGCGAGGGATATGCCAAGAAAAATCTATATTTTACTGGGTCTGTAGGTCATTGTTTGATTCCTGTCTCCGCCCACCGGTAACGGTGCTCAGGAGGCCAGATCATGAGATGCCCTCGCTCGCGGAAGTAAGGAGCCGCCAGTCCCGCGAAGAGGACATTCCCCACAGGTCGCAGGGGCCTTGATCCCTGATAACACTCAACATTCTTGGCGGGATGATGTGGGGCGAGGATCGGAGATCGGATGATGAGGTAACTGGCATGGCATTGGTGGGTAGACGCGATGATCGTAATTTCGGCTATGGCAGGCAATTGAGCTACGCAGGGTCGCAGGCGCTGAAAGACATGTTCTGCGGTTCCCACTACTGCACGGTTAAGGCGCACAGCGATCGGTGGCGGGCATTCGTGAAGTGGCGCCGGTCCGGCACTTATTGCCTGCTGCGGGAGAGGTGCGCCCATGAGGGCAGATAACCAAGGCTTTGCCTTGGTTATCCAATAATCAGCGGCTGAAAATCGGGCCTTTCGGCATCAACAAAGCCCGCGCCAGGCGGGCTTTGCGGGGTGTTTCGTAGACAGTCATAGACTTCTGGAAACTGGTCTCTGGTGCGCGGAGACAGGAATCGTATCGATACACAAGCGGTTGAATTTGATGAATATTATGTGTGGGGATACAGCTTGCTATCTCTAAAACTACCCCCAGTCACTCGCCGATTTCTCGCACCTGTGAAAAGAATCCATAGCAGGATGTAAAGGACTATTTTGGACACGAATTGCTGGCGTGACGCAGGTGATTCCACCTCTGGGTCATTAGCAGACTGCCCACGGGGGAGAGCAGCAAACGGCCCATTTTTGCCCCGCAGTGAAGACCGAAAACAGGCTAGACGGAGTCAGTCCAAGACGATGTCAGAACCTGTAGGTCCTACTCCGTAAGACATCAAGGTTGCATGTGATAAATTAGCTTAAACCTCGTTTGTCCAATAAGACAAATGCGTCAACGAGCCATGGCAATATAGCCAAGGCCCTGCTCAGCATGGCTGCAACTCATCGCGGTTGGCGATCTGATAAGCGGTGGCCTGGGCCCTCGGTGGTTTCTGCTCAGCTAACTTTCGCGGGCCTTAATGCTAAGGAAACTCAACGGATCGTTATGACAGGACAATGTAGTCATTGCGCTGAGTTATGCCGTCGTGTGGCTCCGGAACCAAATGAACGTAACGTCCGTCTATCGCATCAATTGGCAAACAGTCGTCTACATCAAATAAGTTATCGGTATGAGGTTGGGCCCAATGCTTAAATATATGGCGCTTACCACGGTTCATCGCGTCACGCTTATCTTTCGCGACTATCAGCGAATAGTGGTGTGCTTCGCCGAAGGAATTATCCTCATAACCGCCAAGATTGATGAAGTACAAACGGAGAGATCCGGGGCGAGGAGCTAGAGGGCTAAGTTCTACTTTCCAGCCTTCAATCCCATCAACCGCCATCCATGCATCAATATGAAGGCCTACGGGAGCTCCAAACCAGTTCTGTCTGAGCTGAGGATACGTATCCTCTAGGCTATCAGCGGCTACAAAGGCCACGTCGTGGACTTCAATTTTCGCTCTAGGATGTTTACCTCCTAGCATTACAACAAAAAGCATTATCCGCCTACCAGATATAAATAATTAATGAGTCAAAAAATCAAGCCAGATATGTCGCCTGATTTGTGGGACTTCAACCGCAACCTGCTCCTATCCTTCGAAGCTGATAAAGCATTAACGCGATCATCTGATTCAAACATCAAGTCAACGCACGCCCCGCTACAACCCTATAGAAAAGGATGAGCACGTAGGAGTATAAATGGAAATTTAACAGCTGTCAGGAACCCGTAAAAATGTCTGGGCCCACAGGCGCCAAGGTGGGCGGCCGATGCATCCAGCTGTCGAGGCCCCCAATCAGTCCAGACGCCTAATTTATAGGGGGTGCACGGGCAGGATACGGGTTTGCCTTGAACTCCGATTGTGGACCTGCTTCAATCGAATCGTGTGCCCTTTAGCCATCCCCTCCCCGGATGTTTGTATGTGTGCATAGGTTCGTGGTCAACCCAGAAATCAGCACAGCCTAGAGGCGGCTAGACGAAGCACGAAACTAGCACTCCAACACTATAAAAACCTGACTATCAGGATAAAGGATTACTTAATGTTTTATTCGCGAAAATTAAACCAAGAAACAGGGCAGGTTGAGGTTTGGGAGTGCGAATGGTCTGACCCCGGCACGGGGATGGCAAAAAAAAATTTCATTAGAAAGTACTGTAATGAGGGCGAACAGGAAGATAGCCCTGAACAGTATTCTACTGCTTCAGCGATATGTTGGGCCCCTGGAAGAACAATCGGAAATATCGCTGTAAATTCGGAAGGAGTTTTCGGTAGCTTCACGGCAAAATCCGGCGACAATGCAGTACTGCCTTGTAATATTGTTCCATGTGGAAAATTCAGAAATGGCGCAGATAGATGGTATTGCAAGACCCACCAAATCCATTGGGGTATAAAAGCGGACATTGCTGCCGTGCCTCCTACCGGGGAGGTAACATGTAGTAATCACCTTATGGGAATGAGCTATGTAGTTGACCCGTTGGTAGTGGACTTTAACGACTTTGAGGAAATTGGCGTTTGGTGTTCGTTACCGCCAGCACTCTCCAGTGACAAGATAGTCCCGAGAGCACCAAAAATACATGTGCATAAGCGTTTTTCTGGCGATAACAAAAAGCTATTAGACAGAGATTTTGACGCTATCGTGTGCTCGTACAATCAAAACCTAGGGCTATTTTCCAGTAGCGAAATTACCCAAATCCAGATTACGCCGCCTGCTGCGTTTGAGTTCGTTAAATCACTGGAAAATGACCGAGAAATGGCATGCGTGACGTGCAAGAAATGCGGATATCCTCACTTGGATTTAGGTAGTTTCGCCAATACACCACACGCAAAACATTTCTGTGGGAACTGTGGCAATGACAGCGTATGGAGTGAAGGAAAAATTGTATCAACACCACTTAAACCTCTGCATGATCAATTCAATAACAGCAACAAATATATAGTCCCAGAACGCACGCTTAATATGGACGAGTACACCGGACTTAAATTCGAGGTTTGGTCTTCTACTCCAGCCGTTCTATGGACAGCGGACAGGCCCCAGGAACTGGGCATTCACGTTCATATCTATGAGAAAGGGCGACGATTGGTAGATGATACTTTTGGAAAAGTCATATACCAAGGCCAAGAGCTAGACAGGAAGATCCTGTGGCAGGAGATGGCGAAAAATACAATATATTAACCAGCCCACTGATCGGCTATTGGTTAAAATAGCGGCCGCTGGTCTCACGCCATTGGATGGGAAGGCCGCTTACTATACTTGATCGTGACTTTACATCAGGCGCAGCTCTTTAACTGACTTCAACTTTATCGCTCCCGCCCAGACCGCCATTCGGGCTTTTGTATCCTGGCGCAAACACTGAGCTTTCCACCCCATAGAGAATCAAGGGATCACTGAGCCATAGGCGGTATGCCTTATCTTCGATGCTGTGGTCAGGTGAGCAGTCCACGTGATACTGCTGCAGGACGTACCCTGCCATCGCAGCGCGTACTCGAAGCCTGAGAACGCCGCCAGGCATCTCATAGTCGAGCATCACGATCTGCGCATAATTCTTATCAGGGTGCGGCACGAGGGGGAGATCCAGCATTCGATTCCATTGATCATCGTGCTTTTGGTTTTCTTCGCTCTTGGGTTTAACACCCCACTGAGTCTGAGCATTGCCGATTCGAGCTAAAACGAAGTCCACAAATTTCCGGCGTTTCCGATCATACGCTCGGACATGCCAGCGCAAGCCATCACAACTGATCGCGAACGGCACGATTTCCCGTTCAGACTCGCCTGATCCCGAGGTATAGCTAATTTTTACCACTTGGTTGAGGCTGATCGCGCGCGAGATCGGCGCCAAAACTTCCACCTTCGGCTTGCTGAGCAGCGAAACGGATTCGTTCAAGATTAGCGGCTTCTCTCCATCCAGGCCGTATCCATACCCTTGGGAAAGTGCCGTGAGCACTCGCTCAGGCGAGTGCGCGATTAAAGGCGAGAACGTCTCGCGTATCACGTAATGCTTGGTCACAGTGTCGAGCTCAGTGTTCTCAGGAGCAATCTCCCGATACTGCGCGAAATCACGGGTGGCAGCTGCAGCCCCCACCCCGAATCGCTCCATGAGATCAGTTCTTGAAACGGCTCCCGTGAAGTACAGGCGGAAATCTATGTACACCAGGCGCTCCCGTTGCGCTTGGCTGTATTCGCTCAAATCAATCATTTGCTCTCCGGCTTACCGTTTTACCTGCCTTGCTGACCCAACATCCGGTCGGGCACATCTGATAGTCAATGATAACACACGAGCGCTTGACGTAATCAAAATGATGATGATAGCCTTTGGATATGGTCGTGATACATCTCTATCCATAGCACCTCAGGCGATTCAAAAAGGAGGCATGGATGGGATCTCAGAACGCCAGAAACAGAAAGGCCGGTCAAGGTACGAACTTGACCGGCCTTCGGGAAAAGACGTCTGAACTGGCTCCAGATGTCTCTCGCGCTTTGTGGAAAAAGCTTGTGGATGGTAGCCCCTATGGGCTCCTTTCGCAAGGGAGCGAGTTCTGTGTTCGAGCCGCCTCACAGGAGAGATTCTATGTCCCAGCTTGAGCTGTTCGAAAAACCCGAGGGGGAAGGCGAGGTCATCTATCGTATGACCATCACCACCAAATCGGGCAAGGTGATTCGACGTGCAAACGGCCAGCCGTTCCGCATCGTCATTCGCCCTAAAGCGGCCAATTAAGTTGGCCGCTTAACAGAGCTCAGGGCACAGCAGTGCCCTGCCCTCCCCCTTTCGGATGGAAATTCTGCATGAGCTTGGATTTTTACGACCGCAACGGGACTCCCGTCGCGTATACCGACGATGGCGAGCACATTTTTACCTTCAGTGGCCGACCGGTCGCCTAATCGCACCTTGCTTCCCAAGATGTGCTGTTTTGATGAGCGTTAGCGAACCTGTTATTCAGCCAGTAATGCTCACATCCGCAATCTTCATCGAAGATCGATGGTAGCCGCCAGATACACCTTGGCAAACCAAGGAATATAGCTACGTCCTGCGCACACCCGCTGAGTGACAACACTTATCATTTGCTGAAAATAATACAGAGATCTTTTCAACAATGTTTGCTATGAAATCTGAACGCTTAATCCTGGCTTTTCTACTGACCTCGATTGCGGGGGCTTACCAGATGGGCTTAAAGCAAACCGATTGGGTGCTGGAAAAAACCAATTCAAAAATCCTTCAGAACGGCACCTACATCACAAAGGACCAACTAGAGCAGAATTATTTAAGAAAAGATGATGTTGAGAAGGATTACCTGCCTAGGAAAGAGGTCGAGGCAGGCTACGTTCCGATTGCACAGTTCAGGAAGCTGGAATCGACCGTAAGCGAATTAACAGAGAAAGCCGAACTTGTTGACTCCGCATTGAAAAGCGACTCAAGACAGCTTATGGTGAAGCAGATCTGGCACCCTAAGAACCCTGAGTTCTACGTAGGTTTTATGGACTTCCTAGAAGGGGACAATGGTCCATATGCCTACATACAAATTAGCTTTGTCGACTCTCAACCATATCAATTTACTTTAAGAAAATTCAACAACCCCAAAAATCTTAAGTTTACTTATAACGGAATATTATATGAACTAACCACAGTCCTACGGATGCAAAATGGTGAAGTTTTCGTGGATGCGGCTCTTAGACAATCCTCGACGAGGGATTCGCATGTCCATGTACCTTCGAATGGAGAAGCCTAGAGCGAGATAACCGCTAACTTACAATCCGGTTGCTAACTGCGTCTGCATGAATACCTCATAAAATTTTCTTCGACGCAGCTTTGCTCATCATCGATTATCTGGAGAGGAAAGCCCCGTTCTTTTTCCTCCATGCTGCTTCTGGCGAATCATCCATCTGTGAATGTCCGCTGGGTCGATTGCTGCCGACCGCGACTATCAATAACGGCTCCTCGCTTAGCGGGCGAATACCCATGCCTTTTCTAACCGGCGAGTAAGCACCCGCATAGTCAGCACGTAGTAATAGCGCGTCGCCTCACTGCGCCGGCCTAGGCGATGCTCGAGAAACCAAGCCAAATGCTTTCTCTGCCAGGCCCAAGGCGTCTCTCGCTGCCAGCGCTCTGCGATTTCAACTTGGATAAGCTCTGCTTGCCGCAAATGGCGTTGCCGGGTCGCGTGCGAACCGTTCAGCATGCCTGCCAGGAACAATTCCATATCGAATGGCTTGCTCATGCCCGCCCCCCAATGTACGCAGCAACCACGTCGACACGACCGTGCCCTAGGTCGTAGCTGATTTGCCTTTGGGCATCTCGATCAAGGCGCCGATCTATCTGGCAGCATTTACCACCGTTGATAGGCGCGCGAAGTCGGGTGATCTGCTCATAGCGTTCGCACGCGTACGCCGCCCGTAGTTCATGAAAACCTTTGAGGTTGTGGGCATGAAGGATGTCGCGCGCCGGACGGACGACTTTCTGCAGAACGTCCAGGTAACTTTCGCCCGGGGCTATCAGGTTGCTGCTACCCGCTGACGACACCTGCCGTGCAAACCGAAGTGCATCTCGAACATTGTTGTCTACCGTAATCCAACGTGGCGCCGAGGCCCCGGAGCGGCCGCCTTTGGTGCCATCCTGGATGTTGATCTTGCCGAATTTTTCAGCCTCACCACTTAGCCGTGGCAGGTCAGCCAAGATGGCCTCACGCAAGCGCATGCCGGTGGCTCGCGCCAACAGAACAATCGCGGCGGCGCGTTGATGATGTTGGCTGCAAAGTGCATTGACGATCTGCTTCACCTGCTCGCGATCTTGTCCTTGTGGCACCGAGTGGCGAACCCCGGTGCGCTGCATACCCAACGCCTTGCTCGGGCTGGGCAATTTCACGTACTGATCACCGCGAAGCGCCGCCATGGTTCTGTTAACGCTGGATAGCCGATTTTGCGCGGTGCTGATGGCGAGGTCACCGCGCCTAATCACATCGCGCAGATACGCCGCATAGTCCGCCAATACCTTCCGATCAATCTGCCGCGCATCATTGATACCGGGCCCTTGTTCGGATCGGCACCATCTGACGAATGCCTGCCACCGATCACAGTGTGCCTTCACCGTGCCGTAGTGGCCGCCGCCGAACATGTCTTTCAACGCCTGCGGCCCTGCGTAGCTCAGTTGCCTACCGTAGCCGAAATTACGGCCATCGCGTCTACCCACCAATGCCATGTCTAATCACCTCATCGCCTGGTCTCTGGTCCTCGCCCCACGTCATCCCGCCAAGAATGTTGAGTGTTATCAGGGATCAAGGCCCCTGCGACCTGTGGGGAATGTCCTCTACGCGGGACTGGCGGCTCCTTACGACCGGGAGCCAGGGCATCTCATGATCTGGCCTCCTGAACACCGTTACCGGTGGGCGGGTGGAGGCAGCACTGGCTGACGAGACCAGCGCCTGAAGATCCTGAGTCATGTGCAAGCAGCAATGCGATGACCGGGGTATACCTGACTGTCAGTCAGGTGCAGTCCATTCCTTGGTCTGCGGCACCATCATCTACAGCGCTGTTGCTGGTGACATCGGTGTTTGTCACGCCGATTGTCACGAGGGGGAATGCCGCAAAGTCTTGTGCGATCAGGGCTGCAGCAGTGGTAGAAGTGCCCGTCTCTTTCCAGAAGAAAGAGACGGGCACAGGTTGGCGCAATAGTCGGCCAAGCGGATAGGTTGCTGCAGGGCAGCGAGGTACGGTGTGTCTGGCGCACGAGCGCTATATGTGTAAGAGCATCCATCACATGGGTAGTGACCGGGCGAGCTGCCGGATGCGAATCGCCCTTGGGGAGAACCACCGCGAGAGCGGCGTGACCTTGAAGGCTCGGGTCACCTGGGATGCTGTCAACGACAGCCTTTGCACTGTCTTTTCTACGCCCGCAATCCGAGAGGGTCAAGTGACTCGCCCGCTGGATTTTGCAGTTGAACATGACGTTGGGCGTGTACGGAATCCCGTGGTCTCCAGTGGCCGATTTGGTGTTTTTGATTTTTCAGATGAGGTCCATCCAAACAGGGCGGCTTTGCAGCCCTGTTTGGATGGACCCGCATGGAAAGCGGATCATCGAAACTTCAAAGCCGTGCGCTCACTCGACTGCACCACGCCTTGCTCTTAGGCTAGAAATGTTTGCCCCGATCTGATTCGCGAACTCATGCGGCGAGATATGCTCCTGCCGATTCGCTTGGAGGTAGCGGCTCCACCAACTCATGATCAATCGCCGCTCCTCCAGGAACTCGGCTTTGTGGATATACGCCGCCCGAACGTTGTTGCGCTCCCTGTGGCTCATCTGCCGCTCAATAGCCGCCTCTGACCAAAGCCCGGATTCGACCAAGGCACTGCACGCCATGGACCGGAAGCCATGCCCGCAAATTTCGGTCTTGGTGTCGTAGCCCATGTTCCGCAAAGCGCTGTTGACCGTGTTCTCGGACATAGGCTTCCACGAGCGGGCGTCACTGGTGAATACCAGATCAAAGTACCCGGTGATCGCATAAATCTGTTCGAGCAACGCTACCGCTTGCGGTGACAGAGGGACCAGATGGATGTCGCCCGCCATCTTCGTTCCTCTGGTCGAATACGGTACGCCGTCCAACGCGGGCCGCGTGTCAGGTATCTCCCATATGCCGCGCTTCAGGTCGAACTCACTCCAGCGTGCGAAGCGTAATTCGCTGGACCGAACAAACACATGCAGCGACAGCATGACGGTCAGCCGAGTGAGCGTGCGTCCCTTGTAGTTCTCGATGCGGTACATCAACTCTGGCAGACGTGAGAGCGGGAGTGCAGGCCGATGCGTAACCCGTGGCGCGCTGATGAAGCCCTCAAGGTCATATGCAGGGTTCACCATGATCAGCCGCAGCCGCTTCGCCTCACGCATGATGCTTTGTAGGTAGTTTTGCACCCTCAACGCCACATCAATCGTGCCGCGCTTCTTGATTGCCTCAAGCGGCTGCATGAGGTCGAAGGTATCCAGATCAACGATGGCGCGTGCGCCTAGCAGCGGGAATACGTGCGTCTTCAAGCGACTCAGCACAGTCCTCGAATGACCAGGCGCCCACTTAACTGACATTTCCTTATGCCAGTCCAAGGCAACGCGCTCGAATGTGTGGCCTCTGATAACCGCCTCGGCCTTGGCCTGCTGCTTGGACGCAATCGGATCGATGCCCTCAGCCAGCATCCGCTTAGTCTCCAGACGCTTCTGCCGAGCATCTGCGAGACCAATGACGGGATAGTTGCCAAACGAGGTCAGCCCCTCTCGCCCATCCGGTTTCACATAGCGGAAGCGCCAGCCTTTGCGGCCATTGGGGTAAACGAGGAGGTAAAGACCGTCACCGTCGAAAAGCTTGTAGGGGCGGTCAGTAGGTTTGGCCGAACGGCATGCGGTGTCGGTCAGGGGAGCAGTAGTGCGAGCCATAAGGGTAAACACCTTTATCGAATCGACTTTATCCCAAACGTTACCCCTAAATCGGCTGGCACCTGTCGGAATCCGACGGAACGCCATAACGAAAAAACCCGCCAGAAGGCGGGTTTTACGGGGGTTCCAGAGATTTTGGTAGCCTTCGCTGGAACCTGAACTGGTGCCGGAGACAGGAATCGAACCTGCGACCTTCGCGTTACGAGTGCGCTGCTCTACCGACTGAGCTACACCGGCGTGTAGCGCAACGTACCACTGCCGCACCCGCCGCGTAAACCCCTGTTTCCCCGGCCTTATTCCCCTCCCCTCAGGACGCTTTGCAGCCCTTCGGCGCGAGGTCTTCCTCGATGTTGGTGGTGCAGCCCCAGCCAGTAGGCGAGCGGGTCAGGGTCAGGCTCTTGCCCACCACATTGGCCGGCGCATCAGCCAGGGTGCACGCGATCGTGCCGGTCCCGTCAGCCGCCTTGCTGCTGACCGTGATCGCACAGTTCGCCGTAGCCGGCTGGCCGCCCAACTCGGCCACATTCGTCACGTCCTTGCCTTCATTCAAGCGCAGCTCCATCGCCGTCTTCAGCGCGCTGATCTCCAGCAACCCGGCCGCAGCCTTGGTGCGGGACTGGTGGTTGGTGTACATCGGGATGGCGATGGTCGCCAGAATGCCGATGATCGCGACGACGATCATCAGTTCGATCAGGGTGATACCGCGTTGCCCTTTCATGAACGATTTCCTTTTTGATACGTGTACGCGTGGAGGTCAGGCTCGACCCCAACTGGCAGCGGCGCAGTAGGCCTGAACAGACACCTTTTGTCACCCCTGCCCGCCAGGGCGTCATCTTCGCTGAACTACTCTAGTGAGCATCACGGACGCACGCCCGCTCATGGACGCGGCAAGCTGTTTCCAGGCTTGTCGCACGGGCAGAAAAGGACCTTTGCATGAACCCAACCACACACCTCTATACCTGGCACGGCACCGATGCCAGTGGCGCTAAAGTCAGCGGCCAGGTCAGCGGGCGCAGCCCGGCCTATGCGCGGGCCGGCTTACAGCGCCAGGGCATTCGCGTGGTCAGCCTGCGGGCGGCTGGCGGGTTTGAATGGCGTTTACCGAAGGCTCGGGTAAAGGCCGACCCGGCGGGCTTCAGCCGGCAGCTGGCGACCTTGCTCAAGGCCGGGGTGCCGCTGTTGCAGGCCTTCGAGGTGATGGGGCGCAGCGGCTGCAGTGCGGGGCTGGCAGCGTTGCTGGATAAATTGAAACGGGATGTGGCTTCGGGGCTGGGGCTGGCGGATGCGTTGCAGCGGCATCCGGCGTGGTTTGATGGGTTGTACTGCAACCTGATTCGCGTGGGCGAGCAGTCCGGCACGCTCGATCGGCAGCTGGAACAACTGGCGGGGATGCTGGAGCAGCGCCAGGTGCTGCGTAAACGCGTGCGCAAGGCGATGCTCTATCCGTTGCTGCTGTTGCTGACCGGGTTGGGGGTTTCGGCGGTGTTGTTGCTGGAGGTGATTCCGCGTTTCGAGAGCCTGTTTGCCGGTTTCGATGCAGCGTTGCCGGCCTTTACGCAGTGGGTGATCAACTTGTCCACAGGGCTGGGGCGTTATGCGCCACTGCTGTTGATAACCGCGCTTGCCTTGGGATTTGCCGTGACCCGCCTGTATCAGAAGCATGCGCCAGCACGCCTGTGGATAACTGCACAAGCCTTGCGCGTTCCCGTGTTCGGCAAGCTCTTGAGCCAGGCGGCCCTGGCGCGTTTCGCTCGCACCTTGGCCACGTCCTATGCTGCCGGGGTACCGTTGCTGGATGCGCTGGTCACCGTGGCCAAGGCCTGCGGCAATGACCTGCACGAGCAGGCGGTGCAGCGCTTGCGCCAGGGCATGGCCAACGGGCAGGCGCTGAATCAGGCGATGGCGATTGAGCCGTTGTTTCCGCCGTTGTTGGTGCAACTCACTGCCATCGGTGAATCCAGCGGCACGCTGGACCAGATGCTGGAGAAATCCGCCAGCCATTACGAGGAACAGGTCAGCCAGGCGCTGGACCAGTTGACCAGCCTGCTGGAGCCGGCCATCGTGCTGATCCTGGGCTTGCTGGTCGGTGGCCTGGTGGTGGCGATGTACCTGCCGATCTTCCAGTTGGGTAGCTTGATCTGAACATGACTTCATGGACTTTGCTGGCCGAACAGCCGGCGTACTTCATTACCCTGGCGGCTGTGCTCGGCCTGTTGGTGGGCAGCTTCCTCAATGTGGTGGTGCATCGCCTGCCGATCATGCTCGAGCGCCAGTGGCAGCGTGAGGCGCAGGAAGTGCTGGGCCTGCCGACCACCGAGCACGAGCGTTTCAACCTGTCCCTCCCCGCTTCCCACTGCCCGCATTGCAACCACGCGATCCGCGCCTGGGAGAACATTCCCGTACTGAGTTACCTGGCATTGCGCGGGCGCTGCTCGGCGTGCAAACAGCCGATCAGTGCGCGTTATCCACTGGTCGAGCTGGCCTGTGCGCTGTTGTCGATGGTGGTGGCCTGGCATTGCGGTGCAGGTATCGACGCGCTGGCCCTGCTGCTGCTGACCTGGAGCCTGCTGGCACTGAGCCTGATCGACCATGACCAGCAAATTCTGCCCGATGTCATCGTGCTGCCGACGCTGTGGCTGGGCTTGATCGTCAACGCCTTCGATACTGTGGTGCCGTTGCCCGATGCACTGTGGGGCGCGGTGGCCGGCTACCTGAGCCTGTGGTCGGTGTACTGGGTGTTCAAGTTGATCACCGGCAAGGAAGGCATGGGCTATGGCGACTTCAAGCTGCTGGCGCTGATCGGTGCCTGGGGCGGCTGGCAGGTCTTGCCGGTAACCTTGCTGCTGTCATCGGTGATCGGCGTGGCGGCGGGCCTGTGCCTGCTGCGCGTGCGCAGGCAATCCGTCGGCACGGCCATACCCTTTGGCCCTTATCTGGCCATTGCGGGGTGGATTGCCGTGCTCTGGGGTGATGAAATATACGCCTTCTACCTGCAACTGTTTGGAATGTGATGACCACCAAGGCCTTCACCCCCTGGATTCTCGGGCTGACCGGCGGCATCGGCAGCGGCAAGAGTGCCGCCGCCGAGCGTTTCGTCGAACTTGGCGTGCACCTGGTCGATGCCGACCAGGCAGCACGCTGGGTGGTCGAACCCGGCCGCCCGGCACTGGCGAGCATCGTCGAACGCTTCGGCCCCGGCGTGCTGCTGGACGATGGCCAGCTTGATCGTGCGGCCTTGCGCCAGCTGATCTTTGCCGACCCGGCGCAGCGCAAGTGGCTGGAGCAACTGCTGCACCCGTTGATCGGGCAGGAGATCTTCAGCTACCTGGCCAAGGCCGAGTCGCCCTATGCGGTTTACGTGTCGCCGCTGCTGATCGAGTCGGGCCAGCATCAGAAGGTCCAGCGTGTGCTGGTGATCGATGTGCCGCAGGAGCTGCAGGTGGCGCGTACCCTGGCGCGTGACAACACCAGCCCTGAGCAGGTGCAGGCCATTCTCAAGGCCCAGCTGGCCCGTGAGGAGCGCCTGGGCCATGCCGACGATGTGGTGGTCAATGACGGCGATTTGGCCGCACTGTACGAACAGATTGACCGCCTGCACCACTTTTACCTGACTTTACGAGGAGGCCAGCCATGAGCCAGCCATTGACCGTCGATTGCCCGACCTGTGGCGCACCTGTGGAATGGAACGAGAAAAACGCGTTCCGGCCATTCTGTTCCGATCGCTGCAAGCTGATCGATTTGGGCGCCTGGGCGGCGGAAGAGCACAAGATTCCGGTGGCGCCGGATGCCGAGGATGAGCTGTTTTCCGGGGAGCTGGAGCCGCGGCACTGAGCTGATTTTCGCTAGCCTGCACTGGCCTCTTCGCGGGTAAACCCGCTCCCACAGGTCCTTCACAGGGCTGCAAACGGTGATATCTCTGTGGGAGCGGGTTTACCCGCGAAGAGGCCAGCACAGCCAATACAATTCTCAGCGCTCGTCATCCTTCCACGGCGCCTGCAGATACCGGGTTCGGTTGAATGTCTCGAGCCACTCCGGGCAAAACACCACCAGCGCACTGATCACCATGCCGTTGATGAACGCCTCCGGGAACATCATCAACCACAGGTAGCCAATAAAGTCGCTGAGCCACTCCGGCATCGCAAAGCGACCATCCAGCCATAACACCCCCAACGCCACCGGCACGCAAATCAGCACCGTCAGCGCAGCGGGAAAGAACCCTGAACAGAAGATGTAGACGAACAGGTTTCGCGGTTGCGCCCGCTCGACCAGGATCGCGCACACCTCGGTGATCAGCACCGGCAAACCCACCAGCAGCAAACCGTTGACCCCAAGCGCTGCGAGGTCCTGTCGGCCCAGTGCCAGCAAACCGAGTTGGGCGAGGAACCCGCCCAGAACGGCCAGCGGCCAATCCAGCAACAAGGTCACCGCCGTCATGCCAATGAAGTGGTATGACACGCCCGTATCGAAATCGCGCCTGACCAGCCACAGGGCAAACAGGCAGAACACCGTGCCGAACAGCAGGTGCTGGCGGCGCCGGTCGGTCACCAGCTCGACCCAGCGCGTACGGCTGGCGGCCCAGATCAGCAAGGGCACATAACCGAGCCAGCCCAAGGCAAGGCTGGTTGTGGATAACACCTGCGCGCTGATCACCCGAGCAATGCCCCTTTCCGGCCTGTGGATAAACCTGAGTCTACACCGATTCTCGCCGATGCCCGGCTGCGGTAGGCTAGGCGCTCTTTTCGATGCAGGAAGCATCCACCATGGCTGAAGGACTCAACCTACCTCTATTGCTGGGGGCTGCGCTCAGCGCCATCGCCGGCCTGCTGCACCTGGCCATCATCGTCGTCGGCCCGCGCTGGTATCGCCTGTTCGGTGCGGGCGAGCGCCTGGCGGTGGCGGCTGAAAAAGGCCACCGCTACCCCGCGCTCATCACCGCAGCCATCGCCGGGGTACTGCTGGTGTGGTCAGCCTATGCGCTGTCGGCCGCTGGCCTGCTCGGGCGCTTGCCCCTGCTACTGCCAGTCATTTGCCTGATCACCCTGGTGTACCTGGCACGCGGCCTGTTGGGCCCGCTGCTGCTGGCGGGCACTGGCCGCAGCAAGCGCTTCATCGTGATCAGCTCGCTGATCTGCCTGGGGTTCGGCGTGGTGCATCTGGTCGGGCTGCTGCAGCAGTGGTCGACATTGGCCTGATTCCCACGCACAAACAGCATCTTACCGTCATCGATTAGCGGCTAAGCTTGTTCCCATGGATGACTCAGACTACCTGCGCCTGCTTACCATCCAGGCCGAACAAGCCAATGCCTTTCTCTCCAACGCCCGCAAGTGGGAGCGGGAGCGATGGGTGTGCCAGCGCCTGTTACAAGGGCTGAACATTCCCTACCGCAGCGAGGACTTCACCCCGGCCGGCCAGGAGCCACCGGACGTGCTGTTCCGCGATGCGGCATTCGAGGTGTTTTTCGTGCTCGACGAAGGCCGCCGCCTTAACGACGAGTGGCGTGAAGAGCTGCAACGCCGGCGCAGTGCCTTTTCCCTGGCCCAGCTGGTGCGCCGCGAAGCCCGCCCCCGGCGCATCGCCGCTGCCGAGCTGCTCGGGCGCCTGGCGCCGACCCTGCGCAAGAAGGCGCACAACTACCGTGAGCGCGGGCTGGACCTGGGTGAGCTGGACATCATCGCCTTCGCCAGCCTCAAGCGCGAAGTGCTCGACCTCAACACCCATTTCCCACCGCCCACCGAATACCTGCGCCAGGGCTGGCGCTCGCTGTCGCTGGTCGGGCCGACGTTCGCCCGGGTGCTGTTCGCCCACCCCGACGCGCCGGACTTTCTGCGCGGCAACCTGGGGCGCAGCATCGTCTTCGACGTGGGCATCAGTCTTTGATCCACTGCCGAGAGTCTTTGCGATGGCGTAAACTCGGCGCCAGGGATAGAAAGCATTATCATTTGTTTGAAGCGCTTGCCTGAACGCTGTGGCGTTCGGGCAGTCACAAACGTCTACCTGACGAGGCCCACCATGACCAGTCGCCTGAACCCGGAAGATCAGCGTCGTGTCGATGAGTATCTGCGAGCCCCCCAGCACCAAGTCGAGCGCCGGCCCTTCCGGCCCTGGCTGCTCCTTGTGCTGGTACTGGCCGTGACCATCGGGTTGGGTCTCATCAGCCGCCTGCTGAGTGGACTGGTGCTATGAGCTGCCTTGCGCTCGCCCTCCCCTCGTGCAGTTTGCGGCCGGCCCCTGGGGCCACGAATTCCGTAAACCTTATGAGATATCCCCATGACTCATCGCATCGTGATTGTCGGCGGCGGCGCCGGCGGCCTGGAACTGGCGACCCGCCTGGGTAAAAGCCTGGGCAAGCGCAAGCAGGCC
The DNA here is from genome assembly GCF_017744435.1 of Pseudomonas sp. Classification (GTDB taxonomy): domain Bacteria; phylum Pseudomonadota; class Gammaproteobacteria; order Pseudomonadales; family Pseudomonadaceae; genus Aquipseudomonas. The sequence continues at coordinate 67,086 of NZ_JAGIBG010000033.1, forward strand.
GAAATCACCCTGGTCGACGCCAACCTCACGCACATCTGGAAGCCCCTGCTGCACGAAGTGGCCGCCGGCTCGCTGAACTCCTCGGAAGACGAACTGAACTACGTGGCCCAGGCCAAGTGGAACCACTTCAACTTCCAGCTGGGGCGCATGAGCGGCCTGGACCGTGAAGGCAAGCAGATTCAACTGGCCGCCACCCTCGATGAAGACGGCCGCGAGCTACTGCCTGCACGCACCCTGGGCTACGACACCCTGGTCATTGCCGTGGGTTCGAACACCAACGACTTCGGCACCCTGGGTGCGGCGCAGCACTGCCTGTTCCTCGACACCCGCAAGCAGGCCGAGCGCTTCCACCAGCAGCTGCTGAACCACTACCTGCGCGCCCACGCCGGTGACGTGGCCAGCGAGCAGATCAGCGTGGCCATCGTCGGCGCCGGTGCCACCGGTGTGGAACTGGCGGCAGAGCTGCACCACGCTGCCCACGAACTGGCGGCCTATGGCCTGGACCGCATCCAGCCCAAGGACATGCACATCACCCTCATCGAAGCCGGCCCGCGCGTGCTGCCTGCACTGCCGGAGCGCATCAGCGTACCGGTGCACAAGACCCTGGAAAAACTCGGGGTGAAGGTGATGACCAACGCTGCGGTCAGTGAAGTGACCGAGGATGGCCTGAAGACCAAAGACGGTGAAGTGATCCAGGCCAGCCTCAAGGTGTGGGCCGCGGGTATCCGTGCGCCGGGCTTCCTCAAGGACATCGACGGCCTGGAGACCAACCGCATCAACCAGCTGGTGGTGCGCCCTACCCTGCAGACCACCCGCGACGACAACATCTTCGCCTTCGGTGACTGTGCCGCGTGCCCGCAACCGGGTAGCGACCGTAACGTACCACCACGGGCCCAGGCCGCGCACCAGCAGGCTTCGATGCTGGCGCAGAGCCTGAAGGCACGGCTGGAGAACAAGGCGCTGCCGACTTACGAGTACAAGGACTACGGCTCGCTGGTGTCGCTGTCGCGCTTCTCGGCGGTGGGCAACCTGATGGGTAACCTGATGGGCAGCGTGAAGCTGGAGGGTTGGCTGGCGCGGATGTTCTACGTGTCGCTGTACCGCATGCACCAGATGGCGCTGTATGGGTTCTTCCGCACGGCGTTGATGATGCTGGGTAGCAAGATTGGTCGGGGCACTGAGCCGCGGTTGAAGCTGCACTGAAGATTGCCGGGGGCGCTTTGCGCCCCCTTTCGCGACACAAGGCCTGCAAGGCAGGCCCAATATCCAAGCCCGCCTATTTGATTACTTCATACGTGCTCTGCACAAACCCACTGGCATAACTGGTTGTGCGCAAGTGCTGCAACGGCACATCCTTCACCAGCTCACCAAACAATGGAATGCCCCGCCCCAGCAGAACGGGGATGCGGGTAATGGTCAATTCGTTGATCAGCCCTTCACGCAAGAACCCCTGAATCAGCTTGCCCCCATCCACATAGAGGCTGTTGGCGCCGCTGCCTTGCAAATGCTCCAGCAACGCCGGTATCGGCCCTGGGTGCAGCTCAACCTGTGCGCCGGGTATTGCTGGCAATGCCTGCAACGTAGTGCTGACAACGACTACGCGGGTACCCGGATACAGCCACGCATCGAAGCCCGCGACCTTCTCGAACGTGCCGCGCCCCATCACCAGCGCATCGATACCGGCCATGAACGCCGCATAACCATGATCGTCAGTCGACTGGGTGGCGCCCAGCAGCCAGTCAATGTCGCCATCTTCACGCGCGATGAAGCCATCCAGGCTGGTGGCAATGAACACACTGGCTTTGAAAGACATGGGGGCACTCCTTGTGGCAAAGCCATAGGCTAACAAGGAGGCAGATGGGTATCTGTAAATTATTGTGCGCAAAGAAAAAGGGCATCTCATGCGAGATGCCCTTTGTTCATGGTGGGTCGTGTAGGATTCGAACCTACGACCAATTGGTTAAAAGCCAACTGCTCTACCAACTGAGCTAACGACCCAGAAAATGGTCGGGGTGAGGGGATTCGAACTCCTGACATCCTGCTCCCAAAGCAGGCGCGCTACCGGACTGCGCTACACCCCGAGGTCTTGCTTAAAAAAAAGGGCACCTCGATCGAGATGCCCCTTTTTACATGGTGGGTCGTGTAGGATTCGAACCTACGACCAATTGGTTAAAAGCCAACTGCTCTACCAACTGAGCTAACGACCCGGAAAATGGTCGGGGTGAGGGGATTCGAACTCCTGACATCCTGCTCCCAAAGCAGGCGCGCTACCGGACTGCGCTACACCCCGAGATTGGCTCCGCGACCTGGACTCGAACCAGGGACCCAATGATTAACAGTCATTTGCTCTACCGACTGAGCTATCGCGGAACTGAACTTCGGTACAACTTACTTCACTGCTACTCCGAAGACTGTGTTCGCTTCGGACTCTTTAGCTTCTCTGCTTTCGCTTTGTCGCTGCTGAGGCCGGCTATTCTACATTCTTCGTTTTGCTTGTCAACCACTTTTTTTCATTCAACTTACTGATTTGTAAGTTGTTTTGCGGTCACCGATGTTGCTGGTGATTCGCTTAGTGCCTGACAACGCGGCGTATATTAGGGGCACTCGATTCTTGATGCAAGCAGAAATTTCAAAAATTTCAGCAAGTTATCTCAAACCCCCGGAAAGCCCCGGATTTGCTGGGCCTGTGCCTGCCTCTTCGCGGGCTCGCCCGCTCCCACAGGAGATCGCATTACCCTGTAGGAGCGGGTTTACCCGCGAAGAGGCCGGCACAGGAAGACACAAAAAAGCCCCGCCGAAGCGGGGCTTGTTCACAACTGCAATCAGGCAAAGACGATTTCGTCGCCTTCCACCTTGGCAGTAATCGCCGTCCCTGGGATGAACTTGCCAGCCAGGATCAGCTGCGCCAGCGGGTTTTCGATCCAGCGCTGGATCGCCCGCTTCAGCGGCCGTGCACCGTATACCGGGTCGTAACCCACGGCGATCAACTTGTCCAAGGCCTCTGGGCTCAGGCTCAGCGACAGTTCGCGTTCGAGCAGGCGGCTGCGCAGGCGGCCAAGCTGAATCTCGGTGATACCGGCGATCTGCTCGCGGCCCAGCGGCTCGAACACCACCACTTCGTCGATGCGGTTGATGAACTCCGGACGGAAGTGCGAACCCACTGCGTCCATCACCGCCGCACGCTGCGCCTCGCGATCCCCCACCAGCTCCTGGATCTGCGCCGAGCCCAGGTTGGAGGTCATCACGATCACCGTGTTGCGGAAGTCCACGGTGCGGCCATGGCTGTCAGTCAGGCGGCCGTCTTCCAGCACCTGCAGCAGCACGTTGAACACATCCGGGTGAGCCTTCTCCACTTCATCCAGCAGCACCACCGAGTACGGCTTGCGGCGCACGGCCTCGGTCAGGTAACCGCCCTCTTCATAACCAACGTAGCCTGGCGGGGCACCGATCAGGCGAGCCACGGAGTGTTTCTCCATGAACTCGGACATGTCGATGCGCACCATGGCCTCTTCGGTGTCGAACAGGAACTCGGCCAGCGCCTTGCACAGCTCGGTCTTGCCCACGCCGGTCGGGCCAAGGAACAGGAACGAACCACTTGGCCGGTTCGGGTCGGACAGCCCGGCACGCGAACGGCGCACGGCGTTGGCAACCGCGGTCACCGCCTCGCCTTGGCCGATCACCCGCTGGTGCAGCAAATCTTCCATCTTCAGCAGCTTCTCGCGCTCGCCTTCGAGCATCTTCGCCACCGGGATGCCGGTCCACTTGGACACCACTTCGGCAATTTCTTCCTCGGTGACCTTGTTGCGCAGCAACTGGTTCTCGGTCTTACCGTGCTGGTCGACCATCTGCAGGCTGCGCTCCAGGTCCGGGATCACCCCATACTGCAGCTCGGCCATGCGGCTCAGGTCACCTTTGCGCCGGGCGCTTTCCAGCTCCTGACGAGCCTGCTCGATCTTTTGCTGGATCTGCGCCGAGCCCTGCACTTCGGCTTTTTCCGACGCCCAGATCTCTTCCAGGTCGGAATATTCGCGCTCCAGCCGCTCGATTTCTTCGGTGAGCTTCTCGAGACGCTTCTTCGCCGCCTCGTCTTCTTCCTTCTTCAGCGCCTGGGATTCCACCTTCAGCTGGATCAGGCGGCGGTCGAGGCGGTCCAGCACTTCCGGCTTGGAGTCTATCTCCATGCGGATGCGGCTGGCCGCTTCGTCGATCAGGTCGATGGCCTTGTCCGGCAGCTGGCGGTCGGTGATGTAGCGGTGGCTGAGCTTGGCTGCGGCGATGATTGCACCGTCGGTGATGGCCACCTTGTGGTGCACTTCATAGCGCTCTTTCAGGCCACGCAGGATGGCGATGGTGTCTTCCTCGCTCGGCTCTTCCACCAGCACTTTCTGGAAACGCCGCTCCAGCGCCGCGTCCTTCTCGATGAACTGGCGGTATTCGTTGAGCGTGGTGGCGCCGACGCAGTGCAGCTCGCCACGGGCCAGGGCCGGCTTGAGCATGTTGCCGGCGTCCATGGCGCCCTCGCCTTTGCCGGCGCCGACCATGGTGTGCAGTTCGTCGATGAACAGGATGATCTGGCCTTCCTGCTTGGACAGCTCGTTGAGCAGGCCTTTGAGGCGCTCTTCGAACTCGCCGCGGTACTTGGCACCGGCAATCAGCGCGCCCATGTCCAGCGCCAGCAGGCGCTTGCCTTTCAGGCCATCGGGCACTTCGCCGTTGATGATGCGCTGGGCCAGGCCTTCGGCGATGGCGGTTTTACCCACGCCAGGCTCACCGATCAGCACCGGGTTGTTCTTGGTCCGACGCTGGAGCACCTGCACGGTGCGGCGGATTTCGTCGTCACGGCCGATCACCGGGTCGAGCTTGCCTTCCTCGGCGCGCTTGGTCAGGTCGACGGTGTACTTGTCCAGGGCCTGGCGCGATTCTTCAGCGTTGGCGTCATTCACCGCCGCACCGCCGCGCAGGTTGTTGATGGCGTTTTCCAGGGCCTTCTTGGTCACGCCCTGGCTGAGCAACAGCTTGCCGAGCTTGCTGTTCTCGTCCATGGCGGCGAGCACCACCAGTTCGCTGGAAATGAACTGGTCGCCCTTCTGCTGGGCCAGGCGGTCGGCCTGGTTGAGCAGGCGCGCCAGGTCCTGCGACATGTTCACGTCGCCCGTGGGGTTCTGGATTTTCGGTAACTGGTCGAGTTCTTTCACCAACGCCTGGCGCAGGTTGTTGATGTCGAAGCCAACCTGCATCAGCAGCGGCTTGATCGAACCGCCCTGCTGTTCGAGCAGTGCCTGCAACAGGTGCACGGGCTCGATGGCTGGGTGGTCCATGCCAACGGCCAGGGATTGGGCATCGGATATTGCAAGCTGGAGCTTGCTGGTCAAACGGTCTATTCGCATGGTGTACCTTCCTTTAAAGGGCAGGTCGGAGCGATGGACAGCGCCTGTTTATGAAGAAACCTGCCTGAGATGACCTTATAGATAAGGCTGATTCTGGAAGATTCAAGCGTAGCGGGGTTGACCGGGGTCAACCTGGTGGATTAGCGCGAGGCCAGCCAGACCAGCGAGGCGAAGCGCCCGCCTTGCGGGGTACGGCGATAGGAGAAGAATCGCTCATCACTGACCGTGCAGTAACCACCACCATAAACAGCCGTCACCCCACGCGCCGCCAGGCGAATGCGCGCCAGCTCATAGATGTCGGCCATCAACTTGCCCGGCCGTTCGCCGTCGACGAAGGCCCTGGCCGCTTCAGGATGCACGGCGGTAAAGGCATCGCGCACTTCCAGCCCCACTTCGAAGGCCTTGGGGCCAATGGCCGGCCCGAGCCACACCAGCACCTCTTCAGGCGCCAGCGCCAGGCGGTCAAGGGTGGCCTCGAGCACGCCACCCGCCAGCCCGCGCCAGCCGGCATGGGCTGCCGCCACGCGAGTACCGGCGCGATCACAGAACAGCGCTGGCAGGCAATCGGCCGTCATCACGGTACAGGCAATGCCTGGCTGGTCAGTCCAGCTGGCATCGGCCTCGGCCACCAGCGCCGGGTCGGCATCCGCCACCACCAGGCCATGCACCTGCTTGAGCCAGGCTGGCTGGATAGTGAATTCGTCACTCAAGCGTCGGCGGTTCTCGGCGACGGCGAGCGGGTCATCGCCCACGTGATCGCCGAGATTGAAGGATTCGTAGGGCGGCAGGCTGACGCCGCCCTCACGGGTAGTGACACAGGCGCGAACCGAGGCCGGGGCTGGCCAGTCGGGGAACAGCAGCGACTGCGTCAGGCCGTTCATCCGATAAAGCTCTCGCGGTCCTGGTTGAGCAGCGACAGCAACCAGACGAAGTCGTCCGGCAGTGGCGACTCCCACTTCATCTTCTCGCCAGTGATCGGGTGGACCAAAGCCAGGAACCGCGCATGCAGCGCCTGGCGCGGGAAGTTCTTGACCGCCTCGACCATGGTTGGGCTGGCTGCCGGCGGAATACGGAAACGCACACCGTACGTCTGGTCGCCGACCAGCGGATAACCGACATGCGCCATGTGCACGCGGATCTGGTGCGTACGGCCGGTTTCCAGCTTGACCCGCACATGGGTGTGCGAACGGAAGCGCTTGAGCACCCGGTAGTGGCTGACCGCAGGCTTGCCGCCGTCAGTGACCGCCATGCGCTGACGCAGCCCGCCGTGACGACCGATCGGGGCGTCGATCTTGCCGCCGGCGATCACCACCCCAACCACGATGCACTCGTAGATGCGGCTGACCGTGCGGCTCTGCAACTGCTCGACCAGCTTGGTCTGCGCCTGCAAGGTCTTGGCCACCACCATCAGACCGGTGGTGTCCTTGTCCAGACGGTGAACGATACCGGCGCGCGGCACGTTGATGATGTCTGGCACGTGGTGCAGCAGCGCATTGAGCAGCGTACCACTGGCATGCCCGGCGGCCGGGTGCACAACCAGCCCGGCAGGCTTGTTGATCACCAAGATGTGGTCGTCTTCGTAGACGATATCCAGTTCGATATCCTCTGCGACCCACTCACCCTGGGCCTCTTGCTCGGCCTCCAGGACAAGCTGCGAGCCACCATGGACGGGGTCCCGTGGGCGCACGACCGCGCCATCGACCGTCAGGCGGCCCTCTTTGATCCACGAAGTAAGCCGCGAACGCGAATACTCGGCGAACAATTGGGCGGCGACCTGGTCGAGGCGTTGGCCGCCCAGTTCGGACGGGACCTCTGCGCTAAGTTGAATGATCTCGGACATGCTCGATTCGGCGGGCGCACAGCCTTTGGTTTCGGCTGCGAGCTTGTGGTTAAATACGGCTTCTTTTGTCCCGGGGTTGGCCGGGGCGCTCATCATAACAGGACGGCACCGCCCAAGACAGCGGCCGTCAAAGGGACGCAAGCCGCCATGCAAGTGAAACACCTGCTGCTGATCGCCATCCTCGGGCTCACCGCGGCCTGTTCCTCTAATAAGGAAGTCATTGACGAGAACCTCAGCGAGGCCGAGCTGTATCAACAGGCTCAGGCTGACCTGGACAACTCCAGCTACACCAGCGCCGTGAACAAGCTCAAGGCCCTGGAGTCGCGCTACCCGTTCGGCCGCTACGCCGACCAGGCGCAGCTCGAGCTGATCTACGCCAACTACAAGAACTCCGAGCCTGAGGCCGCCAAATCGGCCGCCGAGCGCTTCATCCGCCTGCACCCGCAGCACCCGAACGTCGACTACGCCTACTACCTCAAGGGCCTGACCTCGTTCGACCAGGACCGTGGCCTGCTGGCGCGCTTCCTGCCGCTGGACATGACCAAGCGTGACCCGGGTGCCGCCCGCGACTCGTACAACGAGTTCGCCCAGCTGACCAGCCGCTTCCCCAACAGCCGCTACTCGCCGGATGCCAAGCAGCGCATGATCTACCTGCGCAACCTGCTGGCTTCCTACGAAATCCACGTGGCCGACTACTACCTGAGCCGCCAGGCCTACGTGGCCGCTGCCAACCGTGGCCGCTACGTGGTCGAGAACTTCCAGGAAACCCCATCGGTCGGCGACGGCCTGGCGATCATGGTCGAGTCCTACCAGAAGATGCACCTGGACGACCTGGCGGCCACCAGCCTGGAAACCCTCAAGCTCAACTACCCCGACCACCCGAGCCTGGTCGATGGCCAGTTCCAGCCCAAGCAGACCGAGTCTGACGGCCGCGGCTGGCTGTCCAAGGCCACCCTGGGCCTGATCGAGACCGAAACCCCGTTGCCGCCGGGCGAAACCCGCGCCAACCAGGACGTGGTCAAGCAGTTCCAGGACGCGCGCGACGAAATGCCGCAAGAGCTGCTGCCGAAGGACGAGAACGGCGACCCGATCGTGCCGGCAGGCCCGAAGGAAGCTGAAAAAGACCGTTCGTGGTTCAGCTACATGACCTTTGGTCTGTTCGACTGATCCAAGCGCAATGAGAAAGGGAGGCCTGAGGCCTCCCTTTTTTTATGCCCGCGTCCTAGACTGTCGGCTTCTACAACCAACAAGCTGGACACCATGGTTCGCCTACTTTTCTGGATCGCCCTGATCGCCGCCGCGTTCTGGCTGTGGCGCAAGTTCAAAGTCAGCCAGCAGTCGCACCCCGAGCCGAAGCTCGACGCGCCGCTGAAGATGGTGCGCTGCGCCCACTGCGGCGTGCACCTGCCCGACGACCGGGCGCTGCAGCAGGGTAATGACTGGTATTGCAGCCAGGCGCACTTGCAGCAGGGGCCTGGCCGACAAGGCTGAGGCTATCCCTGTTCACGCCCTTTCGCGGGTAAACCCGCTCCCACACAGATCTGTGAGATCCCTGTAGGAGCGGGTATACCCGCGAAGAGGCCCTTAGCCCAAACGCCCCTCTGGCGCATACGGCGCCGGATCGATGATCGGCTCGGCCCCGGTCAAAAGGTCGGTGAACAGCTGACACGAAGCCGGCGCCAGCACCAGCCCGTTGCGGTAATGCCCGCAGTTCAACCACAAACCGTCATGCCCAGGTACCGGCCCAATGTAGGGAATGCCTTCCGGCGAGCCGGGCCGCAGTCCGGCCCAGTGCCCCACCACCTTGGCATCCTTGAGCGCTGGCAGCAGTTCGATGGCTGAAGCCTTGAGGCTGGCCAACGCGTCCTCGGTCGGGGTCTTGTCGTAACCGGCATGTTCCAGCGTACTGCCCACCAGGATGTGCCCGTCACGCCGCGGGATCGCATAGCGCCCCTTGGCCAGCACCATGCTCGGCAGGAAGTCCTCGGCGCACTTGAACAGGATCATCTGGCCCTTCACCGGCTCGACCGGCAGTTCGAGCCCCAGGGTGCGCAGCAGGTCACCGCTCCAGGCGCCAGCGCTGAGCACCACTTCATCTGCCATGAGCACACCGTCAGCCGTCTGTACGCCAGTCACGCGCCCGTTCTCATGAACGAAGCCGCTGACCTGGCAGTGCTCACGCAAGGTCACGTTGGGCAGTGCCAGCAACGCTGCCTTGAGCGACTTCACCAGCCGCGGGTTGCGCACATTGGCCACACCAGCCATGAAGATCGCGTGCTTGAAACCTGGGCCAAGCACCGGCACCGCATCGTAGGCGGCGGAGATATCCACAGCGCTGAGTGGCCGCCGTTCGCGCTCGGCCCAGGCCAGCGCCTCGGCTTCGTCATCCAGGTCGAGCCAGTACAGGCCAGTGGTGTGCACCTCCGGATCGAGGCCAGTACTGGCGAACAGGCGCTCGCCCAGCTGTGGATAAAAATCCTGCGACCAATGCGCCAGGGCGGTCACCGCCGGGCTGTAGCGCCAGGGGTACAGCGGCGAAACGATACCGCCGCCGGCCCAGGAAGACTCACGGCCAACTTCGCCCTGATCACACACCACCACCTGGCCGACCCTCGCCGCCAGGTTGAACGCGGTCAGCAGGCCGATCACCCCGCCGCCGACCACCACTACTTGCTTGCTCATCTGTCGATCCAACACCTGAAGTAAATCCGCGATGCCTGGGCATCATTCAACCTTCAGCTTCCCCAGCAGCGCTCGTTGCTTTGCATGGCGCCCGGATTGCTCTGCACGCCGGCCTGGTCGAGCTGGAAGTCGCCACAGCGGTCATCGGCCATCAGGCCATCGGGCAGCCGGCGGGCGATCAGCGTGAAGGTGTCGCTGTCACGCTGGGCCTGCAGGCGGTAGTGGCGGTTGCTGGTGGGCAGATGTGGGTCGCCCTCGGCGTACTGGCCAGTGCGCACGCGATGGCGTTCCAGGCGCAGGGCAGCGTCATGCAGCAGGCCAACCACTTCGCTGCGTGCGGCTCGCCTGAGCTGGTCGCTGTAACTGGGGTAGGCAATGGCTGCCAGAATGCCGGTCACGGCCACGACAATCAACAACTCGATCAGGCTCATACCTTGCTGCATGTCAGTCCTGCCTCAGTCTTTGCCGCCAGAGGATGCGCTGGGGGGCTTGTGCTTGAGCGGTTGGGATGGCGTAGACGGCCTCCAGGACCTGGCGGGCTGCCAGTTGCTGGCTGACGGCTGTTATTCGGTACAAGGTGACCCGTTCCCCCTCCGGCATATGGGCGGCGCGGGTAGTTGTACCCAGGTTCTGCAGGTGAAAGTAGCCGCCCTTGATGCTTTGCCATTGGCCTTGCAGGTCGTGCGGACGTGATGGTGGTTGGCAGTCGCTGCACTTCACGGGCGGGGAGCGCTGCAGTTCATCGACGCCAGCCTGCAGCACGATCTCCGCTTGTTCGAATGCCAACAGGCCATCACTCATGGCGCCTGTCATGCGCGTTTCGATCAGCGCGTCGCGTAGGGCTGAAGCTGCAAGCAAGGCCAGCAGCAGGCTGAACACCAGCGACAGCAGCAGTACGATACCGCGCTGATGGTTCATGGGATGGATACCGAATTGCGCAGTGCCACGCTCAGTTCATGGCGCTGCTCAAGTTGCAGTGTCGGTTCAAACAACGTCAGTTGCAGGTCAACCCTTTCCCCCTCGGGCGCATCAACCTGCATCACCTGCATCTCACTCACATGGTTGGCGAGCGGCTGCGGCTGTGAGTTTTGGCCCTGTGTGAAATAGAGAATTGAACCGCGCAGCTCGTAACGATGACGGCTGATCCGCACGGCCATGACCGTACCCGTTTGCGAAGGAGGATCTTTGAAGACGACGGCTTCTTCACGGCAGTCCGTCAGCAATGTCCAGTCCGGCTTTCCTGTGTATCCCGATGACTCAGCGACCACCAATTCCAGGCTGGACGCCCCAATCACCAATGGCTGCGAGAATACCTGCTGAGCAAGCGGATCCTTGAAGTCACTGGACTTCAGTCGCAGGCAACCAAACATGCCAGCCATTCGGATATCTTGGGCCATGCGCAGGAGGGCCAAGCGTGCGTCATCCTGCAGGCGCAACGCCGCGCCCTGAAGCCGCCATGTTTGATAAGCGGAAACAAAAAGCTGACTGGTAGCCACCAACACCATCAGCCCGATCGCGAGCGCCAGCATGACCTCCAGCAACCCGAAGCCGACTTGAATGCGCTTCATGGCCGGTTCCGCTCGTATTCACTGTGCTCCGCCAACGCTGCCTGCCCTTCCCGCCGTGCACTGTCGGTGGCTTGCAATGCCTTAAGCTGTAAGGCGGCCGAGGCCAAGATGCCCACTGCCACCACGACTACTGCCAACAGCACCTCCAGAAGCGTCATGCCCCGCTGTTTCTTGTGCATCCCTGCACCTCCCGCGACTTTTCCTGCAACTACCTTGAACTTGGTCGTCTGGACGTCATGCCCACCGACCGTGAAGCTATAGCCAAGCACTTCCAGGGAGGAATGCACGGTGAGGCAACGTGGTGTAACACTGATTCAAATGATGTTCGCCCTGGCCATGGCCGCATTGCTGACGCAGCTCGGCATGCCGGCCTACGCAAGGTTGAGCGATGACCTATACAGAGCGGCGGCGGCCCGGGACCTGACCCAAACGCTGCGCGGCGCACGCAGCCACGCCATGCTGCAAAGTCAGCCGGTGTTGGTGCGACCACTGGAGGGTGATTGGGGGAAAGGTTGGCGCGTGTTGCTCGAACACAACCAACAAGTACTACGCGAACACCGGTTCTCACGGCTGATGAAAATAGCCGGCAACACCGATGGGCAGGTGAAGTTCAGTGCACAGGGAATGCCGGTGGGGCGCCTGGGCGCAACGATCAGAGTTTGCGAAGGCTCATCAACGAGCAGCAAGTATCGCGTGGTGATATCAAGTGCAGGAAGGGTCGACCTGCGCACAGATGACAAAACAGATTCTCTGTGCGCAGGCCCTTGATTCAGATCAGCGAGCGAACCCGCAGCTCTTTAGGCATGGAGAACGTGATGTTCTCCGGCCGCCCATCCAGCTCTTCGGCGCCGGTAGCGCCCCAGGCCTTGAGCTGTTCGATCACACCCTGCACCAACACTTCGGGGGCCGAAGCACCGGCAGTGATGCCCACCCGTTGCGCCTTTTCAAACCAGGCAAGCTGCATGTCCTCAGCGCCATCGATCAGATAGGCCGGGGTGCCCATGCGCTCGGCCAGCTCGCGCAGGCGGTTGGAGTTGGAGCTGTTGGGGCTGCCAACTACCAGCAATACATCACTCTCCTCGGCCAGCTGCTTGACGGCGTCCTGGCGGTTTTGCGTGGCGTAACAGATGTCGTCCTTGCGCGGGCCGCCGATGTTCGGGAAGCGTGCGCGCAGGGCATCGATGACGCGGCTGGTATCGTCCATCGACAGCGTGGTCTGGGTGACGAAGGCCAGGTGGTCCGGGTCGTTCACCTGCAGCTGGGCAACATCTTCCTCGTCTTCGACGAGGTAGATGGCGCCGCCGTTGCTGGCGTCGTATTGCCCCATGGTGCCTTCGACTTCCGGGTGTCCCTCGTGACCGATGAGAATGCACTCACGGCCATCGCGGCTGTACTTGGCCACTTCGATGTGCACCTTGGTAACCAGCGGGCAGGTCGCGTCGAACACCTTCAGGCCCCGGCCGGCGGCTTCCTGGCGCACGGCCTGGGAAACACCGTGGGCACTGAAGATGACGATGACATCGTCCGGCACCTGGTCCAGTTCTTCGACGAAGATGGCGCCACGGTTGCGCAGGTCTTCCACCACGAACTTGTTGTGCACCACTTCGTGACGCACATAGATCGGCGGGCCGAAGACTTCCAGCGCACGGTTGACGATCTCGATCGCCCGGTCGACCCCCGCGCAGAAGCCGCGCGGGTTGGCGAGTTTGATTTGCATGCTCGGCTCCAGGCTACAGGGCCTTGACCTCGAGGATCTCCACCTCGAAGGTCAGGGTCTTGCCAGCCAGTGGGTGATTGAAGTCGATGGTCACCTGGTTGTCGTCGAACGCTTTGACCACACCCGGCAGCTCGGTGTTGGCGGCGTCGTTGAAGATGATCAGCAGCCCTTCGGACAACTCCATGCCTTCGAAGTTGGACCGCGGCATGACTTGCACGTTCTGTGGGTTGGGCTGGCCGAAAGCGTTCTCCGGGGCCACCACCACAGTGCGCTTGTCACCGGCCTTGAAGCCGAACAGCGCGCTCTCGAAGCCTGGCAGCAGGTTGCCGTCGCCGACCTTGAAGGTGGCCGGGGCCTTGTCGAAGGTGCTGTCGACGGTGTCGCCGTTTTCCAGGTGCAGCGCGAAGTGCAGGGTGACTTCGGTGTTCTGGCCGATACGGGTGTCAGTCATGGACCGGATCCTCGGACTTCTTGCTCTTGAACATATCCAGCGCCAGCATCACCGCACCAACGGTGATGGCGCTATCGGCCAGGTTGAAGGCCGGGAAGTAATGACGGTTCTGCCAGTGCACCAGGATGAAGTCGACCACATGGCCGAGCACGATGCGGTCGTACAGGTTGCCGATCGCACCGCCCAGTACCAATGCCAACGCCACCGCCAGCCAGGTCTCGCCGCGCCCCAGGCGCTTGAGCCAGACCACCAGCACCGCACTGACCACCACGGCGATCAGGGCAAACAGCCAACGCTGCCAGCCGGCGCCATCGGCGAGGAAGCTGAAGGCAGCACCGGTGTTGTAGGCCAGGGTCCAGCTGAAGTAGTCAGGGATGACGACGATCTGCTGGTACATGGTCAGGGCGTTGTTGAAGTACAGCTTGGTGGCCTGGTCGAGGACCAGGACCAGCAAGCTCAGCCACAGCCATGCAAGGCGCCCGAAGCGCCCCGCTGCAGGGTTAGGCATAGTGGCGCACCTCACCCGAGCCGCTCAGGTTGTCGACGCAACGGCCGCAGATTTCCGGGTGCTCCGGGTGGCTGCCGACGTCGGCGCGGAAGTGCCAGCAACGGCCGCACTTGACGTGCCCAGACTTGACCACCTGCAGCTTGAGGCCTTCGACTTCGGTGGCCACGGCTTCGGCCGGCGCCTGGGCGAATGGCACCACGCTGGCGGCCGAGGTGATCAGCACGAAGCGCAGCTCGTCGCCCAGCTTGCTCAGGTCGGCGCTCAGGCCTTCCTCGGCGAACAGGGTGACTTCAGCCTGCAGGTTGCCGCCGATGACCTTGGCGGTACGCTGGTTCTCCAGCTCCTTGTTGACCGCTGCCTTCACGGCCATCACGCGGTCCCAGTAGGCGCGGTCCAGCTCGGTGCCTTCCGGCAGCTCGGTCAGGCCCTGGTACCAACCATTGAGCATCACCGACTCGTTACGCTCGCCCGGCAGGTACTGCCAGATTTCGTCAGCGGTGAACGCCAGGATCGGCGCGATCCAGCGCACCAGCGCCTCGCTGATGTGATACAGCGCGGTCTGGCAGGAACGGCGAGCAACACTGTTGGCGCCGGTGGTGTACTGGCGGTCCTTGATGATGTCGAGGTAGAAGCCACCCAGTTCCTGCACGCAGAAGTTGTGGATCTTCGAGTAGACGTTCCAGAAGCGGTATTCGCCGTAGTGCTCTTCCAGCTCGCGCTGCAGCAGCAGGGTACGGTCCACTGCCCAGCGGTCCAGGGCCAGCATGTCTTCAGGGGCCAGCAGGTCGCGGGCCGGGTCGAAGCCGGACAGGTTGGACAGCAGGAAGCGCGCGGTGTTGCGGATACGGCGGTAGGCATCGGCGCTGCGCTGCAGGATCTGCTCGGAAACCGCCATCTCGCCCGAGTAGTCGGTCGCGGAAACCCACAGGCGCAGGATGTCGGCACCCAGGGTGTTGTTGACCTTCTCCGGCTCGATGGTGTTGCCCAGCGACTTGGACATCTTGCGGCCGCTTTCGTCCACGGTGAAGCCGTGGGTCAGCAGCTCGCGGTACGGCGCGTGGCCGTCGATGGCGCAACCGGTCAGCAAGGACGAGTGGAACCAGCCGCGGTGCTGGTCGGAACCTTCCAGGTACAGGTCGGCGCGCGGGCCGGTGGCGTGGCCGATGTCGTGGGAGCCACGCAGCACGTGCCAGTGAGTGGTACCGGAGTCGAACCAGACGTCCAGGGTATCGGCGATCTTGTCGTACTGGCCGGCTTCGTCACCCAGCAGTTCGGCGGCGTCCAGCTTGAACCAGGCTTCGATGCCCTCTTGCTCGACGCGCTTGGCCACGGCTTCCATCAGCTCGACGGTGCGCGGGTGCAGCTCGCCGGTCTGCTTGTGCAGGAAGAACGGGATCGGTACGCCCCAGTTGCGCTGACGCGAGATGCACCAGTCCGGGCGGTTGGCGATCATCGAGTGCAGGCGCGCCTGGCCCCAGGCCGGGACGAACTTGGTGTCTTCGATGGCCTTGAGTGCACGCTCGCGCAGCGGCTCGCCGGTGCTCGGCTGCTTGTCCATGCCGACGAACCACTGCGCGGTGGCGCGGTAGATCAGCGGGGTCTTGTGGCGCCAGCAGTGCATGTAGCTGTGGCTGATGGTTTCGGTGTGCATCAGCGCGCCGACTTCGCTCAGCTTGTCGACGATGGCCGGGTTGGCCTTCCAGATGAACTGGCCGCCGAAGAATGGCAGCGACTCGACGTACACGCCGTTGCTCTGCACCGGCGTGAGGATGTCGTCGTTGACCATGCCGTAGCGTTTGCAGGTGACGAAGTCGTCTTCACCGTAGGCAGGTGCCGAGTGCACCACGCCGGTACCGGCGCCCAGCTCGACGTAGTCGGCCAGGTAGATCGGCGACAGGCGGTCGTAGAACGGGTGGCGGAAGTTGACCAGCTCCAGGGCCGAGCCTGGGGCGGTGGCGATCACCGAACCTTCCAGGTTGTAACGCTTGAGGCACGACTCGACCAGCTCTTCAGCCAGCACCAGCAGGCGCTCGCCAGTGTCGACCAGGGCGTACTTGAACTCCGGGTGGATGTTCAGCGCCTGGTTGGCCGGAATGGTCCACGGCGTGGTGGTCCAGATCACGATGGCAGCTGGCTTGGCCAGCGAGGCCAGGCCGAAGGCGGCAGCCAGCTTGGCTTCGTCGGCAACCGGGAAGGCCACGTCGATGGTCTGGGATTTCTTGTCGGCGTATTCGACTTCGGCTTCAGCCAGGGCCGAACCGCAATCGAAGCACCAGTTCACAGGCTTGAGGCCCTTGAACACGAAGCCTTGCTTGACCATTTCGGCCAGGGCACGGATTTCACCGGCCTCGTTGGCGAAGTTCATGGTCTTGTACGGGTTGTCCCAGTCACCCAGCACGCCCAGGCGAATGAACTCGGTCTTCTGCCCTTCGATCTGCTCGGCGGCGTACTCGCGGCACAGCTCGCGGGTGCGGTCGGCGGTCAGGTGCTTGCCATGGGTGACCTCGACCTTGTGCTCGATCGGCAGGCCATGGCAGTCCCAGCCCGGTACATACGGCGCGTCGAAGCCGGACAGGGTCTTGGAACGGACGATCATGTCCTTGAGGATCTTGTTCAGCGCATGACCGATGTGAATCTTGCCGTTGGCATAGGGCGGGCCGTCGTGCAGGACGAACTTCGGACGATCCTTGCCAATTTCGCGCAGCTTCTGGTACAGGCCAATGCTGTCCCAGCGCTGCAGGATCTGCGGTTCGCGCTGAGGCAGGCCGGCCTTCATGGGGAAGGCGGTGTCCGGAAGGTTTAGCGTGGCTTTGTAGTCGGTCATTTCAGGCTCTTCGTTAGCGGTTGAGCGTGCCAATGTGCACGTGCGGCGGCGATATCCGCATCGATCGCCGACTTCAGCGCCTCCAGGGAGGCGAATCGCTGCTCTTCACGCAGCTTGTGGTGGAATTCCACCGTCAGGCGCCGGCCATACAGATCGCCGGCATAATCCAGTAGATGAATCTCGAGGTGCGGGCGGCCGTCGCCGGCCACCGTGGGGCGCACCCCGATGTTGCCGACACCCGGCCAGGCCTTGCCGTCGATCTCGATGCTGGCCAGGTAGACCCCGGACAACGGCACACGGCGGCGCTTGAGCTGGATGTTGGCGGTCGGCGTGCCCAGCTGGCGAGCCAGCTTCTGGCCATGCAGCACACGGCCGGTAATACGGTATGGGCGGCCCAGCAGGTGCTCGGCCAGCTCGAAGTTGCCCTCGGACAGCGCCTTGCGCACCTCGGTGCTGCTGACCCGCAGGCCGTCCTGGATCACCGTGTTGGCGGCTTCGACGGTAAACCCATACTGCTCGCCGGCAGCGACCAAGAAGGCGAAGTCGCCGGCACGGTCGCAGCCGAAGCGGAAGTCGTCGCCCACTTCGAGGTGGCGCACGCCCAGGCCATCGACCAGGATCGCCTTGACGAACGCATCGGCGCTGAGCTTGCTCAGGCGCTGGTTGAACGCCAGGCACAGGACCCGGTCGATGCCTTCGGCGGCCAGCAGTTCGACCTTGTCGCGCAGGCGCGCCAGGCGGGCGGGTGCGGTGTCCGGGGCGAAGTACTCGCGCGGCTGCGGTTCGAAGATCACCACGCAGGTCGGCAGGCCCAACGCCTGGCCGCGCTCGCGCAGGCGCGCCAGGATTGCCTGGTGGCCGCGGTGAACCCCGTCGAAGTTGCCAATGGTGGCGACACAGCCCCGGTGCTCGGGGCGCAGGTTGTGAAGACCTCGAACCAGCTGCATAACGCGCTTCTTGCTCATAAAGTGGCCGATTATAACCACACCCGGGCGCTGGTGACAGGCAGCAGCGCCAAGGGGTGGCGTGGAATGCGAAAAACCGACGCCTGACCCGCCTTCTACCTCAATGCAGGGCCTTGCGGGCGAAATGCCGGGGCCGGAAACCACACAGGTACAGGCAACCGAAATAGGTCACCACACCCGCCGCGATCAACGCACCGAGGCGCAGGAACCGTTCGAGCATGTTGCCCTGTTCCCAGGCCGGCAGATAGTGCATGCCCACCAGCAGCACCGCTGCCATCAGGGTAACTGCCAGTACCAGCTTGAGCAGGTACATCGCCCAGCCCGGTTGCGGCTGGAACAATTGCTGGCTGCGCAGCTTCCAGAACAGCAGGCCCGCGTTCAGGCAGGCACCCAGGCTGATCGCCAGGGCCAGGCCGGCGTGCTGCAGCGGGCCGACCAGCGCCAGGTTGAACAGCTGGGTACAGACCAGGGTGAAGATCGCGATCTTCACCGGCGTACGGATATTCTGCTGCGCATAGAAGCCCGGTGCCAGTACCTTGACCAGGATGATCGCCAGCAGGCCGACCGAATAGGCGATCAGCGCACGTTGGGTCATCGCGGCGTCGAAGGCGCTGAACTTGCCGTACTGGAACAGCGCCACGGTCAGCGGCTCGGCGAGGATCGCCAGGGCCAGGGTGCACGGCAGCACCAGCAGGAAGCACAGGCGCAGGCCCCAGTCCATGATCCGCGAATACTCCTCGCGGTCCTTGTTGGCGTAGGTCTTGGCCAGGGTCGGCAGCAGGATGGTGCCCAGGGCAACGCCCAGCACCCCCGAAGGCAGCTCCATGAGGCGGTCGGCGTAGTACATCCACGACACCGAGCCGGCGACCAGGAACGAGGCGAAGATGGTGTTGATGATCAGCGAGATCTGGCTCACCGACACCCCGAGGATCGCCGGCAGCATCTGCTTGAGCACCCGCCATACGCCAGCGTCGCGCAGGTTGAGACGCGGCAGCACGAGCATGCCGATCTTCTTCAGCGCTGGCAGCTGGTAAAGCAACTGCGCCAGGCCACCGGCCAGCACGCCCCAGGCCAGGGCCATGATCGGCGGGTTGAAGTACGGCGTCAGCAGCACGGCGAAGATGATCATCGCCACGTTGAGCAGGGTCGGGGTGAACGCCGGGACCGAAAAGCGGTTCCAGGTGTTGAGGATCGCGCCGGCCAGGGACGACAGCGAGATCAGCAATATATAAGGGAACGTCACCCGCAGCAGGTCGGTGGTCAGCGCGTACTTCTCGGCACTGTCGACAAAGCCTGGGGCGGTGGCCCAGACCACCCACGGCGCGGCGAGGATGCCGACCGCCGTGACCAGGGCCAGCACCAGGGTCAGCAGGCCGCTGACGTAGGCGATGAAGGTCCGTGTCGCCTCCTCGCCTTGCTGGGTCTTGTATTCGGCCAGAATCGGCACGAACGCCTGGGAGAACGCCCCTTCAGCAAAGATCCGCCGCAGCAGGTTGGGCAGCTTGAAGGCGATGAAGAAGGCGTCGGTGGCGATCCCGGCACCGAAAACACGGGCCAGGATAGTGTCGCGCACGAAGCCCAGCACCCGCGAAATCATGGTGATGGAGCTGACTGCAGCCAGGGATTTGAGCAGATTCATCGAAAAGATTCACGCCAGGGACAGAGGGCGCTGCCAGACAGCGTCCGAATGTGCGATACTCCCGCGCCTTCGCAGGGGAGCCAAAAATTCCCGAGTTTACAGGTAGCACGGCAGAAAGGAATATTTCCCGCCTGTTGCTGCACCACTCGGCGGAACCCTGCAGGTGGCCTTGACATCCGGTCGACTCATCGGCATGATTCGCGGCCTATTTTGTTTGCTATTTACCTAAAGTCTTTCGAGGAGCTCGACGGTGGCCAACACACCTTCCGCCAAGAAACGTGCAAAACAGGCTGAGAAGCGTCGCAGCCACAACGCCAGCCTGCGTTCCATGGTCCGCACCTACATCAAGAATGTAGTTAAAGCCATCGACGCAAAAGACGCCGAAAAAGCGCAAGCCGCTTACGTTCTGGCTGTACCTGTAATCGACCGTATGGCCGACAAAGGTATCATCCACAAGAACAAAGCTGCTCGCCACAAAGGCCGTCTGAATGGCCACATCAAGGCGCTGAAAGAAGCTGCAGCTGCCTAAGCGACGCTTGTCGAAAAAACCGACCCTAGGGTCGGTTTTTTTATGCCTGCAGTTTAATGCCGCCTCCAGGCGTGCGCTGTACTTGTGGGAGCCGCGCTTGCCGGCGATGGGCCGCGAAGCGGCCCCACGATTTCAAGGTTGTTGCGTAAATTGTCGGGGCCGCTTCGCGGCCCATCGCCGGCAAGCGCGGCTCCCACAGGGGTTGCGCCAGCTTTAAGAACCAGCAAAGGCCGCTCGTGGCGGCCCCGTCTACTGTTACTTCGCGATCTGGATCTTCGGCGCCCACTGCAGCCAGGCATCCTCCGGCTTGTCGAACAAGGCGAAAGTCTGCTGCGGCCGTGCCGGGTTGCCCATCTGCTCGCCTTCAGGCGTGGCGAAGGCTATGCCACCATCGATGAGCGTTTGCAGCGACTCGGTACGCACCGTGGCGCCCTTGAACAGCCCCCAGTCGAAGCCGAAGCCACTGCTGTTCCAGAACCGGCTGCCACCGCGCACCAGGGCGGCATAACGCGGCTCGATCAGAATGTGGATCAACACGCGGTCTGCAGTCTGCCCCAGCTCGAAACCGGTCACCTTGCCCACCGCCACCTCGCGGTAGGTAACAGGCACCCCCGGCTTGATCGAACCGCGCCGCGGCGCACTCAGGGTCAACGGCAAGCCCACTTCCTCGCCGACGATTTCAGGTGCTTCGCCCAGCGCGATGAAATCACGCTGTGGCCCCTTGTCCTTCGCCGCCGGCTGCACTTCGATGTACTGCCCGCCGATCAAGGTATCGAGGTTCTCGGTGCGCACCAGCCCAAGCGCCGGCTTGACCACCCAGAACTGCGTGCCCGCACGGGCAATGCGATCAGCCGCTTCGGTGATACGTGCTCGCAGCAGCACCGCCTGCAAGTCTTTTGTCAGGTCCACGCTCTCGACGCTACCCACGTCCAGGCCACGGAAGCGGATTGGCGTACCCGGCTTGAGGCCGTCGGCACGGTCTACCCGAATGGTGACCAGGGTACCAGTGCGATTCACCGCCTCCTGGCTCTCCAGCAGGCGGAAGCGTGGGATACGGCGCTTGAGCGCAACATCGGGCGTAGGCGTATCGAAGGCGATACCGCCGGCCATCAGTGTCTGCAGCGACTCACTCTTGATCTTGATACCCGACAGGCCACCGGTCAGGGTAATACCGCTGACGTTCCAGAAGCGCGAGGAGCCGTTGACCAGGTTCTCGTATTCCTTCTCGATGTGCACACCGATCAGGATCCGCTTGCTGTTGCGGGCAAACTGGTAGCTCTGCACGCTACCGACCTTCACCTGGCGATACATCACCGGGCTGCCGATCTCCAGAGAACCCAGGGTGTCGGCGAACAGCACCAGGTGCAGACCGGGTGCCTTCAGGTCCAGCGGCGGGGCCTTGGGCCGCGCCTCGAACTCGCGCTGTGGCTTGGCGCCCTTCTCGCCTGGGCGGATGGCAATGTAGTTGCCTTTGACCAGCGCTTCCAGTCCGGTGATACCGGCCAGGGAAATCGATGGTTTGACTACCCAGAACTGCGTGCCATCGACCAGATAGTCCTCGGCAAGCGGGTCCAGCGTCAGCTCGGCCGTGGCGCTGGCCAGGTTGTCTTCCATCTTCAGGGCTTTCAACGAGCCCACCTGAATACCCTTGTACATGACTGGCGTACGACCAGCCTGCAGGCCTTCGTAGTCGCTCAACTTCACTTTGACGCGGATACCCGCCTGGGCTGCATCGAAGTCTTCATACAAGCGGAACGGCAGGCTCGGGTCGGTCGGTGGGCTGTCCTTGCGATACTCCGGCGTAGCGAAGGCGATACCGCCGGCCACGATGCTGGACAACGACTCGCTGCGCACCTTCACACCCGACAGGTCAGCGTCGATGCTGATGCCGCTGGCATTCCAGAAACGCGTGTGCTTGCGCACCAGGCTGGCGTAGCCGGGCTCGATGAACACTTTGACCTCGACCGTGCTCTGGTCGTCGGACAGGCGATAGCTTTTCACCCGGCCAACCTGGATCTGCTTGTAGAACACCGGGCTGTCCCGATTGAGCGAACCCAGGCGCTCAGCCTTGAGGGTCAGGTGCAGGCCGGGCTCGGTGTCGGCCAGCGGCGGCGCAACCTTCAGTGCGGTAAAGCGCTTGGTCCGTTCGCCCTCACCCGGGCTGACAGCGATGTAGTTGCCGGATACCAGTGTTTCCAGGCCCGAGATACCCGCCAGACTGACACTTGGCTTGACCAGCCAGAACCGCGTGCCTTTGGTCAGGTGCGGATCGGCGGCCTTGTTCATCTCGATGGTGGCGATCACCCCCTGGTTATCGCCCTTGGCATCGAGCACCAGCTTCGTGACCTTGCCGACCGACATGCCCTTGTAGATGACCTCGGTCTTGTTGGCGACGATGCCTTCGCCGGTCTCGAAGCGCACCTCGATCTCCACGCCAGCATCGCGGTAGGCCTGCCAGGCCAGCCAGCCACCGATCATCAGCGCGATCAGCGGCAGGATCCAGATGGCCGACCAGTTCGAGGCAGGGCGGGTTTTAGCCGTTGGCATGTCACTCATGGTCGTCATCCGACTCCGTGTTATCCCAGATCAGTCGGGGATCAAAAGTTAAAGCAGCAAGCATCGTGAGAATCACCACAGTTGCGAAGGCGACAGCGCCCAGGTTGGCTTCGACACTGGCGATACGACCGAAATTCACCACCGCCACCAAAATGGCAATGACGAAGATGTCCAGCATGGACCAGCGTCCTATGAACTCGATGAAGCGGTACATCAGTATCCGCTGCCTTGCCGAAAGCGGCTGGCGGCGCTGGACCGAATACAGCAACAGACCGATGCCCACCAGCTTGAAGGTAGGCACCAGAATGCTGGCAATGAACACCACGGCGGCGATTGGCACCATGCCGTGCTTGAGCAAGGTAATGACGCCCGACATGATGGTGTCGCCGCTACCCTGCCCCAAGGTGCTGATAGTCATGATCGGCAACAGGTTGGCCGGGATGTACAGAATCGAAGCAGTGATCAGCAGTGCCCAGGTACGGATGATGCTGTTGGGTCGCCGCGCGTGCACGATGGCGCCGCAGCGCGTACAGGTCTGCGAATCGCTTTCGGCATCCTGACGGTTCAGTTCATGACATTCATTGCAGACCAGGATGCCTGCATCAATCGCCCGCATGGAGATCCTCCCCCGACAACGCGCTCCAGATCTGGTGTGGCGACATCACCACTTCGAGCCAGACCTGGACCAGTAACAGGCTGATGAAACAGAACAGACCCAGGCCAACCGTCAGTTCGGCCAGATCCACGAGTTTGACGATCGCCACCAGCACGCCCATGAAGTAGACCTCGAGCATGCCCCAGTCACGCAGGTGGTGATAAAAGCGGTAGAACACCAGCCCGTAATCACGCCCCACATTCAGGCGGATGCTCAACAATACGGCCAACTGGCACAGGAGCTTGAGCAGTGGAATGGCCATGCTACAGAGGAACACCACCACGGCAACGCCGCGCATCTCTGAGTTGTACAGGCCCAGCACACCACTCCAGACGGTATCGTCCGAAGTCTGGCCGAGCAGGTGCAGTTGCATGATGGGCAGGAAGTTGGCCGGCACGAACAGCAACAAGGCCGTCAACACCAGGGCCAGGCTGCGGTTGACCACATTGTGCCGGTGGGCGTACAGCTCGTAGCCACAGCGCGGGCATTGGGCTTTTTCGTCATGCTGCAGCACCGGCTTGCGCATCAGCAGGTCGCACTCGTGGCAGGCGACCAGGTCTTCCAGCGGCAACTGCTCTAGGGCTTGGGTTTCGAAGGGATCGGGCATCTCGATATTCTGAATAGGTACGTCGGCTCTATTCTAGTGTTCCCAGCTCGAAATGTGGGAGATGACTAATGCCTACCGTGGATCCAGAAAGACAAAACCCCTACCTGCATGCGCAGATAGGGGTTTTGCGAAATGAATCTTGACGATGACCTACTCTCACATGGGGAAACCCCACACTACCATCGGCGATGCATCGTTTCACTAC
>NZ_JAGIBG010000034.1:0-59312 GCF_017744435.1 Pseudomonas sp.
ATCCTCGACCAGTACGAGCGGCACATGCAGTTCCTGCATCTGGTCCGCTAATACCTGTACCGGCCTCTTCGCGGGCTTGCCCGCTCCCACAAGTCCTGCACAGCTTTCAGAAACTGTGCTGAACCTGTGGGAGCGGGCAAGCCCGCGAAGAGGCCGGTACAGGTATTAGCGGACCAGATGCAGGAACTGCATGTGCCGCTCGTACTGGTCGAGGATGTCGTTGATGATCTGCTCCTTGCTGTAGCCCACCAGGTCATAGTTCTGGCTGCCTTCGCTCAGGTGCACCTCGGCCCGGTAGTAGCGGCGGTTCTTCAACTCCTGCGTGCCCAGCCCGCCCAGCCCGCCCAGCGCGAACGACGGCGTGAAGTAGCCACGCATCTGCACCTGGTAGATGAACGGCTGCTCCTCGCCATGGCCAACCTTGAGGCTGACGTTGTCATGGCTCGGGTCGTCCTGGGTCACCAGCACCAGGCCCTTCTGCTCGAACACCTCACGCACTTCGGCAATTGCCGGGCGCACCACGTCGTCCATGAAGCGGTACACCTCGTCCCGCGACGGGAAGTGCACGGCCTGGCTCAGACGTTGACGCCAGCCACCACGGCCACGGCGTGACTGGGCGAACGGTGCCAGCGAGTGCATCTGCGCGATCTGCCGCTGGCTCTCCAGGTAGAAGGCCTTGTGCAGCCCCCACATCATGCACAGCAGGATCAGCGAGAACGGAAGCGAGGTCAGCACCACCGCCGACTTCAACGAGTCGATGCTGCCCGCGAACAGCAAGCCGCTGGTAATCAACGCCGTCATCGCACCCCAGAAGATCCGCAACCAGTTCGGCCCGTCTTCGTCGGCACCACCGCCCTTGGCGGACAGGGTCGACAGCACCACGGTGCCAGAGTCGGCCGAGGTGACGAAGAACACGAAACTGATGAACACCGTCACGGCGATCACCGTCTTGCTCCACGGGTAGGTTTCCAGCAGCAGGTACAGGCTCATCGACGGGTTGTCCAATGCGGACTGGCCGAGCGCGGTCATGCCGTGGTTGATCACCTGGTCCAGCGCGCTGTTGCCGAAGATCGACATCCACGCCAGGGTGAAGCCCAGCGGAATCAGCAGCACGCCGAAGACGAACTCACGGATGGTGCGGCCACGCGAGATGCGCGCGATGAACAGGCCCACGAACGGCGCCCAGGCAATCCACCAGGCCCAGTAGAACACCGTCCAGCCACCCAGCCAGTCACGTTGCTCGCCATAGGCGTACACGTCGAAGCTCTTGCGCGGCAAGGCGCCGAGGTAATCGCCGAGGTTCTGGATCAGGGTATTGAACAGGTGCTGGGTGGGCCCGGCGAACAGCACGAACAGCAGCAACGCGCAGGCCAGGAACAGGTTGATGTCGCTCATCACCCGTACGCCCTTTTCCACCCCCGCCACGGCTACCGCCACCGCCGCGCCCATCATCAGCGCGATGAGGATCACCTGCACCCACTGGCTGTGGCTGATGCCGAACAGGTAGTCGAGGCCGGCGTTCAGGTGCAGCACACCAAAGCCCATGTCGGCGCCCAGGCCGAACACCGTGGCGATGATGCCGAAGCCGTCCACGGCATAGCCGATAGGGCCATTGATGCGCTTGCCGATCAGCGGATACAACGCCGAACGCAAGGCCAGCGGCAGGTTGTGCCGGTAGGCGAAGTAGGCCAGCGCCATGCCGACGAAGGCGAACACGCCCCAGCCATGCAGGCCCCAGTGCAGGAACAGGATCTCCATCGCCTGGCGCCCGGCCTCGGCCGTGCCTCCTTCGCCCTGGGGCGGGGTGAGCATGTGGGTCAGCGGCTCGGAGACACAGAAGAAGAACAGCGTGATGCTGATACCGGCGGCGAACAGCATGCCGGCCCAGGACAAGTAGCTGAACTCGGGCTCGTCGTGGTCGGCACCGAGCTTGATCTTGCCGTAGCCGGACAAGGCGGTGACCACCACGAACACCAGGTACAGCGTCATGGCCAGCATGTAGTACCAGCCGACCGTGTTGGCCGCCCAGTTCTGCGCCGCCAGCAGCCACTCACCGGCAGCTTGCGGGAAGGCGATGACCACCAGGCCGAAAAGAAGAATGAAACTTGCCGCGAAGTAGAACACTGGCGGGTTCATGCGGATCTTGCCATTGGCAAGGGAGGGGGACGGTGCACTCATGAAACAGGCACCTCGTCGATCGACGTGAGGTTCGGAATGAACGGGTTCAGCAAAGGAATCCTCCTGTTGAACACCGGCAGCGGACCAGCGTTTTTCATTGAACAAGCGTTCAAGTTAAACATGGATCGGCTTTCAATGCGAACCGGGGCGCCGATTGGCGCCCTCCTGTCATGGCCCTTTCGCGGCTAAAGCCGCTCCCACAGCGACCCCACAGCATTCTGAAAATGTGCAATCCCTGTGGGAGCGGCTTTAGCCGCGAAAGGGCCGGTACAGCCATGAATCTCCCGGATCAGTTCTTGTCCTGGCAATCCAGCTGCAGGTTGGCCTGGGTGATGTTGCTTTCGGCCGGCACGCTGCGGGTCAGCCAGACATTGCCGCCAATGGTCGAGCCCTTGCCGATGGTAATCCGCCCCAGGATCGTCGCCCCGGCATAGATCACCACATCGTCCTCGACGATCGGGTGGCGTGGCAGCCCCTTGTGCAGCGTTCCCGACTCATCGCTGGGGAAGCGCTTGGCGCCCAGGGTAACCGCCTGGTAGATGCGCACCCGCTCACCGATGATCGCGGTCTCGCCAATTACCACGCCGGTACCGTGGTCGATGAAGAAGCTCTGGCCGATCTGCGCGCCAGGGTGAATGTCGATACCGGTGGCCGAATGCGCCAGCTCCGAACTGATCCGCGCCAGCAGCGGCAGGCCTGCCTTATAAAGGTGGTGAGCCAGACGGTGGTGGATGATCGCCAGGATCCCCGGATAACACAGCAATACCTCGTCGACGCTGCGCGCCGCCGGGTCGCCGTGATAGGCCGCGAGCACATCGGTATCGAGCAGCACGCGCAGGCCCGGCAAGGCCGCCGCGAAGTCCTGGATCAGGCGCAGGGCCTGGGCGTCGATGCCCTGCAGTTCCGTCTTGCTCTGGCGGGCGGCGTAGCGCAGTTCCAGCCGCGCCTGCGCCAGCAGGGCCGTCAGCGCCGCGTCGAGGGTATGGCCGACGTAGAAGTCCTCGCTCTCCTCACGCAGGTCGACCGGGCCCAGGCGCATCGGGAACAGCGCCCCGCAGAGCTGCTCGAGAATCTGGCGCATGGCCTCGCGCGAAGGCAGCTCGCGCCCGCCTTGCTCGCCACTGCTACGACCATTGCGGCTGCGCCATTGCTCGCGGGCACCGCGCAGGCCACTGACGATGCTGTGCAGTTGCCAGTGCCCAGTTGAAGGTTGTTCGCTCACGGTGTTCTCCTGCCGAAGGTGGCCAATCTGTCGTTATGCGATCCACTCTACGGCAAATCCGCCCCTTGGAAAAAACAACGCTTTATTCCATCCTGCGCTAAGTCGGGCATAAGCCGCGATGACGGCGGCACTATCCTGGCCTACCCTCAAAGCAGCCAAAACCTGGCACAGATCAAAACGGGAATAAGAAAATAAGTTTTTATTATTTCCTGGCCTATCAAGCCAACTCTATAGTCGCCACCCACTACTTCAACAACAAGCGCGGGGTCTGACATGTCGAAATTCGCCAAACCGCTTCTCAACGCCAGCCTGGCCATCCTGCTGGGTGCCGGCCTGCTCGGCCAGGCCTTCGCCGGCGAGCAACTGAAGACCATCGAGGAAAAAGGCGTGATCAACGTCGGCCTCGAGGGGACTTACCCGCCATTCAGCTTCCAGGATGAAAACGGCAAACTGACCGGCTTCGAAGTCGAGCTGTCCGAATTGCTGGCCAAGGAACTGGGGGTCAAAGCCAAGATCCAGCCGACCAAATGGGACGGCATCCTCGCCGCGCTGGAATCCAAGCGCCTGGACGTGGTGGTCAACCAGGTGACCATCTCCGAGGAGCGCAAGAAGAAGTACGACTTCTCCGAGCCCTACACCATCTCCGGCATCCAGGCGCTGGTCCTGAAGAAGAAGGCCGAGCAGCTGAACATCAAGAGCGCGCAGGACCTGGCCGGCAAGAAGGTTGGCGTGGGCCTGGGCACCAACTACGAGCAATGGGTGAAGCAGGACGTGCCGAAGGCTGACGTGCGCACCTATGAAGACGACCCGAGCAAATTCGCCGACCTGCGCAACGGCCGCATCGACGCCATCCTGATCGACCGCCTGGCTGCGCTGGAATACGCCCAGAAGGCCAAGGACACCGAACTGGCTGGCGACGCCTTCTCGCGCCTGGAAAGCGGCGTGGCCCTGCGCAAGGGTGAGCCTGAGCTGCTGGCCGCGATCAACAAGGCCATCGACAAGCTCAAGGCTGACGGCACGCTGGCCAAGCTGTCGGAGAAATACTTCGGTGCCGATGTCACCAAATGATCGCTGAAAGCCTGCAACTCGTTGCCGACTCCACGCCCTTCCTGCTGAAGGGCGCGGGTTATACGGTGCTGCTCAGCGTTGGCGGCATGTTCTTCGGCCTGGTGCTGGGCTTTGCCCTGGCACTGATGCGGCTGTCGAAGATCCTGCCGCTGAACTGGCTGGCCCGGGTCTATGTGTCGTTCTTCCGTGGCACGCCGCTGCTGGTGCAGCTGTTCGTGATCTACTTCGGCATGCCGCAGATCGGTATCGAGCTCGACCCGATTCCGGCTTCGCTGATCGGTCTGTCACTGAACATGGCGGCCTACATCTGCGAAATCCTGCGTGCGGCGATCTCCTCGATCGACCGCGGCCAGTGGGAAGCCGCGGCCAGCATCGGCATGACCCGCACCCAGGCCATGCGCCGGGCGATCCTGCCCCAGGCCCTGCGCACCGCGCTGCCTCCACTGGGCAACAGCTTCATCTCGCTGGTCAAGGACACCGCCCTGGCGGCGACCATCCAGGTGCCCGAGCTGTTCCGACAGGCCCAGCTGATTACCGCGCGCACCTTCGAAGTGTTCACCATGTACCTGGCCGTTGCCGTGATCTACTGGATCCTCTGCAGCATCCTCGCGCACTTCCAGAACCGCATGGAAGCGCGGGTCAACCAGCACGACCAGGAGCAATGAGATGATCGTCGCCAAAGGCCTGACCAAGCAGTTCAAGGGCCAGACCGTGCTCAACGGTATCGACCTGACCGTGCAACCCGGTGAAGTGGTGGCCATCATCGGCCCCAGCGGCTCGGGCAAGACCACTTTCCTGCGTTGCCTCAACCTGCTGGAAACCCCGGATGCCGGGCAGATCCAGATCGGCGACATCAGCATTGATGCCAACCGCCCGCTCGGCGGCCAGCAGAGTGCGATCCGCCGCCTGCGCCAGCAGGCTGGCTTCGTGTTCCAGAACTTCAACCTGTTCCCCCACCGCACCGCGCTGGAAAACGTCATCGAAGGCCCGGTGATCGTCAAGAAGACGCCTCGCGAACAGGCCATCGACCTGGGTCGGCGGCTGCTGGCCAAGGTCGGCCTGGCGGGCAAGGAAGACGCCTACCCGCGGCGCCTTTCCGGCGGCCAGCAGCAGCGCGTGGCCATTGCCCGCGCGCTGGCCATGGAACCTGAAGTGATCCTGTTCGACGAACCCACCTCGGCCCTCGACCCGGAGCTGGTCGGCGAGGTGCTGGCGACCATCCGCGGCCTGGCCGAGGAGAAGCGCACCATGATCATCGTGACCCATGAGATGAGTTTTGCCCGGGATGTCGCGAACCGGGTGATCTTCTTCGACAAGGGTGTGATCGTGGAACAGGGCGAGGCCAAGGCGCTGTTCGCCAATCCGAAGGAAGAGCGTACCCGGCAGTTCCTGCGCAAGTTCCTCGGTACCGCCGCTGCGCAAGACTGAAAATCTCGGCTGGATTCTTCGCGGGCACGCCCGCTCCCACATTGATCGGTGTGGGAGCGGGCGTGCCCGCGAAGAGGCCGGCACATCCAATGCAAATCCATCTTCTATAAATATTCCAAAAAGTTAGTTCATAAACTTTTAATAAGCCATTATGGTATATGAACCGGACCACCGGACCAGCAAATGTCTGTCGCCATCAGCTGAAGCGACGCATCCACTTTGTGAGGTTCGGTTCTGATGACCACCCAGCCAAATACCGTATTCCATAGCGACCTCGACAGCTCGCCCCTGCTGCTGCCGGCCAAGGTCCTGCGCAACGACGCCGAAGCCCTGCAAGCCGCCCGCGAACTGGCCGAGAGCGCCCGCGAGCAAGCCGCCCGCCGTGACCAGCAACGCAAGCTGCCCTGGGCAGAAATCGAACAGTTCACCCGCAGTGGCCTGGGCAGCATCAGCGTGCCCAAGGCCTACGGCGGCCCGGACGTCTCGTTCGCAACCGTCGCCGAGGTGTTCCGCCTGATCAGCGCCGCCGACCCGGCCCTGGGGCAGATCCCACAGAACCAGTTCGGCATGCTGCAGCTGCTGCGCCTGACCGCTACCGAAGCTCAACAGGCGCTGATCTTTCGCAGCGTGCTGGACGGCTGGCGTATCGGCAACGCCGGCCCCGAGCGCGGCACCAAGGACACCCTGACGCTCAAGGCCAGGATCACCCGCAGCGCTGACGGCTATCGCATCAGCGGTGAGAAGTTCTATTCCACTGGCGCGCTGTTCGCCCACTGGGTGGCGGTCAAGGCGCTGGACGATGAAGGCCGCCAGCGTCTGGCCTTCGTCCGCCGCGGCAGCCCGGGGCTGCGCATCGTCGACGACTGGTCCGGCTTCGGCCAGCGCACCACCGCCAGCGGTACCGTGCTGCTCGACCAGGTACCGGTCGATGCGGAGCTGGTCATCGACAACTGGCGCCAGCGCGATACCCCCAATATCCAGGGCGCGGCCTCGCAGCTGATTCAGGCGGCCATCGATGCCGGCATCGCCGAGGCCGCCATCGACGACGCCATCACCTTCGTCCGCGAAAAATCCCGGCCATGGATCGAGGCCAAGGTCGAGCGCGCCAGCGATGACCCTTACGTGGTTGCCGACATCGGCCGCCTGAAGCTTGACCTGCATGCCGCCGAGGCGCTGCTGCGCAAGGCCGCGCGCGTGCTCGACGAGGTCAATGCCGGGCCGATCGATGCCGCCGCCGCAGCGCGGGCGTCAATTGCCGTGGCCGAGGCCAAGGTGCTGACCACCGAGATCTCGCTGCAGGCCAGCGAAAAGCTGTTCGAACTGGCGGGCAGCCGCGCAAGCCTGGCCGAGTTCAACCTCGACCGGCACTGGCGCAATGCCCGGGTGCACACCCTGCACGACCCGGTGCGCTGGAAGTACCACGCGATTGGTGCCTATCACCTCAACGGCACCCTGCCCGCCCGGCATTCCTGGATCTGAATTTGTGGCCATTGGGGCCGCACAGCGGCCCCCGGAGATCACCATGACAACATCAGTAATCACCAGCGACAGCCAAGCCCTGGCTGCCGCCGAACATATCGCCCAGCAACTCAAACGCGACAGCGCCCTGCGCGACCGCGAACGCCGCCTGCCCCACGCCGAACTGGAGCTGTTCACCCGCTCCGGCCTGTGGGCCATCAGCGTCCCCAAAACCTTTGGCGGCGCGGGCGTGTCCAACGTCACCCTGGCCCAGGTCATCGCCCGTATCGCCCAGGCCGATGGCTCCCTTGGCCAGATTCCGCAGAACCACTTCTACGCCCTCGAAGTGCTGCGGGTTAACGGCAGCCCCGAACAGCAGCGGCGCCTCTACGGCGAAGTGTTGGCCGGCCGCCGCTTCGGTAACGCCCTGGCCGAACTGGGCACGAAAACCGCACACGACCGCACCACCCGCCTGACTCGCGATGGCGCCGGCTACCGCATCAACGGGCGCAAGTTCTACGCCACCGGCGCGCTGTACGCCCAGCGCATCCCGACCTCGGTGATCGACGACCAGGGCCGCCAGCAGTTGGCCTTCGTCCCCGCCGACAGCCAGGGCCTGCAGGTAATCGACGACTGGAGCGGCTTCGGCCAGCGCACCACCGGCAGCGGCTCGGTGACCTTCGACAACGTCTGGGTCGATGCCGACGACGTGGTGCCGTTCCAGACGGCCTTCGAACGCCCGACACCGGTCGGCCCGCTGGCGCAGATTCTCCATGCGGCCATCGACACCGGTATCGCTCGCGCAGCGCTGGATGATGCCCTGCACTTCGTGCGCACGCGCAGCCGGCCATGGGTCGACTCCGGCCTGGACAAAGCCAGCGA
This sequence comes from Pseudomonas sp., assembly GCF_017744435.1. Lineage (GTDB taxonomy): Bacteria > Pseudomonadota > Gammaproteobacteria > Pseudomonadales > Pseudomonadaceae > Aquipseudomonas. Next base: position 8,237 of record NZ_JAGIBG010000034.1, read on the forward strand.
CGATCCGCTGACCCTGAAAAGCTTCGGCCAGCTGGTGAGCCGCCTGCATGCTGCTGAAGCGTTGCTCGAACGCGCCGGCGAGTTCCTGGACCGCGCCCAGGCCAACAGCAATGCCGACACCGTTGCCGCTGCCTCCATCGCCGTTGCCGAAGCACGGGCCATCAGCACGGAAATCTCCCTCGCCGCCGGCACCACGCTGTTCGAACTCGCCGGCAGCCAGGCCACCCTCGCCGAGCACAACCTCGACCGCCATTGGCGCAACGCCCGCGTGCACACCCTGCATGACCCGGTGCGCTGGAAGTACCACGCCATCGGCAACTACTACCTGAACCACGAAAACCCACCACGCCGGGGGACCATCTGATGGCCAGGCAGATCCTGCTCAATGCCTTCAACATGAACTGCATCGGGCACATCAACCATGGCCTGTGGGCCCACCCACGGGACACCTCGACCCAGTACAAGACCCTGGAATACTGGACCGACCTGGCACGCCTGCTCGAGCGCGGGCTGTTCGACGGCCTGTTCATCGCCGACATCGTCGGCACCTATGACATCTACGGCAACTCCGTCGACGTGACCCTCAAGGAGTCGATCCAGTTGCCGGTCAACGACCCGCTGCTGCTGGTTTCGGCCATGGCCGCCGTTACCCGCCACCTGGGTTTCGGCCTCACCGCCAACCTCACCTACGAAGCGCCTTATCTGTTCGCCCGGCGCCTCTCCACCCTCGACCACCTGAGCAACGGCCGGGTCGGCTGGAACATCGTCACCGGCTACCTCGACAGCGCCGCCCGCGCCATGGGCCTGGAGCAGCAGCCCGAGCACGACCGCCGCTACGACCAGGCCGACGAATACCTGCAGGTGCTGTACAAGCTGCTGGAGGGCAGTTGGGCCGATGACGCCGTGGTCAACGACCGCCAACGCCGGGTGTACGCCGAGCCAGGCAAGGTGCGCAAGATCCGCCACCAGGGCGAGTTCTACAAGGTCGAGGGCTACCACCTGTGCGAACCCTCGCCACAGCGCACGCCGGTCCTGTTCCAGGCGGGCAGCTCGCCGCGCGGCCTGGCGTTCGCCGGCAACCATGCCGAGTGCGTGTTCATCAGCGGCCAGGACAAGGCCGCCACCCGCACCCAGGTCGCCAAGGTCCGCGCGGCTGCCCAGGCCGCTGGCCGCGATCCGCAGGCGGTGAAGGTGTTCATGGGCATCACCGTGATCGTCGCCCCCACCGAGCAACAGGCCCAGGCCAAGCATGCCGAGTACCTGCAGCATGCCAGCGCGGAAGCCGGCGTGGCGCACTTCGCCGCCTCTACCGGTATCGACTTCGCCGCCTACGGGCTGGACGAGCCGATCGGCGCCAGCAAGGGCAACGCCATCCAGTCGGCCACCCGCCAGCTGCAGGAGAACGCCTGGACTCGCCGCCGCCTGCTGGAGCAGCACGCCCTCGGGGGGCGCTATGTAACCCTGGTCGGCGCGCCCGATCAGGTAGCCGAACAGCTGATCGCCTGGGTCGACGAAACCGGCCTGGACGGCTTCAACCTGACCCGCACCGTCACCCCGGAAAGCTATGAGGACTTCATCGAGCTGGTGATCCCGCAACTGCAGCAACGTGGCCGCTACAAGACCGCCTACGCCGACGGCACCCTGCGCGAAAAGCTGTTCGCCAGCGACCACCCGTACCTGCCTGCCGGCCACCCAGGTTCCACCTACCGCAACACCCCGACCCCTGCCCCGACTGGAGCCCTGCACCATGCTTGAGAAACTGTTCCGGCCCGTCGCGGCCATTGCCCTCACCTTCGGCCTGTCCGCCAGCACCTTCGCTGCCGAGCCGCTGAAGATCGGCACTACCGCGGCCTTCGCCATCCCCCTGGAAGCGGCGGTTGAAGAAGCCCACAAGCAAGGCCTGGAGGTGAAGCTGATCGAGTTCAGCGACTGGATCGCGCCGAATGTCAGCCTCAACAGCGGCGACATCGACGTGAACTACTTCCAGCACATTCCCTTCCTGGAGAACGCCAAGGCTGCGGCCGGTTTCAACCTGGTGCCCTATGCCCCGGGCATCATCAACAACGTCGGCCTGTACTCGAAAAAGTACAAAAGTTTCGCCGACCTGCCCGAAGGCGCCAGCGTGGCCATCGCCAATGACCCGATCAACAGCGGCCGCGGCCTGCAGTTGCTGGCCAAGGCTGGCTTGATCACCCTCAAGCCCGGGGTCGGCTACAAGGCCACCGAAGACGACATCGTCGCCAACCCGAAGCGACTGAAGATCCTGCAGGTCGAAGCCGTGCAACTGGTGCGCGCCTATGACGACGCCGACCTGGTCCAGGGCTACCCGGCCTACATCCGCCTGGCCAACAGCTTCGATGCCACGTCGGCGTTGCTGTTCGATGGCCTGGAAAACAAGGAGTACGTGATCCAGTTCGTCATCCGCCCGCAAAGCAAGGACGACCCTCGCCTGGCCAGGTTCGTCGATATCTACCAACACTCGCCTGCCGTGCGTTCGGCCTTGAACAAGGCCCATGGCAGCCTGTACCAGGCCGGTTGGGAGGGCTGACATGAGCCAGGCCAGCGCGCTCCGAGCGCCCACCGCACAACCATCGCCGTCTACGGCCAGGGAGCAGGCCCTGCGCCCGGAGGTCAACGAAGCCCACGTGCGCTTCATCGGCCTTGGCAAGACTTACCCTGGCCAGCAACAGCCGGCGCTGCACGGCATTGACCTGAATATCCGCCGTGGCGAGATCTTCGGCATCATCGGCCGCAGTGGTGCCGGCAAGTCGTCGCTGCTGCGCACCATCAACCGCCTCGAGCAGCCGAGCCAGGGCCGTGTACTGATCGACCAGGTGGACATCGCGCCCTTCGACGAGGACCGCCTGGTAGCCCTGCGCCGACGCATCGGCATGATCTTCCAGCATTTCAACCTGATGTCGGCCAAGACCGTGTGGCAGAACGTCGAGCTGCCGCTGAAGGTGGCCGGCGTGGCCAAGGCCGAGCGCCAGCGCAAGGTCCGCGAGCTGCTGGAACTGGTGGGTTTGCAGGAGAAGCATCACGTCTACCCGGCGCAGCTGTCCGGCGGGCAGAAGCAGCGGGTCGGCATCGCCCGGGCGCTGGTGCATGACCCGGAAATCCTGCTGTGCGACGAGGCCACCTCGGCACTGGACCCCGAGACCACGGCGTCGATCCTCGAACTGCTGCGCAACATCAACCAACGCCTGGGGCTGACCGTGGTGCTGATCACCCACGAGATGGCGGTGATCCGCGACATCTGTCACCGCGTGGTGGTGCTGGAGCGTGGCGCGATCGTCGAGCAGGGCGAAGTCTGGCGCGTGTTCGGCAGCCCATGCCATGAGGTTACCCGCACCCTGCTGGCACCGTTGCAGGCCAAGCTGCCTGCGGCTTTGCAGGCAAACCTGCGCGCCAGCCCGGTGGGCCGTGACAGCGCAGTGGTGCTCAAACTCACCCTCCTCGGCGAGCCGGCGCTGTCCGACCTGTTCGCCGAACTGGGCGGGCGTGTGCGCCTGCTTCAGGGTGGCGTGGAAACCATCGGCGAGCATGCGCTCGGGCAGTTGATCCTGTCGATCCAGGGCTCACCGCACGACACGCATCAATTGCTCGAACGCGCCCGCCGCTGGGCCGAAGACGTGGAGGTACTGGGCCATGTGGTTTGATCGCTTGCTCGATGGCCTGCTCGACACCCTGCTGATGGTGGGCGTGTCCTCGCTGGTCGCGTTGCTGGTGGGGGTGCCGATGGCGGTGCTGCTGGTCACCAGCGACAAGGGCGGCATCTTCGAGGCACCGTTGCTGAACCGGGTGCTGGGCGCTTTCGTCAACCTGTTCCGTTCGATCCCGTTCCTGATCCTGATGGTCGCGCTGATCCCCTTCACCCGGCTGGTGGTGGGTACCACCTACGGTGTGTGGGCTGCGGTAGTGCCACTGACCATCGCCGCGACGCCGTTCTTTGCGCGGATTGCCGAGGTGAGCCTGCGCGAGATCGACCATGGCCTGGTAGAGGCGGCGCAGGCCATGGGCTGCCGGCGTTGGCACATCGTCTGGCATGTGCTGTTGCCAGAAGCGCTGCCGGGGATCGTGGGCGGGTTCACCATTACCCTGGTGACGCTGATCAACTCTTCGGCGATGGCCGGGGCAATTGGAGCGGGTGGGCTGGGGGATATTGCCTATCGGTACGGGTATCAGCGCTTCGACAGCCAGATCATGTTGACCGTGATTGCCATGCTGGTGGCCTTGGTGGCGCTGATCCAGCTGGGTGGCGACCGGTTGGCGAAAGGCTTGAACAAGCGTTGAATTCTTCGCGGGCACGCCCGCTCCCACAGGATTATCACGGCTCTCAGGAGCGGTGCGGTACCTGTGGGAGCGGGCGAGCCCGCGAAGAGGCCATCAGCCCCAATGCAGATCCGCAGCCGGCACCGGCCGCCCGAACCAGTAGCCCTGCCCCAGCTGACACTGCTGCTCCAGCAGGAAGCGCGCCTGCTCCGCCTGTTCGATGCCCTCAGCATGCACCTGCATGCCCATGCTCCGCGCCAGCGCGACGATCACCCGGACGATGGCAATGTCATCGTCATCCAGCGGCAGGCCGGCCACGAAGCCTTGGTCGATCTTCAGTTTCTGCACCGGCAAGCGCTTGAGCCGCAGCAGCGACGAGTACCCCGTGCCAAAGTCATCGATGGCCAGGCTCAGCCCCAGCTCGCGCAGGCGGTGCAGCTGCTCCAGCGCAACCTCCGGGTCTTCCATGACCGCACTCTCGGTCACTTCCAGTTCCAGCAATGTCGGGGCCAACCCTGTCTGATGCAGCACATCGGCCACCTGCCGGTACAAATCGCGCTGGCCGAACAAGCGGCTGGAAATATTCACGGCAACGAACGCCAGCGTGCGCCCATCCTCCCGCCAGCGAACCATCTGCCGGCAGGCTTCACGCAACACCCAGGCATCGATCTCGGCAATCAGACCGGTGCGCTCGGCGATGGGGATGAAATCGCTCGGCGGCACCAACCCTCGCTGCGGGTGCTGCCAGCGGACCAATGCCTCGACCCCGACCATCTTCGCCGTGGACAGGTCATGCACCGGCTGGAAGAACACCCGCAGCTCATCCTTGGCCAGCGCCCGGCGCAGCTCGCTCGCGGTTTCCACCCGGTGCTGGGCGTGGGCGGTCAGCTCCTCGGTGTACAGCGCATAGCAGGCACGGCCATTACCCTTGGCCTTGAACAGCGCCGAATCGGCATTGCGCAACAGTTGCCCGGCGCTCAGGGCGTCATTGGGGAACAGGCTGATACCCACGCTGGCACTGATGAACAGCCGGTGGCCATCGAACTCGAAGGGCTCGCGCATGCGCTCGATGATGCCCTGCGCCAGCTTGCCGGCCTGGCCAACCTGCTGGCAATTCTCGGCCAGCACGCCGAACTCGTCCCCGCCCAGGCGCGCCAGGGTCACGTTGCTGCCCACGGTCTCACGCAGGCGTTCGCCAACCAGCTTGAGCAACTGGTCGCCGATGGTATGGCCAAGGCCGTCGTTGATGCTCTGAAAGTGATCCAGGTCGAGCAACAACAAAGCGCAGCCGCGCTTGTTGGCCTGCGCCGACGCCAGCGCCTGCTCGGCGCGGTCGTTGAACAGCAGGCGGTTGGGCAGGCCGGTGAGCGGGTCATGGTGAGCCAGGTAGGCAAGTTCCTGCTCGGAATGCTTGATCGCACTGATATCGCTGAACACCGCCACGTAATGGCTCAGCTCGCCGCTGTCGTCGCGGATGGCACAGATCGTCTGCCATTGTGGATAGATTTCACCGCTTTTACGGCGGTTCCAGATCTCGCCGCTCCACTCGCCCTTTTCGGCCAAGGCCGCAAAGATCTGCTGGTAGAACGGCACACCGTGGTGGCCCGACTTGAACTTGCTGGGGCGATGGCCCAGCACTTCTTCCTGCTGGTAGCCGGTGATGCGCATGAAGGCGCGATTGACATGCACGATCAGGCCCTGGCGGTCTGTGACCAACACACCCTCCAGGGTGCTGTCGAACACCGCCGCGGCCATGCGCAGGCGCTCGCGGTCCTCGCTGCGCAAGCGCGCGCCGATACCGATGAAGTTGAGCAGGCGGGCGCGGGACACGAAGATCAGCAAGGCACTGACCAGTACCCACACCACCACGTTGATCTGCCGGCCCACGGTCAATGCCAGGGGGTCGTCAGACATACTGCGCAGGACCACCTCGGCCAGCACCAGCCAGAGGAACGAGAGCACCACATACAGCGCGGCCATGCGCAAGGCGTCGCGAACGGAAACAGACATGTCGGGGGGGAAAGCCCATGAAAAAGAATGGGGCATTATAAAGGCTGAAACATGCCGTGACTTCCTATCTGAAAGGGTGACTGGTTTTATTTCCCCGCCAAGGGATAATCACCCTTTTCTCCCTGCATTCCCGAGGGCTTCTACACCTATGTGGTACAACGGTCTGCTCGACTTGTCGGCCTGGCAACTGGTTGGCGTCACCCTGCTGATGACCCACGTGACCATCGTCAGCGTCACCATCTACCTGCATCGCTACTCCGCCCATCGCGCCCTGGAACTCAATGGTGCGCTTAAGCACTTCTTCCGTTTCTGGCTGTGGCTGACCACGGCACAGAACACCCGCGAATGGACGGCCGTGCACCGCAAGCACCACGCCAAGTGCGAAACCCCGGACGACCCGCACAGCCCGGTGTACAAGGGCCTGGGCACGGTGCTGCGCAAAGGCGCGGAGCTCTACCGCGAAGAGGCACGCAACCCCGAAACCCTGCGCATCTACGGCAAGAACTGCCCGGAAGACTGGATCGAGCGCAACCTCTACTCACGCTACAAGCTCGGCGGCATCGTGCTGATGGCGGTCATCGACCTGCTGCTGTTCGGCACCATTGGCATCACCATCTGGGCGGTGCAGATGATGTGGATTCCATTCTGGGCCGCTGGCGTGGTCAACGGCCTGGGCCATGCGGTTGGCTACCGCAATTTCGAATGCCGCGACGCCGCCACCAACCTGGTGCCGTGGGGGATCGTCATCGGTGGTGAAGAGCTGCACAACAACCACCACACCTACCCCAATTCGGCCAAGCTGTCGGTCAAGCGCTGGGAGTTCGACATGGGCTGGGCGTGGATCCGCCTGTTCTGCCTGCTGCGCCTGGCCAAGGTGCAGCGTGTGGCGCCCATCGCCCACCGCGTCGAGGGCAAGGCCAGCCTGGACATGGACACGGCCATGGCCATCCTCAACAACCGCTTCCAGATCATGGCCCAGTACCGCAAGCTGGTGATCGGCCCCTTGGTCAAGCAGGAGCTGGCCAAGGTCGATGCGTCGGTACGCCACCGCTTCCGCCGTGCCAAGCGCCTGCTGTCGCGTGAAACCAGCCTGCTGGAAGACCGCCACCACGTGCGTATCGAGAGCATGCTTGCCCACAGCCAGGCACTGAAGACCATCTACGAGAAGCGCCTGGCCCTGCAACAGATCTGGGCCCGCACCAGCGCCAACGGCCACGATATGCTGGCGGCCATGAAGGACTGGGTTCACGAGGCCGAGGCCAGCGGCATCCATGCCCTGCACGACTTTGCAGCACAGCTGAAAACCTACTCCCTGCGCCCCACCGCCTGATAGCCGCTGATCGGCACGCCCTGCAACGGGGCGTGCCTGCCGGAACTTCCCCCCTGAAAATCCACTCAAACCCGGCACATCGCCCGCGTGGCGGGCCGGTTCGTGGCCGCGCGCCTCATCAGTGAGAACTGCTCCCGTGCTCATGGCCAAGAACCTTCCTCCGTTGTTGTCAGGTACGCCGCCCCCCGAAGCTGCACAAACCTTGCTGGCCTTGCTCCACGCCCAGGGCGAAGTCGCCCGCCTGAGTGAACGCGAGCAGCTCTACAGCTCGCTGCTCGACAGCGTCAACGCCGTGCTCTGGGCCTTCGACTGGGAAACCCGCCAGGTGCTCTACGTCAGCCCCGCCTACGAGCGCATCTTCGGTCGGCCGGCCAGCCTGGTGCTGGCCGACTACAACGAATGGCGCGACAGCATCTACCCCGACGACCTGGAATTCGCCGAACGCAGCCTGGCCCAGGTGCTGCTCAAGGGCGCAGTGGAAGACCGCGAATACCGCATTCTCAACGCCAGCGGCCAGGTGCGCTGGCTCAGCGACAAGTGCTACATCAACCAGCAGAGCGACGGCGACCGAGTGATCATCGTCGGCATCGCCGAAGACATCACCGAAAAGAAGCAGCTCGAAGGCGAACTGCAGCGCCTGGCCACCACCGACGTGCTGACCCAGAGCAGCAACCGCCGGCACTTCTTCGAGTGCGCCCAGCAGGCCTTCGAAAGTGCCCGTGAAGACGGCACGCCATTGGCTTTCCTGCTGCTGGACATCGACGACTTCAAACGCATCAACGACAGCTACGGGCACCAGGAAGGCGACCAGGTGCTGCAGCGCATCGCCGACAGCGGCAAGGCCGTGCTACGCCGCGGCGACCTGTTCGGGCGTATCGGCGGGGAGGAATTCGCGGCGGTATTCCCGGGTTGCAATGCACAGGTGGCCGAGCAGATTGCCGAGCGGTTGCAGCGGGAAATTCAGCGGCAGGGCTTCAGCCATGGCGATGAGGTGTACAGCGTTACGGTGAGCCAGGGGCTGACCGGGCTGACGGACGAAGACGAGTCGCTGGACAGCTTGTTCGCCCGTGCCGATGCTGCGATGTACCGGGCCAAGCGGCAGGGCAAGAACCAGATAGTCCGAGGCTGACTGGGGCCGCTGCGCAGCCCTTCGCGGGCATGCCCGCTCCCACAAGTACGGCGCTGCCCTTCAAGGCTCTACGATTCCTGTGGGAGCGGGCATGCCCGCGAAGGGCTGCGAAGCGGCCCCAATATCTCAAGTCGGCGCTCGTTCTTCAGGAATAGGTGGTTCCTCACCCTTAGCTTCCACCACAGGCTCCTTCATTTCCTCCTGCGGCTTCACCTCAGGATTCTCCAACTTGCGCAACCGGCTCAGCTCCGGCAGCCCCACCTTCAGCAAACGTGCCGTCTTGCTATTGGCGATCTTCTCCAGCCCCTGATCCGCCGGCAGGCGCGCCACTTGCCCGGCCAGGTTCAAGGCCAGGATCTCCCGCGAATACACCCCGCCACCCAGCTGGTAGATCGCCGCGATCAGCTCGCGCAGGCTCAGCGGCAAGCGCCAACGTGTACGCAACGCCGAGCCGAACGCCGCGCCAAACTCATTGAGCGACAGCTGCACCCGGTCCTCGTCCAGTTCGCCACCGGCCAGGCGCCATTCCTGCAGGCAGCGCAGCACCGCCAGGTCACCCAGGCAATGCAGCAGGCCGGCGCAATAGCAGCGCTCCTGATCCAGTTCGAGCATGCGCGCCAGCGTGCGGGCGTATTCGGCCGTGTGCAACGACAGGTTCCAGTAATGCGTGGCATGTTGCGTCAGCAACGGGTCGCTCAGCCGTGCACTGCGCTTGAGGGTGAGGCCGAGAATCAGATTCATGCTCTGGGTGCTGCCGAGCTTGTTCAGCGCCTGCATCAGCGTTTGCACAGGCGCGTCACGGTGCAGGCTGGCACTGTTGGCAGCGGCGATGAGCACCGCCGTGATCTGTGGGTCGTCACGCACTTCCTCTTCGAGCACCTTGAGGTTCAGGCCCTGCGGGTTGAGCGCGCGCTTGATCGCCACCTGCACATCGGCGAACAGCGGCCCGCCATCGGCGGTGGCGCGCCGTTGTTCGAGGTAGGCCGGCAGGTTGGCGCCAGGCTGCAGCGGCGGCACCGGGCAGGCAATCTGTTCGCCCACGGCCAGCAGCAGTTCTTCCAGGCTCTTGCGCAGCTTGTCCAGGTTCAGCGGTTTGCTCAGGTAAGCCGTGGGGTGCAGCGGCAATGCTTCGCGCACGCTGGCGCTATCGCTGCGGTTGCTCATGAGAATGAACGGTAGTGCCGGGCCCTTGGCGCGCACCTTGCGCAGCAGGTCGAGGCCATCGAAGCCTGCCAGCTCACGAGCGGCGATGATCAGGTCGGGCTTGCTGGCCAGCGCCGTGAGCGCTTGCGAGCCGTCGGCGCAGACTTGCAAGCGGGCATCGCAACGCACGCTGAGCAGCATTTCGCTCAGCATTTCGCGTACCCAAGGGTCGCCTTCGGCGATCAATACGCAAGGTGGGGTGGGGTCTGCAGCACTCATGGCCAACTCCTGAATATCCCTGACACACAGTCCTTCGCAGCTTCCAAGGCGAATCCTTTCACCACCATAGCCGCACACAGCTTTTCTGGGCACAAAAAAAACCCGCCGAAGCGGGTTTTTTTTAGAAGCGCGTCACATCAGGCGAGTTCAGCGAAGCACTCTTCGATGATGGCCAGGCCCTTGTCCAGCAGCGCGTCTTCGGCGGTCAGCGGAACCAGGATACGCAGGACGTTGCCGTAGGTGCCGCAGGACAGCAGGATCAGACCCTTGTCGCGTGCCTTGGCCACAACCTGGGCAACGGCAGCAGCGTTCGGGGTGTGGGTGCCTTTTTCGAAGACTTCCACAGCGATCATCGAGCCCAGACCACGGACGTCGCCGATGATCGGGTGCTTTTCCTGGATCTTGCGCAGGCCAGTGGTCAGGTGCTCACCGACAGCCTTGCTGCGGTCCAGCAGTTTCTCTTCCTCGAACACCTGGATAACGGCCAGGGCCGCGGCGCAGGCGATCGGCGAACCAGCGTAGGTGCCGCCCAGGCCGCCCGGAGCGATGGCGTCCATGATCTCGGCCTTGCCGCACACACCGGCCAGCGGGAAGCCGCCAGCGATGGATTTGGCGAAGGTGGTCAGGTCAGGCGCGACGCCCATCTGTTCCATGGCGAAGAAGGTGCCGGTACGGCCAGCGCCGGTCTGCACTTCGTCGGCGATCAGCAAGATGCCGTGCTTGTCGCACAGCTCGCGCAGACGCTTCATCAGCTCTTTCGGCGCTGGCAGGAAGCCGCCTTCGCCTTGTACTGGCTCGAGGATGATCGCGGCGATGTCGCGCGGCTCGGCGTCGTTCTTGAAGATGCGCTCGACCGAAGCGATGGCGTCGTCAACGCTGACACCGTGCAGCTCGCTCGGGAACAGGGCGCGGAAGATGCCGCCTGGCATCAGGCCCATGCCAGCGGAGTACGGCACGACCTTGCCGGTCAGGCCCAGGGTCATCATGGTACGGCCGTGGTAGCCGCCGGTGAAGGCGATCACGCCAGCGCGGCCAGTGGCGGCACGAGCGATCTTGACGGCGTTCTCAACGGCTTCGGAGCCGGTGGAGACCAGCAGGGTCTTCTTGTCGAAGTCACCTGGGACCAGCTTGTTGATTTTTTCGCACAGCTCGACGTAAGGCTCGTAGGCCAGCACCTGGAAGCAGGTGTGGCTGACCTTGGTCAGCTGCTCTTGCACAGCTGCTACCACTTTCGGGTGCAGGTGGCCGGTGTTCAGTACTGCGATGCCGCCGGCGAAGTCGATCAGTTCGCGGCCTTCAACGTCGATCACCGTCGAGTTCTTCGCGGATTCGACGAAGATCGGGTGGATCTGGCCAACGCCACGTGGGACGGCGGCGACACGACGTTGCATCAAGGATTCGTTGGTCTTGCTCATAATGCCCTCATTTGCGCCGATCAGCGGCGCTTTTATTCGGGGGTGGCTGGGTGTGCTCGCGAACAGTATTCGTTGATCGACTGCCGTAAACGCCCTGGCCACCAGGTACTGCGATGTCAAAAAGGCCAGCGAGACGTCGCTCTCGCGCCCCGCTGGCAGAGGTAAAACCGTTTACCCGGCGATCAGACGCTGATGCACAGGTATTTGATTTCGAGGTAGTCCTCGATACCGTATTTGGAACCTTCGCGGCCCAGGCCCGAAGCCTTGATGCCACCGAACGGCGCGACTTCGTTGGAGATCAGGCCGGTGTTGATACCCACCATGCCGTATTCCAGGGCCTCGGCGACACGGAACACACGGCTCATGTCACGGGCGTAGAAGTACGAGGCCAGGCCGAACTCGGTGTCGTTGGACATGGCGATGACTTCGGCTTCGTCTTTGAAGCGGAACAGCGGCGCCAGTGGGCCGAAGGTCTCTTCCTTGGCGACAGCAGCGGTGTTCGGCACGTCGACCAGGATGGTCGGCTCGAAGAAGTTGCCTTCGATCAGCTTGCCACCGGACAGCACCTTGGCGCCTTTGCCAACGGCGTCGTCGATGTGTTCCTGGACCTTGGCGACAGCCTTGCCGTCGATCAGCGGGCCAGTGGTGGTGCCTTCTTCCAGGCCGTTACCGATCTTCAGCTTGGCGACAGCAGCGGCCAGCTTCTGGGCGAACGCGTCGTAGACGCCGTCCTGCACGTAGATACGGTTGGCGCAGACGCAGGTCTGGCCGTTGTTGCGGTACTTGGAGATGATCGCGCCCTCGACCGCCTTGTCCAGGTCGGCGTCGTCGAACACGATGAACGGAGCGTTGCCGCCCAGCTCCAGGGAAACCTTCTTGATGTCCTTGGCGCATTCTTCCATCAGCTGGCGACCGATTTCGGTCGAGCCGGTGAAGGACAGCTTGCGTACCAGGGAGTTGCCGGTCAGCTCGCCGCCGACTTCGCCAGCGCTGCCGGTAACGACGCTCAGCACGCCAGCCGGGATGCCGGCACGGTTGGCCAGCTCGACCAGGGCCAGGGCGGAGTACGGAGTCTGCGATGCAGGCTTGAGCACCATGGTGCAGCCAGCGGCCAGGGCCGGGCCGGCTTTACGGGTGATCATGGCGGCCGGGAAGTTCCACGGGGTGATGGCCGCAGTAACGCCGATCGGCTGCTTGATGACGATCAGGCGCTTGTCTGGCTGGTGGCCCGGGATGGTGTCGCCGTAGACGCGCTTGGCTTCTTCGGCGAACCACTCGATGAACGAGGCGGCGTAGGCGATTTCGCCCTTGGCTTCAGCCAGTGGCTTGCCTTGTTCGGTGGTCATCAGGCGAGCCAGGTCGTCCTGGTTCTCGATCATCAGTTCGAACCAGCGACGCAGCTTGGCCGAACGCTCCTTGGCGGTCAGTGCACGCCAGGCCGGCAGGGCCTTGTCGGCGGCTTCGATGGCGCGGCGGGTTTCCGCGGTGCCCATCTTCGGCACGGTACCGATGACTTCACCAGTGGCCGGGTTGGTCACTTTGATGGTCTGGCCGCTGTCCGCATCCAGCCACTCACCGTTGATGAAGGCTTGCTGGCGGAACAACTGAGCGTCTTTGAGCTGCATGTCGGCTTCCCGAATTGTTGATTGTTTGAAAAGCGCCCAAGGCAGGGCATCGAGCGTTTGAAATCTCAAACGAATGCTAAGCGGCTGCTGGGGTGTTGGACAATAGGCTGTTCGAAAAAAAGAACGAATGGTTGAACACCCTGGCGGAAATTTCACAATTTTGTGCTGTGGCAGCCGGCCCTTTCGTGGGCACGCCCGCTCCCACAGGTACCCCACCGGTCTCAAGTTCGGTGCAATACCTGTGGGAGCGGGCGTGCCCGCGAAAGGGCCAGTACAGGTTAGACGAACGAGCTGAAGGAAATGTGATGGGAGGACCGACGGCCCTCCCGGAAGGGATGAATCAGAACGCCTTGGCCAGGTCGATCACCAGCGCACGATAGCCAACGGAACCTGGCTGGCGGCTATGCACCTTGAGCTCCACCAGTACCTCCTGGGTCCCTCGACGTACCTCATTGAGCACCGTGGTGGTCAGCTTCTCGGGCGTGAGGAAATTCACCGAAGCCGAATAGATGAACTGGGTATCGGTCTCTGGCCGGTAGGCCACCACCGAGGTCACCGGGCTGTACCATTCGTCGCCCCGCTCTTTGCCGTATTCCCACACCTGCTCGACCGTGCCCTTGGCTTCGTCGATCTTGTATTCCACCGCCCGGCTGTAGTTGCCACTGAGCTTGGTCGGTGCAAAGTCGCGCCCCCAGCCGTTGTCGAACACGGTCAGTGTGCCTTTGCCGGTCAGCCAGGCGGTGTGCTGGGTCCAGGACCAGTCGAAGCCTTCGCTTGCGACCGGTGTCAGCACCTTCTCACGCAAGTGCTGCGGCCAGCCTTGCGGTGAAGCGAGAATCCACTTCACCTGCTTGTCACGACCGATCTTCGCCACCCCCTGATGGCGAGCTGAAACGATAATGCTGTCATCATCGGCATCGTAGTCGATGGCATTGACGTGCGCCCAGTTGCGCCCGGTGCCCACGCCAGGGGTATCGCCGAACGGCAGGTCGCCTTCGGCCAGTTCGTTGGCCAGGCGGTCATCCTGCTTGTGCACACCCTCTGGCAGCTGGATCGCTGCCTTGCCCAGGGTTTCCAGCAGGTCGCCGCGATAGGGATCGAGAATCTGGTTCAGGTCCCAGAAGTCCAGCACATCCCCCGCCTCGCTGACCTCGATGATGTGGTCGCGGATCGAGCGCACCCGCTTGCCATCCGGACGACGATAATCGCTGGTGCCGACGCGCAGCAGGTAGGTGCCGTTGGCGGTTTCGCGGATCTCGTGGGAGAAGTCGGCGAACTTGTCCGGCAGGTTGCGCTGCCAGATGCGCCGGCCGAGCAGGTCGAACTTGGAGTAGGTCTGGCCCTGCCCCCAGATCAGCTTGCCGTCGCGGGTCTGCTGGAAGCCCATGGTCCCGCCCAGGCCGTCGCGGCGGTTGGAATCGTGGATCTGCTCGATGTCCAGGTACCAGCGCACGTCGCCGTTGCTGTCGGCGATCCAGTTGTTGCCCACCTGGTCCCACTCGGCGGCACCGCCCAGGCCGTTCCACTTGAAGGCGCGGCCACCGGGGATGTCCCCTTGCAAGTGGTTGAACAGGTACAGGCGCTGCTCGAAGCCTGGCGCCACCTTGACCGGCTCCACCTCAGGCAGCGCGGCAGTCTGTTTCGCCACCACCGGCAGGCGCACGGCCGGGGCATAGATCTGATACTCCTCGCGGATGCGCTCGCCGTCGAGCTTGTAGGTCACTTCCACCTGGTTGACGTGATCCGGGTACAGGCCGAATACCGGGATGCCGCCGTAGGTCCACAGTGAACGCTCCGATACCTCGTAGGCGATGTCGACACCGCGCTCGCCGCGACCGCGCACCCGCACATGGGCGGCGCTCAGGCGGCGCCCACCGTCGCGGATGATCGCGGTCAGTGGCGCCAGGCGGTACGGGTTGACCACCACATCGCCGAGCAGCGCCTCGGTGCGTTCGGGGACCTTGGCCGTGAGGCAGGCACCTTCGGGCAGTACTGGGGTTTCAGTCTTGGCATTCATGGCAAAGCTCCTTTTTACTCAGAAGTCGTAACGGGCGGTGGCGCCGAAGGTGCGCGGAGTGCCGAGCACGCCGGCATAACCACCGTTGGCGGAGTTCCACAGGCTGGTGAAATAGGTCTTGTCGCCGGCGTTCTTCACCCACAGCGACAGGTCGACCACGCCGTCGCCCTGGTCCAGGCGCACACCGGCGGAGAGGTTGACCAGCGCGTAGCTGGGGATCTGGCCGAAGTCGGAATCGTCGATGGTGCCCACCGCCCGTGAGCGGAACGCGTAGCTGGCGGTGACGTAGGGCTCGACGTGCTGGCTGGCCTGCCACTTGTATTCGCCGTTGAGGTTGGCGATGTACTTGGAGGCGCCGACCACCTGGTGGCCGGACAGGTCGCAGGTGGCCGTGGCATTGGCCAGGCTCACCTCTGGCGGGCACGGAGCGTCGTCGTACTTCAGGTAGCGGACGTCGTTCCATGAGCCGTTGAAGTTCACCGTCAGGCCTTTGACCGGCAGCGCCGTGGCTTCGAATTCCAGGCCGCGCGAGCGCACGCTGCCGGCGTTGGCCAGGTACTGCACACGGTTGATCTGGTCGTAGACGTTGGCCTGGTAGCCATGCACCTCGGTCCAGAACAGGTTGGTGTTGAGTTGCAGGCGGTTGTCGAACAGCGTGCTCTTGAGGCCCAACTCGGCGTTGTTGGCCCGCTCGGTGCCGACCAGCAGTGAGTCGGTACCCAGGCGTGGCGCGGCACCGACGGTGAGGTTCACGCCACCCGATTTCTCACCGTGAGTCAGGGTCGCGTAGCCAAGCAGTTGCTCGTTGAAGCGGTAACTCAGGCCGAGCAGCCCGGAGGGGCTGAAGCTGTACTGGTTGAGGTCGCCCGAGTCGTACGCCCCTACCCTGCCCTGGCGTGCCGCCGCAGCGGCACCGGTCACGGCAGCACCGCCGGTTGGCGCATCACGGGTCACCCAGGCGCTTTTTTCCTCGTAGGTACCGCGGATGCCGGCGGTGAAGTCCAGGCGATCGGTGACGTGCCAGGTGCCCTGGGCGAACAGCGCGTAGCTGTCGGTATCGATATGGCCATTGCCGATGGTATTGACGTTGTTCAGGGCGCCAGCCGGCGTCAGGTTCCAGATATCGGCCTGGGGCCCGTAATAAGTGAACGACTTGTTGTCCAGGTCCTGCTTGAAGTAGTACGCGCCAAGCACATAGTCGAAGAGGCCACCAGTAGGCGAAGCCAGGCGGATTTCCTGCGAATACTGCTTGTCGCGCACCGAAACCCCGGCGCTGTAGAACACCGGCACATTGAGGCCGTCGTCGTTGCGCGGGGTGAAGTCCCACCAGCGGTAGGCGCTGATCGAGGTCAGGGTGAAGTCGTTGGGCAGGGTCCAGTTGGCCTCCACCGAGGTACCGCCCTGGAACACCGTCACCTGCTGGTCGGCATCGAAGTTGACCTTGCGGTCCTTGCCCGACACCAGCGTCGCGCCGGCCTGGGCGGCCAGGCTTTCGTAGCGGTTGACGCCATTGATGGTCGGCCCGGTGCTGTACAGGCTGAGGATGCCGTTGTTGGAGTCTTCTTCGTTGTACTCGCCGATCCAGCGCAGGTTGAAGGTTTCGCTCGGCTGGAACAGCAACTGGGTACGAAAGCCCTGACGTTTGCCGCCGTTGAGCTCGTCGCCGTTGTAGATGTTCTTCACATAGCCGTCGTCTTCAGTGCGATAGGCGCTGATGCGCCCGGCCAATGTCTCGGTGATCGGCCCGGAGTAGCTGCCCTGGGTCTGCAGGTAGCCGTCCTCGCCAACCGATTGCTGGATGCTCCCTTCCGGGTGGAAGGTCGGCTTGCGCGTGGTGATGTTCAGCACCCCCGCCGTGGTGTTCTTGCCGAACAGCGTGCCCTGCGGGCCACGCAGCACTTCCAGCTGCTCGACATCGAGCAGGTCGAACACCGCCATGCCCGGGCGGCCGAGGTAGACGTTGTCCAGGTAGATCCCGACGCTGCCTTCCAGGCCATCGCTGGCCGGGTTATTGCCCAGGCCACGAATCGAGATGCTCGACTGCCGCGCATGCACATAGGCGACGTTGGTGCTGGGCACCAGCTGTTGCAGATCCTGCACACGGTAGATGCGCTGGGTTTCCAGGGTTTCGCTGCTGAGCACGCTGATCGGCGTGGGCACGCTCTGCGCGGTTTCTTCGCGGCGGCGGGCATTGACTGTGACCGTGCCGAGCTTGGCTTCCTGCTCCACGGCCGGAGTGGTGCTGACGGGTTCTTCGGCGAAGCTGCCGTTGGATGCCGCCAGCAACACGCCGGCGGCCAAGGGTTGCAAGGTGAAACGCGACGCGCGCGCAGGCCAGCGGGAAAGTCCGGACATGCAAATGCTCCTTGAGGCATGGGCCCTGGGCGAGCATTTCCGTTGGCGGAACCGAATCGCGGTCAGTCGGGCTTATATTCTTTTAAGAAATATAAATATTTGTAATTCATATTTTGTGGAATAAGTGACTCCCTTTATAAGGGGACTCGCCCTTGTCAGCAATTGCATTTGACCGAAGGTTTTAATGTAGAAAATGCATATCGATCTGCGTCAGTTGCGCCACTACATTGCCCTTGTCGAGCACCGCAGTTTTGTCGCCGCAGCTGCGGCGGTAAACCTGTCGCAATCGGCCTTCAGCCGCAGCATCCAGACCCTGGAGCACAACATCGGCTGCCGCCTGGTCGACCGCGCCAGCAAGGAACTTTCACCCACCCGCCAGGGCCTGCTGGTGCTGGAGCACTCGCGGCGCCTGGTGCATGGCGCGCATAACCTGGTCAACGAGATCCACCAGTTCAATGGCGCCACCACAGGCGTGGTGCGCTTCGGCTCCGGCCCGGCACCCGCAGGTGGCCTGGTGCCACGGGCGGTGGCGCGCTTCGTGGCCGAGTACCCGGCGGCGCGCACCTGCTTCCAGGTGGATAACTGGCAGGTGCTGAACCGCAAGCTGATTGCCGAAGAGATCGAGTTCTTCGTGGCCGACACACGCCAGTTCGAGTCCGACCCGGATTACCGCGTACACAAGCTGGTGCCGCAGCGCTGGCACTTCTGCTGCCGGGCCGGGCACCCGCTGACCGAAAAGGCCGAGGTACGCGCCAGGGATGTATTCGACTACCCGCTGGCAACCACCTTCCGCCCGCCGAACATCCGCAAGATCCTCAGCGATCTCAGTGGCCGGCAGGACTTTCTGCCGACGGTGGAGTGCGAGCATGGTTATGCGCTGCTGAACGTGGTGATGCATTCGGACACCATTGGTATCGCCTGCAATGCCAACTTGCGGCCTTACCAGATGGAGCGGGGACTGGTGGCGTTGAAACTGGTGGACCTGGCGCCGGAGCAGGAAGAGGCGTTCTATACCCGCTATGGGGTGGTGAGCCGGGTGGGGTATGGCTTGTCGCCGTTGGCGCAGGGGTTGGTCAGGCAGCTGATTGCCTGTGATACCGAGATCTGAACGCCCCTGCCGAATCTGTGGGAGCGGGCGAGCCCGCGAACACCGGCGGAGCCGGTGCCATCAATCGCGGCGCCTGCTTCGCGGCGGTTCGACGCCTCGACATGCCCGCTCCCACAGGGTTTCTCTACAGGCCTACCCCTTACGGGTAGTCCGGCTCAACTGACCATCAACCCCCACCGGCACTTCACCGGCCAAGGTCACCCGCCGCACCACCCGCGGCTGGGTACCGTAATCATCCACCGCATAATGCTGCGTGGCGCGGTTATCCCAGATCGCCACATCCCCCGCCTCCCAACGCCAGCGCACGGTGTTCTCCAACCGCGTCACATGCCCCTGCAGCACCGCGAACAGGTGCTGCGAGTCGGCCAGCGAATAGCCCTTGATGCGCTTGACGAAATGCCCAAGCTGCAATGCACGTTCACCACTGACCGGGTGCACCCGCACCACCGGGTGCTCGGTCTCGTACACGGTCGAGGTGAACACCTTGCGATAACGCTCGAGCTTGGCCGGGTCAACATCGGGCTTGATGCTCGCGTAGTCATATTCGTTGCTGTGCACCGCCCACAGCTTGTCGGCCAGCTCGCGCAGCGGCTCGGGCAGTTCCTGGTAGGCCGCGGCCGTGTTGGCCCAGACGGTGTCGCCGCCGGAAGCCGGCGCCACCACGCTGCGCAGGATCGAGGCCTTGGGGTAGGCATCGACGAAGGTCACGTCGGTGTGCCAGGAGTTGGCCCGCTGGCCTTCGGCACCGTCCAGTTGCAGCAGGTAGCTGGTGCCGTCCACCACCGGCACGGTGGGGTGGGCGACCGGCTCGCCGAGCAGCTTGGCGAAGCCTTCCTGGCTAAGGTCGTCCAGGTGGGTCTGGCCACGGAAGAAGATCACCTTGTGCTTCACCAGGGCTGCCTGGATGGCGTCGATGGTGGCGGCATCGAGGTCGGCGGACAGCTTCAACCCACGGATTTCGGCGCCGATGCGGCCGGCAACCGGGTGGATGTCGAGTTCGAGGGCGTGTGGCGCGGAGGCCAGTGCGGCATTGCTCATGGTCGTGGTCCTTGCGGTCATGGTCGGGTTTTGGGTTCAGCGGGCGGCCTGCACGGCCTGTTGGTGTTGCAGTGCGGCATCGAGGAAACGCGGCTCGATCCACTCGGAAACCTGGAAGCCACGGCGGATCAGGCGCTCGCGGGCGGCCAGGTCGACGCCCTGCTGCAGCTGGGCAACGAAATCGGCGTCCAGCCGCGGGTCGAAGTAATGGGCGAGGTCTTCCTTGGCCAGGTCATCGCTGAGGATGCTGCGCGGCCAGTTGGCGTTGCTCGCCACCAGGTCGACATAGGCCTCGCGGTTATGCTCGTCGCGCAGCCAGCTGGCGGCCTGCTCCTGGGCATTGACCAGGCGCTGCACCAGCTCGGGGTATTTGCGGATGAAGTCGCCGGTGCCGAGCAAAACCGCCTGGGTGCTGCCGGCGCCGGCCAGGTCGCGGGAATTGACGGGCAGCTCGACCAGCCCGCGCTCACGCAGCGACAGCAGGCTGGAGAGGCCCCAGGTGGCGTCGATCTGCTTGGCGGCCAATGCGGCGTTGGCGGCGTTGAAGTCGAGGTTGATCACTTTCAGGTCACGCTCGGACAGCCCCTGGCTGGCCAGGGCACTGGCGAACGACAGCTGGTTGGCGGTGCCGCGAAACACCGCAACGCGCTTGCCCTTGAGGTCGTGCAGGGTCTTGATGCCGGAACCCGGCACCACCCCCAGATAGCTCTTCACCCCACGCACCCCGGCCGTCAGCACGCGGGTGTCGAGGCCGTTGGCCTTGCCGACGATCGCCGCCAGGTCGCCCAGGTAGGCGAAGTCGGCCTGGCCATTGGCCAAGGCTTCGTTGACCACAGGGCCTGCGCCCTTGAAGAAATGCCAGTCGATGCGGATGCCGTCTTTGGCGAATGCCTTCTCCAGCAGTTGCTGGTCACGCAGTACATCGACTACGCCGCCGGCACTGTGCTTGCTGCCGGCGCTCAGGTCGGGCACGGCGATGCGGATGCTTTCCGGCTTGTCCGGCTCGGCGGCGTGGGCGCTCAGGGTAAAGGCCAGACCGAGGGCGGTGATCAGGTGGCGCAGAGGGGTTTTCATGGCAAGGCTCCTTGGCAGGCTGCCACCGGCGATGGCCGGCGCTTTGGCCAGAAGCTAGGCAGGTCTGGTTAGAACCTACAAAGATCAAAACTTCATTTTTTAGTAACTGGAAGACATAAACGAGGATTGATGCGGGGCGCGGGGCGGCTTGCGGGAAACGCATCGAAAATATGAGGAAAACGCAATGGCGAGAGGGTTCCGCCTGCAGGGACTGCATGCTCTTATCTCTTGAAGGTCTCTTGTGTGAATTTTTAATTCCATAAGCGAATAACATTGGAACGCTTCGAGAGATGGCCGATGAATGGAGTTCTGAGCAGAGGGCGGGGTTGGCTTCGGGGGCCGCTGCGCGACCCAATCGCGACGCAAGGCCGCTCCCACAAAGGCCGCGTCTTGCCATGGGTAGTGCCGGTCCTGATTGCGCTGCTGTGGGTCGTGGCGAGCCGGCAGCACTGGATGAGCGAGCAGATCCTGCCGGCACCTTCGCTGGTGTGGCAGAGCGCACTGGAGTTTGGCTCCGGTGAGCTTTGGGGGCACTTGTGGATAAGTCTGCAGCGGCTGTTCTGGGGGCTGCTGGCGGGCGTCGGCAGCGGCTTGCTGCTCGGCACCTGGCTGGGCACCTCACGCCAGGCGCAGACCTTGGTGCTGCCGACCTTCGTGGCCCTGGCGCAGATCCCTACCCTGGCCTGGATTCCGCTGTTCATGCTGTTCTTCGGTATCGGCGAACTGCTCAAGCTGGTGGTGCTGGTGAAGGCCGTGGTGGTACCGGTCACCTTGCACACCCTGGTCGGCGTGCGCGATGCCCAGCCCAAGCTGCGCGAAGCCGCCGCCGCGCTGCGCCTGCCACGCCACCTGTTGTTCCGGCGCCTGCTGCTGCCAGCTGCCCTGCCTGCCTTCCTCACTGGGGTGCGCCTGGCCCTGGCGACAGGCTGGACCTCGTTGCTCGCCGTTGAGCTGCTGGCCTCCAGCGAAGGCATCGGTTACCTGATGGTATGGGGCAGGCAGCTGTTCATGCTCGATCTGGTGCTGTTGTGCATCCTGGTGATTGGCCTGGTCGGTGCACTGCTGGAACGTGGCTTCTCGACCCTGGAAAAGCGCTTGCTGTACTGGCCGCAACCGGCCACTGGCGAACAACAGCGCGGGCCTGTGCCACGGGGCTGGCAGAGCCTGCTGCTGCCGGCAGCGCTGCTTGCGCTATGGCAGGCGAGCAACAGCTTCGGCTGGATCGACCCGAACATTCTCACGTCCCCGCTGGAGGTGTTGCGCACCCTGTTCAGTGGCCTGGCCGATGGCTCGCTGCCTGAAGCCATGCTGCTGAGCCTGCAGCGCACCCTGACCGGCCTGCTCCTGGGTGGCGGCGCCGGCTTGCTGAGCGGGCTGTTGCTGGGGCTGTCACACAATGCGGAACGTCTCTTCGGGCCAAGCCTTTCGGCCCTGCGGCAAGTGGCGCTGTTTGCCTGGGTACCCTTGCTCACGGCCTGGTTCGGCCTCGGCGAAGGGGCCAAGAATGTGTTTGTCGGCCTGGCGGCGTTTTTTCCGCTGCTGATCGCCACCCAACGCGGCATCGCCAGCCTCTCACCGCAACTGGGCGAAGCGGCGCGCACACTGCGCCTGAACCTGTGGCAACGCCTGCGCCTGCTGGTGCTGCCCGGCGCCGCACCGGCGATATTCGCCGGCCTGCGCCTGTCATTGATCTACGCGTGGCTGGGCACCATCGGTGCCGAGTACTTCATGCCCTCGGACGGCGGCATCGCCAGCCTGATGATCGGCGCCCAGCAACTGTTCCGCATGGACCAGGTCATGGCCGCGATGGTCCTGATCGGCCTGGTCGGCGCCCTGCTCGGCACCCTCGGCCAACGCCTCGAATCGCGCGCCACGCGCTGGAGAACCGCATGAATGCTTTCAATGCTTCACACCTGCTCGCGGCCAATCAGGCCGACACCACGCCGCCGCTGGTCAGCTTCGAAGGCGTCGGCAAAGTCTTCAGTGTCGATGGCCAGCCCCTCGAGGCCATCCGCAACTTCAACCTGGCCATCAACGAAGGCGAGTTCATCGCCATCGTTGGCGCCTCGGGTTGCGGCAAGTCGACCCTGCTGCGCCTGCTGGTCGGGCTGGACACCGACTACAGCGGCACTATCCGCGTCGATGGCCAGGCGGTCAGCGGCATCGGCGGCGAGCGCGGCATCGTATTCCAGGAGCATCGCCTGTTCCCCTGGCTGACGGTTGAGCAGAACATCGCCCTGGGCCTGGTCAACGAACACCTGACCCAGGGTGAACGCGCCCGGCGTGTGCATGAGTTCGTGCAACTGGTGGGCCTGGTCGGTTTCGAGTCGGCCTACCCACACCAGCTGTCCGGCGGCATGGCCCAGCGCGTGGCAATCGCCCGTGGCCTGGTGGCCAGCCCACGCATCCTGTTGCTGGACGAGCCGTTCGGCGCGCTCGATGCACTGACCCGCCAGCAGCTGCAGGACGAACTGCTGGCCATCCGCGAACGCGCCGGCATCACCACCCTACTGGTGACCCACGATGCCGAGGAAGCCACCTACCTCGCCGACCGGGTGGTGGTGCTGGAGCCGCGCCCGGGGCGGATCAAGTCGGTGGTGGAAATCGACCTGCCCCACCCGCGCCTGCGCACCGGGGTGGCCTTGCATGCACTGCGTGAGAAGGTCCTGCACCAGATCACTGGCGACGGCGGCTACCTGCCATCGCCAGCGCGCCGGGTGGAAGGCCTGAGACCCGAATTGATTGCTTTGTGATACGCGATCCCTGTAGGAGCGGGCTTGCCCCGCGAACACCGGCAACGCCGGTGCCATGCTCTGCGGTGTTTGGCACCAGCTCTGCCGGTGTTCGCGGGACAAGCCCGCTCCTACAGAGACCGTGCCAGCAATGCCATTGACGTTGTCCGTTCAGCCGAGATCGCGCAGGTAGGCCCAGGGATAGATACCTCGTTCATGCCCATCGCTGAACACCAACTGCACGCCATACCCCTGCGCCACAACCCGCTCGACGCGCACGTCGGCACTTGCCACCGACACCCGCCCCTGCAAGCGCGCCGCCCGGCATTGCGAACAGGGGCAGGCGCCGCGAAGCCGGGCATGGCTGATGACTGCTTCGGTCTCGGCCCACTGCAAAGTCAGCAAGCCGGGCTCGCGCTGATTGCGTATTGCGCTCGGGCTGTTCATCAAGCAGCTCCGCGCAGCTGCGCCAAGGCAATGCGCACGGCCTTGCGTACTTCCGGATCGCTATCCGCTTCAGCCACCTGCAACGCCGGCAAGGCGCGGGCCAGGCCCAGCTCGCCGAGCGCCAGCGCAGCTTCCTTGCGCAGGTTGGCGATGTCATGACCAAGCAGATCGGCCAGGGCATCCAGCGCTTCGGCGTGGCGCAGGCGGCCCAGCGAACGGGCTGCGCGCAAGCGCACTTGCCAGAAGCCATCGTCCAATGCCTCCACCAGTGCCGGCCCCGCCTGGGCATGGCCAACTTTGCCCAGCGTCGTCGCGGCTTCTTCGCGTACCTGCCAGGCGGGGTCGCGCAAGGCGCCAACCAGCGCCGGCAAGACGGCGAGGTCACGGGCAAGCCCCAAGGCACCAATCGCGGCACGACGCACTTCGGTGTCGGGCTCGTGCTCGGCCAGTTTTGCCAGGGCAGGCAGCGCGGGCTCGTGCTTGAGCCACCCCAGAATACCCACGGCTTCGCGCCGCACCGCCGCGTCCTGGTCCTCCAGTGCCTTCAACGCAGGCCGGGCGGCATCTTCCAGACGCAGCTCGCGCAGGGCGCGCAAGGCACTGGCGCGGACAAAGGCATCGGCATGAATCGTCCACGGCAGAATCAGCTGGCCAGCTTCCGGGCTCTTCAACTCGCTGAGGCTCTGTGCGGCGGCCAGGCGTACCGCTTCGGCACCATCCGCCAGTGCGGCGCACAAGGCCTGTACCACTTCTGGTTCCTCCCAGGCTTCCAGCAGGCGCGCGGCCTCGGCGCGCACTTCGTCGGCGCCATCGACCAACAGGGCATCGGTCAGCCATGGCAAGGCACCAGGGTCTTCCAGGTCGGCCAGTTCGATCAAGGCAATGCGTCGCACGCCCGCATCGTCGGCTTCGAGGCGTGGCAGCAGTTCGAGAATCTCGGGGTTGTCGGTGCTTCGTTCGCTCATGGCGCGATCCTTGGCGGCGGATGACGGGGATGAATCAGCGCAGCAGGTACGGGATGTCGACCTTGACGGCGCCGGTGGGGCAGTCTTTCTCGCAGGGCATGCAGTACCAGCACTCGTCGAAGGCCATGTAAGCCTTTTGCGTGGCCGGGTTGATCGCCAGCAGGTCCATGGGGCAGACCTCGACGCAGACGGTGCAGCCTTTTTCGGCGATGCACTTTTCTTCGTCGATGGTCACCGGGGCGCTGCTGCGAAAGAAGATTTCCTGGGGCTGGTAGGCCATTTCACGGGGTCCTTGGGGCCTTCGGCCCTCTGTTTTGTTCAGGCTGCGTCGGCTCGCACCCGCAGCCGGTCATAGGCAGTCTGCTCTTCGGCATCCAGAGCGATCAGGTATGGCTCGACTGCCTTCTTGAAGCTGGTCATCTCACCGTTTTCGCCCTTTTTCAGATGGCAGTGACAGAACCACTCGCCATCGTTGCGCTCGGGGAAGTCCACCCGATGGTGATAAAGGCCCCAGCGGCTTTCCTCGCGGAACAACGAGGCGCGCGCCGCCATCTCGGCACAGTCGCGGATCACCGAAACCTCCATTGCACGCATCAGTTCGTGAGGGTTGCTGGCCTTCATCTGCGCAAGGTCACGCTCGATCTCGGCAAAGCGCGCCAGGCCGATTTCCATCTTTCTGGTTACCTTGGGCGGCTGCAGGTAGTCGTTGACCATGCGCCGCAACTTGTACTCGACCTGCGCCGGTGGCAGGCCATGCTCACGTTGCAGCGGGGCGAACACCCGTGCGCGCTCGCGCTCGACCTGCTCGACATCGACTTCGGCAAGTTCGCGCCCGGCCACGTACCGCGCGGCGTTGATACCGGCAAACCAACCGTAGGTGAACGCGCCGAGCATGTAGTTGTGCGGCACCGCAGCCATGTCACCGGCGGCATACAAGCCCTTGACGCTGGTCTCGGCCTTCTCGTTGACCCACACCCCCGAGGCCGAATGCCCCGAGCAGAAGCCGATCTCGGAGATATGCATTTCGACCATGTGCTGGCGGTAATCGGTGCCACGCCCGGCATGGAACTGGCCGCGGCTGGGGCGCTCGTTGCTGTGCAGGATCTCTTCGATGTTCTGGATGGTTTCCTCGGCCAGGTGGTCGAGCTTGAGGAACACCGGGCCGTTGCCACCTTCGAGCTCCTGGTGGAACTCCCACATCATCTGCCCGCTCCAGTAGTCGCACTCGATGAAGCGCTCACCCTGGCTGTTGGCGGTGTAGCCACCCAGTGGGCCGGTGACGTAGGCGCAGGCCGGGCCGTTGTAGTCCTTGATCAGCGGGTTGATCTGGAAGCACTCGAGGTTGGCCAGCTCGGCGCCGGCATGGTAGGCCATGGCATAACCGTCGCCGGCATTGGTCGGGTTCTCGTAGGTGCCCATCAGGTAACCCGACGATGGCAGGCCCAGGCGCCCGGCGGCGCCGCAGGCGAGGATCACCGCCTTGGCCCGCACCACGCGAAACTCGCCGCTACGGCAATCGAAGCCCAGTACACCGGCAGCGGCACCTTCGGCATCGAGCAGCACGCGGGTGCAGACCATGCGGTTGCTGATCTCGACCCGGGCACGCTTGAGCTGGCGGTACAGTACCTTCTTGATGTCGTGGCCTTCGGGCATGGGCAGCACGTACGCCCCCATGTGGTGGACCTTCTTCACCGCGTAGTCGCCGGTTTCATCCTTTTCGAACTTCACCCCCCAGCGGTCAAGCTGCTCGATCGTCTCGAAACTGTGGGTGGCATAGGCATGCACGGCGGCCTGGTTGACAATGCCGTCGTTGGCCACGGTAATTTCCTTGGTGTACTGCTCGGGTGTGGCATGGCCAGGGATGATGGCGTTGTTCAGGCCGTCCATGCCCATGCTGATGGCACCGCTGCGCTTGACGTTGGCCTTGTCCAGCAACAGTACGCGCAGGTGCTTGTCGTGCTCCTTGGCCTTGATCGCCGCCATCGGCCCGGCGGTGCCACCGCCGATGACGATGATGTCGTAGTCCTGGGTTTCGATGCTCATGCCTTGCTCCCCCTCTGGCGGTCGATACGCAGGCGGTACTGGAAGGCATCGCCGCGGTAGTACAGGTGTTCGAAGTCCAGCGGCGTGCCGTCGGCGGCGTGGGTCAGGCGCTCGATGCGCATGATCGGTGCACCCTCCTCCACCTCCAGCGCCTGGGTCAGGTCGCTGTCGGCCAGCACTGCGTCAATGGCCAGGTCGGCATGCCCCAGGGCGATGCCGCAGTCGTTTTCCAGCAGCAGGAAGATGTCGCGGGTGACCAGGTCGGCCTTTTCCAGCTTTTCGCCGACGGCCTTGGGCAACCAGGTCAGCTCCAGCGACACCGGCTCGCGGTTGATCAGCCGTACCCGGCGGATCTCGGTGACCAGGCTGCCCTCTTCGACCTGCAGCCGCGCGGCGACCAGCGCATTGGCCGGCACATGACGGAAGCTGCGCAGGCGGTTGATCACCTCGTAGCCCATCTGCGTCATCGACTCGCCCAGGCCCTGCAGGGTGCTGACGTTCTGGAACGCCTTGGGCTTGGCGACAAAGGTGCCTTTGCCGTGGATCTTGAAGATCAGCCCTTCTTTCTGCAGATCACCCAGCGCCTGGCGCACGGTGATGCGGCTGACCTCGAACGCCTTGCCCAGCTCGCTTTCCGAGGGCATGCGGCTATGCAGTGGATACGTACCGTCGAGGATGCGCTCGCGCAGCAATTCCTTGAGCTGGGTGTAGAGCGGTACCGGGGACAGAGGGAGCAGTTCGGCCATGGGATCTCTTCGCTGATCGATGACTTGTTATAACAAGTTGTGACCAGAGCATAGAGGGCATAAGAACTCGTAAGGAAATACTGATATCGCATATGGATAGATGGATTTTCGCTGGCCTGAACCGGCCACGGTGGAAAAACAGCCATAGATCAAGGCGATGGACGCCGCCGAATCAGATGGGTATCATGCGTGCGCGTTGCACTCGTAGCTCAGCTGGATAGAGTACTGCCCTCCGAAGGCAGGGGTCGTGGGTTCGAATCCCGCCGAGTGCGCCATATCAGAAAGCCCTGGGATCACTCCCGGGGCTTTTTCATTTGTGCGACATGTCGCGTTCCAGGCTCTCCCGTGCCATGGGTCATTGATGTTAGCGTGGGTCCCTTCCCGTTTCCGACGGGTACCCAACAACAATGATTCGCGAAGGAATGCGCGCTCATGCACCTGAAAAAGCTCACCTCCACCGCCCTGCTGCTGGCCAGCATCGGCCTGTTCACCCAACCGGCCCAGGCCAACCTGACCCAGCAACAGTCTGCCGCCATCGTCAAAGCTTTCGACGGCAGCAACCCGGCCGACTTCAAGCAATTCCTCGGCAAACTCAAAGGTAGCGACCTGGCCAAGGCCGACAACCTCGCTGCCACCCTCGACGCCTACCTGGCCGGCAAGCCGCTCGCCGCCGAGCAGCAGAACGAGATCAACCGCCTGCTTGGCCTGTACACCCGCATCAAGTACGCCAAGGCCGCCACGGAAAACCTGCGTGAACTGGTGGCCATTCCCACTTTCAGTGTCGACGGTGTACCGCAGCACGAAAACCCTGAATTCCTGAAGATTGCCGACAAGATCAAGGCCCTGGCCGAGAGCTTCGGCCTGGCCTTCCGCAACGTCGACAACCGCGTCTACGAGATTACGCTGGGCGAAGGCAAGGAAGTGGTCGGCATCCACGCCCACGCTGACGTGGTGCCGGTCAACCCGGACAACTGGAAGCTGGCCGACGGCACCCGCCTCGACCCGTTCAAGGTCACCCTGGTCGGCGACCGCATGTACGGCCGTGGTACCGAGGATGACAAGAACGGCATCATCGTCGCGCTGTATGCGCTGAAAGTGGCCAAGGACGAAAACCTGCCCCTGGCCCGGCAGTTCAAGCTGCTGATCGACACCACCGAAGAAACCAGCGGCGACGCCATCCCCTATTACTTCGAGCGCAACCCTACCCCCGACTACAACCTGGCACTCGATGGCGGCTACCCGGTGGTGATTGCCGAGAAAGGCTACGGCACGGTCATGGCCAGCTTCAGCAAACGCCCGGCCACGGGCAAGGGCGCGGAAATCGTCAACCTGACCGGCGGCCTGGCGACCAACCAGATTCCGACCACGTCGGTGGCGACCCTGGTGGCGGATAACCCGGCGGAACTGGCCAAGCGCCTGGAGATGGCCGGCGCCGACTACGTAAAGCGCAATGGCAATGATTTCAGCATCGACGCCAAGGTCGACGGCAAGAACGTGCTACTCACCGTGACCGGCGTTTCTGCCCACTCCTCGGAGCCAGAGTCCGGCGTCAACCCGGTGGCCCGCATGCTCGACTTCCTCAATGGCCTGGGGCAGCAAGTGCCGCTCAAGCACAACCACTTCACCGATGCCGCCCGCTACGCCGCCGACAACTGGGGCCTGGACTACCTGGGCAAGAAGCTCGGCATCGGCTTCGAGGACACGTTCATGGGCCCGCTGACCACCTCGCTGACCTTCGTCGGCGTGGATGCCAAGGGCCTGAAGCTGGCCGTGAACCTGCGCATCCCCAAAGGCAAGCCGCTGGCCACGCTCAAGGACCAACTGGCCGACAAGCTGGGCAAATGGACCCGTCAGAGCCACACCTCGGTCGCCTTCGACTACAGCCTCGACGAGCCGATGTTCCGCAACCCCGAAGGCGAATGGGTCAAGGCGCTGCTCGATGTGGCCAGCGAGAACCTGGGCATGAAGCACGCGTTCGGCACCTCGGCCGGCGCGACGTCAGTGCACGACCTGCCTAACGGCGTGCAGTTCGGCCTGGCCATGCCGGATGTGAAGTACACCGGGCACAACGACAACGAGTTCAAGACCGTGGAGCAATTCATGCTCGACCTGCAGGTGGTGAGCGAGATGGTGGCGCGGATCGGGCAGATGCCTAAGCTTTGAGCAATGCTTGCAGCGGCGTAGCCATCCAACTACCATTGGCCCTGACTACGACGACAGCAGAAAATTTGTCGGCGGTGCTGCGAAGGCCCCGGAATACTGGGGTCATATGAAGGGAGATTGCAGGCAACATGAGTCGTTCCACTTGAGTGTGGGAGATTCGCCTCCAAAGCCGTCCTTCCGCGTAGTCAGCTGATATTCCTGATCTTGGCCTCGGTTGCATGATATGCAGTAACCGGGGCCAAGTACTTTCTACCTCCCTGAACTCGTATCCTGACCACGGCGACTGCATAAAAGCGCGCTTTGCCAATGCGAACTTTCTGTCGCGTATTGAAGACGATCGCTTGTGCATGCTTGGGCTTGTTCAAGCCAACCTGGCTTAGCGGCGAATAGGCCGCAAGCAGAATTTCCAAGACCTCCTCAACCGTACATCGATCTTTGGTCATCCGCGCATCCAAAGGATGAGCGACCGCTTCCAGATCAATGAGAACGCCTCTTTGATTGGGCACATCCCAGCCCTTCTCCTTGCAGATCTTCCTGACACGATCAAACTGCTTAGGCGTGAGCAAATACGAGAACGCAGGCACACCTTCATCATTTACCCTGTGGTCAGCGGAGCGACGGCGGGCCAGTGCAATTTCAACCAAGGCAATGAAGGCATCTTGCAACGCGCTACGCCTGGGTAATTGTGAGTTCTCCATGACTTCTTGTTTTCCATCGCGAGCATTCTCCACCCCAGAAAGATCAACGCCCGTGTGCGCGGCACCACGGGCGTGAGGATCTCAGTTAGTAGTGGAAATTAAGCCTTTGATTGCGATGGGTAAATTCGAATTCCGATGCCGTGGGAGGGCAGCTTTCGTAGGCAAATTCTGAAAAATTTGAAGTCCGCCCATCCCTTTTCCTTCTCCAACGTGTGTACCCGCTCTCTCGCCAGCAGCGCGTTCTGATGACGCTTTTCAATCCGCCAACACCACTCTCGGACGTGTCTCACACGCCAGAGCGGTGTTGGCAACCTGCATGGCCAGGCGTGGGGCTGGAAAGATGTACGTCCATCTCCGCGCCTACGAGGGCACGCCATGTATCGCCTTTTCACCTGCCTGATGTTGCTGTTTCTGACTTCCCTGGCCAACGCCAGCGAGCCGATTGCTGCCTGGCCGCACAAGACCTACTACCGCAGCATCGAGATAGACGGACAGCACACCTTCTATCGCGAGGCAGGTGACGCCAGCAGGCCCACCTTGCTGTTGCTGCACGGTTTTCCCTCGTCATCACATACTTACCGCGAGCTGATTCCACTACTCTCAGGGCACTATCACATCATTGCGCCCGATTACCTTGGCTCGGGTTACAGTGCCCCTCTCGCCCCCCAGCAAGCGCCCTATACCTTTGACCGGCTGGCTGAGCATATCGCCGCATTCACCGAGCGACTCGGACTACGCCAATACAGCCTCTACATCCAGGATTTCGGTGCGCCGGTGGGCTTTCGCCTGATGCAGCTGCAACCGGAGCGTCTGCAAGCACTGGTGGTGCAGAATGCCAATGCCTACCTGCAAGGCCTGACACCCACACGCCTGACGTTCTTCGAACAAGCTCATCGCGACCGCTCGGCCGCCAACCTGCTGCGCCTGTACGGCCTGACAACTGCCGAAGGCGTGATCAACCAGCAATATCTGCGTGATGTGGCCATGCACCCAGAACGCATCAGTCCCGATGCCTGGACCCACGACCTGCTGACATTGGCCGAGCCCTCGCGGCAGCAGGCTCAAGTGCAGTTGTTTCAGGACTACTGGAAAAGTATCGAGGCCTATCCCCAGTGGCAGGCGTTTTTGCGCAAACGGCAGCCACCGACCTTGGTGGTCTGGGGGCAGAATGACCCAGCATTCGTTAGCGATGGCGCACTGGCCTATAGGCAAGACCTGCCCGCAGCCCAGATTCACCTGATAGATGCCGGACATTTCGCGGTAGAGGAACAACCGGTGGTCATCGCCCAACATGTCGTCGGCTTCATGCAGGGGCTGGAGCAGCAAGGGCACCTGGCCACAACGTCGAACACACCTGATGCAATCACTGGTGTGCCTTGACCATGACGTTTTTCAATCGACTCCATGCCGTTTCCTGCATTGCCGTGCAGGCTGGCGTGCCGGATGCTTTATTTACTCCAAGCGCTCGTCTTTTTCACCCGCAGAGGCCCGTATGAAGACCGTCGAACAAATCCTCAAGACCAAGTCCCAGCACCAGACCGTGTACACCATCGGCCCGGATGACTCGGTGCTCGACGCCCTGAAACTGCTGGCGGAGAAAAACGTCGGTGCCCTGCCGGTCGTCGAAAACGACCAGGTGGTGGGGATCGTCAGTGAGCGCGACTATGCGCGCAAGCTGGTGCTCAAGGGCCGCTCCTCGGCCGCCACGCCGGTGCGCGAGATCATGAGCGCACCCGTGATCACGGTGGAGCCGAAGAAGAATCTGGATTACTGCATGCAGCAGATGACCGACCGCCACCTGCGCCACTTGCCAGTCGTCGAAAACGGCAAGCTGCTCGGGCTGCTGTCGATCGGTGACCTGGTGAAGGAAACCATCGCCGAACAGGCCAGCCTGATCAAGCAGCTGGAGCAGTACATCCGCGGCGAATAGCCGGGCCTCAGTGGTAGGCGCGCTCCAGTTCGTCCAGCTGATGGTCGAAACTGCGCAGGCGCGCCGACCAGGTGTACACCAGTACCTCCAGGTCACGATTGAGCACGGCGGTGTTGCCATGGCCGTTGCTCGACGGCTCGCACAGGTCCAGCTGATAACGCTCGCGGGCCATGGCCGTGGCCACACTGGACAAGTCGCGGGCATTGGCCAGCCAGTGATGGTGATGGTCGTGGATTTCCCGGTCGAGCGCCCGGCACTGGCGTTTCAGCGCATCCAGGCTCTGCTCCAGCGGGGTGCCCTTGAGCTCGCCCATCACCTCCTCGAAGGTGCGCCCGGAATGCCAGTAGCTGCCCCAGAAGTAGCGGTCGAACACCGTCTCGACGCGGCGTAGCGCAACTTTGGTGTTCCAGATGGTCAGCAATGTTCGCCCCTGGATCACTTCGCGCTTGTTCAGGCGCAACTGCTGCCAGGCAATCCAGGTCAGCGCCACCAGCGCGACCGCACCCGTGACGGCGGCGGCAGCGTAGAGGAACTGTATCGCCTGGTTCATCTGCTGGGTGTGGCGGATGCCGTAGAAGTAACCGGCCGTCAGGGTGCCCAGGATCGTCACGGAGCACCAGAAACCTGGTGCGTAGGGATCTTTCATCACGCAAACCCCTCTTGTTTTCCCTGAGCATAGCAACGGCCAATCACTCGTCAGGTGCCGCTCGGCACTTTATTTTCGGGGGCGGCGCAGCGCTTCGTTGAGTTGATCGAAAGGCTCCGCCCAATCGGCATCTTCAATGATGCATTCATTCAGGAAGGCACGCTGGGAGTCGGTCCAGAACGGTGCATCCACCAGCTTGGTCTCGTTCTTCAACGGTGAATGGCTGGTGATGAACTGGTCAATGCTCTGCGCATCGTCGGGCAGGCCCAGCTGCTTGAATAGCTCGGCGAATGGATGGATCGGTGCGTCCATGGTTCCTCCTGTGTGCCGGGCTGGCCGTCCACGACGCCGGCCCGGCATTGGCTTGAGAACATCAGCACAGCTCGCGTACTTCGGCTTGCGGTACCAGTAGCAGGTACTGCTCCATGCTCATGTGGATCAGGTGATCGTGGTCACCCGCCTCCAGGTAGACATCGCCCTGACGGGTAAGGCTCGAATCGAGCAGCATCTTGATCTGATAGGCGTCACCCATTGCCGGGATGGCGCCCCTTTCGCAATCACCGAACAGCATCGGCAAGGCGCTTTCGCGGGTCAGTTGCCAGGCACCGGACATGCGCACCTTGCTCATGTCCATATGCCGGTTGGCCGGTAGCACGGCCATGATGTAGTTGCCATGACGGTCGTCGAGCATGACCGACTTGGCCACCCGCTCGGCAGGTACGCCAGCCGTGCGCGCCGACTCCAGGCTGGTGGCCGAGTGTGGGTGGGGAATGATGTCGTAATCGCAGTTGGCCTGGTCCAGGCGCTGCTGCAGGGTCTTGGCCATACGCATGATGCACCTCCGGTTTCGCCCCCCAAGTTCCAATTTTAGGCCTTGGGCCGGCAGGCATGGCTAAACTTCAAGCAGAGAGGTCAACGAGGTGACGACAGGTGATCACTCGATGTTGCCGCTGCCTGCTGCTGTTGCTGCTGCTTGGCCTGGCCCAGGCCAGCCTGGCAGCGCCCGGTAGCGTCTGGGTACTGGGCATCGATGACGCCATCGGCCCGGCCAGTGCCGACTACCTGGTGCGCAACCTCGAACAGGCCAAGGCCCAGGGTGCCCAGTTGGTGGTGCTGCGCCTGGACACCCCCGGCGGGCTGGACAGTGCCATGCGCCAGATGATCAAGGCGATTCTCGCAAGCCCGGTTCCGGTCGTCAGTTTCGTCGCCCCCAGCGGCGCCCGTGCCGCCAGCGCCGGCACCTACATCCTCTATGCCAGCCACGTCGCCGCCATGGCCCCGGGGACCAACCTCGGCGCCGCCACGCCCGTGCAGATCGGTGGGCCACCCGGGTTGCCGAAGGATGACAAGGCCAAGCCCGGCGACGACGAACAGACCCTGGCCCGCAAACAGGTCAATGATGCCGCTGCCTACATCCGTGGCCTGGCCCAACTGCGCGGGCGCAATGCCGACTGGGCGGAACAGGCGGTGCGCGAAGCGGTCAGCCTGTCGGCCAGTGAGGCGCTGCGCCTGAAGGTGATCGACCAGGTGGCCAACGACCTGCCCGACCTGATGCGTCAGCTCGACGGCAAGACGCTGGTCGCCGCCGGCCAGCCGCAGCTCCTGCAAACTCGCGATGCCGCCCTGGTCGAGCATCTGCCGGACTGGCGCACGCGCCTGCTGGCTGTCATCACCAACCCCAGTGTGGCGCTGATCCTGATCATGATCGGGGTGTACGGCCTGCTGTTCGAGTTCATGAACCCCGGCTCGGCACTGGGCGGCGTGGTCGGTGGCATCTGCCTGCTGCTGGCACTGTATGCCCTGCAGCTGCTCCCGGTGAGCTTCGCCGGCGTGGCGCTGATCCTGCTCGGTATCGCCTTCATGATCGCCGAGGCGTTCCTGCCCAGCTTCGGCGTGGTCGGTTTTGGCGGCATCGTCGCCTTCGTGGTCGGTGCGGTCATCCTGATCGACACCGACGCTCCAGGTTTCGGTATCCCGCTGGCGCTGATCGCCACCCTCGCCGTGCTCTCGGCGCTGCTGATAGGCGGTGTGCTGGGCATGGCCATCAAGGCGCGACGACGGGCGCTGGTCAGCGGTGACGCCGGCCTGGTCGGTAGCCTGGTGACGGTCACCCAGGTGATGGCGGACAACCCGTTCTGTGGTTCAGTACAGGCCCAGGGCGAACAATGGCAAGTCCAGTGCACCACGCCGCTACAGGCCGGGCAGAACGTCCGGGTCATGGCACGCCATGGCGTGATGCTGGAAGTGAGCGCTGCCGCGCCCGCGGCGCAAGGAGACTGACGATGTTCATGCAAGTGGGTTTCGGTGCCGTGCTGATCGTGCTGGCCATGCTGTTGCTGTCGGCATTCCGCATCCTGCGCGAGTACGAGCGTGGCGTGGTATTCCAGTTGGGGCGCTTCTGGCAGGTCAAGGGGCCGGGGCTGATCCTGCTGATTCCGGTCATCCAGCAGATGGTCCGGGTCGACCTGCGTACCGTGGTGCTGGATGTGCCGCCACAGGATGTGATCACCCGCGACAACGTGTCGGTAAAGGTCAATGCGGTGCTGTATTTCCGTGTGCTCGACCCGCAGAAGGCGATCATCCAGGTCGAGGACTTCCTCGTCGCCACCAGCCAGCTGGCGCAGACAACCTTGCGTGCGGTGCTGGGCAAGCACGAGCTGGACGAACTGCTGGCCGAGCGCGAGCAGCTGAATTCGGACATTCGCCAGGTACTGGACGCACAGACCGATGCCTGGGGCATCAAGGTCGCCAACGTCGAGATCAAGCATGTCGACCTCAACGAATCGATGGTCCGCGCCATCGCCCGTCAGGCGGAGGCCGAACGGGAACGGCGGGCCAAGGTGATCCATGCCGAAGGCGAGCTGCAGGCGTCGGAGAAGTTGATGCAGGCGGCGCAGATGCTCAGCAAGGAGCCGGGGGCCATGCAGTTGCGTTACATGCAGACGCTGGGGGCGATTGCCGGGGACAAGAGCTCGACCATCGTCTTTCCGTTGCCGGTCGATTTGCTCAGAGGGTTGGTGGACAAGCAGAAATGACCGGGGCTGCAGGGCAGCCCCGGGATTCGATCAGATCGGCGCCCGGCGCAGGGTGGCGAGGAAGGTCGCCGCGCCGATGAACAACCCGGCAAAGGTACGGTTCAGGCGCTTTTGTTGCTTGGGCGTGCGCAGCAGGCGCAACACCCGCGAAGCCAGCCCGGTGTAACCCGCCATCACCAGCATGTCGACGGAGATCATGGTCACGGTGATCGCGATGTACTGTGGCAGCAGCGGCGCGTGCGGGTTGATGAACTGCGGCAGCACCGCCAGCATGAACACCAGCGCCTTGGGGTTGCTGACGTTGACCAGGAAGCCACGGAACACCAGGCTCAGCGGCTTGCCGATCGGGCGCACGCCCGATTCATCGGTCATGTCCATGGGCAGTGCACGCCATTGCTTGTAGGCCAGGTAGACCAGATAACCCACACCGAACCACTTGATGATCTGGAAGGCGGTGGAGGAAGCCGCGAGGATGGCGCCGACGCCGGCGGCAATGATGGCGATCTGCACGATCAGGCCCAGTTGCAGGCCCAGGGCATTCCAGTATCCACGCCAGAAGCCGTACTGTAGCCCGCTGGACATCGAGGCAATCGCCCCGGCACCCGGCGACAGGCTGATCACCCAGCACGCGGCAAAGAAGCCCAACCACACTTCCATCGACATCACACACCTCGCTCAACAATTGTTGCAAAACGTTAAGCTAAGGCGTTGGCGAAAAAATAACCAGCAAATTCTGCTAGGTTTCCGTCTCCTGTACCGGCCTCTTCGCGGCGGTTCGACGCCTCGAAGAGGCCAGCACTTGCAACATCAAGGGATCAGGAAAGCGCTTCCAGTTCAGCCTGCATGCTTTCAAGGGTTTCCAAGGCCTCCATCCAGGCCTCCTCCAATTCACCCTCACGCTGCTTCAACTTGGTCTGCCGAGCCAGCAGGTCGCGCAACTCATCCTTGCGCGCCGCCTCGTACACGCCACCGTCACCCAGCGCAGTCTCGATCTCGGCCAGCTGCGCATGCACCTGGTTGAGTTCGGTCTCCAGCTTGTCGGCCGCCTTCTTGTGCGGTGCCAACTGCTGGCGCAAGGCCGCCGCCGCCTGACGCTGGGCCTTCTTGTCGGTCTTGTCCGGATTGACCGGCGCATTGCTGGCCGGCGCACTGCGCTGGCGGTACTCGACCAGCCAGCGGCTGTAGTCGTCGAGGTCGCCATCGAAGGTCTCGACCTTGCCATCAGCCACCAGCAGGAAGTCGTCAGTGGTGCTCTTGAGCAGGTGACGATCGTGGGAAACCACCACCACGGCACCGGCAAACTCCTGCAGGGCCATGGTCAGCGCCAGGCGCATTTCCAGGTCGAGGTGGTTGGTCGGTTCGTCGAGCAGCAGCAGGTTCGGCCGCTCCCAGGCAATCAGCGCCAGGGCCAGACGAGCCTTCTCGCCACCGGAGAAGTTCACCACCGGCTCGTCGACGCGGTCGCCATGGAAGTCGAAGCCGCCAAGGAAGTCGCGCAGGGTCTGCTCGCGCTCGGTCGGTGCGATGCGCTGCAGGTGCAACAGCGGGCTGGCCTTGTCGTCCAGCGAGTCGAGCTGATGCTGAGCGAAGTAGCCAACGGCGAGGTTCTCGCCACGCACCAGGCGGCCAGACAGCGGTTCGAGCTCACCGGCGAGGTTCTTGATCAGCGTCGACTTGCCGGCGCCGTTGGGGCCGAGCAGGCCGATGCGTGCACCCGGGACCAGCTGCAGCTTGACCTTGTCGAGGATCGCCTTGTCGCCATAGCCCAGGCGGCCTTCGGACAGGCTCAGCAGCGGGCTGGAGATTTTCTGCGATTCGCGGAAGACGAAGTCGAACGGCGAATCCACATGCGCCGCCGACAGCTCTTCCATGCGCTCCAGGGCCTTGATCCGGCTTTGCGCCTGGCGGGCCTTGGTGGCCTGGGCCTTGAAGCGGGCGATGTACTTTTCCATGTGCGCGCGCTGCGCCTGCTGCTTCTCGTAGGCCTGTTGCTGCTGCGCCAGGCGCTCGGCACGGGTGCGCTCGAAGGCGGTGTAGCCGCCCTTGTACAGGTTGAGCTTGCGCTGCTCCACATGCAGCACATGGTCGACCACGGCATCGAGGAAATCGCGGTCGTGGGAGATCAGCAACAGCGTGCCCGGGTAACCCTTGAGCCAGTCTTCCAGCCACAGGATCGCATCGAGGTCGAGGTGGTTGGTCGGCTCGTCGAGCAGCAGCAGGTCGGACGGGCACATCAGTGCCTGGGCCAGGTTCAGGCGCATCCGCCAGCCACCGGAGAAGTCACCGACGCGGCGGTCCATCTGCTCGTTGGTGAAGCCCAGGCCTGCCAGCAATTTACGGGCGCGGGCATCGGCGGTGTAGCCGTCGGCGACTTCCAGCTCACTGTGCAGGCGCGCCAGGGCGGTGCCGTCGTGGGCCTGCTCGGCCACGGCCAGCTCGGCCTGGACCTTGCGCAGACGGGCGTCACCGTCGAGCACATAGTCCACGGCCAGGCGGTCGAGGGTATCGACTTCCTGGCGCATGTGGGCAATGCGCCAGTCGCCGGGCAGCTGGCAATCGCCGGCATCGGGCGACAGCTCGCCGCGCAGCAGGGCGAACAGGCTGGATTTTCCGGCGCCGTTGGCGCCGATCAGGCCGGCCTTGTGACCGGCGTGCAGGGTCATCTCGGCGCCTTCTAGCAAGCGCTGCGGACCACGCTGTAAAGTGAGGTTGGATAGTCTGATCATAGTGGTCGCGGAGTCTACCAGCTTCCTCGGCCCGCAGCGTGAGTGGAATCATGTACACCGACCTGTGGAATCACGCCCTGGCGCTGTATGCCCGCCCGGGAGTCGAAACGGCCTGCCTGGATGTACAGGCGATGGGGGGCGACGTCTGCCTGCTGCTGTGCGCGACCTGGTTGCAGGCGCGTGCCGTCACCTTCAGCGAAGAGCGCGCCCAGGCACTGCGTGCGATTGCCGGGCCGTGGCAACACGATGTGGTTGCACCATTGCGCAGCCTGCGCCAGCAATGGCGCACACCCGCGCAGCACGATCCACACCTGGCGGCGTTGCGTGAGCACGTGAAGGGTCTGGAGTTACAGGCGGAGAAGCAGTTGCTGCAACGGCTGGAAACCTGTGCACAACAATGGCCCACGGGCTCGCATGAGCCCACGGGCGATTGGCTGGACCGGTTGGCACCGGACCAGGCCCATGGCCACGACGCGCTGGTTGGCTTGCGCGCCGCGGCCGCAACGCTTCAGGAGGCCGAAGACGGCGTCTGAGCTGGGGTGCTGGCGGGTGCCGAAGGGGTGGCGGGAGCGGCCGAGTTGGTCGCTGGCGCGCTGGCGGCTGGTGTTGCCGGCTTGGCAGCGACGGGTTTCGCAGGGGCCTTCGCTGCAGGTCTTGCTGCTGGCTTGGCGGCTGCAGGTTTGGCCGGTGCTTTGGCAGCAGCAGGTTTGGCTGCTGGTTTAGCGGCTGCTGGCTTGGCTGGAGCCTTGGCGGCCGCAGGTTTGGCAGCGACAGGTTTGGCAGCTGGCTTGGCGGCAGCGGTTCTGGCCGGGGCCTTGGTTGCGGCAGGCTTGGCCGGAGCCTTGGCAGCGGCAGGCTTGGCGGCGGCAGTTCTGGCCGGGGCTTTGGCTGCTGCAGGCTTGGCGGCCGCTGGTTTGGCAGCAGCAGTTTTCGCGGCTGGCTTGGCGGCAGGTTTGGCAGCGGTGGCGCGGGCTGGGGCCTTGGTTGCAGCCGGCTTGGCCGGGGCCTTGGCGGCAGGTTTGGCGGCACTTCGGGCCGGTGCTTTGGCAGCAGCCGGTTTTACCGTCTTGGCAGCAACCGCACGTTGATCGAGTGCTTTGCCAGCGGCCTCACGAACTTTGCCGACACCTTGAGCCAGCTTCAGGCTTTCCTGGGCATCACGCTTGAGCTGTTGAATGTAAGTACGGGTCTGGGTCTGGCGTTCCTTGAGCGAATCGAGCAGTTCTTCAAGTTCACCGATTAGCTTTTGTGCCTTGTTCTGCGCCTTGGCTTTGCCTGCCTTGGCCGAGTCCTGCAACTTCAGGCGACCGTTGTGCAGTTTTTCCTGGGCTTTGCCGCGCTGCTTTTCCAACTTGGCCAGCAATTTCTCCGCATCAGCCAGCGCTTGCGAGCAGGCCTCTTCCAAGTGTTCGAGCAGGCTGCCCGAAAGTTGCTGGAGCAGGTGTAACGGCGTATTTACTGGCTTCTTTTTAGCCGACATGGTTTACCTCCTGGCTGACGAGATTGCGGCTCATACTATGCTTCTGCTGCTACCGCCGCTAGGGCATGTTGACAGTATTGATGGCGCCGCGTTGCATGCCTGGGCAAAGTTGTTATCTTGCAGCTCCGAGCAAGTGTAGTTGCTTAACAAAACGTTGCTGATATTTACACATGTCGAGGCAACAACGCTGGCATACTTTCCAGCTCATCGAGCTGGAGTTACCCATGCCGCGTTATCTTGTTTTCGGCCTGTGCCTGATGGCGCCATTTGCCCTGGCAGCCACCGATACCGCTCCTGCCAATGATCACGACCTGGCCTACAGCCTCGGCGCCAGCCTGGGTGAGCGCCTGCGTCAGGAGGTGCCTGGCCTGCAACTGGATGCACTGGTCGAAGGCCTGCGCCAGTCCTATCAGGGCCAGCCATTGCAGCTCGACAAGGCGCGGATGGAGGTCATTCTCCAGCAGCACGAGGAGCAGGCCGGCGCCGCCGCCGAACAAGCCGAAGTGACCAAGCTGCAAGCCGTGGAAACCCGCTTCATGGCCAACGAGCGGGCCCGTGCCGGCGTGCACGAGCTGCCGGAAGGCGTGCTGTACAGTGAGTTGAAAGCGGGTAATGGCGCGCAACCCAAAGCCGGCGGCAAGGTGCAGGTGCGCTATATCGGCAGGCTGCCAGATGGTTCGGTGTTCGACCAGAACCAGCAAGCGCAGTGGTTCAGCCTGGACTCGGTGATCGAGGGTTGGCAGGTGGCGCTGCCACACATGAAAGCAGGTTCGACCTGGCGCCTGGTGATCCCCTCGGCACAGGCCTACGGTGCCGAGGGCGCGGGTGACCTGATCGCGCCCTACACGCCGCTGGTATTCGAGATCGAGCTGCTCGCTGTCGGCGACTGACGCCCGGCGTCAGACTTCGAGCGCGCCCTCTTCCTTGTGCGCGGTGTGCAGCACCTCGATCAGGCAATCTTCGAGCTCGAAGCGCTCGCGCAATAGGCCACCGAGTTTGCCCAGCTTATCGGCGAAGCGCTCGATGTCCTTGCAGTCGCCCTTCTCGCAATGGTCATTGAAGGCCAGTGCGATCTGCGTGCTTTCGTCGATGCGCGGATTGATTTGCGTGGCCAGTTCAAGGCCTCGCGCATCGCCAAATGCCTTGGCTTCCTCGATCAGCTGCCCGCTGACTTCAAAATGCCAAGCTGACACGTAGTCGACCAGGATGGCGCAGAAATCCCGGTTCTTGTCCTTGTCGGCAAAAGCCGGCCTGGCGTCGCGCAAGGTGCGGAAAGCCTGAACCAGCTCCTCGCGTTCCTCGAGCCAACGGTCGATCAGCTTGTGAACCCCACCCCAGCGTTCCTGGGCGTTCTGACAACTATCGAGCATGGCGATCTCTTCCCTTCTGGGTAGATGCCGCTGCACCTCGCACCACGACCGTGCAGCACAAAGGTGACATCAGCAGGACGGCATCGAGCAGTTGTGTTTTCGGTATGCGTGCTGGGAGATTATTCCCGCGCGTGCTTAGCATCAAGGTACGCAGCGGACAAAGTTCATACAAGTGTTTAATACCCCGATGCACCACCATTGGTCGCGCTATCGACCGCCAGCATGCGCCAGGTCAAGGATTGCCAAGTGAGCGGAAACGATACGCCAGCAGGCCGTTCAAGGGCAGCGCCGCCAGCAGCAGATACGCCAGCAGGCTCCACTCCGGCAAAGTCAGGTCGAGAAAGCTCCAGGTCAGCGAGCTGCAATCGGGGCCGCCCAGCAACAGTTGCCGCGCAGCTTCACGCCAGGACTGTTCGAACATGTGCCCGATGGGTAACGGGCACCGATGGCTCGTGTCACTCGCGCCCTGCAACCACACATGCCGTGCCGCCAGCAAAGCACCACTGGCCGCGCACAGCAGCGCCGTTCGCGCATAACGCCGTGCCCCGGTAGTTCCAGGCGCATGCAGCGCTGCACAAAGGCACACCAGTGCATACACCGCTAGCAGTAGCCGCTGACTGAAACACAGCGGGCAAGGCACAAGCCCAACGGCACTTTCGAGATAGAAGGACGCGCCCAGCACTGCCAGCGAAGCAAGGCATGCCGGAATGAAAAGCGTGCGCAGACTGGCCATCGGCATGGGAAGAACGGTCCCGGGAAAGTTGAAGTGGCTTGGAACGGTAGAGGAAAGGCCAGGCTTGTTTCAAGGCACTACCGGAGTGACAAGTCGCTGTATTGCAAGGAAAGTCTCCATCCAAGCCGTAGGAAACTTCCGAAGAAGGGACTGCAGATATAACTTTTAACGCAGAACAAGTTACCAAACCCATGAGCCCGCGCCCCTGCGCGGGCTCATGGAACGCTCAGGCGCGTACACCCTCTGGCAGCGGCAGCGCCAGAAGACGCTCATCGAGCAGGCCCAGGCCTTCCTCGAACAGCTGATTGCTGCGTTCGGTTTCACCCAGGCTGGCCAGCAAGCGCGCAAGCTCGGCGCAGGCTTCCGGATTACGCTCCATGCGCAGGCTGCTTTCGAGATAGTCGCGCGCCTTGCCCCACAGGCGATTCTGCAGGCTCAAGCGACCGAGTGTAAGCAACAGGCTCGGGTCTTCTGGAT
This sequence comes from Pseudomonas sp., assembly GCF_017744435.1. Taxonomy (GTDB): domain Bacteria; phylum Pseudomonadota; class Gammaproteobacteria; order Pseudomonadales; family Pseudomonadaceae; genus Aquipseudomonas. Next base: position 51,223 of record NZ_JAGIBG010000034.1, read on the forward strand.
GGGCCTTCAGCCAGCCTTCGGCGGTCTGCAGCTGACGCGCCGGGTCATCACCGCGCACGAGGCCGTACAGGCGAGCCAGGTGGCTTTCGTACTCACGTTTGAGCGCGCTGCGCAGCACCTGCTCGGCTTCGCCCTGAGCGCCCACCTGGCGCAGCTGTTCGGCGTAGGCCAGTACCAGTTGCGGCTCCTGGCGCTGGGCCGCGGTCAGTTGCTGCCAGGCACGCTCCAGCGCCTGCCGGGCACTTTGCATATCCTCGCCACGAGTGGTCGCCAGGCCAAGGTTCTGGCCCCAGGCGCGCTTCTCCAGCGCGGCCAGCTCATCGGCCGGCAACACCTTGCCCTTGCGCAGGTCCGGCAGCAGGCGAATCAGCGCCGACCAGTCGCCACGCTCCTGGTGCAGACGCTGCAGCAAGCGCAGGACCTGGGTGTTATGGGGATGCCGTTCCTGCATGGCCAGCAGCGTCTCCAGCGCACCATCACGCTCGCCGCGGTCCATCTGCAATTGCGCATGGGTCAGGGCAATGGCCAGCTCGGCCTGCGGCTGACGCTCCAGCGCACGCTCCAGCAGGTTGTCGCTGTCTTCCTTACGCCCCTGTTCATTGGCGGCGCGGGCAGCGCCGAGGTAATACAACAGCGGCTGGCGCTCGGCTTCGGCAGCACGATGCAGGTGGCGCTGGGCACTGGCCCAACGGCCTTCGGCCAGGTCCAGCTGGCCTTGTTCGATGGCGATCCGCACGCGCCGGCTGCGGTTGCGCCGCGACCATGGGTTGACCACGCCGCTGGAGGTCAGCACCAGGCCAACCAGGTAACGCAGCAGCAACAGCAACACGACCACGGAAGCCAGCGCTGCGAGCGCCGCCCACAGCCCGGACTGGTAACGGAAACCACCGTAGGCGATCAGCACGTAACCACTGTGCTTGGCGACCGCGATACCCAGCGCTGCGGCAACCACGATCGCCAGTACGGCCAGCAGGTAGACACGCTTCATGGCTTGCTCCCCTCAGCCTCGGCTGGCAGGTGGCGGCGCTGGATGTACGCCTGCACCGCCGCCAGGCTTTCGCTCAAGTCCGGCGTCACTACCGAGACGGGCTGTTCAGCCAGCGCGTTGAGGCTGTCGAGCATCGCCTTGCTTTGCGGGTTGTCGGCATTGAAGTTGGCCAGCAGCACGCTGCGGGCATCATCCAGGGCCTGGCTGTAGACCTTGGCCTCACCATTGAGCGCAGCCCACTGCGCCTGTTCGATGGTCAGGCTCAGGGCCAGGCGCAGCTGGTTCAGCTGCTGGCCGGCCAGCAACGGCCGCACATTGTCATCGGCGTTGAAGTCGATCTGGAAGTACTTGGAAATTTCAGCCCACCACTGCGACAGACGACTGGCCCCATCACCCTCGGCCGTCAGCGCACCGAGCGCATCGGCGTTGCTGGCGAACTCGGGCGACTGGGCGCTGAGTTCCTGAACCAGTTCACGCTGGGCAGCAAGCTTGAGGAACAGGCCAGTGCGGTCCGGCTGCTGGGTGCTGTTGAGCGTGGCCAGGCTGCGCGCCAGTTGCTCGCGGGCAGCAAAGGCGCCCGGGTCGCTCTGTTCGCGGAGGATTTCGTCGGCGCCTTCGACCAGGGCCTTGGCGCTGGTGATGTCCTGCAGCGCCGACAAGCGCAAGGTAGCCAGGCGCAGGAGGTGTTCGGCCTCGGCCAGGCGCCACTCCTTGCGGCTCTCGCCGAGTGCGGTTTCCAGACGCTGGCTGAGACGCTGCTGGTCGCCTTGCAGTTGCGCCACCAGGCGGCGGCGGTCTTCCAGCTCGCTGGCGGCCGGCAGGCTGGCCAGTTGTGCACTGATCTGCTGTTCACGCTGCTGCAGTGCCGCAGCGCGCTGGTTGAGAGCCTCGAGGTGCTGGCCCTGGTTCACTTCACTGCCTTGCAGCTGCCGCACCTGCCAGACACCCCAACCCCCTACTGCGACCCCGGCCGCACCCAGCAACAGCGCCAGCACGGCCAGACCACTGCCAGAGCGCTTTACAGGCTTGTCGGTGACGGGTTGCGCCGGCGCTTGCGCCGACGGCTGATCATTGTTGGACAAGACAGTTTCGCTCACGTATCCATCCTTTGCATGGGGGCGCCTCGCGCTAGTGCGAAGCGCCTTGAGAGGCAGGTGCAGCACTGCGCTGCACGGCTGCCAGCAAGGCCGTGGCACTCGCGCCACGGCAATCCACAACCTGTTGGGCCCCGGCGGCCCGGGCCTGTTCTGCGACCCGCGGGCTGGGTACGAACAACGGCAGGCTGGCCACTCGCGGCCAGTCGGCGGCGGCCATCTGCTGCAAATGTTCAAGACCCTGCCCACTGCTGACCACCAGGCCATTGAGGCGTTCCGCTTCTATGCGGCGCATCAGCGTGCCCGCCGGGTACTCCGGCAGACAGCGACGATACAGTTCCAGATATTCGACACTAGCACCTTGCTCTGCAAGACGCTCGGCCAGCAGTTCGCGACCTCCGACGCCACGAACGATCAATACACGCGCTTCAGGCGCCGCCATAGCCTGGCGCAGGGCCGGGAGCGCGAGCAAGGCCTCGCTGTCGTCACCCTGCATGGGAAATGTCACCTGAAGGCCCGCGCCCTGCAGCACTGCCGCCGTTGCCTCGCCCACGGTAAACCAGCCTGTGGGCGGTGCTTGCAGGCCAGCGTGCTGCAACTGCTCAAGCAGCAGTCGGGCCGCCGGCTTGCTGACCACGATGATCGCCTGGCACTGCGCCAGCCCGGCCAGCTGATGACACTGCCTGTCAGCCAGAGCGACGGGCTCGATGGCCAGCAACGGCAGGCAACTGCTGGCCACACCGGCAGCGGCCAGGCTCTGCGCCAGTGCCGCGCAGTCCTCTTCGGGCCGGGTCAGCAACAGGCGCCAGGGGCTCACGGGTGCCCGGCCTCGCCGTAGACTTCCTTGAGAATGGCTTCGGCGCCCTGGTTCAGCAGGTCTTCGGCAACCTGCACGCCCAAGGTTTCAGCAGCCGCACGCGGCGCGCGCGCATCCGCCACCAGCAGGATACCGCCACTCGGCTGGCCAACCAGGCCGCGCAGCCACAGCTGATCGCCTTCGAGCACCGCATAGCAGGCGATCGGCACCTGGCAGCCACCGTTGAGGCGCTTGTTCAAGGCACGCTCGGCGATGACACGGTCGGCGGTATCGGCATGATGAAGCGGCGCCAGCAGCGCATGGATTTCAGTGTCGGCGCTGCGGCACTCGATGCCCACTGCGCCCTGGCCACCGGCTGGCAAGCTGTCGTCGACGCTGATGGTATCGGTGATGCGATCTTGGAAGCCCAGGCGAATCAGGCCCGCGGCGGCGAGGATGATGGCGTCGTATTCGCCGGCATCGAGCTTGGCCAGGCGCGTGTTGACGTTGCCGCGCAGGAAGTGGATTTTCAGGTCCGGCCGGCGTGCCAGCAGTTGGGCCTGGCGGCGCAGGCTGGAGGTGCCGACGATGCTGCCGGCCGGCAGGGCGTCGAGGCTGGCAAACGTATTGGAGACGAAAGCATCGCGCGGGTCTTCGCGCTCGCAGATGCAGTACAGGCCCAGGCCTTCGGGGAAGTCCATGGGCACGTCCTTCATCGAATGCACGGCGATGTCGGCTTCGTTGTCCAGCAACGCGGTTTCCAGCTCTTTGACGAACAGCCCCTTGCCGCCGATCTTCGCCAGCGGCGCATCGAGCAGCTTGTCGCCACGGCTGACCATGGGTACCAGGGTCACCAGCAGACCGGGGTGGGCCTGCTCGAGGCGGGCTTTGACGTATTCGGCCTGCCACAGGGCCAAGGCACTTTTACGGGTGGCAATGCGGATTTCGCGAGTGGACATGGAACGCCCCGATCCAGAGAAATGCCGCTGATGATAACAGCATCACCGGCATCGCTAGCAGATGTGGGTCAGGATCCTGGTGTGGCCTGTACCGGCGAGGGCGCCGGTACAGCGTCAAAGCGTCTGCATCATCTTGCGCACTCCTGCCACATGCCGGCGGCTGACAGTCAAGGCATCGCCGTCAAGGCCCTTGAGGAACAACTGGAAATGCCCCAATGGCGTGCGTTGCAGGCGTTCGATGCGTTCGCGGGCAACCAGCGCATTGCGGTGGATGCGCACGAAGCGCTCGCCGAACTCATCTTCCAATGCCTTGAGGGGCTCGTCGAGCAGCACCTCACCCGCTTCGTGGCGCAAGGTCACGTACTTGTGGTCGGCGATGAAATAGATCACCTGGGGCAAAGGAATGAGCTCGATCCCTTTGCGCGTGCGCGCACTGATATGGCTGCGCGGGCCACCGCCTTCGCTGCCAGGCCGGGTCAACGCAGCCAGCTGGGCACGATTGGGCTTCTCGGCCTTGCGCAAGGCATCGCGCAGCGCTTGAGGTTGAATCGGCTTGGTCACGTGGCTGAGGGTACTTTCCTTGAATGCCTCGGCACCGTATTCATCGTCGCCGGTACAGAACACCACCGACGGTGGTGCCTCGCGCTCGCAAAGTCGAGCGGCGACCTGCAGGCCATCCAGGCCTGGCATGCCGATGTCCAGCAGGACCACATCGGGCTTGAGGCTTTCGATCAATGCCAGGGCCTCTTCGCCGTTGGTGGCGCTGGGCTCCAGCACGGAGTACCCCTCCAGTTCAGCGAACAGCCGTGTGAGGCGTTCACGGGCTTGGGGTTCGTCATCAACGATCAGGACATTCATAATTGCTCTGGATTCCTGAGTGAGTCTCGCACAGGTATAGCGTAGACAAGAGCAGGTCGAGCGACACTGCGGTCACGCTCTAGACCGATACGAAGGCCAAAGATTCACTGAGTCGGCAGAATCGCTGCCAGTCCTCTGTCCAACTGTAGACGGTCCGTGGAACACTGCCGTTCAATCGTTGAATATCGTCCTGGCCTGCCTTTATCGATGTTTTCCGCCGGTTTCTGTCGACCGACGCCCTGCGGCAGTCGGCCCAACCCTGCTATTATCGGCGCCACTTTTTTCGTTCACGCCTGCATAGAGTGAATCCATGAGCACCGACAAGACCAATCAGTCCTGGGGCGGCCGCTTCAGTGAGCCCGTCGACGCCTTCGTCGCCCGCTTCACCGCCTCGGTCGACTTCGACAAGCGCCTGTACCGCCATGACATCATGGGTTCGATCGCCCACGCCACCATGCTGGCGCAGGTCGGCGTGCTCAGCGATGCCGAGCGCGACACCATCATCGATGGCCTGAAAACCATCCAGGGCGAAATCGAGGCTGGCAGCTTCGACTGGCGCGTCGACCTGGAAGACGTGCACATGAACATCGAAGCACGCCTGACCGACCGCATCGGCATCACCGGCAAGAAGCTGCACACCGGCCGTAGCCGCAACGACCAGGTGGCCACCGACATCCGCCTGTGGCTGCGTGACGAGATCGACCTGATCCTGGCCGAAATCACTCGCCTGCAACAGGGCCTGCTGGAGCAGGCCGAGCGTGAAGCCGAAACCATCATGCCCGGCTTCACCCACCTGCAGACCGCCCAGCCGGTCACCTTCGGCCACCACCTGCTGGCCTGGTTCGAAATGCTCAGCCGCGACTACGAGCGCCTGGTCGACTGCCGCAAGCGCGCCAATCGCATGCCTCTGGGCAGCGCCGCGCTGGCCGGCACCACCTACCCGATCGACCGTGAACTGACCTGCAAGCTGCTGGGCTTCGAGGCCGTGGCCGGCAACTCGCTGGACGGTGTCTCGGACCGCGACTTCGCCATCGAATTCTGCGCTGCCGCCAGCGTGGCGATGATGCACCTGTCGCGCTTCTCCGAAGAGCTGGTGCTGTGGACCAGCGCCCAGTTCCAGTTCATCGACCTGCCTGATCGCTTCTGCACCGGCAGCTCGATCATGCCACAGAAGAAGAACCCGGATGTTCCGGAGCTGGTGCGTGGCAAGAGCGGCCGTGTCTTCGGCGCCCTGACCGGCCTGCTGACCCTGATGAAAGGCCAGCCGCTGGCCTACAACAAGGACAACCAGGAAGACAAGGAGCCGCTGTTCGACGCCGCAGACACCCTGCGCGACTCGCTGCGCGCCTTCGCCGACATGATCCCGGCGATCAAGCCCAAGCACGCCATCATGCGCGAAGCGGCCCTGCGCGGTTTCTCCACCGCCACTGACCTGGCCGACTACCTGGTCCGCCGCGGCCTGCCGTTCCGTGATTGCCACGAAATCGTCGGCCACGCCGTGAAGTATGGCGTCGACACCGGCAAGGACCTGGCCGAGATGAGCCTGGACGAGCTGCGCCAGTTCAGCGACCAGATCGAGCAGGATGTGTTTGCCGTGCTGACCCTGGAAGGCTCGGTGAACGCCCGTAACCACATCGGTGGTACCGCGCCGGCGCAGGTGCGTGATGCCGTGGTTCGTGGCAAGGCCCTGCTGGCTTCGCGTTAAGGCCGATTGCGAGGGCTTCGCCCTCGTTCGCGGGCATGCCCGCTCCCACAGGTATGGTGCAAGGCTCAGGCAATGCACAATTCATGTGGGAGCGGGCGCGCCCGCGAATGGGCTGCAAAGCAGCCCCCGGTCATTCAGCGCTTGCCGCTGCGCACCATCTCCATGAAGGCCGGCATCGAGGCCTCCTTGTCCGCCACCACGCGCGCCATGTGCGGGTTCTGGCCCATCAATTCGAGCAACGCCTTCGCCTGCGGGAAGTCCGCGAGGAAGTCGATGCCCAGCACCTTCTTGCCTACCGCGCACGCCAGGTCCACCGAGAAGCAGAACATCAAGTCGGCCAGCGTCAGTTGCTCACCCGCCACATACGGAGCAAACCGCCCGTTGCGCTTGAGCGTGGCAAAACCTGCCAGCAGATCGGCACGCGCACGCTCCTTGATCAGCGGCTCGACCGCCGCGCCAAAGAACGCCTCCGGGTAACAGGTTCGCGCCGGCAGCTCGATGTACAGTTCGATTTCCTTGAGCAGTTCGCGCACCTTGGCCTGGCCGAACGGGTCACTCGGCAGCAGTGCCTTGCCACCTTGGGTCTGCTCGACATAGTCGAGAATGACGCTGGTTTCGCTGAGGAAGCCGTGTTCGGTTTCCAGCACCGGCACCTTGCCCCGCGGGCTGACTGCCAGCGCCTGCGGTGCTTGCCCGCCGTAGAAGGTGACTTCCTCGAAAGGCAGGCCTTTTTCCAGCAGGGCCAGCTTGACCATGTTGTAGTAGTTGCTGACCGAGAATCCGTGAAGCTTGAGCATGGGGTTACAGCCTCCAGGCCGTGTGGGGATGGCCTGGCCGTTATAGACCGTACGCCGGTACCTGACCAGCGTCATGCACCTGGTCGATGACCGGGCATTGCCGACGCGGGCATGGCAAACTGTATGTCCCACCACAGGAGTAGCGCCATGAGCGAACACGACGAGATCGACAATGACGAAGAAGCCTTCGCCGAGGCGACGCTGACCGAAGCCATCGAAAACCAGATCGAAAGCGGCGAGCCGCCTGCGGCCAAGGCCACCTTCAACAAACTGACCCTGGTCGGCTACGAGCGCGAAGACATCCTCAACCTCATGGCCCACGTGCTGGCCTTCGAAATCGACAACATGCTCCAGGAAGACCGCCCGTTCAACGGTGAGTGGTACGAGACCGCCCTGCGCGCCCTGCCCGAGCTGCCGCCTGAGATGGATCAAGGCGACGACGAATAACCCGACTACACTCCAGGATCAGGCACCGCTGGCGGTGCCGCCATCCTCGTCTGGAAGTCAGGAGTCGCCATGTCTTTTACCCCCGAACTGATCGCCGAACTGGAAGTGCTCGCCCTGTTCAACCTGGACAATCACCAGGAAGGCATCAAAGTTGGCAGCAACGCGTCGCCTGCCCTGATCGCTGCGGCCAAGCGCCTTCATGAAAAAGAACTCACCGACCAGCCCGATGGTGGCTACCTCACCAGCCTCGGGAATGATGCGGCTGAAAGCGTCCAACTGTTGCTTAGCATCCTCAAATCCACACAGCCCGCTTGATTCTGTACCGGCCTCTTCGCGGGCACGCCCGCTCCCACAGGGTCCGCGCCCGTACTTGAGAGCGGTGCATAACCTGTGGGAGCGGGCGTGCCCGCGAAGAGGCCGGTACAGAATCAAGCGGGCTGTGTGGA
>NZ_JAGIBG010000034.1:59379-107706 GCF_017744435.1 Pseudomonas sp.
AGAACAGGCGCTATAAAAATGACGTCAAAAACCCAATTTACGCTTATCCGACTACCCCACTCAGGCTAAACTCGCCTCAGCTTTCCTGGCCCGCCCTGAGTGCGCAATGAATCACCCCCACGAAATCCGCCCTGACCTGGACGAAGGCATCGACCGCAAGGTGCTGGCGACATTGCGTGCGCGCTTCCTGTACATCAACCAGTGCCGGCTCGAGCGCGCGATGGAGGGCCTGTCGAGCCGCCAGCAGCTGGTCCTGACCCTGCTGCCGCTGCTGTTCCACGTCAATCACCCGCTGTTGCCCGGTTACGTGTCCGGCGCCACACCGTCCGGGGTGGCGGGGTTCGAGCCGGATGCCGATCAGGTCGCCGATGCCCAGCGCCTGGCGCGCTCGTTCGCCTACAAGGCGCGCCATGGCAACCCACCGCGGCCGATTCACGGCCTGTTCCTGATGGGCAGCCTCGGCTCGCTGGCCCAGGCCGAACAGAGCGACATGGACCTGTGGGTGTGCCACGCCCCCTGCCTGGCCGAAGCCGAGCGCGAGGAACTGCGCCGCAAATGCCAGTTGCTGGAAGCCTGGGCGGCCAGCCAGGGTGCCGAGGCGCACTTCTTCCTGATCGACCCGCAAAGTTTCGCCCAGGGTCAGCGTGACAGCCAGCTCAGCTCCGACGACTGCGGCACCACGCAGCATTTCCTGCTGCTCGACGAGTTCTACCGCACGGCCATCTGGCTCGCCGGGCGCACACCGCTGTGGTGGCTGGTGCCGGTCTATGAAGAGCACAACTATCAGGCCTATACCGAGACCCTGCTGTCCAAGCGGTTCATCCGCAACCAGGACGCCCTCGACCTTGGCAACCTTTCACACATACCGCCCGGCGAGTACGTCGGGGCCGGGCTGTGGCAGCTGTTCAAGGGGATCGATTCGCCCTACAAGTCACTGCTCAAGCTGCTGCTGACCGAGGCCTATGCCAGTGAGCACCCAACCGTGCGCTGCCTGAGCCTGGACTACAAGCAAGCGGTGTTCGCCAACCATCTCGACCTCGACGAGCTCGACCCCTATGTGATGGTGTACCGGCGTATCGAGCGCTACCTGCAGCAACGCGGCGAAACCGCACGACTGGAACTGGTCCGGCGCAGCCTGTACCTGAAGGTCAACAAGAAGCTGAGCGGCCTGGACCGCACCCGCAGCAACGGCTGGCAGCGCCAACTGTTGCAGCGCCTGGCCGATGAGTGGGGCTGGGACGAACGCCAGCTGGCCATGCTCGACAGCCGCAGCCAGTGGAAGGTACGCCAGGTCGCCGTCGAGCGCCGTGAACTGGTAGCGGAGCTCAACCACAGCTATCGCTTTCTCGGCCAGTTTGCGCAAAGCCAGGATGCCAGCAGCCGCGCCGACCAGCGTGACCTGAATGTCCTGGGCCGGCGCCTGTACGCCGCCTTCGAACGCCGCGCCGGCAAGATCGAAGTGATCAACCCGGGCATTGCCCCGGACATCGCCGAAGACACCTTGACGCTGGTCCAGTCGCCAAACCGCAAGGAGCCTGGCACCCATCACTGGGGCCTGTACAACGGCAACCTGGGGGTGCACGAATGGGAGCATTTCAGCCCGATCAAGCGCTGCCGCGAATTGCTCGAGCTGCTGACCTGGGCCCACCGCAATGGCGTGATCGACAGCACCACGCGCCTGGCCCTGCACCCGGGCGACAGCGACCTCAGCGAATTCGAGCTGTTCAACCTGTTGGGCAGCCTGCAGCAAAGCATCCCGTTGCCGCTGGACAGCGTCAGCGAAGAGCGCCTGCTGCAGCCGAGCGTGGCTGACGAAGTCCTGCTGCTGGTCAATGTCGGCGTCGACCCACTGCACCATCACCGCGACCTGAACATCCTGATGACCACCGAGCGCACCGACTCGTTGAGTTATGCCGGTGTACGCGAGAACCTGGTACTGACCCTCGACCAGGTCACCCGCAACAGCTGGAACGAAGTGCTGGTGCAGCGCTACGACGGCGAACACGCGCTGCTGCGCTGCCTGCGGGACTTCCTCAACAGCCTCGGCCAGCGCAGCCACCGCCCGCAGGTTCGGGTACGCTGCTTCTGCCACAACCGCGCCCAGGCCATCGGCCAGCGGGTCGAGGAAATTTTCGACACGGTGCAATTGCTGCTCGACCAAGGCCTGAATCACCGTTACCTGCTGCAGGTGGCGCAGTACACCCATGTGCTGGAACTAGTGCCCGGCCAGGTCAGCCTGGCGACCCTGGCCGGGCATGACGCCGTGCTCGATCACCTGGGCGAAGAGCGCAGCGAGTACAGCCCGTTGCACCTGGATGGCAATGCCCTGCAGGACTACGACCTGCCCCTGTTGCTGGAACAAGGCCGGCGCAATTGCATCCAGGTGTTCTACCGCCTGCTCGATGGCTGGGCCGACCTGTACGTGCTGGATGAGTACAACGCCCTCTGGCAGCAGCGCCTGCCATTGTTTGACGAAAGCCACTTGCTGCTGCCGTTGCAGCGTTTTCTGCGCTCGGTGGTGGTGCGCCATGATGCCCGCCTCCCGCTCGACCACCTGCAGCAGGCTTCACTGGCCATCCACTACGCCCAGCTGCTGCCCTCCGGCCCGGGCAAGGCGCGCAGCATCGAGCCGCGCCCGGCGCCCAGCGCGGGTGTCGACCAACCTTATTACGAGGTGCAGGCCATTCTGCAGGCCGGCACGGGGGATGAGGTGCATGTGACGCTGTATTGCGACCAGCAGGAGTTTTCCGAGCTGGACCATGGTGACCAACTGTATGAAGTGGTCGCCCGGCAGATTCTTGGCCAGCGCCGCAGTGCCGGGCACTACCGCTGCTACATCACCGACCTGGACCTGTCCGAGCTGCTCGAGGACGAGCAGGGGTCGACCTGCCTGTACCTACGCTACAAGCGTCAACTGGAGCAGGCATTGAATCAGGGGCTGGAGCAATTGCAGGCCGCACTCACCCCCTGAGCCAACCGGTGTTTCCCTCTGCACGGAACAGCTGGCAACCAACATGCTGCGCACTCATCCAACGATTGGAGTGCGTCATGAACAAACAGAACTGGATGGCCAGCGTGCCTGAACTTGGCCGCCTGCGCGTTGACCAGCTCATCCTGCCCGGCAGCCATGATTCGGGCATGGACAAACAAGCCGACAATATCGTGCTACCACAGGAAGTGACCCAGGACGTTTCCTGCATCGAGCAGATCCGCGCCGGTATTCGCGTGCTGGACCTTCGTGTACGCGCCAACCGCGAATACACCCCCGACTCAACCTACCGCTACAAGCTCTATCACCTGAGCACATCGGGGCGCACTGTGCTCGGCGACGTCGTGTCGGAGCTGAACCGCTTTTACGAAGACCCCGCCAACGAACGGGAAATCATCATTCTCGACTTCCATCAATTCGATCACTTCAGTGCCCAGGAGCACGAGTGGATGCTGGCGATGCTGGACCAGCACATGGGCCAGCGAATCATCCCTTATGACTTGCACATGCTGACCTTGGATCAACTGTGGAATGACCACCCCGGCAGAACCGTGGTCATTGCCTATAACGACCAGGCCGGAGGCAACCACTGGAATGGTGTGGAACAGGTCTGGATGGGTGAGAACACACCCTCCACAGAGGAGCTGAAAGCCTTCATGGACAAGAAGCGAGGGCAGCAGTACAAGCCAGACGGCACGCTACGCTCGATCCAGTGCGCCAAATACAACAAGGTGGTGTTCACCCCTGATGATTTCAGCGACAAGATTGATGAGTGGTTCCATTCAAAAGACCTGGGCAGCTATATCCAGGGCTTCCACATCATCAATACCGATTGGTCGCTGCGCAGTCGCATCGTCGACAACTGTATTCACGCCTGCCAGCTCAGGGCGCAGAACACGCCCTGAAAGGCCATGCAGGGCTCAGAGGTCGAAATCGCCAGCCGCTTCTGGCTGGTATTCGACTTCCAGCAACTTCAGTTTCAGGGTCTTGCCCCCCGGTGCCGGCCAGTCGATCTGCTCGCCGACCGACAAGCCCAGCAGCGCACAGCCGATCGGCGCGAGGATCGAAACCTTGCCCTCGCCGCCGGCATCTTTCGGGTACACCAGGGTCAGGTGGTAGTCCTTGCCACTTGCTTCCTCACGGCAATGCACGCGCGAGTTCATGGTCACCACACCGGCGGGCACTTCATCATGGCCGACCACCTGACCGGCACGGTCCAGCTCCTCCTGCAAGGCGAGCACACCCGGCGTACTTTCGTCGAGGCTGTCGATCAGGCGCTCGAGACGCTGTACGTCCAATCGGGTGAGGATGAGGGAAGGCTTGGTGCTCATGATCCAGTCAGACTCCTTTGAACAGGCGGTTTCCTGCAGGCAGATAAAGCAAAACCCCGCCCAAGGGCGGGGTTTGTGAATGCTGTTGCGTCACCGACGCACTACCCGACACTACCACAGCCGGGCAAATACTCAAGCCCGTGCACGCAGGGCCTCGGCTTCGCGGCAGATCTGCCGACGCCGTTCGTCATCGGCCGAACGCCATTCGCGAATGTGCTCGACATGCCGGTGGCAGCCGGTGCATACCCGCTGCTCATCCAGCCGGCAAACGCTGATGCAAGGTGAAGGCACCGCCGGGCTGACGTTGCTGTACAGCGGCTTGGGTGGCCGCGCCTGGCTGCTCATGTCAGATCTCGTTGAAGTCCAGCTTCTCGCCGGCCCGCTCCCAGACGATGCGCTCGAGCATTTCGCCAAGCAGCTCTTCGCTCTTCTCGCACACCCACTTGCCGCTCTCCGGGTCGTAGTCGAAGTGGAAACCGCCGGAGCGGTCGGCCAGCCACAGCTGGCGCAGCGGCTCCTGGCGGCTGAAGATCAGCTGGGCGCCGCCTTCGAACTTGACGGTCAGCACGCCGCCGGAATTTTCCATGTCCAGGTCCAGGCCGCTCTCGTCGAACAGGTCTTCCAGTGCCTGTTGGGTCGCGTCGACCAGATCATGGAAACGCGCTTCGCTCAAACTCATTGCAGGAACCTCGAAATTGGCTGCTTTACGGGCAAGCCGGGCAAGATACGGGCGCCGGGCCATGAATGCAAAGGTTTAGCCGCGCTCGATACGGGCCCATTACCGGCGGCGATAACCCCTAAGCATAGCCCGCCCGACGGACCGGCTCTTGCATAGGCAATCCGCCGGTCGCTCGGTATACTCGGGCGCAATACTGCATATTTCAAAGGATTTCACCCATGAAGCGCCTGATTTCCTCGCTCGCGGCGCTGGTCGCGGTTGCCTGCCTCGTTTCGGCCTGCGGTCAGAAGGGCCCCCTGTACCTGCCAGAAGACGGCAAGGACGGCAAAGGCCCGAAAAAGTCGCACCAGCACCAGCACGCTCCAGCGGTCCAGCCGCAAGAAGAGCAGCCAATCCAGCCCGAGCAGACGCCAGAGCAGTAAGGAATTCAGATGAACGCTTTCAACTACCGCGACGGTGAACTGTTCGCGGAAGGCGTGGCCCTGTCGGCTATCGCCGAACGTTTCGGCACCCCGACCTACGTGTACTCGCGCGCTCACATCGAAGCCCAGTACCGCAGCTACACCGATGCCCTGCAAGGTACCGAGCACCTGGTCTGCTTCGCCGTCAAGGCCAACTCCAACCTCGGCGTGCTGAACGTCCTGGCGCGCCTGGGCGCAGGCTTCGACATCGTCTCCGGCGGTGAGCTGGAGCGCGTGCTGGCCGCTGGCGGGCGCGCCGACCGCGTGGTGTTCTCCGGCGTCGGCAAGACCCGTGAAGACATGCGCCGCGCCCTGGAAGTCGGTGTGCACTGCTTCAACGTCGAATCCACCGATGAGCTCGAGCGCCTGCAAGTGGTGGCCGCCGAAATGGGCAAGGTTGCCCCGATCTCGCTGCGCGTGAACCCGGACGTCGATGCCGGCACTCACCCGTACATTTCCACCGGCCTCAAAGAGAACAAGTTCGGCATCGCCATCGCCGACGCCGAAGCCATCTACGTGCGCGCCGCGCAGCTGCCGAACCTGGACGTGGTCGGTGTCGACTGCCACATCGGCTCGCAGCTGACCACCGTCGACCCGTTCCTCGATGCCCTCGACCGCCTGCTGGCCCTGGTCGACCGCCTGGCCGAGTGCGGCATCCACCTGCGCCACCTGGACCTGGGCGGCGGCGTTGGCGTGCGCTATCGCGACGAAGAGCCGCCACTGGTAGCCGACTACATCAAGGCCATCCGCGAGCGCGTCGGCACCCGTGACCTGGCCCTGGTATTCGAGCCTGGCCGCTACATCGTGGCCAACGCCGGTGCCCTGCTGACCCGCGTGGAATACCTCAAGCACACCGAACACAAGGACTTCGCCATCATCGACGCGGCGATGAACGACCTGATCCGCCCGGCCCTGTACCAGGCCTGGATGGGTGTCAGTGCGGTCACCCCACGGGCGGGCGAAGGCCGTGCCTACGACCTGGTCGGCCCGATCTGTGAAACCGGCGACTTCCTCGCCAAGGACCGCGTGTTGAACCTGGCCGAAGGTGACTTGCTGGCCGTGCAGTCGGCGGGCGCCTATGGTTTCGTCATGAGCTCGAACTACAACACCCGTGGCCGTTGCGCGGAAATCCTGGTCGACGGCGACCAGGCTTTCGAAGTCCGCCGCCGCGAGACCATCGCCGAACTGTACGCTGGCGAAAGCCTGCTGCCGGAGTGAGCCCATGCTGCTGCGCTTTACCAAGATGCATGGGCTGGGCAACGACTTCATGGTCCTCGACCTGGTCAGCCAGCACGCGCACATCCAGCCCAAGCACGCCAAGCAATGGGGTGACCGCCATACCGGTATCGGCTTCGACCAGCTGCTGATCGTCGAGGCGCCGAGCAACCCGGAAGTGGACTTCCGCTACCGGATCTTCAACGCCGACGGTTCCGAGGTCGAGCAGTGCGGCAATGGTGCGCGCTGCTTCGCCCGCTTCGTGCTGGACAAGCGCCTGACCGCGAAGAAGCGCATCCGCGTGGAAACCAAGGGCGGCATCATCGAGCTGGACGTGCAGAACGACGGCCAGGTGTGTGTCGACATGGGCCCGCCGCGCTTCGTCCCGGCGGACATCCCGTTCATTGCCGACGAACAGGCGTTGAACTACCCACTGGAGGTCGACGGCCAGGTGCATTCGATTGCCGCCGTGTCCATGGGCAACCCGCATGCCGTGCTGCGCGTCGATGACGTGCACACCGCGCCGGTCCATGAACTGGGCCCGAAAATCGAAAACCACCCGCGCTTCCCGCAGCGGGTGAATGCTGGTTTCCTCCAGGTCATTGACCGCCATCGCGCCAACCTGCGGGTATGGGAGCGTGGCGCCGGCGAGACCCAGGCCTGTGGCACCGGCGCCTGCGCCGCAGCCGTGGCCGCCATCAGCCAGGGCTGGATGGACTCCCCGGTGACCCTTGACCTGCCGGGTGGCCGCCTGAACATCGAATGGGCCGGCCCCGGCAAGCCCGTGTTGATGACCGGCCCAGCCGTACGCGTCTTCGAAGGACAGGTTCGTCTCTAAGCGAGTAACCCCCATGACCGATCAGCCAGTACCCCAGCAGCCCGATGAGCTCGATGCCGAAGCGGTGGTCGCCTACCTGCGCGCCCACCCCACCTTCTTCGCCGAGCACGACGAGCTGCTGCTCGAGCAACGCATCCCCCACCAGCGCGGCGACAGCGTGTCGCTGGTGGAACGCCAGCTCAAGCTGCTGCGCGACCGTAACATCGAGATGCGCCATCGCCTGTCGCAACTGATGGACGTGGCCCGTGACAACGACCGGCTGTTCGACAAGACCCGCCGGCTGATCCTCGACCTGCTCGATGCCGGCAGCCTGGAAGAAGTGGTGATGGCCGTCGAAGACAGCCTGCGTCAGGAATTCCAGGTGCCTTTCGTCAGCCTGATCCTGTTCGGCGACAACGCAGCGCCCGTCGGCCGCTGGGTGAGCAATGCCGAAGCCCAGCAAGCCATCGGCGGCCTGCTTGGCGGCGGCAAGACGGTCAGCGGCAACCTGCGCGAGCATGAACTGGCCTTCCTGTTCGGCAAGGAGCAGCAGCAGGAAGTCGGCTCCAGTGCCGTTGCAGCCCTGGAATACCAGGGGCTGCATGGCGTGCTGGCGATCGGCAGTCGTGACCCGCAGCACTACAAGAGCAGCGTCGGCACCTTGTTCCTCGGCTATATCGCCGAAGTGCTCGGCCGCGTGGTGCCGCGCGTGACCCAGACCCTGCGTCCGGTGCGCTGATGGAACGCCAGCTGGAGGCTTATTGCGCACACCTGCGCAACGAGCGCCAGGTGTCGGAGCACACCCTGCTGGCCTACCGCCGCGACCTCGACAAGGTCATCGAATACTGCAACAGCCAGGGCATCGCTGGCTGGGGCGCGCTGCAGATCCAGCAACTGCGCCAACTGGTTGCCCGCCAGCACCACCAAGGGCAGTCCTCGCGCAGCCTGGCGCGGTTGCTATCAGCGGTGCGCGGCCTGTACCGCTACCTCAACCGCGAAGGGCTGTGCCAGCACGATCCGGCCACCGGCCTGAGCGCGCCCAAGGGCGAGCGCCGGCTGCCCAAGGTGCTGGACACCGACCGCGCCCTGCAGCTGCTCGATGGCGGCGTCGACGACGATTTCATCGCCCGCCGCGACCAGGCCATCCTCGAACTGTTCTATTCCTCCGGCCTGCGCCTGTCCGAGCTGAACAACCTAGACCTCGAGCAGCTCGACCTGGCCGCTGGCCTGGTGCAGGTGCTCGGCAAGGGCAGCAAGACCCGCGTGCTGCCCGTCGGCCGCAAGGCCCGTGAGGCCTTGCAGGCCTGGTTCAAGCTGCGTGGCATCGGCGGCCCACGTGACAGCGCGGTGTTCATCACCCGCCAAGGCAATCGCATGAGCCCGCGGGCCATCCAGCTGCGGGTCAAGGCCGCTGGTGAGCGCGAGCTGGGTCAGCACCTGCACCCGCACATGCTTCGCCATTCCTTCGCCAGCCATGTGCTGGAATCGTCCCAGGACCTGCGCGCGGTGCAGGAAATGCTCGGCCATGCCGACATCAGCACCACGCAGATTTACACCCACCTGGACTTCCAGCACCTGGCCGCGGTGTACGACAGCGCCCACCCTCGGGCCAAACGCAGCAAAGGCACAGACTCATGAGCATCAAGCTGATCACCTTCGACCTCGACGACACCCTGTGGGATACCGCGCCCGTGATTGCCAGCGCCGAGGTCGTACTGCGCGACTGGCTCGAAGCCAACGCCCCGATCCTTGGCGGGGTGCCGGTGGAACACCTGTTCGCCATTCGCGAACGCCTGGTGCAGGCCGAACCGGGGCTCAAGCACCGCATCAGTGCCCTGCGCCGGCGTGTGCTGTTCCACGCCCTCGAGGAGGTCGGCTACAGCGAGAAGCAGGCGCAGGAGCTGGCCAACGAGGGTTTTGAAGTGTTCCTGCATGCCCGCCACCAGGTCGAAGTGTTCCCTGAAGTGCAGCCGGTGCTGGAAATTCTGCGCCATTACTACACCTTGGGCGTGGTCACCAACGGCAACGCCGATGTACGCCGCCTGGGGCTGGCGGATTACTTCCGCTTTGCCCTGTGCGCGGAGGATCTGGGCATTGGCAAGCCGGACCCGGCGCCGTTCATGGAAGCGCTCAAGCGTGGCGAAGCTGAAGCCAGTGCAGCGGTGCATATCGGTGATCACCCGGGCGACGACATCGCCGGGGCCCAGCGCGCCGGTTTGCGCGCGGTGTGGTTCAACCCGCAGGGCAAGGCCTGGGCTGGCGATCAGGCGCCGGATGCAGAGATCCAGCGCTTGTCCCAGCTGCCCGACATACTCGCGCGCTGGCGCTGACAGGGGCCGCTTCGCGGCCCATTCGCGGGCATGCCCGCTCCCACAGGGACTGCACAGGTCCTGAGGCCCATGGTGAACCTGTGGGAGCGGGCGTGCCCGCGAAGAGGCCGGCACAGGCAACCCAAACCTCACAGGCACAAAAAAGCCCGCAGCGACGGCGGGCTCTTTTGTATTCAGCCACTCAGATAGGGCGGCTGCCGTACTTGTTGTCCGGCTTCTTGGGCGGGTCGGCGACCACGTTGGCCTCGACTTCCTGCACCTTGCCACCGCGCGACAGGAATTCTTCCATCGCCTTGGCCAGGGCATCACGCTCTTTCTGCTTGGCTTCCATGCTCGGCATCTCGTCTACCGAGACAGCGGCCTTGGACTTGCCCTTGGCAGTCGGTGCCGGGCTGCTGTCGTCATCGCCAGCATCTTCCGCGCCATCGTCAGCCGCCGCTTCAAGGCCTTCATCAGCCTCGTCTTCGTCGCCTACTTCGAGGTCATCATTTTCCAGATCGTCGTCGCTCATGTTCTACCTCATGACTTGCGAAAAGCAGGTTAGTTATAGACCAGTGCAGCCGTAGACCGGCAGCCACCAGTGAAAATTCAACTGGCCGTGGGTTAGGCCACTGCCCTTGGGTCGGCACTCCTGATGGGAGGCGGCACCCGGCAGGCCCTGCTCCTGGCAGGACCTGAAAAATCCTTGAACCCTGCTGGCCACACGCTATTGGCAAGCCTAGCAAAGGCTGGTGAAGCGTGCGGACTACTCGTCAAACACCCTTTGGCGCGCATTCTAGCGCGCCCGTGGAAAAAGCAAAGCACCATAAACGCCCCAGGACTTGTAAGTTTTTGGCCTACGTCGCGAACGTGAGTGATAAACCGTTTGCACTGCGGGAAATGGCAAAAAACAGGCAAAAAAATGCCCGGCGAACCGGGCAAGTTTTTCCAGCGTCGCGGTTACAGGTTGTAGCCGCGTTCGTTGTGCTGAGCCAGGTCGAGGCCGACCGACTCTTCTTCTTCGTTGACCCGCAGGCCCATCACCACATCCAGCACCTTGAGGATCACGTAGGTGACGATGGCGGTGTAGACCACGGTGAAGATCACACCCTTGGCCTGGATCCAGACCTGGGCACCGATGTCGGTGACAGCGCCGAAGCCGCCCAGGGCCGGTGCCGCGAATACGCCGGTGAGGATGGCACCGATGATGCCACCGACACCGTGCACGCCGAAGGCGTCGAGGGAGTCGTCATAACCCAGCTTGCGCTTGAGGGTGGTGGCGCAGAAGTAGCAGATCACGCCGGAGGCCAGGCCGATCACCAGGGCGCCCATCGGGCCCACGGTACCGGCGGCCGGCGTGATGGCGACCAGGCCAGCGACTACACCTGAGGCGATGCCCAGGGCACTTGGCTTGCCGTGGAAGATCCACTCGGCGAACATCCAGCCCAGCGCTGCGGCGGCGGTGGCAATCTGGGTCACCAGCATGGCCATGCCCGCAGTGCCGTTGGCGGCGGCGGCGGAACCGGCGTTGAAGCCGAACCAGCCGATCCACAGCATGGCCGCGCCCATCAGGGTGTAGCCCAGGTTGTGCGGGGCCATCGGGGTGGTCGGATAGCCTTTGCGCTTGCCCATGACCAGGCAGCAGACCAGGCCCGCGATACCGGCGTTGATGTGCACCACGGTGCCTCCAGCGAAGTCGAGTACGCCCCAGTCCCACAGCAGCGCGCCGTCACCGCTCCAGACCATGTGCGCGATCGGTGCGTAGACCAGGGTGAACCAGATGCCCATGAACACCAGCATCGCCGAGAACTTCATGCGTTCGGCGAAGGCACCGACGATCAGCGCCGGGGTGATGATGGCAAAGGTCATCTGGAAGGTGACGAACACCGCTTCAGGGAACAGCGCGGTGGCCGAGGTCAGGTTGGCCGGGGTGACCCCGCTCAGGAACGCCTTGGAGAACCCACCGACGAAGGAATTGAAGTTGAGCACGCCCTTTTCCATACCGGTGGTATCGAAGGCCATGCTGTAGCCGTAGATGACCCAGAGAATGCTGATCAGGCCCGTGATGGCAAAGCACTGCATCATCACCGACAGCACGTTCTTGGAACGCACCATGCCGCCGTAGAACAGGGCCAGACCCGGAATGGTCATGAACAGCACCAGCGCTGTCGAGGTGAGCATCCAGGCGGTGTCGCCGGAGTTCAGCGCTGGGGCAGCTGCTTCCTCTGCCAGGGCAAGCCCGGGCATTACGAGGGACAATAGGGCTCCTAGCCCTGCGATCTTACGCAGAGTCATGTTGTTTTCTCCTGGGGCGTTGGGTTTGGTGAGGCTTTTTTCGGCGCTTAGATCGCGTCGGTATCGGTTTCGCCGGTACGGATGCGGATCGCCTGCTCCAGATTCACCACGAAGATCTTGCCGTCACCGATCTTGCCGGTGTTGGCTGCCTTGGTGATGGCTTCGATCACTCGATCAAGGTCCTTGTCGTCGATGGCGACGTCGATCTTCACTTTGGGCAGGAAGTCGACCACATACTCCGCGCCGCGATACAGCTCGGTGTGGCCCTTCTGCCGGCCGAAACCTTTGACTTCGGTGACGGTAATGCCCTGCACGCCGATTTCCGACAGCGACTCGCGCACGTCGTCCAGCTTGAACGGCTTGATGATGGCTGTGACTAGCTTCATGAAACTCTCTCCCGATTTGGTGGACTTGCCCCAGGAAAACAAACCCGTCTCAAGTCTAAGCGCAGCGGTTGGCTTTGTAACGCGTCGTCGGCATCCGGCTCCGCGTGCGCACTGCCTGGTCACAAGGAACTGCATCAGTGCATGGCTCGCACAGGTCTTTGCAGAAACCTTGCCAGTTCCGTTAAACCACCGGAAAACAGCGAGTTATGTGAATGGGTCGGGATTGGCCAGTCGCCAGCATGGTAAACATGCACAACTACGGTGCAGCCAGGCCCGGCAAGTTGCTCGAAAAATGTGCAATGACCTGGGGTCAATGGCGCAGCTTTGCCCCGTGCTACACTGCGGGCCATTTCTCAGTATCAGTGGACAGCCGCCCATGCTCGCGCCCAAAGCCCTTCTCGACGCCCTGAGCGACCAGGCCTCGCGCCTGTTCAGCAGCGATACCGCCCAGCCCCGCGCGGAACTGGAAAGCCAGTTCAAGGTGCTGATGCAAGGTGCCTTCAGCAAGCTGGACCTGGTCAGCCGCGAAGAATTCGACAGCCAGATGGTCGTGCTGGCGCGCACCCGTGCCCGCCTCGAGGCTCTGGAGAAGCAGGTCGCCGAGCTGGAAGCGCGGATGGCGCCAGCGTCGCAGGAATAACAATCGATAAGGAGTAGTCACCATGAAAGTCAGTGCCCGCAATGTCTTCGAAGGTACCGTCAGCGCCGTGCAGCCCGGTGCCGTGAATGCCGAGGTCGAACTGACCCTCGGCGGCGGCGAGAAGCTGGTGGCGGTGGTCACCATGACCAGCCTGCACAGTCTCAATATCAATGTCGGCAAACAGGCCGTGGCCCTGGTCAAGGCACCTTGGGTGGTGCTGATGACCGATGCCGACGGCTACCGGCTGTCCGCCCGCAATGCCCTGGAAGGTGAAGTGGTGCGGGTAGGCGACGGTGCGGTGAACGCCGAAGTGGTCCTCAAGCTGGCTGGCGGCACCGAAGTGTTCTCCATCGTCACTCGCGAAGCCGTGCAGGAGCTTGGCCTGGCCCCTGGCGTGAAGGCCACCGCGCTGATCAAGGCGTCGCACATCATCCTCGGCGCCAAGCCATGAAAGCTATGGGGCCGCAAAGCGGCCCCGACTCTATTCAGGCCGAAGCCCGATGATGGCCGGTGGCCTTGGGCGGTAGCTCGCTGGCATGCAGGTCGCCACGGAACAACGCCGCCCCGCACACGGTGAACAACGTCTTCACCCGGCTGTGCGAATTGCGGATCTCGGCCTGAATTTCCTCGATGAGCGGATCGCTCGACTGCAGCGCAACGGCACGACTGGCCCATTCGATTGCCGCAAAGCGGCTCTGTTTGCGCGTGCCGCTGCCCTGCATCCAGGCCAGCCCGAGTTCCGCACAGGCACGCGCGGCGGTCCAGGCATCGGGGTGCTCGGCCAGCCCCAGCAGATAGTCGACCGCCTCGACACGTTCCCGCGCATCGCCGTACTGGCGGAGCAGGATGCCCAACTGCAACTGCGCCTTGGCATGGATGTTCGGATCGCCCAGTGCGTCGAGCAGCAGCCGCTTGACCGCCAGCACTGCCTTGCGGTCCTCCAGCCCTTGTGGGGCGCTCATGCGTTGGCGGGCCAGATCGAACTTGGCCAGGGGGTGACCAGACTCCGCCGCACGCAACAACCAGTGCTCGGCAGCCTTGCCGCTCAGGTAGTGCGCGGGGGTGTTGTCCAGCCAGCCACGGTGCAGGTCGTACAGCGCAATGGCAGCACCCGGCAGCTTCTGCTCTGCACAGGCTTCGTACAGGAAATGCGCAGCCTCATGCAGGTTGGCAGCCCAGAGCAGGCGCGGCACATCGAGCACATCGAAGCCCTGCCCCTCTCGCCCGCACTGGCGCTTGACCGCCATGCGCAACCACAGGCGTGCCTGCTCGTCTGATGGCCCAAAGCCCCACAAGCCGAACTGGTGCCCCGCAGCCCGCAGAGCGCAGGCCGCCGCCTGTCGACGGTCGTCGCATAGCCGCTCGATGACGGTGCGCAATACCTGCGAATCGTCTTCGGCCTCGTTGAACAGCACCAGGCACACAAGGCTATGGAAAGGCTCACCAATGGCCGGGACGAAGCCGTGGTCTGGGTAGAGCGCGACGCTGTCGGCAAAATCACGCATCGCACCGGCGTAATCACGCATCGAATAGCGCCGCAGCGCGCCACGCCGGGCCAGCAGCGTAGCGCGCTCCTTGGGCCTGAGTTCGCACTGTGCCCATTGGGCAAAGGTTCTCTGCCAGGCCGCGACCTGAGGCAGTTGCTTGGCATGCGGCAGCCAGAATGTCTCTTCCAGGGCCAGCCAGCGGATCGCATTACGCTGCGCTTCAGGCCAACCCTGGCACGACGGGCCGCGGACCAGTGCATCGATCGCCTCATCGCTACCGCCCCAACGTGGCGTCAGGCAAGCGGCATAGGCCTCGATCGCCTCGAAGCAGCCGGGAAACCACGCCAACGCATGGCGCAGCCAGTAATCCCGGGCACTCTCACCCTGCTCATGCAAGCGCGCGCTCAACCTTGCGGGCAATGTTTGTGGCAGCTCAAGCAACGGCGTCAGGCCGAATTTGACCAACAGTGGCGCAGCGGCCTCCTGCACCTCCACATCGGCATGCGCGCTGGGCCGATAACGCGCCACCTGGCCATCGAACAGTTCGAGCAGCCAGCCTGGCTCGCGCAGCTGCGAGCTGATCAGCAGCATGCCGATGACTGCAGCAACAGGCTGTGCGCCATGTTCCATGGCCCGCAGAAAATGTGCCGCGCCCTTTTCACAGGCCTGTTCGGCAGCCAGCCAGCGTTCTTCGGACACTTCATGGGAGCCGGCCTGCCCACGGATCTGGCAGGCATGGCTGAAGCAGTGAAAACCCATCACCACATGCGGGTGATAAGCCTTGGGGCAGGCGTCGATCCAGGCCTTGAGGGTGTGCGTCAGGGATTTGCCGCCCTGAGTGTCCCAGTCCAGCATGTAGCCTTGCAGGGCCTCCAGGTAGGCGGGGCACTCACCGGGGGGCGCCTGATGCCACTGCGCCTGGAGTGCATCGAAGAGGCGGTTGAGTTCGACGAATTCATTGGCCTGCACCCGTTCTCGGATCTGCTGGCGGGTGCGAATGAGCGTTTGCACGGGCAGTACCTTAAGTCCATTTCAGGGTTGCTTTGCCATCCACTGGCAACAGCAGTCGCTCTTGAACACTAAGCCATAGCCGGCCACTTCGCAAAGATGTTGGATCCAGTATTTGTCAGATTGTGTGAAATGGCAGGGGAAAAACCTGGCATGCAAAATAAAGTCGCATTTTTCTTGCGCCCGACTTGCTGAAGCTCTCTAGGCTTCGACAAGCCGCAGGAAGCGGCTCTGGATCCAGTCACAACGGAGCGTCCATGTCCCTCGCCCTCATCCACAGCCGCGCCCAGGTCGGCGTACAAGCACCAGCAGTCAGCGTCGAAACGCACCTGGCCAACGGCTTGCCCCATCTCACCCTGGTCGGCCTGCCGGAAACCACGGTCAAGGAGAGCAAGGACCGTGTGCGCAGCGCCATCGTCAATTCCGGGCTGAACTACCCGCAGCGGCGCATTACCCAGAACCTCGCACCGGCCGACCTGCCCAAGGACGGCGGGCGTTATGACCTGGCCATCGCCCTGGGCATCCTGGCCGCCGATGGTCAGGTGCCGTTGCCAGCCCTGGCTGAAATGGAATGCCTGGGCGAGCTGGCCCTCTCGGGCAAGTTGCGCCCGGTGCAGGGCGTGTTGCCAGCGGCACTGGCGGCGCGCGAGGCCGGCCGGGCATTGGTGGTACCACAGGAAAATGCCGAAGAAGCCAGCCTGGCGGGCGGGTTGGTGGTGTATGCAGTGGGGCACCTGCTGGAGCTGGTGGCGCATCTGAACGGGCAGGTGCCGCTACCACCATTTGCTGCCAATGGCTTGGTCCTGCAGCAGCAACCCTACCCTGACCTCAGTGAAGTGCAAGGCCAGGTCGCGGCCAAGCGAGCACTGCTGCTGGCCGCAGCCGGAGCGCACAACCTGCTATTTACCGGTCCGCCCGGTACGGGCAAGACATTACTCGCCAGCCGCCTGCCTGGCCTGCTGCCGCCACTGGATGAACACGAGGCGCTGGAGGTGGCGGCGATCCAGTCGGTCAGTGGCCACACACCGCTGAGCAGTTGGCCGCAGCGCCCCTTTCGCCACCCACACCATTCGGCCTCGGGGCCGGCGCTGGTGGGCGGCAGCAGCCGGCCGCAGCCAGGCGAGATCACCTTGGCGCACCATGGCGTGCTGTTTCTCGACGAGCTGCCCGAGTTTGAACGGCGCGTGCTGGAAGTCCTGCGCGAGCCGCTGGAATCGGGCGAGATCGTGATTGCACGGGCACGCGACAAGGTGCGTTTCCCGGCGCGCTTCCAGCTGGTAGCAGCGATGAACCCCTGCCCTTGCGGCTACCTGGGCGACCCCACTGGCCGCTGTCGCTGCAGTACCGAGCAGATCGCACGGTATCGCAACAAGCTGTCAGGCCCGTTGCTGGACCGCATCGACCTGCACCTGACTGTGGCCCGCGAGTCCACCACCCTCAACAACCAGCCAAGCGGTGAGACCAGCGCCGATGTGGCTGCCAAAGTGGCCGAGGCTCGGGAGGTGCAGCAACGGCGGCAAAGTTGTGCCAATGCATTTCTGAACCTCGAAGGGTTACGCAGCCACTGTCAGCTGGCAGCGGCTGACCAGGCCTGGCTGGAAAATGCCTGCGAGCGGCTGAGCCTTTCTTTGCGGGCGGCGCATCGGTTGCTGAAGGTTGCACGTACATTGGCGGATCTGGATGGCAGCCAGGCGATCAGCCGGGGGCATCTGGCCGAGGCTTTACAGTACCGACCGGGCAGCAGCTAGAGCATGGGGCTGCTTTGCAGCCCCATGATCCATCAGGAAAACTTGCTTCGGCCGATCACCCCGGAGACCGAGTACAACCCAGGCCCAGTCAACGCCAGCCCGCCATAAAGCGCCACCAGCAACCAGGCAAACTGTCCCTGCTCCAGCGACCAGTCCGGATGCACCACCACCAGCGCCACCAGCAATACCGCCAACACCGGCAAGCAGGCCAACCGCGCTGCCACGCCCAGCACCAGCAACACCGGGCAGACCACCTCGGCAAACACTGCCAGGCCCAGGGTCAGCGGTGCGCCCAGGCCAAAAGGATCCTCGATGCGCTGCAACTCCCCGCTCCAGTCCAGCAGCTTGGGCAACCCGTGGATGGAAAACAGCAGCACAGCGGCCATCACCCGCATGAACAGCAGGCCACTGGCGATAAGGGTTGGCGACTGGGGGGCGAGCAGGGTCTTGAGGTGTGGCATGGCAAAGATCTCGTAATTCAATCAATCCAACGAGCATCAGCCGACGGCACAGCGATTGATTGTTCAGGTGTGCTCATTCGCCTGCCAACGCCTCTTCGACCACCTTGAGCAGTACCTCTTCGGAAAACGGCTTACCCAGGCAAGCCTGCGCGCCATTGGCTAGCGCCGCCTGCACCGCGCCATCGTCCCAATGCGCCGACATGCCGATCACCGGCAAGCGCCAACCCCGCCGCGCCAGCTCACGCTGCACCTCCAGCCCGCTCATTCCCGGCATCCTCAGATCGAGCAGCACGCACCCAGCCTCAGGTGCCAGGCCCGAGGCCAGAAACATATCCCCCGTCGCGAACGCCAAGCACTCGAACCCTGCCGAACGCAGCAGGTTGCCCAGGCTTTTGCGCACCGAAGCATCGTCATCGACAATGCACACCGCTCTGCTCATGCGCCAGACCGAGCCTCGATGACGTTGTGCATGGCCACCAACTCCAGCAGCGAGCGAGATTGCATCTTGTTCATGATGTTCTTCTTGTGCACCTTGGTGGTCACCTCACTGGTGCCGATCGCCTTGGCGATCTGCTTGTGCGACAAGCCGCCGACCACCAGCGAAAACACCTGGCGCTCGCGCGGGGTCAGGTGCTGGTACTTTTCCTCGACCTGCCGCGCGTGCTGCCGTTTGCGCCCCTCGGTCACGGCACGCGCACGTACCGACTCAAGCAGCGCCAGCAACTGGTCTTCGTCGAAGGGCTTGGTCAGAAACTCCACGGCCCCGGCGCGCATGGCCTGTACCGTCATGGGGATAGTGCCGAAACCGGTCATGAACACGATCGGCCAGGGCAGCGCCAGCCGGCACAGCGCAGCCTGAACCTCAAGGCCGGTGGTTTCGGGCAGATGCATGTCCAGCAGCAGGCAGGCGCAAGGGCTTTCCAGGCGCGCGTCGAACAGCTCCTCGGCGCTGGCGAACAAACGGTGCGGAATGTCCTGCGAGCGCAACAGGCGGCCCAGTGCCTTGCGCACCGAAGGGTCGTCATCCACCACCAGCACAGGGACGTTCGCAGCGTCGTTGATCGGTTCGCTGGCATCGGCCATAGCGCCAAATGGCGACTTGCCCGGCGCCAGGCAAGGTACGTCGAAGCTGACTTGCGCAGCCAGACGATAGCCCCGGCGCGGCACGGTCTGGATCAGCCCGCGGTCGCCAAAGGCCTTGCGCAGCAGCGACACCTGCACCTGCAGGTTGTTGTCCTCGACCACCGTGCCGGCCCACACCTGGCTGAACAGCTCATCCTTGCCGACCACCCGGCCCTTGGCCTTGATCAGCGTGGCCAACACCTCGAATGCGCGCCCGCCCAACGGGATCGGCTTGCCATCGAGAAAGGCTTCTCGCCGCTCCAGCGATACCTGGGCATTACCAATTCGGATCATGGTTTCCTCGCGCGGGCATGGGCGTTTGCGCAGCCTCGGGCAGCCTAGGTGAGCATCCGCATTCAGACAATTATCCCGAGGGATAGGTCGGCCTCAGCACTATACAAGCGCCTCCCAGCCGCCAGGTATTGATAACGGACAACAGCGTGCCCGTTTCTGCCAAACCGGCTGCAGGCCGCATTCTTGAAGGGGCTGCTGCGTATACTCGCGCGTCAGGATGTTGCTAGCAGGGGGTGCTTTATGCTCGATGAACGCCTCGCAAACAGGCCCATCGATTTCGACCAGTCGATCGACGACGACTGGCTGAATCGCTGCGATATCACGCCACTGGGCCAGGAAGGTGAGCTCAGCTACTTCCGCTTGTGCGACCCCGCCACCCGCCAGGCCTGGATCGCCGTGCGCGCCCCGCTCGAGGCCCCCGCGGCCTGTCAGCGCCTTGAGCGTGACTACCGCCTGCAGCTTGACCCGCAATGGGCGGTAATCCCCTCGGCGTTCGTCCGTTCCGCCGAAGGCCCTTTGCTGGTGTACCCGGCCGGCCGCTCCATCGCCGACCTGATCAGCGAGGGCCCGATCGTCCTGGAGACCTTTCTCGACATCGCGGTAAACGCCGCCAACGCCTTGGCCCAAGCCCATGAACACAACGTACTGCACGGTGCATTGCAGCCCGAACACGTGTGCCTGCGGCCGAACCAGCAGGTGCGACTGGGCTGCTTTCGTGCCGATACGCCAGAACTGATCAGCGATCAGGGCAACGCGCTCGGCAACTGGGCCTACCTGGCACCGGAGCAGGTCTGCCCCCATGGCAGCAGCAGCGACCGGCGCAGCGATATCTATGCCTTGGGCGCGATCCTCTACCAGCTGCTGCTGGGCGAGCTGCCGCTGGCCGGGCGCGATACCCAGCACTGGCGCCAGCTGCATGCCGGCGTTCAGCCACGCACGGCCTGTGAGGTCGACAGCCAGGTACCACAGCCGCTGAGCCGGATCCTGGCCAAGGCCCTGGCAAAGGAACCCGATGCCCGCTACCAGAGCGCCCGGGCCCTGGCAGTGGACCTGGCCCACTGCCAACGGCAATGGGCCGCCAGCAAGACCATCGCTCCCTTCGAGCCCGGTTGCGCCGACCCGGTTTCGCCCAGTCGCCAGCGCCTGTACGGCCGCAATGCCGAACAGAAGCTCATCACCCTGATGTTCAATGCCATGCGTCGCGACAGCAAGCCCCAGGTGTTGTTCATCAACGGCGCGGCAGGCATGGGCAAGTCCAGCCTGGTCGAGGCCGCACTCAAGGCCCATGCCGAAGGCTATTGGGCTGTCGGCACGTGCAACAGCCCGGAACAGGCTATGCCTTATGCCCCCTGGGTCGAGATCCTCGGTTCGCTGACCACCCAGCTGCTGGCCAAGAACAGCCAGGACCTGGACACGCTGCGCCGCGAGATCCTCCATCGCATCAAAGACCACGGTCGGTTGCTCGGCAAACTGGCCCCAGACCTGCAGCTGATCCTCGGCCCCTTGCCCGAGCTGCCGGAAAAGCCCACGCGTCTGGCATTGCAGAAAGCACAGCAGGCCATCATCGAATTCCTGCAGGTGTTCAGCCACCCCGGCCACCCGCTGACGCTGTGTTTCGATGACCTGCAGTGGGCCGACGATGCCACCCGACAGTTGCTGGCACAGTTGCTCGCCCAGGCCCCCGACAACCTGCTGCTGATCTTCGTCAGCCGCAACGATGCGCAAACCGCAGGTATGCCACTGGCCACGCCGGCAACACTGCACAGCATCACACTGAACCTGCGGCCACTGACCGTCGGAGCAGTCACCGAGCTGGTCGGCGAGCGCTACCACGTCAGCCCCGACCAGGCGTTGCAGGTTGCCGAGCTGATTCACGGCAAGACCGCAGGCAACCCGTTCTTCATCAACCAGATCCTCAGGGTCATGGTCGAAGACCGGCTGTTCACCTTCGATACCCAGGCCATGCGCTGGTCGTGGTGCCTGCAGGCAGTGGCCCGGCAACGCTATTCCGACAACGTCGCCGATCTGATGATCCACCGTCTGGCACGTCTGCCGGCCCCTCAGCGCGATGTGCTGCGGATCGCCAGCGCGGCAGGCAGCCGCTGCGATGAACGCCTGCTGCTTGCACTGCTGCCGGGCAAACCGCTGAAGGCCCTGGTTGACGCGGGCTTCCTGCTACCGGGTCAGAAAGGTCTGAGCTTCGCCCATGGCCGCGTGATGGAGGCCGCCTACCAACTCACGCCTGCGCGTGATCGCGGCCAGCTGCATGCATGCATTGCCCAGGCCATGCTCCAGGTCTGGCGCAACGACTTGCAGGAGGGCGTGTTCGAGATCGCCAATCAGCTGCAACGCGCCAGCCCACGCGGGTTTGCAGCGGATGACTGCGAACTTTTCCTGCAGCTTTTGCGTGATGCGGCGCTGCGTTCGCGCGACACCGGCGCCTGCGAACAATCTGCGGCCTACCTGCAAACGTGCGAGCTGCTGCTGCACCAGAGTGCCACGCCGCAAAGCCACGCCACCCATGCCTTTGCCATCGCCTGCATGGCTGCAGAATGCGACCTGCAGCTGTCGCGCGTGGCTGCAGCAGAAGACCGGGTCATGGAATGCCGCCAGCGCGCGCGCTCGACGCTGGAGCGGGTACGGGTATGCCGGCTGCAGGCACGCCTGCACACCGTGCGCGGCGACTACCAGGCCGCCATCAACACCGCCGTCGACGGCCTCGAGCTGCTGGGGATAAGCCTGACTCGCGGTGTCGACCCGCAGCAGGTGGAAGCCAGCCATGCGCATGTCCGGGCTCTGATCGAACAGCAAGGCCGCCATTGCCTGGCGTCGCTGCCGCGTACCGACTCGGAGGAGGTAGCCGCTGCCATTGGCTTGCTGGCCACCCTGTCGTCATCGTTTTTCGTACAGGACGATATCTGCTTCCTGCACCTGGCCAAGCTCATGGAGCTGTCGCTGTTGCACGGTGTCGCCCCGGGCAGCACCTACGGCCTGGCCTGGTATGGGGTAATGATTGCCGAGCGCTTCGGCAGCTACCACGACGGCCATGCCTGCTGCCTGGCCGCGCTCAAGCTGATCGAGCGACACGGCTTCGAGGCCGATCTCACCAGCGCGCTGCTGGCATTGGACCAGGTCAGTGCCTGGACCTCGCCAATGGAGTTCGCCCGCCGCATGGCGCTGGAAGCACTCGGCTCGACACGCCTGAGCGGTGACGAGGCCATGACCTGCTATGCCTGCAACCATCTGGTTTCCGACTCCCTGTTCATGGGCCGCTATCTGCCGGAGGTAGCCGAGGAGGTGGCACAGGGCCTGGCTACCGTGCGTGGTTACGGCTACAGCGATATCGAGCAGATCCTGCAAGCCCAGCAGGCATTCGTCGCCAGCCTGAGCGGCGCACCCTGCACGATCCTGCCCGCGCAGGTGAACTCACCCACCACGTTGTTCTTCCAGCAGCTGTTCAGCGGCATGTCAGCCTTCTACCTGGGCAATGTCGCGCAAGCCATGCACAGCCTGAACGCTGCGGGCGATAACGCCTGGGCAGCACCGGCACATATCAACCTGGCGGACTACCACCTGTTCCGCGGCCTGGCCCTGGGCAGCCCGGAAGCCCCCGGCAGCCTGGCCGGCAAGCTGGCCGAGCTGCAGGCCCTGCGCGGGCGCTTCGGCCGCTGGGCCGGCTTCAATCCGCTGACCTTCCGCAGCAAGCTACTGCTGATCGAAGGGGTGATTGCCAAGCTCGAAGGCGACGGCCTGACGGCCATCCGCTGCTTCGACCAGGCGCAGATCGCCGCGACCGCCGCCGGCTTCATCCACGAACAGGCCTTGGCCCACGAGCAACTGGCCGAGGTCTGCATCCCCAGCGGTCTGATCTCCGGCGCCAACCTGCACCTGCGTATTGCCCGCGACTGTTTCCATATCTGGGGGGCGACCGGCAAGGTGCAGCAGCTGGAGGCCTTGCATCCGTTCCTGCGCACGCAACCCGTCCAGGAGACCTACCGCGCCACCCAGCAGGCCAAGCTGGACCTCGAGGCCGGCATCGAGGCAGCACGGGCGTTGTCCGAGGAAGTGCTGCTCGAAGGCCTGATCGAGACGCTGATGGGCCACCTCACCCAACACTCCGGCGCCGATCACGGTGCACTGCTGATCGTCAGCGGCGCCGAATTCCAGATGGCCGCCCTCGCCTTCATCGACAATGCCGGGCTGCACGTGAGCATGGACAACTGCCAGAAGTTCATGACCCAGGCGCCGCTGTCGATCATCAACGCCACCCTGCGCACCAAGAAGCCGCTGGTGCTCAATGATGCCCAAAACGAATGCCCGGAAGCCTTCCGCCAGGAACTGCACGCCCGCAACGCCCGTTCGGTGCTGTGCCTGCCGCTGGTGATCCAGGGCGTACTGATCGGCCTGGTGTACCTGGAAAACCGCCTGGTGCCGAACCTGTTCGGCAGCCAGCGCCTGGCAATGCTCGAGATCCTTGCCTCGCAGGCGGCCGTGTCGCTGCAGACTGCCAAGTTCTATACACGCCTGGCCGAGGACAACCAGGCCCGGGCGCAAATGGAAGAAGAACTGCGCCGATCACGCGCCGAACTTGCGCGCAGTACCCACCTGCAGGTGATGAACGAGCTGTCGGCGTCCATTGCCCACGAGATCAGCCAGCCGCTGCTGGGTATTGCCTCCAACGCTGCAGCCAGCCTGCGCTGGCTCAAGCGCGCCGAGCCCAACCTGGAAGAGGCGATTGCCGGCCTGGAAGATATCCGCAACGACAGCGAACGCGCCGCCAACATTGTCCGCGCACTGCGCTCGCTGGCCAAGCAGTCGCCGATGCAGCTCAAGGCAGTGAAAGTCGACGAGCTGATTCGCGGGGTATTGCGCCTGACTTCGGCCGATGCTGCCAAGCACCTGGTCGAGGTACAGACCCGATTGCAGGCAGGGGTGAGCGTGATGGCCGACCCGGTGCAGTTGCAGCAACTGGTATTCAACCTGATCACCAATGCACTGGAGGCCCTGGCCGGGTATCGCAGTGAGGGGCTGTTGCGGATTGCGTCTGCGGTCATCGGGGATGTGGTCGAGATCTGCGTGGACGACAACGGGCCCGGCATTGCTGCGGATGAACGCGCGCGGGTGTTTGATGCATTCCATACCACCAAGGACGAAGGGCTGGGGATGGGGCTGGCGATCTGCAGCTCGGTGGTGCAGGCCCATGGTGGGCAGTTGCAGGCGCTGGAGTCGGCGTTTGGCGGGTGCCGGATTCGCTTCACGCTGCCTGTGAAGTCTTCTTAGCCTGTACCGGCCTCTTCGCGGCGGTTCGACGCCTCGATGAACCCGCCCCACAGAGGCCGGAGCAGGTTTACATCAGCGAGCGCTCAACGCCGCATAGCTGTTCATCAGGTTGCGGTAGTTGGGGATCCGCTGCGACAGCAGGTTACCCAACCCTTCGATGTCGTTGCGCCAGTCGCGGTGCAGCTCGCAGGCCACCGAGAACCAGTTCATCATCTGGGCACCTGCCTGGGTCATGCGCACCCATGCCGCCTGCTGCACGGTCTCGTTGAAGGTGCCCGAGGCATCGGTCACCACGAACACTTCAAAGCCTTCAGCCAATGCCGACAGGGTCGGGAAGGCCACGCACACATCGGTCACCACGCCGGCGATGATCAGCTGCTTGCGGCCAGTGGCCTTGATCGCCTTGACGAAGTCTTCGTTGTCCCAGGCGTTGATCTGGCCTGGGCGAGCAATGTACGGCGCATCCGGGAACATCTCTTTCAACTCCGGCACCAGCGGGCCGTTGGGGCCTTGCTCGAAGCTGGTGGTGAGGATGGTTGGCAAACCGAAGAACTTGGCCAGGTCGCCCAGGGCCAGGACGTTGTTCTTGAATTCGTTGGGCGAGAAGTCCTGCACCAGCGAGATCAGGCCAGTCTGGTGGTCGACCAGCAGCACCACGGCGTCGTCTTTGTTCAGGCGCTTGTAATCAGGTTGGCTCATGGGGGTGACTCCTTGGGTTGGGAAAACGGACCGGGACTTACCTGAGGGCTTATCCCGGCGGATAGATCCGGCTTAAGAAAATGCCTGCGCCTGGCGCCAGGCCTTGGGCGGCTGGCCGACCAGGCGGCTGAAGGCCCGGGTGAAATGGGCCTGGTCGCAGAAGCCGCATTCCAGGCTCACGTGGGTGATCGGTGCCTCGGTGACGAGCAGGCGCTTGGCTTTTTCCATGCGCGCCAGCAGGCGCCAGGCCTGGGGCGACAGGCCGGTGTTGACCTTGAAGGCACGGGAGAAATGGCTACGGGTGAGGTTGCACACCGCCGCGATCTCGATGATCGACAGCGAGCTGCGCAGCATCAGTTCCTTCGCCTGGCGCAACCGCGCGGGCGTCAGCGCGCCGGGGGTTGGCAATGGCTGTTGGGGCGTCCCAGGGTGCATGGCGACTCTCCTGTTCAATGGAGAAAGTCTCGCCGCCGGCCTGTGACAAAGTCCTGAGCCAAAGCTGAATTGTTCTTAATTGTGCAGCACTGCCCTAAGATGCAGTGCTCAGGACACGAAGGGCTATGGGGTATGCAGGAAATTCGCGCTCATCGAACCGTGGCCATGGTGCTGTTCAACGACGTGCTATTGCTGGACGTAACCGGGCCGATGGATGCCTTTGCCATCGCCAACCGGTTCTTGCCTGCAGACCAACATTATCGGTTGGTGACCGTGGCCGAAGGCCAAGGGACCATTCGCGGCTCATGCGGCCTGAAGGTGGTGGCCGACCTGCGCCTGGAGCAATTGCCGGCCAGCGTCGACCTGTTGCTGGTACCCGGTGGACCGGGGGCCTACCACGTCGCCCTGCCGGCGATCGAACGCTGGCTGCCCCAGGCGGTGCAACAGGCCCAGCGCTTCGGCGCGATCTGCACGGGGGTGTTTTTACTCGGACGTGCCGGGTTGCTCGGCGGCTATCGCTGCACCACCCACTGGAACTACGTGGAGCGCCTGGCCCAGACGTTTCCCGAGGCCAAGGTCGAGACCGAGCAGATCTACGTGATCGACCGCAGCCTGATCACTTCGGGCGGGATCACTGCCGGGATCGATCTGGCGCTGGCGGTGGTGGCCGAGGACCACGGCAAGGCGCTGGCCCTGGAAGTGGCCAAGGTGCTGCTGGTCGCCCGCCATCGCCAGGGCGGGCAGACGCCTTACGGGCCGCTGCTGGCCGCCGTACCGCGGGATGATTCGCCAATTGCCCGGGTGCAGGCTTATATCGTCGACCACATCGACCAGGCGTTCACCGTGCAAAAGATGGCCGACCTGGTGGCTATGAGTGGGCGCAACTTTGCCCGGACCTTTCAGCGAGAGGTCGGGATCACGCCGTTGCAGTACCTGCAGAATGCGCGGATCGACCAGGCGCGCAAGCTGCTCGAATGCGGCGAGCTGCCGTTGAAGGTGGTGGCGGCGCGCTGCGGGTTTGGCAGTGACCGGCATATGAGAAAGGTGTTCTGCGAGCGGATCGGCATGACACCGGCGCAGTATCGGGCGCAGTTTGGCGGGGCCTGAGTCTGTCAACCCAATCGGGACAATGTGTCTACTCGACAGCAGATTGTCTGGCTCACAACCAACCTCCAGAATTGTCCGCCAAACTGTTCAAACGCTGCCCCGGCAGCTCATGGAGTACGAGCCAATGCCACACGAAGGCAGCCTTCTGCAAACCGCGGTGATCTTTCTGCTCGCCGCCGTTGTCGCCGTCCCACTGGCCAAGCGCCTGCAACTGGGGGCCGTAATCGGTTACCTGCTCGCCGGCGTGGCCATCGGCCCGCAGGCCCTGGGCCTGATCCGCGACACCGAAAGCGTCGCGCACATTTCCGAGCTGGGCGTGGTCCTGCTGCTGTTCATCATCGGCCTTGAGCTGTCGCCCAAGCGCCTGTGGCTGATGCGCAAGTCGGTGTTCGGCGTCGGCACCGCCCAGGTGCTGCTGACCGGCGCGGTGATTGGCGCCATCGCCCTGTTCGGCTTTGGCCAGTCGCTACCGGCCGCCATCGTGCTCGGCCTGGGCCTGGCGCTGTCGTCCACCGCCCTCGGCCTGCAGAGCCTGGCTGAAACCAAGCAGCTCAACGCGCCCCATGGCCGCCTGGCGTTTGCCATCCTGCTGTTCCAGGACATCGCCGCGATCCCGCTGATCGCCCTGGTCCCGTTGCTGGCCGCCAGCGGCCCGGACACCAGCCACGGCGACAGCCTGCAACACGGCCTGAAGGTATTCGCCAGCATCGCCGTGGTCATCATTGGCGGCCGCTACCTGCTGCGCCCGGTGTTCCGCACCGTGGCCCGCACCGGCCTGCCGGAAGTGTCCACCGCCACCGCGCTGCTGGTAGTGATCGGCACCGCCTGGCTGATGGAAGAAGCCGGCATTTCCATGGCCCTGGGCGCCTTCCTCGCCGGCCTGCTGCTGGCCGACTCGGAGTACCGTCACGAGCTCGAATCACAGATCGAGCCGTTCAAGGGCCTGCTGCTGGGGCTGTTCTTCATCAGCGTCGGCATGGGTGCCAACCTGAGCCTGCTGCTGGAAATGCCACTGGTGCTGCTGGGCCTGACCCTGCTGCTGGTGGCGGTGAAGCTGGCCCTGCTGATCGGCGTCGGCCGCCTGGCCGGTGGCCTCAACAGCGCCAGCGCGCTGCGCCTGGGCATGGTGCTGGCGGCTGGTGGCGAGTTCGCCTTCGTGGTGTTCAAGCTGGGCAAGGACCAAGGCCTGTTCGACGCCCAGACCTACGACCTGCTGCTGATGACCATCACCCTGTCGATGGCCATCACCCCGCTGCTGATGCTCGGCTGCGCCCGCGCCCTCAAACGCCCGCAACCGGCGCGTGAAGTGCCCGAGCAATACAAGACCATCGACGCCGGCACGCCACGGGTGGTGATCGTCGGCATGGGCCGCATGGGCCAGATCGTCGCGCGCATCCTGCGCGCGCAGAAAATCCCGTTCATTGCCCTGGAAACCTCGGTGGACACCATCGAGATGACGCGCATGTTCGAACAGGTGCCAGTGTTCTACGGCGACCCGCTGCGCCCCGAGGTGCTGCATGCGGCCAAGGTCGGTGAAGCGGAATACTTCATCATCACCATCGATGACCCCGAAGCCGCCATCCACACTGCTGAACGAGTGAAGCGCCAATATCCGCACTTGAAAGTGCTGGCCCGGGCGCGTAACCGCCAGCATGTGCACAAGCTGGCGGATGTCGGCGCCGAGCCGATTCGCGAGACGTTCTACTCCAGCCTGGAGATGACCCGCCGGGCGCTGGTCGGGCTGGGCTTGAGCGACGAGCAGGCGGCGGACCGGATCGAGCGGTTTGCCCAGCATGACGAGGAAGTGCTGGAGGCTCAGGGCCTGGTGCGCGATGACCGGGCCAAGGTGATGCAGACGGCCAAGGAGGCGCGGGTGGAGTTGGCGCGGTTGTTTGATTCGGATGCGGATTAACGCCTCTGCCAGTCATCGTAGGCTGCCTGCTCGGCCAGGTATTGGCGGGCAGTTCCCAGGCCAGCGGCCTCTAGTTTTTGTGCCAGCTCGCCTGAGATAGGCGCATGGCCGCTGAGTACAGCGGCCAGTTGCTCTTGTGGGTAATCAAGCAACTTCGCCAACTGCTGAGTAGTCATGGCGATTGCTAACAACACATCTTCGCGCAGTGATTCTCCCGGATAGGGAGGGTCAAATTGAGGCATGGGAAATCTCCTGGATTGGTTTCCCGATGTTCCTCCCATTCCTCGCTGGATATCAGTTCATAGCGTCTGTATGCGCTGTCAGAACTTTCTGCGCCCTTTATTACTGTTGGGACTGCTGCGCAGTCCTTCGCGGGCATGCCCGCTCCCACAGGTGCTTTGCTGAAGCTGAGTCTTGGTATCCACCACAGAAAAGGGCCACTGTCTCCAGTGGCCCTCATCAAATGCCTGATATTCATATGCACCCCCTCAAGCCGGGGTGTGGAGGTCTCACCCTACGCTGATGATTCAGCCATCGACGGGGTTCCTGATCCAGTTACTGCCGCTGAATGACAACTGGCTTCGCGCTCAGATGAAACGCTAACAACGCCATCAATAAGGGTCAACAGCTGGAACAAAGTGCAACAAAAAAGGCCGGCCCCATGGTGGGGCCGGCCTTTGTAGTTTGCGCTGCTCGCTGTTATTTACCAGCAGTCAGGGCGTTGTAGCTGGTCATGAGATTGCGGT
This sequence comes from Pseudomonas sp., assembly GCF_017744435.1. Classification (GTDB taxonomy): domain Bacteria; phylum Pseudomonadota; class Gammaproteobacteria; order Pseudomonadales; family Pseudomonadaceae; genus Aquipseudomonas. The sequence goes on from NZ_JAGIBG010000034.1 coordinate 88,801, forward strand.
AGTCCGGAATATGGTTGGAGCACAGCGCCGCCAACCCTTCGATGTCGTTGCGCCAGTCACGGTGCAGCTCACAGGCCACGCCGAACCAGGTCATCAGCTGGGCACCGGCCCGGCTCATACGGTCGTGGGCGGCGTCGCGGGTCATTTCGTTGAAGGTGCCGGAAGCATCAGTCACCACGAACACCTCGAACTCTTCTTCCAGAGCAGCCAGCGCCGGGAATGCCACGCAGACCTCGGTAACCACACCCGCAATGATCAGCTGCTTCTTGCCAGTAGCCTTCACCGCCTTGACGAAGTCTTCGTTGTCCCAGGCATTGATCTGGCCTGGGCGAGCGATGTACGGCGCATCCGGGAACAGTTCCTTCAGCTCTGGAACCAGCGGGCCATTGGGGCCTTGCTCGAAGCTGGTGGTGAGGATGGTTGGCAGGTTGAAGAACTTGGCCAGGTCGGCCAGGGCCAGCACGTTGTTCTTGAACTTGTCCGGCTCGATGTCGCGGACCAGGGACAGCAGGCCCGCCTGGTGGTCGACCAGCAGTACGGCAGCGTCATCTTTGTTCAGGCGGTTGTAGGTGAATTTGCTCATGGTCTGTGCTCCTAAGGTTTATGAATTTTTCAGCAATCTGGGGTGTTTCGCGTTGATGGGCACAGATTAAAATCATCACCTTTACGGCGGTAGACTGCGAAAATTGCCTTTAGCGTTCCATTTGGAGAACGACCATTGGAAGACCTCAATTCCCTCTACTACTTCACCCAGGTTGTAGAGCACGGTGGCTTCGCCCCGGCCGGCCGGGCACTGGACATGCCCAAGTCGAAGCTCAGCCGGCGCATCGCCGACCTTGAGGACCGCCTCGGCGTGCGCCTGCTGCACCGCACCAGCCGCCACTGCTCGCTGACCGAGATCGGCCAGGCCTACTACAACCGCTGCCTGGCCATGCGCGTGGAGGCCGAGGGCGCGGCAGAGATCATCGAGCGCAACCGCAGCGAACCGCGCGGGCTGGTGCGCATCAGTTGCCCGACCACCCTGCTCAACTCCTGGGTCGGGCCGATGCTGACCCGCTACATGCTCAAATACCCGCAGGTAGAGTTGTTCATCGAGAGCACCAACCGCCGCGTCGACCTGCTGCACGAGGGCTTCGACATTGCGCTGCGGGTGCGCTTCCCGCCGCTGGAGAACACCGACATGGTGATGAAGGTGCTGAGCAACAGCACCCAGTGCCTGGTCGGCCAGCCGCAGTACCTGGAACAGCTGCCGAAAGGCTTCGACCCGCAGCTGCTCGGCACGCTGCCAAGCCTGCACTGGGGCAGCGCCCAGCGGGAGTATCAGTGGGAGCTGTTCCAGGGCGAGGACAGCAGCCGCAGCATCGTCATCCCGCATACGCCGCGCATGGTGACCGATGACCTGTTTGCCCTGCGCCACTTCGTGGTGGCTGGAGTGGGCATTGCGCATTTGCCGCGGGTGGCGGTGCGTGAAGACCTGGCGGCGGGGCGACTGGTGGAGCTGACGCCTGACTGGCACCCACGTTGCGGCATCGTGCATGCGATCTTCCCGTCGCGGCGCGGGTTGTTGCCGTCGGTGCGGGCGTTGATCGATCACCTGGCCGAGGAGTTCGCCATCAGCGACATGGCTTGAGGCCTGGGCTGCCTGTGCTGGCCTCTTCGCGGCGGTTCGACGCCTCGACATGCCCGCTCCCACAGGAACCGCACAGGGCTCGGAGCCTTTGGTGATCCTGTGGGAGCGGGCGCGCCCGCGAAGAGGCTAAAGCAGATCAGCCAGCACACCGTTACAAGACCCCTGACCTATCCTTCATCCACAGTCCCGGATCATCCCCCTTGGAGGCCCCATGATCCGCGCCAATCACGGACCAGGCCGCGCCCTGTTCGCCACCCTCGCGCTCTGCCCGGCACTCGGCCAGGCCGACGAACCCGGCTGGTCGCTGCTCAGCCGCAACTACTTCCTGCACAGCGACTTCCGCTCGCCCTCCGCCAGCGGCCAGAACTACCGCCAGGAATGGGCCCAGGGTTTCATCGGCGAGGTCCGCTCCGGCTACACCGAGGGCACTGTAGGCCTGGGCCTCGACGCCCACGGTTTCCTCGGCCTCAAGCTCGACGGCGGTCGCGGGCACGCCGGCACCGGCCTGCTGCCCCGCGACAGCGATGGCCGCGCCGAATCCGACTACTCCAGTGCCGGTGCCGCGCTCAAGCTGCGCCTGGGCAATACCCAGTTGCGCTACGGCGAAATGACTGTGGAAACCCCAGTGTTCGACACCGGCGACAAGCGCCTGCACCCGGAGTACGCCACCGGTTGGTTGGTGGACAACGCCGACCTGCCCGACTGGCGGCTGCAGGCCGGGCGCTTCACGGCCTTCAACAACCAGGACAACAGCTCCACCCACGACGATTTCAGCGGCTACGGCGCCACCACCCGCAACCGCGCCATCAGCCTGGCCGGCGCCACCTTCGCGCCGCACGGCCCGTTCGGCGGCGCACTGTACGCCGGAGAGCTTGAGGACACCTGGCGCCAGGCCTATCTCAACCTGAACCTCGCCGAGGGCAACTGGCGCCTGGACGGCAATCTCTACAAGACCCGCGACACCGGCAACGCCAGCGCCGGAGCGATCGACACCCTCGCCTATAGTCTGCTGACCAAGTACAGCTTCGGCGCTCAGGCACTGACCCTGGCCTACCAGAAGGTCGAGGGCGACACGCCGTTCGACTTCGTCGGCGGTGACTCCATCTACCTGGCCAACTCCATCAAGTACGCCGACTTCAACGGCCCCGGCGAACGCTCGTGGCAACTGCGCTACGACCTCAACTTCGCCACCCTCGGGGTCCCCGGCCTGAGCTTGATGGGCCGCTACGTCAGCGGCCGCGGCATCGATGGCAGCCATGCGCCTGCAGGCGGTGCCTACGTGAACAAGTACGGCCAGGGCGGCAAGCACTGGGAGCGCGATGTCGACCTGAAATACGTGGTGCAGTCGGGCGCCGCCAAAGACCTGAGCCTGTCGTTCTCCCACGTCAGCCATCGCGCCAACCAGGCCCAGGCCGGCGATGACATCGACCGCATCTACCTGATCATCGAATACCCACTCAAAGGCAGCTTCTGACATGAGCACTTCCCCTTCAGGCGCCTGGAGCCCGCTGCGCAACACCACCTTCCGCATGCTGTGGATTGCCACCATCGCCTCCAATATCGGCACCTGGATGCATGAGGTGGGCGCCGGCTGGCTGATGACCACGCTGTCAGCCAACCCACTGCACGTGGCGCTGATCCAGGTGGCCGGCTCGCTGCCGATGTTCTTCCTTGCCCTGCCAGCCGGCGCGGCAGCGGATATCGTCGACAAGCGCCGCTACTTGCTGCTGGTGCAGTTGTGGATGTCATCGGTGGCCGTGGTGCTGGCGGCCCTGACGCTGCTCGGGCTGATGAATGTCACCCTGCTGCTGGTGCTGACATTGGCGCTGGGCATCGGCACGGCGTTGATGATGCCGGCCTGGAGCGCACTCACGCCGGAGTTGGTGGGCAAGGAAGACCTGGCCAACGCGGTGGCCATTTCCAGCGTCGGCATCAACGTGTCCCGCGCCATCGGCCCGGCGCTGGCCGGCGTGGTGGTGAGCATGGTCGGCCCCTGGCTGACGTTCGCCCTGAATGCCGCTTCCTTCGCCGGGGTGATCCTGGTGCTGTTCCTGTGGAAGCGCGAGGTGAAGGAGCCGTTGTTGCCGGCCGAGCGCTTCGTCGGTGCCATGCGCACCGGCCTGCGCTTTGCGCGCAGTGCCAAACCCTTGCAGGCCGTGCTGTTGCGGGCATTGGCGTTCTTTTTCTGCGCCAGCGCCGGGACCTCGCTGTTGCCGTTGATCGTGCGCGGTGAGATGCACGGCACTGCGGCAGACTTCGGCCTGCTGCTGGCGGCCATCGGCATCGGCGCGGTAGCCGGCGCCACCTTGCTGCCACGCCTGCGCGAGCGCATCAGCCGCGACCGCCTGGTGATGCTCGCCAGCTTGCTGTATGCCCTGTTCCTGCTGGCCCTGGCGCTAGTGCGCAATTTCCATGTGCTGCTGCCGGCGATGCTGCTCAGTGGCGCGGCGTGGATCGCGGTGCTGTCCAACCTGCAGGTGGCGGCGCAGACCTCGGTACCGGCCTGGGTACGGGCGCGGGCGTTGTCGGTGTACATCCTGGTCTTCTTCGGTGCCATGGCCAGCGGCGGGTTGCTGTGGGGTACGCTGGCAAGCCATGCGTCGATCACCCTGAGCCTGTTGCTGGCTGCCGGTGGCCTGGCGCTAGGTACATTGCTGACCTGCAAGGTCACTCTGCCGGAAACCGAAGCCGAGGAGCTGACACCGTCGCTGCACTGGCCGGTACCGGTGCTGAGCGATGACATGGACAAGGAAAGCGGGCCGGTGATGGTGACCGTGGAGTACCACATCGAGCCGGCCAAGGCCGAGGCGTTCCAGCAGGCTGCGCGGGAGCTGGAGGCGATGCGCAAGCGCAATGGCGCACTGTCGTGGGGGTTGATGCGTGACAGTGCAGACCCTGCGCTTTGGCTTGAGTTCTTCTTCGAGGAGTCGTGGCTGGAGCATTTGCGGCATCACCATCGGGTGACCCGGGGTGAGCTGAAGATCGAGGCGCGGGTGCGGATGCTGCAGACCAATGGGGTCGAAGTGAAGATCCGGCATCTGTTGGCTGGGGGGGAGCACAAGGCTCACCATTGATGCTGCCTGTTCCGGCCTCTTCGCGGGCATGCCCGCTCCCACAGGGACCGCGTAGAGCCTGAGGGATGCACTGTACCTGTGGGAGCGGGCGAGCCCGCGAAAAGGCCAGCACTGCAGGAACAAAAAAGGGGGCCAGTAAAGAGCCCCCTTTCCACATCAGCTCACCTTAGAAAGCAAAGCACGAGCAACCCAACGCCCCCCAGAAGCCCTGGAAGTCATTGACCGGCACACTCGATTGACGCGCCTTGTCATGGCTGTGCGCATGCACCCCGCATGGCCCCGAACACTGGTGCACGGCTGCCGCCAGCGATGGCGTGCCTACACGCCAATGCCCCGGCACCTTGACCACCGGTGACCACTCCGGCAGCACCGGCACCTGCGGCGGGCCGAGCTTGTCGAATTCGGCCGCGCCGTACACCACCTTGCCGTCAACGATCGTCAGCACCGACTCGATGCCCTTGATCGCTTCTTCATCGACGCTGAAGAAGTCCAGCGACAATGCCGCCAGGTCGGCCAGCTGGCCCACTTTGATCTGGCCCTTCTTGCCCTGCTCGCTGGAGAACCAGGCACTGCCCTGGGTGAACAATTGCAGCGCGGTTTCGCGGTCCAGGCCCTCCTTGTACAGCTCCATGCCGCCGACGGTCTTGCCGCTGACCAGCCAATACAGCGAAGTCCACGGGTTGTAGCTGGACACGCGGGTGGCATCGGTACCGGCACCCACCGGCACGCCCATGTCGAGCATGCGCTTGATCGGCGGGGTCTGCTCGGCAGCCTTGGCGCCGTAGCGATCGACGAAGTATTCACCCTGGAAGGCCATGCGGTCCTGGATGGCGATACCGCCGCCCAGCGCTCGCACGCGTTCGATGTTCTGCGGTGTGATGGTTTCGGCGTGGTCGAAGAACCACGGCAGGCCGTTGAACGGGATGTCGCGGTTGACCTTCTCGAACACGTCGAGCATGCGCGTGATCGATTCGTTGTAGGTGGCGTGCAGGCGGAATGGCCAGCGCTGCTCGACCAGGTGGCGCACCACCGGTTCCAGCTCTTCTTCCATGGTTTGCGGCAGGTCCGGGCGCGGTTCGAGGAAGTCCTCGAAGTCGGCGGCGGAGAACACCAGCATCTCGCCAGCACCGTTGTGGCGCAGGAAGTCGGTACCGCTGTGCAGCTTGACGCTGGAGGTCCACTTGCGGAAGTCGTCCAGCTCTTCCTTGGGCTTCTGGGTGAACAGGTTGTAGGCGATGCGCACGGTCAGCTGGTTGTTGTCGGCCAGCGCCTGGATCACCGAGTAGTCATCGGGGAAGTTCTGGTAACCGCCGCCGGCATCGATGGCACTGGTCAGGCCCAGGCGGTTCAGCTCGCGCATGAACTGGCGCGTGGAGTTGACCTGATATTCCAGCGGCAGCTTCGGCCCTTTGGCCAGGGTCGCGTAGAGGATCATCGCGTTGGGGCGAGCGATCAGAATGCCGGTCGGGTTGCCGAACTTGTCGCGCTGGATCTCGCCACCCGGCGGGTTTGGCGTGTCCTTGGTGTAGCCGACAGCCTTGAGCGCGGCGCGGTTGAGCAGCGCACGGTCATACAGGTGCAGCAGGAATACCGGGGTATCGGGCGCGGCCTGGTTGATTTCTTCCAGGGTCGGCATGCGTTTTTCGGCGAACTGGAATTCGTTCCAGCCACCGACCACGCGCACCCACTGTGGCGTCGGCGTACGTGCGGCCTGGTCCTTGAGCATGCGCAGGGCATCGGCCACCGACGGCACGCCTTCCCAGCGCAGTTCGAGGTTGTAGTTCAGGCCACCACGAATCAGGTGCAGGTGCGAGTCGTTCAGGCCGGGGATCACCGTGCGCTGCTTGAGGTCGATGATCTGCGTGGCGCTGCCCTTGTGGGCCATGGCCTCGGCGTCGTTGCCCACGGCGATGAAGCGGCCGTCCTTGATGGCGACGGCAGTGGCGGTGGGCTTTTCGCGGTCAACGGTGTGCAGTTTGCCGTTGAACAGAATCAGGTCGGCGGACATGGAGCCTCCTTGGGTGGATGCGTGGGCGGAACCGGCTTGGCCGGTGAAGGGCAATGCAGACCAGAGGGCGCCGGCGGCACCGAGCACGGTGCTGGTGGCAAGGAACTGGCGACGGGTCTTGTCGTTGCGGTCCTGGGGCATGGGCTTCTCCATCTGGGTGCGGCGGCGGCAGGCGCAACTGCGGAGCATGCCGGTTGATGCAAGGCCTGGGATTGCACGGATGTGCGGTGGGTCGTAGAAGGTTAGCCCTGTTGAAAATTTGTGCTGCCTGGGCTGGCCTCTTCGCGGGACAAGCCCGCTCCCACAGGGAAATCACAGGTTTCGACTGCTGCGCTATTCCTGTGGGAGCGGGCGAGCCCGCGAAGGCCTCCCACCGTTACTTCTGGAGGAACGCCAGCAAGTCTTCATTCAGCTGCTGCGCATGAGTCACGGCAAACCCGTGCGGCGCGCCGGCATACACCTTCAGCTCAGCCCCGCGAATCAGCTCCGCCGCCTGCTTGCCGGTGGTCTCGAACGGCACGATCTGGTCGTCGTCACCATGGATCACCAGAGTCGGCACATCGATCCTGGCCATATCCGGGCGGAAGTCGGTCTCCGAGAACGCAGTCACGCAATCGAGGGTGCCCTTGATCGACGCCATCAGCGCGATGTTCAGGGTCTGGGTCTGCACGCCTTGGGACACCTGCTGCCCATGGTTCAGGCCATAGAACGGTGTGGCGAAATCAGCGATGAACTGCGCCCGGTCGGCACGCAGGCCGGCGCGGATACCTTCGAATACCGACAGGTCGACCCCTTCAGGGTTGTCTTCACGCTTGCCGAACACCGGTGTCACCGCACCCAGCAGCACCAGCCCGGCCACCCGCTCGCTGCCGTGGCGGGCGATGTAGCGGCTGACATCACCACCCCCCATCGAGAAGCCCACCAGGGTCACTTCACGCAGGTCGAGGTGTTCGATCAGCTGGGCGATATCGTCGGCGAAGGTGTCGTAGTCGTAGCCGGTCCACGGCTGGCTCGAACGGCCGAAACCACGGCGGTCGAAGGCAATGGCGCGGTAGCCGCGGCTGGCCAGGAACTCCATCTGCGAGTCCCACATATCGGCGTCCAGCGGCCAGCCGTGGCTGAACAGCACCGGTTTGCCGCTGCCCCAGTCCTTGTAATAGATCGAAGTGCCGTCGCGGGTTACGAGCGTAGTCATGTCGGTATCTCCTTGAAAGTCTGAAGGTGCAGGCGTGGCTCAGCCGCGCAGCCAGTTGGCGCAGCGGCGGGTTACCCAAGGCATGATGTAGAACACCACGGGCAGGATGACGAACAGGTTGACGATCAGGTTGCCGCTGATCGGGCCGCCCAGCTGCGGGAAGCGCGCAAACAGCGGCGCCAGCAATTGCGGGATGACCAGGGTCATCGGGCAGATCACCAGGTAGGTCAGCAGCGCCTGCTTCCAGCGTGGCGGTTGAGCGGCGTTGACGCTTGGCGGGGTGAACCAGAACTCCGGGTCGTCGTGCACCTGGGTGTGGTCACCGCCTTCGAGCAATGGCAGCACTTCGTTGACCAGCGCCTGGCGTTCGGCCGAGTTGACCCAGGCTTGCAGCAGGCTGGCGTCGGCGAAGCGCACCACGGTGGTGAAGTGCAGCCCGCCCTGGTCGGGACGAATGACGTTGACGTCCAGGTGCCCCGGCTGGCGGCGTGCGGTGCTGACCGTACGCTTGAGCCACGCTTCGTAGGCCGCCAGCGACTCGGCGCGAACCTTGTGCTGGATGACCAAGGTCACCACGTTGCGGTTGTCTTGGAGTGCGGTGTTCATCGGCGTTCCTTGGGATGAGCTTGCCCGCATCCACTGTGCAACGGCAGACGGGCGGAGGATTGAATGGGTGTGCTGCCCGTGGCGGGCACCGCCTGGCGGTGCCCGGGGGAGCGGCTTACTTGTTGGCGTTGAAGGCGTTGTAGCTGGTCATCAGGTTGCGGTAGTCCGGGATGTGGTTGGAGCACAGCGCGGCCAGGCCTTCGATGTCGTTGCGCCAGTCGCGGTGCAGCTCACAGGCCACGCCGAACCAGGTCATCATTTGCGCGCCGGCCTGGCTCATGCGGTCGTGGGCGGCGTCGCGGGTCATGGCGTTGAAGGTACCGGAGGCATCGGCTACCACGAACACTTCGAACTCTTCTTCCAGGGCCGACAGCGCCGGGAAGGCCACGCAGACTTCAGTCACCACGCCAGCGATGATCAGTTGCTTCTTGCCGGTGGCCTTCACCGCCTTGACGAAGTCTTCGTTGTCCCAGGCGTTGATCTGGCCTGGGCGGGCGATGTATGGGGCGTCCGGGAACAGCGCCTTCAACTCTGGCATCAGCGGGCCATTGGGGCCTTGCTCGAAGCTGGTGGTGAGGATGGTCGGCAGGTTGAAGAACTTGGCCAGGTCGGCGAGGGCCAGGACGTTGTTCTTGAACGCGTCCGGCTCGATGTCGCGGACTAGGGACAGCAGGCCAGCCTGGTGGTCGACCAGCAGGACAGCGGCGTCGTCTTTGTTCAGGCGGTTGTATTTGAAGTTGGTCATGGCGGTAGCTCCTAAGGATTTCGGTTTTCAGTAAGTGGGGGTGTTTCGCGTTGATGGGAGAAGATTAAAACCACCACCTTTGGAGCGGTAGATAGCGGTTTTTGGCTTTAGCGTTCCATTTAATGAACGATCTGTTGGCAGTGGATTTGCTGGCCTCATTGCTTGCCCGACCAAGCTGCTCTATTACTACGCACAGCCCTCCCCTCACCCCCGAGACCACCATGCTGGCGTTCATCCAGTCGTCCCCGTTGTTGCTCGGTACCGCCCTGATCCTGCTCGACCTCATGCTCTGGCAGTTGATCCCGATCCAGCGCCTGGCCTGGCGCATCGGCACGCGGCTGGCGATCTTCCTGCTGTTCAGCGCGGTGCTGGTAACCGCCGGGATGAGCCCGCTGCAACCGCCGCCGTGGCCCGACGATGTATCGCGCAACCTGATCGCCACCGTATTGACCATCGGCTGGTGGCTGTTTGGCGCGCGCACGGTGACGGTGGTGTTCGGCCTGCTGCTGGTGGCCCGTGGCAGCCACGGTGGGCGCCTGCTGCAGGATGTGCTGGGGGCGCTGATCTTCCTCGCGGCCGTGGTCGCTGCCGCGGGCTATGTGCTGCAACTGCCGGTGAAGGGCCTGCTGGCCACTTCCGGGGTGATGGCCATCGTCATCGGCCTGGCGCTGCAGAGCACCCTGGCCGACGTGTTCAGCGGCATCGTGCTGAACACCACGCGGCCGTATCAGATTGGCGATTCGATCTCCATCGACGGTACCGAGGGCAAGGTGCTGGACATCGACTGGCGCGCCACGCGCCTGCTCACCGGCAGTGGCAGCCTGGCGGTGATTCCCAACTCGGTGGCGGCCAAGGCGCGGCTGCTCAACCACAGCCGCCCGGCCGATGTGAACGGGGTGTCGATCTGCGTGGTGGTGCCGGCCAAGGTACGCCCCAAGCGGGTTTTCGATGCCCTGGAGAAAGCCCTGCAGGGCACCAGCGCAATCCTCGCCTCACCCAAGCCCAAGGTCTCGGTGAAAGCCTCGACGCTGGAGTCGGTGGAGTACGAGGCCAGCGGCTTCATCGCTGACATGGGCGGCAAGACCGAAGCCCGCAATCAGCTGTTCGACCTGGCGCACCGCCATCTGGAAGCCAGCGGGGTGATGTGGAACGTCGACCTGGCCATGCCACCGCGCAGCCGTCAGCGCGAAGTGCTGGACGAGGTGCGGGTGTTCCGCTCGTTGAGTGCTGAAGAACGGGATGCCTTGAGCCAGCGCATGACTGCGGTTGAGTACCTGGCCGACCAGGTGATCCTGGAGGTGGGTGAGCAATCCGAGCATTTGCTGGTGATTGGCAGCGGCGTGGTGTCGGCGTCGGTGCGCGATGGCGACAAGCTGCTGGAGGCCGGGCGCATGGGGCCGGGCGAGGTGCTGGGGATCGAGGGGATCATCGATGAAGACAACTCGTTTGCCGAGTTCCGTACCCTGACCAGCTGCGTGCTGTACCGCATCGACAAGGAGCAGGTGAAGAGCTGCCTGGTGCAGCGTGGAGAGGTGCAGACCGCACTGAGCAAACTGCAGCGGTTCCGGCGGCAGAGCCGGGAGTCGTTTTTGCTGCAGAAGCCGGTTTCGATCAAGAAGGGTGGCTTCTTGAGCTGGTTGCACAAGTAAGCCTGTACTGGCCTCTTCGCGGGTAAACCCGCTCCCACAGGGATCGCGCAAGGTCTGAATCCTGTGCAGTACCTGTGGGAGCGGGTTTACCCGCGAAGAGGCCATTAGCTACAGCACAACCCTCAGACATTGACCGGCGTGGTACAGCGAGAACCCTGATTCATAGAACGCGGTCCGCAACGACGGCGCACTCACCCCGGTCATCGGTGAGAACGGGATCGGCAGGCTGTCCGCCTCTCCCTTCAGCAGAAACTCGGCAAACGCCCGGCCAATCACGGTCCCGGTGGTATTGCCACGGCCGTTATAGCCGGTCACCGCCACCAGCCCCGGCGCCGGCTCGAACAGCCGCATCAGGTGGTCCGGGGTGAAATCGATGCAGCCGGTCCAGTGCATTTCCCACTCGACCTTGCCCAGTTCCGGGTAGTAATGGCTCTGGATCCGGTCGGCCCAGCTGCGCACGAACCAGGCCGGCTTGTTGTCGACCCGGCCGAGGCTGCCCAGCAGCAGGCGGCCCTGATCGTCGCGGCGGATGCTGCTGAGTACGGTGCGGGTGTCCCACGAGCCCTGGCCGTGCGGCAGCACCTTGTCGGCTGCCGCGCCGTGCAGCGGCTTGGATGCCACCTGGTAGTAGTAGCCTCGGAAGAACTGCTTCTGCAGGTTGCTCCAGTCGCCTTCGGTGTAGGCACCAGTGGAAATCACCACTTTCTCGGCGCGTACCGAACCACGCGCGGTCTTCACCCGCCAGGCATCGCCCTCGCGCTCAAGGCCTTCGACCGAGGATTGCTGGAACAGCTTGCCGCCCAGGCGCGCCACGGCGGCAGCCAGGCCCTGGGTGTAGCCCATCGGGTTGATGGTGCCGGCGCGGCGGTCGAGCAGCGCGGCGGAAATCTTGTCGGTACCGCAGTATTCCTGGCACTGGGCGCCGGTCAGCAGCTCGACGTCGGCACCGCGGCGGCGCCATTGTTCGTGACGAGCTTCGAGGTCGGCGATGCCGGTGGCGTTGTGCGCCATGTGCAGCGTGCCTTTGTGCTGGGCCTGGCAGTCGATGCCGAGGCGCTCGATCATGGCGAACACTTCAGCCGGGGCTTCACCCAGCACCTTGTTCAGGCGGCTGCCCTGCTTCTGGCCGAGGGTTGCTTCGACGTCATCGGGGCGGATCCAGGTGCCGGCGTTGACCAGGCCGACGTTGCGACCGGAGCCGCCGTGGCCGATCTTCCAGGCTTCCAGCAGGATCACCGACTTGCCCTGCTCGAGCAGGTGGATGGCCGCCGACAGGCCGGTGATGCCACCGCCGATCACGCAGACATCGGCCTTGTGTTCCCCGGCCAGGGCCTGGCTGGCGACGCTTGGTTGGCTGACGTGTTCCCACAAGCATTGTTGACGCAGTTCGGACATGGCCCGGCTCCAGCAGTGTTGTTCTTGTTGGGGCTGCTTTGCAGCCCATTCGCGGGCAAGCCCGCTCCCACAGGGACCTCACAGTTTCGAAGGCTGTGGGGACCCTGTGGGAGCGGGCTTGCCCGCGAACCGGGGGCAAAGCCCCCGGCCATGCAGCATCAATCCATCAGTCGAACACGATACCCTGCGCCAGCGGCAGCTCGCGCGAGTAGTTCACGGTGTTGGTCTGGCGACGCATGTAGCCTTTCCAGGCATCGGAACCGGACTCACGACCACCGCCAGTCTCCTTCTCGCCACCGAACGCCCCGCCAATCTCGGCGCCGCTGGTGCCAATGTTGACGTTGGCGATGCCGCAGTCGCTGCCCGACGCACTCTGGAAGCGCTCGGCTTCGCGAATGTCGGTGGTGAAGATGCACGACGACAGGCCTTGTGGCACTTCGTTGTTCAGGCGCAGGGCCTCTTCGAAGTCGTCGTAGGCCAGCACGTAGAGGATCGGCGCGAAGGTTTCGTGGCGCACCACGTCGCTCTGGGCCGGCATTTCAGCGATGGCCGGCGACACGTAGTAGGCATTCGGGTACTGCTCGGCCAGCTGACGCTCGCCGCCGAACACCTGACCACCCTCGTCACGGGCCTTGGCCAGTGCACCCTGCATGGCGTCGAACGACTGCTTGTCGATCAGCGGGCCGACCAGGTTGTCCTTGCGTGGGTCGCCGATACGCACTTTGCCGTAGGCGGCTTTGACGCGGGCAACCACCTCGTCCTTGATCGAGCGGTGCACAATCAGGCGGCGCAGGGTGGTGCAGCGCTGGCCGGCAGTGCCGACCGCAGAGAACAGGATGCCGCGCACGGCCAGGTCGAGGTCGGCGCTCGGGGCCAGGATCATGGCGTTGTTGCCACCCAGCTCAAGGATGCTGCGACCGAAGCGGGCGGCAACACGTGGGCCCACTTCACGGCCCATGCGGGTGCTGCCGGTGGCGCTGACCAGCGGTACGCGTGGGTCGTCGACCATGGCTTCGCCAGCTTCGCGGCCGCCGATCACCAGTTGTGCCAGGCCAGCCGGGGCATCGCCAAAGGCCTTCAGGGCTTTTTCGAACAGCGCCTGGCAAGCCAGGGCGGTCAGCGGAGTCTTCTCGGACGGCTTCCACACCACCGAGTTACCAGCCACCAGGGCCAGCGCGGTGTTCCAGGCCCATACCGCAACCGGGAAGTTGAAGGCGCTGATCACACCGACCACGCCCAGCGGGTGCCAGGTTTCACGCATGTGGTGGCCCGGGCGCTCGGAGGCGATGGTCAGGCCGTACAGCTGGCGCGACAGGCCGACGGCGAAGTCGCAGATGTCGATCATTTCCTGCACTTCGCCCAGGCCTTCCTGGGTGATCTTGCCGGCTTCGATCGAGACCAGCTCGCCGAGATCGGCCTTGTGCTCACGCAGCACTTCGCCGAACAGGCGCACCAGCTCGCCACGGCGCGGGGCCGGCACGCTGCGCCAGGCCTCGAAGGCGCTCTGGGCCTGATCGATGCGGGCGATGGTCTCGGCCTTGCCGAGCAATTTCACCTTGGCGATCTGACTGCCGTCGATCGGCGTGTGAACAGGGTAGTCGCCCTGGGTGTAAGCCTCGGCGGCAACGCCAAGGCGCTCGAGCAATCCAGCAACCATTTGTGCTTCTCCTACATCGGGTGATGGGGTGGAAAAATGATGTGGATCAGTATTAATCCGATCACACCGGTGCAACAAACGACCTTTATTCCGCTTATCATTCCGTCAGGTAATGATTTAAGCCGCAGAGACCGCTATGTCCAAACGCCTGGTGCCCTCCATGACCGCCCTGCAGTGCTTCGAAGCTGCAGCCCGTCACCTGAGCTTTACCCGTGCCGCCGAAGAGCTGCACCTGACCCAGAGTGCGGTCAGCAAACAGGTGGCGCAGCTCGAAGAGATGCTGCGCCATCACCTGTTCCTGCGCATCCGCCGGCGCCTGCAACTCACGCCCGCTGGCAGTCTGTACCTGGCCGAGGTCAACAAGATCCTCACCCAGGTCGACATGTCCAGCCGCTACGTGCTCACCTACGGCGAGCAGACCGAGATATTGAAAGTAGCCACTCAACCGAGTTTTGGCGTGCGCTGGCTGATCCCGCACCTCAAGGGTTTTGGCAAACGGCACGCGAACATCCACCTCGACATCCGCAACGAGATGGAGCCGTTCGCCTTGCTGCAGGGCTCGGCGGACGTGGTGTTCTTCTATGGCCAGGGCACCTGGCCGGGGGCTACCTGCGTGGAACTGTTCGGCGAACAGGTGGTGCCGGTGTGTGCGCCGGAGTTGCTGGCCGGGCGTGAGCTGGCGGATGCAAGTGAGTTGGCGGACATGGTGCTGTTGCAGAGCACGTCGCGGCCGGAAGCCTGGCATGAGTGGTTCCTTGAGCAGGGGTTGCACAGTGTCAGCGCCTACCATGGGCCGCGCTTCGATACGTTCTACATGGCGTTGAGTGCGGCGCAGGCCGGGTGTGGGGTGGCGTTGGTGCCGCGCTACCTGGTGACCAAGGAGCTGGCTGAGGGAAGCCTGGCGATTGCCTGGAACCATGCAATGCGCAGTGCCGGTAAACACTATCTGGCGTATGCAGAGCATGCGGCGGAGGTGCCCAAGGTCAGGGCATTGGTGGAATGGATTCGCGAGCAGCTCCAGGCTTGAGGGCCTCTTCGCGGCTAAAGCCGCTCCCACAGGGTACTGTGCAAAGTCTGAATCCTGTGCAGTACCTGTGGGAGCGGCTTTAGCCGCGAAAGGGCCATGGAGGTCGATCAAAAAAGGAATGACACACTCACTTTTTTTCGCTTGTGAGCCAAGTGCATTCCCAGCTTTCATGTAAGTGTCCGAACCTAACCAGGAAGCTAGCGATGCCCGCCCACGATTTCGTCAGCCCCGACAGCATCCGCGCGCAGTTCTCTGCCGCCATGTCGCTCATGTACAAACAGGAAGTGCCGCTGTACGGCACGCTGCTGGAGCTGGTGAGCGAAATCAACCAGCAGGTCATGGCCGAACAGCCCAAAGTGGCCGAGGCCCTGCGCTGGACCGGCGAGATCGAGCGCCTGGACCAGGAGCGTCACGGCGCCATCCGCGTCGGCACAGCCGAAGAGCTGGCCACCATCGCCCGCCTGTTCGCGGTGATGGGCATGGCGCCGGTCGGCTACTACGACCTCAGCTCCGCGGGCGTGCCGGTGCACTCCACCGCGTTCCGCGCCGTGCACGAGCAGTCGCTGCACGTCAGCCCGTTCCGCGTGTTCACCTCGCTGCTGCGCCTGGAGCTGATCGACAACCTGCCACTGCGTGAACTGGCCCAGGGCATCCTCGCCAAGCGCAAGATCTTCACCGCCCGCGCACTCGAACTGATCGCTCAATCTGAGCACGATGGCGGCCTGAACAAAGCAGATGCCGACGAGTTCGTCCGCGAAGCCCTGCACACCTTCCGCTGGCACCAGGACGCCACGGTCACTGCCGAGCAGTACCAGCAGCTGCACGACCAGCACCGCCTGATCGCCGACGTGGTGGCCTTCAAAGGCCCGCACATCAATCACCTGACCCCGCGCACCCTGGACATCGACGCGATCCAGGTCGGCATGCCGGCCAAGGGCATCCCGCCGAAAGCCGTGGTCGAAGGCCCGCCGACCCGTCGCCACCCGATTCTGCTGCGCCAGACCAGCTTCAAGGCGCTGCAGGAGCAGGTTGCGTTCAGCGATCACCAGGGCAGCCACACCGCTCGTTTCGGCGAGATCGAACAGCGCGGTGCAGCGCTGACGCCGAAGGGCCGCCAGCTGTACGACAAACTGCTCGATGCCACCCGCGCCGCCCTGGGTGGCGCACCCGCCGAGGCCAATGCCGAGCGCTACAGGGCGCTGCTGCAGGAAAGCTTCGCTGCATTCCCGGATGACCTGGCGCAGATGCGTGAGCAGGGGCTGGCGTACTTCCGCTATTTCGCAACGGAGAAAGGTATGGCGCAGCGCGAACAGCAGGACCGCCCGACTACGCTGGAAGGCCTGATCGCGGCCGGCCATGTGCACTTCGAGGCACTGGTTTACGAGGACTTCCTGCCGGTGAGTGCGGCGGGGATCTTCCAGTCGAACCTGGGGGATGAAGGCCAGGCCGAGTATGGCAGCAATGCTAACCGCGAGGCTTTCGAGGCGGCATTGGGGCTGCAGGTGCAGGATGAGCTGGCGCTGTATGCGCAGAGCGAGCGGCGCTCGTTGCAAGCCTGTGCCCAGGCGCTGAACCTGGGCTCGATGTAAGGCTCAGGATTGCCGGGGGCGCTTTGCGCCCCTTTCGCGACACAAGGCCGCTCCTACAAAGGCAGCGCGCACTCCTGTAGGAGCGGCCTTGTGTCGCGAAAGGGCCGCGAAGCGGCCCCCTGCGGTCTCAGCGGAAGCGGTCCACTTCCTGGCGCAGTTGCGCCGCCAGCCCTTCCAGTTCCCGCGCAGTAAAGGCCAGCTCGTTGGCCACATCGCGCTGCTCGCTGTTGGCCTGGGCAATGCTCTGCAGGTTGCGGCTGAGCACGGTGGCCGTGCTGCTCTGCTCCTGGGTTGCCGTGCTGATCACGGCAAACTGTTCACCCGCCGTGCGGCTTTGCTCATCAATGCGCGCCAACGCCTCGGCGACCTTGTCGTTGCGCGCCAGCCCTTCCTGCATCAGCTGATTGCCCTGTTCCAGGGTATTGATGGCATGCCCGGTCTGTTGCTGGATGCTGGTGATCATCCCGGAAATCTCATCGGTGGCCTGGCGCGTGCGCGCGGCCAGCCCGCGCACTTCATCGGCGACCACGGCAAAGCCACGGCCCTGCTCACCGGCCCGGGCAGCCTCGATGGCGGCGTTCAGCGCCAGCAGGTTGGTCTGTTCGGCAATCGCGGTGATCACGCTGATGATGCCGCCGATCTCCTGCGAGCGTGCGCCCAGGCTGTCCATCACCGTGGCGGTGCCGCCCAGGGCTTCGGCAATCTGCCGTAGCGAGCTCGACGCTTCGTCCATGGCACTGCGGCCGATGCGCGTCTGCTGGGCATTGTCGCGGGCCATGCGTTCGGTACCGGCCATGTTGTCGGCGATGTTCATCGAGGTCGCGCTGAACTCCTCCACCGCACCGGCCATGCTGGTGATCTCGCCGGACTGCTGGTCCATGCCCTCGCAGGCACCGGTAGACAGCCCGGACAGCGAGCGCGCACGGCTGCTGACCTGCTCGGAGGCACTGCGAATGTGCTCGACCATGGTCGCCAGTGCCTCACCCATCTGGTTGAAGCTGCGCGCCAGCTGGCCGATTTCGTCGTGGCTGGACACGCTCAGGCGCGCATTCAGGTCGCCGGCACCGAGAGCTTCGGCCTGGCGCACCAGATCATCCAGCGGCCGCAGCTTGCGGCGCAGCAGCCACAGGGTGGCGGCCACGGCCAGCATCATCGCCAGCAGGCTGCCAATGGCCAGGCGCAGGCCGACGCTCCAGGTCACTTCGCGAATTTCTGCCTTCGGCATGCTGGCGACCACGGTCCAGGGGCCCTCGGCGAACGGCGCGCTGGCGCTGAACAGGTCCTGGTCGGCATTGGCCGGAGGCACCAGCCATTGGTCTTTTTCATCGCGAATGGCCAGGGAGCCGGTTTCACCGATACGGAAGCGCTTGAGGTTGGCGAACTGGGCGTTTTGCGCGTCGGTGTAGTCGAAGCCGACGAACAGCACCGCGATCACCCGGCCGCTGCTGTCGCTGACCGGCACGTAGCGGGTCATATAGTTGCGCTCGAACAGCACGGCGCGGCCGACGTACATCTGCCCGGCCAGCAGCTTGGTATAGGCCGGGTGCTGGCGATCGAGCTGGGTACCGATGGCGCGGGTGCCGTCCTGTTTCTTCAGGTTGGTGCTGATGCGCACGAAGTCATCGCCGCTGCGCACGAACAGGGTCGCGATGCCGGCGGTCATCTGCTGGAACTCGTCGACCACCTGGAAATCGTTGTTCAGCAGCCGATCACCCAGGTACAGGGCGGGCGTGGCAAGGCCTGCGACCTGCACGGTCTCGCCAGCGTGCAGCGACAGGCCCGAGGCGAAGCGGCGCTCGAACAGACCGCTCAAGCGCTGGGTGTTGTCCTTGAGCGAACCGTGGAAGGTATCGAGCTGGTCGGCTAGCAGCCGCGCTTCGCTGGCCAGGTGGGCCTGGCGGGTGGCGAGGTTGGCGTCGTCCAGCGCACGCAGGGCGAACAGGGTACTGCCGGAAATCACCAGCGCCAGCACGATGGCGAGGGCGACACCGAGTTGCGAGGCAATTCGGGCACGCGGTTGAGACATGAAGAAGCTCCTGGCAAGAGGCCGGGATCGTCCCTGATCACGCTGACCGCCCGCTTGATATCGACGGGAAGCGCGTCCTCTTCCGGGACGCTGGTGCCAGTTGATCGGCGTCGCCTTTGAATACTTGAGTGTCGGACCGGGGTATTCGCAAACGTTTTCCTTTTGCCTGTACCGGCCTCTTCGCGGGCACGCCCGCTCCCACAGGATCTCCACTGATCTCGAACCTGGTGGAATACCTGTGGGAGCGGGCGTGCCCGCGAAGAGGCCGGTACAGGCAAAAGGAAAACGTTTGCGAATACCCCGGT
>NZ_JAGIBG010000035.1 GCF_017744435.1 Pseudomonas sp.
CCTGTGGGAGCGGCTTTAGCCGCGAAGGGGCCGGTGCAGGCTTGAATCAGCCTTTGCCTTTGGTGCGGGTCTGATTCGGCCCGCCATTCTTCTCCAGGTGCTCGATGATCATCGCGGCCACGTTCTTGCCGGTGGTCGTTTCGATCCCTTCCAGCCCCGGCGACGAGTTCACTTCCATCACCAATGGCCCGTGGTTGGAGCGCAGGATATCCACACCCGCCACGCTCAGCCCCATCACCTTGGCGGCGCGAATGGCCGTCATGCGCTCTTCGGGGGTGATCTTGATCAGGCTGGCCACCCCACCGCGGTGCAGGTTGGAGCGGAACTCCCCTGGTTTGGCCTGGCGTTTCATCGAGGCGATCACTTTGTCGCCTACCACGAAGCAGCGGATATCCGCACCGCCGGCCTCCTTGATGTATTCCTGAACCATGATGTTCTGCTTCAGCCCCATGAACGCCTCGATCACCGACTCGGCGGCCTTGGTGGTTTCGCACAGCACCACGCCGATGCCTTGGGTGCCTTCCAGCACCTTGATCACCAGCGGCGCGCCATTGACCATCTGGATCAGGTCGGGGATGTCATCCGGCGAGTGGGCGAAACCGGTAATCGGCAGGCCGATGCCGCGACGCGACAGCAATTGCAGCGAGCGCAGCTTGTCACGCGAACGGGCGATGGCCACTGATTCGTTCAGCGGGTACACACCCATCATTTCGAACTGGCGCAGCACCGCGCAGCCGTAGAAGGTTACCGAGGCGCCGATGCGTGGGATCACTGCATCGAAACCTTCCAGCGGCTTGCCGCGATAGTGGATCTGCGGCTTGTGGCTGGCGATGTTCATGTAGGCCCGCAGGGTGTCGATCACCACCATTTCATGGCCCCGCTGGGTACCGGCTTCGACCAGGCGGCGGGTGGAATACAGACGCGGATTGCGCGACAGCACAGCGATCTTCATGCAGCACCTGTGACAGGGGAGAGGGTGGCCGGATAGGCCGGTTTGTCTTGTACGTATTTCAGGCCGGGGTTGACCACCAGCTGGCCGTGTATGAGCGCCTTGGAACCCAGCAGCAGGCGATAGCGCATGTTCTTGCGGCAGGCCAGGGTGAACTCGACTTGCCAGACTGCGTCGCCCAAGGCCAGCGTGGTGCGGATCACGTAACGGGTCTGTGCCTGGCCGTTGGAGCTCTTGATGGTCTTCATGGTCACCAGCGGCGCTTCACAGCGACGGTGGCGCAGTTGTACGACCGAGCCGAGGTGGGCGGTGAAGCGTACCCAAGGTTGGCCGTCACGTTCGAACGGCTCGACGTCGGTGGCATGCAGGCTGGAGGTGCTCGCGCCGGTGTCGATCTTGGCGCGCAGGCCCGCCACGCCGAGGTCGGGCAGGGCCACCCACTCGCGCAGGCCGATCACTGTCAGATGGTCAAATTTCTTCACGAAGCACACCCTGCGGATAAGGTGGTGAACTGTAAGCACGGCGGGGACTTTTTGCATCCGTCAGTTACGGTAGTACAGTTCGATGAAAGACAGAATTCGAGGAAACGAGATGGCACAAAAAGCCGAGGACGACGACAAGGTCCGCCTGGATAAATGGCTGTGGGCGGCGCGCTTCTACAAGACCCGCGCGCTGGCCAAGGCGGCGATCGAGAGCGGCAAGGTGCATTGCCGCGGCGAGCGCTGCAAGCCGGGCAAGGAACCTCGGGTGGGTGATGAATTCGTGCTGCGTACCGGGTTCGACGAGCGCACGGTTGTGGTCAAGGCGCTATCGGTGGTGCGGCGTGGGGCGCCGGAAGCGCAGACGCTTTATGAAGAGACTGAAGACAGTATGCGCCGGCGCGAGCAGGCGGCCGAGATGCGCAAGGCGGGGGCGATGGGGGTTACCACTGATGGTCGGCCGAACAAGAAGCAGCGGCGACAGATTCACCAGCTGCACGGAAGCTTTGAATAGCCGGGGCTGCAAAGCAGCCCCAGCGATCTAGCGGATTACCGCCAGTCGCCCGACCAACGGTAACTTCTTGGCAATAGCAAAGAGAGGTGCCGTCCAGCGCAACAGCAAGGCGCTGCCCTTGGCCGCCAACGGCGTGTGGCAACTCCAGCCCAACGCCAGTATCGCCATCAGCAGGCCGCCGATGTAATCGTCCTGTCCCCAGTGCGCCCCGGCCACTAGCCGCGGCATCATGAACAGGAAGGCCAGGCCCCAAACCACGAGGTGCTGCACCAGGCGGCGGCTGAACAGGCTCATGTACAAGGCCCAGATCAGCAGCACCGAGGCGTGATCGCCAGGGAAACTGTTGCTGGAACGGTCCTTCAGCTCCCAGGCTTTTTCCAGGTTCGGGTAGTAGCTGCTGAGGTGCACCACGTTGTCGAACACCATCGATGGGCTGTCATGTTGCCAACCCATTGCATCCACCCACTTGGAAAACAGCGCGCGAATCACCACTAATAGGAGCAGCGTGACCAGAAAGCCAAAGAAGGCTTCGCGAACATGGCTGGCCTTGAACACCCAGTTGCCACGGATCAGCATGGCCAGGAGGGTCAGACCGACGACGATGTCGAAGGGGCGCAGGCTGCCGATGGCCCAGATATGGCGCCAGGTCGTGTTGTCGGCCAGAGGCGTGTTGAGGCTATGGAATAGCCACTCGTCGAAAGTCAGGCACAGGATCTGGCCAATAGGCCATAACCAGAAACACAGTAGAGCGATGGGAAGCAGCGTACAGGCTGCCAATGGCCCCCAGGACCACCTTGCTTGGAACAGTGGTCGATTGTCCATAGAATACCTCTATTGCAAACAGGAATCAGAGCGCCTCGTGAGCGCTCTACCACGGGATCTCGCAGTGGTTCGATATCCCGTGTAACCATTTTGTCATCATTTTCAGATAGCCAAAACCTATGAGCGATTTGCCTGATACCGATTTCACCCAACGTTTCATCTTCGACGAGCGCGATGTGCGCGGCGAGTGGGTGTCTCTCGATGACAGCTACGCCGCGGTGCTGGCGCGTCATGAGTACCCGCAGCCAGTGCAGGCACTGCTTGGCGAACTGATGGCTGCCACCGCCTTGCTGGTGGGCGCGCTGAAGTTCGACGGCCTGCTGATTCTGCAGGCGCGTTCCGAAGGGCCAATCCCGCTGCTGATGGTCGAGTGCTCGGGCGAACGTGACATCCGCGGCATGGCCCGCTACGAAGCGGAGCAGATCCCGGCCGACGCTACCCTGGAGCAGTTGATGCCCGGCGGCCACCTGACCCTGACCATCGACCCGGTCAAAGGCCAGCGCTACCAGGGCACCGTCGACCTGGACGGCGCCAACCTGTCAGAGTGCTTCACCAATTACTTCGTGCAGTCGCAGCAGCTCAACACCCGCTTCTGGCTCAACGCCGAAGGTGGCAAGGCCCGTGGCCTGCTGCTGCAACAGCTGCCGCGCGATCGCCAGCCGGACGATGAAGAACGCGAAGACAGCTGGCAGCACGTGATTGCCCTGGCCAAGACGCTCAAGCCCGAAGAGTGGTCGGAAGACAACGAAACCCTGCTGCACCGTCTGTACCACGAAGACGCGGTTCGCCTGTTCGACATCCAGCCGCTGCGCTTCAAGTGCAGCTGCTCGCGCGAACGTTCTGGCAACGCGCTGGTCAGTCTGGGTGAGCACGATGCCAAGGCGCTGGTCGAGGAGTGCGGTGGCACGGTGGAGATCGATTGCCAGTTCTGTAACCAGCGCTATTTCTTCGATGCCAGCGATGTTGCGCAACTGTTTGCCGGTGGCGGCACGGAAGCGGCGTCAGAAACTCGCCACTGAAACGTTTAATTTCAGGTGAATCTCCTGTCGAATTGCGCAAAAGCGCAGTTCTGACAGGAGGGGCCTACTTTTTTTGGGCGTTTCTGGCATAATCCGGCCACTTTTTTCGCTGTAGTAGTTTTTTCGAGACAACTACAAAACGTTTGGAGCACTCGGCCTCGGGCCGGATGGGGTATCTCATGACGCAAGCCAACAACACCGTGTACACCGACCTGAGCGTCGATGAGCTGGTTAAAGAAGCGCTGTCCCGCGGTGAAGGCGTGCTGGCCGATACCGGCGCACTGGTAGTCGAAACTGGCCACCGTACTGGCCGCTCGCCGGCTGACCGTTTCATCGTCGAAGAACCTTCCACCCAGGACCAGATTGGCTGGGGCCCGATCAACCGCAAGTTCCCGGCCGACAAGTTCGATGCCCTGTGGGACCGCGTCGAGGCGTTCAACAACGCTCAGGATCACTTCGTTTCCTACGTTCACGTAGGGTCTGCTGCCGAGCACTACCTGCCGGTGAAGATGACCACCCAGACAGCCTGGCAGAACCTGTTCGGCCGTTGCCTGTTCATCAACCCGCAGCAGTACAACCCAGCTGGCCGCGACGAGTGGCAAGTTCTGAACGTCGCCAACTTCGAGTGCGTGCCAGAGCGCGACGGCACCAACTCCGACGGCTGCGTGATCATCAACTTCGCCCAGAAGAAGGTGCTGATCGCTGGCATGCGTTACGCCGGCGAAATGAAGAAAGCCATGTTCTCGGTGCAGAACTTCCTGCTGCCGGCTGCCGACGTACTGCCGATGCACTGCGCCGCCAACATCGGTGAAGCTGGCGACGTTACCCTGTTCTTCGGCCTGTCCGGCACCGGCAAGACCACCCTGTCGGCCGACGAGAGCCGTTACCTGATCGGTGACGACGAGCACGGTTGGGGCGAAGGCGTTGTCTTCAACATCGAAGGCGGCTGCTATGCCAAGTGCATCGACCTGTCCGAGAAGAACGAGCCGGTCATCTGGAAAGCCATCAAGCATGGCGCCGTGCTGGAGAACGTCGTGCTCGACGCCAACAAGCACGCCGACTACGCCGATGTCAGCCTGACCCAGAACAGCCGTGCCGCCTACCCGCTGGAGCACGTTGCGAAGGTCTCCGAGAAGAACCTGGGCGGTGAGCCGAACGCGGTCATCTTCCTGACCTGCGACCTGACTGGCGTTCTGCCGCCGGTTTCGATCCTGAACAACGAGCAGGCGGCCTACCACTTCCTGTCCGGCTACACCGCGCTGGTCGGTTCCACCGAAATGGGTTCGGGCGGCGGCATCAAGTCGACCTTCTCCACCTGCTTCGGCGCACCGTTCTTCCCGCGCCCGGCTGGCGTCTACGCCGAGCTGCTGATCAAGCGCATCAAGGCTTTCGGTTCCAAGGTCTACCTGGTCAACACCGGCTGGACCGGCGGTGGCTACGGCGTTGGCAAGCGCTTCAGCATCCCGACCACCCGTGGCGTGATCGCTGCCATCCAGAGCGGTGCTCTGGTCGGCGCCGAAACCGAGCACCTGGACATCATCAACCTGGACGTGCCGAAGGCCGTTCCGGGCGTTGAAACCGAGCTGCTCAACCCGCGCGCTACCTGGGCTGACAAGGCTGCCTATGACGAGGCCGCCCAAGGCCTGGCCAAGCTGTTCATCGAAAACTTCAAGAAGTTCGAAGTTTCCGACGCCATCAAGGCTGCTGGTCCTCAGCTGTAAGCTGACCCCGGCCGTAACGAAAAAGCCGCCCCCTGGGGCGGCTTTTTGTTTTCTGAGAACTGACACGGTCATTGTGGGAGCGGCCTTGCGTCGCGAAAGGGCCGCATCGCGGCCCCAGCAATATCTGCCTAAATGCAGAAACCCTGGGGCTGCTGCACAGCCCTTTCGCGACGCAAGGCCGCTCCCACATTGACGGTGGCAGGAAGTCAAAAACTGGAATTTCTGTTTCACTGTCTGCATCCACTGCCAAGACACGGGCCTACCAGATGACCGAATCCCCCAGCCGCACGGCTTTCTCCCACTTCCACCCAATCCTCACCCGCCCCCAGGACAACGACGTCAACGGCCACATCGCCGGCGCCACCGTGCACGGCTTCTTCGAGGCCGCCATCCAGGCCTTCCTCGTCGAACAGGCCGAGCTGGACCTGCGCGATGGCGAGCTGGCGGCTTTCGTGGTGAGTTCGGCGGCAGACTTCTTCGCCTTGCCGGGCTTCCCGGATGTGCTGGAGGTGGGGCTAGGGGTGACACGGCTGGCGGGCAGCACCGTGGAGTACCGCCTGGCGCTCTACCGTCCGGGGGAGACCGATGCATGCGCGGCAGGGACGGTGGTGCAGGTGTTCATCGAGCGCGCCAGCGGCAGGCCGGTGCCGCTGCCCGAGGCGTTACAGGCGATCCTGGCTGGCCTGCAGCTGGATACGCAGGCATGAAAAAGCCCTGCCGGTGAGGGCAGGGCTCTTTTTACCCGTGGGCTGAGCCTCAGGTATCAGTCGTGCCAGTGACGGTGCTTGCGGTGGCCATAGTGGCGGCCACGGTCATGATAACGACGGTCGTCGTAGTCACGACGGTAGCGACGGTCGTCATGGCGCTCGTCTTCATCGGCCTTGTTGCCCATGTAGTTACCCAGCGCACCACCAGCACCACCGCCTGCGGCCGCACCGATGTAGCTACCGGTGGTACCGCCCATCGAACGACCTACCACGTTACCGCCTGCAGCGCCCAGGGCGCCACCGATGGCGGCCTCGCCACGCTGGCGCTTGTCGGCACCCAGGGCGCCGCCGGCCGCACCGCCCAGACCGGCACCAATGGCGCCGCCGGTGCTACCACCGATGGAGTTGCCCACTACGGAGCCGAGTACCCCACCCAATGCGCCGCCAATGCCAGCCTCGGTATTGCCGCCTGCCATGGCAACGCCGCTGAGCAAGCTGAAAGACAACAACAGAATCGAGGAGTACTTCTTCATCAAGAGAGCCTCATAGGGATGACGTGGGCGAATTTGAGGCTACGGAGGGCGGCTGGCAACGAAAATCCGACGAGTAACACGAGTTGTACACAATTCTCTAAGTTACTGTATTTGCTGTGAAACTTTATCGTTTTTCGCGTGTCTGAGCTATTTATGACAAAGCCCTGAACCTCGCGGAACAGGGCTTTTTTCGTTTTTGCCGAGGCGTTCTGCTTACAGGATTCGGCCGTCGTCCCGGGCACGTTCCAGCTTGATGGCCACGAACTTGGACGTCGGTGTATGGCTGCCGTCGCCGATGCTTTCCAGCGGAATCAGCGGGTTCACTTCCGGGTAGTACGCCGCTGCCTGACCGGCAGGGATGTCGAAGGCCAGCAATGTGAAACCCTGCACACGGCGCACATGTTCATCGCCCCACAACGAGACGATGTCGACCTTCTGCCCAGGCTGGAAGCCCAGGCGGATGATGTCGGCCTCGTTGGCGAACAGCACCTCGCGCTGGCCGCGCACACCGCGGTAGCGGTCGTCCAGGCCGTAGATGGTGGTGTTGTACTGATCGTGGGAGCGCATCGACTGCATGATCAGGTCCGGCAATTGGCCGCTGGCGCGGACACGCTCGTCGATCAAGGTATCGGGCAGCAGGTTGGCCTTGAAGTTGGCGCGGCCCGTGGTGGTCTTCCACTGGCGGCTGCCGGCGCTGTTGCCCAGGTAGAAGCCGCCCGGGTGGGCCAGGCGCTGGTTGAAGTCGGCAAAGCCGGCAATGGTGTCGCCGATCAGGTCGCGGATGCGTGCGTAATCGGCCACCAGCCAGTGCCAGTCCACCGGCTGCTTGCCCAGGGTGGCGGCCGCGATACCGGCGACCACGGCAGGCTCCGAGCGCATCTGGGGCGACAGTGGCTTGAGTTGGCCATTGGAGGCATGGACCATGCTGAACGAGTCTTCAACGGTGACTGCCTGCGGCCCATCGGCCTGCAGGTCGATGTCGGTGCGGCCCAGGCACGGCAGGATCAGTGCTTGCTTGCCGTGGATCAGGTGGCTGCGGTTGAGCTTGGTGCTGATGTGCACGGTGAGTTCGCAATTGCGCAGGGCCTGTGCGGTACGCTCGGTGTCCGGGGTGGCCTGGGCGAAGTTGCCGCCAAGGCCGATGAACACTTTCGAACGGCCATCGAGCATGGCGTGGATCGCCTCGACGGTGTTGTGGCCGTTGTGCCGCGGCACCGGGAAGTTGAAGCGTTTTTCGATGGCATCGAGCAGGGCCACCGGCGGGCGCTCGTTGATGCCCATGGTGCGATCGCCCTGCACGTTGCTGTGGCCACGCACCGGGCACAGGCCGGCGCCCGGCACGCCAATGTTGCCGCGCAGCATCTGCAGGTTGACGATTTCCTGGATGGTCGGCACCGAATGGCGATGCTGGGTAATGCCCATCGCCCAGCACATGATCACCCGCTTGCCACGGCAGTACATGCGTGCAGCCAGTTCGATGTCGGCCAGGGTCAGGCCGGACTGCGCCTGGATGTGCTCCCAGGAGGTGGCGTCCACCGCAGCCAGGTACTCCTCCACGCCATGACCGTGCTCGGCGATGAACACATGGTCGAAGACTGCCGGCTCGCCGTTGGCCTGGGCTTCGCGCTCCCATTGCACGACGAACTTGGCCATGCCGCGCAGCAAGGCCATGTCGCCGCCCAGCGCCGGGCGAAAGAACGCGGTGTTGGTCGGGCGGTCGCTGTTGGTCAGCATCTCCAGCGGGTTCTGCGGGTGCTGGAAGCGTTCCAGGCCACGCTCCTTGAGCGGGTTGACGCAGACCACCTGGGCGCCACGTTTCACCGCGTCGCGCAGGGGGTCGAGCATGCGTGGGTGGTTGGTGCCCGGGTTCTGGCCCCAGACGAAGATCGCATCGGCATGCTCGAAGTCGTCATAGGTGACCGTGCCCTTGCCGACCCCGACGCTCTGGCCCAGGGCCACACCACTGGCCTCGTGGCACATGTTCGAGCAGTCGGGGAAGTTGTTGGTGCCGTAGGCGCGCACGAACAGCTGATACAGGTAGGCCGCTTCGTTGCTGGCGCGGCCGGAGGTGTAGAACTCGGCCTGGTCGGGGGTGGCCAGTTTGTTCAGTTCACGGGCGATCAGGGCGTAGGCGGCCTCCCAGGCAATCGGTTGGTAGCGATCGCTCTGTGGGTCGTAGACCATCGGTTCGGTCAGGCGGCCCTGGTACTCGAGCCAGTAGTCACTCTGCTGCAGCAGCGCGCTGACGCTGTAGCGCGCGAAGAACGCCGCATCGACGCGGCGCTTGGTGGCCTCCCAGTTGACCGCCTTGGCACCGTTCTCGCAAAACTTGACCATGCCGCTCTCGGGCGAATCGCCCCAGGCGCAGCTGGGGCAGTCGAAGCCGCCATTCTGGTTGGTCTTGAGCAGGGCGCGGAGGTTCTTCAGCGCGTTGTCGCTGCCGACCCAGGCCTTGGCCACGCTGCGCAGCGCGCCCCAACCACCGGCGGGGCCGTGGTAGGGCTGGTAGCGAGGAGTGGAGGCTGGGGCGTTGTCCGGGAGTTGCTGGTACGAGGTCACGGCTGTTACGACTCCGCCGCTGGGCTGTAGACCCGCGGTGCACTGTGTTTGGGCAGATGAATGAGGTTGAGGTTGTGCTTGCGTGCCCATTGCAGGGCAAGGCCGGTGGGCGCCGAGAGGCTGACCAGGGTCTGAATGCCAGCGCGCAGCACCTTCTGGATCAGCTCCAGGCTGCAGCGGCTGGTGACGATGGCCAGGCCGCCCTCGGTGCTGATGCCTTGGCGCAGCAGGGCGCCGATCAGCTTGTCGAGGGCGTTGTGCCGGCCGATGTCTTCGCGGCCCATCAGCAATTCGCCCTGGGCGTTCATGAACAGCGCAGCGTGCACGGCACCGCAGTGTTGGCCCAGCGGTGTGAACGCATCAATGCGCTCGCGCAGGCCCGCCAGCCATTGCGCCGGTGGCAACGGTGCGCCAGGCAGTGCGGTCAGCTCCGGCAGCGCCTGTTCCAGGGCTTCCACCCCGCACAGGCCGCATCCGCTGGTGCCGGCCAGCTGGCGGCGCTGGTTCTTCAGGTTCCAGAACGCACGGCTGGAGATCTCCAGGTCGGCGTACATCGCCGAGCCGCTGCCGGAGAGTTTCAGGTCATAGATTTCCGAAGTGCCTTCGACGATGCCGCTGCCAACGCTGAAGCCGACCGCGAAGTCTTCCAGGTCGGTGGGGCTGACCAGCATCACTGCCTGGTTCAGGCCGTTGTAGGCAATGGCCAGGGCGACCTCTTCGGCCAGCGGCGTGCAGGCGCGTTCGTCATCGCTGAGCTGGACGTAGTCGTAGGTGTTGCTGGCGGCGGGCAGGGCCAGAGGCGTCGAGGCCGCGCAGACCGGAGGTTTGCTTTGCATCGGGCGAGATAACCGGCGGCTATTTGATAGCACCAGCCTAGGCCGGCGGGCCGGGCGCGTCTAATCGCTAGGGTCTATGCCTTGATAGACCGCGTCGATGGGTCGCAGTGGGGCGGGCAGGGCAATCCTGGCCTAGACTCCTGGCTCCGAGGTTTACGTCAACAAGGAGCGCGTCATGAGCCTGTTCAGTTTCGTGAAGGAAGCCGGCGAGAAGTTGATCGACCTGCTGACTCCCGGCAATGCCAATGCCGAGGAACAGCTGAAGAAGCACGTGGAAAGTGTCGGCCTGGGCAACCCGAACATCTCGGCCACTGTAGAGGGTGACAAGGTCATTCTCAAGGGCGAGGTGGCCAGCCAGGAAGAGAGAGAGAAGATCATTCTCGCCGCCGGCAACATCGCCGGGGTGGCCAGCGTCGATGATCAGATCACCGTGACCGGGCCGGTCGTGGCGGCGGCAAGGTTCGTCACCGTGAAAAAGGGTGACACGCTGTCAGCCATCTCTGTGGTCGTGTATGGCAATGCCGGTCAGTACAACAAGATTTTCGAGGCCAACAAGCCGATGCTCAAGCACCCGGACAAGATCTACCCAGGGCAGGTGCTGCGCATTCCTGAATGATCCCTATCTGCTGTCCCGGCCCTTTCGCGGGTAAACCCGCTCCCACAGGTTTTTCATCACATTCAAATGTGGCGCCATATCTGTGGGAGCGGGTTTACCCGCGAAGGGGCCCTCAAAGGCCTACCAATAATTCCCGGTAGTCCTCGACCGCCGCAAACTCCTCGGTATCGCGCGGCTGCGCCTTGCTGTCCGGCTGGCGCACCGCCAGCAGATGCCCCACGCCAAAGCGCCGTGCACTGCGCAGGATGGCCAGGGTGTCATCGATGAACAGGCTGCGCTGCGGATCAAAGCCGATATCCGCTTTCAAGGCGTCCCAGAATTGCGGGTTTTCCTTCGGGTAGCCGTAATCGTGCGAACTGATCAGCCGTTCGAAATACGGCTCCAGTTCCACCCGTTCCAGCTTCAGTGACAGTGAGTCGCGATGGGCATTGGTGATCATCACCACGCGCTTGCCGGCCTTGCGAATGGCCGCGAGGAAGGTGTCGGCATCGGGCCGCAAGGCGATCAGGTCGGCGATTTCGCGCTTGAGCTCGCGAATCGGCAGATTCAGCTCGCGGCTCCAGAAGTCCAGGCAGTACCAGTTGAGGGTGCCGGCGTTGCGCTCGAACAGCGGCTGCAGCTCCATTTCCGCCATGGCCCGGCTGACCCCATGCAGCTCGGCGTAGCGCTGGGGCAGGTGGTCGAGCCAGAAGCGGTTGTCGTAGTGCAGGTCGAGCAGGGTGCCGTCCATGTCCAGCAGGACGGTATCGATGGCAGACCAGGGAAGAACAGGCATGGGAAACTCTCGATCAGTCGGCTAGCCACGGTATAGTAACCCGTTCACGCCAAGGAGCCGCCCCATGCGCCAGAAACCCACCGTACTCAGTCGCGAGATCGTCGCCAGCAGCCGCCTGTTCCGGGTCGAGGCCGTGCAGCTGCGCTTCAGCAATGGCAACGAGCGCACTTATGAGCGCCTGGTCGGCCGTGGCAACGGCTACGGCGCGGTGATGATCGTGGCGATGCTCGACGCCGAGCACGCGGTGCTGGTGGAGGAATATTGCGGCGGCACCGACGAATACGAGCTGTCGTTGCCCAAAGGCCTGATCGAGCCGGGTGAGGACGTGCTCGCCGCCGCCGACCGCGAGCTCAAGGAAGAAGCCGGCTTTGGTGCTCGCCAGCTGGAGCACCTGACCGAGCTGTCGCTGTCGCCTGGCTACATGAGCCAGAAGATCCAGGTGGTGCTGGCCAGCGACCTCTACGAGGAGCGCCTGGAGGGAGACGAGCCGGAGCCGATGCGGGTCGACAAGGTCAACCTGCGCGAGCTTTCGGCCCTGGCCATGCACCCGCAGTTCACCGAGGGGCGAGCATTGGCGGCGCTGTACCTGGCCCGTGACCTGTTGATCCAGCGGGGGCTGCTCGAAGCATGAACGACCTGCAACTGATGCACGAAGTGGTCAAGCTCGCCCAGTTGGCCGGCGAGGCCATCCTGCCGTTCTGGCGAGCCGAAGTGGCGGTGATGAACAAGGCCGACGATTCACCGGTGACGGCCGCTGACCTGGCGGCGCATCGGGTCATTGCCGATGGCTTGCTGGCGCTGGCGCCGCAGATCCCGGTGCTCTCCGAAGAGGACTGCAATATCCCGCTGGCCGAGCGCCAGGGCTGGAGCCGCTGGTGGCTGGTCGACCCGCTCGACGGCACCAAGGAGTTCATCGCCGGCAGTGAGGAATTCACCGTCAACATCGCGCTGGTCGAGAACGGCGAGGTGGTGTTTGGCGTGGTGTCGATGCCGACCAACGGGCGCTGCTATTTCGGTGGCCGCGGCTTCGGCGCCTGGCGCTCTGAAGGGGCTGCCGAGGCCCTGCCTGTTCAGGTGCGCAATGCGCCGCCTGCCGGTGGCCGTTTCACCGTGGTGGCCAGCCGTCGTCATTCCAGCCCGCAGCAGGAGGCACTGCTGGCAGGCCTGAGTGCTGCCGTGGGTGAGCTGGAGCTGGCCAATATCGGCAGCTCGCTGAAATTCTGCCTGTTGGCCGAAGGCAGCGCCGACTGCTACCCACGCCTGGCGCCGACTTCACAGTGGGACACTGCGGCGGCACAGGGTGTGCTGGAAGGTGCCGGTGGTGAGGTGATCGAGGTGGATGGCCAGCCTTTCCGCTATCCGGCGCGTGAGTCGCTGCTTAACCCATTCTTCCTGGCGTTGCCTGCCAAGGCTGCCTGGCGCCAGGCCTTCCTGAGCCTGATCTGACTCAAGCGCTAGCGCGCACTTTTGTAGGAGCGGCCTTGTGTCGCGAAAGGGGCGCGTAGCGGCCCTAGGATTTCAGCCACGCCGCATGGATCGCCGGGGCCGCTTTGCGGCCCTTTCGCGACACAAGGCCGCTCCTACAGAAGGATCGTGCCAGCCTTGTCAGCGGTGCAGGACGTACTGCCCGCTGAAGGTGACAGCGGGCTCATCGCTGCCGGCATTGCTGACCGTGGTCGCCAGTGTCAGCCGGGCCCGGCCACGGCGCTGGTACATCGTCAGGAACCGCTCCCAGGTCTTTTCGTCCGGCGCCGCGCAGCGCGCCACCGCCGCGCCGGTCACCGGCAGCGGGTAGCTGATCTGGCCTTCCTGGATGACGATATGCCCGTCATCGATGCCCAGTTCGCGCAGGCGCAGGTGCAGCCAGCCCCATCCCACCAGCACCGCGGCGCAGTACAGGCTGCCGCCGAACATGGTGCTCTTGTGGTTGACGTTGGCAGCCAGCGGCAGTTGCAGGCGCAGGGTCTTGGCTTGCCAATCGATGACCTCCAGGCCCATCTCACGGGTTAGCGGAATGTCGCCGTGCAGCACGGACTGCAGGTATTGGCTATCGGAACTCATGGGCGGTTTTCCTCGTGGTCATCGCTGCCGCTGCTACCGCCTTCAAAATGCAGGCCGTGCTTGCGCAGCTTGTCGTGCAGGGTCTTGCGCGGGATGCCGAGGGCTTCGGCGAGGCTGCGCATGGAGCTGTGGGGCTGCGCCAGTTCGGCGGCGATCAGCGAGCGCTCGAACTGTTCGACCTGTTCGCTGAGATTGCCCAGCAGTATCGGCGTCGCGCTGGCCGCAGCAGGCGGTGCCTGGCCATCGAGGGCCAGTTCCAGGCCCAAGGCAAAACGTTCG
This sequence comes from Pseudomonas sp., assembly GCF_017744435.1. Lineage (GTDB taxonomy): Bacteria > Pseudomonadota > Gammaproteobacteria > Pseudomonadales > Pseudomonadaceae > Aquipseudomonas. The sequence continues at coordinate 13,871 of NZ_JAGIBG010000035.1, forward strand.
GCAGCGTTCTGCAGTTCGCGCACGTTGCCTGGCCAGTCGTGGCGCAGCAGCATGGCCCGCTGGGCCGGTTGCAGGCTGTGAGGGGGCAGGCCATGGCGCTGGCTGGCAGCATCGGCGAAGTGCTGGAACAGCACCAGGATGTCGTCACCGCGTTCGCGCAAAGGCGGGATGCGCAGCGGCGCCACGTTCAGGCGGTAGTAGAGGTCGGCGCGGAAGCGGCCCTGGTCGGCCGAGGTGCGCAGGTCTTCCTTGGTGGCCGCGATGATGCGGATATCCAGCGGGATGAGTTGGTTGCCTCCGAGCCGTTCGACCACCCGCTCCTGCAACAGTCGCAGCAGCTTCACCTGCACGTCCAGGCTCATGCTCTCGATCTCGTCGAGGAACAGCGTGCCGCCGTTGGCGAACTCGAACTTGCCGATGCGGCGCTTCTGCGCACCGGTGAAGGCGCCCGGCTCGTGGCCGAACAGCTCGCTTTCGACCACCGACTCGGCCAGCGCACCGGCGTTGATGGCCACGAACGGACCCTCGCGGCGGCTGGACAGGTCGTGCAGGGCACGAGCGACCACCTCTTTGCCCGCGCCGGTCTCACCGAGGATCAGGACATCGGCACGGGTGCCTGCCAGGGCGCCGATCTGCTCACGCAGGCGCTGCATCGACGGTGAGTGGCCGACCAGCCGGGTGGCCAGTTGCTGACGGTCGCTCAGGGCCAGGCGCAGGCTGCGGTTGTCCAGCACCAGGCGGCGCAGGGCCAGGGCGCGGCGCACGCTGTCGAGCAGGGCGTCGCTGGCGAAGGGCTTTTCCAGGAAGTCGTAGGCGCCCGCGCGCATGGCCTGCACTGCCAGCGGCACATCGCCGTGGCCGGTAATCAGCAGCACCGGCAGTTCGCTGTCGCGGCCGTGCAACTGCTCCAGCAGCTGCAGGCCGTCGATGCCAGGCATGCGGATATCGCTGACCACCACGCCCGGCCAGTCGGGTTCGATGCGCTCGGCCAGGCCTTGGGCGTCAGCCAGGGCAACGACCTTGAGCCCAGCCAGGTCGAGGGTCTGGCTCAGGGCCTGGCGCAGGTGTGGGTCGTCGTCGACCAGGATCACCTGGGCCTGGCTGTCGATGTAAGGCTCGGTCGTCATGCCGAGGAGTCCTCCGAAGTGGGCAAGGTAGCGCCGGGTGCGGCCACGCGCAGTTGCAGAGTGAGCAGGGCGCCACCTTCAGGGTGGTTGGCCAGCAGCAGTTCACCGCCCAGCGTGCGCATCAGGCTTTCGCAGATGGCCAGGCCCAGGCCCAGGCCCTGGGTGCGGGTCTTGGTGGTGAAGAATGGCTCCTTGGCGTGCTCCAGGGCCTGGCGGCTGAAGCCCGGGCCATTGTCGCGAATGTACAGGTAGACGTAGTCATCGTGCTTTTCGGCACTCAGCCACAGGCGCCGCGGGTTGGCCTTTTCCGTCAGGGCGTCGAGGGCGTTGGCCAGCAGATTGCCGAGCACCTGGCGCAGGCGGGTTTCGCCAGCCTGCACCCACAGAGTGGCTTCGGGCAGGTCGCGGATCAGCTCCACGGCCATCGCCCGACGGCGCTTGGCCAGCAGGGCCAGGGCATCATCCAGTGCCGGTTGCAGGGCCACGCTTTCCGGAGCGTGGCGGTCGCGACGGGCGAAAGCGCGCAGGTGAGCGATGATCGACGCCATGCGCCCGGTCAGTTCGCCAATCAGCTTGAGGTTGCCGCGGGCGTCCTCGGTGCGCTGATGGTCGAGCAGGACTTCGGCGTTCTCGGCGTAGCTGCGGATCGCCGCCAGGGGTTGGTTGAGCTCGTGGCTGATGCTCGCCGACATGGTGCCGAGCACCGACAGCTTGCCGGCCTGGACCAGTTCGTCCTGGGCGCGTACCAGTTCTTGCTGGGCGTTCTCGCGTTCCAGCACGGCGCTTTTCAGCCGGGTGTTGAGGCCTTCGAGGGCGGCGGTCCGCTCGGCCACGCGCTTTTCAAGCTCCTGGCGGCCACGGGCCTCAAAGTCGATGCGGTCGATGTAATGGCGGCGCCGCTGCATCACCAGGCCGGCGAACAGCATCAGCACCAGCAGCGCGCCGGCGCCGATGGCCATTACCGTCTGCACCGAGCGATCGACCAACAGGCGCGGGGCGAGGATGCTCACCTGCCAGCCGGTTTCCTTGATGTCGCGGGTCTGGGTGAGCCAGGCGTCCTGGTTCAGCATCAGCGGTTGCGGGGCCTGGGTCGGGTAGGGCTGGATGGCGACGATCGCCTGGCGCTCGGCGTCGGTCAGTTCACGGGTGGCGCGAAAGCGCCAGTCAGGGCGCGAGGTGAGGATCACCACGCCGTTGTGGTCGGTCAGCAGCAGTTGCTCAGGGGTACGGCCCCAGAGGGTTTCGGTGTGGTCCAGGTCGACCTTGACCACCAGCACGCCCACGATGCGCTCGCGGTCGCGCACGGCGGCAGCGAAGAAGTAGCCACGTTTGGCCGAGGTGGTGCCCTGGCCGAAGAAGCGACCCAGGCGGCCGGCCATGGCTTCGATGAAATACGGGCGGAAAGAGAAGTTGCGGCCGACGAAGCTGTCCTGCTTGTCCCAGTTGGAGGCAGCCAGGGTATTGCCGCTGACGTCCATCAGGTACATCACCTCGGCGCCGGTCTGCTGGACGATGTCCTTGAGCAGGCGGTTGGCGTTGGTGACTGCCTCGAGGCGGAACGGGTCGGCCAGCACGCCGCGCAGCGCCGGCAGGTCGCCGAGGATCTGCGGCAGGGTTTCGTAGCGGTGCAGGGTGCCGAGCAGGTTGGCGACGTACAGGTCGAGGGTCTGGCGGTTCTGCGAAGCCAGTTCGTCCTGGTAGTAGCGTTCGGCCAGATGGTGCAGTGGCCACAGCAGTGGCGCCAGGCACAGGGCCAGCAGGGCCAGGCTGCGCCAGCGGGGACGGCGAGGGGACGTGGGTTTTGCAATCATCGCGTAAGTGCGCCAGATGGGTCTGGCGCAATTATGCGCTACTTGAGGCAGTCGATCAGCGCTTGCTGCCAGTGCGGCAGGTGTACGTCCCACTCACGGGCCAGGCGCGAGCAGTCCAGGCGTGAGTTGGCCGGGCGACGCGCCGGGGTCGGGTACTCGCTGGACGGGATCGGCAGCAGCTCGGCGCAAGGCAGGCCGCGCGCCTTGAGTTGTTCGCCGATGGCCTGGGCAAAGCCGAACCAGGAGGTTTCGCCCTGGGCGGTCAGGTGATAGGTACCCCAGGCGCCGCGCTGCCCGGCTTGCCAGCGCTCGATCAGTTCCCGGGTGGCGGCGGCGATGGTCGTGGCCCAGGTGGGGGCGCCGATCTGGTCGTCGACCACGCGCAGCTGCGGTTTTTCCTGCAGCAGGCGTTGCATGGTCAGCAGGAAATTGCGCCCGTACAGCGAGTAAACCCAGCTGGTACGTAGAATCAGGTGCTCGCCATCCACCGCAGCGATGGCTTGTTCCCCGGCCAGTTTGCTGCGGCCGTAGACACCCAGCGGGTTGGGGCGGTCGAACTCGGTATAGGGCAGGGCCTTTTCGCCATCGAAGACATAGTCGGTGGAGTAGTGGATCAGCGGCGCACCCAGGCGCACCGCCTCTTCGGCCAGTACCCGCGGGCCTTCAGCGTTGATCGCGAAGGCCAGGTCGGGCTCGCTTTCGGCCTGGTCCACCGCGGTGTGGGCGGCGGCGTTGATGATCAGCTGCGGGGCCAGGCGCCGCAGTGGCTCGCGCAGCGCCTCGGGGCTGGCCATGTTCAGTTGGTCACGGCCAAGCAGATGCACTTCGCCGAGCCCGTTCAACTGCGCCTGCAGTGCCTGAGCGACCTGGCCATGGTGGCCACAGACGAGAATCTTCATGGGAACAGGTCCGCGTCTTTCAACAGCACGGCCGCCTGGTCCTTGGCTGACAGGGTCGGGTTCTCCACGCCCCAGTCGATGGCCAGGTCAGGGTCGTCCCAGCGGATCGAGCGCTCGGCGGCGGGGTTGTAGTAGTCGGTGGTCTTGTACAGGAAGTCGGCCGTTTCGCTCAGCACCAGGAAGCCATGGGCGAACCCCGGCGGAATCCAGAACTGCAAGTGGTCAGTGGCAGTAAGGTGCCGGGCCACCCAGCGGCCGAAGTACGGCGAGCTGCGGCGGATGTCCACGGCCACGTCCAGCACTTCGCCTTGCACCACGCGCACCAGTTTCCCCTGCGGGTTGTCGATCTGGTAATGCAGGCCGCGCAGCACGCCGCGCTGGGAGCGCGAATGGTTGTCCTGGACAAAGTGGCCGTCGAACCCGGTCTGTTTCTTGAATTCGCGGGCATTGAAGCTTTCGAAGAAGAAGCCACGGCTGTCGCCGAAGACCTTCGGTTCGATGATGACTACGTCAGGTATCTCGGTCGCTATGATGTTCATGGAAATTCTTCGGTCAGTGTGCTGAAGGTCCGACCTTGAAAGGTCCGCTCTATGTCCGCCGTCTTGGCAAACTGAGCCTAGATCGGCTGGCGGTGAGCCAGCACGCGCCCACCTGTGGATTTCATCTTCGCACCGGGTTATCGGCCACAAGCCCGGCTTCCTCAGTAGAAACATGAAACAGGTTTCATCTTGAGGCTTTTTGGCATGCTGATGCAGCCTGCGCCAAGCGATTATATCGAACGTTGAGTCCCGACAGATCCTGGCTGACCGCTTGTCGATCTATATCGGTAAAAAATAACTATTTGTTGGTTTTTAATCGTTTATCAGGCTTCTAAAGTCGATATGTATCGGTTATAAATTAGCCAATCGCGGCGGGCATGATGCACCGTCGGAAATGTCACATTCACTTGCTATCCATCGACCATCGGCCCAGTGCCTTTGCAGAGGTTACCCATGAAGACCCTAAACTCCACCCCCCGCGCCGACGGTTTCCACATGCCCGCCGAATGGGCCCCGCAAAGCCAGGTCTGGATGGTCTGGCCGGAGCGTTCGGACAACTGGCGCCTGGGCGGCAAACCAGCCCAGGCAGCACATGTCACCCTGGCCAAGGCAATCGCCCGCTTCGAGCCGGTGACGGTGGCCGTTTCCGCCGGTCAGTACGAGAACGCCCGTCGCCAGCTCGACCTGCCGAACATTCGTGTGGTGGAAATCAGCAACGATGATGCCTGGGTGCGCGATACTGGCCCGACCTTCGTCATCAACGACCACGGTGAAGTGCGTGGCGTGGACTGGGGCTTCAACGCCTGGGGCGGTTTCGACGGTGGCCTGTATGCGCCATGGAACCGAGATGAGGAACTGGCGGCCAAGGTGCTGGAGATGGAGCGCTGCCAGCGCTACCACACCGAAGGCTTCGTGCTTGAAGGCGGTTCGATCCATGTCGATGGCGAAGGCACCCTGATCACCACCGAAGAATGCCTGCTCAACCGCAACCGCAACCCGCACCTGAACCGCGAGCAGATCGAAGAGATCCTGCGCGAGCAACTGGCGGTGGAAACCATCGTCTGGTTGCCCGATGGCCTGTACAACGACGAAACCGACGGTCACGTCGACAACTTCTGCTGTTACGTCAGCCCAGGCGAAGTGTTACTGGCCTGGACCGATGATTCCAACGACCCCAACTACGCCCGTTGCCACGCCGCCTACGAGGTGCTGAAGAACACCCGTGATGCCAAAGGCCGCGAGTTCGTGGTGCACAAGATGCCAATCCCTGGCCCGCTGTTCGCCACTGAAGAAGAATGCGCTGGCGTCGATCAGGTGGCCGGTAGCCAGGAGCGCGACCCGTCGGTGCGCCTGGCTGGTTCGTACGTGAACTTCCTGATCGTCAACGGCGGCATCATTGCACCGAGCTTCAATGACCCGGCAGATGCCCAGGCCAGAGCGATTCTGGCCAAGGTCTTCCCGGGCCACGAGGTGGTGATGATCCCGGGCCGTGAGCTGCTGCTCGGCGGTGGCAACATCCACTGCCTGACCCAGCAGCAGCCGGCACCGGCCAAGCGCTGATACAGGCCACGCGAAGAAGCCCGTCGGATGACGGGCTTTTTTTTGCCCGGACGATATCCGGAAGGCTGGATGGCATACGTTTTGTATTGTTTTTCAGGGAGTTACCCAGGCAGGCCGGGCACACCGTTCTGTAACAATCACGACGTAGATTAGCCGCTCACGGGCCCAGGGAGTACGTGTAGACATGAACGCAGCAAGTGAGACGGCTTTGCGCCCATCGGCAGTCAATCACCAATCGCTCAGGGTTGTGGCGCAGTGGTTGAAACACCATGGAGGCAAGCGGGTCAGGACGACCGACCCACGACGTCTGCTTGACGGCCGCTATCCTCAAGGGCTGATCAGCGACGCTGAGCTGGATGCGCTGCTGGGGGTCTGGCACTGACCAGGGCAGGAGCCCGCCCCATGAAAAACGCCACCGCAATTGCGGTGGCGTTTTCGTTTAGGGATAACCTGTACCGGCCTCTTCGCGGCAAAAGCCGCTCCCACAGGGGCTGTGCAAGGCCCGAGGCTTGTGGTGTCCCTGTGGGAGCGGCTTTAGCCGCGAAGAGGCCGGTACAGGCCGCCAAAGTCAGAAGCTGTAGGTACCGGTCACCACCAGGCTGCGCGGGTCGCCGACCTGGATCTGCGCGGCGCTGGTCGCCGAGCTGTAGTAGGTCTTGTCGGTGATGTTGCTCAGCGCTGCCCGCACATCCCAGTCATGGGTACGGAACCCTGCCAGTGCATCCCAACGGCCATAGCCTGGCAATACCGTGGTGTTCTGGTTGTCGGCGTAGCGCTCGCCGACCAGCGTCAGCCCGGTCTCGGCATACCAGCCCAGTTCTGGTTTCCAGGTCACGAACAGGCTGCCGTTGCGTTTGGCCACATCGTTGATGCGGTTGCCTTCCTGGCCATTGTTGTCCTTGACGATGGTGGCATCCTGCAAGCCAATGCCGCCGCGCACGTACCAGTTGCCGACGATATTGCCGGTGGCCGTCAGTTCGATGCCGCGCGAGCGTTGCAGGCCGCTGAGCAGGGTGATCTCCGGGTTGTTCGGGTCGCGGGTGCGGCGGTTGTAGAGTTCCAGTTCGTAAATGGCGAGGGTGGTGCTCAGGCGTTCGTCCAGCCAGTCGCTCTTCACGCCGATCTCTTTCTGCCGGGTCAGCTCCGGGCTGGTGTCGTTGGTGTTGCCCGGCGCGCCTGGGGTAATGCCGATCAAGCCGCCGCCGACGGGCGAGAATGTCTTGCTCCACGACGCATAGAAGGAGTGGTCGCGCCAGGGGGTGTAGACCACGCCCAGGCGCGGACTGGTGGTATTGCTGTCCTGTTTCTCGGACAGGTTGCGGACCTTGTTGGTGGTCTCTACCTCGAACTGGTCGAAACGCACCCCGGCCAGCAATTGCCATTGGTCATTCAGGCGGATCTGGTCCTGCAGGTAGAGGCCGCGGCTGTCGACCACGGTGTGGTTGTCGCTCGACACCACCATGCGGCCATTGTGCTGCAGGCTGCGGTCGGGGTTGTAGACATTCAGGCTGGGGACCGGGCTGCCCCCGGCCGAGACCGGCGCCGCGGTGTACAGCGTCGGGTCGCGGCGCTGATTGCCGAACTCCAGCCCGATCAACAGTTTGTGCTCAAGGCCAAGGGTGGCGAAATCACCTTCGGCTTCCAGGTTGTTGAACAGATTGCGGGTGCTCAGGTCTTGTTGCCAGCGCTGGCGGGTGACCGTCTGGTTGCGGGCGTTGTAGCCGGTCAGGTAGGTGTTGTCGAACTCGCTGTCGAGCTTGAACAGGCCAAGGCTGTGGCGCAATTGCCAGGTTTCGTTGAGTTGGTAGTTCAGCCGAGAGCGCAGCGATTGCGCCCGGTCGTCGATGTAGTCGCGCTGGGTGTCGGCATAGGTGGTGCTGCGGCCGACATCTGCCGGGCGCCCGTCGACACCGGGAATGCCACGGTCAGGCGTGCGGTTGTAGCGGCTGTACTCGTACTGCACCAGCCAGTTGAGGTCGGGTGAAAGCTGCCAGCTCATCGATGGCGCGAACAGTTGCCGGCTGCCGTCGATGCCATCGCGGAAACTGTTGTTGTCCTGGTTGCCCATGTTCAGGCGCAGGCTGATGGTGTCGCTGGGGTCGGCACTGAGGTCGGCATACAGGCTGCGCAGGTCTTCACTGCCACCCTGGGCTTCGATCGACGAGCGACGACCCTGCTCGGGAGCCTTGCTCACCCGGTTGACGATGCCGCCCTGGCTGCCACGGCCATAAAGCACGGCTGCTGGCCCCTTGAGGACTTCGACCCGCTCGATGTTATGCAGGTCGCGAATGTACTGGCTGTCGTCGCGGATGCCGTCCAGATAGAAGTCGTTACTGGCCTCGAAACCACGAATACGGATGCTGTCGAAGCGCGTATCGGCACCGCTGCTGACGTTGGGAATGCCCTCCAGCGCCTTGCCCAGCGTATTGCTGCCGTAGTCCATGACGTTGGAAGTCTTCACCGTGTCGATGGCTTGCGGCACATAGCGCACCGGCGTCGACGTGCGGGTCGCGGTGCTGACCTCCTTGACCCGTGGGTTGTCTTTTTCGCGCTCGCTCTCGGCAGTCACCGAGAGTTCGGGAAGTGTGGTGCTGGTGGCGCTGGCCAGGCTGGGGCTGATCAACAGTGACAGGCCAAGGCCGAGGAAGGGCAGGCGATTGGGGACGGGCATCGGAACATCCGGGCAGGGGTAAATGAAAAACAGGCGCGAATGGTAATGCTTGTTATTTACTGCTGCTCGGGTATTTGTAAAGCCTTGTCTTTACATATGTATCAGTTTGTAAGTGCCGCTTTTCAACCGACTGCAGCCGAGTTTTCCCACAGAAGTCAAAATGACTGCCGATTGCGTCAAGAGGCATGAAAATGCCCCGGTCACGCCAGTGAAATTGGTTATATCAACCTGCAATTCACGATTTTTTGACATTTGTAATCGCAGGCAGCTAGGATTCGGCCAACGCTTGCTGGCCACGACTGGCCATGCTGCTGCTCAAAGCCTGCCACGCCACTGTCGGCGGGCTTTTCAGTTCGGATCCGCACAGCGTCGAACCTACGAAGGGGCGTTGGTTCCTGGCGTAATGGTGCAAAGCGTTTTTGATTTAGAAATAAGGAAAACAAAATGTTGAAAACCAGGATCAGCCTGGTCGCCCTGGCGATGATCGCCGCGACCCAGGCCCAGGCCAACGATCAGGCCGACAGCAAGGGCTTCCTCGAGGACAGCCACGCCAACGTTCTGCTGCGCAACGCGTTCATCAACCGTGACAAGAAGCACGGCAAGAACGACCAGAGCGAATGGGGCCAGGCGTTCATCGGCAAATTCTCCTCCGGTTTCACCCAGGGCACCGTCGGCGTGGGCGTTGATGCCTTCGGCCTGTACGCCCTGCGCCTGGATGGCGGCAAAGGCCGCAACGGCGCTGCCGGCATCGACTTCTTCAAGCCAAGCGACACCGACCCGAAGAACTCGCCGCACAACCTGGCCCGCGGTGGCGCTGCCATCAAGTTCCGCGTCTCCAACACCGTGCTCAAGTACGGTGACATGATGCCTGAGCTGCCGGTCCTGCAGTACGACGACAGCCGCCTGCTGCCCGAGAGCTACACCGGTACCTTCATCACCTCCAAGGAGATCGAAGGCCTGGAGCTGAACGCCGGTCACTTCACCGAGGAAGCGCGCAAGAGCGCCGAAGGTCGCGACAGCGGCCACCTGAAGTCGATCGATGTGTTCGGTGGCAGCTACAAGTTCACTGACAACTTCACCGCTTCCGCCTACACGTCGAACATCGAAGACGTGATGAAGAAGCACTACCTGGGCATGAACTACGTCTTCCCGATCGCGGCAGACCAGTCCCTGACCCTGGACTTCAACGGCTACAAGTCGGACATCAACAGCAAGTACGTCCAGAAAGCCGAGCTGACCGGTGACGAAAACACCATCTGGAGCCTGGCGGCCACCTACGCCTTCGGCCCGCACTCGGTGACCCTGGCGCACCAGCGCAGCACCGGCAGCACCGGCTACAACTACGGCTGGTACCAGGACCGCGGTGGCGTGGGTGACGGTGGTTCGACCATCTACCTGGCCAACTCCTACTGGTCCGACTTCAACGCCGAAGACGAGCGCTCCTGGCAGCTCGCCTACGGCCTGGACTTCGGCGCCTTCGGCATGCCGGGCCTGACCTACAAGATCGCCTACGTGGCGGGTGACAACATCAACACCCACGGCTTCGGCGAAGGTAAAGAGCGCGAAATCTTCAACCAGCTGCGCTACGTCGTTCAGGACGGCCCGGCCAAGGACCTGTCGGTCAAGCTGCGTGGTTCCTGGCTGCGAACCAACAACGCGGTACAGCAGAACGGCTACAACGACGACGGCAACGAAGTCCGCGTATTCGTCGAGTACCCGATCAGCATCTTCTGATCCTGACCGAGCGTCTCGAGCAGCCCCGGCCTATGCCGGGGCTGTTTCTTTGCGGCGTACGCTGGCCACTGCCGGTGCGACCGCCACCTCGCCTGTCTCCGGCGCAAAGCTGTCACTGCGCGCCATCCGCCACATCCGTGCATAGAACTCGCTTTCGATCGAGCCGCCGAGCAATTCGCCCGGCTTGAGGAATTGATGCAGGTCGGAAAACAGGCTGATCTCGCTGGTGCTGATACGCCGCGCCAGGTGCTTGGGCTTGAGCTCCGAGGGGTGCTCCAGGCCTGCGGCAGCGAGCATTTCGGCCAGGGCATGCAGGGTGTTGCGATGGAAGCTGGCCACCCGCTCGGCCTTGTCGGGCACCACCAGCGCACGCTGGCGCAGCGAGTCCTGGGTGGCGACACCGGTCGGGCACTTGTTGGTGTGGCAGCTTTGCGACTGGATGCAGCCGATGGCGAACATGAAGCCGCGAGCAGAGTTGACCCAGTCGGCACCGATGGCCAGCACGCTGGCAATATCGAAGGCGCTGACGATCTTGCCCGCTGCGCCAATGCGGATGCTCGAACGCAGGTTCAGGCCGACCAGGGTGTTGTGCACGAACATCAGGCCTTCGCGCATGGGCACGCCCATGTTGTCGCTGAACTCCCGAGGTGCCGCACCGGTGCCGCCTTCCTTGCCGTCGACGACGATGAAGTCCGGGGTGATGCCGGTGACCAGCATGGCCTTGGCGATGCCCATGAACTCCCACGGGTGGCCCAGGCAGAACTTGAAGCCCACCGGCTTGCCGCCCGACAGCTCGCGCAGGCTGGCGACGAAGTGCAGCAGCTCCACCGGGGTGCGAAACGCGCTGTGCGCGGCGGGCGAGATGCAGTCTTCGCCCACGCGCACGCCCCGGGTGGCGGCGATTTCCGGGCTGACCTTATGCGCCGGCAGAATCCCGCCATGACCGGGCTTGGCACCCTGGCTGAGCTTGATTTCGATCATCTTCACCTGCGGGCTGCGCGCCTGCTCGGCGAAGCGTTGCGCGTCGAAGTGGCCATCTTCGGTGCGGCAACCGAAGTAGCCGCTGCCGATTTCCCAGATCAGGTCGCCGCCATGCTCGCGGTGGTAAGGGCTGATGCTGCCCTCGCCGGTGTCATGGGCAAAGCGGCCAAGGCGTGCGCCCTGGTTGAGCGCGGCAATCGCATTGGCGCTGAGCGCGCCGAAGCTCATGGCCGAGATGTTGAAGATCGAGGCGGAGTAGGGCTGGCGACACTGCGGCCCGCCAATGGCAATGCGGAACGAGGCCGGGTCGGGTGTGGCGACCGGCAGCATCGAATGGCTGATGAATTCGAAACCAGGCTTGTAGGCATCGTTGAGCGTGCCAAAGGCTTTCTCGGCGCTCTCGTTCTTGGCCCGGGCATACACCAGCGAGCGCTGCGAGCGGGAGAACGGCAGCTTGTCGTCGTCACCTTCGATCAGGTACTGGCGGATCTCGGGGCGGATGGTCTCGATCAGGTAGCGGATGTTGCCCAGGATCGGGTAGTTGCGCCGCACCGCGTGATGGCTCTGGCGCAGGTCGTTGAGGCCGACCAGGCTGAGCAGGGCGGTCACCACTGTCAGCGGCCAGAGCCAACCGTGCTGGGCAAGGAACGGGATACTGGCGAAGGTGAACAGCAGGCACAGGGCCAGGCAGGCATAACGGCTGGGTAGTGAATCTTTCATGGGTCCATCGCAGGCTGGATGACGCGGCCTAGGATAGGCAAACCCCAGGTCGGGAAAACCTGGGGTTTTGGTAAAAGACTATTACCTGAACAGAAGGGCTGGATCACCTGGGCAGCAAGACACTGACACGCAAGCCACCGCCTTCGCGGTTGCGCAGCAGCAGTTCACCGCCATGGCTTCTGGCGATGCGCTGGGCGATGCTCAACCCCAGCCCGTAGCCCCCGGAGGCTTGGTTGCGCGAGCCTTCGCCGCGCACGAACGGGTCGCTGATGGTGGCCAGCAGGCCAGGCGCAATACCGGGGCCACGGTCATCGACGTGGATGTACACGCCGGTGATGGCGACTTCCAGCGTTACTGACACCTCCCTGGCATAACGCAGGGCGTTGACCACCAGGTTCTGCAGGCAGCGTTGCAGCAACAGGGCATCGACCCGCAGGCTGCCGCCCTTGCCATGCACCGGCAAGGGTTCTGCGCTGCTGGCAAGATCCGCGCACAGCCGCGTCACCAGGCGGTCGAGGTCGACGTGCTGGAGGTTCTGCTGCTCGCCGGCGCGCAGGTAGTCGAGCACCTGGCCGATCATGTTGTCCATCTGGGTGATGTTCTGCCGCAGGCGTTCGCGCTGCTCGTCGTCCGCCAGCCGCTCCAGGCGCAGGCGCATGCGGGTCAGCGGGGTTCGCAGGTCGTGGGACACGGCGGCCAGGAAGTAGGCCTTGTCGTTGACCATGGCGATCAGGCGCTGCTGCATGGCATTGAACGCCAGCGCGGCCTGGCGCACTTCCTCCGGGCCGTCCAGGGCCAGCGCTGGCTGTTCGAGGTTGCTGCCCAGCCCACGCGCGGCGTCGGCCAGGCGCCGCAACGGGCGCAGGCACAGGCGCACCGCGATCAGGCAGACCAGCAGCACGGCGACGATCCGCAGCGCATAGACCCGCAGCAGGTAGTCACTGATCAGCACCCACGCCGACTCGCCGCTCCAGCCCTGCAGCTCCTGGCCGTCGATGCTCAGCCAATGGCCGTCGGGTAACGGCACGGCGAACTGGATATGCGCCTGGGCGGTGCGCAGGCCGAACAGGCTGCGCCAGACGATCGGCTGGCCCCGTTCATCGGTCAGCAGCACCTTCAGCAGGCGCACCTCCTGGGCATGGCCCAGTTCGTACTTGAGCGCCTGTTGCAGCAACAGTTCGACGCGCCGGCGCCCGCGCCGCTGATCCTCCTGCTGCACAGGTTCGTTCTCGGCGCAACGCAACTGGTAATGCGCGGGTACCTGCAGGTGTTGCGTGTGGCAATCGGCCTGGGCAATCAATGGAGCACTGCGCGCGGCCATCAGCCGGATCGGTGCCTCGAGGACCTGGGCGAAACGCACATCGAACCAGATGCTGCTCGACATCAACTGGATCACCAGCGTGCCGCTGACCATGATCAACAGCAGCTGGCCAAACAGCGTGCGCGGCCACAGACGACGGAGCCAACGCATTTCAGCTGTCGGCCTCGGCACGGGCGATGCTCAGCAGATAGCCTTCGTTGCGGATGGTCAGGATCTGGATATCGCTGGCCGGGGCACGGCGCAGTTGCTGTCGCAGGCGGCTGACGCACATGTCCACCGAGCGATCGTCGGGGTGGTGATCGCGGCCAAACGCGCTGCGTGTCAGCTGATCGCGCGAGACCACGCGGTTGTTGGCCTCCAGCAGTTCACGCAGCACCCGGTAATCGGAGCGGGGCAGAGTGAGGGTCGCACCGTCGGGGCGGGTCAGCAGGCGCTTGACGTGGTCGAGGCTGAAGCCGGCGAAACGCTGGGCTTCGGCGGCCGGCTCTTCGGCAGGGGTATCCAGGCGTTGCGGGCGGCGCAGCACGGCCTTGATGCGGGCGATCAGCTCACGCGGTTCGAAGGGCTTGGCCAGGTAGTCGTCGGCGCCCACTTCCAGGCCGATGATGCGGTCCAGGGTGCTGCCCTTGGCCGACAGCATGATCACCGCCAGGCCCGGCGTCGCCTGCAACTGGCGGCACAGGCTCAGGCCATCTTCGCCAGGCAACATCAGGTCCAGCACCACCAGGTCGACCTTGCTCGCGGCCAGTTGCTCGCGCATGCCTTCGCCGTCTGCTGCCGCCAGTACGGTATAGCCGGCATCGGTAAGGTAATCGCAAAGAAGTTCGCGGATCTCGTCGTCATCGTCGACAACCAGCAAGGTCGTGCTCATTGGGAAAACACCTGTTCGGGGAGGGCCGGCAGCGCTCGTTACGTTCAATTACATCCCCGTACAAGCCGGGTATGGAGCCCAAAGGGCGAATCCCTAGAATCGTAACAAAAAATCATCTGCAAATACGAAGCCTTCCCAAATGAATCCCAAGAGCGCCATGAACGACTTCACTTCTGTTGTCCGGGGCGGCAGCCGCCTGCACCCGCTTGCCTTCTTCGTTGCCGTCGCCATCAGTGGCAGCGCCTTGGCTGGCGAAAGCCAGCCGCTGGAGCTGGATGCCACCCAGATCGAGGACAGTGCGCTTGTATCTGCGGATGAAACCGGCCAGCTCGGCTACACGGTAGAAAGCACCCGCAGCTCCACCGGCCTGAAGCTGACCCCGCGGCAGACGCCGCAGTCGGTCACCACCATCACCCGTCAGCAGATGGACGACCGCGATGTGCATTCCATCGAGCAAGCGCTGGACACCACCCCAGGCGTAAGTGCCAACAAGTCCGAAGTGGGCGGGCGCACCGATTTCCGTGCCCGTGGCTACTCGATCAGCAACTGGAAGGTCGACGGCCTGCAGTTCCAGGGCGGTTCCGACTTCAGCGGTGGCGGCAACGCGCTGAACATGGACCTGTACGAGCGCATCGACATTGTTCGCGGCGCCAACGGCCTGCTCGGTGGCACCGGCGACCCGTCGGCCACCGTCAACCTGATCCGCAAGGCCCCCACCAGGACCTTTGCTGGCAGCGCCTACGCCACCTACGGCAGCTGGGATAAACGCCGCCTGGGCGCCGACCTCAACCTGCCGCTGTCCGAAGACGGTCGCCTGCGCTCGCGCTTGGTAATGACCCAGGGCGACGCCAACTCGTTTCGCGACAACCAGTCCGAGCGCTCGCGTGCGGCCCTGGCCAACTTCGAATTCGACATTGACGATGCCACCACGATTGGCGCCGGTTACCAGTACGAATACAACAAGGTGGTCGGAGGCGGCTGGGGCGCCAACATCCCGATCTGGTACAAGGACGGCAGCAAGACCGACTTGCCACGCAGCACCAACGTAGTGCCGAGCTGGAGCTTCGGCGAGTACACCACCAGCACCGCCTTCGGCTCGCTGGAGCACCGCTTCGACAACGACTGGACCCTGGACCTGAAGGCCGCCCAGAGTACGGCCGAAGTGCTCAACCACCGTGGCCTGGCCAAGGTCAACTCGGCCGGCCGTGGCAGCTACGGCGGCTACTGGGACCAGGACGGCAGCGGCGCGGTGCTCAACGGCCTGCACAGCTCCAGCGACACCACCCAGCAGTCCGCGCAGATCGACCTGTCCGGCCCGTTCCAGCTTTTTGGCCGCACCCACCAGGCGATGGTCGGCTACAACGACAGCCGGACCGTGGCCTGGTCGCCGGAATACAGCTGCACCCTGGCCAGCGACGACCGCGTCAGCGCGCCATCAGTGGGCTGCCAGTTCCGCGCCAACAACGGTTTTCCGCTTACCGACTGGCACAACGGCGTGGATAGCGACTACGACATGATTGCCTCGCGCACCGGTCGCCACAGCAAGACCACCACCCGCTTGCAGGGCATGTACGCCGCCACCCGGCTGAGCATTACCGACCCGCTGTCGGTCATTGTCGGCGTGCGCACCACCGATTATTCGGCAACCACCAACAGTGTCGCCGGCGTGCGCAGCAACCAGCAGAACAACGGCATCGTCACCCCGTACCTGGGCGCGGTGTACGACCTCAACGACCACTACTCGCTGTACGCCAGCTACACCGACATCTTCAACCCGCAGACGGCCGAGACCGAAAGCGGTACCAAGGTCGAGCCGATTCGGGGCCAGAGCTACGAGACCGGCATCAAGGGTGAGTGGCTGGATGGCCGCCTGAACGCGTCGGCGGCCTACTTTCGCACCAAGCAGCAGAACAAGGCGGTGCTCGACGACGGCCTGACCACGCCAACCGGCGGTGATGCCTACAAGGCCGGTACTGGCCAGGAAACCGACGGTATCGACCTGGAAATTGCCGGTGCGCTGACGCCGAACTGGAACGTCTATGCCGGTTATACCTACCTGCACTTCCGCCGCGTCGACAGCGACGGGCGCAGCGACCCGTCGCACCTGTTCAAGGCCTCGACCACCTATCGCCTGTCTGGCCCGCTGGCCCGCCTGACCCTGGGTGCAGGGGTGAAGGCGCAGACAAACATCCGCGCGATTTCCAGCCCGGCGGGGCAGCCGGTGAACGGAGTGAGTGCGGGGGCGACCGATGTGAACTGGTCCGGTTATGCGATCTGGAATGCCATGGCCAAGTACCAGCTGACCGATGACACTACGGTGAGCTTCAACGTCGACAACCTGTTCGACAAGCACTACTACACCCAGTACGGGTTCTACGCCGGGGCGATCTACGGTGACCCGCGCAGCCTGTCGCTGACGGTCAGCACCGCGTTCTGATCAAGTGCGGCCGCTTTGCGGCCCATCGCCGGATAGCGCGGCTCCCACAATTACAGTGCAGGACTGGAAGCTGGTGATGTACCTGTGGGAGCGGCTTTAGCCGCGAACACCGGCAAAGCCGGTGCCATCCACCGCGGTGCCTGCTTCGCGGCTAAAGCCGCTCCTACAGGAAATCGCGGCGCTCTGGCGGACACTGTTCCCTTGGCGGCAGTGCAGCTTATTCATCCTCTGGCATTTCATCCGTGACCATGACACGCACATGCGAGCCGCACGGGTCTTCCATGTGCAGGCCAAAGTAACGGGAGTCGTTGGCATCCCAGAATGCCTCGACCTGCGCCATGGAGGCATTGGCAAGGAGCACTTCAGCATTGTGCTCCAAGATGATCGAGTAACGGATTTCGGCATTCATTGCAGAGGGGCTCACAACGGCGGATTGAATAAATGGATGGGCGGATGAATCGCGATGCCATTATGCCAACCTGCTGATTGTCGATCTTCGCCACTCGTCGCACGGTGCAGTCCGTCGTCGACAAGCGATGCTCCCAACATTTCTATCCCCGTCCACGGCAGTGCCGCGCTTGTCGAGGCGACGAACCGCGTCGATGGACCGCAAAGCGGTAGTGCTGCATTCGTTCGTGAAAACGACCAACAGGTCCGACCGGCATGCGATGCAGGTTGCTGAAGAACGGATGAAGGAGTTCAAGCATGAGCTTCGCAAGATGGGGTATCGGGTCTAGTTGCCAGGCGTTTGAGAGATGACGATCTGCGGAGGAGAGCCGGCATCGTTCGAGGGCAGGGTCAGGCTCGTGCGAAAGCCGAGCTTGTCGAGCATGTCCATCATGGCGTCGAGCGTGAATTTTTCGATCTTGCCATTTGCCAGCTCGGAAATGCGGGATTGGGTCACGTTCAGCCTGACCGCCGCATCATGCTGCTTGAGGCCCATTTTTTTGATGCAGTCGGTGATGAAGATGGACAGGTCCATCTTCAAGGCCATCTTGCTGGCGGTGTCGACATCATGGGTGGCGTGGAAGGGGCTTTCGTGGAATTGAAGCGCCATGGGCTGGCCTCAGCAGAAATATCTAAAATTTAAGATAAAGTCGTAGCGGCCTCTGGATGGTGAGTCAAAGCGTTTTTTTGGCGACACATTTGTCTTTGAGCTGGGTTGGCGATCCGACAATCTGGTCTGTGTGTCGGTCAAGATGCAGGGGCTGCTTTGCAGCCCATCGCAGGCTATCCGCTAACCTGTCAGCGCTGATTGGTGTTCGTATCCTATTGGATGAAGAAGCTGGATGAAGCATGGTGAGTGCGCGAGTGCAGTGCGCTAAAAACAAAAAAGGCCCACCTTTCGGTGAGCCTTTTGAGTACTGCGTATGGTGCGGCACCAGGAATCGAACCCGGGAACTACTGATTACAAGCCGTTTGCTCTGAGGCTTTTTGAGTGATCACTGAGTTGTAGGAAATATCGCCGCACCTAGGTTTTATGAGGCTTTCAGCCTGATCGTTGTCTTTCTATGTTTCACCCGATAGCGTACCTTTGCATGAGAAACGGGGAGCGAACGGGGAAAACGTGGAGGAAACGGGGAAAAATGGCTAAGCGCACGCGCATGACTGAAATGGAGGCCTACGCGGTCAAAACGAGACAGTCGGAACCGGTGGGCTCGCGTGGAAAGGGCACCCTGCTGCTTGAGCGCAAAGCGTCTGGCGCGATCCAGGCCTATTACCGAGAGCGCACACCCGACAGCGACAAGCGGCTGGCTCTGGGGATACTTTCCAAGAAGCCGCGTGTTGGCACAGGTGAGCAGACCCTGGATAGCATCCGTACCGAGGCAATGCGTATTTCGGTTGAGGCATCAGCTGTGGGCGGCCTAGCCAAGTATCTGGATTGCGTTGCCGCTCAGAAGGCTGCGGCTGAAATCGAGCGTGAGAACGCGGAGGCATTGGCGGAGGCGGAGAGGCGGGAGCGCATACGCCTGGCCGAAATAGACGCAGCCCGCGGCAGCTTCCATGATCTGTTCCTGGATTACGTCGAGTCACGTCGCGCCAAAGCGACTCCAGGCGTTGTAAAAGAGCTTGAGCGCTTATTCAAGGCCAACTTGGAGACGCCTCATCCCGAGATCATGCAAATGAAGGCCAGGGAAATTCGGTCAGAGCATATCTTGAGCATCCTCAATCCGATCTGGGAGCGTGGCTCCAAGGTTCAGGCCGACCGAATGCGTTCGTTTCTGGTCGCTGCCTTCAATCATGGCTTAACAGTGGAGAGCGTCGTAGGCCGCGCCAATGCGAAGGTGTACAGCCTGGAAATCAATCCGGCCGCGATGGTGAGGGTCGAGAAGGTTTCGGCCCCTGTCGAGCGAGCGCTGTCGGATGCGGAGCTGAGGCACTTTTGGCAGACGATCGAGAGTACAGAGGGCGTCGGTCCCGTGATGGCGCTGCTGTTCAAGTTCGTGATCGCCACTGGCGGCCAACGTATCAAGAACATCATCGAAACCACCTGGGCTGACTACGACCTAGAGGCAGGTACAGTCCTGCTGGTTCATCGGAAAGGCAGGGGTGGGCAGACCATGAGTCGACCGCATCTTGTCCCCCTCTCAGATCGGGCCATTTCCCTCATGCTGCGCGTGCGTGAGATCAGCGGCGACCATCAGTGGCCTTGGACAACCCACGGTAAGCAGCCATTCGTTATCAGTAGCCCGACACATGCAATAGCTGACTGGATGGATTCCAAGCATGCGGTGGTTGACGGAGTGCGGATACCGTCCTTTTCGCCAAGGGACCTGCGCCGTACTTGCACCCAGCTAATGCAAAGGCGGGGCATCGACGATCGGCTGTCGGACCTTCTGCAGGCGCATGGCCAGACGGGGGTGGTATCGAAGCACTACCGGAACAACCCAGACGCGGCATTGCCAGAGAAGCGCCGGGCGATGGACCTGTTCGAGCACGGATTGGCAGTTGCCTTGGGGGAGGGCAAGGAAGGTGATGGCAATGTGCTTTCAATGTCGCGTCGAAAAAAGAAGGCAGCGGGGCCGAGGTCGTAAAGGTCTTGGGGGCCGCGGTCCTAATTTAGCCGCTAAAAACTGACCACCCTCGCTTTCAAAACCATCCTTTTAGCTTTCGGCCTGTCCAGCGCATCGGCAGGGCTTGGGCTGGTAGTCTCCTGGCCGCGCAAGCCCATTCGATTCAGTCCGTCTACGATTCCCCGGTTGACGCGGCCTGCCGCCATTTCCACTTCCGAAAACCCTGCCGAAAACAGCTAGAAACAGTGCATAACAGGGAATAACAGCGAATAACGGTAAATAAGCAACGTAGAGTAATACGCAGCGTTGTTACTTGCCCGCTGGGCTGTTCTGTATGTGGAAAAAGAGCGTGCGCGCCACGAAATCGTAATTCACGTTTTTGTGGCGCGGAGTCGATTTCATTCTGCCGGTGGAACAAGAAATTGTGCTCTGGTACCGACAGCAGCATCTGGCCAGGCTGGCGGGCTTTTGGAGCTACTTCCGCTTGAGGCCCTCAAAAGTCCCTGTTCAGGCCCCAATAAAACCGGGGGTTTCACGGGTTTCCGACAAGCGGTAGGTGGCGATTTGATGGTGGGTAGTGAAAGACCAAATCGCCCTCCTGAGCACTCCTGAGCACTCAGCGGTACGCAATGGTACAAATGAGACAGCGAATTGTCCGGGGATAAAGCATCCTCGGACTTTAGTTATCTAAAGGTAACTCAGGGTCTGCCGGAAAAAGTGGTTGCGATTTCGGGACTGGCGACATTAACATTCGGCCATCCGCACAGGATCGACATTATGAAACTTCGTCGCTGCTGGTGGAACGCTGGATTGCTGAGCAGCAGACATAGAAAAGCCCCTGGCATCTCACCTCCAGGGGCTTATTCGGGTAAGGACGTTTGCGCGTCCTCTGCATGCCAGCAAGGCCAGCACACAAACCCCGAGGGCGAAGCATTTTCGAAGGGCTTCGCGGCGGACTGTAGTACTGGAAGGTGCAATGTGCAACTGGGTTTTTACTCAGTAGCCATGGGCCTCTGGCTAAATCCGTCACCTCGGTACGTCTAAAACTAGAGGTACCTATCCATGGCTCAAACCGCCAACAGCTGTACCGAAGCACCCCGCCTGCCGATCCCCGGCACTCGCGCCACCGCAGCCCAGCTCTGCGCCAAATACCAGGTCAGCCGTTCCACTTGGTGGCGCTGGTCCAAAACCCCCGGCTTCCCCACCCCTATCCGTTTCGGTCGCTCTGTCCGTTGGGAGCCCGAGTCTGTGGAGTCTTTCCTGCGTAGCCAGGAGGCTTAACCCATGATGACCAATCAACTCTGCGTGACCGCGGGGCGGGGATCGGCTGGCCTGGAAAAAGCGGTTCTATCCCTTCCTGTACCCTTAAAATTTTTGGTGCTCCGTTGCTGGGTCACTCAGCGGGATGAGGTGAACAGCCTTGGTGCTCGCTCTGAAAGCGAGGTGGCCTAAATGACTAAGGCCACGATCCCCGCAGATAAACGCAGCCAGCCGGATGGCGATATGACCACCAGCAAGCCACCGAGCAAGATCGCCCGGGTGCTGGCGTACATGCTCAATGACGGTAGCCTGCAACGGTTCGAAGCTGAGCGCCTGGGCGACCACTGCTTGCACTCGACCATCAGCAGCCTGGCCAATGGCTATGGCCTGAAGTTCCAGCGCCAGCTTGAGCGCGTGCCGAATCACTGGGGCGAGCCTTGCACCGTGACCCGGTACACCCTTCCTGCCGGCGAACGCCGCCGCGCCAGCGCCGTGCTGGAGATGTTGTGCTCGCCCTTGAAGCAGCGCCAGCGGGTGGCAGCATGAAAAAGACGACCATGCCATCGGCAGAGCCTGCCAACGACAAGCTCCCTATTACCCTGACCCAGTACAACAGTGAGCCGCGCGTGGATAGCCGCCTGCTGGCTGAACAGTTGGAGAACAAGCACAAGAACTCCATGGCGCTGATAGACCGCTACCTGGCCAAGTTCGAAGAGTTCGGGGTTGTTCCGTTTCAAACGGAGAAACCCTTGGCTGGGACTGCTGGAGGCAGGCCGGAACGCTTCGCCCTGCTGAATGAGGACCAAGCGTTTTTCCTGCTGGCGCTGTCGCGCAACAGTGACCGCGTGGTTGGTCTGAAAGCCGACCTCATCATGGCTTTCCGCGAAGCCCGGTACGGGTATGCCCGCCAGGCTCTGGAGGATCGCCGGCAGCAGGTCAGCGAATGCGGCCGTCGCTTGGCGCACTGGCGGTACGACAAGCCGGGCGCGTACCAACATGTCGCCCATTTGCGTGAGCAACTGAAGCTCCCGCTCGATCTGGAAGGGGATGCCCAATGACGCTGGCGCTCAAGACTGACGATGAGCGGTCGATATTTCTGGTTGCAGGCAATCGTGATGCTCGGTATGGTTCGCCGGTCGCTGCAAATTCAGTGACCGGGTTTGGCGACCCGACGAAATCAAGGCGCATAAGCGCCCCTATCACGATTGCAGGCGCTTTTTTTGTGCCCGCAGTCCCGTGTTATGGCGGCTGTGCGCGGGAGACCTTCGGGTCTGCCGGGTTCCTTGAT
This sequence comes from Pseudomonas sp., assembly GCF_017744435.1. Classification (GTDB taxonomy): domain Bacteria; phylum Pseudomonadota; class Gammaproteobacteria; order Pseudomonadales; family Pseudomonadaceae; genus Aquipseudomonas. Next base: position 36,104 of record NZ_JAGIBG010000035.1, read on the forward strand.
TCCCGGTTCGCCAACCTGCGTACAGCTGCCACCCTAAATCGTTTGGCGACGATCGGTGGCAGCTCCTCAAATCAAGGAGCTCGACCCATGCACGCTCTCAGTCCGTCCAAAATCCGCGCATACGCCCACCGGCGCCTGGCCCTGGCCGCACTTCGCGCAAACTCTTCCCTGTCTGTCCGTCTCGCCCGCTACAACCATCACGCCGAAATCGCCCGCGCCCTGGAAGCGCAAGGCGGTGCCCAGTGACTCACATTCAGCAGGCCTCCGAAGCTGTACAGGGCTTCATCCAATCTCAGGTCGTGATCACCATGCCAGGCCAAGAAGTGTTCCGCATTCCCCCGGTGATCGGGTGCGGCATTGCTACGGATATCGCGGCCATCGTCGGCGCTGATTTCCCGTCCGCATCGATCAGCATCCAAGGACGTTGCCGCGGTTCTTTGGCGGGCCTGGATCATGCTTTGCGCGTCTCGGGTGAAGTCTCCGCCGCGCTGGAGAAATGCCAGCGCCAGCCGCGCCCAGGCACTGCCCTGGTGGAGCATTTCAAGGCCGTAGCCCAAGTAGGAGGCGCCCAATGAACCGTCTCCCAAGTGTTGCGATCCTTGAAGGCGAGGTGCTGCCCGAGGCGGTACTGGATGCCCACGAGATGTGCTACATGAACTTCGCACGGGAGGAGCACCAGAAACTGGAGAAGATCCTTCTGACGTTTGTGATCCCGGCCCTGGGCGGCTATGAAAATCAAATGGCTAGCGACATTGCCCGCCACCTTGAGCAGATCCAATCGTTCAGCGGCAACTACTGCTGGCGCCACCGCCATCTCGGCGCCTCGCATGGTCTCGTTGGCCAGCCCGCTGCTGATGGAGGCCTTGTATGACCTCCGTTATTCACGTGCCCGACGACACTCAAGACGATCTGCGCGACGTACAGGGCGTGCTGGTGCTGCTGAGTATGGCATTGGCGTTGATGGCCTCACCGGCCACGCCTGTAATTGTCGCCCGCGTCACCGCCGTGATAGCGCAGCACACCGCCATGGCCTGGGCCGAGCTGCTGGAGGGCGTGATCGCTGAGCAAGGGGGTGATCTGTGACCACTAAGACAAATACCAGCCACCTGAACCACCAGACAATCGCTAAACGTATCGAGGAGTCGCTTGATGCCATTGGCATCTTGGCCGAGGTGCTACTGAAAAACGGTGGGCATAAGGGTAACCCTGACGATGCTGATGCTTCAGATCCGATTGATGACCGCGGCGAGTCGGGTATTCAGTCTGCGATCAGCATTATCGCCTGCTTGGCCCATCGGGATTTTTGCGAACTTGCAACCGATCTGGGCATTCCGGAATAGGCCCTTAGCTCAAGGATAAGACGATGAAAATTCAAAACAGCGCGCAAGCGTTGACGGGTTCGGCTTGCCCAAAGAAAGCCACCGAGTTGTTTTACGTGAGCCATCCGAAGGTCGAACGGGCCTTGCTTGGGCCTTTCCTGAGCCAGTCAGACGCTGAGTGCGGGCGCGTAGTTTTGCGTAGCCCTGACGCGGTGGTGACGGCCTGCCTCGTCGAGTCGCTGGACGAGCTGACCTACTGGCACGCGGCGAACAACGGCCAGGTTTGCCGGGCCTTTGCTGGCGCCATGGGGGGGGAACCATGAGTAAGGTCACGCCGATTCGCCGCAAGGGTGCCGGTGGTCCGCCGACTGCTAGCGCCTTCATCGACAGCGCCAGCTATGCGCTGCTGGTGGAAACCCTGGTGGGCTTTCTGGAACTGCGCATTGCCGAGGGTGACGCAGGCCGCCACTGCCCTGAGTTGGAGCGGCTGACCAACCAACTGGAAAGGCTGGCCAAGCGATTCACGCCGCCACAGGGGGCCGCATGACCGACGCGACGATCCTTTTCCGTGATGTGCTCCAGTCGGCCTATGGTCTGCTCGACTGGCTTCCTCTGGACGATGGCGATATTCACCGTTTCCACGTCCCCGGCGACAAGCCCGGCACGCTCAATGGCTGGTACTGCCTGTTCACCGATGGCATCGCCTCGGGCGCGTTCGGGAGCTGGAAGACAGGTGGCGCCAGCACCTGGTGTAGCCGTGAGCCGGTCGACGTCCGCGAAGCCGAGCAGGTGCGCCAGCGCATCGAGCAGGCTCGGCGCCAGCGGGAGGCCGAACGGCAGCGGCGCCAGCTCAGAGCGGCCGGCCTGGCGCAGCGCTGGTGGCGTGACGCTCGCCGCGCTGACCCGGCCCACCCCTACCTGGTCGCCAAGTGTATTCGTGCCCACGGGTTGCGCCAGCGTGGTGACGACCTGCTGATCCCTCTGTACGCCGGTGGTGTGCTGGTGAACCTGCAACGGATCGCCCCGGACGGCGCCAAGCGCTTTCTGTATGGCGGTCGGATCAAGGGCGCCTATTCACCGCTGGGGCGCATCACCCCGGGCCAGCCGCTGTGCATCTGCGAAGGCTGGGCGACGGGCGCCACGCTCCACGCAAGCGGCTACACGATCGCCTGCGCGATGAATGCCGGGAACCTGAAGGCGGTGGCGCTGGCGCTACGGGCTGACTATCCAGGCATCGAAATCATCATCGCCGGCGACGACGACCGCCAGACCGAGGCCGAGGGCAAGGGTAATCCTGGGCGCACCGCCGCCCATGAGGCCGCTGCTGCGTGTGGCGGCCTGGTGACTCTCCCCGAGTGGCCAGCCGATGCGCCGCTGACCCTTACCGATTTCAACGATCTCGCCGCCTGGAGGTGCCGCCATGCGCCCGCCTGATACCAACGTCATCAACCTGCGCCCCGAAGCGCCCAAGGTCGAGCCTGATCGCCCGTGCTGGGGCGTGTACGAGCACTGGGTGACCAATGAGAAAGGTCGCAGGCTCAAGCCCGGCGTGTACTGGCATGGCTTCAAGCGCAGCGCAGGTGACGATGACGGAGACGACGACAAGGCCGACCGCCCCATCACTGACGAGTGGATCGCCACGCCCGTGACCGTCGCCGCTCGCACCACCAACAGCGACGACGGCAGCGAAGGCCGATATCTGCGGCTGCTCACCGATAGCGGCCCCAAGGACTGGATCATTCCCATGGAGGTGTTCGGCGGGAGTGGCGAAGACGCCAGGCGGACGCTGTTCGGCATGGGCGTCATCATCGCCCTGAAGAAGCGCGGCCAGTTCATGGAGTATCTGCTGGAGCAGCGGCCTGCTGAGGTGTTCGCCACCACCTGCCGCCCCGGCTGGCATGAGTCAGGCGCCTTTGTGCTGCCTGGGCGCACCATCGGCAGCGACAAGGTGCGCTATCAGGCCAGCGGCAAAGGGCAGAACCTGTTCAGCGTGCGGGGCAGTCTGGAGGGCTGGAAGGCCGAGGTGGCGGCCAAATGCGAGGGCAACCCGGTTCTGACTCTGGCGATCGGCTGCGCCCTCGCCGGCCCGCTGCTGAGCCTGGTGGGTGTGCTGGGTGGTGGTGTTCATCTGGTGGGCGACAGCTCCAGCGGCAAGTCGCTGGCGCAGTTGATCGGCTCGTCTGTGTGGGGCGACCCGGGCATCTTCGCCGCATCGTGGGACATGACCAAGGGCGGCTTGGAGATCGAGGCGTCCAGCCGTAACGACACCATGCTGCCCCTAGACGAGATCAAGCGGGCCGACCCCAAGCGCGTACAGGAGATGGCCTACTCGCTCGCCAACGGCCAGGGCAAGGGCACCATGACCCGTGACCGGGAGGCACGCGGCAAACTGAGCTGGCGCCTGCTGGCACTTTCCAGCGGCGAGCGCTCCCTGTCCGAGCACGCGGCCATCAGTGGGAATGCCGCCCACGCTGGCGCTGAGCTGCGCATGGTCGACGTGAACGCCGGTACCCGCACGCACCGCGCCTTCGATGAATTGCACGGCCTGGAAGGCGCCGACTTCCACCGCCAGCTTACGGTGGCCGTAGGAGCGAACCATGGACACATCGGGCCGGCATTCGTGGAGAAGCTGCTGGCCAGCGATGACCGTCCCGGGCTGCTTGAGGACTTCGCCGGTATCCGCGCCCAGTTCGTCGAGGACAACGCCCAGGCCGGGCGGGTGGCCGATCGCTTCGCGGTGATCGCGCTGGCGGGCGAAATGGCCATTGCCTACGGCCTGCTGCCCTGGACGCCGGGCACCGCGCTGGCCGACTGCCAGTTGCTGTACGGCGAGTGGTTGAGCCGGGTGGGCGGTGGCAACGCCGAGGACCGCCAGATCTTGGCCGGCATTCTCGACTTCATCGACAAGCACGGCAGCAGCCGGTTTTCGGACGTAGAAGACCAGACGTCGGACACCAAGGTGTTCAACCGCGCCGGGTACTGGGAGGTGGTTGGCACCAAGCGACTGTATCTGTTCAACAAGTCCGCGCTGACCGAGGCCGCCCATGGGCACGGGCTGGCGCGTGTCCTGAAGGCGCTGGAAGGCGCTGGTGCTCTCGCCAAGCACGATACCGACCGGGACAGCCGCAGGACCAAGAAGTACCGCCTACCTGCTGGTGGGTCTGCCCGCCTGTATGTGATTGATCCCGACGCCATGGATAGCGAAGGCGGTGGCCTATGACCGTCATCACCATCCAAAGCCAATGCCCGAATCCACAGGAACCTAAAAACGTGGGGAACAGGGGGAACGGGGGAACAGCCAGCAAATACGCGGCCTGTAGCCGTTCCCCCTTATTGAAGTGTTGGGGAACAGGGGGAACACAACCATGTTTTTGAATATAAGCGCCTGTGCCTTTCCAGATGTTTGGTTATCACTGTTCCCCCGTTTTTCGGGTGGGGAACACGTACCCCCGCTGGAGGCTGCGGAAACACTGGGTGTTCCCCGCGTTCCCCCGTTCCCCCGATTTTTTTTCACAGACACATTTGGGCGTTATGGGAATCAGGACGAGGTGACGCCATGAGCCTCCTTGCCGACCTGCTCAATCACATGCCGCCGAACGTTGCTGGCGCTGGCAAACCGCCCATAGCGAAACGCGCCCCGGATCGTCCGCGCCTGGTGCTGGTCGAGCCTGCGCTATTGCCGTCCAGCCCCTACGCCAACGCTGCCAATGCCACGCCTGAATGGCGTCAGGCCCGCGACCGGTACATCAGCCATGTCATGACCTGCCGGGGCTGCTATGCGCCTGGTGGTCGCCACTGCCTGGTCGGCGCCGAGCTGCGCACCGCCTACGACACCACGCCCATGGAGGCACACCCATGACGCCCACACCGACCATGCGCCTGTGCGATATCGCCTTGAAGCCAGGGATCAGCGCCAGCACGCAGCTCATCACCACCCGGCGCATCTGCCGCAACATCAGCCGCAACCTCGATTCGATCCACGCCGAGCGACGTGCCATGCGCCGTCAGGCGGACAAGCTGAAAGCGTTCTTGCCGTTCACCCGACAGGCCATTTCCGATCTGGAGGAGCAGGCGCAGACGCACCGATCGGTTGAGCGCGCCAAGGCGCTGGTGGCGCTGGCTGGGTTCGGCCAATCGCTGCTGTTCGACCATGACGGCCTGGCCCAGGCCCTGGGGTTCGAGCGCCTGTGCGACCTGCTGAGCGTGAACACCGTGGAGCGCGAACAAGCCAGGCGGGAGGGCGTCACCAGCCTGAGCGACCTGGTGTTCACCCATGCGCTGGAGGACAGCGCAGAGCGCCGTGGGCAAGACTGGAATGACGCGCCGCTGTTCAACGCCTGCCACGCGGCCATGGCGGACTTCATCAGGGAATGCCCGGACGGCGTGTTGCCTGACCCCTTCGCACCCGGGGCGCCATTCGGGCCGAAGCTGCCACCCAAGCTGAGGGCGGTGTAAGCCATGGCCATGCTGAAACAGGCTGATTCAGCCGAAAAAATGAGACACCGGGTTTCAGACGAGCAACGGCGCCTGGTGCTGGACCTGCGCCGCCGTCACTCGCTGCGTGAGGTGGCCGAGATTACCGGCCTGCCGCTGGGAACGGTGAAGACCCTGGTTTCACGCTCCGGGGCGTTCCGCGACAACGAGCAGCACCGCGCCTTGTTCACCCTGCCGCCGATCAGCGCCAGCACCGAGACGCTGTCGAGCGTGCCCGAGCTGCCGCCGCAGGAGGTGGTTACCGGCGACAAGGAAGTGGATGCGGTGCTCTGGCTGCGCTCGATCATCAGCACCGGGCAGAGCGCCCTGATTGAACGGGCCATGGAGGGCGCCAAGAAGATCAGGACGCCGCTCGATGCGCTGGAGAAGCGGTACCGGGATTACCTGGTGGCCACCAACCCTGGCCACCCATTCGCCGCCATGTCGTCGTTCGGCTTCGCTGACCTGGATGCGCTGGCCACGCGGGCCATCGAGCAGCACCGGCTACGCCTGGAAGGCGCCGCCCGCTTCGGTGATGCCCTGCTGGCCGACACCGAGGCGGAATCGTTCTGTATCGCAGCGTTACGCGGGCTGGAGGCTACCGGCCATCTCGGTGACTTCGACAAGGGCCAGGTAGCCGCCCGGTTCAACGCCCACCCTGAGCTGCTACCCCACACCTTGGCGGATTGCCTGTACGAGCTGGGCTACTGGGACCAGCTCTACCGGCTGCGCAACGCCGTGGACCGGGACGCCAGCGACGGGCCACCAGAGGCGACGGCGCGGGATTGGTTCGTGTTCGGGCTGCTGGCGCAGATCCGGCCCCGAGACAAGGCAGAGGGTCTGGCTGTGTTCCGCTACCTGGTCGCCAGCCAGCGCGATGACATGGCCGAGTCAGAGGCAATTCTTTGCAACTTGATCGGGTGACCAGCTCGATCGATCACACCACCGGGCATGTGCCCACAACAAGCGCCAGCGGCGCATCAAGGAGTTTACTTATGGCAGCTACAGCAGCTCATTACACCCCTCGGACGAAAGTGCGCCTACTCGGCTTCCTTCGGAAGAAATACTTCAAAACACAGAGTTTTCTGCTGGATCGAGGCGACACGAAGGAGGCCGTGAAAGCGATTGACGTGAACTATCCAGGCTTCGCCAAAGACGTGGCCGACGCGGAAAGCCGAGGACTACGGTTCGCGATTTTCAAGAACGGCAAAAACATCGGACAGGACGAACTAGACCTGGGCGGTGCTCGGGAGCTGTGGTTCGTACCCGTGATCCATGGCAGCAAACGGGCAGGTCTTCTACAGACAGTGATAGGTGTAGCGTTGATTGTCGTGGCTTCGTTTATGACCGCGGGGACAGCCGCAACGGCAGTCATGGGGGCCGGCATTGCAAATACGGCTGGAGGCGTAATCCAGATGCTTAGCCCGCAGGCTGGTGGCCTTTCTCAGAGCGGCGCACCAGAGAACCTTCCTAGTTATGCGTTCGGCGGCGCTAAGAATACTGTGGCGAGTGGCAACCCCGTACCGATCTGCATTGGCGAGCGCCGGTGGGGCGGAGCGATCATTTCGGCCTCGATTGTGGCGGAGGACAAGGCATGAACGTGCGTGAAAGGATCTGTCTCACGATCAAGGCTATTGCTCAAAAAGATTACGCCCAGGTCCGTCAGTTGATAGACAGCTGCCCCACTGAGCATGTGGAAGTCGCAAGCCTGGAGTTTCTCAATACGACGAGAATGCTGTGTCGTGTAGCCCAGCTGTTCGAGTGCGACATGCGCGGGTTAGCGCTGAACTTAGCCAGTACAGATACACGGGATAACGCTGGGGGGATCACCGATTGCCTCGACCAGATTGCCGCAGCACATCGGGCCTTCACCGAGTTTTGCGATGATTTCGGTGTGTGCGTAGATGACCTGCTTGGAACAGTTGGCGGCCATCATCCTGCTGTGGCGTATATGATCGGCATATCTCCAGAACCACAGGCGGATTTGGTGGGGCACTGGCGGCAAGCGTTCGCTGTTGCAGCAAGCGGGGAGGTGCTAGGCGAGAAGCGTCACTGATTGGGCTTTGCTCAAGCGCATGGTAGGTTCCAGTTTTCTTCGTAATGGATGACTGTCCCATGCGCTTTAGCAGCCTCGCTGTAATCGCAGCCGTTACCCTTTCGATTGCCGGGTGTTATTCGCCCGGCGAACTGATCCAGAGGGGCCCCACCTATGCTGCTCAGACCCACAAGTCTCCCAAGCAATATGCCTTGTGTGTTTTCCCTCAATGGCAGGAATCGAGGCCGGATGCGACCTTGAGCGAGACTGAGAATGGCTACAGGTTGCTGAGTGGAAACGACATGAACACCAATGAAATTCTGCAGGTCAGCAAAACAGCCAACGGGAGCGATGTGAAGTTCTATCAGCGCTCCTATCTGGACTTTGGGGCTGGCAAGGCGACGGCGCTGGAATCGACAAAGAACTGCCTGTGAATGTTGCCGCGCCACGAAATGCGACCTCACCGTTTTGTGGCGCGAGACAGGCAAAGGGGAACCTTTGAACTGTGTTGTCTATTGCTCCAATTTTTAAAATAAAGGAGTGCTTTCACTGTGCTTTAGTAATGGATTGCGTAATTATGTTTTCAAGATCCATTCTGTAGGTATATAGTCCGCGTTTCCAACTAAGGCCACAATACGTTCGCGCTCAGACGTAGGGGAAACCCAAATTATCTCGCCGATAGTTCCGGAGTGTTGTCCTAGTATTTTAAATACCGCACGAGCAGCATTGTCATTAGACGCTATAATGCTTTTAACCAGAATGGCAGCATCCACAACGTGTGCGTCTTTCTTTGCAATCAGCTTCTGTGCGTCGCTAATTTGTGCTGCGTCAATTATTTCCGAAACACTAGATGCTATCTTAACTCGGTCTATTTTTTTCTTCGCGGTCATTGACGAGTGCCATCTAGTCGAATATAGAGATTTATGCTTGTTCCATTCCTCTCTTAAAGTTGGGCAGAATACAGCTCTCGCCTCCGACTCTAATATGGCTTTTAGTACCTCTCGAGCCCCTTTTGATACTGGGTTCTCTGATGCCCCTGCTGCCCTTGCCACGTCAGCATCGACTACAAAACTCTGGCACTTAATTTTCATTTTCAGCGGCCTCTTCAGCGGCCTCTTCAACGGCATCAAGATATTCTTGCTCTACGTCTAGGGCTACGCTGTCGAAGTCTTCGGGCCAGTCGCCAAACGCGCCAAAGTTATCCAACTTTGATTTATTTATCTGAGTCTGACCCGTTGTTGGGTCTTGAGTGAACCAATTTAAATTAACTTGTTCGCCTTTGAGCAAGCCTTTTGCAACCAATATTTGAATTCCGCGAATTAGTATGGAGCTATGAGTTTCGATGACTACGTGTACGCCGCCTTCAATCACAGCGCTTGCGATTATTTTGGATAGTTCATACTGAGCTCGAGGGTGTAAGTGAAGTTCCGGTTGCTCCACATATACAACTTGCCCCTTCTTAGCTGAAAGCAGTGCAACGAGCACGGGCAGGGTTTGTGAGACGCCAAACCCTACATCGGCAATATTCACATAATCCGATTTGGCCGCCGCACACCCTCTATGTCGGGAGATTAGAATCTCGAGGCGCGTATCATTTATCGGAGAAATGTCAATGGATGTAGCCAGGCCCAGATCTTTCAATTGGGCAATCAAGGTTTTAAATTTCTGCTGGTTGGTTCGTGTATTTTTCCAGCGACTGATAATACTAGCTATGTATCTTTCAAAAGAGCCGGGGAATTTTGATTCAGATGAGGCTACTTTGTACGATCTTTCCGGATTTCCTCGTAGTCCGGGAACGTGAATCAACTCTGAGGTTAGTCTCTTCAAACCCTCTGCTGGCAGTATGCCTGCGGAGAATGGTAATCTTTTGGAAGAGTGGAGTTTCAGCCCCAAAAAGCAACGATCCCTAACCACTCGCCAACTCAGTCCTTCAAAGCTTTCAAATACACTCTTGAATGGTTCAAACTTTTCGTTTGTCAGAATGGATTCGATCTCAGTGTTTTTCATACCTAGGCGTATTTCAGATCCTTGGTTGAAATCACCTCCGCTCATGCTCATTTTTTCAACGGTTATTCCGCGTTTTGCATTGAATTTGTAAGACGCGGTAATGCTCTTTTCAGCTGATTCAAGCGTGACGCTAAATGAGTTCAGATTCGATTCAGGAACTTTTGATATGATTTCGCTGGAGTCAGTTAGTCTGACATTTGCACCATCTAGAAGAAGCGAGCCCGAGTCAAATTCATTCTCAATCGACTGCTTCATTAATAGAAGAGGCTGCATAAAACTAGATTTGCCTGAGCTATTAGCACCGGCAAGTATTGTTAATCCGCCAATTTCAATAGAGCGCGGTTTGGCTATGGATTTGTAGCCTTCAATTGTTATCTTCATGGCCCCTCCTTGGGGAAAAATTGTGCATTTATATCATTCGCCGCGTTCAAAAGGGAACTGGACGTTAGCCTAGGAAGCCTGGAGATATGGGCATCTAAGGGGTTGAGGCGACAGTGCTAGCTCGGCTGGCTATAACGTTACCCATCGGATGCCACCGCCTTGAGTGCGTTCTGTCCAGGGAACCCTTGAGAGGGGAGTTGGCGCTCGTCATGCTGCGAACCGTAAGGAGGTTGGCCAGGCAACGAGTAATGGCAGGCGATTCGGCTTGCAAGCCGGGCCAGTTCGCACCGGTGGTTCGCGCGCCGGGTTCGCAACCCCCATGGCGCGAACCTGGGCGCCAGTCATAGCCGGCTGGCGTCAGATTTCTACCCCACTGTGCTCGGCAATTTTCTTCCGGATAAAGCCTTTGGCTAAATCCTTCAGTAAGTCAACGCTGAACCCACCCGCAGCTTTGGCACCTTGGCGTGTTTTGCGCCATATCTCGTCATCTCGAACGGCGTCCACAAAGTCATGGCCAGACCAAGTGAGCTGCCGGAACTGAAATCCGTTCAATAGCCCTTTGCCACCCTGATCGACCAGCCCAGCTTGTACAGCTAGTTTGAGATGGTACCGAACTTCATCGTCGGTATATCCTTCGATGGCCAGTTCACCGTTGCGAAATATCAAAATTGAGTCAGCTTTGGTGCTCGCTCCTTCTAGGCGGAGCAAAAGCAAGCGCAGTAAGTCCATATCACGTTGCATCACACATCTCCTTGGTCTGAAGGCTAGGCTCACAGGTCAACTGCCCGCTGAGTATTCACCATTTCGCACCACGGTGTCGCAGAGCTGAAGCGCAATCTTCAGGCGCGAACCTGCGGGCCTGTCTGTTATCAAAAGTTATGGTTTCCAGGCGGGAGTTGCCACTCTGGTTTCCACGGTATTGCAGGCTCCCGGTGGCCCCAGCGCCAGCCGATCCGATCTCAGGTTTTCTCAGGTTCCACTATGTAGCAATCAGCACGGCAGGCTGGCCAGCAACTTTTACCGGGCCTTTACCGAATGTGAGACAGGCATGAGACGGAACCCGTATGGTCTGGGCATCCGAGGCCAGGTGCCAAGCATTGTCGGTAAAAAGCTGGTGGTCGGCGCCGTCTCACATTGCTGGTGGTGCTGGACGCTACTTTGACCACACTTTGACGGATCACGGGCCAGGCAGATGGCGGTGGCGCATGTGGCCGGGCGTCTGAGGTATGTCCGGTGCGGGAGGCCGTCAAAGTCGAGCCCGTGGCCGTCTCATACCCCTGACAGGCCTAAGACGGATTTTGGACAGCTTTGGACAGCTTTGGACGGATCGCCGCTGGTGTTGCGCAATGGTGCTGGCGCTATGGCCTGTGATGGCTGGGCTGCCGGCGTGGTGGTGGTCTGCTCCGGCCGCATGCTCGTCCAGAATAGTCTGGTGAAGCTAGACCAGCACAAGACCGTGCTAGATGGTGGTCGGCGGCCCCATTCGCTGGATCACTGGCCGGGCTTGGCCTGGGCCTATGCGTGATGGGTTGGCGCGGACATTCCCGTCTAATGCCGAAGCCCCAATTCTGGACAGGCTCTGGACGATTTCAGGGCGTCAGCAAGTGGACGGGCGGGCTGGGGAGCACGTCAGATAGGTGGTGCGCACCGGTGCCGCTGGGTCTTGGTCGAATGGCTGTCCAGAATCGCCGTAACTCTGACCCGCCCCTGACGGAAATTCTTGACCAGTCTTGACGGATTGAAACGCTGGCGCTTGAGCATGATTAGCTGTAAGCCTTGCTGTACAAGGGCTGGTGCTATATCCGGAAGACCTGTGGGAGCGGGGGCCGTCAAGAATTTCCGTGCATGTTCGTCAAGAGAAGCCAGGCAGTCCAGGACCTGACGAAACCTGACACTCCGGGCCTGCAAAAGGGGGGAGCCAAAGTGATCCACCACTGCGCAGCGGGCCATGGCCACCACCACGGCTAAGGTATGGCGGATATCACCACACCCTGGCGGCAAAGGTGTCTCCGAGACGGAGATGCCCAGTGCATTTGCCAGCCGTTGCCGATCAACTATGGTTCCTCGACAACCCAGTGGAGAGCCATGGATGAAAGAATTACGCACTGTTGCTGAGGTGCTTGAGCGCCTCAGTCATAACCAGGACGCACTGCGAGCCTCTGTAGAGGAGCTGGCCAAGTGGGTTGGCGAGCGGGGATCGGATGCGGTGGTGGGTAACGTCAACGGCGCGTTGGCGACCATGGATGACAACATCGATGCCGTGCGACAGGGAATTGCAGAGCTGGTGGCGGCGAGTGTTCGATAGCCCGGCAGAGCGGGCTGGCCAGCCTTGGCGAAACTCCCAATTCCGGCAATCTCGACTGATATTGGTAGTCTCGCCCCGCTTTGGCGAGCTAACGCCAGCAGTGGTACCTACATATACGCACAGCCCGCGCCAAGGTTTACAGCTTTGACAGCAGGTCGGAACAGGTGGCCCGGCAACCTGGTGCAAACTACCCGGATACTGGGCAGTTATCTGATAATCAAGCGCCAGGCTCACTCTCTGAGCACAACCACATCGAGGGCCGCACCATGTCCGTTATCGACTGCGACTACCTGCCCCAACCGGAGCCGGTCCAGTTCCCGCCAGAGCTGGCGCTACTGATTGTCAGGAAGGCCGCCGCCATGGCCGAGGCGTTCGAGAGCAAGGCGCTCGACCAGATGACCATGGACGCCAGCAGGGCGCTGCGCGATGGAGTGGAGCCGCGTAGGATCATCAGGCAGATGGGGCTGTAATTACGGGATTTCCCCGTAATTGCCTGGTCAAGGTGTTGCTTTCATCGCAACGCCTGGTGTGCCCATCGTTTCGGGTTAGTCAGGCCCGGCTATACACAACCCCCTGGGCATCGCTTAAACAATGGCTATACACAACCCCCCTCGCATCGCCACATTTCTGCTGAGCTGCGCCCACCATCTTTCACTGAGCACTGAGCACTGAGCACTGAGCACTGAGCACTGAGCACTGAGCAGTCTCATTCGGGAGGGTAGCTCCTGGAGGGGGTGGGCGAGGAAACGGGGAACGAACGGGGAAAATTCAGAAGCCAATGGTCCAAAAACGAAAAAGGCCCACCGCAAGGTGAGCCTAAGTCGTTGATTTATATGGTGCCGGCACCAGGAATCGAACCCGGGACCTACTGATTACAAGTCAGTTGCTCTACCATCTGAGCTATACCGGCAATGGGGCGTCATTATAACGATCGGTTGGCGCCTGTAAACCACTTCCTTGCGAAAGCGTGCAAATAGCCTAAGTCACCGGTCCAAAAGGATATTTTCTTACCAACCGCGATGGATGGTGTTGACGTTCGGCTCGCTCTTTCCTGGGTTGAAAAACAGCTTGTCGTTGTCGCAGCCGCGCTTGCGGCACGGGCTTTCGACGCGCAGGGGCAGGCCGTTGTCGCCGCCCAGCTGCATGCCGGGGGTGTTCCAGTCCAGGTTGCTGGCGGGGTGCGGGGCGGGGCTATTGCTGCAGGCGCCAAGGGACAGGGTGAGGGCCAGCAGGGCAAGGGGTTTGGCTTGGATCACGATGGTGTAGTCCGTTAGTCCATTGTCGGTTCTGGCGCAACGCCAGACGGTCGCAGGGCTGGCGGGCAGCGTGCGACGTAGCTTTTTAATGATTTGGGGGGCGGATGATACACCGGTGGGCCTCTTCGCGGGTGAACCCCCTCCCACAAAAAGCAGCGCGCTACGCTGGGAAATTGGCCTTGCGCAGCATGCACAACGAGAGCTTATGCACAAGAGGCATTGTCGCCTTGCGCGAAAGGCATGCCGCCTCTCCATACCGCCGGTCTTTGCGCAAACACCTGTTTTTACTGGGCTTGAGGCGTATGTGGGAATAAGCCAAACACTTGAAATAGCGCCTGGCTCCATTCAGTCATCAAAAGCTTGTTCACAGAGTTATCCACAGGTTGTGCTGCGGCTAACGGTCACGTTCGGCTAGTAGCAGCAGGTTGCGTGGGGTGAGTGGGTAATCGCAGAAAGTGCCCAGGCGAACGTTGTAGCCCTGATCTTCGAGGAACAAGGCACGGTCGAGCACCAACCACAGCTCCAGCGGGCGACGGAACAGGTTGCGCAGGCGCTCGAGGTTGCGCACCTCGGCCAGGCGCCGCCAGCCGGCGGCCTCCAGCGCGGCCCAGTCCGGGTTGCCTCTCAGCTCGACCTTGCGCAGGTCGGCCAGCTCACGGCAATACTGCTCGAAAGGCTTATCCAGCCAGGCGATCGGCAGGGAAGGCGTGGACAGGTATTCATCGCACTGGCGCTGTTCGCGCTGCAGCAGGTCGAAGCCCAGGCGCCGGGCCATGGAGCAGTCGCGTTGATGCCGCACGCGGGCGCTGGCGGTGACGGCTTCGTTCAGCGGCAGGCCCAGGTCGATCATGCTCAGCTGCAGCGGGGAGTGCTGTGCGGCTGTGGATAACGGCTGATAGTACTCGCCGGGGATGCGGTTGTAGCAGCAAGGTGCCACGGCCAGGTGGCGGCAGCCTTGCTGGCTTGCCTGGCGCAGCAGGTGCACGTGCAGTTCGCCGCAGGCGTGCAGGGCGACCACGCTTTTCTCGTGGTTCAGGTGCTGGGTACTGCCGGCAGCCATCACATCCTGGTGGACGTGGGTCGCGGGCAGGTGATGGTGATCGCTCAGGGCCTGGCCAGCGGCGACCAGTTCAGGGTTGTACTCCAGGCAGGTCAGCTGCTGGCCGGGTTGCAGCAGGCGTCGGCCGAGGTGGCCTTTGCCGGAGCACCAGTCGAGCCAGTGACGGGTGTGCTCGCGAAAGCCCAGGCGGCGGCTGAAGGCTTCGATCTGCTGCCATTTACGGCCCGGGACGTTGACGTCGAGGCGGTGGCCGGCGCTGGGCAGGCCGGTGTCGGGGAGCTCGCCCAGGGCTGACAGTTGCTGGGCTTGCGCGGCCAGTTGTGGGAACGGGGCGGGCAGGCCTTGCGGGTTGATGTCGGCTTCGGCGTCGGCCAGGGTGCACTGGCGCAAGTGGGCGGCGAGTTCGGGGTATTCGGTTTCCCAGTCCAGGCGCAGGGCGGTGAAGGGCCGGGGTTTCCACAGCGGCTGGTGCTCGGTCAGGAACTGGTCGAGGGCCTGGAAGCGGTCGTACAGTTGGTGGCTGTGGAGGTAGGTGGACATGGGGCAAGGCTTGAGGTGGGTGGTGGTTTTGGGGGCCTCTTCGCGGGCACGCCCGCTCCCACAGGTATAGCGCCTAACTTAAGAATGGCGCTACACCTGTGGGAGCGGGCGTGCCCGCGAAGACGGCAGTGAAGGTTCAGCGGCCCTGGCAGGCGTCCACGCGCAACCAGCGCTCCAGCAGTTTGAAGCCTTGCACCAGCACGAACGAGATCACCAGGTAGAACACCCCGGCAGCGAAGAAGATCTCTACCGGCAGGTAGGTCCGGGCAATGATCGTGCGGGCCATGCCGGTCAGGTCCAGCAGGGTCACGGTGCTGGCCAGTGCGCTGGCCTTGAGCATCAGGATCACTTCGTTGCTGTAGGCCGGCAGGCCGATGCGCGAGGCGCGCGGCAGCATGATGTAGAACAGCGTCTTGCCTCGTGACATGCCCAGTGCCCGTGCCGCTTCGATCTCGCCCTTGGGGATCGACTGCAGCGCGCCGCGCAGGATCTCGGCGATGTAGGCGGCGGTGTGCAGGGTCATGGTCAGCGCCGTGCACCAGAACGGATCGCGCAGGTACGGCCACAGCGAGCTGGAACGTACCGCGTCGAACTGCGCCAGGCCGTAGTAGACCAGGAACAGCTGCACCAGCAGCGGCGTGCCACGGAAGAAGAAGATGTAGCTGAACGGCACGGCGCGCACATACCAGTGGCGCGAAGAGCGGGCGATGCCCAGCGGGATGGCCAGGATGAGCCCGGCGACCACCGCAATGGCCAGCAGCTCCAGGGTCAGGGTCGCACCCTGGGCCAGGCGCGGCAGCCATTTGATGATGACTTCCCAATTCATTTATTCGGCCCTCGCAAAGCCGCGAGCGGCGCGTTTTTCCATGAAGTGCATGCCGGTCATGGCGATGATGGTCAGGCTCAGGTAGATGCAGGCAGCGACCATATAGAACGTGAACGGCTCTTTGGTCACGGTCACGCCGATCTGCGCGTGGCGCATGATCTCTTCCAGGCCGATCACCGACACCAGCGCGGTGTCCTTCATCAGGATCATGAACAGGTTGCCCAGGCCCGGCAGGGCGATGCGCCACATCTGCGGCAGAATGATCCGCGACAGGATGCGTCCTTTGGACAGGCCCAGTGCCAGGCCTGCCTCACGGTGGCCCTTGGGGATCGCCAGGATCGCACCACGGAACACTTCCGTGGCGTAGGCGCCGAAGCACAGGCCCAGGGCGATGACGCCGGCAGCGAAGGCGCTGAGCTCAAGGCCCGGCATGTTCAGGGCTTCGCCGAGGCTGTTCATCAGGCCTACCGTGCCGAAGTAGATCAGCAGGACCCAGAGCAGCTCGGGCACGCCACGTACCAGGGTCGAGTAGAAGCCGCCAAGCCATTGCAGTGGCTTGATCGAGGAAGTCTTGGCCAGGGCGCCGAGCAGGCCCAGGACCAGCCCCAGCAGCAGGGCGCAGAGCGCCAGTTTTACGGTCATCAGGGTGCCGGCCATCATGGCCGGACCGAATCCGTGCAGGTCGATATTCATGGGCAACTGTGTTCAAGGGACAGGCACCGCGTCAGCGGCGATGCCTGTCGGGGCGAATCAATAGATGCTGAACGGGAAGTACTTGTCGTTGATCTTCTTGTAGGTGCCGTCGGCGACAATTTCCTTCAGCGCGGCATTGAGCTTGTTACGCAGCTCGTTGTCGCCCTTGCGTACGGCAATGCCAACCTTGTCGCTGTCGTTGACCGGCTCGCCCTTGAACTCGTAGTTCTTGCCGGCTTCGGATTTCAGCCAGTCGTAGTTGGCGTATTTGTCGGCCAGGATCGCGTCGACGCGGCCGGCGGTGAGGTCGAGGTAGGCGTTTTCCTGGCCGTCGTACAGGTTGACCTTGAACTTGCCGTCCATGCCGCCGTGGTCGTCGAGCCAGGTCGCGGCCTGGGTGGCGCGCTGGGTGCCGATGGTCTTGCCTTCGAGCGACTTGTCGTCAGTCTTGAAATCGACGTTCTTCGGCGCGATGAACTGCTGCTTGTTCGAGTAGTACGGGTCGGTGAAGTCAACGGCCTGCTTGCGCTCGTCGGTGATCGACAGCGACGAGATGATGAAGTCGAACTTCTTGGCGTTCAGGGCCGGGATGATGCCGTCCCAGTCGGAGGTGACCACTTCGCACTCGACTTTCATCTTGGCGCACAGGGCGTCGCCGATGTCCTTGTCGAAGCCGACGACCTGGCCGCTGGCATCCTTGTTGTTGAACGGTGGGTAGGCGGCTTCGATACCCATGCGCAGTTTTTCCGCGGCCATGGCGTTTGCCGACATCACCAGGGTGGCAGCGGCTGCCAGGAGGAACTTCTTGTAAGTGTGCATGTATTGCTCCGTTAGCGGTGGCTGGACATGAATTGCTTGCAACGCGCCGAGGTCGGGTTCTCGAAGACCTGCTGCGGCGATCCTTGCTCTTCAACCAGGCCCTGGTGCAGGAAGACCACTTCACTGGACACCTGGCGGGCAAAGTTCATCTCGTGCGTCACCAGCAGCATGGTACGGCCTTCTTCGGCCAGTGCGCGGATAACGTTAAGCACTTCCTGGACCATTTCCGGATCGAGCGCCGAGGTCGGCTCGTCGAACAGGATGACCTTGGGCTTCATGGCCAGGGTGCGGGCGATGGCAGCACGTTGCTGCTGGCCACCGGAAAGCTGGGCGGGGTAGCTGTGGCGCTTGTCGTAGATGCCGACCTTGTTCAACAGGGCTTCGGCGGCTTCGATGGCCTCGGCCTTGCTCTGGCCGAGCACGCGGCGTGGTGCCTCGATGATGTTGTCGAGGATCGACATGTGCGGCCACAGGTTGAAGTTCTGGAAGACGAAGCCGATCTCGCTGCGCAGGCGATTGATCTGGCGGTTGTCGGCGGCGATCAGGTCGCCGTTCTTGGCGGCCTTGAGCTTGAGGCTTTCGCCGGCAACCAGGATTTCGCCCTGATGCGGGTTTTCCAGCAGGTTGATACAGCGCAGCAGGGTGGACTTGCCGGAGCCGGACGACCCCAGGATGGAGATCACGTCACCGTCGCGCGCGGTCAGCGAAATGCCCTTGAGAATTTCCTGCTCGCCGTAGCGTTTGTGCAGATTGCGGATTTCCAGCGCGGGCGTGGCCTGGGCCATGTGCGGTCCTCATGTGATCGGGTGCGTTCCCAGCTGTTGGCGGCCTTCCTGGCGAGCGCCACGCTAGCATAGCGGCAATATGACGGCCAACAGGGTCGCAGGGGGCTCAAGGCGTTGCCGGGGCAGTTTGTCGCATCGTTGCAGTGCAACGTCGCGCAGATGTCCGCAAAGGGTCTCGCCCAGCTCCATAGCCTTGATGAAAAAAGGCGCGATGGTGCCAGTTTTGGCCGGCACTGGGAAGCTGTTTTAGACCATTCGCGGCCCATTCGCGGCTCTGGCCTGCTGCTGCGGGTGCGACTACGACCTGTTGATCCGGAGACTTGAGGTTGTACCTTTGGGTTGCGCTTCTGTGCCTTGCGCGGGTGCAAAGGTGTTACCGAGGAGCACCTTTGGGGCGTTTGTAAGTGGGTATTTCAGTAATCCGGACCTGGCAGGTGGATTTGGCGACCTTTCGGTCAAAGGTTGGCCGAATGCCCTGCAACCCGCGCCGTTAAAAGGTTGAGGTATCAATCTGACGAATGCATTCAGCACATGGCGCGCTTATTGCCAGTAGGAAACCGCCGATTGCAGCGACGCCTAGGCCAACCCCAGGTGCGCTCTGTTCCCGCAGTCGGAGTGGTCCACTCCTTACAAAGGTAGTTTTAATGAGCGGTAACAATTCCAATGACCTCGCTCAGGGGCTCAAACAACGGCATGTCACCATGCTGTCCATTGCTGGCGTTATCGGCGCCGGTCTGTTCGTGGGTTCCGGCCACGCTATCGCAGCGGCCGGCCCGGCCGTACTGCTGGCCTATGCCGCCGCGGGTACCTTGGTGGTACTGGTAATGCGCATGCTCGGCGAAATGGCGATCGCCTCGCCGGATACCGGTTCGTTCTCTACCTACGCCGACCGTGCCATTGGCCGCTGGGCCGGTTTCACCATCGGCTGGTTGTACTGGTGGTTCTGGGTGCTGGTCATCCCGCTGGAGGCCAACGCTGCTGCAGCCATTCTCCACGCCTGGTTCCCGTCCGTGGACCTGTGGGCCTTCTCCCTTCTTATTACCCTGGCGCTGACCCTGACCAACCTGTGCAGCGTGAAGAACTACGGTGAGTTCGAGTTCTGGTTCGCCCTGCTCAAGGTGCTGGCGATCATCGGCTTCATCGTCGTCGGCTGCATCGCCATGTTCGGCTTGGCGCCAAGCAGCCAGGTGAGCGGTGTTTCGCACCTGTTCGATACCCAGGGCTTCATGCCTAACGGCTTGGGCGCGGTGCTGGCGGCCATGCTGACCACCATGTTCTCGTTCATGGGTACCGAAATCGTCACCATCGCGGCTGCCGAATCGAAAGACCCGGGCAAGCAGATCAGCCGTGCCACCAACTCGGTGATCTGGCGTATCTGCCTGTTCTACCTGGTGTCGATCTTCCTGGTCGTGGCCCTGGTGCCGTGGAACGACCCGGCGCTGGCCGAAGTCGGTTCCTACCAGACCGTGCTCAGCCGCATCGGCGTGCCAAATGCCAAGCTGATCGTCGACATCGTCGTACTGGTCGCTGTGACCAGCTGCCTGAACTCGGCGCTGTACACCTCGTCGCGCATGCTGTTCTCGCTGAGCAAGCGTGGCGACGCCCCGGCCATCGCCCAGCGCACCACCAAGGCGGCTACCCCGCATGTGGCCGTTCTGCTGTCGACCGCTGCCGCGTTCCTCTGCGTGTTCGCCAACTACGTGGCCCCGGCCCAGGTGTTCGAGTTCCTGCTGGCCAGCTCCGGCGCCATCGCGCTGCTGGTGTATCTGGTGATTGCCGTGTCGCAGCTGCGCATGCGCAGCCAGCGTGAAGCCCGTGGCGAGAAGATCGCCTTCAAGATGTGGCTGTTCCCGGGCCTGACCTGGGCAACCATCGCCTTCATCGTTGCCGTGCTGGTGGTGATGGCGCTGCGTGAGGATCACCGTGCCGAGATCATCGCGACTGCGCTGCTGAGCATTGGCGTGGTGGCGGCTGGCTTGCTGGTGCACCGCAAGCGTGAAGCTGCCGGGCGGGTGGCGCTGGATAACTGATCCGCGCTGCTTGAAATGAAAAGGCCGCGTCCTCTACAGGGCGCGGCCTTTTTTATTGTCTGTACCGGCCCTTTCGCGGGCACGCCCGCTCCCACAGGTACTGCACCGCTTTCGAAACCTGTGGTGTTCCTGTGGGAGCGGGCGTGCCCGCGAAAGGGCCGGTACAGACAATAAAAAAGGCCGCGCCC
The DNA here is from genome assembly GCF_017744435.1 of Pseudomonas sp. GTDB lineage: Bacteria > Pseudomonadota > Gammaproteobacteria > Pseudomonadales > Pseudomonadaceae > Aquipseudomonas. The sequence goes on from NZ_JAGIBG010000035.1 coordinate 56,821, forward strand.
TGTAGAGGAC
>NZ_JAGIBG010000036.1:0-51711 GCF_017744435.1 Pseudomonas sp.
CAACCTTGGCTGCTGGCGGGTCTGTCACACATTCAGCCTTGATTGCTCAATTGCCTGTGCCGGCCTCTTCGCGGCTAAAGCCGCTCCCACAGGTTTTGCATCGCCTGCAAACCTGGTGATCCCTGTGGGAGCGGCTTTAGCCGCGAAGAGGCCGGCACAGGCAATTGAGCAATCAAGGCTGAATGTGTGACAGACCCGCCAGCAGCCAAGGTTGATCGGCTATGCTTGCGCAGCGCAAGGGACGTGAAACCGGCTCGGGACTCATGGATATCAAGTTCACCAATCGCCTGTCATACAAGCAAGCCCGGTTGACAGTCCTGGTCGGCTTCATCCTGGGAACATTGCTCAGTCTCATCCAGATCGGCATCGATTATGCCAGCGAAGACGCATCCATCAACCGCGAAGTGCGGGCGTTGCTGCAAATCAGCCACAATCCGGCCTCGCGCATCGCCTACAACATCGATTCGGAGCTGGCACTGGAGCTGACCCGCGGCCTGCTGCAATCGCCAGCGGTCATCCGTGCGCGGCTGATCGACAACAACGAAACGGTGCTGGCCGATGTCGAGCGCCCGCGCCTGCAGGACCGCTACCGGCCGCTGAGCGACTTCCTGTTCGGTGAGAAGCGCCAGTTCAAGGAACGCCTGTACCTGACCCACATGCCCGAGGAATACCTCGGCACGCTGTACCTGGACGTCGACACCTACACCTTCGGCAGCCGCTTCCTCGACCGCGCCGGGGTCACCCTGCTCAACGGCTTCGCCCGCAGCCTGGTGCTCACCGGCATCCTCCTGGCGCTGTTCTACATGATGCTGACCAAGCCGCTGGTGACGGTGATCGGCGCCCTCACCGGTCGCGACCCGCGCCAGCCCGGGCAAACCCGGGTGGACTGCCCACCCGGCCACGAACTCGACGAGATCGGCGTGCTAGTCAAGGTCGCCAACCAGCAGTTCGTCAGCATGGCCACCGAGATCCAGCAACGGCGCACCGCGGAAAACCGCCTGACGCAATACCTCAACGAGCTGGAAGACATCGTCTCGGCCCGCACCGAAGAGCTCAAGGCCAGCAACAGCCGCCTCAGCCAGTCCAACCAGGAGCTGGAAGAGGCCCGCCAGCGTGCCCTCGACATGGCCCAGGCGCGGGCGGCCTTCCTGGCCAACATGAGCCACGAGATCCGCACCCCGCTCAATGGCATGCTCGGCATGATCGCCCTGGCCCTGGACAGCCCGCTGGCCGGTGAACAGCGCCAACAGCTGTCGATCGCCCATGACTCGGGCAAGGTGCTGGTGGAATTGCTCAACGATATCCTCGACCTGTCCAAGTTCGATGCCGGGCAGCTGGAGCTGGAACGCATTCCGTTCGACATGGGTGCGATGGTCGAAGACACCGCCAACTTGCTGTCGCAGAACGCTGCGCAGAGCGTCGAGCTGACCTGCCTGATCGCCGACAACTTCCCCAGTTCAGTACTCGGCGACCCTACGCGGGTGCGCCAGGTGGTCAGCAACCTGCTGTCCAACGCCCTCAAGTTCACCCGCTTCGGCCGCGTCGACGTGCGCCTGACAACAATCGTCGGCGGCGTGCGCCTGGAAGTGCGCGACACCGGCATCGGCATCCCCGAAGCGGCCCAGGCGCGGATCTTCCAGCCGTTCACCCAGGCCGGCGCCGGCATCACCCGCCAATACGGCGGCACCGGGCTGGGCCTGGCCCTGACCCGCAACCTGTGCAAGGCCATGCAGGGCCACCTGCACATCCAGTCCGAGCCTGGCTTTGGCAGCCGCTTCAGCGCCGAGCTGCCGCTGACCACCCACACCGGGGCCATTGCGCCAACCGCCCTGCAGGGCAAGGTGGTCGCCCTCAGCGACGCTGGCAGTGGCCTCAGCGAACTGCTGCAAGGCCTGCTGCCGGGCTGGGGGCTGGATTATCAGCGGCATGACAGCAGCAGCGCACTCGACAACAGCATCGACCTGCTGATCACCGACGACCTGGAGCAGCTGTTCCAGCTGCGCCCGGCACTGAAGGCCCCGATCCTGCTGGTGACCGCCTACGGCAACTTCCTGCCCAGCGAGCAATCGACGCAACTGGCGCCACTGCACCAGCTGGCCCGGCCGCTGGCACGCAACGCGCTGTATCAGACTCTGCGCCGCACCTTGCAGGGGCATGCCCCGGAGCACCCGCTGGCCACCCCGCCGCTCACCGCCGCCGACGGCCGCGCGCGCATCCTGCTGGTGGAAGACAATCCGGTCAACCAGCTGGTGGCCAAGGGCATGCTGGCCAAGCTCGGCTGCCAGGTGCAGGTCGCCACCCAAGGCGTCGAGGCCCTGGAATGGCTGGAGCGGGAAGACTTCGACCTGGTGCTGATGGACTGCAACATGCCGGTGATGGATGGCTACGAGGCCAGCCGACGCATTCGCCAGAGCGGGCGCTGGCCGGAGCTGCCGATCGTCGCCCTGACCGCCAACGCCATGCCTGAAGAGCGCGAGCGCTGCCGCGCAGCGGGCATGAGCGACTACCTGGCCAAGCCGTTCCGCCGCGAAGAGCTACTGGCGCTGATCGACCACTGGGTGCCACTCAGCGGCTGAGCAGGCGCTCGATGTCGGCTTCCAGCGCCTGCGGCTTGGTGCTCGGCGCGTAGCGGGTGACCTTGCCGCTGGCCGGGTCGAGCAGGAACTTGGTGAAGTTCCATTTGATCTTCTGCGTGCCCAGCAGGCCAGGGGCGCGCTGCTTGAGCTCGACGAACAGCGGGTGAGCGCCAGGGCCATTGACCTCGATCTTGCGGAACAGCGGGAAACTCACGCCGAAATTGGCTTCGCAGAACTGCGCGATGTCCCGCGCATCGCCCGGTTCCTGCTTGCCGAACTGGTTACAAGGGAAACCCAGCACCACCAGGCCGCGCTCGCGATAGTCCCGCCACAGCTGCTCCAGCCCCTTGTACTGCGGGGTGAAGCCGCACTGGCTGGCGGTGTTGACCACCAGCAGCGCTTTGCCGGCGAAGTCACCGAGCTTTTTCTGCTCGCCGCCCAGGGTCACGCAGGGGATATCCAGCATCGATCCGGCCATATTCAGGCTCCGTGGCGGGGTTTGAAGTCCAGGCACACCGAGTTGATGCAATAACGCAGGCCAGTTGGTGGCGGGCCGTCGGGGAATACATGGCCCAGGTGCGCATCGCACTGGGCGCAGGTGACCTCGGTGCGGATCATGCCGTGGGAAGTGTCGCGGATCTCGACCATCGCGCTTTCCTCGATCGGCGCGTAGAAGCTCGGCCAGCCGCAGCCGGAGTCGAACTTGGTCTGCGAGTCGAACAGCGCCAGGTCACAGCAGATGCAGTGGTACACGCCCGCACGGCGCTCGCTGTTGTACTTGCCGCTGAACGGCCGTTCGGTGCCCTTGAGGCGGCACACCTGATACTGGGCGGGGTCGAGCATTGCGCGCCATTCTTCAAGTGTCTTGTCGATCTTTTGCATGAGTGGACCTCGGCAGGCTGAATTTCACCTCGCGCCGTCTTTTCCGTAACGCGGGTGGCACGTATATTAGTTGGCTTCGTGTGCAAGGCCTCAAGTCTGGCACCCGCGCCTCGCCCTTTCAAACGTTTCGACCGTTTCGAAGAGGGCCGCGGCGCGTATTCTCAATCGGGACCCCATCATGCAGTTCAGCAAATCGAACAAGCTCGCCAATGTCTGCTACGACATTCGCGGCCCGGTGCTCAAGCACGCCAAACGCCTGGAAGAGGAAGGTCACCGCATCCTCAAGCTGAACATCGGCAACCCGGCGCCGTTTGGCTTCGAGGCGCCGGACGAAATCCTCCAGGATGTGATCCGCAACCTGCCCACCGCCCAGGGCTACAGCGACTCCAAAGGCCTGTTCAGCGCGCGCAAGGCAGTGATGCAGTACTGCCAGCAGAAGGAGATCGAAGGCGTCACCATCGAGGACATCTACCTCGGCAACGGTGTCTCCGAGCTGATCGTGATGTCGATGCAGGCGCTGCTGAACAACGGCGACGAAGTGCTGATCCCGGCCCCCGACTACCCGCTGTGGACCGCCGCGGTGAGCCTGGCCGGTGGCAAGCCGGTGCACTACCTGTGCGACGAGCAGGCCGACTGGTTCCCGGACCTGGAAGACATCAAGGCCAAGATCACCCCGAACACCAAGGCCCTGGTGATCATCAACCCGAACAACCCGACCGGCGCGGTGTACTCCAAGGAACTGCTGCTGGGCATGCTGGAACTGGCCCGTCAGCACAACCTGGTGGTGTTCTCCGACGAGATCTACGACAAGATCCTCTACGACGAAGCCGTGCACATCAGCACCGCCTCGCTGGCCCCGGACCTGCTGTGCCTGACCTTCAACGGCCTGTCCAAGTCGTACCGGGTGGCCGGCTTCCGTTCCGGCTGGCTGATCATCTCCGGGCCCAAGCACCACGCCCAGAGCTACATCGAAGGCATCGACATGCTGGCCAACATGCGCCTGTGCGCCAACGTGCCAGCCCAGCATGCCATCCAGACCGCCCTGGGCGGCTACCAGAGCATCAACGACCTGGTGCTGCCGCCGGGCCGCCTGCTGGAGCAGCGCAACCGCACCTACGAGCTGCTCAACGACATCCCGGGCGTCAGCTGCGTGAAGCCGATGGGCGCGCTGTATGCATTCCCGCGGATCGACCCGAAGGTCTGCCCGATCCTCAACGACGAGAAGTTCGCCCTCGACCTGCTGTTGTCGGAAAAGCTGCTGATCGTTCAGGGCACGGCGTTCAACTGGCCGTGGCCGGACCACTTCCGCGTGGTGACCTTGCCGCGGGTGGACGACCTTGAAGCGGCGATTGGCCGGATTGGTAACTTCCTGCGGACTTATTCGCAGTAAGTGATGGCCTGAGGGGGCTGCCTTGCAGCCCTTTCGCGACACAAGGCCGCTCCTACAGGAAGTACGCGCTCTCCTGTAGGAGCGGCCTTGTGTCGCGAAAGGGGCGCAAAGCGCCCCCGACAATCTCGCAGGATGTTTCTTACATCCTGCAACGCTCTATCTCACAGCCCGCGCAAAATCCTCTGCCATACTCCGCCGTACACAGTTTGAAATAGTCGCCCGATTGAATCGCCGCCGCATGGGCCTTATATACCCCGCAGTAAGCGACAACTCATCCGTCAGGAGAACGTAACAACCATGATGCGCATTCTGTTGTTTGTAGCCACCAACCTTGCGGTGGTGCTGGTTGCAAGCATTACCCTGAGCCTGTTCGGCTTCAACGGGTTCATGGCCGCCAACGGGGTTGACCTCAACCTCAGCAGCCTGCTGGTCTTCTGCGCCGTGTTCGGCTTCGCTGGCTCCCTGGTCTCGCTGTTCATCTCCAAGTGGATGGCGAAGATGACCACCGGCACCCAGATCATCAGCCAGCCGCGCACCCGCCACGAGCAGTGGCTGCTGCAAACGGTCGAAGAGCTGTCCCGCGAAGCGGGCATCAAGATGCCGGAGGTGGGTATTTTCCCGGCCTACGAGGCCAATGCCTTCGCCACTGGCTGGAACCGCAACGACGCACTGGTAGCCGTATCCCAGGGCCTGCTGGAGCGCTTCTCGCCCGATGAAGTGCGCGCCGTGCTGGCCCACGAAATCGGCCACGTGGCCAACGGTGACATGGTCACCCTGGCACTGGTGCAGGGCGTGGTGAACACCTTCGTGATGTTCTTCGCCCGCATCATCGGCAACTTCGTCGACAAGGTGATCTTCAAGAACGAAGAAGGCCAAGGCATCGCCTACTACGTGGCGACCATCGTCGCCGAGCTGATCCTCGGCATCCTCGCCAGCATGATCGTCATGTGGTTCTCGCGCCGCCGCGAGTACCGCGCCGACGAAGCCGGCGCGCAACTGGCCGGTACCGCTGCGATGATCGGCGCCCTGCAGCGCCTGCGCGTGGAGCAAGGCCTGCCGGTGCACATGCCCGACACCATGAAGGCCTTCGGCATCAATGGCGGCCTCAAGCACGGCCTGGCCGGCCTGCTGATGAGCCACCCGCCGCTGGAAGACCGCATCGAGGCCCTGCGCCGCCGCGGTTGATCCAACCGGTAAAGAAAAGGGCGACTTCGGTCGCCCTTTTTCGTCATCGCTCAGAACTGCAAGCGATAGGCCCGCTCGATCAGGCTCTTCACCCCGGCTTGCAGGAACTTCGGGCTCTCCCCGATCACGTCCTGCTCCTCAAGCGTTTCCACCTGCCATCCGGCAAACCCACGCCGCACTTCATCATCTGCCACCGAAAACGGCGGCCCGGCCAGCAGTTCCTGCTGATAGTCCAAGGTCACCAGCAGTCCGGCACCTGCCGGCAACACCTGCGAAAGCAAACCCATGTATTGCCCGCGCATTTCAGGCGGCAGGGCAATCAGTGCGGCGCGATCATAGAGCGCCACACAATCCGCCACATCCTCCGCACGCAATGCGAAGAAGTCGCCACACCAAAGCTCCACATCACCATTGCGCCAGACTTCGAAGGCACCCTGCTGCGTCACTTGCGGCTCCAGCCCATGCTCTCGGAAGAACGCCTCCACCGCCCGCCGCGACAACTCGACCCCCAACACCCGGTACCCCTGCCCCGCCAGCCAGGCCAGGTCCAGGCTCTTGCCACACAGCGGCACCAGCACGCGGCTGCCCGGCGCCAGCTGCAACTGTGGCCAATACTGTTGCAGATAAGGGTTCACCTGCGCTTGATGAAAACCGATCTGGTTGTCGGCCCACCGCTGCTGCCAGAACGCTGGCTCCATGATCACTCCCGATTTTTAGATGGTTTGTCGGCAAAACTTGGTTTGGATTTCGATCGGTAGTTGATCGAAGATGATTGCATCTTAACCTTCAGGACCCCGCCATGCTGCCCAGCCTGTTCATTTCCCACGGTTCTCCCATGCTTGCCCTGCAACCCGGCGCCAGCGGGCCGGCATTGGCCGGGCTGGCCAACGCCCTGCCACGGCCGAAAGTGATCGTGGTGGTGTCGGCGCACTGGGAAAGCCGCGAGCTGCTGGTAACCAGCGGCGCGCAGCCAGAGACCTGGCACGACTTCTACGGTTTCCCGCCGGCACTGTACGCGGTGCAGTACCCCGCGCCGGGCGAGCCAGCACTGGCCAGCCAGGTCAACCAGCTGTTGAACGCCGCAGGCCTGCCAGCACGCCTGGATGCGCAGCGGCCATTCGACCATGGCGCCTGGGTGCCGCTGTCGTTGATGTACCCGGATGCGAGCATTCCGGTGATTCAGGTTTCGTTGCCCAGCCAGATGGGGCCAGGGTTACAGGTCAAGGTTGGCCAGGCGCTGGCTGGGTTGCGTGCTGAAGGCGTTTTGCTGGTGGGCTCCGGCAGCATCACGCACAACCTGGGTGAGCTGGACTGGCATGCCGGGCCGGGTGTGATCGAGCCCTGGGCCCTGGCGTTCCGGGACTGGGTGGTGGAGCGGCTGAAGGCAGATGACCAGGCGGCGCTGCTGGACTACCGGAAACAGGCGCCGTTTGCAGCGCGTAACCATCCCAGTGATGAGCATCTGCTGCCGCTGTTCTTTGCCCTTGGGGCGGGAGACAGGTTCGGGATCGTGCACCAGGGGTTCACCCTGGGGGCGCTGGGGATGGACATCTACCGATTCGACTGAAAGGCCCTATCGCCATGGCTGAGCTCACGCACATCCCGATGCGTGGGCAGATTCGGGTTTTGTTTACGTGCCTGGGGCGGAACCTTCATACGAACGCGGCGACCATGCTCGCCATGACGCTCGATTGGATCGAAAACCTGCCCTGACAGTGCGCTACACCAGGGTTTCCGGGCACGGGCGTTCTATGAGACAATTTCGTGATCTAGAAATTATACGGTTTCTCCCAAGGAGCAAGTGGGGAATGGATAATTCAGGCATTTTCAAACTATATCTTGTAGCATTATTCCCTGGCTTTTTTGCTTACCACCTGCTTCACAGCTTAGGGTATCTGCCTTACCTTGGATGGTTTGGGGCGCTACTTACAGCAGGCTCTATTTCCATGCTGCTGTCCTCCGCCTACCACACCATTCGGCAACCCAACATAAATAAAAACCATTTCCTCATCACTTCAACCGTATATTCATTTTTTGCTTACTGTTTGATTTTGATCGCTTGGAATCACCTGATCACATTTGAAACATACATATCAGCTGACGGGCTAGTATGGAACCTGACAAATATCATATTGATGCTTGGATTCTTCCTGATCGGCAACCGACTGAACCCCAAAATAACAAAACCGACCGGACTTTTAATAGGACTTTCTTACATCCTATTCGCAGCCGGGACCTACTATTTCTACAACACCTTCAATTATACAATTGTCCTTCCCGTGCCTGAAGGCGCTGACCCTGAAAGCGTCGCTTCGTATCAGAGCATGGCCATGTGCGTACTGTATATGACATTGACGCTATCCGTATTCATATCCTCGCGCGCAATCAAGACGGCATCAATGCTTGCATCCACCGTCATCCTTTACTACATCGGATCCAGAACAGAATTTTACCTAATTCTGTCGATAGCACCATTTTATATATACATCAATTATGGTAAGAAATGGCTTATCGGGTCCGCACTTGCCCTCCCGCTACCCATCATAATCGCCGCAAGCACCTTCGAACTTAACGACAGGTTTGCTGACACCATAAACCAATTCAATGAAGACAGCCCAAGATCCCTGCTGCTTTCGAGAGGCCTGCAGGGCATTTACGACTCCCCATTTTTTGGTGACTATCTAGGACAGGCAAGAGACGGAAGCTCAGTAGGAGAGTACATACACAACATCCTTTCCGTGTACCAGCAATTCGGAATAGTCGCACTGGTAATATACGCCCTTCTACTGGTCACCTCGCTCTACATAGGGCTAAAGCTTATTGCGTACGCCAAAACATACAGAAATGTCGAAGCCCTGATATACACATCCATCATCAGTATTATTGGCGTCATGGCTTCCAAGGCGCTTGCATGGCCACTCCCTGCAATGGCATGGGGGATGGCCACGAACATAGTTATCAACTACAGGCTCATGGCTAAAGACAATGTAAGCGCTCCATGAACCCCACATTCGCAGCGCCTACCTGACGCCCGACACTGCGCTCCGAATTGACACGGAGCCTGCTTACCATTGCGTGCCTGGGGCAACCCTCTCATATGAACGTGGCGATCATGCACGCCATACCGCCCGACCGCCTCCACGACCAGGTTCTTGCGAGCCGGCGTCAGCCAGTGACAAATGCCCCGCCATCAGCGACGCTCAGCCCAGGTGAATCAGGGTCTTGAAGCAATTCATCACCCACCGCGCACACCGCTTGAGACCCGTTCCAATGATCGCCCTCGTGTCAATCGCAGCCTTACCGAACAAGGATTTGAGGATCGGCTCCCGGTCGCTTGTGCACTTCAGTCACGCCGCTGCGCGCCCGCAACTGATCGACGGCCAGACCTTGAGCACAGATTTTTGCGCACTGGCGCCCCATTCAATAGAGATACTCTGAGTGAAGGCGCCTGAGCCTGGAGAGCGTCGAGGAAACTTGGGGCGATTCAAGCAATTGCAGCTGAATGGGCAAAAAAAATCCGATACCAGAGAGCTGGTATCGGATTTTCTGGAAAGCCCGCCTAGGTTCAAAGGCTTAAGTAAAACAGCATTACGACCTAGGCTGAGGTTTTTCTCATGCCAGGATCAATCCTCGCGGTAGCGACGCAGCTTCAGCTGCTTGCCAGCGACACGCGTGTCCTTGAGCTTGGTCAGCAGACGCTCCAGGCCATCTTCCGGCAGCTCGATCAGGCTGAAGCTGTCGCGCACCTGGATGCGGCCGATGGCGTCACGGGCCAGGCCACCTTCGTTGAGGATCGCGCCCAGCAGGTTCTTGGCAGCGATGCCATCACGGGCACCCAGGGCGGTACGGCAACGCACACGGCCTTCGGCCAGCGGCATTGGCGCACGACGTTCGCGGTCACCACCACGGTCGCCACGATCGCCACGCTCACTGCGCTCACCACGCTCGGTACGCTCACCACGTGGAGCGAAGCTCGGCACCAGCGGCTGCTCGCGCTCTACCGCGGCCAGATCCAGCGCCTGGCCATTGGTCGCCTTGCGCAGCAGGGCCGAAGCCAGGGCACGTGCGCTGCAGCCGAGGTCGGCGGTCAGGCGGTCAAACAGCTCGCCATGGGTGGCCTCTGCTTCGGCAACCAGCGGCGCCAGGCTATTGGTCAGCTTCTTGATGCGGGCGTCCAGTACAGCCTGGGCGTTCGGCAGTCGGGCTTCGGCAACTTTCTGCCCGGTCACGCGCTCGATCACCTGCAGCATGCGGCGCTCACGCGGGGTGACCAGCAGCAGCGCACGGCCATCACGACCGGCACGGCCGGTACGGCCAATACGGTGCACGTAGGATTCCGGGTCGTACGGCATGTCGACGTTGAACACGTGAGTGATGCGCGGTACGTCCAGACCACGGGCAGCGACGTCGGTGGCGACGACGATGTCCAGGCGGCCATCCTTCAGCGAGTCGATCACGCGCTCACGCTGGTTCTGGGCGATGTCACCGTTCAGTGCAGCAGCCTTGTAGCCCTTGGCTTCCAGCGCGGCGGCCAGGTCCAGGGTGGCTTGCTTGGTACGCACGAAGGCGATCAGCGCGTCGAACTCTTCGACTTCCAGCAGACGCAGAACAGCCGGGATCTTCTGGTCGGCGTGGACCATCAGGTGGGCCTGCTCGATCGCGGTAACGGTCTGGGTCTTGCTCTGGATCTTGACGTGCTTGGGCTCGCGCAGGTGGCGTTCGGCGATCGAGCGGATCGACGACGGCAGGGTTGCGGAGAACAGTACGGTCTGGCGGCTGGCCGGGATGGCATCGAAGATCACTTCGAGGTCGTCCATGAAGCCCAGCTTGAGCATTTCGTCGGCTTCGTCCAGTACCAGGTACTGCACGGTCGACAGGACTTTCTCGTCACGACGCAGGTGGTCGCACAGACGGCCCGGGGTAGCGACGACGATTTGCGCGCCGTTGCGAATGGCACGCAGCTGTGGGCCCATCGGGGCACCACCGTAGACGGCCACTACATTAACGCCTGGCATCTGCTTGGCGTAGGTTTCGAAAGCAGTAGCTACTTGCAGCGCCAACTCACGGGTTGGCGCCAGGATCAGGGCTTGCGGTTCGCGCTTGCTCACATCGATCTTGTTGAGGATCGGCAGGGCGAAGGCAGCGGTCTTGCCGGTGCCAGTCTGCGCCTGGCCGATCATGTCGTGACCGGCGAGGATGATCGGGATCGATTGTTGCTGAATGGCGGACGGCTCTTCGTAGCCGGTAGCCAGAACGGCAGCAACAATGTTCGGATTAAGATCGAGAGCGGCGAAGCCGCCGGTTTCCTGGGTCATGGGTCTGCCTCTAAGTGCATCCGCAAAGACCCATGCTGCAAAGCTGCACATGCCTTGAAAGACCGGAACGGTCACCCAGGCAGCTTTGTCGGCGGGGATTTGCGAAAACGATTGAAAAAGAAAACTTTGGGAAGGTCCGCCTAGCGGACGTGCAGCCGAAGCTGGACTCGGAGGATTTGCACCACCTGATTTTGAGGTCCGCTAAAAGACCGGCGCGTACTATACCCGAAATAATAGTGGGGAGTGAGTAAATTTTTCTGGCCGATTAGCCAGTATCGGGCCATCAGCCTTGGCCTGCTGAATCGATTCCTTCTGATGGTTCCGAGTTGCCCTTTTCGCGGGCTCGCCCGCTCCCACAGGTACCGCGCAGATCCTGAGGGCAGCGGTATTCCTGTGGGAGCGGGCAAGCCCGCGAAGCAGGCGACGCGGTCTTCAGGTAGCCGGCCGAATCTCGCGAATCAGCCCTTCAAGGCTATACCCCAAACGTGGCGCCAGGGCCTCGGCCCGCGCCCGCAGGCCGTCGAGGTCCAGGTGCTGGTCCAGGTCCGCCGGTACCAGCAGGATCACATTGCCCTCCTTCACCGGCAGCTCCCAGTAATGCCGGTGGTACAACCCGCGCAACAGCGCCGCGCCCAGCGGCTTGCCGTCGTCATTGGCCCACTGGTTGATCACCAGCCAGCCACCCGGGTTGAGTTTCTTCTGGCAGTTCTCGAGGAACTTCCACGCCAGGTGCCCGACACCCGGCCCGTAGTCGGTATAAAGGTCGACGAACAGCAGGTCGGCCTGCTCTGCCGTGGGCAGCAACTCCAGGGCGTCGCCAATGCGCACGTACAGCCGCGGGTCATCGTCCAGCCCCATGTATTCCATGGCCAGGCGCGGCACGTCCGCGCGCAGCTCGATGGCCTCGATGTCTTCCAGCGGCAGGAACTTCATGCAGGCCTGGGTCAGGGTGCCGGCGCCCAGGCCGAGAAACAGCGCACTTTCCGGCTGCTCATGGCACAGCGCGCCGACCAGCATGGCGCGGGTGTAGTCGTACTCCAGCCAGCTGGGGTCGGCGGTGAACACGCAGCTCTGCTCGATGGCATCGCCAAACTCGAGGAAGCGGTAATCCTCCACCTCGTACACGCTGATGACGCCAAAGGCATCCTCGACCCGGGCCAACAGCTTTTCTTCCCGCTCCGTCGCCATCTACCTGCCACCCGCCCGCGCAAAAACGCGCATTGTCCGTCAACGCCCCGGATGCAACAAGCTCGGCGCCGCTGTTACCATGGCAGGCAGCCTATAACAGATAAAACCGAGCCCGTGATGAACCGACCGTGGAGCCCCGACAGCTGGCGTGCCCTGCCGATCCAGCAGCAACCGACCTACCCCGACGCCGCGCACCTGCTCAAGGTCGAGCAGACCCTGGCCAGCTACCCGCCGCTGGTGTTCGCCGGCGAGGCCCGCGAGCTGCGCCGGCAGTTCGCCGAGGTCACCGAGGGCCGTGCCTTCCTGCTGCAGGGCGGCGACTGCGCCGAGAGCTTCGCCGAGTTCTCGGCAGCGAAAATCCGCGACACCTTCAAGGTGCTGCTGCAGATGGCCATCGTCATGACCTTCGCTGCCGGCTGCCCGGTGGTAAAGGTCGGGCGCATGGCCGGCCAGTTCGCCAAGCCGCGCTCCTCGGGCGATGAAACCATCGGCAACGTCACCCTCCCGGCCTACCGCGGCGACATCGTCAACGGCATCGGCTTCGACGAAAAGAGCCGCGTGCCGGACCCGGAGCGCCTGCTGCAGGCCTACCACCAGGCCACCGCCAGCCTCAACCTGCTGCGCGCCTTCGCCCAGGGCGGTTTCGCCGACCTGCACCAGGTGCACAAGTGGAACCTCGACTTCATCGCCAACTCGGCGCTGGCCGACAAGTACCACCAGTTGGCCAACCGCATCGACGAAACCCTGGCCTTCATGCGCGCCTGCGGCCTGGACAGCGCGCCACAACTGCGCGAGACCAGTTTCTTCACCGCCCACGAGGCGCTGCTGCTCAACTATGAAGAAGCCTTCGTGCGCCAGGACAGCCTGACCGGCGACTACTACGACTGCTCGGCGCACATGCTGTGGATCGGCGACCGCACCCGCCAGCTCGACGGCGCCCATGTCGAATTCCTGCGCGGCGTGCACAACCCGATCGGGGTCAAGGTCGGCCCGAGCATGAACCCCGAAGAGCTGATCCGCCTGATCGACACGCTCAACCCGGCCAACGACCCCGGCCGCCTCAACCTGATCGTGCGCATGGGCGCCGGCAAGGTCGGCGCGCACCTGCCAGGGCTGATCCGCACCGTCGAGCGCGAGGGGCGCAAGGTGCTGTGGAGCTCCGACCCGATGCACGGCAACACCATCAAGGCCAGCAGCGGCTACAAGACCCGCGACTTCGCGCAGATCCTCGACGAGGTGAAGCAGTTCTTCCAGGTGCACCAGGCCGAGGGCAGCCATGCGGGCGGTATCCATATCGAGATGACCGGGCAGAACGTCACCGAGTGCATCGGCGGCGCCCGGCCGATCACCGAGGATGCCCTGTCCGACCGCTACCACACCCACTGCGACCCGCGGATGAACGCCGACCAGTCGCTGGAACTGGCCTTCCTGATCGCCGAAACCCTCAAGCAGGTGCGGCGCTGAGCAGGGCCTGACGCAACTGGCTGCCTTCTGCCCGAGGGCAGTTCAGTTGCACCCGTTCCAGGCCCAGCCACCGGGCCATGCGCAGCAGATTGCCCGCCAGGGCCTGATAGCCCTCTGCGTCCAACGGTAGCGATTCCGCATGCACGGCATGCACCGCCAGTTGCCCCTGGGCGCGCACGGCGCGCAGGTCCAGGCGCGCGGCGATGCGCTCGCGGTGCAGGAAAGGCAGCACGTAGTAGCCGTATACCCGCTTGTGCGCCGGGGTGTAGATCTCCAGGCGGTAGTGGAAATCGAACAGCCGCTCGGTGCGGTTGCGCTCCCAGACCAGCGAATCGAACGGCGACAACAGCGCGCTGGCGTCGATACGCCGAGGGATGCGTGGGGTGCCGGCACAGTAGGCGAGCGATTTCCAGCCTTGCACCTCGACCGGCTGCAGGCGGCCATCGGCAACCAGCTCGTGCAGCGCCGCCCTGCCCTGGCCGGGCTCGAGGCGGAAGTAGTCGCGCAAGTCGCGCTCGGTGGCCACGCCCAAGGCCATGGCGGCATGCAGCATCAGGCCTTGATGGGCTTCGGCTTCGCTCGGCAACGGCTGCTCCAGCACCGCCTTGGGCAGGACCTTTTCCGGTACGTCATAAAGCCGTTCGAAGCCGCGCCGCCCCGCCACCGTCACTTCACCGGCGGCGAACAGCCATTCCAGCGCGTGCTTTTCTTCGCTCCAGTCCCACCACGGGCCGGCCCGCTCCTGCCGGGTGGACAAGCTGCCAGCGCCCAACGCACCCTGTTCACGCACGGCGGCCAGTACGCGGGCAATCACGTCCTGGCGTTCGCGGCCGAACTGCGCGAGCTGGCGGTAGATACCGCGGCCATCGGCGGCATGGGCCATGCGCCAGCGCAGCAGCGGGTAGAGGTTCAGGGGCAACAGCGAGGCTTCGTGCCCCCAGTATTCGAACAGCTGGCGCTGGCGGCCACGGCCCCAGGCGAGTTGGTCGAGCATTTCCGGCGGGTAGTCGCCGAGGCGGGAGAACAGCGGCAGGTAATGGGAGCGGACCACCGCGTTGACCGAGTCGATCTGCACGACGCCCAGGCGTTGCAGCATGCGTTTCAGTGCGGGCAGGGTCGGGGATGATTCAGGCTGCTTGCCGAATCCCTGGGCTGACAGGGCCAGGCGTCGGGCCTGGTTGATGGACAACTTGAGCGGCAAGCCTGACCTCCTTTTATTGTCTGTTCCGGCCTCTTCGCGGGCACGCCCGCTCCCACAGGGATCGCACATAACCTGTGGGAGCGGGCGTGCCCGCGAAGAGGCCCTTACAGGTTTAGCCTATTTGCGCAACGGATCATCCCAGAAATGCCGCTCGGCCTCTTGCTGGATATCCGCCCGGCTCAAGCCCAGGTCATGCAAGGTCGCATCACTCAGGCTGGCCAGTTCCTGGCGCTGGCGGTACAGCTGCAGCCACCGGGCCGGGCGGTCCAGGGCCACATGCCACAGGTGGTTCAAGGAAAAGGCAGGTTGCTGGATGCTGCTGACATGACCTTTCATCGTGAAGCCCTCCGTGTTGATGGCTCCAGTCTCTGCCCAGGCATAAGATCAATCCAACGAATGTTTCTGATGCCATGCATCTCGGAGATTGATGCAATGTCCCAGTACCAGAGCCTCGATGCCGACGTGCTGCGCACCTTCGTCGCCATCGCCGAGCAAGGCGGCTTCACCCGCGCCGGCGAAGTGGTCAACCGCACCCAGTCGGCGGTGAGCATGCAGATGAAACGCCTGGAAGAAGACATCCTGCAGCGCCAGCTGTTCGAGCGCGACGGCCGTCAGGTCCGGCTCACCGCCGAGGGCCAGGTGCTGCTTGGCTATGCCCGGCGCATCCTCAAGCTGCATGGTGAAGTGTTCAACACCCTGCGCATGCCGCACATGGTCGGGTTGGTGCGCATCGGCACGCCAGATGACTACGCCATGCGCTTTCTGCCGACCATCCTCTCAAGCTTTGCCCAGGCCTACCCGCTGGTGCAGGTGGAGGTGCATTGCGACTCGTCCAAGCAACTGATGCTGCGCCAGGACCTGGACCTGACCATCGTCACCCGCGAGCCGGGCAACGAGGTTGGCCAGCTGCTGCGCCAGGAGCGCCTGGTATGGGCGGCGGCTGAAGGCTTCTGCCCGCAGGAGCAGCGGCCAATGCCGCTGGCGCTGTTCAACACCGACTGCTTCTGCCGCGCCTGGACCTGCAACGCCCTGGAGGCCCAGGGCATCGACTACCGCATCGCCTACACCAGCCCCAGCCTGGCGGCGATCTTTGCCATCGTCACTGCGGGGCTGGCGGTGACGGCGCAATTGCAGAGCCTGGTCGGTGGCAACATCCGCATTCTCGGCGAGAACGAAGGCTTGCCACAGTTGCCGGTGGCCAACGTGATGCTGCTGCGCAACAGCCAGGGCCAGTCGCCGATCACCGACTGCATGGCCGATTACATCGTCGAAGGGTTCATGTGACGCTTACAGCTCGAAACCCAGCATCACCGCGCACACCACCAGGAACACACAAAACATCGCCCGCAATACTTTCTCTGGCAGGGCATGAGCCAGCTTCACCCCCCAGCTGATGCTCAGCAGCCCACCGACCGCCAACGGAATGCCCACGCTCCAGTCAACGCTGTGGTGCACCCCATAGGTCACCAGGGTCACCAAGGTACTCGGCGCCGCCAGCGCCAGCGACAGCCCCTGCGCTACCACCTGAGTGGTGCCGAACACACTGGTCAGGATCGGCGTGGCCACCACAGCCCCACCCACGCCGAACAAGCCACCCATGGTCCCGGCAAAACTGCCCAGCACACCCAGCCACGGCCAGGCATAGCGCAGCTCGGCACTGGGCGGCGAGACCTTGAGGAACATCCGCGCCACGTTCCAGATCGCCAGCGCCATCAGGAAGCCGACGAAGCCCAGGCGCATCGCGTGGGCGTCGATGCCCACCGCCCAGATCGACCCGAGCCAGGCGAACAGGAAGCTGCACAGCGACAGCGGCACGGCATGGCGCAGCTCGATGCGGTTGCGCTGGTGATAGCGCCACAGCGCCAGCAGCACGTTCGGCACCACCATCACCAAGGCGGTGCCCTGAGCCAACTGCTGATCAAGGCCGAACAGCACGCCCAATGCCGGGATGGCGATCAGGCCGCCGCCAATACCGAACAACCCACCCATGGTGCCCAGGCCGGCACCCAGCACGATATACAACAACCACTCGATCATCAGGGCCTCATCTGCCTGCACGTTGAATGCGAGCATGCTAACGACTGTGCTCTAGCGGGGAAACGCACAGCAACGCACAATGGCTGTGCGCTTCTCGCACAAGCAGAGTGACCATGAGCCCTGATACCCTGACTGACCAGCTGAGCCTGTTTCTCGATGTGCTGGAGAGCGGCAGTTTTTCCGCCGCCGCCCGTCGCCATCCGCTGACCCCGTCCGCCGTAGCCCGGCGCATCGACAATCTGGAAAGCGCCGTGGGCAGCCGCCTGTTCACCCGCAGCACCCATGCCGTACGCGCCACCCCGGCGGGCAACGCCTTCGCCGAGCGCGCCCGGCGCATCATCGAGGAACTGCGCCTGGCCCGCGCCGAGGCGGTATCGCTGAGCAATGCCCCGGAGGGCCTGATCCGCATCGACGCCCCGGCCGCCTTCGGCCGCCGTCACCTGGCGCCGGCAATCGCCGACTTCCTGGTGGCCTACCCAGGCCTGGATGTGCAATTGCGCTTGATCGACAGCTTCGTCGACCTGCAGGGCAGCCATCTGGGCGAGGTCGACCTGGTACTGCGCGCCGGCCCCCTGGCCGACACCCGCCTGGTCGCCACCAAGCTGGCGCACATGGTGCGCATCGCCTGCGCCAGCCCTGCCTACCTGGCCAGCCGCGGCATGCCCAGCTGCCCCAGCGAACTGCCCAACCACGACGGCCTCGACTGGGACGGCCTGGCACCGCCGTTCGCCTGGCGCTTCGCGGTCGACGGGCAAATGCGCCTGTACCGCCCGGCGCGCATGCGCATGGCTGCCAACAACGCCGAGACCCTTTTGTTCGGCGCCCTCGCCGGCCTTGGCATCGCCCACCTGCCGACCTGGCTGATCAGCGATTACCTGCTGCGCGGCGAACTGCTGCCGCTGTTCTGCGACAACGGCCTGCCCGAAGCCGAAACCAGTGGCATTTATGCACTGCGCCTTGAACATGAAACGAACTCTCGCAGCCGTTTGCTGCTCGAATTCCTCAAGAGCCGCTTCAGCCCGGTTCCCCCCTGGGACCTGGCGCTGCGCAGTGAACTGCGCTGGCAGTAAGCGCCCCAACCTTCAGCGTGCTAGATTTCTCCATTGATGACATCCAAGGACCTGCATGAACGCCAACACCCAAGCCTCCTGTGACGAGCTGCTGCTGGACAACCAGGTCTGCTTTGCCCTGCATTCCACCTCGTTGCTGATGACCAAGGTCTACAAGCCCCTGCTGCAAGCGCTGGGCCTGACCTACCCGCAGTACCTGGCCATGCTCGTGCTGTGGGAGCAGGACGGCCTGACCGTAGGCGAAATCAGCCAGCACCTGCTGACCGACCCTGGCTCGCTCACGCCCCTGCTCAAGCGCCTGGAAAGCGAAGGCCTGCTGCAGCGCAACCGCAGCCGCGAGGATGAGCGGGTGGTGCTGGTGCAACTGACCGACAAGGGCCGCGCCTTGCAGCAGCAGGCCCGGGAAGTGCCGCAGTGCATCCTCAAGGCCAGCGGCCGCAGCCTCGAACGCCTGCAACAGCTGCAGGCCGACCTGCTGGAGCTGCGCGACAGTCTGCAAAAAAACCTCTGACGGCTACGCTGTGTGATGCCCGTTCGGATGAGCGGTGAAGATTTATCTTGCGCGCTAACTAATTGCGCGCTAACTTAAATCCCGTACCCACCCGACGCCACCTGATCACCAGGGGCGCACAGCACACTAGCGAGGCTCAAGATGCAAAAGGTCACTCCGCTGTACATCGCAGAAGCCACCTCCACCGGCGGTCGCGACGGCAAATCCCGCTCCAGCGACGGCAAGCTGGAAGTCAAGCTGAGCACCCCCAAGGAACTCGGCGGCGCCGGTGGTGACGGCACCAACCCTGAGCAGATGTTCGCCGCCGGCTACTCGGCCTGCTTCATCGGCGCCCTGAAGTTCGTGGCCGGCCAGGAGAAGAAAGCCCTGCCTGCGGATGCCTCGATCACCGCCAACGTCGGTATCGGCCAGATCCCCGGTGGTTTCGGCCTGGACATCGACCTGCACATCAACTTGCCAGGCCTGGCCCAGGCCGATGCCGAAGGGCTGGTGGAAAAGGCCCACAAGGTCTGCCCTTACTCCAACGCCACCCGCGGCAATGTGGATGTGCGTTTGCATGTGACCGTGTAAATCACAGGCATAAAAAAACCCGGCCAAGGCCGGGTTTTTGCGTTTCGCAAGAAGGATTACTTCTTGGAGCGGCCTTTGAAGCTGTTGTCGCGAGTGTCGATGTCGATCCACTCGTCGATCTGGATGAAGTCGGCAACCGAGATCTCGGTACCGTTCTTCAGCTTGGCAGGCTTCATGACCTTGCCCGAGGTGTCGCCGCGAGCAGCGTTCTCGGTGTAGACAACCTGACGGCTGATGGTGGTCGGCAGTTCAACCGATACCAGACGGCCTTCGAAGAACACGGCTTCGCAGACGTCTTCCATGCCTTCTTCGATGTACGGCAGAACGGCTTCGATGTCCTCGGCGTTCAGCTCGTACATGGTGTAGTCGGTGGTGTCCATGAAGGTGTATTCGTCACCGTTGATGAACGACAGGGTCGCTTCTTTGCGATCCAGGATCACGTCGTCCAGCTTGTCGTCTGCACCGTAGACGGTTTCGGTCTTGTAGCCGGTCAGCAGGTTTTTCAGCTTGGTCTTCATGATCGCGCTGTTGCGACCCGACTTGGTGAACTCGGCTTTCTGAACCAGCCACGGGTCGTTGTCGATCCGCAGTACGGTACCGGGTTTCAGTTCTTTACCAGTTTTCATTACGAAGTATCCGAATCTGGATGGATTTATAAAAATCGAGGCCGCATATCATAGCCAATTTCGGTAAAACTGTACCAGCGCCTTGGCAAGGTCCGGCCGAGCGGCCTGACTCACTGCCCAATCAGCGGCGTGCTGCTGCAGTTCCGCCCAGTGTTTGCGGGCGCCTTGCCAGGCCGCGTGCATGTCGCGGTCCATGTTCCAGGCACGCCACAAGGCCATCAGCGCCTCGTCGGCAGCGTCCGACAAGCCCTGTCGGTAATGCGCGAGGAAGGCTTCGAGCTTTTCCCAGTGGGCATTTTCGTCCTGTACATAGATGTGCCACAGCATCGGCCGGCCGGCCCACTGGGCGCGCACGAACGAATCTTCCCCCCGCACCGCGTTGAAATCGCAACTCCACAGCAGGCGGTCATAATCGTCCTGGCTGACGAACGGCAGGATCTGCACCGTCAACGTGCCGCGCTGGTGCACATCGCCGGGCTGCAACTGTTGCTCACCCAGCCAGGCGCCCAGGTCGCCGAGAATACGCCCTTGCGGGACCAGCAGGTGAACCGGCTCGGCATCTTCGGCCAGCGCATCGAGCCAACCGCCCAGTTGGCCGTTTTCGTAGGCGAACAGCGACATCAACAGTGCGCCAGGCTGCACTTGCACGCCCAGGCCCTGGAGGAATTTCGCACGCGCTTCGGCCGACTGTTCGAAGGCCTGCCGGTGCGGCAGCAGGCTGGCCTCGCGCAACAGCCCGCCGGTCTTGTCGGTAAAGCCCGGGAAGAAGAACACCTTGCGCAGGCCATTGGGTTGTGGCGATGGCAAGCCGTGGCAGCCTTCGACCCAGTCCTCGGCGCTGAGGTATTCGAGGTTCAGCCACAGCACCGGCGCCGTGCGTGCGCGCATCGCTTCGACATAAGCTGCCGGCAACTGGCAGGCAAACGCTCCGATCACCACGTCGGCAGGCTCTGCGGGCTGCCACTCGGCAGGCCACAGGCGCACGTCGACGCCTTGCTGCCACTGCTGCGCGGCACTGGCATCGGCACCGGGGCACAGCGGCACGAAGGCATTCAGGTCGTCCACCCACAGGCGCACCGCCAAGTCGTGCTCGGCCACCAGCTGCCGGGCCAGACGCCAGGTCACACCGATATCGCCATAGTTGTCGACGACGCTGCAAAAAATGTCCCAGGTGGTTTTCATGTGCCTCGCCCTGCGCAAAAACTGCGAATTCTGCGGATAAATTGTCGCCGACAAAAGCACCACACGGAAAAAAGCGCCGGCGCCATGCGACAATGGCACCCTCGCCCGCCCTGCCAGGAGGCCGTCATGCCCCGCCACCGTGAACTGAAGATCACCCTCAAACCACTGCAACTGATTTTCTGCGTGGCCTTTGGCCTGTGGCTCGGCGCCGTGGCGATCGCCCTGAGCCTGTGGCTGGCCCTGCAACTCTGGCCCGAACAGGTGCAGCCCGTGGCCCAGGCCGTGGCACCGGCCTACAGCAAACCGGCACCGGCGACTGCGCCCGCTCAGCCGGTGGACGCGCAAAGCGAGATGTTCGAGCGCTACAAGGACATCCTGCACAAGCAGGAAGTGCAGCAGGCCGCCGAGGCCGCCCAAGGCAATCCGCGCAACCTCAACAGCCCCAAGTGCCAGTTCTGGCTTTCGCAGAACCGCACCGCGCCTACCGACAAGAGCCAGGCCAACGTACTGGAGTTCTGCTACTGACCATGGACAAGGCCACCCTGCTCGCGCGCATCGTCGCGGCCCTGGAAACCGACATGGAGGTGTTGCGCCGTGCGGCCCAGACCGCCTACGAGGCAGCTACTGCCGAAGAGAACATCGCCGAGAACAAGTACGACACCCTGGGGCTGGAAGCGTCGTACCTGGCCACCGGGCAGGCGCGACGCACGGCTGAAATCCGCCAGGCGCTGCTGACTTACCAGCAGTTGCTGTTGCGCGAGTATGACCCGGCTCGCGGGGTGCTGGTGAGCAATCTGGTGACTTTGGAGGATGAGGATGGCGGGCAGCGCTTGCTGCTCCTTGGGCCTGAGGCTGCGGGGTTGAAAATAGGCGAGGGAGATGAGCTGGTGACCGTGATCACCCCGCGTTCGCCATTGGGGCAGCAGCTGGTGGGCAAGAAGATTGATGACGAGGTGAAGCTTGGGACCCAGCTTTTCTACATCGTCGATGTTGCCTGACCTGGCCTCTTCGCGGGCACGCCCGCTCCCACAGGATAAGCACAAGATCTGAAAGCTGTGCAGTACCTGTGGGAGCGGGCGTGCCCGCGAAGAGGCCAGCACAAGCAATCCATTTCTAAGCCCCTGAGAGCGCATCAAACCGCCCCGCCAACCCCCGTTCGGCAAACTGCTCCACCACAAAGTCGATGAACGCCCGGGTCTTGCCCGGCAACAGCTTGTGCTCGGCGTAATACAAGCTGATATGCCCATCATCCACATACCAGTCCGGCAACACCCGCTGCAGCTGCCCGGCCTCCAGGTAAGGCACGGCAAACGGCAGGCTGACCAAGGCAATCCCCAACCCCTGCTGCGCCACCGCACACGCCGCATCCGAATCGCTCATGGTCATCGCCTGACGCAACTGCAAAGGCTGCTGCTCCTGCCAACGACTGGTCAAGGGCCAGGAACGTACCCGCCCGGTCTGTGGGGAACGGATCAAAATCCCGTCGTGGCGTTGCAGCACCTCAGGGCTGTTGATAGCGGCATGCCGGTTCAAGTACGCAGGTGCCGCCACCAGCACCCGATGCGCGGGGGTCAGCTTGCGCGCCACGACGCCCAGCGGCAGCTCGAAACCACCGCCAATGGCCGCATCGAAGCCCTGGCCGATCAGGTCGACCTGGCGATTGTCGAAATGCCAGTCCGGGGTGATTGCCGGGTAGCGGCGCAAAAATTCACCCAGCAGCGGCAGCACGTAGAGGCGGCCGAACACGGTGCCCATGCTCACCCGCAGCAGCCCGGCCGGCTGGCCCTCGGCGCTGGCCAGGTTGGCCACGGCGTACTGGATGGTGCGGAAGCTGTCGCTCACCTCGCCCAGAAATCGCTGCCCGGCTTCGGTCAAAGTCAGCTTTCGCGTACTACGCTGGAACAGCCGCACCCCGAGGCGCGCCTCCAGTTGGGCAACGTGCTTGCCCACTGCCGCCGGGGTGATGCTCAGGCGCCGGGCCGCCTCGGCGAAACTGCCCACCTCGGCGCTTCGGATGAAGCACTCAAGGGCGTTGAATGATTCCATGGCCATCGATTACCAACCATAGGTTTACTCTGCTGATAGTGATTGCCATCTTATCAGCAGGTAATCATCGGTCGATACTGCGTCCATCCAAGGCATCCGGCCTTGCTTCCAGCAGGAGATCAGCATGTCCAAGCAACTTACCCTCGAAGGCAAAGTCGCCTTCGTCCAAGGCGGCTCGCGCGGTATCGGCGCGGCCATCGTGCGGCGCCTGGCCCGTGAAGGTGCACAGGTAGCCTTCACCTACGTCAGCTCTGCCGGCCCGGCCGAAGCGCTGGCCGAAGAGGTCAAGGCCGCTGGCGGCCAAGCCCTGGCCCTGCGCGCCGACAGCGCCGACGCCGCCGCGCTGCAACTGGCAATAGACGACACCGTGAAGGCGTTCGGCCGCCTCGATATCCTGGTCAACAATGCCGGCGTGCTGGCGGTTGCGCCGCTGGCCGAGTTCGACCTGGCGGACTTCGACCGCACCCTCGCGGTCAACGTGCGCAGCGTGTTCGTCGCCAGCCAGGCCGCTGCCCGCTACATGGGCCAGGGTGGGCGCATCATCAACATCGGCAGCACCAATGCCGAACGCATGCCGTTTGCCGGGGGCGCCCCGTATGCCATGAGCAAGTCAGCGCTGGTCGGCCTGACCAAGGGCATGGCCCGTGACCTGGGGCCGCAGGGGATTACCGTGAACAATGTGCAGCCAGGGCCGGTGGATACCGACATGAACCCGGCCAGTGGCGAGTTTGCCGAAAGCCTGATTCCGCTGATGGCCATCGGGCGGTATGGGCAGGCGGACGAGATTGCCAGCTTCGTGGCCTATCTTGCGGGGCCTGAGGCGGGTTACATCACCGGGGCCAGCTTGTTGGCCGACGGTGGGTTTGCCGCCTGATTTCAGCCTGCACCGGCCTCTTCGCGGCGTTTCGGCGCGAAAAGGCCGATGCAGGTCAACCACTGACTGTCAGGCTCTGCTCCATGACCTCGAGAAACGCCCGCGCCGCCGGTGTCGGGCTCTGCGCCCAAACGGCATACAGGTGACGCACTGGTGCATCCACCAGCCGCGCCACAGCCACTCCCTGAAACCCCTGGGCCACCCGCTCCGGCACCAAGCCGACCGCCATGCCCCGCTGCACGAACTTTTCCACCAGGCGAATATGCCCGATCTCGAATTGCACTCGCCTTACCAGCCCCGCCGCCTGAAACGCCTCGTCCGTCTGGCGCCGCGCGCCGGTACCCTCAGGAAAATCCACCAGCACCTGATCCGCCAGGTCTGCCAGAGCCAGCTGCGCCCTGCCCGCCTGCACATGCCCCGGCGGCAACACGGCCACCAGCTCTTCCCGTGCCAGCAAGCGATGCTGCACCCCTTGCAGCACCTCGCCCTGCCACAAACCGATGAAACCGACATCCAGCCGCCGCTCGCAGACATCGGCAATCAACAGTTCGCTTTTTGCGGTGAGCCAACGCACGTCCACATCCGGGAAACGGCCATGAAACACTGCCAGCACATCGACCAGGTCCAGCGCTGTCAGCGAACTGATTTCGCCAATCGACAAGCGCCCACGGACCTGGCCGCACGCCGCCGCCACGTCATCGGCAATGCGCCTGGCGGCCTCCACGGCAGGCCGGGCACTGAGCACGAACGCCTCACCGGCAGGCGTCAGCCGTACCCGCCGCGAACTACGCTCGAACAGGCTGACCCCCAGCTGCGCCTCCAACCTTGCCACCTGGTGGCTGAGGGCCGACTGCACCACATGGCAACGCTCGGCGGCACGGGTGAAACTGCAGGTGTCGGCCACGGCCAAGGCATATTCGAGCTGCTTGAGGTTCATCGATCTATCTGCCTTCAAGATGGATAAGCTGAAAACTATACATTGGCGTCATTCAAGACACTTCCAGATACTTATTGCCACTTACTGCCCGCGACGAGATTGCCCATGAAATCCCCCACCCTGAGCCGCGCCCTGATCCTGCTGATGGCCACCGCCACCGGCCTGGCCGTGGCCAGCAACTACTACGCCCAACCGCTGCTGCACAGCATCGCCCAACAGTTCGGCCTGAGTACCGCCAGCGCCGGCAGCATCGTCATCGCCGCGCAACTGAGCTATGGCGCCGGCCTGCTGCTGCTGGCGCCGCTGGGCGACCTGTTCGAGCAGCGCCGGCTGATCGTGGTGATGACGGCCATCTCCACCCTGGGCCTGGTCATCAGCGCCTGCGCCCCGAGCCTGCCCTGGTTGCTGCTCGGCACCGCGCTCACCGGCCTGTTTTCGGTGGTGGCGCAGATCCTCGTGCCGATGGCCGCCACCCTGAGCGAGCCGCATCAGCGCGGTCGCGCGGTGGGCACCTTGATGAGCGGGCTGCTGCTGGGCATCCTGCTGGCGCGTACCGCAGCCGGTTTCATGGCCGAGCTGGGCGGCTGGCGCAGCATCTATGTGCTGGCCGCCGTGCTGATGGCGCTCGCGGCACTGGCGCTGTACCGCAACCTGCCCGAACACCACAGCCATGCCGGCCTGAAATACCCGGCACTGATCGGCTCGGTGTTCCGACTGTTCATCGAAGAACCGGTGCTGCGCCTGCGCTCACTGCTTGGCCTGCTGGCGTTCAGCCTGTTCGCATTGTTCTGGACACCACTGGCATTCCTGCTGGCACGCGAGCCCTACCACTACTCCGACGCCGTCATCGGGCTGTTCGGCCTGGCCGGTGCGGCCGGTGCACTGGCGGCCAACTGGGCCGGGCGCCTGGCCGACCGCGGCAAAGGCTCGCTGGGCACCACGGTTGGCCTGGTGGCCCTGCTATTGTCGTGGATCCCGCTGGGCTTCGCCGAAAGCTCGCTGCTGGCCTTGCTGGCAGGCGTCCTGGTACTCGATTTGGCCGTGCAACTGGTGCACGTGAGCAACCAGAATGCGGTGATCGCCTTGCGACCTGAAGCACGTACGCGACTGAATGCCGGCTACATCACCTGTTACTTCATCGGCGGTGCGCTAGGCTCGTTGCTGGGCACGCAGCTGTTCCAGCGGCAAGGGTGGATGGGCATCGTGGTGGCAGGCCTGGTGATCGGCACGCTGGCCCTGGTGGTATGGGGCCTGGCGCAGCGCAAGGCCGCTGCGCAGCTAGCCTGAAGCCATAATTGAGGGCGACAAACTGGCACATGACCCTCCGTCGCCTGGGCGTTGACTTGCCTGCCCCGGCGGCGCTCAGTAGGCGTTGGTCAAGGACCTTTCACTGACAGGATGAATCAATGACAAGACTCACGGTGCAATCCGGCGACTTCTTGCAAGGTGAAGGCGAGTTTCGCAATGGATCGCTCACACTCAAGACCCCGCGCAGCCCTTCACCCGGCGAACGCATTTCACTGGCCCGTATCGCTGACCTGCGCCTGGCCAGCCTGGAGTCCAGCCGCAGCCTGGGTACCGCCCTCGGCTGGGGTGTGGCCGGGGCACTGGTGGCCGGCCCGGTGGGCCTGCTGGCCGGGCTCTGGCTGGGCGGCAAAGAGGAAGAAGCCACCTTCCTGGCCACCTTCAAGGATGGCCGCAAGCTGATGGCCATCACCGACGGCAAGACCTGGTCGAAGATCGACGACACCTGGCGCCAGCATCGCCGCCCGGCACCTGCCGATTGAGCCCCAGCGGGGCCTGGGGCTGCTAAGATAGCGGCCCTTTTTTCGCCTGTTCCGGCCTCTTCGCGGGCAAGCCCGCTCCCACAGGTACTGCACTGACCTCAAAAGCAGTGCAGTACCTGTGGGAGCAGGCGCGCCCGCGAAGAAGCCTGCGCGGTCTTCGCCCCAAGGACGCCCCCTGCATGCCCCTGCTTCGCCCTCACCTGCCCCTGAGCCTGCTCAGCCTGGGCCTGGCCCTGCACAGCCCCCACGGCCAGGCCGAAGACAGCCTGGAACTGGCCCCGGTGCAGGTGTCCGACACATTCGGCGATGAAGGCTACCAGGTGCGCGAGGCCTCGATCGGCGGTTTCCAGCCTGCCCCCTTGCTCGACACCCCGGCCTCGGTCAGCGTGTTCAGCCAGCAACTGCTGGAAGACCGCCAGGTCCGCCTGCTCAGCGAAGTGCTGCAAAACGACGCCTCGGTGGGCGAGAGCTATGCCCCGATCGGTTACTACGAAAACTTCAACGTACGCGGCTTCGAGCTCAACGCCGCCAGCAGTTACCGCATAAACGGCCAGACCATCGCCGGCGAGCAGAACGTGGCGCTGGAGAACAAACAACAGGTCGAGCTGCTCAAGGGCTTGTCCGGCCTGCAGAGCGGCGTGTCGGAGCCGGGCGGGCTGATCAACTACGTGACCAAGCGCGCCGCCGACGTGCGCAGCGTGACGGTTTCGACCAATGACCAAGGCGAGCGCTACCTGGCCACCGACCTCGGCGGCTGGTTCGGCAGCGAGCGGCAATTCGGCCTGCGCGTCAACCTGGCCCACGAGGACATCCGCTCCTACGTCGACCATGCCGACGGCAAGCGCGACTTTGCCTCGCTGGCTTTCGACTGGCAGATCAACCCCGATGCCACCTTGCAGCTCGACGCCGAGTACCAGCACCGCGAACAGCGCTCGGTACCGGGCTATCAACTGCTGGGCGGCAGCGAACTGCCCCACGGCATCGACCCGAGCGACCGCCTGGCCTACCAGCACTGGGCGAAGCCTGTGCAGAACGATTCGCTGAACCTGGGCGGGCGCTTCGAATACCGCTTCAATGAGGCCTGGACCGGTACCCTGAGCGCATCGCGCAGCCAGGTGGTGATCGACGACTACAGCGCATTCGCCTGGGGCAGCGAAGGTGGCTGGCAGTCGCATTTCAGCCCCGAGGGCGACTACGACATCTATGACTTCCGCAGCCCCGACGATACCCGCCGCACCGATGAAGCCCAGGCCATGCTCAATGGCCATTTCGACGCGCTGGGTGTGCAGCACGACCTGATCCTGGGCAGCAGCGCCCAACGCCGCACGCTCGACCAGCGTTCCTATTACAACGAGCTGGTCGGCAGCGGCAACATCTATACCGGCGCGCCGGCCGTGGCGCCGTCGGACAAGCCGGTCGGTGCCAGCGAAAAGCGCCTGGACAGCCGCCAGTACGGCCTGTTCGTCAGCGACCGCATCAGCTTCAACGAGCAATGGCAGACCGTACTTGGCGCCCGCGAAGTGCGCCTGGACGAAAAAACCTGGGACGAGAACGGCGTGGCCGGGCGGCATACCCGGCAATACCAGCTGCTGCCCAATGCCGCACTGATCTACAAACCACGCCCCGACACCACGGTGTATGCCAGCTACGCCAAGGGGTTGTCGGCGGGCGGCACAGCACCCTGGTATGCCAGCAACGCGGCCGAGATTCTCGCCCCTACCCTCTCCCACCAATTGGAGCTAGGCATCAAACGTGACTGGCAAGGCATGAGCTTCAGCGCCGCGCTGTTCCAGATCCGCCAGGCCTACCAGTACGCACGCCCTGAAGGGGACGGCAGCTTCACCTATGTGCAGCAGGGCCAGCAGAAGAACATCGGCCTGGAACTGGGCGCCAGCGGCTGGGCAACCTCCAATCTGCAGCTTCAGGCCAGCGCCGCAGCGATTCGCGCCCGGGTGCAGGACAGCGGCACCGATGCCTACGAGGGCCATCAGGCGATCAACGTGCCGCGGCTGCGTGCCGCCCTGCAGGCCGAGTACAACCTGCCAATACCCGGACTGGCATTGCTCGGCGGGGCACGTTACAGCGCCAGCAAGTATGCGAGCCAGGCTGGCAACGTCGAGGTGGGTGGGTACACCGTGTTCGATATCGGTAGCCGCTACCGCACGCAGATCGGTGGGTATGACACCGTG
Source organism: Pseudomonas sp. (assembly GCF_017744435.1). Taxonomy (GTDB): domain Bacteria; phylum Pseudomonadota; class Gammaproteobacteria; order Pseudomonadales; family Pseudomonadaceae; genus Aquipseudomonas. The sequence continues at coordinate 29,031 of NZ_JAGIBG010000036.1, forward strand.
CTGCGGCTGACGGTGGATAACGTCTTCGACAAGCGCTACTGGCGTGATGTGGGGGACTACCTGGGCGACAACTACCTGTTCCAGGGGGCGCCGCGCACGGCGCGGTTGTCGGCTTCGGTGAGCTTTTGAGTCTCCGGAGGGAATGACGGCCTTGTAGGAGCGGCCTTGTGTCGCGAAAGGGCTGCGAAGCGGCCCCAGCAATTTGTGCGTCTGCACTGAAACCCTGGGGCTGCTTCGCAGCCCTTTCGCGACACAAGGCCGCTCCCACAAGCCCCCAGAATGCAAAAAGCCCCCGAACTTTTCAGCTCGGGGGCTTTCGCAGAATGTGGCGGTGAAGAAGGGATTTGAACCCTTGATACGATTTCTCGTATACACACTTTCCAGGCGTGCTCCTTCGACCACTCGGACACTTCACCGTTTTCTCTTCAAGGCTTTCACCCCGTCGAGGCGCGCTAATTTAGTAGAAGAGCTTTTCTTTGGCAAGCATTTTTTTCAAATTTTTCATGCATTTAAGCCAACCCACTGAAAAACCGAGGTTGCCAGGGCAAAGCAGCCAATCTCGCCAGCGCTTTTACCCACTGCAAACGCGCTGCCCTCACCACGCAAGGCATCGCGCCCCGACGCTGACTGGCCGGTCAGCCTTGCTGCTTTACCTGGCCCGCCGCGCTGGGTAACGTCGTCGCCACGTCACCCTAAGGATTGCGCCATGAGCGAGCTGATTACCTACCATGCCGAAGACGGCATCGCCACCCTGACCCTGAACAACGGCAAGGTCAACGCCATCTCGCCGGACGTCATTGCGGCCTTCAATGCCGCCCTCGACCGCGCCACGCAGGCGCGTGCCGTGGTGATCATCACCGGCCAGCCGGGCATCCTCTCCGGGGGTTATGACCTCAAGGTGATGACCTCCGGCCCTAAAGAAGCCGTCGCCCTGGTCACCGCTGGCTCCACCTTGGCTCGCCGCCTGCTGTCGCACCCGTACCCGGTGATCGTCGCCTGCCCCGGCCATGCCGTGGCCAAGGGGGCCTTCCTGCTGCTGTCGGCGGATTACCGCATCGGCGTCGAAGGCCCGTACAAGATCGGCCTGAATGAAGTGCAGATCGGCATGACCATGCACCACGCCGGCATCGAGCTGGCCCGCGACCGCCTGCGCCGCTCGGCCTTCCACCGCTCGGTGATCAATGCCGAGATGTTCGAGCCCAAGGATGCACTGGATGCCGGCTTCCTCGACAAGGTGGTGCCGGCCGAGCAGTTGCTTGAAGTCGCCCAGGGCGTTGCCCGCGAGCTGAAGAAGCTGAACATGCTGGCGCACAAGAACACCAAGCTGAAAGTGCGCAAGGGGCTGCTGGATACCCTGGACGAGGCGATTCTGCTCGATCAGGGCCACATGGGCTGATCGTACCGGCTCACACCAGGTTTGCCCCGACCAGTGCACAGCCGTACACTGCGCCGCGACTGTCTGGTGTGAGTCGTACCATGCTTTACTCGCTTCGCATGTTCCTGCTGGCGCTGCACTTCCTGCTGGCGAGCGCCGTCGGCCTGCTGATAGGCCTGCTGCGCCCCTTCAACCGCGACAACAGCCGCGTCTTTGCCCGCCTCTATAGCCTGCCGGCCACCTGGCTGATGCGCATCAAGGTCAAGGCCGAAGTCGGCCCGCTATGGGACCAGCCACCCGGCTGCGTGATCGTCGCCAATCACCAATCCAACTTCGACCTGTTCATCCTCGGCCGTGTGGTGCCGCAACGCACCGTCGCCATCGGCAAGAAAAGCCTCGGCTGGATCCCGCTGTTCGGCCAGCTGTTCTGGCTCGGCGGCAATGTGCTGATCGACCGCAATAACGCCTACCTGGCGCGCAAGGCCATGCAGACCACCACGCGCATCCTGCTGGACGACACCTCGATCTGGATCTTCCCGGAAGGCACGCGCAACCCCGAAGAACAGCTGTTGGCGTTCAAGAAGGGTGCGTTCCACATGGCGGTGGAGGCCGGCGTGCCGATCGTACCGGTGTGCGTCAGCCGCTATGCCCGGCGCCTGGGCCTGAACAGCTGGCGGCGGCGGACCGTGATCGTGCGCTCGCTGCCACCGATCGCCACCAGCGGGCTCAGCCAGCAGGACCTGCCAACGCTGATCGAACAGTGTCGCACCCAGATGCAGCAATGCATCGACCACATGGAAGATGAACTCGCCAACCACTAGGTTGCTCTACGGCCAACTACAGCCCAAGCTGTAACCCGTGTGCAACCGAATAAGTGGATAACCATGGGTCGAGTCGTGGCATCGGCGGTGTATGCCGCCGGCAGAAAGGTCACCAACATCAATATCGACGAAGGCAGCGAGTGGGCGCGCAAGCCGGGGCACTTCGTGTGGATCGGCCTGGAAGAGCCCAACGCCGAGGAGCTGGCCAACCTGCAGTGCCAGTTCAACCTGCACGAACTGGCCATCGAGGATGCGCTGGAAAAGCACAGCCGGCCCAAGCTGGAGACCTTCGGTGACGCGCTGTTCATCGTCACCTACTCGCCGGTACGCCATGAAGGCAAGCTGGAGTTCATCGAAACCCACATCTTCGCCGGCAACGGCTACATCATCACCTGCCGCAACGGCCACTCGAAATCCTACGCCCTGGTGCGCCAGCGCTGCGAGGCGCGCCCGCTGCTGCTCGAACATGGCGAAGACTTCGTGCTGTATGCCCTGCTCGACTTCGTCACCGAGAACTACCAGCCGGTCAGCGAGGCCATTCATGGCGAGATCGAGGAGCTGGAACAGAGCGTGCTGAGCACCACACTGCAGGAAGAGGATATCCAGCGCCTTCACAGCCTGCGCCGCGATATCCTGCGCCTGCGCCGCTACGTGGCGCCGATGGTGGAAGTCAGCGAAGAACTGCAGCGCCTGAGCTTCCCGTTCATCGACAAGAACATGCGCCCGTACTTCCGTGATGTGCAGATCCACGTGACGCGGCAGATGGAGGACCTGGCCGGGATTCGCGACATCGCCAGCCAGACCATCGAAATCGGCATGCTGCTGGAATCGTCACGGCAGAGCATCGTGCAGCGCAAGTTTGCCGCCTGGGCGGCGATCCTGGCCTTCCCCACGGCGATTGCCGGGATCTACGGGATGAACTTCCAGAACATGCCAGAGCTGAACTGGCACTACGGCTACTTCGGGGTATTGGGCGTGATCACGCTGGGGTGCACGGGGTTGTTTGCCAGCTTCAAGAAGTCTGGCTGGCTTTAGATTTCTGGGGGCGCTTTGCGCCCCTTTCCGACCGGTCCGGCGCCCCGGCAAGGCCGCTCCTACAGGACATCGCGTACCCCTGTAGGAGCGGCCTTGTGTCGCGAATGGGCTGCAAAGCAGCCCCAGCAATTGATCAGGCGGCGCTGTCGCTGGCCTTGGCCGGCTGCTGGATGAAGCGCATCATCCATTCTCCCACCAGGTCGCCCTGGTGCTCGGTAGCCAGGCTGGCAATAGCCTTGTGGTACACCTCGTCTCCCAGGTACTCCTGACGCGCATCGAGCAGCGCCCGGGAGTAGTCATGTACGAACTCCGGGTGGCCCTGGAAGCACAGCACCTGGTCACGGATGTGGTACGCCGCATTCGGGCAGAAGTCGCTGGAGGCGATCACCGTGGCGCCTTCTGGCAGCTCGGTGACCTGGTCCTGGTGGCTGATCAGCAAGGTCAGCTCGGAAACTTCCGGGTCCATCCACGGCGCATGCGCCGCCAGCGAGTAGCGGTGAACGCCCACGCCCCAGCCCTTGTCGGCGCGCTCGGCCTTGCCGCCCAGGGTCAGTGCCAGCAGTTGATGACCGAAGCACACGCCCAGCAGCTTCTCGCCACGCTCGTAGAGTTTGAGCAGGTAGGCCTTGAGCGTCTGAATCCACGGATCGCTACCGAACGAATCGGCCTTGCTGCCCGTCACCAGGTAGGCATCGAAACGATCGCCATCGGGCGGGTAGTCGCCGTTCATCACGTTGTACACACGAAACTCGGCTGCGATCGGCTGACGCGAGAAGAGCTGCTCGAACATCCTTCCGTAGCCCTGGTACTGCGCGGTCAACTCCGGTCGCAGGACATCGGTTTCAAGGATGCAGATGCGTAACGACATAGGGATAGTCCTGAACGACATGGGTGGGAATCTGTTGTAAAGACTGACGCGAAAGCCACGTACAAGCAAGTAGGCTGCACTGACGAACGGTCACATTTTGTCGGAGAACCGCAGGTGCATACGCGGCTGTCTAGGCAGAGGTTGCCAGCGCGATAGCTATTGGCCTCATAGCTAATCGATATCGAACATAACCCAGTTAGAACAAAGGGTTCTCGACGACGGATAACACTCGCCCTGTGGGTGGTTTATATCCACATACATGAGGCAAGCAGACCCGACAAGGAAGCCACCGGGTGTATTCAGGAATAACAACAAAAAGGCGGTCCGCCATGTTCAGACAATCGAAACTTCGCCAAGCCGGGCTCATTCTCTTCGCTACGACTTTGCTGCTGATTCTTCCCAACCTCACGCGGTTGTTCGGCTGAAAGCGCCAATGCGGCGCTTGGGTTAACCTGCGACTTTCCGGTCGGAGATTGCCCATGCGCCCTTGCATTGCCCTGTTAGCCCTGTTGTTGAGCCTGCCGCTGTCGGCGGCGCAGTTGCACCTGGAGCTGGGTGACAGTGCCCGCCAGTGGTCCAGCGACGAACTGCTGAAGCACCCCCAGGCACGCGACATCGACATCGATCAGGACGTCTCCTACAAGCGGCCCATGCACTATCGCGCCGTGCCCCTGGCAACGCTGCTGCAAGGGGTAAAGGCCGATGACCATCTGCAAGCGGTAGCACTGGACGGCTTTGCCGCAGAAATGCCAGCCGGGCCCTTGCTGCAGGAAGGCCCGTCACGTGCCTGGCTGGCCGTCGAGGACCCGGCCAGGCCTTGGCCAGCGCTGGGCGATGGCAAGCCGAGCGCCGGGCCCTTCTACCTGGTGTGGAGCAACCCGCAGGCGAGTGGCATCCGCCCCGAGCAATGGCCCTTCCAGGTCGCCACGATTCGCCGACTGGCGCCGGTCGAACAGCGTTTTCCAGCGCTTTTGCCCGACCCCAAGCTGCCGGCCAATGACCCGGTGCGTCAGGGCTTTGCCCTGTTCCAGCAGAACTGCCTGGCCTGCCATCGGCTCAATGGTGCGGGGGATGCGCAGTTCGGGCCGGACCTGAACGTGCCGCACAACCCGACCGAGTACTTCCGGCCTGAGTACCTGCGCCTGTACATTCGTGACCCGCAGGGCTTGCGGCAATGGCCGCAGGCGCGGATGCCGAGCTTTGCCGAGAGTGTGTTGAGTGAGCAGGAGCTGGATGCGCTATTGGCTTATCTGGGGCATATGGCTGGGCGCAGGCCTTGAGATCGGGGAGTCTTCTTCGCGGGCACGCCCGCTCCCACAGGGGCTATCACAAGGCCCGAGGGCAGTGATATCCCTGTGGCAGCGGGCGTGCCCGCGAAGTAGGCAACACATTCCTTTCAGGCAATCGGCCTTTCCTGCTTGACGCCCCACCCTTCGACTTCGCCGCCATAGGGTGAAACGACCTGCTCGAAGGCTTCCTCAAAATCACCAATCCCGCCGTAAGTGGCGTACATGACCTTGCTCAGTTCCAGGTGCCACGCGCCATCGTCCCGTTCATGCACCTGAGCATTCAACGATTCACCACGAAACTGCCCGGCTGCCCGTCGCGCGCCGGCTTCATCTGGAAATACCGCGTAGAACTCGATGGGGTGGATGCGGGTGAAGTCGAAACCGCCAGCTTTCATCTGGCGCAGGACATTGCTGCTGATGTCGTCGTTCAGGCTGCTCATGAATCGTCCTCCCGAATAAAGCGATGGATAGACTTTCCGTGCACTACGCACCTGCCGGCATTACCGACAGATCGAGCTGATGCAAGACGCGAGTTGAATGGGTGCAGGCCCGCAGAAAAGGCCGGCACCTCCCACCAGCGTAGTGCCTGCGCAGGCACCACGCCAACCCGTGATTCAGAGCGCTTCGTGGATGCTGGTGATGATCACGCCGTTCTGCTCCTTGAGCCAGCGTGCCGTAGGGGATGGGGCGCGGTCCTGGAAGTCGTTGAGGTCCAGCTCATCCATGACCGGAAACAGATGCGAACGGATGGCGCGGGCCGCTTCCTCTTCGCTGGGGCACTGGTCGCCGTGCAACAGCAAGGTGGTTGGCTCGCCTTTCTGGTCGGCAAAGATGACTTCCCACTCTTTCATTGAATAGCCCTCTCAATCAAAGAACACCCGGTGTGTGACGCCTGTAGATGCAGACCTTGGGCCTGGGGATTCGTTCCTGCAACAAAAAGGGCCGCATTGCGGCCCTTTTCTGATTACTGCTTGATGCTTACTTCTTTGGCGTACCGTGGACAACACCGGCGGTGTTGTCCAGCAAGCTCTTGGTCGCCGTCTGGATGAAGGCCTCGAGCTGCTGCAGCATCTGCGGCTGCTCAGGGCTTTCGATCAGCTCGGCCTTGAACTCGCTGCCCAGCTGGTAGCGGTACATGCGCGGGCTCATGTCCTTGGACTCGATCAGCAGGTGATCGCCCTTGACCAGGCCGACGATCTGCTCGCTGCCCGACGGCTTGATCATGCCGATGCCCTGGTCGCCCTCAGGCAGGTTGAGCAGGTCGCGGCCCCAGCACTGGTGACGGGTTTCGCCACCCAGGCGGCCCATGATGGTCGGCACGATGTCGACCTGGGTACCCACGGTGTGGTTGACCGCACCGAACTTCTCCTGGATGCCCGGCGCGATCAGCAGCAGCGGCACGTTGAAGCGGCCCAGGTCCAGCTCGGTGACCTGCTGCTGGTTGCCGAAGCCGTGGTCGCCGACGATCACGAACAGGGTGTCCTTGAAGTACGGCTCTTTACGCGCCTTCTCGAAGAACTGGCCCAGCGCCCAGTCGGAGTAGCGCATGGCAGTCAGGTGCTCGTCCAGGCGGCCTTGCCCGGTGACCTTCTCGACCGGCAGGTTGCTTGGCAGCGCGTACGGCGTGTGATTGGACAAGGTCTGCAGCAGCGCGTAGATCGGCTTCTTCTGGTCGTGCTTGGCCAGTTCCTCGTTGCCGCGGTCGAACATGTCCTGGTCGGACACGCCCCAGGTCGGGTCGGAGAACACTGGGTTGACGAAGTCGTTACGGCCGATGAACGTGGTCATGCCCTGGTTGCCGAAGAACCCGGACTGGTTGTCCCAGGCGAAGTCGCCGTTGTAGACGTAGACGTCGTCGTAGTCACGGGCGCTGAGCAGTGCCGGCAGGCCCGACAGCTTATGGCCACCCTCAGGGGTCTGCATCAGGTATTCGAAGCCTGGCAGGTTGGGGAAGCAGGCCATGGTGGCGAACATGCCCTGGTGGGTATGGGTGCCGTTGGAGAAGAAGCGGTCGAACAGCAGGCCTTCTTTGGCCAGCTTGTCGAAGTACGGGGTGATGTTGTTCGGGCTGCCCAGGGCGCCTACCGAGTGGCCGGCGAAGCTTTCCATGAGGATCACCACGACGTTCTTGATCGGCAGGGTACGGTCGGCTGGCGGCATGAAATCGCGGCGTACGGCGGCCTGGTCGGCGTCGACCAGGGTGTCGTTGGCGGTCAGCAGCTGCTTGCGCACGGTCTCGGTGGCCAGTTCCTGTTTCAGCACCGGCTTCCAGATATTGGCGCGGTCTTCGCCGAAGCGGCTCTTGGCAGCGTCGATCAGGGTCAGGGTGCCGTTCAGGCCCAGCTGGTTGACGAAGTTGGAGTCGGTGGTGAAGGCATCACCCCAACGCATCGGCGGGCCCTGGCGCAGGGTGCCACGGGCGGCGACCACTGCCACAAGCAGGATCACCATGAACACTGCCACGCGGGCGTACCAAGGCGCTACACGCTGTTCGCCGGTACCCCGGGTCAGGCGGTCGATGCCCTTGAACAGCAGGCTCAGCAGCCAGGTGCCAAAGGCCCAGGCCAACAGGTAGCGAACCACCGGGAAGCCGTACCAGAGCATGCTCAGCACGGTCTTCGGGTCTTCCTTGATGTACTGGAAGACCAGGCCGTTGAGGCGCTGGTGGAACTCACGGTAGAAGTCCATTTCCATCAGGCCGAGGAACATCACCACGCTCGAGGCGAGGGTCAGCCAGAAGCGGAACAGCCCGCGCCGGGCCATGAGCCAAGGGCTCAGCATCGCCAGCAGCAGCGGAATGCTCAGGTACACCACCACCCGCAGGTCGAAGCGCAATCCGTTGAAGAAGCCTTCGGCGACAGTCGAGTAAGGGGTGTCACCGATCATGTCGCTGTTGTAGACCAGCAGCGCCAGGCGCACCAGGCTGAGCATCAACATGATCACCAGGCCGCTGAGCAGCGTATAGGCCAGGTGCGATTTCAAGGTCGGCGTGAACGCTCGCGCGCCCTGTTGCCTCAAGGCATCCGTGTTAGCCATGAATGGGAAGGTCCTAGGATTGCGGTTTGCGGAGATGGCGTTGGGGCTGGCCCAACGCAAGCATTATGCGGGAGCGGATTCTGTTTAATCCAATGTGAAAATTTTGTCACGTTACTATTGCTGATTTTGTCTGGGGCGCGGCTTTCATATGCGGACATTACCCCGCGGCCCGGCAATCGCCCAGATCACCAGGCCGATCACCGGCAGCAGGGCAATCAGCAGAATCCACAACACCTTGATCCCCACTTCGCTGCTGCTCTTGATCACATTGAGAATGGCCCAGATGTCCAGGGCGAGGATGATCAGGCCGACCAGGCCATTGAAAGTAGAGCCCATTGCCACGTTCTCCTTGAAAGGCTGATGCTGAGCATAGTCCTCTATCGAGGCCATAGAAGGGAATCCTTGGCCGGCCGTGCAGGTCACTGCCTAGACTGCAAGCATTCATGGATCCGAGGTTCCTATGCCCCCAGCCCACACTCAAAGTGCCACCCCGCCCTCCTTGCTGAGCGCCTGGCGCCAACAGGTGCACAGCACCCCATGGCTCAGCGCGAGCCTGGGCGTGAGCCTGCTGGCGGTCATCGTGCTGCTGGCGGCCAGCTTCTGGAACGCCATCAACGGCGACCACGCCGGCAACCTGCACCTGGCCGCGCTCGGCGGGCTTTCCGGTTTTGCTGCCACCGCCCTGGGTGCGGTGCTGGCCGTGGTGCTGCGCGATGTCAGCGTGCGCAGCCAGGATGTGATGCTCGGCTTTGCCGCCGGCATGATGCTCGCTGCCAGTTCGTTCTCGCTGATCCTGCCGGGCCTGGATGCCGCCCGGGCGATCACCGGCAACGGCCCGGCGGCGGCGTTCACCGTGGTGCTGGGCATGGGCCTGGGCGTGCTGCTGATGCTCGGCCTCGACCGCTTTACCCCGCACGAGCATGAAAGCACCGGGCCCTGCGGTCCGGAGGCCGAGCGGCTGAGCCGGGTGTGGCTGTTCGTGCTGGCGATCACCCTGCACAACCTGCCCGAAGGCATGGCGATCGGGGTGAGCTTCGCCAATGGCGACATGAACATCGGCCTGCCGCTGACCAGTGCCATCGCCATTCAGGACATTCCCGAAGGCCTGGCCGTGGCCCTGGCCTTGCGGGCGACCGGGCTGTCGAACCTGAAGGCTGCGCTGGTGGCGATCGGTTCGGGGCTGATGGAACCGCTGGGCGCGGTGATCGGCCTGGGCATTTCCACCGGGTTTGCCCTGGCCTACCCGATCAGCATGGGGCTGGCGGCGGGGGCGATGATCTTCGTGGTGTCCCACGAAGTGATTCCCGAGACCCACCGTAACGGGCACCAGACGTCGGCGACCCTGGGGTTGATGGGTGGGTTTGCGGTGATGATGTTTCTCGATACCGCGCTGGGGTGAGTTTATTGGTTGCCTGTGCTGGCCTCTTCGCGGGCACGCCCGCGAAGAGGCCATAGGAGAAATCAGACGTGAACCGCGACCTTCAAGGCCTCCAGCGCCGGCTCCACCTTGATCCCCACCTCTGCCCCGAGCTCCAGCACCCGCGCCAGGTCCTGCTGGCCAACCATCACCATCTGCAGTTCGTCATCGAGCAACTGGCTGAAGTTGAGCAGCACGTAACCGCCCGCCTCCTTGTTCAACGCGCCCATCTGCACCTGGATGCGGTTGAGTGCGGTCAGCGGCTCGGTGCGCGCCAGTTGCTTGGCCTTGAGGGTGAACGGCACGCTCTGGTCGAACGAATCGCTGATGTGCTGGAACAGTTCCTGATAGCTGTCGGCCTGGAACACCACGGTGTCTGGCAGGCTGCCGAGCACGACCCATTCGCCCAGCGGGATCGGGAAGCTGTCGTCGTAGTTGATGTCCGGGTTGGCGGCGAGGAAGGCAGCGGGGTCGGCGTAGGCCTGGGCGGCCTCGTCGGCGATGCGCTCGATTTCCTCATCGCGCATGCAGCCGGCGCCGATGAGGCTGATGAATTCGAGCAACTGGTTTTTCATGAAGGGGGCCTGCGACGGGTGAAAAGTCGCCAAGGATAGCCGCAAATGCCCCCGGGCAGTTAGCCGGCCAGCGCTTGCAGGCGTGCAGCGGCGTCCACCGCGCCCATGGTCTGCGCCGCCATCAGCGCCGTGGCGCCACGGGCGTCCTGGCGCGCCGGGTCGGCACCCTGGGCCAGCAGGTAGTCGAGAATCTCGCTACGGTTGAACATCGCCGCCAGCATCAGCGCGGTACGCCCGTCCTGCGCGGCAGCATCCACCGGCACGCCGCTCTCCAGCAGCAGGCGGATCATTGCCAGGTCCCCCTTGAACGCCGCACCGGCGATGGGCAACTGGCCGTTGTCGTTGGCGATCAGCGGGTCGGCCCCGTGGGCCAGCAGCACCCGCACCGCTTCATGTTGGCCGTGGTAGCTGGCCAGCATCAGCAAGGTATCGCCCTTGTGATTGCGCAGGTTGGCCGGCAGGCCGCTGGCCAGCAGTCGGCCGAGCATCTCGGCGTCGCCCTGGCGGGCTCGCTCGAAGACCTGCTCGGCAAAAGCGGCGGTTTCGTCATCGGTCATGGCGGTAGTGGTGGGTTGAGCAGACATCGGGAACCTCCTGGCATCAATCATTGCCCAAGTTTTTGTCAGGCATGCCATTGCGGTCAAAGGTTCAGATTCTATGGGGCCGATAGGCAAGCCCTGAACCGTGCAAAATGCACTGTGCAAAATGCACGACCATGCAGCCTGCACGATGCCGCTTCCGAGAAACCTCCATAACGCCCTGTATTTACGGGACTTTCCCCGCCGCCACGTTCTGGCACGGTCACTGCAAAGATCAACTCACGTCTGCCCACACAACAGTCAGGAGTTGATATGGACCTCATCCAGGAAAAATTCGTCTCGGTGTTCTCGGCCTACCAGGTCGCCACCCAGCCCCGCCCTGACGGTGGCGTGCTGCTGACCCTGCGCGCCGCCGATGGCAAAGTCACCCGTCGCGTGCTGACCTACGGCCAGCTGCACAGTGCCGAGCAGTTGTCCTGGGCGATCAGTGCCATTCGCCGTGACCTGGCCGAGCAGGTCAGTGAGCTGCCGGTGATTTCCATGTTGCAAAGTCAGCAACGGTTTGCGCTGCCAACCTACCGTTGAGCGTTTGTCTGCACCGGCCCTTTCGCGGCTGAAGCCGCTCCCACAGGTACTGCATTGCCCTTAGGGATGGCGGGGTTCCTGTGGGAACGGCCTCAGCCGCGAAGAGGCCGGGACAGGCATTACAGCTCGTCGATCCCGAGAAACGCCCGAGCAGTCGTATCACCGGTAAACCGTGGCTCCACTCCCTGCTCACTGGCAAACAGGCGCAACGCCAGGCAGAAAGGATTGTCCCCCAGCTCCACCCAGCGCCGCGTCCCTGCCGGCACCACCAGCTGGTCACCCTTTTCGCACAGCACTGCATACACGTACTCGTCCAGGCGCAGGCCGACTTGTGCGCGGCCGGTCACCACAGCGAACACTTCGTCGCTGTCGTGCACGTGCTCATCACGCACATCGACCTGCGTCGGGTCGAGGCCATCCCGGTTGAGCAACGTGAACGCCGTGCTGCCCTGAGCCGTCATCAGCTGATCGAGGTGCCCACGGCAGGCGTCGAGTACGTCAGCCTGGCTGCTGCCCGGGCGCACGCGCAGCTCCAGCGGGCTGTGGCTGAAGCGCACGCCCTGCTCGGCCAGGGTCGCGGCGATGTCGTCGTGATGGGTCAGCACCTTGTTCGGCAAGTCCGGGCTGGACGGGTGGAAAACACAGAGGATGCTCATCGGCTGCTGGTCCTGGTCGATTTCGAACGAGTGGCAATGATAACGGCTGCCGCCAACGCTGCGGCGCTGGCCATACCAAAGGTGAAGGTCGGCCCCAGCAGTTTCCAGCTGTAGCCCGAATACAAGGCGCCCAACGCACCGCCGGTCCCCGACAGCGCCGCATACAGCGCCTGGCCCTGGCCTTGCTGGCGGGCACCGAAACTGGCCTGGACGAAGGCGATGGACGCGGCGTGGAAGCAACCGAAGGTGGCCGCGTGCAGCAACTGGGCGAAGATCAGCACGGCCGGCTCACCCGCCAGGTTACCCAGCAGCAGCCAGCGCAGTGCCGCCAGCAGGAAGCTGACCAGCAGCACCCGCTGCACGCTGAAGCGGGCAAACAGGCGGCTCATGACCATGAACATCAGTACCTCGGCCACCACCCCCAGCGCCCACAGCAAGCCGATGGCGCCGCGGCTGTAGCCCAGGTGTTCGAGGTGCAGGGTGAGGAAGGTGTAGTACGGGCCGTGGCTGAGCTGCATCAGTGCCACGCAGATATAGAAAGCGATCACCCCTGGTGCCGTCAGCTGGCGCAGGAAACCGCCCGCTTCACGGCGCTCGCCCTGCTCCACCGGCTGGGCGTTGGGCACCCACAGGCTGGCGGCGACGATGCCGGCCATGATGGTCACCAGGGCCACCGGGTAGATGTCCAGGCTCAGCCATTCGAACAGCCGCCCCAGACCGACCACGGTGAGGATGAAGCCGATCGAGCCCCACAGGCGCACCTGGCTGTAGCGCGAGGTCTGCCCATGCAGGTGGGCCAGGGTGATGACTTCGAACTGCGGCAGCACCGCGTGCCAGAAGAACGCATGCAGCGCCATGACCAGCGCCAGCCAGGCGTAGCTCTTGCCGAAGAAGATCAGCGAGAAGGTGGCCAGGGTCGACAAGGCGCCCAGGCGTACGATCAACAGGCGTTGGCCACTGCGGTCACCGAGCCAGCCCCACAGATTGGGGGCGATGCAGCGCATCAGCATGGGGATGGCCACCAGTTCGCCGATGCGGGCCGGGGAGAAGCCCAGGTGGTCGAAGTACAGGGCCAGGAACGGCGCGGTGGAGCCCAGCAGGGCGAAATAGAACAGGTAGAAGCTGGACAGGCGCCAGTAGGGAATTTGGGGCATCGGGTGGGCCTTGTGTGAGCCTGTACCGGCCTCTTCGCGGGCTCGCCCGCTCCCACAGGGACCGCACAATATCGAAGGTTGTGGTGATCCTGTGGGAGCGGGCGCGCCCGCGAAGAGGCTAGGCCTGGCTAGATCAGAGCTGGCCCAGCACCGGAGTGTTGACCTTCACATCGGCATTCTGCGCGCGGTGGCGCAGCAGGTGGTCCATCAGCACGATGGCCATCATCGCTTCGGCGATCGGCGTGGCGCGGATGCCGACGCACGGGTCGTGGCGGCCCTTGGTGATCACTTCGACCGGGTTGCCATCGACGTCGATCGAGCGGCCTGGGGTGGTGATGCTGGAGGTTGGCTTCAGCGCCAGGTGGGCGACGATCGGCTGGCCCGAGCTGATGCCGCCGAGGATGCCACCGGCATTGTTGCTGAGGAAGCCTTCCGGGGTCAGTTCGTCACGGTGCTCGGTGCCACGCTGGGCAACGCTGGCGAAACCGGCGCCGATTTCCACGCCCTTGACCGCGTTGATGCTCATCAGCGCGTGGGCCAGCTCGGCGTCGAGGCGGTCGAAGATCGGCTCGCCCAGGCCTGGCATCACGCCTTCGGCGACCACGGTGATCTTCGCCCCGACCGAATCCTGGTCACGACGCAGCTGGTCCATGTAGGCCTCGAGTTCCGGCACCTTGCTCGGGTCGGGGCTGAAGAAGGCGTTTTCCTCCACCGAGTCCCAGCTCTTGAACGGGATCTCGATCGGGCCCAGCTGGCTCATGTAGCCACGCACCTGGATGCCCTGGGTGGCCAGGTACTTCTTGGCGATGGCACCGGCAGCCACGCGCATGGCGGTTTCCCGCGCCGAGCTGCGGCCACCGCCACGGTAGTCGCGGATGCCGTACTTGTGGTGGTAGGTGTAGTCGGCGTGGGCAGGGCGGAACAGGTCCTTGATCGCCGAGTAGTCCTTGGACTTCTGGTCGGTGTTGCGGATCAGCAGGCCGATCGAGCAGCCAGTGGTGCGGCCCTCGAACACGCCGGAGAGGATCTCCACTTCGTCGGCTTCCTGGCGCTGGGTGGTGTGCCGGCTGGTGCCGGGCTTGCGCCGGTCAAGGTCGTGCTGCAGGTCGGCGAGGGAGATTTCCAGGCCAGGTGGGCAACCATCGACAATGGCGACCAACGCCGGGCCATGGCTTTCGCCAGCGGTGGTGACAGTGAACAGCTTGCCGTAGGTATTGCCGGACATGGACGCTCCGCGAAATCTGCCTGAGATGAACGAAAGCGGGCAGTATACAGATGGATTGCTTGCCTGTGCGGGCCTCTTCGCGGGTAAACCCGCTCCCACAGGGACTGCACGAAGCCTGTGGGAGCGGGTTTACCCGCGAAGAGGCCAGACCTGCCACATACAGCTGGCGAACCTTCCCGCAAACATTGGGTCAAAGCCTCATCTCCCCACTGTAGTACCCGCATGATGTCGCGCCTCGTCGCCTTCTTCCTCCTGCTGTGCAGCAGCCTGGCCCAGGCCGCCGCTCCCACCGTGCTGCAACGCCCCATCGACCTGGACACGGGCCAGGGTGTGCTGCACGGCAGCCTGCTGCTGCCGCAACAGGCCACGCCACCGCCTGTGGTGCTGATCATCGCCGGCTCCGGCCCCACCGACCGCGACGGCAACAACCCGGCCTCGGGGCGCATCGACAACCTCAAGCGCCTGGCCCTGGTGCTGGCCAACGAGCACATCGCCAGCGTGCGCTATGACAAGCGAGGGGTGGCGGCCAGCCAGCCCGCCACGCCCGATGAGCGCGACCTCAGCGTGCAACGCTACGTCGACGACGTGGTGGCCTGGAGCCTCAAGCTCAAGGCCGACCCACGCTTCGGCCCGCTGATCCTGGTCGGTCACAGCGAAGGGGCGCTGATCGCCAGCCTGGCCGCCGAGCGTGCCGGCGCCAGCGCGGTGATCACCCTGGCCGGCATGGGCCGGCCACTGGCGGACGTGCTGCGCGAGCAACTGGCCCAGCGCATGTCACCGGCGCAACTGGCCGGTGGCAGCGCCCTGCTCGACCGACTGCAGGCCGGGCAGACCAGCCTGGACGTGCCGGCACCACTGCGCCAGGTGTTCCGTCCCAGCGTGCAGCCGTACCTGATCACCCTGCTCCAGCAGGACCCGGCGAAGGCCTTCGCCCGCTTGCCGATGCCTGCGCTGATCGTGCAGGGGCGCAACGACGTGCAGGTCGACGTGGCCGACGCCGAACGCCTCAAGGCAGCCAAGCCAGATGCCCAGCTGGTACTGATCGATGGCATGAACCACATGCTGCGCATCAGCCCCAAGGACATGCACCTGCAGCGTGACAGCTACCTCAACCCGGAATTGCCACTGGCACGGGAGCTCGGCGAGCGGGTGGTCAGTTTCATTCACCAGTTGCCTTCGGCCTGACCCTCAAAGATCGGCAAAACCTGCCGATAACGCGGTATTGGCGGTGATCCGGGCGGTAAAGCAACCCAGGTCACTGCCCGCCCGTACCTGAGGAAATGCCTTGATGACCGATGCCCCCGCCGCCGTAGAGCCAGCCGAAGAGCCGCAGGCCCCGGAACCTGCCGCCCTGCCCTGGGCCGACCTTGCCGTCGAGCACTTCCAGTTACTGCGCCTGGCGCCCCTGCCCACCGACCGCAACAGCGGTGCACGGCCATTGCGTTTCGTCGAGTTCGCCTACGCCGAGCGCCATGACAAGGCCCACAGCTTGCTGCGGATGGAAATCCGCCTGCCTGGGCAGAAAGTGCGCAAGGAGCAGAACCAGCTGGATGTGCGGGTGGATCACAGCGAGCGCCTGGTGACCCTCGGCAGCGACAGCGGCCTGCAACTGGAGCCGCTGAACCGTGGCCTCGGCCGCTTCATGCTCGGCCAGGCCGTGCAGTGGCTGCAGCGCCGCTGGTCGAACTACCGGGTCGAAGGCATGGCGCTGCCGAACAAGGATGCGCTGAATGAAGATACCCGCCTGCGCCGCGACCGCTTCATCACCGCCAGCGGCATGGAAGTGGAATACGCCGACCCGCAGCACCTCAAGGGCCGCACCCTCGACACCACGGTGAGCCAGCTCAAGGGCGGCTGGAATACCGAGAAGGTGCAGCAGTTGGGAATTCTCGATACGGCGGGGATGCTGCAACAGGCCGAGCATCAGTTGCTGGAGAAAGAGGGGCAACTGCGAGAACGGGATGAACGGGTGGCCAAGTACCGGCGCGAGGACAGCGGGTTGCGCTTTACCATCACCTGCCTGGTGGCGTTTGCCGTGTTCCAGGCGGGTTTGCTGATCTGGATCGCTACCCGGTAAACAACTGGGGCTGCAAAGCAGCCCCAGCAATCCAGCGTCAGACGCGAGCCTTGAACAGCTCCTGGTGCTGACGGCACTGCTCGGCGGTGAGCATGAACACGCCATGCCCGCCACGCTCGAACTCCAGCCAGGCGAAGTCCACTTCCGGGTACAGCGCCTCGACATGCACCTGGCTGTTGCCAACCTCGACGATCAGCAAACCCTTCTCGGTCAGGTGGTCGCCTGCCTCGGCCAGCATCCGCCGCACCAGGTCCAGGCCATCATTGCCGCAGGCCAGGCCCATTTCCGGCTCGTGGTGATACTCGGCCGGCATGTCGCCGAAGTCCTCGGCATCGACATACGGCGGGTTGGACAGGATCAGGTCGAAACGCTGCCCCGGCAGGCCGGCGAAACCGTCACCCTGCACGGTGAACACGCGCTCGTCGAGACCATGGCGCTCGATGTTCTGGTTGGCCACTTCCAGCGCGTCGAACGACAGGTCGGCCAGCACCACTTCGGCCTCGGGGAACACCTCGGCAGCCACGATACCGATACAGCCGGAGCCAGTGCACAGGTCGAGGATGCGTGCCGGCTCCTGCGCCAACCACGGTTCGAAGCGCTTTTCGATCAGCTCGCCGATCGGCGAACGAGGCACCAGCACGCGCTCGTCGACGATGAACGACATACCGCAGAACCAGGCTTCGCCCAGCAGGTAGGCGGTCGGCACGCGCTCTTCGATGCGGCGCTTGAGCAGGTGCTGCAAGCGTACCCGCTCGTCGTCCTCGAGCTGGCAGTCCAGGTAGCTGTCGGCGATTTCCCATGGCAGGTGCACGGCGCCCAGCACCAGCAGGCGGGCTTCGTCCCAGGCATTGTCGGCGCCGTGGCCGAAGAACAGCTCGTGCTCATGGAAGCGGCTGACCGCCCAGCGGATATGGTCGCGCAACGTGCGCAGACGAGATGTGATCACGGGGTACTCCTAATTCAGACCGTACAAAAGTCTAACAGCCCCACCCGCACATTTGTTCCCCGCGATGCCCCAATGGCAGGCCACAGGCCAGTAACCACGCCGCTTGCGATGTCAACCATTCCCATTGGCGCCAAGGCAAGGGAGAATAGGTATACAAAAGCCCTACCCAAGGAGCCCTTGATGTCCGTTCCAACCACGATGTTCCGCCTCACTGGCCGCGACTACCCGCCGGCCAAGCTGAGCCAAGCCAGCCTGATCATCATCGATGCGCAGAAGGAATACCTGAGCGGTCCTCTGCAACTGTCGGGCATGGACGAGGCCGTGGCCAACATCGCCCGGTTGCTCGACGCCGCCCGCAAGGCCGGCCGTCCGATCATCCATGTTCGCCACCTCGGTACCGTTGGCGGGCGCTTCGACCCGCAGGGCCCGGCCGGCCAGTTCATCCCGGGCCTGGAGCCGCGCGAAGGTGAAATCATCATCGAAAAGCGCATGCCCAACGCCTTCAAGAACACCAAGCTGCACGACACCCTGCAGGCGCTGGGGCACCTGGACCTGATCGTCTGCGGTTTCATGAGCCACTCCAGCGTCAGCACCACGGTGCGCCGCGCCAAGGACTATGGTTATCGTTGCACCCTGGTGGAAGACGCCTCGGCAACCCGCGACCTGGCGCTCAAGGATCAGGTGATCCCCGCCGCCCAGATCCACGCGTGTGAAATGGCCGTGATGGCCGACAACTTCGCCTGTGTCGCCCCTACCGCCAGCCTGATCTGAGCTGACGTTGCGATGACCGCCCGGCAGCCGGGCGGAACCCGAGGGCCGGGCCCAGGTCGAATTCCGGATGTCCACAGAGGAAACTGGAATGAAGCTCAAAGGCAGTTTCGACGCCAAGCGTCTGCGCCCGCGGGAACCGCGTAACTGGGGTGCGCGTATTGCCGCCGGCCTGTCGGCCCTGATCGCCACGCTCGGCGTGCTGCTGGCCATGGCCGGCATCGCCGGGCTGCTCGGCAACTACACCGCCCTGGCCGAACTCAATGCCAACCGCCCGCTGGCCAGCATCGTGGCCGTGGTCGGGCTGTTGCTGCTGTACCTTGGCGTGCGCTTCTGGCGCCGCAGCCGCATCCGCCTGCGCCGTGGGCGCGAGCTGAACCTGTCGCCGCACCTGATGAAAAAGCACGATTAGTGGTTTGTGCTGAGGGCCTCTTCGCGGGCTCGCCCGCTCCCACAAGGCCGGTACTGACGACACGGGGTTGATCGCGTAAACTACGCCGCCCACGTGGAGGCACCATGCAAGACGACGATTTTTCCCTGTTCAGCGCTGAAGTGCGCGGCGTCAAGCCGATCAAGCACGACCGCGCTGACGTGGGCAAGCCGAAAACCGACCGCAAGCAGCTGGCCGGCCTGCGCCAGGCGGCGACTATCCGCAGCGACCAGGCCCTGGTGATCGACGGCCTGTCCGACCAGTTCGTCATCGACGTCGGCGCTGAAGACGAGCTGATGTGGCGCCGCGACGGCGTGCAGGAAAGCCAGATCCGCAAGCTCAAGCTCGGCCAGATCGCCTTCGAGGGCAGCCTCGACCTGCATGGCATGAGCGTGGAGAAAGCCCGTGAAACCCTGTGGGCCTTCATCGCCGAAGCCACCCAGCTGGAAGTCCGCTGCGTACGCGTGACCCACGGCAAAGCCGCACGCCTGGACGGCAAACGCCCGATGATCAAGAGCCACGTCAACACCTGGCTGCGCCAGCACCCGCAAGTGCTCGGTTTCACCTCGTGCCAGGCCCGCCATGGCGGTACTGGCGCGGTGTATGTGATGCTCAAGCGAACCATGATGGAAGGCCGCGACGAGTAACGCCGTGCTTGCAGCGCCGCGCGCGGCGCCGTACCCTTCCTTTTTGCGATTTTTACCCACAGGTAGATACATGTCCCTGGAACAGAACTACACCGAGATCCTCAGCCAACTTGGCGAGGACGTCTCCCGTGAGGGCCTGCTCGACACGCCCAAGCGGGCTGCAAAGGCCATGAAGTACCTTTGCCGCGGTTACGAGCAGACGCTGGAAGAAGTCACCAACGGCGCGCTCTTCACCTCCGACAACAGCGAGATGGTGCTGGTCCGGGACATCGAGCTGTATTCGATGTGCGAACACCACATGCTGCCTTTCATCGGCAAGGCCCACGTGGCCTACCTGCCCAAGGGCAAGGTCCTGGGCCTGTCGAAGGTTGCGCGCATCGTCGACATGTTCGCCCGCCGCCTGCAGATCCAGGAAAACCTCAGCCGCCAGATCGCCGAGGCCGTGCAGCAGGTAACGGGCGCCGCTGGCGTGGCAGTGGTCATCGAAGCCAAGCACATGTGCATGATGATGCGTGGCGTGGAGAAGCAGAATTCGACCATGCTCACCTCGGTGATGCTGGGCGAGTTCCGTGAAAACGCCTCGACTCGCAGCGAGTTCCTCAGCCTGATCAAGTGATCGGCGCATGACCCGAGCCGGCCCCCAGGGGTCGGCTTTTGCATTTCAGGAGTAGCCCATGATCGTCAAAGCCCTGCGGGTCGGCCTCGGCCAGCTTATCGTGTTCGGCGACTGGATCAGCCGCCCGGCCAAGCAGAAGCGTGATGCAGCGGCCCAGGCGCGTGTCGAGCAGGAGGCCAAGGGCCTCGCGCTGTACCAGTTCCATGCCTGCCCGTTCTGCGTGAAGACCCGCCGCACCCTGCACCGCCTGAATGTGCCGGTGGCGTTGCGTGATGCCAAAAACGACGACGTGCATCGCCAGGCGCTGCTCGAAGGCGGTGGCCGGGTGAAAGTGCCGTGCCTGCGCATCGAGGAAGCGGGCAAGGTGACCTGGATGTATGAGTCCAAGGCCATTATTGCCTATCTGGACAAGCGCTTCGCGTAAGCCTGATACATAAGCATCGCCTGATTCGCGGGCACGCCCGCTCCCACAGGGACTGCACAGAATTCAAGAACTGTGCAGCCCTTGTGGGAGCGGGCGTGCCCGCGAAAGGTGCCTATCAGGTTTAATCCACCATCGGCACATGCCGCGGATGGCTGGCCACCCGTTCAAGCCAGGCGCGCACCGCCGGGTAATCAGCCAGGTCGAACCCGCCCTGATGCGCCACATGGGTGTAGGCATACAACGCCACATCGGCGATCGAGTACTGGTCCCCGACCAGATACGGCGTCATCTGCAACTGCCGCTCCATTACCTTCAACGCCTTGTAACCGCCCTTGTGCAGCTTGCGGTATTCCTCCACGCGCTCGTCCGGCAGCCCCAGGTAGAACTGGATGAACCGCGCCACGGCAATGTACGGCTCATGGCTGTACTGCTCGAAGAACTGCCACTGCAACACCTGGGTCCGCAGGCGCGGCTCGCTGGGCAGAAACTCGCTGCCGTCGGCCAGGTAGTTGAGGATCGCGTTCGATTCCCACAGGCAGGTACCGTCCTCAAGCTTGAGCACCGGCACCTTGCCGTTGGGGTTCATGGCCAGAAACTCTGGGGTTTCGGTCTCGCCCTTGAGGATATCCACCGCGTGCCATTCATACGGGCGGTCGAGCAGGCTGAGCATCAGCTTGACCTTGTAGCAGTTGCCGGACTGGTAGTCGCCATACACCTTGAACATCGCCCATTCCCTCCCATGCAGTTGCGCAATCGTGCCCAATAGTTGGCGACTGTACGGCTAAAAGCAATGCCTGCTGTATGGCAAGGATCAATCCAGCCCGCGTTAGTCTGAAAAAACTGCTTACACATGGACAAGGACCCAACCCAATGACCGATGCCACCTCCGCACGCCTGCGGCCCCTGGCAGACACCTCCCCGTCGGCGGTCGTCGCCGGCTTCATCGCCATGCTCACCGGCTACACCAGTTCGCTGGTGCTGATGTTCCAGGCCGGCCAGGCAGCCGGCCTGACCAACGCGCAGATTTCTTCATGGATCTGGGCGCTGTCGATCGGCATGGCAGCATGCAGCATCGGGCTGTCGCTGCGCTATCGCACCCCCATTACCGTGGCCTGGTCGACCCCCGGCGCGGCGCTGCTGATTACCAGCCTGGGCGGGGTCAGCTACGGTGAAGCCATTGGTGCCTACATCACCTGTGCGCTGCTGGTGCTGATCTGCGGCCTGACCGGCAGCTTCGAGCGCCTGGTCAAGCGCATCCCGGCTTCACTGGCCTCGGCCTTGCTGGCCGGGATTCTGTTCAAGATCGGCAGCGAGATCTTCGTTGCCGCCCAGCACCGCACCCTGCTGGTCCTGGGCATGTTCTTCAGCTACCTGCTGGTCAAGCGCCTGTCGCCGCGCTACTGCGTACTGGCCGCCTTGCTGGTGGGCACGGCGTTGTCCGGCGCCCTCGGCCTGCTCGATTTCAGCGGCTTCAAGCTGGAGGTGGCCACCCCGGTGTGGACCACGCCGAGCTTCTCGCTGGCCGCGACCATCAGCATCGGCATCCCGCTGTTCGTGGTGGCGATGACCTCGCAGAACATGCCCGGCGTGGCGGTGCTGCGCGCGGACGGCTACCAGGTACCTGCCTCGCCGCTGATTTCAACGACGGGTCTGGCGTCGCTGCTGCTGGCACCGTTCGGCTCGCACGGGGTCAACCTGGCGGCGATCAGTGCGGCGATCTGCACCGGGCCCCACGCCCATGAAGACCCGAGCAAGCGCTATACCGCTGCGGTGTGGTGCGGGATTTTCTATGGCATTGCCGGCACGTTCGGCGCCACCTTGGCGGCCTTGTTCGCGGCGCTGCCGAAGGAGCTGGTGCTGTCGATTGCGGCGTTGGCGCTGTTCGGTTCGATCATGAACGGGCTGACCGTGGCCATGAGCGAGGCAAGGGAGCGCGAGGCGGCACTGATTACCTTCATGGTGACGGCTTCGGGGTTGACCCTGTTCTCGATCGGCTCGGCGTTCTGGGGGATCGTGGCGGGGGTGTTGACCTTGCTGATCCTCAATCCGCGCAAGGCCTGAGGTTGCTCTGCTGCCTGTACCGGCCTCTTCGCGGGCACGCCCGCTCCCACAGGGATATCACAAGGCCTGAGAGCGGTGATATCCCTGTAGGAGCGGGCGTGCCCGCGAAGAGGCCGGTACAGGCAGCAGAGCAACCT
>NZ_JAGIBG010000036.1:51804-106314 GCF_017744435.1 Pseudomonas sp.
CCTGAAGTGGCCAACCATGCCCTTGAGGTCATTACCCAGCTGCGCCAGTTCGATACTGGACCGGGCATTGTCCTGCATCGCCAGCGCCGCCTGGTCGGCACTGCCCCGGATCTGCGTCACGCTACGGCTGATCTCTTCGGCCACCGAACTCTGCTGCTCCGCCGCCGCCGCAATCTGCTGGTTCATCTGCTGAATCAACGACACCGCCAGCGCAATGCTGCCCAGCGCGCTTTCGGTCTGCAGCGCATCGGCCACGGCCAGGCGCACCAGCTCGGTACTGCCGCGGATCTGCGCCACCGATTGCTGGGCATTGCCGCGCAGGCTGGCGACCAGGCGCTCGATTTCCTCGGTCGACTGCCGGGTACGCCGGGCCAGTGCCCGTACTTCGTCGGCCACCACCGCAAAACCCCGCCCCTGCTCACCCGCCCGGGCCGCTTCGATGGCTGCATTGAGCGCCAGCAGGTTGGTCTGCTCGGCGACGCTCTTGATCACCTCCAGCACATCGCCAATGGTGTGGATCTCGGCACTCAGGCTGTCGATGCCGGCGCTGGCCGTGTCCGCTGCCGTAGCCAATTGCTCGATACGCTGCATGCTCTCGCGCACCACGCGCTGCCCGGCGTCGACCTTGTCATCGGCAGCCTGCGCCGCCTGTGCGGCCTCTTCGGCATTGCGCGCCACGTCGTGCACGGTGGCGGTCATCTGCTGCATGGCGGTGGCCACCTGCTCGGTCTCTTCCTTCTGGCTGCCGACTTCGCGGTTGGTCTGCTCAGTCACCGCCGACAGCGCCTGGGCGCTGCCGGCCAGCTGCTCGATACCCTGCTGCAGGCCACTGACCACGCCGGACAACCCGGCGGCCATCTGCTGCATGGCCTGCATCAGCTGGCCAACTTCATCACTGCGCGCCGCCTCGTGTTCCAGGCTCAACTCTCCTGCGGCAATGCGCTGGGCACGGCCGATCACGCGCTTGAGCGGGCCAACCACGGCGCGGGTGATCAGCCAGGCGGCGAGCAGGCCCACCAGTAACGCCAGCCCGGTGGCGAAGGCGATGGCCAGGCTGTTGCGCGTCAGTTCTGCCTGCATGGCCTGCTGATCGACGGCATAGGCCTGGTCGACCCGGCCCGTGACTTGCTCGGCACGCGCCTGCAGCTGCGCCTTGATGCCTTGCTCCTTGCCCAGCAGGTCGGTGTATTCGTTGAGTTTGTCGGAGAAACTGGCAATGTGCCCGGCCACCTCGCCGAGCACACTCTGGTAGCCTGCATCACCGACGGCGGCCTTGAGCTGCTCGACCAGCTGCGCCGCCTCGACCGTCTGGGCGATGCGGCCTTGCTCCCCCTCCTCGCCCTTGCGGCTCTTGTCCAGGCGTACCCGCGCTTCGTCCATGGCCTGCAGCATCAGCCGCGACACTTGCGCCACCTGCCCGGCCTGTTCAAGAAACTCGCCACCTTGCTGGCCCTGGGACTGCTTGAGCGTGTAAGTGGCATCGTCGGCCAGGCCGGCCTGCAGTACATCAAGGTTGTTGGCCACGCTGGACACCGACCAACTGGCCATGTCCAGCGCCAGCTCCTTGGCCTGCACCGCTTCGACGAAGGCCTCGAAAGCCTGACCGTAAGCCGCCAGGTCAGCCTCGGCCGCCGTCAGCGCTGGCAGGCTGCGGGCGCGCTCGGCAAGGCTCTGCAGGCCGCTGCGCAAGGCCTCGGCCTCCTTGATGTCGGAGCGCAGGGCAAAGGCCTGCTCGTGCTGGCGCAGCCGCAGCAGGTCGGTATTGAGCTGGCCAAGCTGGCGCAGGCCGTCGAAGCGTTGGCCAACGCTGTGCAGCGCCGCGATGCCGATGGCCGCCACCGCGACAGTCAGCAGCAACACCAGGGCAAAACCCAGGCCCAATTTGCGGGCCATGCCCAGGTTGGCCAGAACACCGTGCCTGCTCGTCGCCATCGCCGATTCCCCTTCACCGTGCAAGGTTTTGCCAAGGGTCAAGCGTGGCAACGTTTTCGCCCTGCAAACAAGAGGTTGGCAGCAAAATGGTGTCAAATGGCTACGAGTGTGTCGCTATCAGCTAGCTGAAGGTCGCCCCGCGTGCTGAAGGAAGCCCTGGGCGCGGGTGTCCTGCCCGTAGGCGACGTTGATGCGCAGCCAATCGCTGCTGGCGCCTTGGTAGTCGAAGGCGCTGCCTGGGGTGAGTAACACCGCATGCTCCAGCGCCAGGCGTTCGAGGCTGGCGAAGTCACGCCCCGGCACTCGCGCCCAGACGAACATGCCGCCATACGGCTCGCAGAACACCTGCCAGCCGTACTGTTCCAGTTGCCCGAGCAATTTGGCCATGTGCTGCCCCAGCCGCACCCGCAGGCGCTGGACACTCTTGCGGTAGCTGCCGTTGGCCAGCATCTGCCCGACCACCTGTTCGGCGAAGCGCGAGGTGCCGATGCCGCTGACCATCTTCAGTTCGGCCAGGCGCGCCAGCAGGGGCGCGTCGGCCACCAGGTAGCCGACACGCAGCGAACTGCTCAGGGTTTTGGAGAAACTGGCCAGGTAGATCACCCGCTGCTCGCTGTCGAGGGTGGCCAGGCGGGTGGCAGGGCCTTCCTGGAAGTCGGCGTAGATATCGTCCTCGATGATGCGCAGGTCATGTTCGCGGGCCAGCTCCAGCAGACGATAGGCAACCTTGGGTGTGAGGCTGGTGCCGGTGGGGTTCTGGTACAGGCTGTTGGTGAACAGGCAACGCGGGTGGTGCTCGGCCAGCAGGCGTTCGAGCACTGCAAGGTCAGGGCCGGCCACCGTGCGCGGTACTGGCAGCATGCGCACCTGATGCTGGCGCAGCAGGTTGTACAGGTTGTAGTAGCCGGGGTTTTCTACCAACACGGTGTCGCCGGGGCGCAGCAAGGTACGCACCAGCAGGTCCAGGCCATGGCTGGCACCTTGTGTGGTGAGGATGCGCTCGGGCCCTGCAGCGATATCCACCCGTGCCAGGCGCTTGTGCAAGTGCTGGCGCAGGTTGGCCAGACCCAGCGGCGGGCAGTAGTCGAACAGGTCCTGCGGGTTGCCGCGGCTGACCTGGCGGATTGCCTGGGCCAGTTCGACGTCTGCGCGCCAGCTGTTCGGCAGCCAGCCGCAGCCGAGCTTGAGCAATTCGTCATGGCCTTCGCGGAACTGCCGCCAGTTGCCATCGCCCGCCTCGCCCCACACCGGTGGGTTGTCGGCGTCGAAAG
Organism: Pseudomonas sp.; assembly: GCF_017744435.1. Classification (GTDB taxonomy): domain Bacteria; phylum Pseudomonadota; class Gammaproteobacteria; order Pseudomonadales; family Pseudomonadaceae; genus Aquipseudomonas. The sequence goes on from NZ_JAGIBG010000036.1 coordinate 55,008, forward strand.
TGGCTTTGCGTTCGGCAACGAAGAAACCGGTACCGTGGCGCGCCTCCAGCCAGCCGCTGGCGACCAGGCGGTCGTAGGCTTCGATCACGCAGGAGGCACTGACCGACTGATTATGGGCCAAGGTGCGGATCGACGGCAGACGGGCACCGGGGCGCAGGCGCTGCTGTTCGATCCAGGCTTGCAGGTGGTCGGTGAGTTGCTGCACCAGCGGGGTGGGGCTTCGGCGGTCGAGGGTGAAGTGCATGGCGATGGGTGTTTGCATATTTTGAGCGAACAGTTAAGCACAAATGGGGCTTGGGTGTGCCTTGTTGGGTGTAGGTGTGCAGGGCATTGTTTCCTGTACCGGCCCTTTCGCGGGCACGCCCGCTCCCACAGGTACAGCACAGGCCGTGAGCATTGTGGGTATCCTGTGGGAGCGGGCGTGCCCGCGAAAAGGCCGGTACTGACAATCCAAGAACCAGGACCGTACCCATGCCCTCGCGCCACTCCCCCGCCCTGCTGGCCTTCGCCCTGTGCCTGATCACCCTGGCGGTCAACCTGCAGGCCCCGCTCTACATCACCTACGCCGACCTCTCCGGCCAGGGCGCCGCTGCCACTGCGGTGGCCTTCTCCGGTTACGTGCTGGGCGTGCTGCCGGTGCTGCTGGCTCTGGGCGGGCTGGCCGACCGGGTCGGGCGACGGCCACTGATTCTCACCGCGCTTGTGCTGTCGATGGTTGCCACCCTGCTCATGCTGTTTGCACCGAGCCTGCAAACGCTGGGCGTGGCGCGTTTCTTCCTGGGCCTGGGCACCGGCCTGGCTTCGGCCACGGCAACCGCCTACATGGCTGAACTGATGGGCGCTAACAGCAGTGCCCGTGCCGCCAACTGGGTCACCGCCAGCACTTCGCTGGGCTTTGGCCTGGGCGCGGCGCTGACCAGCCTGTTCCTGCTGCGCGGCCCGAGCCTGACCCCCGGCAGCTTCCACTTGCAGTTGCTGCTTGGCGCAGTGGCTGTGCTGCTGGTGTGGCGCTTGCCCGACCCACGCCCGGCACAACGCAGCGCCATGCTACGCCTCCCCTTCTACCCTCGCGGCAGCGTGGTGTATGGCCTGGCCATTCTGCTGGCATGGGCCTGCGTCGGGCTGGTGATCGCCCTGCTGCCCGGGATTCTGCGCCAGCACGGTTTGAGCGCCTGGTCGGGGTTCTCGACGTTCTGCGTGATCAGCTGCGGCCTGCTGTTCCAGCCACTGGCCAGGCGCATGTCCAGCCGTGCGGCCACCTTGCTGGGCATGGCGATCCTGCCGTGCAGCTATGCCTTGCTGGCCTGGGGCGCCGACAGTGGCCGCCTGTGGGCGGTGCTGGCCGGCGCGGTGGCAGCCAGCAGCGCCTGTTATGGGTTCATCTACCTCGGCGGGCTGGCGGCGGTGAACGAACTGGCCGGGGCCGAGAAGACACGCGCCAGCGCGGGGTTCTTCCTGCTGGCCTACCTGGGTTTCAGCGTGCCGGTGATCCTGACCGGAGTCATGAGCGACCACCTGGGCTCGGGCATGGCCTTGCTGGGTTTTGGCGGGGTATTGCTGGTGGGCTGCGTGGCCGTTGCCGGGGCGTTGCAAGGCACAAGGCTAAGCATGCAACAAACCAACGGCCATTGAGCCGGCTCACCTCCGGACAGCGTCCTCCAGCAAGCGCTCCAGCAATCCCGTCGGGGTATGTTTGCGCAGGGCATCCGGCGCCACCGGTGGTGCCTTGCTGGCCAGAAACGCCTGAAGATCGCGCTGCTCATCCCCCAGCACATAGAAGCGGTCGGGATGATAGAAGGCAGTGTCCCTGACCCGCCAATTATCGGTGATCAGCTGCTTGTCGAAGAACGCAGCTTCCAGGGGACGCAAGGTCAGGCCGGTTTGACCCGCCTGATTGATCTCCACCAGCACATCGCAGGCCCTGGCCTTGGCCAGGTTGGCCTCGTAGGACAGCAACCTATCGATGTGGTAACTGCCCGGCGCCTGGGTAGTGCCGTCCTTCACGATCTGGAAATCAAGGTCGCAGCCGAGTCCGCCCAGCGCCTGCGCCAGGGCCTGCAGGCGCTGGGCGCGGCCCTTGTCGCGGCCCAGGAAGAAGCACAACGGCTTGTGCCTGACAGCCCCCTGTTCGGCTGTCGGCTGACAGGTGTTGACGGGGTCGAAAGGGAAAAACTGCTCCAGATGGAGCATGCCCAGACGCTCGCACTGCACAGGGTCGTAGCTGTAGATACGATCGAACAATGGCCGCATACGCTCGACGAAGGCGGCATCTACCAAGTCCCGCACCAGCAACACCCGCTGGCCGGGAAAGCCCAGCACCAGATGCAGCTGGCGCCTGCGCTTCAGTTGACCCTCATTACACACCAACAGGTCGCTGGCGGTGGCCCGGTTGGCGGCGCTGGCTCGCCTGCCAAGCCATTTCAATAATCCCGGAGCACCACCCAGCACTTGCGCCAGGCGCACAACCCTGCGCGCATAAGAAGGCAACTGGAACACCCGCACCGCGTGCGCCTGCGCCAGCTGCTCGATCATGATCTGTTCGTAGCGGGCTTGCCAGCCCAGGAAGTAGACAGTCACACGGGGTGGCTACACAAGAAAGCCTCAGGAACGCTGCCGAGGATTATCGCCTGGGCTTGGTCAAGGGTGACCTTGGGGATGACCGCACCCGGGATTCTCGACGTGGCAGACAGGTTGTAGACGGCAAAATGCTCGTCGACAACCTGTTCGGCCATCAGCTTCAGCGAGGGCAGGATGCGCCGCTCATAGGCTTCATCCAGGTGGCAGCGCGAAACCGCCTGGCCCGAGGTTTCATAAAAGCGCCCCACAGACTGGTCAAGGTCCACACCCACCAGGAAAACCTGATTGAAGCCCAGATGAAAGGCAATCTGCAGTGCCGCATAGGCTACCGTGCGCGCATCGAAAAAACCTTGCGAAAGGTCTTTGCTGAAACCCACCGAGCGTGAGCGGCTGCCCCAGAGTGCACGGCTGCGCACCACTTGCGGGTCGGGGTTGAAAAGCATGTCATACAGGCGCGAGCGGGCCGCCTTGGCCAGCGGGAAAATCTGCGCTTTGGTTGGCACCGGCAGAGACTCGATTTCATCCGGCCAGATTGCCAATCGCTGGCTGAGCCGCACCGCCTTTGCATAAAGGTCAGGCTGCTGGTGCGCAAACCCGGTGTCGGTGCACACGTAGAAGTAAGGACGCGGGCCTTGCTCCGGGAACATCGAGATCGCGCCGTTTAGCGTGATCATCGGCACATTCGCAAAGCGCTGCATGGGGAAGTCCTTTGCAGAGGCTCCCGACGCAATGATGAACACGGGCCCTTCGGCAATCCCCCGGCAGGCTGCGAAATCCATGATTGGGGCTTGCCGACCGGACTCGTTGACGATGACTGTTTCCACTGTTGCTCCCCAACACCTGAGAGCTGAATTATAGACAGCCGAGAATCAAATAGCCTATACACAACATAACTTTGAAGGTCAAGATTGAGCACTGCAACCGATTTTAGATCGCAGTAGCCCCGCCATCCACTGTCAGGCTGTGCCCGGTGGTGAACGCCGCGCCGTCACTGCACAGGTACAGCACCGCACTGGCAATTTCCTCGACCTTGCCGATGCGCCCGACCGGGTGCATCGCGGCGGCAAACTCAGCCTTGCGCGGGTCAGCCTCGTAGGCGCGGCGGAACATGTCGGTGTCGATCACCGCCGGGCACACGGCATTCACCCGGATACCCTTCTTGGCATACTCGATGGCGGCCGACTTGGTCAGGCCGATCACCGCATGCTTGGAGGCGGCGTAGATGCTCATCTTCGGTGCCGCGCCCAGGCCTGCCACCGAGGCTGTATTGACGATCGCACCGCCGCCCTGGGCCAGCAGCAGTGGTAACTGGTACTTCATGCACAGCCACACGCCCTTGACGTTGACGCCCATGATCGCGTCGAACTCGGCCTCGCTGCCCTCGGCCAGGCGTCCCTGTTCGATTTCGATGCCGGCATTGTTGTAGGCGTAGTCCAGCCGGCCATAGGCCTCGATGGCGCGCTCGTGCAGCTGGCGCACCTGGGCATCCTGGGTCACATCACAAGCCACGAACAGCGCGTTGCCACCCGATTCGCGAATCAAGGCCACCGTGGCCTCGCCGCCGACCGGGTCAAGATCGGCCACCACCACCTTCAGGCCTTCGCGGGCAAAGGCCAGTGCCGTCGCCCGGCCGATCCCTGCCGCACCGCCGGTGACCAGGGCTACCTGGCCGGAAAAGGTCATGCTCATCGTCTGCTCCTGAGGGTGATGAATTGGCCCTGAGTCTAGTCAGCCCACCGCCCGGCTGGGCAGCATCATCAAGGCAGCGGTTGGGCTACCATGCTTACCAGTGATTTTGCGGACCAACCTGCATCAGCGGGTTAAATTGACTGCTGTACCTCATCGCCCACAAGGACCTGCCATGACCCAGAGCAACCGCCGCTTCCTGCTTGCCAAACGACCGGTCGGCGCCGTGCGCCGTGACGACTTCACCTTCGAGACGGTCCCCGCCGAAGCCCCCGCCGCCGGCCAGATCCAGGTGCGCAACCTGTACCTGTCGCTGGACCCGGCCATGCGCGGCTGGATGAACGAAGGCAAGTCGTATATCCCGCCCGTCGCCCTTGGGCAGGTGATGCGCGCCCTAGGCGTCGGCGAAGTGGTCGCTTCCAACCATCCGGACTACAAGCCCGGCGACCAAGTCAGCGGCGCCCTCGGCGTGCAGGACTACTTCACCGGCGACCCCCAGGGCCTGCACAAGATCGACCCCAGGCTCGCCCCGCTGCCCCGCTACCTCTCGGCCCTGGGCATGACCGGCATGACCGCCTACTTCGCCCTGCTCGAGGTCGGCCAGCCGAAGGCCGGCGACACCGTGGTCATCTCCGGCGCGGCCGGCGCGGTGGGCAGCATCGTCGGCCAGATCGCCAAGCTCAAGGGCTGCCATGTGGTTGGCATCGCCGGTGGCGCGCAGAAGTGCCAGTACCTCAAGGACGAACTGGGCTTCGACGGCGTGATCGACTACAAGGCCGAGGACGTGTTGGCCGGCCTGAAGCGCGAATGCTCCAAGGGCGTCGACGTGTACTTCGACAACGTCGGCGGCGAAATCCTCGACGCCGTGCTCACCCGCATCAACTTCAAGGCGCGCATCGTCATCTGCGGCGCCATCAGCCAGTACAACAACAAGGAAGCTGTCAAAGGCCCGGCCAACTACCTGGCGCTGCTGGTAAACCGTGCACGCATGGAAGGTTTCGTGGTGATGGACCACGCCAAGGACTACGGCAAGGCCGCCCAGGAGATGGCCGGCTGGCTGGCCACAGGCAAGGTCAAGAGCAAGGAGGACGTGGTGGACGGGCTGGAGACGTTCCCCGAGACGCTGCTCAAGCTATTCAGCGGCGAGAACTTCGGCAAGTTGGTGTTGAAGGTTTGAGTCTGTAAGATTGGCTATCGCCACTGAAACCAGTGACTGGGATTTGCAGAGTAGACCATGATCAAGATCACCCCCACCATCGAGTGCTCCAACACCGCCCCGTTCGTCCTCTTCGGCGGCATCAACGTGCTCGAGTCCGAGGACCTGGCCCTGACCGCCTGCGCCGAGTACGTTCGGGTTACCGAGAAACTGGGCATCCCTTACGTGTTCAAGGCCAGCTTCGACAAGGCCAACCGCTCCTCGATCCACTCCTACCGTGGCCCGGGCATGGAAGAGGGCCTGCGCATCTTCGAGAAGGTAAAGGCCGAGTTCGGCGTCCCGATCATCACCGACGTGCATGAAATCCACCAGTGCGCGCCGGTGGCCGAAGTGGTCGACGTGCTGCAACTGCCAGCCTTCCTCGCCCGCCAGACCGACCTGGTGGTGGCCCTGGCCAAGACCGGCAAGCCGGTCAACATCAAGAAGCCACAGTTCCTCAGCCCCTCGCAGATGCAGAACATCGTGCACAAGTTCAAGGAAGCCGGTAACGACCAGCTGATCCTGTGCGACCGCGGCACCTGCATGGGCTACGACAACCTGGTGGTCGACATGCTGGGCTTTGGCGTGATGAAGCGCACCTGCGACAACCTGCCGATCATCTTCGACGTGACCCACGCCCTGCAGAACCGCGACCCGTCCGGCGCTGCCTCCGGTGGCCGCCGCGAGCAGGTCGTCGACCTCGCCCGCGCCGGCATGGCGGTTGGCCTGGCCGGGCTGTTTCTGGAGGCTCACCCGAACCCGGACCAGGCCAAGTGCGACGGCCCGAGTGCCCTGCCGCTGGATAAGCTAGAGCCTTTCCTTGCGCAGATCAAAGCGCTGGATGACCTGGTGAAAGGGTTTACGCCGCTGGTCATTGCCTGAGTCGATTTCGCGCCACGCAAAAAAGGCCGGCATGCACTGCATGCCGGCCTTTTTTCAGCTCCAAGGGTGTTGAGGAGCGTGGTCGAGCGTTAACTTCAGCGCATCACCGCTATGCAGCCTTTGCCCAAACCACATTGCCTAGGGCTTCTCGATCTTGACCACGTGACCGTTCGACCGGGTCAACTGGTCGACAGCTCAAGGCTGAACCACGACTCAAAAATGAAAAAGCGCAGCATCGCAGCCCTCTTGCCTGATCTGATTCAGCCGCGTATTTCAGCGACTACTGCCGCCAGTGCCTGCGCCGGGTCCGTCGCCTTGCTGATCGGGCGACCGATCACCAGATAATCCGAGCCGGCGTCCAGAGCCTGGCGCGGCGTAAGAATTCGACGCTGGTCATCCAGAGCGCTACCCGCCGGGCGAATTCCCGGGGTGACCAGTTGCAGGCCAGGGTGCGCAGCCTTCAATGCCGGCGCCTCAAGCGCCGAACATACCAACCCGTCCATGCCCGCCTTCTCGGCCAGCGCAGCGAGGCGCAGCACCTGCTCTTGTGGGGCAATATCCAGGCCAATGCCGGCCAGGTCCTCACGTTCCATGCTGGTCAGCACGGTCACGCCGATCAATAGTGGCTGCGGGCCGCTGCGCTTGGCCAGCTCTTCGCGGCAGGCCGACATCATGCGCAGGCCACCAGAGCAATGGACGTTGACCATCCACACCCCCATTTCGGCAGCCGCCTTGACGGCCATGGCGGTGGTGTTCGGAATATCGTGGAACTTCAGGTCGAGGAACACCTCGAAGCCCTTCTGGCACAGGCTTTCGACAATCCCCGAAGCGCTGCTGGTGAACAGCTCCTTGCCCACCTTTACCCGGCACAGGGCGGGATCGAGCTGGTCAGCCAGCTTCAGGGCAGCGTCACGAGTGGGAAAATCCAGGGCGACGATCAGGGGCGTCTGGCAGGCGGACATGGTCGAATTCTCTTGGCAAGTCGTAAACGGCGCGCATTGTAAACGAAGTGGCACAGGCTTTGGGGGCCGCGGGTCATCAGAATTGGCCCAGCAGGGAATGGCCCCTATAATTGAACCAATGGTCAAGGAAATCGCTCAACCGCTATACAAGCGAAACCCTCGACGCCACAGGAGAAAGACAATGCCCTGGTATGCTTGGCTGATACTCATCATAGCCCTCGGCTCGATCATTGGCGGGCTGATGCTGCTTCGAGATACGGCGAAGAAGCTGCCCCTGACCGAAGAGCAATTGCGTAAGGTGCATGAACGTAATGCCGAGGCGGATGCCAAGGATGCTCAGGACCGATAGCGCAGGTTGAATCTGCAGCGCCTGTGGGAACCGGCTTGTCGGCGATGAGGCCAGCACAGGCAAAAAGCCGGTTTGAGACCTGTCAACGGCACGCCGCTCCCACAGGACATGTCACTATTCCACCATCAGCCTGTCCCGATTGCGCTCCAGCAACGCGCTACCAATACCCCTGATTTCCAGCAGTTCGTCCACCGTGGCGAACGGCCCATTGGTATCTCGATACGCCACGATCGCTTCAGCCTTGGCCTTGCCGATCCCATTCAGTTTCTTTTGCAGCGTAGACGCATCGGCTGTGTTCAAATTCAACCGTTCGACCGGAGCCTGCACTTGGCTCACCAGCGGTACTGGCTCTGACGGCATCTTCGCAGCATCCGGCGCCGCGCTGAGGGAAAACGACAAGCCCGCGAACAGTGGCAGCAGCAGGTAATTGAGGACGGTATTGCGCATGAGGTCACTCCTGTGAGTTGAGGTTGCCGCAGCCAGTTTCATTGGCTGCCCCTACAACCTAGCGGGTTACAGGCAGTTGTTCCCAGTGGGCAATGGTTACCAAATCAGACGTCACAACATGTTGCACGCCTGCCGGCGAAGCTTCCTACGGCAGGGGTGCACAGGACTATCAGCCCTACAGGGCATGATCACGCAGCAAACGCAGCAAATACTGGCCATAGCCATTCTTGCGCATCGGCTCAGCCAGACTTTGGAGCTGCTCCGCATCGATCCACTTCTGGCGGAATGCCAGCTCCTCCGGGCAAGCGACCTTCAGGCCCTGCCGGCGCTCGAGCGTGGCGATGTAACCACTGGCTTCGAGCAGAGAATCATGGGTGCCGGTATCGAGCCAGGCATAGCCGCGGCCCATCACCTGAACCGACAATTGCCCACGCTCCAGATAGAGCCGGTTGATGTCGGTAATCTCCAGCTCACCACGCGCCGAGGGTTTGAGACCCTTGGCCATCTCAATTACGTCCAGGTCGTAGAAATACAGCCCTGTCACTGCATAGTTGGACTTAGGCTGCTGGGGTTTTTCCTCCAGGCTGACGGCCTTGCCACTGGCGTCGAACTCGACCACACCATAGCGCTCGGGGTCGGTCACATGGTAAGCGAACACACTCGCCCCTTCGTTGCGCGCCATTGCACCGACAAGCAAGTTGTGGAAGTCGTGGCCGTAGTAGATGTTGTCGCCCAGCACCAATGCCGACAAGTCGTTGCCGATGAAGCGCTCACCAATGATGAACGCCTGGGCCAGGCCATCCGGCGAAGGCTGCACCGCATAGCTGATGTTGATGCCCCACTGGTGGCCATCGCCCAGCAACTGCTCGAAGCGTGGCGTGTCCAGGGGTGTGGAGATGATCAGGATATCGCGGATACCCGCCAGCATCAGCGTGGTCAGCGGGTAGTAGATCATCGGTTTGTCGTACACCGGCAGCAGCTGCTTGGAGATCGCCAGTGTCGCCGGGTGCAGGCGCGTGCCCGAACCGCCTGCCAGAATGATGCCTTTGCGTTGCTTGAATGTGCTCATTTGTCGTGCTTCCCTGAACGGCAGCTGTAGTTTTTTTCAACCCATTCGCGATAACTGCCCGACTGCACACCCTCGACCCACGCAGCATTGTCCAGGTACCACTGCACTGTCTTGCGGATACCAGTCTCGAACGTTTCACTCGGTTTCCAGCCTAGTTCGCGCTCAAGCTTGCGGGCATCGATGGCGTAGCGTCTATCATGCCCCGGACGGTCGGCAACATAGGTGATCTGCGCCGCATAGGGCTTGCCGTCTGCCCGTGGGCGCAGCTCATCCAGCAGGGAGCAGACGCGCTCGACGATCTCCAGGTTCGGTTTCTCGTTCCAGCCACCGACGTTGTACACCTCACCTACCTTACCGGCTTCCAGTACCCGGCGAATGGCGCTGCAATGGTCCTTGACGTAAAGCCAGTCGCGAATCTGCTGACCATCGCCATACACCGGCAAGGCCTTGCCACTCAGCGCGTTGACGATCACCAGTGGAATGAGTTTTTCCGGAAAGTGCAGTGGCCCGTAATTGTTAGAGCAGTTGGTGGTCAGCACGGGCAAGCCGTAGGTGTGGTGATAGGAGCGCACCAAGTGATCGCTGCCCGCCTTGCTCGCCGAATAGGGGCTGTTGGGTTGGTACTGATGGGTTTCGGTGAACGCCGGCTCACCGGCCTTGAGCGAGCCGTACACCTCATCGGTGGATACATGCAGAAACCGGAATGCTTCCTGCCCTGCACCATCCAGGCCCTGCCAATAACTCCGAACCGCTTCGAGCAACTGGAAGGTGCCGACCACATTGGTTTCGACGAACGCCTGCGGGCCGTGGATGGAGCGGTCGACATGCGACTCGGCAGCAAAGTTGAGCACCGCGCGCGGCTGGTGCTCGGCCAGCAGCCGCTGCAACAGCGCAGTGTCACCGATATCCCCGTGCACAAACACATGCTGCGGGTTGCCTTGCAGGCTGGCCAAGCTTTGCAGATTGCCGGCGTAGGTCAGTTTGTCGAGGTTGATGAGGGTTTCGCCCGATTGGTTCACCCAATCCAGTACGAAGTTCGAACCGATAAAGCCGGCGCCGCCGGTAACCAGGATAGTCATTGGTTCAGGTAGATCTCATGCGGGTCGGTAGGAAAGATGCCGCTATTGTAAACGGGATTATAGGAAACGTATCGGCTGGGGTGGGGTTTGTCATTCGATGTTCGGGGGCTTGGCTTGAGAGTTTCTGCACTCATTGAGATCGAGCGCCACCTGCACTACGCATCGCGGGCAAGCCCGCTGCCATGTACGGACTCGCCTGCCTTGTCCAGGCCGGGTGCGCGGACGGTGCACAGCTCATCCTACTGACAACTCATGGAGCAGCGCGTAAAGTACCCGCCTTTTGAAACCTGGCGACTGAACCGTCCCCAACTGTCAAATTCGATAAGGAATTCAATGCCGTGAATGCACTGCTTCACCGAGCACCGATCGTAGCGTGCGCAATCGGTACATTCTTGTTACTAAGTTGGCTGCTCAAATTCAGCGCATACGGAGTCGATTTCACTGACGAAAGTTTCTATCTGGTTTGGATCTCCACGCCGTTTCTCTACAGCGGCTCCACTACCCAGTTCGGCTTTGTTTACCACCCGCTCTACCAACTGTTGGGAGGTGATATCACTGCCTTGCGGCAAGCGAACATTCTTATCACCTTTACCCTCGCCTGGGGGTTGTGCCAAACGTTCCTCAACTCGATCTCGCCAAAGCAGCCAGGGCAACGCTGGCCACAAGTGACCATGAGTGCTGGCCTGGCAACAGCCGCCTTGCTGATTTTCGATACCTGGTTGGTTACTCCAAGCTACAACAGCCTGAATCTGCAGGCACTACTGATCACGGCCATCGGCTTGTTGATGGCGGACAGACCCCTGCATCGCGCCAGCCTGGCAGGCTGGATGCTGATCGGTATCGGCGGTTGGCTCGCGTTCATGGCCAAACCGAGTAGCGCCCTGGCGCTGGCGCTAGCCGTGATCGTGTGGTTGCTGGCCTTGCGACGAGGCTCCGTGCGCTCGCTGGTGCTCACTGGCGTCAGTGCGCTTTTGCCATTGCTGGCCAGTGCCTGGCTGATCGACGGCTCTGTCGTCGCGTTCGCGGCACGCATTCAAAGGGGTATCCAGCTAACCCAGGACTTGGCCGGGGGACATACACTGCTTGATATCCTGAGGATCGACAGCGTTCCGCTGGACATACGACTCCTGAGTTTGCTGCTGGCGACGTCCTTCGCCATCGTCATCGCCACGGGATGCCAGGTGGCAAACAACATGCGCTGGTGGTACCTGAGCCTGCCATTGTCCCTCGCGTTTTTCGTCCTCACTGCAGCGCAGGTGCTCGGCCAGCACCTCTGGGTTGTCTATCTTGGACCGTACCAGAGCATATGGGTCTTCGCTGTGGTGCTGGCTGCACTGTTGGTTTGCCTCGCCACCGGACGCCTCAGGGCACTGGCCAGCATCACCCCGGCGCAATGGGTCATTGCCGGGCTGTTCATGGTCACTCCGCACATATACGCATTCGGCACCAATGGAAACTACTGGGATGCCGGAGGAAGCGCCGCGATCTTCTGGTTGCTCGCCGGGTTGACCTTGCTGGCACCGCTGATCCGACAACAGGCTTCGTGGTTCCCCCTGCTTCCCGCCACACTGGCCACCCAGGCGATGGTAGCCACCCTGCTGCAAAGTGGCTTTGAGCACCCTTACCGCCAGCCCCAGCCCCTGAGGCTCAACACCAGCATTCAATCTTTGGGTGCCGATGGGGCCAAGCTCCAGTTATCCGAAGATTACGCGCAGTACTTCTCCAACGCGATCAAGGTTGCTCAAACGGCGGGGTTGCAGCCAGGCACGCCGATGATCGATCTGTCTGGCCAGTCGCCAGGCATCCTTTATGCGCTAGGCGCCAAAAATATCGGTCAGGCGTGGCTGATGGGCGGCTACCCCGGCAGCCTCAAGCGCGCCACCGATGCGCTTTCGCTGGTGAATTGCCAGACGATCGCAGCTTCGTGGGTGCTCTGGGAGCCAAACGGCCCGCGCAGCCTGCCCACTGAAACGTTATTGCAGCAAGGCGCTCGATTCCCAGACGACTATCGCCAAGTAGGCACCTGGCGAACCGCGCCTGGTGCTGGCGGATTTGCCTTTGTACGGGAACAGGTCCTCTATGCTCCCGTCAACGTCGCAGGCACTACACGTGCTTGCCAGGCCAAGAGAGAACAATGATGCCAACCACTGAGAACCTTTCGACTCCCAACGACCATCGCTCGGGCATTAGTGTGGTGGTGCCGGTCTATCGCAGCAAAGATACCCTGCACACTTTCCACGAGCGGATCTCACGACAACTGGATGCCCTCACCGATGATTGGGAATTGATCCTGGTTGACGACGCCAGCCCGGACGAAACCTGGAGCATCGCGTGCGAGCTACATGACAAGGATGCCCGTGTCAGGTGCATTCGCCTGGCGCGCAACTTTGGGCAGCAACACGCTACCTTGTGTGGCTTGAACTATGCCAGCAAGGGCTACGTATTCACCATCGATGACGACCTGCAGTGCTTCCCTGAAGACTTGCCGCTGTTCACCGAACAGCTTGATGCCGGAAAGCGAGTCGTCATTGGCAAGATCAACACCTCCGAGAAACAGCACCACTGGTGGCGCAATCTCGGCTCACGGCTCAACCAGCACCTCGCGGGCAAGATCATCGGAAAACCCAAGGCGATGGGCCTGTCCAGCTTCCGTGCCATGACCCTGGATGTGGCTCGCAAGCTGACCGCCTACAAAGGCGCACATCCGCATATCGCCGCGATGCTGTTCAAAACGGTGCCGCACTCGCTGATCTGTAACGTGCCCATCCGCCATGCCTCTCGTCTGGATGGGCAGAAAACCACTTACTCAGTGGCCAAACTGATCAAGACGTTGTCATATCTGGTCATTAACCACTCCTATCTGCCGTTGCGCTTCATGATCGGCTGGGGGGGGGTGGTCAGCGTACTGAGTATCGCCTATGCCATCTGGGTCATCATCCAATCCATATTTGCCGAGCATTCCGCACCCGGCTGGGCGTCTCTGGCTGTGCTGGTGTCATTCCTGAGCGGCAACATACTGCTGGCACTGGGTGTACTCGGGGAATACCTTGGCCGCCTGGTGGAAGAAGCCAGCAACGTTGAACAGTTTTCGGTTTTTGAAGAGAAGCTCTGATGATCCCTCGCCACGACCACGCTCACCGCTTCAACATAAGTGATCACTTCGCCGCCGAAGACATCGTCCAGGACGGCGGCTTCGCCACTCTCGATGAAGTCGACACCATCACATTGGGTAGCCTGGTGTACTGCCAGGCCCTGCATTACCTGCTAAAGGCTGCAAACAACCCAAATGTCTCTGCGGTTGTCTGCCCGCCCGCGCTGGTTGACGAACTGACCGGCACCGGCAAGGCAATCGTCGCCGCCGAAGACCCGCGCCGCGCATTCTTCGAACTGTATCTGCGGCTCAAGGCCAGCGGTGACATCCTCCCTCAAATGACCTACGGAATCGGTGAGGGCTGCAACATCCATCCCAGCGCGGTGGTATCGCCCAAAGCTAAACTGGGCAAACGTGTGGTGGTTGGTGCCCACAGCGTGATCGAAGATTATTGCGAGCTCGGCGACGACGTCGAGATTGGAGCCAATGTGATCATCGGTGCCGAAGGCCTGCTGACCCTTCGCCAGGCTGACGGCCGGCTCGTGCGAGTCGGCCATGCCGGCGGCGTCACGATCAGTGAGGGCTGTCAGATCCTATCGGGCGCGGTCATTGCCAAGTCATTGTTTCGCGGCTTCACGTTCATTGGTCCGCACAGCCAGGTCGGCATCATGACCAACATCGGCCATGGCGCCTATGTGGGTGAGGCCTGTGTCATCTCGGGCAATTCCGTCATTGCTGGGCGCAGCCGCCTGGAGGATCGAGTGTGGGTAGGCACTTCGGCATCGATCGCGCAGGGCTTGGTAGTGGGCCGAGGCGCGCAAATCAAGATGGGCGCAGTGGTGGTGGCCGATGTTCCGGCCGGCGCGGTGATGTCGGGTAACTTTGCCGTCAATCACCGAGTGAACATGGCCCGCTACCTGAAAGGAACCGTCTGATGGATCGCTATCTGCTCAATATTGGCTTCAAAGGTGAACGCAGCTATATCCAGGGGGCGGATATGCTTGATCGCGCGATGCAAGTTATTCGACAACATCAGTTGATCGAAATCCGTGATATCGAATTCATTATCCAGCGCATGACCCACCAGAACTTGCAGCTTGAAATAGAACGTGCAACAGACGCCCGAAAAGTTGCTGCCGATGATATCGCCGTCATTAAATTCACGGTTGGCGAAGAACGGCTATTGGCGCGGATAACGACAGCATCGGGCTCACCGCAGGTTCGCGTGCCGTATGACGAATCGCCAGTCACCCGGCACTGCCAGATCGATAGCGTCAGCAGGAGCATACGATTGGCCGAGGACAGCTCCGGCCACAGCAGCATCGAAAGGCTGGTGTCGATGAACAAGGCCTTGCACCTGGCCGTGCTTGAGAAGCCCGCCGACACGCAATGGGTATTTTGCCGCTGGGACAGTCCAAAATGGCCGCTGCCCGAGGACTTGAATCACGCCACAATCATCTTGAGACAAACGCTGGGATCACGCTTGACCCGTGCCGACGTCATGTTGAATGACTGCCAGCTGGGGCAAATCTATTTCAGCGCCAAGCCGGCATCGTGATAGCATCCGCCGCAGAAAAGCAACCGCATGACCTGAACCTGCGCCGTCTCGACCCAAGCTGTGCGCAGCAGCAATGTGCATCAAAAGATAAGGAACATGAAATGCCTGTCACCCGTGAAGATATTGTCGACGTGATCCGCAAGGCAAAGGCGATCGAAGCACCGGAAAGCCTGCGACCGGAGATGAACATTACCGAACAGGGGGTTGACTCTCTGGGCCTGTTCAGCATCGTCCTGGCCGTACAGGATGCCTATGGCATCGCGAACAACGACGCTGAGGTAGACCAGCTGCACACCCTCGACGATCTCGTGGCTTACGCCAATACTCACCGCACGTGAAACCCATGAGTGCGAGTCAAGGGCGCCTCGTCGACTTATTTCGAAAAGGCACCCGCTACCCGATTGTTCGGTATGGAATCGTTGGGGTGCTCAATAACCTGCGCGGCTACTTGATCTACCTGTTGTTGACGTGGCTCTGGCTCGAGCCCAAGACAGCGGTAACTATCATGTATCCCGTGAGCGCTGCCATGGCTTATTTCGGGCATGCGCGCTATTCGTTTTCGTATCAGGGGAGCGCGCGGTACGGGGCACTTCGTTACTGTATTGCCCATGTGATCGGCTACACTGCAAGCATCGGCATCCTTTACGTGCTTTCCGACAAGTTGGGATTTGCTCACCAACTGGTGCGAATTTTCGCCATTTTCGCAGTGGCCGGGATCCTTTACATACTTTACCGTTATTTCGTGTTCCCCAATCGCCCAACGTCGCCCTGAGCTAACCATGCTTCTATTCCCTTCGTGCGATAAACAGCATGTCAATGCTGAACTAGCCTGCCCTCAGCGCCAGTTCGCACCTGCGCGGATCGATGGTGTCCTGGCTTGGGCGCCTGAGCTTGCAAAGCAGAACGACAGCGTTCCCGAGTCAAGCTTCGAAGGGCTAGCTCGCGTAGAAGCCGGCGGCTTTTGGTTCAGATTACGCAATGCGATCGTGCACGGGGACTGAACCTCCCCGCAAGCGGTCCCGCCTGCTGGTCGCTATCAAGAACACTTAGTCGGCATACCCCAACCACCTCTCGAGCATCGAAGCTGCACCGTCATCCCTCACAATCGAACGCTGATGATCCGTATCGCACTTATCGACAGACGTCGTAAGTTAATAGGTACCAACCCATGACTGAAAAGATTCCGTTCAACCGTCCTTACATGACCGGTAAAGAGCTGTACTACATCGCCGAAGCCAAGTTCGGGAACAAACTGGCTGGCGATGGCCCCTTTACTATGCGTTGCCACGACTGGCTGGAACATAAAAGCGGCTGCAACAAGGCGTTGCTCACCCACTCCTGCACCGCCGCGCTGGAAATGGCGGCCCTGCTGCTGGACATTCAGCCAGGCGACGAAGTCATCATGCCTTCGTACACCTTCGTATCCACAGCCAATGCCTTCGTACTGCGGGGAGGCGTGCCGGTTTTCGTGGACATTCGCGAGGACACGCTGAACCTTGACGAGCGCCTGATCGAAGCCGCCATCACGCCACGCACCCGCGCCATCGTGCCGGTGCACTATGCAGGCATTGCCTGCGACATGGACGCCATCATGGCAATCGCCGCACGTCATGGGTTGAAAGTGGTGGAGGATGCAGCCCAAGGCGTTATGGCCACCTACAAAGGTCGCCCACTGGGTAGCATCGGCGATCTGGGCGCCTACAGCTTCCATGAAACCAAGAACGTCATCTCGGGCGAAGGCGGCGCGCTGCTGATCAACGATCCGGCACTGAAGCTGCGCGCAGAAATCATTCGTGAGAAAGGCACCGACCGCAGCCGCTTCTTCCGCGGCGAAGTGGACAAATACACTTGGCAGGAAGTGGGCTCGTCGTTCCTGCCAGGCGAACTCATCGCAGCGTTTCTCTGGGCACAGCTGGAGGAAGCCGAGCAGATCACCGAAGACCGCTTGGCGATCTGGCAACGCTACCATGACCTGGTACAGCCCCTGGAACAACAAGGCCTCTTGCGTCGGCCCATCATTCCAGCAGACTGCCAGCATAATGCCCATATGTACTACGTACTGCTAGCGCCCGGGATCGACCGCCAGCACGTGCTGGCTGAACTGAAGAAAAACGACATAAACGCCGTATTCCACTATGTTCCGCTGCATGGATCCCCAGCCGGGCGGCGCTACGGGCGCACCCATGGCGACCTGACGGTTACCGAGAGGCAATCGGAGCGTCTGTTGCGACTGCCGCTGTGGCACGGCCTGTCGCTGCAACAGCAGGAGCGAATCGTACAGACACTTCACAAAGCCGTGATCTGATCGTCTGCCCGCACTTTTCGTGCTCCAGCCCCGCGCCAATCGCCGAACGCCGTTCGGTAAATGGTACGGGGCCTGGGCTTTTCCAGACAACGACAACACCTCGATTGAGTGCAGGCCTAAGGTTCAAGCCGGCGCTGCTGGTAGATCCAGTCAACGATATCCCCCTCAGGGGCATAGCCAATCACGGTTTCACGCAGCGACTGGCGGACCCGCACAAAGTCATCGCGCGATGCCGCGTCCAGCAACTGCGCCAACGCGTCTTTAAGTGCGTCCCACTGAATGAAGTCTTCATTGGCACTCATGATCATCGGGTGCCGCGTGGCAAGTACGTTGTCTCCAATCAGGAGCTCTTCGTACAACTTCTCTCCCGGACGCAGCCCGGTGAATTCGATGGCGATGTCACCCATGGGATTGCGTTCGTTGCGCACGCTGAATCCAGAGAGGTGGATCATTTTTTCCGCCAACTCGACAATGCGCACCGGCTCCCCCATGTCGAGCACAAAAACATCGCCGCCCTTACCCATCGAGCCGGCCTGAATCACCAACTGCGCGGCCTCGGGAATAGTCATGAAGTAGCGTGTGATCTTCGGATGGGTGACCGTCAGCGGACCGCCTGCCTTGATCTGCTTGTGGAACAGGGGAATTACCGACCCCGAAGAGCCAAGTACGTTACCAAACCGGACCATGGTGAATCGGGTTTTGTTGACCTGCGAAACGTTACCAGAATCGCCGAACAGGACTGGGGCCAACTCTCGGCTCAGTGCCTGCAGCGTCATCTCGGCCAGGCGCTTGGTACTGCCCATCACATTGGTAGGCCGCACCGCCTTGTCGGTGGAGATCAGCACAAAGTTGGCCACTCCCGCCTGCAACGCGGCCTGGGCGGTGTGCAAAGTCCCGATCACATTGTTCAGCAGGCCCTCAGTGATGTTGTGCTCGACCATGGGCACGTGCTTGTAGGCGGCCGCGTGGTAAACCGTGTCGACACGCCAGGTTTTCATGATGTCGAACATCTGTGCCTGATTACGCACTGAACCCAGGATCGGGATCAGGCAAACCGGAAGGGACTCGCGGGCTACACGCTGCTCCAGTTCCGAGAGGATGCTGTAGAGATTGAACTCGCTGTGATCGACAAGCAGCAGAGTGCGAGGCGCCTGGCCGAGAATCTGACGGCACAGTTCGGAACCGATCGAGCCGCCAGCGCCAGTAACCAAAACAATCTGATCGACAATGCAGCGCTCCAGCAGATCATGTTGCGCTGGCACAGCATCGCGGCCAAGCAAGTCGGCAATGTCGACTTCCTGGATGTCATCAACCTTGACCTTGCCGCTGGCCAGGTCCATGAAACCAGGCACACTGCGCACATGCAGCGGGAAAGGCTCAAGATAGTTGAGAATCTCCCGGCGACGGGTTCGCGGTGCCGATGGGATCGCCAACAGGATCTCCTGGGCCCCAGTAACATCGATCATCTGTTGCAACTGATCGGGATGATAAACCTGAAGCCCTGCAATGACACGGTCAGTGATGCTGCCGTCATCATCGATGAATGCAACAGGACGCATGGCTTTATCCATACGCAGCGCAGCGACCAGTTGGTTGCCGGCAGCACCGGCGCCGTAGATGGCCACTTTGGGTAGACCATCGTCACGATTGGCAAACGGAACATGCTGAACGGCTGCGGAAAACCAGTCGCCGAGGAAGTATTGACGCATGGCCAGACGCAATCCGCCGACCATGATCAGGCTGAGCCACCAGTAGTTGAATGTGATTGAACGCGGCACGACGTTCTGGTGACTGCCTGACCAATAGATGATGAAACCGAGTATCAAGGCAGACAGCGAGACAGCCTTGATGATGGTAATCAACGCGTCGTTGCCAAAATAGCGCATGACCGCACGATACAAGCCAAAGCGAATGAACAGCGGGATCGAGACCGCGGGCGCACACAGGAAAAGCCACGTGTGATCAACCATGGGATTTGCCAGATCATCGAGGCCGAGGCGGACTACAAAAGCCATCCACAGCGCTATCCATACCAGCACGATATCGGTCATGACCTGCAGTAGTCGCTTATGCCGCCGTGGCAGAGCCAGCAGTTTTGTACGCACGTTATCCATAAATCCTCTTGGGCTTTCCTCGCTCCCCTGACACTACATTGCCTATTTGGCTCTAGTGCCGATTTTCCAATTCGCCAGCACGGTAGCGTACCGCCAAAGCGACCAGGGGAATGTAGGCGACAATCACGCCCAGCAATCCATCCAATCCAAATTGCACCACGCACAAGGCTACCGGCAGCAGCCAGCCGAGATTCAGCGCTATCACCGCCAACGTAACGGGTAAATGCCTGCCGTACTGACGGGAGGCAAACTGATAAGCATGGCTGCGATGAGCCTCATAGACCTTATCGCCGCGTAACAACCGCCTGGCCAGTGTGTAGGTTGCATCAACGATGAAAACACCGAGAAGAATCAACCAGCACCAGAACATCGTCGGCGATATCCACGCCGCCTGCAGCGACAAGCCCCCCAGGATGATGCCAATGAAACCGCTACCCGCATCCCCCATGAAGATCTTTGCGGGCGGAAAGTTCCAGTACAGGAATCCGGCAACGGCTGCGGCCAACATCAACGGCAATACGGCCAACCCGTCGAAACCAGTTAACCAGTACAGAAATGCAGCGCTCAGGCATGCAGTGATCGCCTCGACGCTCGCAATCCCGTCAATCCCATCCATGAAGTTGTACAGGTTGAGTAACCATACCAGGTAAATCGCAGCCACCAGGCTACCCAGCATGCCCAGGTCCAACGTCCAGCTCAAGACCTGCAGCGGTGGCAGGCCGCCCATCCACACGAGGATCCAGCCCGCAGCAAAAAAATGCCCAAGGAGCCGCCAACGTGCGGCAATGTGCCCGTGATCATCCATGAATCCGATAATCGCAATCAAAGCCCCGCCACCGCCGAGCGCGACGAGTGTATTGATATGCTCGGCGCCCGAAAGCATCAGGGCCGCAATGGACAGCAGGAATGTCAGGACAATCGCTACACCACCACCCCTGGGGGTTGGTACCGTATGAGAACTGCGAGCGTTGGGCACATCGATGACACTGCGCGCCAATGCGTATCGACGCAAGCCCGCTGTCATCAGCAGTGACATAACCACCACCGCGGGAATAGACCACAAAAGCATCATTTCTTATTCTGTTCCTGATAGCGCCTGGCAGCGGCAAGCAGTGCCGCATCCACATTGACGGGCGGGTGCCAGCCAAGCAGTTCGCGCGTCTTGAGTATGTCCACTTGTAATGACCCGCATAACCGCTGAGACAGGGCCGCCTTCCCGAGAGATTTGGCACCCGCACTCAACACCCAAGCCGGTACCGGCAGCAGACGCGCCGACTTGCCCAACGCCTGCGCCATGCGGCGCAACAACGCGGTGGTCGACAAATCTTCGCCATCGCTGACCAGGAAGGTCTGATTGCGCGCAGCGGGGTGTTCAATGCAGGTCACGATGAGGTCGACAAGATTATCCAAGGCAACCAGGCTGCGTCGATTGTCGATTGCTCCAAATGGCAAGGGCACTCCACGATCGAGCCATCGCATCATGTTCAAGAAATTGGCTTTTACGCCCGGGCCATAAACCAGGACAGGGCGAATAATCACAACTTCCAGGCCCGACTCCGCCGCCAGCTTGCGCAGTGCCTCCTCGGCCTCCATTTTAGACACGCCATACGGGTCCTGAGGCATCGGCACGTCATCAGCGGTGTAGGGCTTGCCTGGCTTGGTGCCCTCGCCATTGACCTTGATCGAACTAATGAACACGAACCGCTTCACACCGGCTGAAATCGCCTGCCGTGCCAGCGCAACCGTCCCCTGCACATTGACCCTGCGAAAAGCCGCCAAAGGATCGGTCTCGGTATCATTCATCACATGAACACGGGCCGCACTGTGCACCACCACATCACATTCAGATAACGCACCTTCCCAATCATTGTCGTGTTCGAACGATGTAAACGACACGCTCCGTACGGACGCGGGCAGTTCGGCGCCCCCCTTGCGTACGGCAGCAATCACCTCGCGCCCTTCAACCTGGAGCCTGCGCATAACAGCATTGCCAACGAAGCCAGTGGCTCCGGTGAGAAAAACCTTTCGGCTCATCGTCCTGACCTTCTCAAAGTGGCGCTGCTAAACAGCTGTTCCAGACGTGACAAAAGTGCAGGCCTGGCGAACTCCTTCTCATAGTACCGCCGACCTGAGTCACCCATTGCCTTGCGCTGCTGACCCGACAAGCCTGCCAGCTGCTCGGTGATACTTGCCAGTGCAGAACCATCGCCCGATGCGCAGGCAAAGCCGGCACCCGAGGCCTCAATCACCCGCGCGGCTTCGCCGTTGATCATGGCGAGAACCGGACGACCCGAAGCCAGATAGGCCTGAACCTTGCCTGGAATTGTCTTTTCGAAAACATCGTTGGTGCGCAGCGATACCAGCAGCGCGTCGGCCTGGGCGAACAAGGGCGGCATGGCGTCGAGCGGATGACGCCCTAGCAGCAAAACATTGTCTAGCGAACGGCTACGCACCTGCTCCTCGAGCCAGGCACTCATGCGGCCATCACCGACGATCACCCAACGAACCGACACCTTGCCGCGCAGTGTTTCGGCGGCATCCAGAATCGCAGGAAAGTCTTGCGCCTCCCCGACGTTCCCTGCGAACACCACAGTGAACATCGAGCTATCACGCATCACAAGCTTCGAGGGCGCAACGGAAGGCGCGGAAAAGTCATCCTCTGCCCAACTCGGGAAGTACACCAGTCGTTCGGCGTCGATAGGTCGCGTGCAATATCGACGGACGTTGTCGAAGAAACCATGCGACTGCAACAGGAGGTAATCAGTACGGTTGTAGATCCAGGACACCACCTTGCCCACCAGGCCCAACAACCTGGGGTCATGTATCACATTGACCGCGCGGAGTGTTTCTGGCCATAAGTCGAGTACCCAGATAAACACGGGAGCTCGCTTGAGCCTGCCCAGGACAAGCGCCGGGATCGCCGAGAGGATCGGCGACACGGCATAGACGAACACTGCATCGAAGCGACGCCCCCTCAGTTTGAATGCCCCCAATACCGTCCCCGAAACAAGGAACGACAGATAGTTCAGCACCAACTGTATGCTGCGCTTGCCACGCGGCACCAGGGGGACCCGCACGATCTCGGCCCCCTCATAGCTGGAGAACGCCTGTGGGTCATCCTTGTACCGCTGGAAAACCTGACCTTCGGGGTAGTTTGGCAACCCCGTTAGCACAGTGACTTCGTGACCTTTTTCAGCAAAGTCCCGGACCATATCGTTGATCCGCATGTTTTCTGGCCAGAAGTACTGAGTGACCACCAATACTCTGAGCTTCTTTTGCGATATGCCTTCCACGGATCAGTACCGCTTCCAGACCGTACGGTTCACGTAATCGGTATAGCTGTGAACAATACGCACCACCTTATCGGAAACATTCGGCATGCTGTAGTCTGCCACCAGTCGCAAGCTGCGCTCGTCACCGCGTGACTGGCTGTCGAGGATGCTCAGCCCCTGCAGGACACGTTCGGTATCAAGCCCGACCATCATTGCTGCGGCCTCCTCCATACCTTCGGGCCGCTCGTGCGCTTCGCGGATGTTCAAGGCCGGGAAGTTGAGAATCGAGGCTTCCTCGTTGATGGTGCCACTGTCGGACAACACCGCTTTGGACGTGAGCTGCAGCTTGTTGTAGTCCTTGAAACCCAGCGGCTTCAGCAGGCGCACGTTGGCATGGAATTTAACGCCCATGGTATCGACGCGCTTCTGCGTGCGCGGATGGGTCGACACGATTACCGGCAGCGTGAACTGTTCGGCGACGGTGTTGAGCATGTCCACCAGCTTGAGGAAGTTCTTGTCCGAATCGATATTCTCCTCACGGTGTGCACTGACCACGAAGAACTTGCCCGCTTCGAGACCAAGACGCTCCAGCACATCCGAGGCGTCAATACCGTCACGGTAATGGTTGAGGACTTCGAACATCGGGCTACCCGTCTTGATCACACGGTCGGCAGGCAGGCCCTCACGCAACAGGTAGTCGCGGGCGATGGTGCTGTAAGTCAGGTTGATGTCGGCGGTGTGGTCGACAATGCGGCGGTTGATCTCCTCTGGAACGCGCATGTCGAAACAGCGGTTGCCAGCTTCCATGTGGAACGTCGGGATCTTGCGACGCTTGGCCGGGATGACCGCCATGCAGCTGTTGGTATCGCCGAGCACCAGCATGGCTTCAGGCTCGACAGCGGCCAGTACCTTATCCACCGCAATAATCACGTTGCCGATGGTTTCAGCGCCCGAGGCGCCGGCAGCATTGAGGAAATGATCCGGTTTGCGAATGCCCAGGTCCTGGAAGAAGATCTCGTTGAGCTCGTAGTCGTAGTTCTGGCCGGTGTGGACCAGTACATGATCACAGTATTGATCCAGCGCGCTCATCACGCGTGACAAGCGAATGATTTCGGGGCGTGTCCCAACGACGGTGACGATTTTCAGCTTTTTCATACAATCCTCATGACATGAGCCAGCCGGGTCATGGACAAACCGGCAGCGCATAGGTATCCGGGTGCTCGCGGTCGAAAATTTCATTGGCCCAGAGCATGACGATCATCTCGTCGTCACCAACATTGGTGATGTCATGGGTCCAGCCTGGCACCGTTTCGACGATGCGGGGCGAATCGCCACTGGTTTGCAGCTCATAGAACTCGCCAGTGACCACGTGGCGGAAGCGGAAGTTGGCCTTGCCTTTAATGACCAGGAACTTCTCGGTCTTGGAATGGTGATAGTGGCCGCCGCGAGTGATGCCCGGGTGGGCAGTGAAGTACGAAAACTGGCCGGCATCGGGGGTTTTGAGCATCTCCACGAATACTCCACGCGGATCGCCATACTTGGGCACTTCGTAGGTAAACGACTCCGGCGGCAGGTAACTCAAGTATGTGGAATAAAGCGCACGAACCAAACCATGGCCGACGTTCTCGGTGATCAGGGTCGAGCGACTGACGCGAAAACGCCGCAGATGCTCCGCCAGGGCACCGACTGTGGTGCTATACACCGGATCGACCTCGACCATGCCAGGCGCTACGGCTGCACCATCCATGATGGCGATGAAGCGGCCAACGACATCGTCCACATAGACCAGGTTCAACGCGGCGGATGAGTCGTTGATCTGTATGGGCAAGTCACGCGCGATGTTATGGCAAAACGTTGCCACCGCCGAGTTGTAGTTGGGGCGCGCCCATTTTCCAAACACGTTGGGCAACCGGAAGATGTAAACCGGGCTGCCATGCTCTTCAGCCAGTGCGGTCAGCGCTTGCTCAGCGGCCAGCTTGCTGAGTCCGTAGGCGTTATCGCGCTCGGCCTGGATCGACGAGGTGTACAACACTGCCGGCTTGCGGCCGGACGCTATCACCGCACGGCACAGTTGCTGAGTGAGCTCATTGTTGCCGCTGTCGAACTCTGCTGGGTCTTGAGGACGGTTTACACCCGCCAGATGGAAAATGCAGTCGGCCTCGGCCACCTTTTCCTGCAGTGTACGCTCATCATCGCCGCGAGCGAACAGACTCACCTGTACATCGCTGCGCTCACGCAAGTGCACAAGCAAATTGCGGGCAATGAAACCGTTGCTGCCGGTAACCAGAACTTTCATTCGTCACTCCTCAGGCGTTGCGTGCTCGCCACGCTGTATAGCCTGGATGAATTCGAGCTTGAGCAGCAACGCCTGCATGCCTGCTACGTCCAATCGTTGGGTGTTGTGCGAATTGTAATCTTCGGTGTGTGAGATTTTCTCTTCGCCCTGCTCGACGAATTTGCTGTAGTTCAGGTCACGCAGATCCGGTGGCACACGGAAATACTCGCCCATGTCTTCGGCACATGCCATCTCCTCGCGGCTCAGCAACGCTTCGTAGAGCTTTTCACCGTGCCGCGTACCGATGATCTGAATGGGATGCTCGGGTTGCCCCAACAACGCAGTCAAGGCTTGGGCAAGCGTCTGAACGGTTGCCGCCGGCGCCTTCTGTACAAACAGATCGCCGTTGTTCCCATGCTCGAAGGCGTAGAGTACGAGGTCCACCGCATCGGCCAGGGTCATCATGAAGCGGGTCATGTTGGGGTCAGTGATCGACAGCGGTTTGCCTGCACGAATCTGCTCGATAAACAGTGGGATTACCGATCCGCGGGATGCCATGACGTTACCATAGCGAGTACCGCAGATGACGGTTTTGGTCTCGTCGACATTGCGCGACTTGGCGACCATGACCTTTTCCATCATCGCCTTGGAAATACCCATGGCGTTGATCGGATACACCGCCTTATCGGTGCTCAGGCAGACGACACGACGCACTTCGTTCTGGATGGCAGCCTCCAGTACGTTCTCAGTGCCGATGACGTTGGTCTTGACCGCTTCCATCGGATGAAACTCGCAGGAAGGCACCTGCTTCAACGCCGCGGCGTGGAAGATATAGTCGACACCCCGAGTGGCATTCAAAACACTTCGATAATCGCGGACATCACCGATGTAGAACTTGAGCTTCGCGCTGCCATAGCGCTTGCGCATGTCGTCCTGCTTCTTTTCGTCACGGCTGAAAATGCGCACTTCGGCGATGTCGCTATCGAGGAACCGCTTGAGGACCGCGTTACCGAAAGATCCGGTACCGCCGGTGATGAGGAGTTTTTTACCCTTGAACATATGATCTGACCCTTGCGACGCGTCCGAGTGGTTATCGGGCGCGTAGAGCTGAATAAATGATGTCGTCTTTCTGCTGGGCACTTGGATAGCTGATTAGCACCGCTCGATAGGCACCCTTGAACACGAAGAAGCTGCCCGCCGCCACGCCAACCACGCCGCATGCCTTGACCACGCTTGCCATGTCCTCGAGCGAACCGCCGCCGCCCAAGATGGTGATCGGGATGCGCACCGACGCCCGAAGCCTGGTCGCCAGGTCCAGGTCGTAGCCCTTCATTTTTCCATCATTTTCGATCGAGTTCAGTACTATTTCGCCAACGCCGAGCTGTTCCAGTTCCTGAGCGACTTCCAGCACGCTTCGCTTGGTATTACGCGTGCCATTGTGTGTCCAGACTTCCTGATTCTTGCTCAGCAGGCGCGACTTGTGATCCAGCACCACCACCACGCTCTGGCTGCCAATTTCTTCGGCAATTTGCGTGACGAGCTGGGGGTTCTCCAGGGCAGCCGAGCTGATGGCGACCTTCTCGACTCCCAACTGGATGATCTTCTTGGCTTGCGCTGCGGTGCGTATGCCACCGCCATAGCACAAGGGCATACGACATTCGGCGGCGAGCTTGGCAATCTGCGTATAGTTGGGTTCGACACCATGCGCCGTGGCGTCGATGTCGATCACGATCAGTTCATCGGCTTCCTTCTCGTTGAAGATCTTCACCGCGTTTATGGGATCTCCGACGTATTTCGGATCCTTGAATTTGACCGTCTTGACCAGCCCACCATCTTGGATGAGCAGGCATGGAATGATCCGGGGTCTTAGCATTGTCAGTTTCCGTTCACAGTTCTGCGAAGTTTTTCAACAGGCCGACGCCAAAGTGGTGGCTTTTCTCGGGATGAAACTGAACACCGTAGACATTTCCTGCCTGAACGGCGCAGCTGAACTCCAGGCCATACGATGACATCGCCGCTCGGTGCTGGTGCTGTTCGCAGTCAAAGAAGAACGAGTGAAGGAAATAGAACCGAGCTTCTTCCTCGAAGCCCCTGAACAGCGGGTTATCGTTCAGCGATGCGACATCGTTCCAGCCCATGTGAGGGAGCGGCAGGTCCTTGAGGTTGGGCACAGACTTGAACGAGCGTACGCAACCCGGCACCCATCCAAGACCCGCCAGGCAGCCCTCTTCGCTGCTGTTGGCGAGAATCTGCATCCCAACACAGATACCCAGCACCGGCACTTTGTGCTGCTGCACCATTGTCTCCAGGGTCGGACGCATGCCCGATGCGTCCAGCCTTTCGATAGCATGATCGAAGGCCCCTACCCCTGGCAGAATCAGCTTGCTTGCGCCGTCCAACTGCTCAGCGGTCTGGGCGACCGCCACAGGGATGTGCAAGCGCCGATAAACGTTTACGAAGGCCTGGATGTTGCCCAGACCATAGTCAATGATGGTGATCATCTGAACAGCCTTCTTTCCAGTCCGATCGCACTGAGCACCCGTGCCCCTATGCCGATCAAGAAACGCTTGTTTTTGTAGTCATGGAAGGTCTTGTTCTGACCCTCGAAAATGCCTTGAAGCTCAGGGACAGTGAAGTCTAGCTTGTGGGCTACGTATTCGAATTCGGAGGTGAGGAAGTTTTCGTCCATCTCTGGTTTGGCAATGCGCTCCAGAGCGGCCTCGCGTGTCATCTGGCCCGTCATGATGAGGCTGGAAAAATGCGCACGCCGCTTCTCATAGCCAAATTTACGCGGCATCCAGTAGTCTTCATAAAAGCGGGTGAAGCGCGACTCGTGGTGCTTGTGCTTGAATCGCTTCCAGCCGAACAGGCGTTCCAACGTGGTTTCTGCATCGGCCTTGATATAAGGCACGAGATTGAGAGGCTTGACAATTTTCATGCCAAGAATACGTTGATAGTAGACTTTATACGTTAAAATATCAACCAGCGGGAAGGTTTTCAGCGTTCGCTTGCCGAACCGCCCATGAATGTCGTTAAACAACGTTTTGTCGATACCGGGATAACCGCCCCACTCCTCAGGTTCACGGCAGCACTCGGTTGAATAGTTTCCGCCCGTCAGTACATATTTGATTTTGTGCTTGCGCGCAAATTTGTAGAGCGAGGAAAAGAAGGCTGCATCTTGCGGCAGATCTTGGTCCGAGATCTGCGAGCGCAGGAACGCCACCTGCAAATCCTTCATTTCTTCCCAGTTGATTACATCGGTGTACAGATCGAGACCGAGGCCATCGACAAGCCGCTCGATATTGCCAACTGCCTGGTCTGTGTTCCAGCCCGCGTCAACATGAAAGAGCAAGGGCCTAAGCCCCATAACTTTGGTAGCAATGTAGGCAGCATACGAACTGTCCAAGCCACCGCTCAATCCGATGATGCAGTCAAAATCCTTGCCTTTTCCATGCGCCTTGATTTTGGCCGCCAACGCCATCAGTTCCGACTCGCCGCGCGCGCCTGTATCCCAATGGGGTTTAATAGCGCTATCGAAGTTCGCGCAGTATTCGCAAACACCATGCTGATCGAAGCGAATATTTGGATCACTGGTATCCATGATGCAGCGCGTACAGATTTTGTAATCTTTCATAAATGCTTCCAGCAATTAGGTCAACAGGCGTTCGGCCATGCAACGATAGTCCAAAAGACTCGAAGCAATCTCAAATGATCGCTTCGAGTAAGTATCCAGCAATTCAGGGTTGGCCTCAATTGTTGTGAAGGCCGTAATCAAATCAGTCTCGGTGCGAACAACCCACCCGTTCCCTTGCACAAACGGAACGTGACTTGGCACATCTGCGACAATCACTGGGCGTCGTGCGCAGAGGCTCATCTGCATCGTTGCCGATTGGCTTCCGGGCTGGACATAGACATCAGCCCCGCACAGCAGGCGATAGAGCTCGTCGGCAGGCTTCCACCCTAAAAAAACGACTCGTGGATCGCTCGCAATCAGCCCGTTCACTTCCGCCGCAATGGAGTCCTGCAACTGCCCAACAATCAAAAATCTGAAGTGCTCGGATCGCGTCTGCGAGAATGCCCGCAGACTTTGAGCAAGTTTCTTCTTCCCATCGAACTTGCCAGACTGAATAAATACTGTCTGATGAGGCTCGATACTTAAGGCCCTACGTGCTTCCAACCTGAGCTGCGAATAGCTAACATCGTCAGCAATATTACCGCCCAGAGGGAAAAATTCCATAAGCCGATCATCGATGCCATATTGTCGACGACAAAACTCCAGCGTTTCCTGAGAAATACAGAGTACCTTGTCAATAGCCGGCAATGCCGCCCTGATAATGGGACGATAATAAAATTTATGCAGCAACTTCGACAGGTGACTCACGGCGCTATTGTTAGCATCTTCGTGACTGTCGACGTAGAGTTTCACATGGGGATGTTCGCGCTTGTACCGTGCAGCGGTGCGCAACTCCCAACCACACAGACCATGAAACATGATGACGTCTGGACCGAACGCCTCCAGAATTTCCGAAACCTCCTTATGCATGCGAAGCTTTTTTTTCAGGAAAAAGGGCCCGGCGCCGCTATAGGGCAAGCGGATAACACGTGCACCATCTGTCCCCATATAGTCACCTGGCGTCGTGTACCCCAACGTCAAGTTATCCAAATATGTTTCTGTCGATGCCACCACCAGCACATCGTGGCCGGTCGATACGTGCTCACGCACTAGCTCATTTTCCTGATATCGATAACCATCGATATAAAAGCAGGACACGCAAAGATGAATGATTTTCATAGAAAATTCTGACTTTTCAAAAAAGCTTCTGGATCGGTAAAGTGCTCAGCCGCAGCACGCAATTGGTCTTCCGAATATTCCCACCATTTACTATTCAAAAGCCCTTCAATTATCGGCTTGGAGAACCTGTAGCGTATCAATCGTGCTGGATTGCCAGCATAGATAGCATAAGGAGGCACGTCTTTGGTAACCACGCTGCCCATTCCAATCACCGCTCCGGTCCCGATCGTCACCCCACCCTTGATCAAGACGCCTTCACCAATCCAGACATCATGCCCAATTACAGTACTTGGCTCCCAACGATAATCATGCTTTGCAAACTTCTTTTTTATACTCTCTTTGTGCGCCAGAAACACCGGACTGGTCGACACATACTCAATCGGGTGCCGCGCCCCGCCAACAACAACATTACTGGCTATCGAGCAAAATGAACCAACGGAAGTCTTTATGAAAGTGCAGTCATAGCCGCAAAAGCTATGCGCTCCGAAGGTAGTGGAGAACAGGGTACTGCCCGATTCGACCTTTGAACTACGCGGGACCTCTGAATCGATCAGCGCGGACCCTCGCGCCTTCTTCAGCACTCGGGAGATGAGATATCCAATCATAGCCGGTGGCCCCCAAATTTTGTTTTAAACTTATCAAACCACAGCTTTGTGATCCATAGCCCTCCGCCAAAGGACGCCGACTGAGTGAAAATAGGTCCGCTACCAGTCTCAACGGCAAGAGGGTAAAGCGCTGCAAGCAACAGCTTCTTGCTCCGCTGTTGAGAAGCCCACCCAAATGCAACCAACCAGACGGTGCAAAGCACAACGATGATCAGCCCCCCCGGCTCACCGACAGCAGAGACCCCATCTGTCGCGACAAAACCGGTATTGGATTGGTTCTGCACTCCCAGCACACATCCAGCAAGAAATTTGCCAAGGAACGGCCAGGCCTCACCCCCTGCGAACGCTGCTGGAACATCAGCCAATTGCCCGATTGCAGACACGTGGGAGCCGGCTGTAAAAGCATGAGCAGCCATTGCAAAGGGCATTAGAAATGCAGTTCGCTCTGCAGTAATCATCAATACAAAAAAAACCAAAGCCGACAATAAAGTTGTACGAGGCGAATCGAAAACCACAAGAGCGCTCGACAAGACTGAACTCACCCGTCCCTGATAACGACTCGTAGCTTCATTATCTGTCATGTTTTATCGCTCTTGGTTAGCCAGCGAACCATCAACTCGCCGCGTACAATTACTCGAAAATCAATGTAAACCCACATCGCGGGTTTGACCTTTCAATTGGCCATCAATTTCTATCCGCCATCGATGCATTTTCCCTGACCGCATGTGCAATTAAAAACCTTGCAAAGAATAGATCAACAAGATAGACAAGCGAAACCTGAACCACATACAGTATCAAGAAGCCTTTGAAATCAAGAGTGTAATGCTGAGCGATCATGAGCATTATCCCTGTGGCGAGCAGTCTGAGCACGTGCAGCGTTGGCATGTACCAATTGAATCGGAGCACCAACGAGACACGGTCCAAAGGCGTACTGATGAATGCACAGAGCGCAGCAACAACTAGAAATTGCGCATAAAGCCCTGCGTCATGCCATTGACTGCCTAACACGAGCGGGTACAGCCAGGGGGACAAAACTCCAGCGCACAAATAGATTGGCACACCGAACAGTGCCAATTTCCGCACGGTCATGCTCCACAGACCT
The DNA here is from genome assembly GCF_017744435.1 of Pseudomonas sp. Taxonomy (GTDB): domain Bacteria; phylum Pseudomonadota; class Gammaproteobacteria; order Pseudomonadales; family Pseudomonadaceae; genus Aquipseudomonas. The sequence continues at coordinate 86,368 of NZ_JAGIBG010000036.1, forward strand.
TTGATGAGCTGTGGCTCCTCTGAGTGCGAAGCTGCGCGTTGATAGAAAACCTGGCCAATGGCAGTACCTATCAATCCAGAAGGCAGGAAAATCGTTGCCATGACCATCGAAAACTGTCCGAGTATTTCGGTGCCGTATACCGCTGATATGAAGAAAATAGGTGCAGCGCTACTGAATGTAACCAAGACGTGTGACATCACAAGTGCGTGAGCACCACTAGCGTGTTTCTTTAGTGGACTTACCGCGTCAGATGCCGATGCTCGAGGCCCCGAAATCAGATTTTTCGAATATGGCAAGAGGGCACCCATTTTACCCAGCGCACTAAACAATGTGGTAAAAACGAGACCACTCGTAGTGACTGCCGCCAATAGCGCACCGGACGCGATATAGGCCGACTTGCCAAATACTTCTGACATTGCAGAAACCTTGAACGCGCCGGCACGCTGGGAGTTGTGCTGAAATGCCAATGCCAGAGACACCAAAAATGCGCTCAGCGGGGCAAAAGCCAGAAAACTGGCGCCACGCGCCACCGACAGCAATTGAGCAATATCCGCCGAGAAGGCATACATCAAAACGGTAAGCGGCACGCCTGTAATTACACCAAGTTTCACGACCCCAGAAAGAAGCCAGCGTGCTTGCGTATCATCTTTTAGCATTTGAAAAAAATATTCATATCTCCAGGTCATTATCCCAGCAAAGAACATGACCAGTTGGATAAAAATATTCTGCACCGCAAATTCTTGCGGCGCATACAATCGAGCTAACACGGGGATGCCCAGCACCCCAATCACTTGAGCGACGGTATTCCCTGAGGCTTGAAAGAAGACGTCTCGCCAATAGGACGAGATGTATTGCAAAATCCTCATTTAGAAGAACCGCACACCGTAGCCACGGCTTCTGCTACGGTTTTTACCTCGGCATCATCCAGATAGGGATGCATCGGCAAGCTCAATACCCGGGTCGCCAGTGAGTCCCCAACTGGAAGATAAGCATCAGAAGCAACGGCCGTCTGCTTATTGAGCGGCACGGGGTAATGAACCACGCTTGGGACGCCAAGTGCTTTCAGTTCAGCCTGAACCCTATCACGTCCATCTACCTGGATAGTGAATTGAGCGAACACCGAAGTATTGTCCGCAGCCACGTAAGGGAGTTTAATTGAGTCCAGCGCCCCCATCATTTCACGGTAACGATTCGCTACCTGATCACGAAGCTGTATTTCGTTATCGAAAATTTCGAGTTTTGCCAACAGTATGGCGGCCTGCAGGGTATCAAGCCGACTATTCACGCCTACTCTGACATGGTGATAACGTTTTTCCTGGCCGTGACGCGCAATTTGACGAATAACAAGAGCAAGGTCTGGATCATTGGTGAATATAGCGCCTCCATCACCGTACCCACCCAGCGGCTTGCTTGGGAAGAAACTGGTGCACGCGATATCGGTCAATCCACCGGAGCGCCGCCCCTTGTATGTAGCCCCAAAGCTCTGAGCAGCGTCCTCGATAACGGGAATATTGTATTTTTTTGCAATCATATTGATCGCATCAAAATCGGCACATTGCCCGTAAAGGGACACGGGCACGATCGCTTTCGTACGCGGTGTAATAGCCGCCTCTAGTTTCGCCACGTCGAGGTTGCATGTCCGCTCATCAACATCCACATAAACAGGCTTCGCACCAAGCAACGCTACCGTTTCTGCCGTCGCAATATACGTAAAGCCCGGCGTGATGACTTCGTCGCCAGGCCCTATACCGAGCGCCATCTGAGCGATCTGTAATGCGTCAGTGCCATTGGCACAGGTGATGCAGTGGCTCACCCCGACATAAGCAGCCAAGCGCTCTTCTAACTCAGAGACCTCTGGCCCCAGAATATATTGACCATGATTCAATACGCGCTGAATACGGGCATCAATATTTTCCTTGATGCGTGCCTGCTGCTTTTTCAGATCAATAAACTCAATCATGATCAAACTTCCAATTTGTCAAGGGAGTTTCCACGCACTCTATACCGAGCCCCCGTATGGGAGCAGACGGCTTCGCCATTTCCATTTACATCCAACTGCTCGCCAAATTCACTCATCCAGCCGATCTGTTTAGCCGGAACACCGACCATGAGCGCGTAGGCTGGCACATCTTTATTGACGACTGCACCGGCACCTATAAATGCGAACTCACCGATGGTTACACCACACACAATCGTGCAGTTGGCACCCAAGGTAGCGCCCTTTTTCACCAAGGTGTCCCGATACTGATCTTTGCGCTCGATGAGCGAGCGCGGATTGTAGACGTTGGTAAATACCATGCTTGGCCCACAGAACACGCCCTCTTCTAAGGTGACGTTGTCATACACCGAGACATTGTTTTGAATCTTGCAGCGGTCACCGATGACGACCTTATTACCGACGAAGACGTTTTGTCCAAGGGAGACACCCTGGCCAATCCGGGCGCCTCCGCACACATGGACAAAATGCCAGATCCGGGAATCCTTGCCGATCTGCGCACCTTCATCGACGATTGCACTGGGATGCTGATAGTGATTCATTGTTTGAGACTCACCGTGGATTGAGTTGGCTCGAACAGCTGCCGTAGCTGTCCACCTGCAAAGTATCCGTAGCGACACGCCCCGACCTCATTCAGATGATGGTTATCCTGATGGATAAGCTCACCCTTCTCGCCGGGAGCGTCTGTGAAAGAGCTTGAGTTGGAAGTTTCCACATAATGCACGCCGGGGACGACCGAGGCGACCAATGCCCTCAGCAGCCACACCCTGCTGAGTTCATATTGCCCCAGGTAGTAGCGAAAAAACGCCAAGATCGGCCAGTGCCATAAGTACAGCGGATAGGAAACACCACCGACCCAGACCAAGAACGCGGGCATGCGGGCAATCAACGATAAATACTCGCGACCGTGCTCACCGCTCGAAATCTTGATACTGGCCCACATGACCCATGCAGCTGCAAGCAGAGACAGCCCTGGCAGCCCACAGGATCGCGCCAGGATAGAAAAGAAAAGAGAGAACTGCATATCGATCGCCATCGACCAAACAGACAGCAACAGCAGTTCATCTGTTTGAGGGGCAAAACAGCTGCCAAAATCCGCAGCGTACTGATTGGCTGAACCAAGCGCAGCTGATTTCAATCCCTGACGGAAAAACTCGACATCGGGGATCAGAAACAAATCGACGCCAACATACTCCGACTGAGGCCAAACATTACCCTTATTGTAAACAAGCACTGCGAGCACTACTACCGCTTTCAGCCCCTGAACATCCAGGCGCATATCCTTGCTCACTGATAGCGAGCCCGGTATTTTCGGCGATGTTTCGTTATTGTCAGACACGCAACACAATACCTTGAAAACAATGCACCACGAGTAATTGGGCGTCCTTCCGGGCGCCCGGCATCACATCGTTTCAGCGAGACAGACTCAACACAAACGGATGTGCCTCGTTGTCTTTCGGCTGGGCCATTGGAGCGCTGCGAATGACGTTTACAGTCTCAACGCAATGGCGTGCGTCCGCAATGCCATAACCCCGCCCTGCGAGGATTTCCTCATAGCTGGTGGTGTGCAGGTCGGTAAAACCTTCGGAAAATTCCATTTCTTCGCCATCCACCGTAATTGAACGATAGGTCGGCTTCTTGCCCTTGACAGACTCGGGCAGATCATTTGCATCAACGGAAAGGAACCAACGCACGCGCGCTTTTTCGTACTCGAGGTAGCCGGCCGCCTTGTGCTCCGAAGAGTAATGCACCACGTTGCGCTGCAGCTTGCCGAAGATGAAATGCAGCATGTCGTAAAAATGCACGCCGATGTTGGTGGCAACACCAAATGACTTGCGAGGGTCACCTTTCCAGCTCTTTAGGTACCACTTGCCTCGCGAAGTGATATAGGTCAGATCAACCTCGTGTTTGTGGGCACGATCCTCGGCAGCCACTTTTTCTTTCAGGTTGATGATTGCCTGGTGGTGTCGCAACTGCAGGATGTTGTACAGGCGCTTGCCGGTTTCCTCTTCAATGAGAGAAAGCTGATCGAGCATTTCCGGAGTTGGGACCAGTGGCTTTTCGCAGATGACATCGCAGCCCAGACGCAGGCCTGCAGCAATGTGCGGATAGTGCAAGTAGTTTGGGGAGCAAATGGATACATAATCCAGCGCGGTCGCGGCATCGCGCTTGAGGCTGTGGGCATGCTCGAGGAAAAACTCGAACTCAGTGAAAAATTCACTTTGCGGTGAAATGCTATCAATGATTCCCACCGAGTCATTGATATCGTAAGCGGACACCAGACGGTTGCCAGTGTCCTTGATGGCGCGCATGTGCCGAGGGGCAATGTAACCAGCAGCACCGATCAGAGCGAAATTTTTCATGATTCTTCCTTCGAAGACAGTGAATCCGCCCGGTCACTACCCGGGCGGAACGTCAAAGCTATCTGTGGGCTCAAGCCTTAATGATATGAGCTGCTGGAGTGCGGTACTTGCCACGGCAGTCGACGATTAACTTTGCCTTCGCCTCGATCAATGCGTAATCGAACCTGTCATGATCTGTGGCAAGCACCACGGCATCGAAGGAAGCCAGGTTAGCGTCGGTCAGTGGCTCGCTGTCAAGATCGAAATGGTGCTCGCGCATACGAGGGAAGACAGGCACATGCGGATCGCTGTAAGCAACGACACCACCTTTCGCCTGGATCAACTCCATGATCTCTACCGAAGGCGATTCACGCATATCGTCTACGTTCTTCTTGTACGCAATACCCAGCACAAGGACTCGACTCCCTTTCAGTGCTTTGCCCGAGTTGTTCAGCCCATCCATGAGCTTGCCCAGAACGTATTCTGGCATCGCCTGATTGACCTCACCCGACAGCTCGATGAAACGGGTATTGACACCATATTCACGAGCTTTCCAAGTCAGGTAGAACGGATCGATTGGAATGCAATGCCCCCCGAGCCCCGGGCCAGGGTAATAGGGTGTGAAACCGAATGGCTTGGTAGCCGCTGCGTCAACGACTTCAAAGATATCGATGCCCATACGGTCGGCGACGATTTTCATCTCGTTGACCAAGCCGATATTCACCGCTCGGTGAATATTTTCAAGCAGCTTGGTCATCTCGGCAGCTTTGGTTGAACTGACCGGAACGACGCAGTCAATAGCTTGGTCGTAGAGGGCAATACCTACTTCCAGACAGCCTGGGGTATGACCACCAATGACCTTAGGGATCGTACGCGTCTCAAAATTCACATTCCCCGGGTCTTCACGCTCGGGCGAATAGACCAGGAAGATATTTTCGCCGACTTTCAAGCCGTTCTCCTGCACGCGCGGCAGAAGCTCTTCTTCGGTGGTGCCAGGGTACGTGGTACTTTCCAACGAGACGACTTGCCCGGCACGCAGATATGGCTTGATAGCGTTCGTCGTATTGATGACGAAGCTCATGTCCGGCTCGCGATACTTGTTAAGCGGCGTAGGAACACACAGAATTAGCGCATCGCATTCAGTAGCGCGACTGAAGTCTGTAGTTGCTTCAAAGCCCGACTTGCGCGCTTCCGCAATTTTTTCAGCATGGATGTGTTCGATATAGCTTTGACCCGCATTAAGCCGATCAACTTTTGCTTCATCGATGTCAATACCCAACACCCTGAACCCAATAGCATTGTAACGCAGCATCAGTGGCAGGCCGACATAGCCGAGTCCGACAATACCGATCAAGGCTGCTTTGCCCTTGAGTTTTTCAACCGCCTGCTTTTTGATATCTGTCATACCGCGCAACTCACCCTTTTATATAACCCGCCTGCGCGCATGGCAGGAGACGGGGTGCAAAAAATGTCCATGTCACCCAATGACTGGATAAGCTCCAGCCGAGAAAAGTGCGAATTCTTGCGCCTGAAGCGCTATGCCCTGTGCCCACCAGCTAAGACAGCCGACCGCATTCCAAGCTTTCACGAAGCTTTGCCGCGTAACAGTACACCGTCTCAGCTATCTGAGCTACCGGCGATTGTGTCAGCCCAGCAGCATCAAGCACTGGGCATAAAAACAATGTTTACCCGGCAAATTAGATCTTAGGCGCACCACGCCTGCTCCAAAAATCCTTGACAATCCCTATGAAAAATCCAGCACCAAGCCCCAGCACCAAGCTTAGCAATACGATAAACGACTTCTTCGGTCTGATCGGCTGACCTGGCAATTCGACCGCATCGCCCTTGCCAAACACCCGAATTGCCGACGGGTCAAGCTTGAGATCACGATAAAACTTTACTTCCTCTTGCTTCTCTCGCAACCCTTTGATGAACGGCTCATCTGATGAGCGAGCTTCGAGCGTGGCGATTTCAGCTTCAAGTGCTTTACTGCCGCGCAAGTAGGTTAAAGCCCCCCCCATTGCCGAGCACACTTGACCTGACAGCCCCTCCGAAATCAGCGGAGGCTTATCAAGCCCGACAGACTTGGCAACAACCAATGCCTCTTTCAACTGAGCAATGCGATCCTCTCGCTCTTCACGTGCGCTACTTTTCGCACTGTTGATCTGGCTTTCCAGGTTGCCTGCCTTGATCAACATGTCACTGCGACTGCTTTCAATCACCTCAAGCTTTGCGCTTTCGGCAGCGAGCTCGTTAAACGCTACGAGCCACTTCGTAGCCTGCTGAGGGTCTGAAACCACTGCAGAGATTGCGTAACGAGCAGAGCCCCCCTTGTTGCCTACAGACGCAACCGTAAGCGCTTTGTTGAAGCCGCCATACAGCGCATCGCGCGAACTGCGACGCTGCTCTTCGCTCAAGCTGGGCAAATACACATCACGGAAAAACGTGTTACGCACAGCCTCCGACTGCAAAGCCTGCAGGTGGGTTTCGTATACCTCTTTTACGGTAACAGGACTCAGGCCAGATTCACGGCCACGCCCAATGTTCAGCTGCGCGATATCATTTTGTGTCGGCGGCTCGACAAACAATTTGACTTCGTAGACTGGCGTGGCCATCAAGGCATAAGCAACACCCGCTGCCACGATGGGCGCTGCCACCAGCCCAACCCACACCTTCTGGCGCCAGATGCCTCGCACCAAGTCAACAAGTTCAATTTCATCGTCACGTCGAGGGCGCTGTCGTTCATTGAGCATTTGTTCTGATTATCCTAAGGTCCGTCTAACATTATCAAAGCTTTGAACGCCGCATGCGCCGCACTGATCCCCAGAAACGGTGCGGCATTTTAACAGCTATCTGTACACGAATGCTCCCCCCCAAGCAAACCCGCCGAGGCGAAATACGCAGACGTGAACTGAGCCTTGATGATGCCAGATGTTCCCCCGGCCGCGCGCCCCAGCCTGATGCGAGACGCTGAACGGTCAGGAAGGTATCAACATGCGCACCCTCTCTCCTTTCCGAGCAAACGCTTGCTCCAGTGCGCGTCTTAACATTTTCTTTGCACTGACATCCCCATGAACAAGCCGCACCTCGGCAGGTACGCTTGCCATTGCAGCGGCAAACGCAACGAGCCCATTCTGGTCAGCATGGGCTGAATATCCGTCCAGGCTCATCACCTTAGCCCTGACCTCACGCATACGCCCATCCAGGTCAATCTGTACGAACCCCTGCACCCCCTCACTGGCCTGGATTACCGCACCAGGCGTTCCCTTCGCCTGGTAGCCAACGAACACCACCTCATGCCGCGGATCCCCCAGCATCGCCTTGAGGTAATTGACGATCCGCCCACCCGAGCACATGCCGTTACCGGCAATCACGATCGCCGGCCGCCCGGTGCTCTTGAGATAATTGACCACTTTCTGATGCTTGGCATGGGCATCCACGCACACCAGCTGGGCAAACCCCAGCGGCGCCCTACCCTCGCTCAGGCGCTGCCGAGCCTCGTAGTTCCAGTACTCATGCAGTTCAAGGTAGGCCTGAGTGATACGCTGGGCCAGCGGCGAGTCCAGGATGATCGGCAAACGCGACCAGTCGATAGCCTCCAACGGATCGTCGCCCAACCCCTGACAACCCTCACTGACTAGCGACTTGCGATGGAGGATATCTTCGATCTCGTACAGCAGCTCCTGGGTGCGCCCCAGACTGAAAGCCGGTATCAGGACAGTGCCGTTATCGACCAGCGCCCGATCGATAACAGCCTCAAGCCGCTGCTGCCGGCCGCCACGGCCCGCGTGCAACCGGTCACCGTAGGTGCTCTCCAGCACCAGGATGTCGGCCCGCTCCGGCGACCGAACAGGCCGCAACAGCGGATTGCCGGGCGCTCCGAGATCGCCCGAAAAAACGATGCGTGAACTCGCTTCGTCGGCCTCAACGCGCACATCGCATTCCACATAGGCCGAGCCGAGCAGGTGACCGGCACGCTGCAGGCGAATGGAACAGGTCACATTGCCCTGCTCAACAACGCAATGCCACTGCTCGAATGGAAGGGGTACGATGAGACGCTGTAGTAGCGCCAGGTACCGGTCGAGCTGGACTGGATCAGCACTTATACCCAGCTTGTACGCATCTTCCAGCACGAGCGGCAAAAGCCTGGCCGATGGCCCGCTGCACAGGATAGGCCCACGGAATCCGGCAGCCAGCAGCGCCGGAATACGGCCGACATGATCCATATGGACGTGGGTGATGACGAGCGCCTGGATACCAGCGATATCAAAGCCGATAGGCGCTAACCCCACCCCCGCAGAGGCCTCACCCCCTTGCTCCAGACCACAATCGATCAACAGGCTTGTTGACGGGCTGAGATGAAGCTGATGGCACGAACCGGTTACGCTTCGGGTACCACCATGATGGGAAAGGGCGGGAAATTCCATACTGCTGCACGCTCGCCAAGGCCAGAAATGAAGCCCCTATTACTCCATTTCGGTGGGCGCACGAATAGGTGAGACATTCCTACATTGGTGTAGGAGCCTTCATCATCTGCCGCTCGGAGCGGCCTGGCGTTCCGATGCGCGTATCTTGCGCTTGCTGCGCTGCACGCCATAAGCGCCGAGCACCGGACCAACGGCCAAGCCGACAACCAGGGCAGCCAGCACAGGCACCGCCACCGGCATGGCCGGGGCCGACCAGCCAAACAGCACCAGCGATACGACCTGTTGATTCTCCAGCACGAAGAACAGCACCACCGCCGCCAGCAGCAGCACGAACAACACCGCCAAGGCGCGCTTGAAGTTACGCATCAGATTGCTCCTTCTTTATAACTCAAGGGTGCTCGTGCTCTTCTTCGTTGACCCGGTCACGCAGCTCTTTACCCGGCTTGAAATGCGGCACGAACTTGCCTTCGAGCTCCACCGACTGGCCGGTCTTGGGATTGCGGCCGACCCGCGGTGCGCGATAGTGCAAGGAAAAACTGCCAAAACCACGGATCTCGATGCGATCGCCAGTGGCCAGGCATTGGGACATCTGTTCAAGCATGGTCTTGATGGCCAGCTCCACGTCCTTGGACGAGAGCAGCCCCTGATGGGTGACAATACGTTCGATCAGCTCCGACTTCGTCATATTTTTCCCTTCGTTATCAAGCAGCTAGATCATTGCTTAATCAGTTTGTAGCACGCTCGGAAGGATTTGAACAGGGCGGTTCTTGACTTAATAAAAAAATTCAAGATTGGCGTGTTAGGAAATAAGCCATTCAACCCGCTGCCGCCTGACCACCAGGCAGAAGGGTCGCGCAAGCCTGAGAAGGAAATACAGGCATAAAAAAAGGGTGGCCCGAAGGCCACCCCTTTTTACCGATCAAACAGAACTCAGTTCTGCTTGGCCATAGCTTCGCGCAGCAGCGCAGCCATGGTGGTGTCGGCTGCCGCTTCCGGAGCGTTTTTCAGGCTCTGGATGGCTTCACGCTCTTCAGCGTCGTCTTTCGACTTGATCGACAGGCTGATGACGCGCGATTTGCGGTCAACGCTGATGATCTTGGCTTCGATCTCTTCGCCTTCCTTCAGGACGTTACGCGCGTCTTCAACGCGGTCACGGCTGATTTCGGAAGCTTTCAGAGTGGCTTCGATGTCGTCGGCCAGGGTGATGATGGCGCCTTTGGCGTCAACTTCTTTCACGATGCCCTTGACGATAGCGCCCTTGTCATTGACAGCAACGAAGTTGGAGAACGGATCGTCTTCCAGCTGCTTGATGCCCAGGGAGATGCGCTCGCGCTCTGGATCAACCGACAGGATGACGGTTTCCAGCTCGTCGCCCTTCTTGAAACGACGTACGGCTTCTTCGCCGGTTTCGTTCCAGGAGATGTCGGACAGGTGAACCAGGCCGTCGATGCCGCCGTCCAGACCGATGAAGATACCGAAGTCGGTGATCGACTTGATGGTACCGGTGATCTTGTCACCCTTGTTGAACTGGCCGGAGAAGTCTTCCCATGGGTTGGACTTGCACTGCTTGATGCCCAGGGAGATACGACGACGCTCTTCGTCGATGTCCAGAACCATGACTTCCACTTCGTCGCCAACCTGAACGACTTTCGACGGGTGGATGTTCTTGTTGGTCCAGTCCATTTCGGAAACGTGTACCAGACCTTCAACGCCTTCTTCCAGCTCAGCGAAGCAGCCGTAGTCGGTCAGGTTGGTAACGCGAGCCTGTACACGAGTACCTTCTGGGTAACGTGCAGTGATAGCGACCCACGGATCTTCGCCCATCTGCTTCAGACCCAGGGAAACGCGGTTGCGCTCACGGTCGAACTTCAGAACGCGTACGTCGACTTCGTCGCCAACGTTAACGATTTCCGATGGGTGCTTGATGCGCTTCCAAGCCATGTCGGTGATGTGCAGCAGGCCGTCGATACCGCCCAGGTCCACGAATGCGCCGTAGTCGGTGAGGTTCTTGACGATACCTTTGACTTGCTGGCCTTCCTGCAGGGTTTCCAGCAGGGCTTCGCGCTCGGCGGAGTTCTCGGCTTCCAGCACGCTGCGACGGGAAACGACAACGTTGTTGCGCTTCTGGTCCAGCTTGATGACCTTGAATTCCAGCTCTTTGCCTTCCAGGTGGGTGGTGTCGCGCACTGGGCGGACATCAACCAGGGAGCCCGGCAGGAACGCACGGATGCCGTTAACGTCGACAGTGAAGCCGCCCTTAACCTTACCGTTGATAACGCCCTTGACCACTTCTTCGGCGGCGAAAGCTGCTTCCAGAACAATCCAGCACTCGGCGCGCTTGGCTTTTTCACGGGACAGTTTGGTTTCGCCAAAGCCGTCTTCGACCGCGTCCAGCGCAACGTGAACTTCGTCACCGACCTTGATGGTCAGCTCGCCAGCTTCGTTGTAGAACTGCTCGAGCGGGATGACGCCCTCGGACTTCAGGCCAGCGTGTACGGTAACCCAGTCGCCGTCGATGTCGACAACGATACCGGAGATGATGGCACCCGGCTGAAGATTGAGGGTTTTCAGGCTTTCTTCAAAGAGTTCTGCAAAGCTTTCGCTCATTTTAATTCCTGTAAATTCGGGCGAAACAGACGCCCCTCGCCACATTCCAGACAATGTGGGTTTGTTTTAAGTAAAGGAAAGCCGGCAGGACGTTGACTGGTGCCCCTGCCTGCTCTCCTGGCTATCAGACCAAGTCGCGCTGGGCGAGCTCGCTCCTGATACGTTGCAGCACCTGCTCGATGGACAACTCGGTAGAATCCAGCTGAATGGCATCGGCCGCTGGTTTCAGCGGGGCCACTGCACGCTGGGTGTCACGTTCATCACGCGCACGAATCTCATCTAGCAGACTCGACAGACTAACATCTTCACCCTTGCCCTTCAACTGCAGGTAGCGGCGACGGGCGCGCTCCTCGGCACTGGCGGTGAGGAAGACTTTCAACGGCGCGTCCGGGAACACCACGGTGCCCATGTCGCGACCGTCTGCGATCAGGCCCGGCATTTCGCGGAACGCCCGCTGGCGCTCCAGCAGCGCATCACGCACCGCTGGCAGCGAGGCGACCATCGAAGCACCGGCACCGACGGTTTCAGTACGGATGACCTGGCTGACGTCCTCACCTTCGAGGATGGTCTGTTGAAGCTTACCGGGCTGGGCGGCGATGAACTGCACATCCAGATGGGCGGCAAGCTTGGTCAGCAGCTCCTCGTTGGTCAGGTCGACGCCGTGATTGCTGGCGTTGAAGGCCAGCAAACGGTAGAGCGCGCCAGAATCCAGCAGATGCCAGCCGAGCTCGCGGGCCAGCAACCCGGCGACCGTACCTTTACCGGAGCCGCTTGGGCCGTCGATGGTGATGACCGGTGCCTGGCTATTCACGCTTTGCCCTCTTCGGCGACGCGGATACCGACATCGGCGCACAGCTTGAGGAAGTTCGGGAACGACGTGGCGACGTTGGCGCAGTCATGGATGCGAATCGGCGCACTGGCACGCAGCGAAGCAACGCTGAAGGCCATGGCGATACGGTGGTCACCGTGACCGTGCACTTCGCCACCGCCGAGCTGGCCGCCATCGATGATGATGCCATCCGGGGTCGGCTCGCATTTGATACCCAAGGTGATCAGGCCGTCGGCCATGACCTGGATGCGGTCGGATTCCTTCACCCGCAGCTCTTCGGCGCCACGCAGCACGGTACGCCCTTCGGCGCAGGCAGCGGCCACGAACAACACCGGGAATTCATCGATCGCCAGCGGCACCAGCTCTTCAGGGATGTCGATACCCTTGAGCTTGGCACCCCGTACGCGCAGGTCGGCCACTGGCTCGCCACCGACTTCACGCTGGTTTTCCAGGGTGATGTCGCCGCCCATCAGGCGCAGGATGTCGATAACGCCGGTACGGGTCGGATTGATGCCGACGTGCTCGAGCACCAGCTCGGAGCCTTCGGCGATCGAGGCGGCCACCAGGAAGAAGGCTGCAGACGAGATGTCTGCTGGCACTTCGATACGGGTGGCGGTGAGCTTGCCACCGGACTGCAACGAGGCAACCGGGCCGTTGCTTTCGACCGAGTAGCCGAAGCCGCGCAGCATGCGCTCGGTGTGGTCACGGGTCGGTGCTGGCTCGGTGACAGTGGTCTTGCCTTCGGCGTACAGGCCCGCCAGCAGCAGGCAGGATTTGACCTGGGCACTGGCCATCGGCAGCGTGTAGGTCAGCGCTTTCAGCTTGCTGCCACCGCGGATGGTCAGCGGCGGACGGCCGTCCGGCCCTGTCTCGACCACGGCGCCCATTTCACGCAGCGGGTTGGCCACGCGGTTCATCGGGCGCTTGGACAGCGAGGCGTCGCCAGTCATGGTGACATCGAACGGCTGACCGGCCAGCAGGCCGGAGAGCAGGCGCATCGAAGTGCCGGAGTTGCCGACGTACAGTGGGCCGGGTGGCGGCTTGAGGCCATGCAGGCCGACGCCATGGATGGTCACGCGGCCGTGGTTCGGGCCTTCGATGACCACACCCATGTCACGGAATGCCTGCAGGGTCGCCAGGGCGTCCTCGCCCTCGAGGAAACCTTCGACTTCGGTCGTGCCTTCGGCCAGCGAGCCGAGCATGATCGAACGGTGGGAAATCGACTTGTCGCCCGGTACGCGGATTCGCCCGGTCAGGCGGCCACCCGGTTGGGCCAGGAAAATCAGATCGTTGGCGTTCATAGCGTCCACATAGGCCCGGCGGGCCAGGATTTTACTGAAATGCTCGCGGGCAACGCGTGCACGGGTGAAAACACCCAGCAGCTGGTGCCCGTCCCCAGCATCAACCGCGTCGCGCAAGGCGTCGAGGTCGCTGCGAAATGTGTCCAGGGTGCGCAGGACAGCCTCGCGGTTGGCGAGGAAGATGTCGTGCCACATGGTCGGGTCGCTACCGGCGATTCGCGTGAAATCGCGGAAACCTCCCGCAGCGTACCGGAAGATGTCGAGGTTTTCATTGCGCTTGGCAAGCGAATCGACCAGGCCAAAGGCCAGCAGGTGCGGCAAGTGACTGGTGGCAGCCAGCACTTCGTCGTGGCGCTCCACCGGCATGTGCTCGACATCGGCATCCAGCGCGCGCCACAGGCGATCGACCAGGGCCAGGGCGGCCGGATCGGTCTCTTCCAGCGGCGTGAGAATAACCTTGTGCCGGCGGAACAGGGTGGCGTTGGAGGCCTCCACCCCGCTCTGCTCGGAACCGGCGATCGGATGGCCAGGCACAAAGCGTGGCAGGCGCTCGCCGAAGACGGCACGCGCCTCACGCACGACATTGCCCTTGGCGCTGCCGACGTCAGTGATCACGGCATTGCCGAGCCCAAGTTGAGCCAGGCGAGCCAGGACCTTTTCCATGGCCAGAATCGGCACAGCGAGCTGAATGACATCGGCGCCGACGCAGGCGGCAGCGAGGTCTTCTTCGCAACGATCGACCACGCCCAGCTCGACAGCCAGCTTGCGCGACGGGGCATCCAGATCGACGCCGACCACTTCGCGGCACAGGCCGCTTTCACGCAGGCCCTTGGCAAAGGAGCCACCGATCAGGCCGAGGCCGACCACGACCAGGCGATTGATGATTGGCGCGGGTTTGGTTTTTGCTGCATTTACCACTGGTGCGAACCCTGTTCAGAAATCTAGGCAGCCTGTAAGACCGCAGGGGCCTGCTTTGCAGGCCATCGCCGGCAAGCGCGGCCCCCACAGGGGGCGCGAATCGGCCCCCGACAATCTCAAATCAAAGCACTGCCTTTGGATAGGAACCCAGCACCTTCAGCGCCACGGCCTCCTGGCTGATCTTCTCCAGCACCGCCTTGATCAGCGGGTCGCGGTGGTGGCCGACGAAGTCGATGAAGAACACGTAGGTCCACTTGCCGCTGCGCGACGGACGGGTTTCGATACGGGTCAGGTCGATGCCGTTCTCGTGGAACGGCACCAGCAGCTCGTGCAGCGCACCGGGCTTGTTGCTCATCGAGACGATGATCGAGGTCTTGTCGTCGCCGGTCGGCGGCACTTCCTGCTGGCCGATCATCAGGAAGCGCGTGGAGTTGTCCGGGCGGTCTTCGATCTTCTCGGCCAGGCGAGTCAGGCCATACAGGTTGGCCGCCATGTCGCCGGCGATCGCCGCCGAGTTCCACTCGCCCTTGACCCGCTTGGCCGCCTCGGCGTTGCTCGAAACGGCAACGCGCTCGACGTTCGGGTAATGCGCGTCCAGCCACTTGCGGCACTGGGCCAGCGACTGGGCGTGGGAGTAGATGCGGGTGATGCTGTTGGTCTTGGTGTTCTCGCCCACCAGCAGGTGATGGTGAATGCGCAGCTCGACTTCACCGCAGATCACCATGTCGTGCTCGAGGAAGCTGTCCAGGGTGTGGCTGACCGCACCCTCGGTGGAGTTTTCCACCGGCACCACGCCGAAGTTGACGGCACCGGCCGCCACTTCGCGGAACACTTCGTCGATGGCCGCCATCGGGCGGCTGACCACGGCGTGGCCGAAGTGTTTCATGGCCGCAGCCTGGGTGAAGGTGCCTTCAGGGCCGAGGTAGGCGACCTTGAGCGGCTCTTCCAGGGCCAGGCAGGACGACATGATTTCGCGGAACAGCCGCGCCATCTCTTCGTTGCCCAGCGGGCCCTTGTTGCGCTCCATCACGCGCTTGAGCACGGCGGCTTCGCGCTCGGGGCGGTAGAAGACCGGCTTTTCGCCTTCGGCCAGGGAGGCAGTCTTGACCCGCGCCACTTCTTCGGCGCAGCGGGCGCGATCGCTGATCAGCTCGAGGATTTTCTCGTCGAGGCTGTCGATGCGAACGCGCAGGGCTTTGAGTTCCTGCTCGGACATCAGCCGTGCTCCTTCTCGAATTCGGCCATGTAGGCCACCAGGCCTTCAACGGCCTCCAGGCCCAGGGCGTTGTAGATCGAGGCGCGCATGCCGCCGACCGAGCGGTGGCCCTTGAGGTTGAGCAGGCCACGGGCGTCGGCGCCGGCCAGGAAGGCCTTGTCCAGGCGCTCGTCAGCCAGGCGGAACGGCACGTTCATCCACGAACGGGCGTTGTGGGCGATCGGGTTGGTGTAGAACTCGCTGGCGTCGATGAAACCGTACAGGCGGTCCTTCTTGGCGCGGTTGCGCTGCTCCATGGCCTCGACGCCACCCTGCTCCTTGAGCCACTCGAACACCAGGCCCGAGAGGTACCAGGAGTAGGTGGCCGGGGTGTTGTACATCGAGCCGTTGTCAGCCGCGACCTTGTAGTCGAGCATGGTCGGGCAGCTGCTGCGGGCGCGGCCGATCAGGTCTTCACGAACGATAACCACCACCAGGCCGCTCGGGCCGATGTTCTTCTGCGCACCGGCGTAGATCATGCCGTACTGCGAGACGTCGATCGGGCGCGAGAGAATGTCGGAAGACATGTCGACCACCAGCGGGACGTCACCGGTTTCGGGAACCCAGTCGAACTGCAGACCACCGATGGTCTCGTTGGACGCATAGTGGACGTAGGCAGCGTTCTTGGTCAGCTTCCACTCGTTCTGGCCAGGGATGGCCAGGTAATCGTAGGGCTTGGCGCTGGCGGCGACGTTGACGGTGCCGAAGCGACGCGCTTCCTCAATGGCCTTTTTCGACCAGATACCGGTTTCGACGTAGTCGGCAGTGCCGTTTTCCGGCAGCAGGTTCAGCGGAATTTCGGCGAACTGCTGGCTGGCACCGCCCTGCAGGAACAGGACCTTGTAGTTGGAGGGGACGGACAGCAGGTCACGCAGGTCCTGCTCGGCCTTTTCGGCGATGGCCACGTAGTCATCGCTGCGATGGCTCATCTCCATCACCGACAAGCCCTTGCCGTTCCAGTCCAGCATCTCGGCCTGGGCACGCTGCAATACAGCGTCAGGAAGCGCGGCAGGGCCTGCGCAGAAGTTAAAGGCTCGTTTGCTCACATCCACTCTCGCTCTGCTCTTATCAGTCAAACGGGGCGACCTTGGTCGCCCCGCTCGGGTTTACGCTTGCTTATTCCTGCGGTGCCTCTTCAGCGCCTGCAGCTTCATCGTCCGGCGCATCGGCCTCGACGCCTTCCTCGTCCGTCTCGATCACATCATCGAGTTCGTCCTCGGATGGCTCCTGGATACGCTCCAGGCCCACCAGCGTTTCGTCGGTGGCCAGCTTGATCAGGGTCACGCCCTGGGTGTTACGACCCAGGCTCGACACTTCACCGACCCGCGTGCGCACCAGGGTGCCCTGGTCGGAAATCAGCATGATCTCCTCGCCTTCCTGCACCTGGATGGCGCCGATCAGCAGACCGTTGCGCCCCTTGGTACCCATGGCGATCACGCCCTGGCCGCCACGCCCGCGACGCGGGAACTTGGACAGCGGGGTGCGCTTGCCGAAGCCACGCTCGGAAGCGGTGAGGATCTGCGCACCGGATTCCGGGATCAGCATCGAAATGATCCGCTGGCCCTTGCCCAGCTTCATGCCACGTACGCCACGGGCGGTACGGCCCATTTCGCGAACCACGCTCTCGGCGAAGCGGATCACCTTGCCGGCGTCGGAGAACATCATGACTTCCTTGGCGCCGTCGGTGATTGCCGCAGCGATCAGGGTGTCGCCTTCCTTCAGCTTCAGGGCGATCAGGCCGCTGGAGCGTGGGCGGGCGAACTGTGCCAGCGGGGTCTTCTTGACGGTACCGGAGGCAGTGGCCATGAAGATGTAGGCGCCAGTCGGCTCGGCCACCCATTCAGGGGTGTCGCCGTCTTCCTCGTCGATTTCTTCCGCCTCGACGATTTCGCCCTCGATGACACCGTCGTCACCGTCTTCCAGCTCTTCTTCAGGGTCGGCGTTCTGCTGCAGGGCCTCGAGGTCGATCTGCAGCATGGCGGTGATGCGTTCACCTTCTTCCAGCGGCAGCAGGTTGACCAGCGGGCGACCACGGGCGGCGCGCGACGCTTCAGGGATGTCGTAGGTCTTCAGCCAGTACACCTTGCCCTTGCTGGAGAACAGCAACAGGGTGGCGTGGCTGTTGGCGACCAGCAGGTGCTCGATGTAGTCCTCGTCCTTCACGCCGGTGGCCGACTTGCCCTTGCCGCCGCGGCGCTGGGCCTGGTAGGCGGACAGCGGCTGGGTCTTGGCATAGCCGCCGTGGGAGATGGTCACCACGCGCTCTTCTTCCGGGATCATGTCGCCGTAGTTGAGGTCGTGACGGGCATCGAGGATTTCGGTGCGACGGGCATCGCCGTATTCGGCACGGATCGCTTCGAGCTCTTCGCGGATCACTTCCATCAGGCGCTGGGCGCTGCTGAGGATGCGGATCAGCTCGCCGATCTGCTCGAGAATTTCCTGGTACTCGGCCAGCAGCTTTTCGTGCTCCAGGCCGGTCAGGCGGTGCAGGCGCAGGTCGAGAATGGCCTGGGCCTGTTCCGGCGACAGGTAATACTTGCCTTCACGCAGGCCGTACTGCTCCGGCAGGTCTTCAGGGCGGCAGGAGTCGGCGCCAGCGCGCTCGACCATGACCTGCACGGCACTGGATTCCCACGGCGTGGAAACCAGGGCTTCCTTGGCTTCGGACGGCGTCGGCGAGGCCTTGATCAGGGCGATGACCGGGTCGATGTTGGACAGCGCGACCGCCTGGCCTTCAAGGATGTGGCCACGCTCGCGAGCCTTGCGCAGCTCGAACACGGTACGGCGGGTCACCACTTCGCGGCGGTGACGGACGAACGCTTCGAGCAGGTCCTTGAGGTTGAGCAGGCGCGGGCGACCGTCGACCAGGGCGACCACGTTGATGCCGAACACGCTTTGCAACTGGGTCTGCTGATAGAGGTTGTTGAGCACCACCTCCGGCACCTCGCCGCGGCGCAGCTCGATGACGATGCGCATGCCGTCCTTGTCGGACTCGTCGCGCAGCTCGGTGATGCCTTCGATCTTCTTCTCTTTGACCAGCTCGGCGATCTTCTCGATCAGGCGGGCCTTGTTCAGCTGGTACGGCAGCTCGGTGACGACGATCTGCTGGCGGCCACCGACCTTGTCGATGTCCTCGATCTCGGAGCGGGCGCGCATGTAGATGCGGCCACGGCCGGTACGGTAGGCCTCGATGATGCCCTGGCGGCCGTTGATGATGCCGGCAGTCGGGAAGTCCGGGCCCGGGATGAACTGCATCAGTTCATCGATGGTGACTTCAGGGTTGTCGATCAGCGCCAGGCAACCGTCGATCA
Source organism: Pseudomonas sp. (assembly GCF_017744435.1). Classification (GTDB taxonomy): domain Bacteria; phylum Pseudomonadota; class Gammaproteobacteria; order Pseudomonadales; family Pseudomonadaceae; genus Aquipseudomonas. The sequence continues at coordinate 105,354 of NZ_JAGIBG010000036.1, forward strand.
CTTCACCGAGGTTGTGCGGCGGGATGTTGGTCGCCATGCCCACTGCGATACCGCTGGAACCGTTGACCAGCAGGTTGGGGATGCGCGTCGGCATGACCGCCGGGATCTGCTCGGTGCCATCGTAGTTGGGCACCCAGTCGACCGTCTCTTTGTGCAGGTCGGACAGCAGCTCGTGGGCCAGCTTGGTCATGCGCACTTCGGTGTATCGCATGGCTGCGGCATTGTCGCCGTCGACCGAACCGAAGTTGCCCTGGCCGTCGACCAGCAGGTAACGCAGCGAGAATGGCTGGGCCATACGCACGATGGTGTCGTAGACCGCAGTGTCGCCGTGCGGGTGGTACTTACCGATCACGTCACCGACCACACGGGCGGATTTCTTGTACGGCTTGTTCCAGTCGTTGCCCAGTTCGCTCATCGCATAGAGAACGCGACGATGCACGGGCTTCAAGCCATCACGCGCATCGGGCAGCGCTCGCCCGACAATCACGCTCATCGCGTAGTCGAGGTAAGACTGTCTCAGTTCGTCTTCGATATTGACCGGGAGGATTTCTTTGGCCAGTTCGCCCATGAGAAGCCTGATTCCTTTTTCTGGTGAAACTTCGCAGCTCCATCAAGGGCCGAACGAAGCTCGCCGCCGCAGCGCATAGGGGTGCGACGACTTACGACAAATCAATGAGTTGTTGCATGGATCTGCGCAATGAAGGCCGCCTTCGTGGGCGGTCTTGGAAACTGCCGGATGTTATCACAAAGGCGGGGCGGTGGGGAGATCTGTACAGGCGTTGCGCGGTCTATGTGGGAGCGGCCTTGTGTCGCGAAAGGGCTGCGCAGCAGCCCCGGCGACTCTTGCTTCCTTGCTGGAATCCCGGGGGCCGCTGCGCGGCCCTTTCGCGACACAAGGCCGCTCCCACATAGACCGCGCAACGCCTGTACAGATCTCCCCACCGCCCCGCCTTTGTGATAA